>CAVZZD010000010.1:0-473249 GCA_963779655.1 uncultured Actinomycetota bacterium | reverse complement strand
TGCCTGCATTTCGACGCCTCAGACAGACTGAAACGCGATCGGGCCGCCACGCGCGCGCCAACAAGCGTCCTCTCCTGCCAGACGTGGGTCGATTCATTACTGCACGGTTCTGCGACGCTTCGTACGGCGCCAGATCATCGACTATTCCGAGCCCGGACATCGGGATCGCGCCGCGTTAGCGCTGGAGGGAAGTCTGGCGAACCTACCGATGGCACCGCCACTACCTGAGCCGTTGCCGGCTTCGCCGGCGGCCCCACTGGCGCACCTCACCGACCTCGTCGATCTGGTGTCGCAGCCCCGAACGACCGTGACCACGAGCAGCAACGCCAAGTCCTTCTCCAACCGGAGCAGGCCCTGCGCGCTGTCGACCCTGAAGCCGTACAAGGTGCAGGCCTACGTCAACGCATGGCGGGTCGCGCTTGGCACGCTGGTCGGACGGGACCGGATGGCGGGCGTCCTAGACTTGCTGGCGATGATCGTTTCGAAACGCAGATCGTCGTCATGGCATCTGATTCGGATGCCGTTTCTTGGTTGCGTCTTGGTGGTCGCTTCGTGTTCAGCACACATTGCGTCCGAGACCGCACCGGCTCTTCTCGTGCGTTCGGCTTCACTACGAACTGGCGGATGCCGGTCAGACCTACGGCGTCAACGTGGCTGTCACCAGTGTGGCCGCCCGCAACGTCAAATTCGACGTCAAGGTCGACGACCAACCAAAGCCCTGATATGACCCTGTCGCCACCACCACGCGCCGAGGTCTACTTGGTGGAGAACCGCCTCAACCCGAACTCAACGCGAGCCGCGCTCGAACTCACCGATGACACTTTGCGCTGCTCTGTCCAGGAGTACTCCAAGTGGGTCGAGAAGGCCTTGGGAATTTCAGATCTCAGGTCTCGGCTTCAAGCAGGCGAGGCGGTTGTGGCGTTTGATTTCCGGCGGGATCAGCTGAAGATCAAGTGGCTCAAGCAATTTCTGAAAGCGGGGTTTTCCGTTAGTGAAGGCGGCTCGCGCCGTTGGCTGGTGTCCCTCGTTTACCCCACTGGAGTCATGGCATTGGTGGAGGTGGTGGACGGCTGGGACGTCCACAACGAATGGCGGCGGGCTCTGCCTCCGACCTGACCCGCGGGTTCCGAAACCAGCCACGACCCCCCAGCGCCGCGTCTACCAGCTATCGGCTGGTCGTCAGGTGTTGTTCGATGAGGGTGCGGGCCATGTCCTGGGCGCGGTGCGCGGCCTCTCGGTCGCCTTCGGCGGCGGAGATGATGGAGCCCTTCATCAGGATGTGGCACGACCGGGCGAAGCTGTCGGGGTCGCGCAGACCGGCGGCTTCGGCGCGTTGGCGCAGGATCGAGCGGATGTTGCCCAGATATTGGATGCTGGCCTGTCCGGCTGGGTGAGTGGCACCCAACTCGATCAGCACATTGATGAAAGAGCAGCCGTCGAAGTCCTCATGCTTTTGGAACCAGTCGTGGAACACGTCGAAGATGGCCAGCAGCTGCTCTTCGGGGGTGCTGCCGCGAAGCCGCGATTGACGCTCGACTAGGTCAAAGGTCCACAGTTGTTCGCGACGCTGCAGCACCGCCAACACGAGATCGTCTTTGGTCGGGAAGTGCCGGTACATGGTGGCCTTGGCCACCCCGGACTGGCTGATGATCTCGTCGACGCCCACCGCGCGGACCCCGCGCTGGGTGAACAGCGCATAGGCCGTACTCAGAATTCGTTCGCGGGCCGCCCCGGCCGGCCGACGCTGGGCAGTGTCGGTGATGTCCATGTCAAAGTCTCACGATACCACCGTAGACAGACCGTTCTGTCTCTGCTATGAAGTATATGAAGAACTCCACCAGACGACCGGCCGTATCCGCGAGCACGCCCCGATCGTCGGAATGCGCTGAACTGGTGGCGGTCCGAGCGAGCCCCCCGTCGCTTCGGACCGCCACTTCAGCACACTCTACCGCTGGCTCGGCGACAACGGCCTAATTTGCCTCGTCTTACCCGCTTGCCTCGATGCTCGGTCGTCCCCCGGTCGGGGACCGGCGCCATCGGTTGGGCGGCGCAGGGAATCGCGACCAAGTCGTACGCCGCCGAGCCCCGGAAAAATGATCGGCGAGGTAGCGGTATCCTGAGATAGGTAGCAGCACAACATAATAACGAGTCCCACGTAGTTTACCGGTAATCCGCGATATTCGAATCCGTCGTATAGGACGGTTGACGGGCCGATGCTTGGCGGAGTGGCGGCTTCTGGCCGAATCGGGTTTGTGCATCGGGGTAGGCGGCCGCAGCTTGGGTTAGTGCCCGATCAGGTGGGTCCTGGTACGTCATCTTGTGGAAGTCGTCGAAGGCGTTGCCGAACGTCGATGTTTCCGTGAACAGGAAGCGACAGGGCGCGGGCAGATTCTTGGTGAGCAGCTCGATATCGGATACTAATCGTCCATGGACGGGATGATCGTCAAATCCTCACCGGCGCCGGTGATCCCGAGCATCCGCTCCAGGTCCAGCATGGGGTTGACGGCGTTGACGAGCGGCGGTGACAACGGTCCTTCACCCACGGGCATCGCCGGTAGGTCATATACCTGGTAGCAAGAGCCCGCCGAGATCGTGGTCGGTGAATCGCACTCGCTGAGCCATCTCGTCGAATCGCCTACCAGCGGACTGCGCGCGGACCGCCGCGGTCACCTACGCCCGCAAGCTGGCCGCCATAGCGCGAAATTCGCTCACAGTGCCAAGCCTTCGAGGAACGGGTTGGTGCGGCGCTCCGCACCGATCGTGGTGCCGGGACCGTGTCCGGGTAGTACCACGGTGCGATCGTCGAGCACCATCATTTTTTCCATGATTGAGCGCAGCAGGTCGCGCCCACTGCCCCCCGGCAGATCGGTACGACCCACCGACTGTTTGAACAGCGTGTCTCCGCTGAAGACGACGTTGGACGGGCCGTCCGGCACCATGAAGACCACCGAGCCGCGGGTGTGCCCGGGCGTGTGCTCGACGGCAACAGTGAAATCGTTGAGTTCGAGCTTGTCCCCGGCCGGCCCCAGTTCGATGACCTGCGTGGGCTCGCGAAACAGCGCGCCCGCCACGAGCTGACCGACCCGTGGACCGATGCCCCGGATCGGGTCGGTCAGCATGACCCGGTCCTCGGGATGGATGTAAGTGGGGATGCCGTAGAAATCGGACACCTTCTGCGCGGACCAGATGTGATCGATGTGGCCGTGGGTGATCAAAACCGCGGCCGGCGTAAGCCGGTTGTCGTCGAGGATCCGGCGCAGCGGCGCGGCCGCCCGCTGGCCCGGATCGACGACGACGGCGTCCGCGCCTGGCCCGGCGGCGATGACGTAGCAGTTGCACGCCAACATCCCGGCGGGAAATCCGATGATCAACACGGTGTCCAGTTTCCCATCCGGGCATTCGCCTTGGGTGGGGGAGCCGCACTCATCGCAGCTTCTTAGCTTTGCGTCGGGGGCCGAGTGGTACGAAGGGGTCAAGTGCTTCGCCGAATCAGCACCGCTCCCAAGCGATCTCGGCGAGATTTGCGTTTGTCACGCCGACGCGGAATTGATAGGCGACGTGCCCGATTTGTCATCAGGGTCCCGGCCTCGACCGCACCCCCGCGGCTGGGCGGCCTGAGAGGTGCGGGTTGGCGCGCAGCCGTCCTGCTTGCATGCATACCGATGGCGACACTCGACGGCATTGGCAACTCGGTGGCCGACACGCCTCGCGGTAAGTCCGATGACACCGAAGGCCTTGCGGAAGCTGCCCTTTGCGAGGATTAGCGCGCCGCTAGCGCTACCGTCGCCGTCAGGATGCCGGCTCCCAGGACTTTGCGCCACGACTTCTCGAACGCCAATTTGTCCTGTTCCATCTTCAGCTTGCCTTCTTCGACTGCCACCTTGCGATCTTCGAGCGTCGGCGCTTCGGTCATCGGTGTTTCCCAGATGGGTAGCCTGATCCAAATCTTGGTTGCGCTACCGGGTGCCTGACACGCGTAGTGGATTACTCACGTCAGCGGCGAGCTGAAGCGCAATGCTATGGGGATGGGGCACGGTCACACGCCCGCGGCGCACCCACGGGTATCAGGTCACCCATGGCGCGCCGTTGCTGCTGCACTCGGGTCGGCGAGCCTGGTGACGATGGCGGCGCTCACCGGGGGATTGGCGCACGCTGACGATCCGACGACATCCCCATCGCCGACGCCGAGCCCGGCTACAACCACCGCGAGTGTGTCGGAAACTCCATCTGAGAGCACGTCCAACCCGCCGACGAGCACCAGCGATTCAATCATCGACGGGGCAATCGCCATCGTCAGCCCCCACCTTGGACCTAGCGCCGTCGCAAGGGTCGCCGGGCGATACCTTCACCGCTACCGTCACGCAATTCGTCTTCTGCGACGACCAACAGGTGTCGTTCAGTTGGGACAACGAGACAACGCTCAGTTCGGCGTCGACGACCGATGGGACCGCCTCGGCCAACCTCACCGTGCCCTCGGCTAGCTCCGGGCAGCACATGGTTGTCGCGGTGTGTGATGGGCAGGCCATTCTGCGGCAGCCATTCATCGTCGCCGAGCCGGCCTCGGCGTTAACGGTGACACCCGATTCGGGCGGTCTCGACTCTCAGGTCACCGCCACCCTTACTAACATCCGGAACTGCGTTGCGGGCGACTATGTCGCAGGGCCCGTGCAGGCGGTCACCACCGGGCTCACGCCGCAGTGGGATGGTGACGATCTGACAATCTCGCGCGTGCGCCTCGCGGACAATCGCGCCAATGCGCAGTTCGATTTTCAGGTGCCGTCGGGCAGCGGCGCCGGCCGGCACACCGTCACTGTGGCGTGCGGGTCCAATGAGTTGTCCACACCGTTCGAAGTCATCGCGCCGGATCTCACGCTGAAACCCGCCCAGGGGCTGCCCGGGACCAGCGTGACGGCCACCGCAACGGGATTCGGCGATTGTCGTCCGCTGTCGTTTCACTGGGATCGCGGGCCACTGAACGGATCCATCGGCGGGGCGGGCAGCACACTCGGGTTCCAAGTGCCCGCGGAAGCGGCGACCGGTGACTATGAGATCACTGCCACCTGCGGAACCTACAGCGCTAGCGCGCCATTCAAAGTGGCGGTTGCCGTCGAACCCACCCTGAATCTGCACCCCGGACATGGCCTGCCGGGTTCCGCCGTGACCGCCTCGGGTGCCGGCTTTGCCTGCAGGGAAGGCGATGTCGACTTGCGCTGGGACGGTGTGGACTCATTGCGGGCCGCTCCGGCCGGTAGCTTCGAAGTATCGCTGACTGTCCCCGAGGCGGCCGTCGGTGATCACCGGGTGGTTGCGTCCTGCCGCACCAACCCTGAGGTCACCTCCAGCCAGGCGTTCACCGTGCCAAGCGAAACAGACTCGACGGCTGGGCCTTCCACACTGACGCTTCAGCCCGCCAGCGGTCATTCCGGGGATGTCGTGCGGGCCACCGGCGATGGGTTGACGTGCACGACACCAACAGGTCCGGTGAGCCTAGCTTGGGATGACGGCACCCCGTTGCCCGACGCAGCCCAAGGCCCGTCCGGGCATTTCGAGTCGGGCGTGTTGGTGCCGGAACACGTTGGCGGCGAACGTCTGACGCTGCGGGCCAGCTGCCCGGGCGGTGTCCTGCTGGCTGCCGACTTCACCTTGCTGGCCGAGCCACCGCCACCGCCACCGCCGCCGTCGACGATCCCGTGGGTGCTGATCGCGGTGCTTGTCGTCGCAGCGCTGGGCGCCGCGAAGGTCGTTCGCCGTCGCCGGCCGAAACAACACCAACCCCTCCCGGACGTCAAGGCCGTCCCGCGGGAGGACACCAGCCCGATCAGCTCCTTGCTCGAGGAGTCAGAGCCCGGTGGAGAAACGCATGCCATCCGGGTGGAAACACATCCGGGCCAAAGTTCGCTGTCTGTCACGGAAGGTCGATGATGACCACAGCACTGAATGAATCTGCCACCCTGCGAGACCTGCTCTTCGCTGACACCGACGGCTCATCGGTCGACGCGGTGGCCGGATCATTGAGAGACCACGGAACGGTTGGACCATTCCTCGCCGTCGGACCCGCACGTACTGCGGCCGAGGACGAAATAGCCAGCGCCACAGACAAACTCCTGGGATTGAGCCTTGTCGATCTGCTGTCTGCCGGCTGGAGGAAGTACGACGCCCTCAAACAAGCTGCCCAGCGGACGCTTGCTGCACCGACGAGCGATGAGAAGGTGGTGCTGGCGACGCACCAGATCAGGTCGGCACACCACCCTTCGGTCGAGCTGTACGTGGACGGCCGTTCAATGGGCACGATCGAGGTGAATGTCTGCGTCGCCTTCACGGTTACCGGGGTTCGCGCCGTCATCAGCCGAGGCCGGCTCACCAAAATTGAGACCGGCAGCTGCACGGCCCTGGGATCGCTCGCAGTCGCGGGCGTCGACGTCGCCAAACGACAGCGCAGCCTGGACCTGCCGGGCGCTGTCCGGCTGCGCGGCGGCATTCCCCTGGCCGACGGTGCAGCGAACACCGCCCCAACCGAGGCATTGGTAACTGGCGGACAGCCAGATTCCAGAACTGGCAGCTGGCATGCCGACCCGACGGGCCGGTACGAATTCCGCTGGTGGGACGGGTCGCACTGGACCGAACGTGTCGCCGCAAACGGCCGCACATCGACGGATCCGCTTGCCGGCCCAGTTGCCATGACGGGCTAGCCGCAATGCCGCGCAGTTAAGTGTGTGACTGGTGTGGCAAGTGTGATTGCCGACCAAGGACACCATCTCACCTGGGATTACTACCGCAACGGCATGAAAAACACAGTCGGCCAATGCCTTTCGCCACCTACTCTCCATTCACATCGACTGCGCCACAAGCATTCTCAGATAACTTGACGATGCCGCCCTAGGTCCGTGGCCAGGGCCGAAAGTCCGGGGAAATGCAGCGCCGGTATTCATGACGTAGCCGCCGCGGTGGAGTGCCGATTCGGCCTTCTTCAGAGCCTTCACGGCGTAGCGTCCCACGGTAGGCCCTGCAAGCTATGTCAGTCTGGCTTTGATGTGACAGGCAATCGGTTTGCTCTTCGAGTCGCTGCACTGACTGATGAGAATGGGGGGTCGGCCGGCGACGTCGACACACAAGCTCGATGTGGGCCGGAGTAAGGAGGGAGCGGGTATGGCCGGGTTGGTAGTTGGTGTGCCGAAGGAGATCAAGGAGAAGGAAGGCCGGGTGTCGGTGCAGCCCGACGGCGTTGCCGAGTTGGTCTACGACGGCCGGGAGGTCGTAGTGCAGGCCGGCGCTGGGTCGGGCTGCGGCTTTCCCGACGACGAGTACGTTGCGGCCGGCGCCCGGGTTGTCGGCACCGCAGACGATGTGTTTGCTGCTGCGGACTTGATCGTCAAGGTCAAGGAGCCCATCCCCGAGGAATATGACCGGTTCCGCCCTGGTCAGCAGCTGTTCACCTACCTGCACCTGGCGGCCGACCGCCGGCTCACGGAGTTCCTCCTCGACCGACGTATCGACTCGATCGCATACGAGACTGTGCAGACAGCGGACGGGCGGCTGCCGCTGCTCACGCCGATGAGCGAGGTTGCCGGGCGGATGGCTGTCCAGGCCGCCGCCCATCATCTGGAGAGTCCCGCCGGCGGGGCGGGTCTGCTGCTGGGCGGGATCCCGGGCACCCCCGCCGCAAAGGTCACCATCATCGGGGGCGGCGTCGCCGGAACCGAGTCCGCCAAGATGGCTCTCGGTTTGCGGGCGATGGTACGGGTGTTGGACACCAACGCGGCGCGCCTGTCCTACCTCTCCGACGTGTTCGGTGGCCGGCTTGACCTGGTGGTCCCCAACCGGGCGCGGACGGCGGCGTACGTGGCTGAATCCGATGTGGTAATCGGCGCCGTGCTGGTTGCCGGCGCGAAAGCGCCGAAACTGGTTACCCGCGACATGATCAAGAGCATGCGGCCCGGCAGTGTCGTCGTCGACATCGCCATCGATCAGGGTGGCTGCTTCGAGACTAGCCGGCCGACCACGCACTCGGAGCCGACCTACGTCGAAGAAGGTGTCGTGCACTACTGCGTCGCCAACATCCCCGGCGCCGTCGCCCGCACCTCCACCCTCGGGCTAACCAGTGCCACCCTGCGGTACGTCGTCAGCGTCGCGGAGCACGGCGTAGCGGGCGCGGCCGCGCGTGATCCGATCCTGGCGAAGGGCCTCAGCACCCTCGGCGGCAAACTCGTCTCGCGACCAGTGGCCGAGGCACACGGCCTGCCCTACCAGGACCCGGCCACCCTCCTGCCGGCGGGCCAAGCGACAACCTGATTCCCGCAGCCCGTACTTCACATATAGCTACGCATCGCGAGCGGGTTCATGTCATGAGGCGCTCGGCGAATGCGTGTTCGATCTGGGGACTGTGCTGTGGGCGGCGATGAGCGCTGTGAGGAGCACTCGGGCTTGCGCGGCACGCAGCGTGTGAGCGGCGTGTAGGAGAGCAGCGAGATCGGGAGAAGCGAATTCGGTCGTCGTTCGCACACCAGGGATTTCCTCGACGGTGCGTCGGATCTCGTTGTGCCACACGAACATCTCCATGTACATGCTCATGTCCATGCTCGTCGCACCGCCGAATCCGGGGCCGTCGGAGGGGGCGATCCAGTTCGACAGGGGGTTCAGCCGAGGTTCACCGATAAAGCTGCGCCCATACCCGAGGCCAAGCAGGCCCCCGCACGCGCTGAGCATCGCCAGCACCTGTCGCCTACCTAACTCAATGTGGCCATTTCTGAATGATCCATCGCCGCGTGACTCGCCAACATAGGAAGGTCCAAAGCCGCGACCGGGCACCCGGCGAAGGTCTCGACGCAGAAGGTCTCCTGGTTGACATCACGGCTCACTCGTAGAGGTCGGCCACCGATGCGCGTCGCTGAGTTTCGATCTCTGTGCGGCACCGTTCTTCCTTGAGGTGATCCCATTGGCGCCACTTGTAGCCGCCTGGACCTGACCCGTCGCGCTCACCGGCTTCCTCTCGGGCCTTGCCGCTCCGCCATCAGCCCGCGGTACCGGGCAGGTCCGCGATCGCGATCGTTCGCGCGAATCTGCGCGATCGGTGCGCGAAATTGGCAGATTGCCCAAGATTCGCACTCCGGGCGCCCAAACGGGCCGCTGTGCAATTCGCCGCAGAGCGACGATCACGGCCTGCCTGGTGTGGTGGGATGGGGCGGCCAAAGCGATCGCAGCGCGACTTCGTCGATCGATCGCGATCAGCGCAGTGAGCGAGCGGCGAGTCGGATCACCGCCGGAACTGCCACCACTGCATCAAAGGCAACTCCCTGCGATCAACGTGCGGAACTCACCGCATTCCGCACGGGGTGCTGTTAGAGCTTGTAACCGATGGCGCGCAGCAGGTCGCGCCGGTCGGCCACGTCGCGATCGGTCTCCACCCCGAGGGGCGCCTGTCCGTCGACGACGCCCACAATGCCACGGCCACGCGGGGTCACCGCGACCAAGACGTCAACCGGATTGGCTGTGGCGCAGTGGATCGTGCAGACCTCGGGTACCGCCTTGACCGGGTTGAGGATGTTGACCGGGAACCCGTCACGCAAGAAGATTACGAAGCAGTGCCCGGCGGCGATGGCCAGAGCATTGCGGGTCGCGAGCTCGACGAGTTCAAGATCGTTGCCGGTGCGGCGAACCAGCCGTGGCCCGGAGGCCTCGCAGAAGGCCAGCCCGAACCGTAGCGACGAGCTCACCCCCACCATCGCCTCATGCAGGTCCTCGACCGTCTTGATGAAGTGCGCCTGCCCGATCACGACATTGACATCGTCCGGCTTGTCGACGGGCACCACATCCCAGGAAAGAGTCGTTGTGGTCATACGCACATGCTGCCACCGCACGCGATAGCCACGGTAGGACGTGCACCAGCGGCCCACGATGAAGACATTGTCGTGATACTCGGACACGGTGACTCCAGGCTTTCGAGCCTCCGGCGCTCCTGCCAGGCACCGGTTGGTGCTGGCGGCTTCGTCATCCGACGACAGCGTCCGCGCCCGCCTACCTCGGCGTCGCCCAACTAGCTACCGCTTCGACCGCGAACCCGATCAGCCGGTGTACGTCCCGCGATCGCCCTTCGGGCTACGGTGCTAATGGAGTGGATCGTCGGATCGGCAAGTGGCGCTTCAGTCGTAGACGACTGCGTGGTCAGGTTCTGGGCCGAACTTGAACCGGTCGAGCGGGACGGGTTCTCCCTGGCCCGGGGGCTTCCGCCCGACAAGGGCCGGGCGCATGTGTTGTCGACCAGCGCCGAAATCGGCGAAGCTGAGTTCGGGCCGCCCGTCCACTGTCTTGGGGGTTCTCCGCCCCTCGGCAGTTCGCAACAGCACCATGCAAGCGCCGCAACTCGATGCGGGACCGTATGCCATCGGAAAAATCGACGGCAAATACTTCGCGGTCACGTGGCGGTGTCGACATCTCCGCGCAGACCTGGCGGCCGGATCGATGGAGGACGGGCGACTGGTCTGCCCGTGGCACCAATCCGCTTACGACGTCGAGAACGGACAGATGGTCCGCGGACCCCAACAGATCTTCGCGAAGATCCCCGGACTCGGAACGACGTTCAAGATGCTGTCGAAAGTTTGGCCTCTTGGACGCGGCACCGTATCGGTGTCCGGCAACGACATCGTCGTCGAATAACTGGCGCCTGCGCCATTCGCCTGTCCATTTTTGGAACCGCTTAAGGCGCTTTGGGAAAGTCATCCCCTTCGAGGGAAGGGTCAGCCATGGCAGGCGATGACGGCTGCTCGCCGCGGTATCGTCCCCGTGTGGGGACGAAGGCCGAACGCCGGGCCGCGCGTGAACGCGTAGCCGCCTACCACGAGGCGCGACTAGCTGAGCTCATCGAGCACATTACGGCCGCGATCGACCGCTACCGCACCGGCGAGATCGACGCCTACGTCGTCGACGAGACGATCCACCACTATCACCGAGCCGCCCGCGAGCTGTGGAAATTCTGCTGGTCCGGCGGCGGTGGAACACACATCGAGATCATCGCTCACCTCCTCTATCAGATGGCCACCGAGGGCGAAACCATCAACTGGTGGGAACGGGCCCACCTGCCGCGACAACACGACTGATCTTGTTGCGTGCCCGCAAGCTGACGACGACCGCTGACCGTTCCCCGCAAACGTTCGTTCCAGGAGCGACATTGGGAGTCGGTTGGGCCGTGACAAGGCGTTGGGTGGGCAATCAACCCTGCCGACGACACCTTTCACCGACGGTCGGCATCACGCGGAGGTCGGCATAATCGTGTTCGCGAAGACCTGCTGCGGGTGGGAGTGCCGGAGCACGGCTGCCTCCGTTCATCGGAGGGCAGTGGACATCCCATCCTGGCCCGATCCAGGTCTGCCCGCCGAACCCGGGCGGGCAAGGCGCAGCTTTCGGGCAGGAATGCTCGGATCCCGCTCATACTGCTTCAGGTGGATTACCAGCGGCTGTTGGAGCGGGCGATGGCCGCTGCGGCGGTCACCGCCGGCCGCGGCCAGGTGGCCGACTACATCCCGGCCCTCGCCAGCGTCGATCCGGACGCGTTCGGCATGGCCCTGGCCACGTTCGACGGTGAGATCTACGGCGTCGGCCAGGTGGAGCGACCATTCTCCATCCAAAGTGTGTCCAAGCTGTTCACACTGGCCCTGCTGCTGGCCGAGATCGGCGACCGGGTCTGGCAGGGCGTGGGCCGGGAGCCGTCCGGGAGCCCGTTCAACTCACTTGTCCAGCTGGAGTCCGAACGCGGTATTCCGCGCAACCCGTTCATCAACGCCGGTGCCCTCGTGGTTACCGACCGGCTGCTGTCGGCCACCGGCGACGCCGCTGGGGCGGTGCGCGAGTTCCTGCGGACCGAGTCCGGGAACCCGAAGCTGGACACCGACTGGGTGGTCGCCCGGTCCGAGGCCGAGCAGGGCCACCGCAACGCTGCCCTCGCCCATTTCATCGCCAGCTACGGCAACCTGCAGAACCCGGTCGACTGGGTGCTGGACCACTACTACGCGCACTGCGCCATCGAGGCGAGCTGCCGCGACCTCGCCCTGGCCGGGCTGTTCCTGTCCAAGCACGGGCTGCGGGCGGACGGGCGGCGGTTGCTCGGCCGCACCGACGCCAAGCGAATGAACGCGGTCATGCTGACCTGCGGTACTTACGACGCCGCCGGCGAGTTCGCCTACCGGGTCGGGCTGCCGGCCAAGAGCGGGGTCGGCGGGGCCGTGCTGGCCGTGATCCCCCAGCACGGCACCCTGTGTGCCTGGGGTCCACGGCTGGACGCCGCGGGCAACTCGGTGGCCGCGATCGCCGCCCTCGACGAGTTCACCACGGCCAGCGGCCTGTCGGTGTTCTAACCCCGCGGCGCATCCACTGCCGGCCCCCGGGGCGACCGCAGTCATCTCGGTACCGGCCACCGACGTCGAGACGCACGTGTGTCTGGTTCTTCTGCTTCGGAGCGTTGACCTTTGTGCTCCTGAAGGACTCGTTGCGCAGTATCTAGATCCGGCTGTGCCGCCAAGGCCCTGGCGGCACGCGGTTCGCCGCACATATGATCGTCGTCCCATCGGAGGATTGATAGAAACACCATGAACCGAGACAGAGAGCGCCCGAGAAGACTTCGCGTTTCCGCGCTGGCGGCAGTAGCCAATCCGTCCTATTCGAGGGTCGACACCTGGAATCTGCTCGACGACGCGTGCCGTCAGCTGTTGACGGTGCACCGAGCCGGACTGGACACCACGCAGGAAGCGGCCAGGGTGAAGAAGTGGCTGGATCGCCTCGGCGCCTACGAGCGGTACTGGCTGTACCCGGGCGCGGCCAAGCTGGAGGAATTCCGCGGCTATCTCGCCGACCTCGCGACGGAGTTACTCTCCGACGGCGTCGCGCTGGCGGTTCGGCTGCTCTCGGACTACGGCGACTGCGCCGCCCTCTTCGACACGTCCGGATCGCTGGCAGACCAGGAGCTCGAGGCCCGGGTGCGCCATCAGCAGTACTACACCGTCCTGCTCGCCGACGATTCGTCGTCCGCGGTGCCCGAAAGTCTGGCCGATCAGTTGCGGGCATTGCGCAATACGGCCGACGACGTGCAGTTCGAACTGCTGGTCGTGTCGAGCGTCGAGGATGCCATCACCGCGGTGGCGCTAAACGGTGAGATCCAGGCCGCGATCATCCGCCACGACCTTCCGCTGCGTTCGCATCAGCGATTGCCGCTGATGACGCAGCTGCTAGGCACCAAGAACCTGCCGGTGGCCACCGACCGCACCTACGACTGGGTCGAGTGCGGCGAGTGGATCCGGGAGCTGCGACCGCACATCGATCTGTATCTGCTCACCGACGAATCCATCGCCGCGTCCACCGACGAGGGACCGGACATCTACGACCGCACGTTCTACCGGCTCAACGACGCCACCGATCTGCACAGCACGGTGCTGGCGGGCATGCGGACCCGCTTCGCCACGCCGTTCTTCGACGCCCTCCGCTCGTTCGCGTCGTCGCCCGTCGGGCAGTTCCACGCCCTGCCGGTTGCACGTGGCGCGAGCATCTTCAACTCCAAATCGCTGCATGACATGGGCGAGTTCTACGGTCGCAACATCTTCATGGCCGAGACGTCGTCGACCTCGGGTGGGCTGGATTCGCTGCTCGACCCGCACGGCAATCTCAAGAAGGCCATGGACAAGGCCGCCAAGACCTGGAATTCGGATCAGACGTACTTCGTGACCAACGGGACGTCGACGGCGAACAAGATCGTCGTGCAGTCGCTGACCAGGCCGGGCGACATCGTCCTGATCGACCGCAACTGTCACAAGTCGCACCACTACGGCCTGGTGCTGGCCGGGGCGAGCCCGCTCTACCTGGACGCCTACCCGCTGGCGCCGTACGCCATCTACGGCGCGGTGCCGTTGCGCACCATCAAGCAGGCCCTGCTCGACCTGGAGGCCGCTGGCCAGTTGCACCGGGTGCGGATGCTGCTGCTGACCAACTGCACGTTCGACGGTGTGGTGTACAACCCGCTGCAGGTCATGGAAGAGGTGCTGGCGATCAAGCCGGAGATCTGCTTCCTCTGGGACGAGGCCTGGTATGCGTTTGCCACCGCGGTGCCGTGGTCGCGCCAGCGCACCGCGATGATCTCCGCCGAGGAACTCGAGAAGAGGCTGGTTTCGCGGGCCTACGCCGAGCAGTACCGGACCTGGCGCGAATCCATGAAAGGTGTCGACCGCTCGGAGTGGGTCGACCACCGGCTGTTGCCGGACCCGGCCAGGGCCAGGGTCCGGGTGTACTCGACGCACTCCACCCACAAGTCGCTGTCGGCGCTGCGGCAGGCGTCGATGATCCACATTCGCGACCAGGACTTCAACACCCAGAGCCGGGACGCGTTCGGGGAGGCGTTCCTGACCCACACCTCGACGTCGCCGAACCAGCAACTGCTGGCGTCGCTGGACCTGGCGCGCCGCCAGGTCGACCTCGAGGGATTCCAGATGGTCCGCTACGCCTACAACATGTCGCTGGTGTTCCGGCACCGGGTCCGCATCGACCCGCTGATCGGCAAGTGGTTCCGGATCCTGGACGAGTCCGACCTGGTGCCGGCCGAGTACCGGGCCTCCGAGGTGCGTTCCTACCGTCAGGTCAGCCAGGGCGGCATCGAGGCCTGGAACGAGGCGTGGCGCTCCGACGAATTCGTGCTTGATCCCACCCGGGTCACGCTGTTCATCGGCAAGACCGGGATGAACGGGTACGACTTCCGGGAAAAGGTCCTGATGGAGCGGTTCGGCATCCAGATCAACAAGACCTCGATCAACAGCGTGCTGCTGATTTTCACGATCGGCGTCACCTGGTCCAGCGTGCACTACCTGCTCAACGCGCTGCACAGGGTGGCCGCCGACCTGGACCGCAGCGCCAGGACGGCCAGCAAGGCCGACCGCGCGTTGCAGCGCCGGCGTGTCGAGGAGATCACCGAGGACCTGCCCGCACTGCCGGACTTCAGCGAGTTCGCACCCGCATTCCGACCTGACGGTGCCAGTTCGTTCGGTGACATGCGCGCGGCGTTCTATGCCGGATACGAGGAATCCGACCGCGAGTACGTGCTGCTCGGCGAGGCCGGACGACGGATTGCCGAAGGCCGCACCCTGGTGTCCACCACGTTCGTCGTGCCGTATCCGCCCGGCTTCCCGGTGCTGGTACCCGGCCAGGTGGTCTCTAAGCAGATCCTGTACTTCCTGGCCCAACTCGACGTCAAGGAGATCCACGGCTACAACCCCGACCTGGGTCTGTCGGTGTTCACCGACGCCGCGGTGGCCCGCGCGACCGCCGCACGGCCGGTGGTCAACGGCGTGGCGGCCGTTGTGCCGACTGGACCTGCGCCGAAACCGATCACGACCTTGGGCACGGCAACGGTCATCGTGTGACGGCGAAACCCCGGGCCGTGGCCGAACCCATCGACGCACACTTCACGTCCACCCTGCTGGCCATGAGCGAAGATGAGTTCGGCCCGAGTTCATGTCATGAGGCGCCGGGATCGGCGAAAGCGCTGTTCGATCTGGGGGACTGTGCTGTGTGCGGCGATCAGCGCCGTGAGGAGCACTCGGGCTTGCGCGGTACGCAGGGTGTGAGCGGGGATCGCTCCGGCGGTCTGGAGGTCGTGTCCACCTCCACCTCCGCCGTAGGAGGCGGTCAGGGGACCCTCCGGCACTCGGCTTGAGACGACCACGATGACTCCGGCCTGGCATGCGCGTCGAACAGCGTCGACGACGGTCGGGTTGGTGTTACCGGAGCCCAATGCCGTCAACACTATGCCGTGGGCGTGAGCCGATACGGAGGCGTCGATGTGTGTTCCGTCGGCGCCGGGATAGACAGCGACGGTGTCAACTCGTATGTCCGACAGCGTGTTCCATGGAAGCACGTGCCTGGTCACCGGTTCGTCGTCAGGCCATCGACGGAAGGCGTCGAGCTCGCGGGTGTGCGCTTTGTAGGTGCCGCGCGCAGGCAGTAGTGCGCCACCGAACGCGATCAGCACTCCGCGACGGCGGTTGGCAGGGTCGACTGCGGCAGTCAGTGCGGCGGTCAGGTTGCCCGGGCCATCGGGGTCTTGATGATCGGCGGTGCGTTGGGCGCCGGTGAAGATGACAGGGCGGTCGTCGTCGTGATGGAGGTCCACGAGAAAGGCCGTCTCTTCCATGGTGTCGGTTCCATGAAGCACCACCACGGCGTCGGTGTCCGGAGAGAGTAGAGCGGAGGCCACGGCCGTTCTGATGTCCTCCATATCCGCCTGTGTGAGGCCGGCAGAGTCGTTGTTCATCAGTTCGTGCACGGTGATGGTGATATCGGGTGGAATACCTTCGTGCTCGTCGAGCAGGTGGGCGGCAGTGAGAACAGGCACACTGACACCGTCCGATCCGTGTCGGCTGGCGATGGTGCCGCCCGTGGTGATGAGAGTGATGTGCTGTTTCGAGGTCATCGCGCTTCCTGATGAGAATCTGTCTACCTGTCAGACAGAATGGAAGTGAGTGTTGCGCACATCCCGCACCGACGTCAACCCCGGGCCGATCCCTTGACGGCGCACGACGGCGTAGGGCATACTCGAAGATCTGTCAGTCAGCTTGACAGATATTCGAACGTAGCAATGTCGGTGCGGCTCCATCGGCATCGAACAACTCCCGCTGACCACTGTTCAACAACACATCCTGAGGTGAAGAGATGACCAGCACGCGCATCGAGCACGATCTGCTCGGCGACCGGGAGGTCCCCGCTGACGCATACTGGGGCGTCCATTCTCTGCGCGCGGTGGAGAACTTCCCCATCACCGGCACCACCATCGGGCACTATCCGCACCTCGTTCGGGGACTCGCATTGGTGAAGGCGGCGGCAGCCGCAGCAAATCATGAACTCGGGCTCCTCGACAGCAGGCGACACGACGCGATCGTGCAGGCATGCGCCGAAATTGCGAACGGTGCATTACACGACCAGTTCGTGGTCGACGTCATCCAGGGAGGTGCGGGTACGTCGACGAACATGAATGCCAACGAAGTCATCGCAAACCGGGCGCTTGAGATCCTGGGGCACCGCAAAGGTGACTACCAAGAGCTCCACCCCAATGATCATGTCAACCTCAGCCAATCCACCAACGACGCCTACCCGACGGCGGTCAATGTCGCGACGATCTGTGCGACGAGATCGCTGGTGGACGCCATGGGCACGCTCGAGCAGGCGTTCGCGCGCAAGGCACTCGAGTTTCGAGATATGTTGAAAATGGGCAGGACTCAGTTGCAGGATGCTGTGCCGATGACGCTCGGGCAGGAATTCGGCACCTACGCGGTGATGATCGAAGAAGATCGAGCGCGCTTGTCGGAGGCCTCGTTGCTGCTGCACGAAGTCAATCTCGGCGCCACCGCTATCGGAACAGGCCTCAACGCTCCTGTCGGTTATGCAGCGTCCGCGATCGCGCACCTCGCGAGACTGACAGATCTGCCGCTGGTGACCGCCGCAAACCTGATCGAGGCGACACAGGACCCTGGGGCATTCGTTCACCTGTCCGGCGTCCTCAAGCGGGTCGCGGTCAAGCTGTCAAAGATCTGCAACGATCTCCGGTTGCTGTCCTCGGGCCCGCGGGCCGGCCTGGGAGAGATCAATCTCCCTGCCATGCAAGCCGGATCGAGCATCATGCCAGGCAAGATCAATCCGGTGATACCGGAGATGGTGAGTCAGGTGGCATACGAGGCAATCGGCAACGACGTCGCGATCACCATGGCGGCCGAGGCTGGACAGCTGCAACTCAACGCATTCGAACCCATCATCGTGCATTCCTTGTCCGAGAGCCTCATGCATCTGACGAACGCGTGCACGGTCTTGGGAGAGCGTTGCGTAGACGGCATCACCGCCAACGTGGACGTCATGTCCGAGCGTGTCGCCAACTCCATAGGCCTGGCCACGGCGTTGAATCCGCTTCTGGGATATCTGATATCGACGGAGGTCGCCAAAGAGGCCCAGGCGTCCGGCCGGTCGGTGAAGGATATTGTCCTCGAACATGGATACCTCACCGCTGAGCAGCTCACGGAGGCGCTTCAGCCGGAGCGTCTGGCGAATCTGAGGTGATCGAGGCCGTTCAGCTGTCGGGCTGGGAAATCTTCGACATCGCGCGCGCGACACGTGCTAGATGATCGCCCATCGCCTCTTGTGAGTCTTCGGACGAACCGGAGGTGATTGCGTCGACGATGCGTTGGTGCTCGCGATTCGAAGCGCGTCGGCGGTGTGCCACAAGATTGATCAGCTGCGATTGGGCGGCCAATGCGTCGCGGGCGTCGACAACGACCCTGATGAAGACCGCGTTGTTTGATGCTTCGGCGATAACGCAGTGGAAGCGGGAGTCCAATAAAACCCACTTGTCGGGATCCTTCTCACGCTTCATCTCGGCGCACAGCTCTGTGAGAACTCGGAGTTGCTCGTCTGTGCGCCGTCGCGCTGCCCAGCCGGCGGCGGGTACCTCGATCACCGGCCGCGCCTCCATGAGGTCACGAGCAGAATACGCGCCGTACGTGATTTCCCGTGACGGTGCGGTTGCGATCACAAAAGTGCCACTCCCGGTACGGGTTTGAGTCAACCCCAAGGTTTGTGCCGAGCGTAGGGCTTCTCGCACGATCGGACGACTGACGCCGTAGCGTTCTGCCAGCGCGGCTTCGGAGGGCAGACGTGTGCCTATCGACAGCTCTCCAGACCCGATGGCTCCGCGCAGGTCCTCGAAGACCGCCTCAGCCGCGTTCTGGCGGTTGATGGCCGCAGGCCGGGCTGTCCAGCTGTCTGACAGACTCATATGTTTCACTGTGCGCGAGGTTCCAGCGGCTGTCAAACTCGGACGGGATTCGTGAGCACCGCGGCGCCGTGCCTCTGCGCGCCTCGCGGCATCACCCGCAGGTCATTCCGTTGCTGTGGTGATCGACTGATATTCGGCCGCACACCATCCAGCGGACAGGCTGAGCAGGACTCCACGGACGCCGGATATCCAGATCCGGTTGACGTCGCCGACCCCTACACGGGCGAGTAGCGTGAGAGGTTCGTTCAACGATGGGCCGGACGTTTATCCGGCCGGTGCGGAGGTTTCCACCGATGGCGACACGGTAGCGAATCCCCATGGCAGTCAGCGTCTTCGACCTCTTCTCGATCGGTGTGGGTCCGTCGAGTTCTCACACGGTGGGGCCGATGCGCGCGGCGAAGAGCTTCGTCGAGGAACTTGGCGAGCGGGTGTCGTCCGTCGCGGGCGTGTGCGTCGACCTGTATGGATCGCTCGCGGCCACCGGTCGCGGGCACGGCACGCTCGGCGCGGTTTTGTTGGGTTTGGCAGGGGAGTCGCCCGAGACCGTGGACCCGGAGGCCGGTCGCGAACGGGTCGCGGCAATCGACGGCGGCGAGCCGCTGCTGCTTGGCGGTGTCACCCTGGTCGCCTTCACCACCGCGGACATCGGCATGCATCCGACCGAGATCAAGAACCGGCACACCAACGCGATGCGGTTCGCGGTCGACTTCGCTGACGGCGGGTCCCACGAGGCGATGTACTACTCGATCGGCGGCGGATTCGTCGTGCGCGACGGTCAGCCACCCGAGCCGCCCGCCGAGGTGCCGTGGCCGTTCACCACCGGTGACGAGCTGCTGAAGTTGTGCGAGGAGCAGCACGTGTCGATGTGGGAAATCATGTGGCGCAACGAATGTGCGGTGCGCTCGGAGTCCGACGTGCGGGGCGGTCTGCTGCGGATCTGGACGGCGATGGTCGACTGCATCGACGCGGGTTTCCACGCCGAGGGAGTGTTGCCGGGCGGCCTTGAGGTACGGCGACGGGCGCCCGGGTTGCATCGACAGTTGATGCAGCGGGAGGGCGGCGACGCACACGCGGACTCGATGGACTGGCTGAACGTCGCGGCGATGGCGGTCAACGAGGAGAATGCCGGCGGTGGACGAGTGGTGACCGCACCAACGAACGGAGCAGCGGGAATCGTGCCGGCGGTGATGCTTTGGGCGCTGCGATACTTGCCCGGGATGGATGATCCGAAACGTCGGGACGACGCGGTGGTCAGGTATCTGCTGACGGCGGCGGGAATCGCCGTGTTGTACAAGGAGCGGGCGTCTATTTCGGGCGCCGAGGTCGGCTGTCAGGGCGAGGTCGGGTCGGCGTGCTCGATGGCGGCGGCCGGGCTGGCCGAGTTGCTCGGCGGTTCACCGCGCCAGGTCGAGAATGCCGCCGAGATCGGCATCGAGCACAACCTGGGTCTCACGTGCGATCCGATCGGCGGCCTCGTGCAGATTCCGTGCATCGAGCGCAACGCCATTGCGGCGGTCAAGGCGGTCAACGCCGCCAAGATGGCCCTGTATGGGGACGGCATCCACCGGGTCTCGCTGGATCAGGCGATCGAGACGATGCGGCAGACCGGGATGGACATGCACAGTAAGTACAAAGAGACGTCGCTGGGCGGGCTGGCGGTCAACGTTCCGGAGTGTTGAGGGCTGACGACGTTCAGGACGGCGCGCGAATGCCGTCGTTCAGCACCGGTGACGGCGGCAAGCGCCACGGCCTGGTATTTCCGTTGCGTGACAATCAGCGCTTAGTTCCATTTTCGCCACCGCCACAACGTCGGAAGGTGTTCACTGTTTACACCGTCATTCGGTCTATCGAGGTGGGTCTCATGGCACGCATTGATCTGTTTGCGAAGATTCCGTTGATCGGGATGTCCCTGGTGTTCCTGGCGATGTTCATCGTCGCGGTCACCGCGTACCTCCACGCCGGTTGGTATTCGATCATCGGCTACGCGATCGCGGCGGTCGTCGCCGTCGCGGGATTTGTCATGACGTTTCGTGACGTCAGGGATACACCAGGACCTCCGGAGCAGTGGGATGTCCGGGGTTCCTCCGTTGATCCTGCGTCACCCAAGAACTGACTAGAGCGAGGACTGGTTCGATGACCACTGCACCCAAGCAGTCTGTGTATGACAACTCCGCGCTGATGGCGGAGGACGAGGGCTACCACAAGGGCCTCAAGCCCCGGCAGCTGCAGATGATCGCGATCGGCGGTGCCATCGGCACCGGCCTGTTCCTCGGTGCCGGCGGCCGACTCCACAACGCCGGACCGGGCCTGTTCTTGAGCTACGCGTTCTGCGGCATCTTCGTCTTCCTGATCCTGCGGGCGCTGGGCGAACTCGTGCTGCACCGGCCCTCGTCGGGATCCTTCGTGTCGTATGCGCGCGAGTTCCTGGGTGAGAAGGCGGCGTTCGTCGCCGGCTGGATGTACTGGCTGAACTGGGCGTTCACGGCCATTGTCGACTGCACCGCGATCGCCACCTATTTCCACTACTGGACGTCGTTCGGGAGCGTCCCGCAGTGGCTGATCGCCCTGCTGGCGTTGGCGGCCGTGGTGAGCGTAAACCTCATTTCGGTCACCCTGTTCGGGGAGCTCGAGTTCTGGGCTGCGGCCATCAAAGTCCTTGCGCTGATGACATTTCTGGTCGCAGGCACCATCTTTCTTGCGGGCCGCTACCAGATTCAAGGGCAGTCAACCGGTTTCAGCGTGATCGCCAACAACGGCGGGATTTTCCCCCATGGCACCTTCCCGCTGGTGATTGTCATGTCCGGCGTCGTGTTTGCCTATGCGGCAGTCGAACTCGTCGGAACAGCGGCCGGTGAGACTGCCCATCCGCATAAGATCATGCCGCGTGCGATCAACTCGGTGATCGCACGTATCGCTGTCTTCTACGTCGGCTCACTGTTCCTGCTGGCCCTTCTTCTCCCGTACACCACCTATAAGGCCGGCGAGAGCCCGTTCGTCACGTTCTTCTCCAAGATCGGAATCGAGGGCGCGGGCACAGTCATGAACATCGTCGTGCTGACCGCAGCATTCTCCAGCCTCAACGCCGGGTTGTACTCGACCGGCCGGATCCTGCGGTCGATGGCAATGAACGGCAGCGCACCGAAGTTCACGGCGAAGATGTCCAGCCGCGGCGTGCCGTACGGAGGAATCTTCCTGACCGCGGCTGTCGGGCTGTTAGGCGTCATCCTCAACCTTCTCGTGCCCGGCCAGGCGTTCGAGATCGTGCTCAACATCGCGGCCCTCGGCATCATCGCGTCCTGGGCCACCATCGTCATCTGTCAGATCCAGCTCTACCGCTGGTCGAAACGCGGCATCCTCGAGCGGCCGTCATTCCGGTTGTGGGGCACGCCGTACACCGGCTATATCACGTTGGTGTTCCTGTTTGGCGTCGTCGTGCTGATGGCGTTCGACCCGCCGATCGGCACCTGGACCGTCGCCACGCTGGTGCTCATCATTCCGGCGCTCATCGTCGGTTGGTATGCGGTCCGCGGGCGGGTGCTGGAGATCGCCCGGGAACGCGGGGGCTTCACCGGCGAATTCCCGGTCGTCGCCAACCTCCCGCTGCCACCCGATGAGGACGACGACAAATAACCCCAATCCACGGGGCGATCTCATCGGCGAATTCGGAGTTGAACCGAGCGATCTGCTGGTTTGCCTCCTCGGCGTCAACGATCAAGCCGGGGGAGCGAGACCGCAAGGTGGGCCGGGAGGTCGATGACTCCGCGCACATCGGCACCGCGAAGCGGATGAAGGCCGACGGGTACCGATAAGGAGATCGCCAAGTACCTCACCCGCCGTGCAGCGACCGTAGCCCAGATTTGGGGAATCGAAACTCTGATCGGAAATGTGAAGCGGAACAACGGCTTGCCGACACGAACAGGCCCTCAGCTCAACGCTGGGGGCCTGTTGTGTCGGTGTAAGTGCTGAAATAACAGTCGACTGTCAGGATTGACGTTCGCTGGTAGTTCGGTGACTATCGCCCCGCGTACCGATTTCCCATTTTCGCGTCCCGCTCTGCTTGATTAGCAGATACTTTCTCTAGGGGAGTGATATTCGGGTGATTCGGGGGAACACCGTGTCGGAGACAGTGCTCATTACCGGCGCCACCGGCCTTGTCGGCGCACCGACGGTCTCCCGATTCGCGGCAGACGGTTGGCAGGTGGTGGGCACCGCGCATCGCAGATCACCCAAGGACGTGCCTACGGGCGTACGCATCCGCCCAACCGATCTGTCAGACCAGACCGACGTTGAGCGCTTGGTGTCCGAAGTGGCACCCGCGGTGATCGTTTCACCTGGCCGCCGTCGTTCCGCCGCAGATTCGCCGCGACCCGGTTCGGTTCGCCTGGGAGTTGGTCATCGGGCCGATCCCGCGTGGCATGGAACTCGGCTACCGGAACGCCTCTCGGCACCATTCCGCCAACCCCGATCATTGGGCGCTGGTGACCGATCAACAGAACGCGACCTACAGAGCCGCGCACCCGAGCCCCGCCGACCGCCGCTGGCGCACCACACAGCGCCTGTCTGTGATCGACGGCTGCCACCACAATCACGGGGCGCGGGGCGTGTGCCCAACGAGTGGAGTTGATACACGCCACGCATCGCCGAAGAGTTCGACGAAGACTTCACTTGGCAGGGTGCTGGGGGAGAGGGAGAAGGTTCAATGACAATCATCAGCACGGTGGTGATTACCGCCAATCAGGGTGCGGACCCGGTGGAGTTGCTGCAGCATCTCGGCAAGGGCCTGGCCAAAATCAAGTCCTACGAGGGCGTGCAGGAGGCAACGCTCTCAGCAATCGCGGTGGGCGGTGCGGGGACCAACTCGATGGTCTTGATGGCGACCTGCGAGGACTGGACCACCTACGGAAAGATCCAGCAGGAGCTCAACACCGACTCGGAGATGATCCAGCTCATGCTAGAGGGCGGCAAGATGGCAACATGGCAGACCTTCACCAGCCAGACGATCGACTTCGACCTGCTGCCCTGACGAGGCCCATCGAAAGTGCTCAGTGTTGATCGGTGAAAGTGCTCACCTGTGAGCTGGGTTCACTGTAGTGGTTGTCGGTTTCGGTGGTTGCGTTGCGGAGGTTCTCGGCTCGGGCGTGGTGCTCTCGGGGGCGGTAGGAGTCGCCGTCGAGGTTGAGGACTACCGAGCGGTGCAGGAGGCGGTCGAGCATGGCTGCGCCGTCAACCTGTTCACCGCAACGGATGGCGACGCGAGATAACCGACCGATTTGCCGTATGGAAGGAGATCATCGGTTTCTCCGCCGCAGCCTGAACGGTGCCACTCCGGATGCCCTCACCCGATCCTCACGCCGCGATTCGGCTGGGCCCCAGTTGAGTTGCGCCGGTTGTGAGCCGTGCCGTCCCGGTGAGTACGCGTCTCCGCAAACGCCGGGCCGGATCAACATGCTGATGCCATGGGTCTGTACGCGGTCGTTGCCCCGGCTATGCCTTGAAACTCAGTTCGCCAGTTCGTGTTCCGCTGCCCGACGAATCCACGCCGATATGGAGCGGTCATCTTGCTCAGCAGCCTTGCGAACACGCCTCGATCGTGTCATGCGCGCCAGATCGGCGACCCGCTTCTGATTCGGCGCGGTCGATCAGATCCGTTGGGGCAGCACAATCCCAGACCGGATCAGCGGCCCACCAGAGCCTCGTTTTCGGAGCTGCGCAGGCGGGCCACGAGCTGGCGGGGGGACACCCCGAACCAGCGGCGACACGCTCGCGTGTAGCTGCTCTGCTCGGAGTAGCCCAGCCCGGAGGCGATCTGGGCGACCTGCAGTCCCTGGCTGGACAAGTCAGCGCGGTGGTGCGTCGGACGTCGTCGAGGATCACCTCGAATGTCGTGCCCACCTCGGCGAGCCTGCGCTGGAGTACGCGCGGCTGGAGCGCCATCTGTCGGGCGACGCAAACGAGAGTTGCCTGGTTCAGTGGCAGCAGCCGAATGACCAGCTCCCGGACGTGATCTGCCACCGCGAGGTCGGGACGCTTCGGCGCGAGGTACGTTTCGGCCAGCGCGCGGGCGGCGGCATGTCTGCCGTGAATCGGTCTGCTCACAGCCCAATTGGGTAGTACCAGGCTGTTCCGTTCACAGGCGAAGTCGACGGGGCAGCCGAACAGGTCGGCGTAGCTCTGCGGATCCGCGAGACGCGGGTGCTGCATCGTGACCCGCATCGGGGCGAAGTCCTGATCGATCAGGAAGCGCATCAGGCCGAGCCCGACGCCGAGGCTCAGCTCGACCATGAGGTCCCGGTGGGCGAGTTGCCGCAGCATGATCGTGAAGGTGAACTCGGAGTGGGCCGGCTCGCTGCGGAGCCCGACTGTGATGGCGGGGCTGTAGGTGTGGATGTACCTGGCGACGCCGTTGATGGCGTCGGCCACGGTGTCCGCGTGTCGGGCGATAACCGCGACCGGACCGAGCATGTCGACACTCTGGTAGCGGGACAGCCGGAGACCGAAGTCGGGACACTCGAGCTCCCGTGCCGCTGCGCCGACCACGGCGGCCAGCGTGGTGTACGGAATGAAGCGGTCGTGGTCACCCGCAACCGAAGGGTCGACCCCGTTGGCGCGCAACAGCTTCCGTGGGTCACCGCCCAGTTTGGTGACGAGGCTGGCGTAGTTGACGAGCGAGGACGCACGAATCAAGTTCGTCACACTCGTCAATGTTAAATAGGTGTCGTCAAATGGCAAGTATCCGGCGCCGACTGGTCACCGACGTGACCATCGCCGTCGGCGGCGGATCTCGGGAGTTGGATACGAGTTCGACCCCGGCCGCTGGTCGGGACGGCCAGGGTCGAATGGTGTGCCTCGAACTTGTGACTTACCTCGCTTCGGTGAAGCGGGCGCTTCCACCGGTCAGGTAGTTGATCTTGCCAAATCCCTGGGCCTCGGCCATCTGTGCGGTCAGTTTCTGGATCGTGATCGCGTCGAGCACCGAGTGGAACTGGCCTTCGGGGGTGAAGTTGATGTTCGCGCCGTAGACGATGAACAGAACCACCGTGTCTTCGGTGTTGTCCTCGGGTGCGTAGAACTGGTGGATCGAGGATCCGGGCTCGTAGAGGTAGCTGCCGGCCGTCTGCGGCTGGTCCGGGTACTCACGGTATGCCCATTTGCCGCTCAGGTGTACCCGTGCACGGCACCGGTGTGCAGATGGACCGGCAGCGTCGCTCCGGGGGTGAAATGTGCCAGCACCACCCATATCCCGGCCTCGGGGTCGAGGAACAGCGGCTGATAGTTGACCCCCGGCGCGAGCGCGTCCTTGATGATCGGGATGTCGTTGACGTTGAGTGTGAGCAACTCGTCTTGCGGGAGTGAGAACAGCGGAACGTTTGCGCGTCGGACTTAGGGGTCATGTCGTACTTTCTCCTTGAATAGTGGCCACGCAGTGCGGGGCCCTGGGTGGGTGGAACAGGCCTCCGGGCGCTGCCCCGGAGGCATGAATTGCGGGCGTTTCGGTCAGCCCAGGCTGGGGTCGATGACATGCAGTTCGCCGACCGCGAGGTGCGCGAGGGCGTTGGGCGAACTCGTCGACGGCGTCGGTGCCCCTCGAGATGAATCAGGTCATGCGAGGTTCGGCAGCCCGAGCGGATGGATCAGAAAGGGCAGCTGTTCGCTGTGGGCGTGGGATTTCCCGCCGCCCGTTCGAACTGGTCCAATTCGGACTTAATTGCTTCCAGCGTCGTGTGCATGCCTTCTTGTATTTCCTTGTCGTGGCTGTCTGATCCCCCGAGAGCCCACCGTGCCGTCATACGCACCGCGAGATTGGGGTCGACCAGGCCGTACGACGCTCGACGATTTTTGTACCGCCTTCGACAGCCTCCAAATCGTACGACCACTCAACATTGGGCGGCCACACATGGAAAGCGAACCCGTTGCCCTCATCCCATCGGGTGATCCTGGCAGTGGTAGGCCAGAAGAACCCTTTGCGGCAGTTGACGTTGAACGCGCGGGTGCCAACGTTTGGCTTGGAGCTGATGAACATCTTGACGGTTTCCGGACTACGGGAGCCCATTGCATCGAAGTCCGTTATGGCCTTCCAGACTGCCTCCCGGTCGGCGTTGACCACGATCTCGGCGTATCGAGCTGGCTGAGCTTCCACGTGTACTTCCCGTGGGAACAGTGGACCGTGTCCGGCGTCGGACTTGAGGGCCATCTCGTGCTTCTCCTTGAGCAGTGACCTCACCTTGTGAGGCCGGATGGGTGGAATACGCCTCCGGCAGGGCTGCGCCGGAGGCACGAAACGGGGGTCGGTCACCCCAGTGGTGCTCGATGATGATCTTGGCGTCCTTCTCTGGATCCGCCAGGTCGGAATAGGCCTGCTTGATGCCGTCCAATCCGACGCGACGGGTGATCAGGGGATCCACCTGCAGTTCGCCGGTCGCGAGATGCGCGAGGGTCTGCGCGAACTCGTCGAGGCTGTAGTACTGGGAGAAGATCAGGTCGATCTCCTTGAGAATGCCGAAGGTCGGCTCGAACCGGTCTTCCTGCATGCACAGACCGGCGATCACCACCCGCGAACCGGCGGCCGCGCCGGCAAGGATCTGCTGAATGATTCCGGGCACACCGACGCACTCGAACACCACCGACGGGCGCAGCGCCAGGCCGGGGAACAGCGCGGTTTGCCGTCCGAACCGCGCCGGGTCGGAGGTTGCCGCGACCTCACGCCAGGACTCGTACGGTGAGGACTCCCGCGGGTCGACAACGACATCGGCGCCGAGTTTGGCGGCCAGCGCACGTCGAGCGGGCGAAAAGTCCGCGGCCACGATCGGGCCGACACCGCGCATCTTGAGCACCGCGATCACCGCGAGCCCGATCGGGCCGCAACCGATCACCAGCGGCACGTCGTCGGAACCCACGGCGCCGCGGTTGACCGCGTGCAACGAGACCGCCATCGGTTCGGTCATCGAGGCCAGGTCGCTGGCGACGCCGTCGGGCACCGGGATCAGCAACGCCTCGGTCAAAACCATGAACTCGGCGTAGCCGCCCGGCGTCTCGACGCCGGCGAAACCCAACTGAGCGGGCTCTGGGCGCAGCAGGAAAGGTGCCGAGACCACCCGGGTGCCGGTGGCCAGCGTTGCCTGTGTGTCGGGTCCGTGGTCGACGATCTCGGCGCAGAACTCGTGCCCGAGTACCAACGGTTTGCTGACGTCCATCAAGTCCCTGCCGACGACGGTCTTCACTCCGGCCGCGAACGCCGACCCGTGCTTCACGCAGTGCAGATCGGTTCCGCAGATCCCTTCGGCCAGGGTCTTGACCAGGACCTCGCCCGGTCCCGGCTGCGGTGTTGGGATCTCGGTGAGCTCAAGACCACCGTCATGCATCACCATTGCTCGCATCGCCATCATCCAATCGTCGGTTGCCACAGTTAGTGGCGTGTTTGCTATACCGAAGAACGGTAGTGACGCACGTCCCTTTATGTCTTGTCATGTGACGACGTCTTCTTGTCATTTCGTGACACTGAGACGGAACAGTTGCAGGGTCCTCCCGCCCGTCGTCACACCAAGAGACGGTCAACAAACGACGGCGCGAGCCTGGCCGAGGAATACAGCATCGACCGTTCCGCCATCTACCGCATCATCAGCGGTAGTGCATGGCGGCTTCCTCGCCGAAGTCGACCGATGATCATCGAATGGAAATCGCGGGGCCGCCGCCAATTGAGGTGAAGTAGGTCTCGCGGCCGGTTGGGAATCCGCCGCCATTCGTGGCGATGTGCACGTGGGTGAAGTGATTGGCGTCGTCTGAGCCACGGTCGCCCAATCTGCGTACGGTGCCGTTTGGCAGGTAGAGGACCTGACGCCAGATCACGTGGTTCAACCCGAATCGATCCGCGTTCGCAATCGCATACGCGGCGATGCGATCGCCGAGCGCCTTTCCGCCCGGACTCTGATAATCCGGGATCATCACGTCCAGTGCCAGACCGTTGGGATGCCACTTCAGGCCGTCCGGGCGAACGCCACCGATGCTGTGGATCTCGGGAAACGTCGCACTGATGGCCCGTGCCGCCAAAATCGTCTTGACCTGCAGGCCCTTCTCCACGGACACAACGGGCGCCAACATTAACCGGGTGTCGCGGAGCATTGCGCGGGCCCTGATGGCCCCCGCCGGTGCTGGGCCGGCGATCTTGAACGTGTACACCGGCATGGCGGCGGCCTGCACGCAGCACGCGGTAGGTGTGTTGGTTGGGACGATCCCAATCGCGGGGAGGATCGAAACCGTGCCCGAGTGAGCCGCTGCGGCCACAGGGAAAAACGCGATGGCGGGCAGGAGAATCGCGGCGACGGCAACCGACCAGCGGCGCTTGACGGGCCTGCCGGGTGTCATCGCGAACTTACGCACGCGTCGGAACACAACCCTGCAGGTCACGCTCATATGACGCCTTTGCTCAGCCCAGCAGTGGGATTCGGACCGCGAAGCCTCTGCATCAGTGGCCACAGAGGTCCCTTTGGTGTTTCTGATCGCGGCGTTCCGACGTTACAGATCTGGCCGATGATGCGCCGGAATGGTTGTCGCGCGGGACCGTGAGAGGGATGCGCGAAGGGTTGACGTCAGCGAGGGCTTTGCATCGATCCCAGATAGTAGGTTTCGTTGCCCGTCGGATATCCGCCGCCGTTGGTGGCGATGTGGACGTGGTCGTAGTGGTTGGCAGTCTCCGAGCCGTAGTCAGCCGTCCAGCTCGGCGCGCCGATGCCGGGGTAGTAGCCCCGCCGCCAGATCACGTGCAGCACCCCCCAGCGCTCGGCATTGGCCAGTGCCAGGCCGGCGATCTGATTGCCGAGTTCGATGCCTTCGTCGGTGCCGTGGTTCGGGATCATCACGTCGATCGCCAAACCGTTGGGATGCCACTTCAACGGATCCTGCCGGTACCCATAGATGGTGGTGATCTCAGGAAACATCACAGCGATGGCACGGGCCACCCAGATGGAATGGACTTGCAGTCCCGATTCCGGGGCGACGCCTGCAGGTAACGCGAACTGGAAGTCCGGGGCCGCAACCGGCGCGTTTGCGGCCAGCAGTTCGGCCTGCGCAGGAATGTCGATCGGCGGCGCGCCGGCCGGTGCCGAGTCCGTGCTAATGGGAGCCGCCGAAGGGACCGGGCCACGCACCGGTGATTCGGTGCTCTGGGCGTACATCATGGCCGCCGCTACGGTGAGCGAGGCCGGAATCGCCATCCAGCGGCCGCAGCCATCGGCAAACATTTTTGCGCCCACCAGCAGCACCTTAGTGGCCGCCCCGATGTCTGTTGCATTCTTTGGTCTCGACCCGCGATGTCCCGTCAAAAGTGAATAGTCATCCGATTGCTTCCGGTACGTCCGGTTTGCGTAGTGGCCTCTTGGCAGGGCCACAACGGACGGCGAACGCAGTCGCTGGTGGGAGGGAAGGCGACAATGGAGCCGGGCCGGTCGAAAGCGGGCTTCTGTCCGAATTTGTGCGCCGCTATAGACACCGGCCATTCGCGAACATGCGGTAACTGAGAGTTCGTGAGTCGTCGGAAACGACTGCCCTGTTACTCGTTGAAATCGTTGGCCTGCAGCTGGATTGGCCTTCCGTGCGGGGTCCGATTCACCGCATGCTGCCACGCATCGCGCCAGCGCGCGGTCTCGGCCATCGAGCCGATCCCCTTGATCGCCAGCAGGTCCTCGAGTGCGGCCAACCAGCAGCGGTAGTACGAGTCTGTGACGTCGTCGCCGGCCGCCTTGTCCGGCGCGATCCGAGCGGCCAGCGCGTCTGCCCATTCGCGCCACGTGTAGAGCCCGCGTTCGTGCAGCAAGACGACGATCGCGAACGCCCTTGCCTCCCAGGGCTCTTGGAACACTGGCTCATGATCGGTGGGTGATGCCGGTAAAGGCGGTACTTGGGTCATGCCGCCTCCAGGTAGGGTTCCCACGCGTCGATCGAAACCGTGACCCCGGACGCGCCATCGGCCCACAGCTCATCTCCGCTGAACGCAACCGTGTACAGCCAGTGGGGTTGCTCCCCTTCGCCGCTGGCGTTCGCATCGGGGAACACATGCACGCCATCGACCTGTTCGATCACGCCGAGCTTGCCTTTCGCATAGCCGGGCAGCCGGGTGTGGTGCGTCACGGTACCGAGGCGTGTGCGCACGTGCTGGCCGACGGCGAACCGGGGTTGCGTTGTTGACGGCCGTTCGCTGGAAGCGCCATACGCCATGACCGCTGCGACATCGCGGGCCAACAATAGATTGGGCAGGCCGGGCGCTTCGCGCAGCGAGCGGCCCGCGGCTACTTCGTCGGCAGAGACGAGCCCGCGCTCATCGAGTAGCTTCAGCAGGCCGGCGACAAAGACCTCGTAATAGGTGCGGTCGCCATAGTCGGGCAATGTTTCGTTCGCGGCACGGAGCATGTCGAGGTTCCAGGCGCCGCTGATCAGCATTGCCGCAGTGAGCGCGAATGCGCGCCGCTCCCACGCCGCGTGCCAGGAATCCCCCTCAGCCCCGGGATTGATGGGTCCATGCCCAAGTTGGCCGCCGAGATCGGCGTGTGTGACGTACTCACCGGACATGTCAAACTTCCTGCGGGACAAGGGGAAGGCCGGTGCCGATCATCGAGTCGCGGGTGACGAGCGCGGCGAGCCCGTCTTCGTCAAGGTCTTCGCTGCCTTCTGGGCGCATCGGCACCACCAGGTAGCGCACTTCGGCCGTCGAATCCCAGACGCGGATCTCGGTTTCAGCGGGTAGGGAGACACCGAACTCGTCCAGCACGCCTCGAGGGTCGCGCACCACGCGCGATCGGTACGGCGCGCTTTTGTACCACGTGGGCGGCAGGCCGAGCACAGGCCACGGGTAGCAGCTGCACAGGGTGCAGACCACGAGGTTATGGCGCCGCGGCGTGTTCGCCACCGCGATCATGTGCTCGCCCTGCATGCCGTGATAGCCGAGCGAGGCGATCGCTGCCGTGGCGTCGCGCAGCAGCCAGGTGCGGAAGTCCGGGTCGAGCCATGCTCGGGCGACGACGCGCGCCCCGTTGCGCGGACCGATGCGGGTCTCGTACGTCTCGATCAGCGCATCCAGTGCGGCAGGGTCGACGTAACCTTTTTCGACGAGAACGCTTTCCAGGGCCCGCACGCGCAGATCCATCTCACCGATCTCGCTGTGGTCGGCCGTCTCGTCCCCGTGAGCGTGACGGCCACGCTCGCCCATCTGCCGGACGTTACGACAATGCTCCAAGGTCCACAAGCAATTGTCGTGCGGATTCCAGCACTCTCGATAGACCGCTGATTTCGCACAAGCTGGCAGGCCCGACCACCCGGGTCGGGACTGCTCGCGTCTCTAGACGGCTGCTTGAGAAGAAGCGACCACTCGGGGCACTCGACGTCGACCTGGTCAGCGGCCCCGTCGTAAGGGCGAGTCCCAGGCACTGTCGGTCACTGAACTCCGCCCCTACCAAGTGTGACGGGGTCCAAGGACGCCGGTCCACGAGCCGCTGCGCTACGTTAATAACTGCCGCTACCACGCGGAGCCCCACCGACATCTGACCGAAAACTGACGCTGGGAGACAACCAAATGAGCGCCGAGCAGCCGACCATCATCTACACGCTGACCGACGAGGCGCCGCTGCTTGCGACCTACGCCTTTCTGCCGATCATTCGGGCCTTCACCGGACCGGCCGGCATCAACGTCGAGTCCACTGACATCTCGGTGGCGGCACGTATCCTGGCCGAGTTTTCCGATTACCTGACCGAAGAACAGCGCGTGCCGGACAACCTGGCCGAACTGGGCAAGCTGACGCAGCTGCCGGACACCAACATCATCAAGCTTCCGAACATCAGCGCCTCGGTGCCGCAGCTCACGGCCGCCATCAAGGAACTGCAAGACAAGGGCTACGCGATCCCCGAATATCCCGGAGATCCGAAGACCGACGAGGAAAAGGACATCAAGCAGCGCTACGGCAAATGCCTGGGCAGCGCGGTGAACCCGGTGCTGCGCGAAGGCAACTCGGATCGCCGCGCCCCCAAGGCGGTCAAGGAGTATGCGCGCAAACACCCGCACAGCATGGGCGAATGGTCCCAGGCCTCGCGCACGCACGTGGCCCACATGCGAGAGGGCGATTTCTACCACGGTGAGAAGTCGATGACGCTGGATCGCGCACGGAACGTGAAGATGGAACTGGTGACAACGAGCGGCGAGACGATCGTGCTCAAGCCTGAGGTCTCGTTGGACGACGGCGACGTCATCGACAGCATGTTCATGAGCAAGAAAGCCCTGTGCGAGTTCTACGAGGCTCAGATGGACGACGCCTACAAGACGGGTGTGATGTTCTCCCTGCATGTCAAGGCGACGATGATGAAGGTGTCGCACCCCATCGTTTTCGGGCACGCGGTCAAGGTCTTCTACAAGGAAGCGTTCGCCAAGCACCAGGAGCTGTTCGACGAACTGGGTGTGGACGTCAACAACGGCCTGTCCGATCTCTACGACAAGATCGCGTCGCTGCCGGAATCGCAGCACGACGAGATCATCCGGGATCTGCACGCCTGCCACGAGCACCGTCCCGAGCTGGCCATGGTGGATTCGGCCAAGGGGATCTCGAACTTCCACTCGCCCAGCGACGTCATCGTCGACGCCTCGATGCCCGCGATGATCCGCCTCGGCGGCAAGATGTACGGCGCCGACGGAAAGACCAAGGACACCAAGGCGGTGAACCCCGAGTCCACGTTCTCTCGCATCTACCAGGAGATCATCAACTTCTGTAAGACGGAAGGCCAGTTCGATCCCACGACCATGGGCACCGTGCCCAACGTCGGACTGATGGCGCAGAAGGCCGAGGAGTACGGCTCGCACGACAAGACCTTCGAGGTTCCCGAGGACGGCGTCGCCAACATCGTGGACCTCGCCACCGGCGAGGTGCTGCTGACGCAGAACGTGGAAACCGGTGACATCTGGCGGTTGTGCATCGTCAAGGACCCAGCCATCCGCGACTGGGTCAAGCTGGCCGTCACCCGGGCCCGCAACTCCGGGATGCCGGTGGTGTTCTGGCTGGATCAGGAACGTCCGCACGAGAACGAGCTGCGGAAAAAGGTCAACACCTACCTCAAGGATCACGACACCGAGGGCCTCGACATCGAGATCATGTCGCAGGTACGCGCCATGCGGCACACCATCGAGCGCCTGATCCGCGGGCAGGACACCATCGCGGCCACCGGCAACATCCTGCGCGACTACCTCACCGACCTGTTCCCGATCCTGGAGCTGGGCACCAGCGCCAAGATGCTGTCCATCGTGCCGTTGATGGCCGGCGGCGGCATGTACGAAACGGGCGCAGGCGGTTCGGCACCCAAACACGTCAAGCAGCTGGTCGAGGAGAATCACCTGCGGTGGGACTCGCTGGGCGAGTTCCTCGCACTGGCCGCAAGCCTGGAAGACCTGGGCACCAAGACCGGCGACAAACGAGCCACGATTCTCGCCAAGGCACTGGATGCCGCGACCGGCAAGCTGCTCGACAACAACAAGAACCCGTCGCGCAAGACCGGCGAACTCGACAATCGCGGCAGCCAGTTCTACCTCGCCCTGTACTGGGCGCAGGAACTCGCCGCGCAGACCGAAGACCAGGAGCTGCAGAAGCACTTCGCGGCGTTAGCCGATGCACTGGCCAAGAACGAAGACGTCATCTTGGCCGAACTCGCGGCGGCGCAGGGCAAGCCGGCCGACATCGGCGGGTATTACTACCCGGACACCGAGAAGACCACGGCGGTGATGCGGCCGAGCGAAGTGCTCAATTCGGTGCTGGCGGACGCGCAGGGCTGACGTCCGTTCAGGGCGCCCACGTGCTCGGGTCACGTACCCCCGTGACCACCTGCGCGATGGCGTCGATCACCAGCTCCGGCTGGTCCTGGTGGATGTTGTGTCCGCTCCTGTCGGCGATCATCAGCCGAGCGTCGGGTGCCAGCGTGAGGAGATCGCGCTGCGAATCGAGCATGATCCCCTCCATCGTGTCGGTCGGCCATCCTGGGAATGGCGCGGCGAACGGAATGCCATGGGCCAGCACGACCAACGGCATCGGGCGGATGGGGGCGTCCTTACGCGCCTGGCGCACCTGGCTGACGCTGGGAGTGTCCGCCAGCGGGGCCGTCCACAACCGCTCAGCCTCCGGATAGGCGGCCAGCAGTTCGCTGTCGTCGAGCGTGCCCGCTTCGAACGTCGCCCACTGCGCGGGGGTCAGGACGTTCTTGAAGTGCTGCCAGACGTTCTCGTTCGTGGTGTCGATCAGCACCATCCCCACCACGTCGTCGGGGTAGGTGCTGGCGTAGAGCCGGGCGACCAGGCCGCCGGCCGAGTGGGCGGCCAGGACGTAGGGGCCGGGAATTCCAGCGGCATCGAGTAGCGCGTGCAGGTCGGCCGTCAAGTCCCGCGTGGTGCGCGGCTGAGGAACCGGGTCGCTGCGGCTGGGGTAGAACTCGGGACCATCCGGCTCGAGGTCGGGATTGACCTCGCCGAGCGTTCCCGGACGGTCATACGCGCAGACGCGGGTGAAGGCGGCCACCCCGGGCTGGACCATGGTCCGCTCGCCGGACGGCCGCAGATTGTCCCGGCTCCAGACGTCGGAGCGGCCGTCGAGGCCGGCCTCGAGGATCACCGTGGGGCTGCCCTGACCGCGGCACTCGAGGTAGAGGGATCGGCCGCCGATGTCGACCAGACCCGAAAAGTCGCCCAGTATCGGCGGGGCCGCCGGGTACGCGGCGGCTTGCGGTGCAGGGACGACCGCAAGGACGCCCGTGACGGCGAGCGCACTGGCCAGGACCACCGCGGAGCGCGTGGGAAGGCGGCCCATCTGAATCCTCCTCGCGCCAGGCATTTCCGCCTGACATCGGTAACGTACTGCCTCGCGCAGGGAGGCGGGGCATCTCGTGTTGTGGGAAATCCGATTCGCGCGAAGTCACGGTGAGCTCCGGCAAGGACCAGACAGGACGAGTCGGCGTGGCCACGCCGGCCGTGAAAGTCGTTCGCCCCAATGGCGATTGCTATCAGTGGGCCGTCGTGTTCGCACGAGCTCGCCGCACAATCCATCAGGTCGCGGCGCGTGTCAATGCCGAGTGGCCGGCAGCTGAATCGGCCGGCCTGTCGACTGAGTACGGCCACAAGGCTTGATCGTCGTCATCGGGACGAGCGTCACCCGGCACGGGTAGGGTGGTGTTATTCGCGGGTTTGTCGTGTGCCACCGGTCTGGTGGCCGCCTGGGTAGATCGATTAGTCGACGGGAGTGTCTCCGTTGGCGACCACTTCGATTCCTGCAGGTTTGACCCGGTTGGCGCTGTGCGAACGAGCCCAATCCCGCGGTGGTGTTGATGGGGCCTGGTGGCCGAAGAGTTCGGATCTGGGTTCGGAATTACCGGATTTGGTAGCGGTGTTCGGGTTGTGGATCGGCTCGGTGAACCGCGTCGTGTTTGATCCGAGAAGTACCTGGCTGCCCCCGCCGGCACGCATCATTTCCGGCAGTTCAATGGTGACTGTGGACCCTTACCGGTTGGTATTTCCTTACACCATCTACCTCATGGGCACCCACGCGCGCGCCGCGGTGCTCTTCGTCGTGTCACCGTCAAGTAGCAGCGTGGTGGCCCGGCGGTTGCTGCGGTTGGTTGCGGCCTCAACGGTCCCGCAAAGCGCCGGGCTGTTACGCCAGCTCGAGGGTGAATTCGCCTCCAGCACTGAGTCTTCGGAATAGCAATCGCAGAAACCGGTTCGGGACCAGTCGAATTGGCCATCCGGACATACCCGGCACAAACCGAGCTCACGGGTCCATTGGGACTGAGCGGCGCGGTCGTATATGGCGGCAGATGGGCACGTGGCGGCGTAATGTCAGTAGTGAGCCGTTTCATTGTCGATGGTGGCGTCAAGCGTTATCGGGCAATGCGATTCCTCCGTCGTCCCCAATTTGTGGGTCGATCGCTTCCGCCTGCGAAGGGTGATCTCATGACGTCCACGAGCAGGGGTGCGAGACCATGACAGCCACCGCGGCTGAGCAAAGCCCGCGCATCGTCGGTACAGCAGCGGTCCGTCGGCTCGCGGGTCCGGTGCGGCTCACCCTGGCCACCCAACTCGGGCGGGACATCGATGGAGCGTGGTGGCCACACACTGGGCGCATCTCGCGAGAGCTGCCTGATCTGGTGTCGGTTCTGGGCTTACGCCTGGGTGACATCCTCAAGATCGATGTCAATTGGTCCTCGCTGGAAGGCCCGCCCGATCTGAATTGGCACGGATGGCGGGGTAAGCACCAACACGTGATGACGATATTGGGCAGTGCCGGTCTGGCGCATCTCCTGGTCGTTCCGTATCTGACTCGTTCCGCTCTTGCGGTAATGGTGTTGCGCCGGGCTGCCGGCCTGCCAATCGATGCGGCACATCACGACTCGGTGGCGTTCCAGACCGCCGATTCCATCGTCCGCGTCGCCGGCGGGGAGAACGTTTGAGCGTGCGCGAGGTTTGCCCAACCAGGCCACGGTTCGCGGTGCATGAGACCTAGGCCCGCTCGCCTTTACACTCGCATCCATGTCGAAATGGGTGGTGGCGGTTGTGCTCACCGTGGCCCTCGGCGGCTGCACGCGGGTGGTTGACAACCCACAAGCCAAGCCAGAACCTGCGGTCGCGCCCATCACCGCGCTGCAGGTCGGCGACCTCCTCAGTCACAACGTCCAGGGTGCGGAGGGCAATTTGTTCGTCAGCGTCCAGCCGGATCGGTGCAGCGGTGTGGCCCGCGAGGTGGATCCGCCATTCATCGCTGCGCAGCGCCCAGTTGCCACGGACGGCGGCCACTGGGAAACCCAGGGCGAGGACGTGTTCATCGAGGAGATGGTGGCGGTCTACCGCTCTGATTTCGATTCCGGACACGCGCTGGCGATGGCAAGACAGACGGTTGAATCTTGCCGCGATACACCGATGACAGTCACCACGATGCAGGGCCGGACCTACATCTTCACCCTCCTGCCCCCGATGGACTCGGGTCCGGAAGGCAGCGCGCTCTGGTCGTTTCGGGCGAGCGACTGGCGTTGTGACAACGCCTTCGTCGCGGCGCACAACGCGGCGATCGAGATCACCACCTGCGGACCCATCGGCGGATTTGACGTCGCCTCGGCCGCGCGGGATGCGCTCAAACGGATCGAGACGTTGGCAAATACGGCCGTCTAGCCTGGCCCGTGAAGCCGGGTTGTCAGCGACGTTAGGTAGTAGGGTCCTCCGCGTGACTCCGAGCGCAACCCTCAAGTCCGTAACCGCCCGTCTCGCTGAAGAACTCGCTGTGGCGGAGGTGCAGGTGGCAGCCGCTGTCCGGTTGCTCGACGAGGGCGCGACCGTCCCGTTCGTCGCCCGCTACCGCAAGGAGGCCACCGGCAGTCTCGATGACGGCCAATTGCGGACCCTGGAGGAGCGCCTTGGGTATCTGCGGGAGCTGGACCAACGGCGCACGGCAGTGCTGGCCTCGATCGACGAGCAGGGAAAACTCACCGCCGAGCTGCGGGCCGCACTGCTTTCGGCGGACACCAAGGCCCGCGTCGAGGACATCTACCTGCCCTACAAACCCAAGCGGCGGACCAAGGCGCAGATGGCCCGCGAGGCGGGTCTCGAGCCGCTCGCGGACCGGCTGCTGGCCAACCCCGCGCTGCTCCCGGAGGAGACGGCCGCGCAGTTTCTCGGCGACGGCGTTGCCGACGTCGTCGCGGCACTGGAGGGGGCGCGCCATATCCTCGTCGAGCGGGCGGCCGAGGACGCCGAGCTCGTCGGCGCCATCCGGGAGAAGTTCTGGGCGGACGGTGCGGTACGGACGTCGCCCTTCTCGGAGAAGATCGCGAAAAGCGCTGAGGCACAGAAGTTTCGTGACTACTTCGCGTTCTCCGAATCGTTGCAGAGCATGCCGTCTCACCGGGTGCTCGCCGTGATGCGAGGGGAGAAGGAGAAGGTTCTGTCGGTGACGTTCGGCGGCGGTGACGACGACGTGTATCAGGCGATGATTGCTCAGACCCTCGGCATCGACGTGACCTCGACAGCCGCAGCGACACCGTGGCTGACCGCCACTGTCGGCTTCGCGTGGCGCACCAGGCTGATGTCCTCCGCTGCGGTCGACGCCCGTATCCGGCTCCGGCAACGCGCGGAGGCGGAGGCCGTCTCGGTGTTCGCGAAGAACCTCAAGGACCTTCTGCTGGCGGCGCCGGCGGGCGCCCGCACGACGCTCGGGCTGGATCCCGGGTTCCGGACCGGCGTGAAGGTGGCGGTCGTAGACGGCACCGGCAAGGTCGTCGACACCTGTGCGATCTTTCCGCATCAGCCTCAGCGGCAATGGGATTCGGCCAAGGCGACGCTGGCGGCGCTGGTCTCCCGTCATGGTGTCGGGCTCATCGCCGTCGGCAACGGCACCGCATCGCGGGAGACCGATGCGTTGGCGGCCGAGCTCATCGCCGACATCCGGGCCGCCGGGGCCGAGGCGCCCGCCAAGGCAATGGTGAGTGAGGCCGGCGCCTCGGTCTATTCGGCCTCCGCCTATGCCGCCCACGAGCTGCCCGAACTCGACGTGACGCTGCGCGGTGCGGTGTCGATTGCGCGGCGGCTCCAGGATCCGTTGGCCGAACTGGTGAAGATCGAGCCGAAATCGATCGGCGTGGGGCAGTACCAGCATGACGTGACGCCGGGAACACTCAGCCGCAGCCTGGACGCGGTGGTCGAGGATGCCGTGAACGCGGTGGGCGTCGACCTGAACACCGCGTCCGTCCCGCTGCTTGCCCGGGTGTCCGGTGTCTCAGAATCGCTGGCTGAGTCAATCGTCGCCCACCGCGACCAGACGGGACCGTTCCGCCATCGCAAGGCACTGCTGAAGGTTCCCCGGTTGGGGCCCAGGGCTTTCGAACAGTGCGCGGGCTTTCTCCGGATCCGCGGTGGCGACGATCCGCTTGATGCGTCCGGTGTTCACCCCGAGGCGTACCCGGTGGTCCGACGCATCCTGGACCGCTCGGGTGTCACGCTGGCCGGGCTGATCGGCAACGAGCGGACGTTGCGCTCACTTCGACCGGCCGACTTCGCCGACGATCGGTTCGGTGTCCCGACGGTGACCGACATCCTCGCCGAACTCGAGAAGCCGGGACGTGATCCGAGGCCGGCGTTCTCCACGGCCACATTCGCGGCCGGTGTGGAGAAGGTGGCCGACTTGAAGGTCGGCATGGTCTTGGAGGGCGTGGTGACCAATGTCGCGGGATTCGGCGCGTTCGTCGACGTCGGCGTGCATCAGGACGGCCTCGTGCACGTGTCGGCGATGGCCGATCGGTTTGTGTCCGACCCGCATGAGGTCGTGCGCTCCGGACAGGTGGTGCGGGTGAAAGTCGTCGACGTCGACGTGGACCGTCAGCGGATCGGGCTGAGTCTGCGTCTCGACGACACCCCGCAACAGAACAAGGCCACACGCACCGATCGTCCAGGCACCGCCCGTCGCAACGACGGCAGTCAGAGCCGAGGGGAGCGGCGGAACCCGAGTCGTGGCGGGGAGTCTGGTCGACGCGAGACCAACCAGGCTTCGGGTGCGATGGCGCAGGCGTTGCGTGACGCGGGCTTCGGCCGGTGAGGACTGATCGTCAACGCCTGCCGACGACCGTGATGATCGCCGATCCCTCGGACATGGCCGGGCCGCCCTCAGAAGAGGTGAAGTAGGTTTCGTGGCCCGATGGATACCCGCCGCCGTCGGTGGCGATATGAACGTGGGTGTAGTGGTTGGCGTCGTCTGAGCCGTAGTTCCCCATCATTCGCGTCGCACCGCTGGGCATGTAGAGGACTTGGCGCCAGATGACGTGGTCCAACCCGAATCGATCCGCATTCGCGAGGGCATACGCGGCGATGCGGTCCCCGAGCGCCTTGCCCTCGGCGGTTCGATAGTTCGGGATCATCACGTCGAGAGCCAACCCGTTGGGATGCCACCTCAAGGAGTCCGGCCGAACCCCACCGATGTTGAGGATCTCGGGGAACATCGCGCTGACTGCACGGGCGGCCAAGATGGTCTTGACCTGCAAGCCCTTCTCGGATGCGACGCCCGCAGGCAACACATATCTGGCATCCCGGGCAAGGGCGCGCGCGCTGACCACCATCGACTCACCCGGTGCGGCGACGACGAATCTGAGCGCGCCCGCCGACACAGGGTCGTGGGGTGCGGCCACGATCTCGGCACAGCACGCGGTGTGGCCGGTGACACCGGCATGGGTACCCGCGCCGGCAGTGAGGAATGCGACGGCAGGGACGACGACCGCAACCAGAGTCGACGACCAGCGCCGCTTGGGGCGCTTGGCGGTGGGAAGTTCGTGTCGGCCCACGGACTGCACCCTACCGTGCAGGTCACGGATGTATAACAACGTTTGCCATCCGGTTGCCGTGAAGTGAGTCATTCAGTTCCAGCAGGTGTGGGATGCGGCGCTTCTCGGGTATTTGCTGGTAGGACGTTGCGATGTCGCCGCGGAACGGTGGCGGACATTTACAAATGCATGGCGTGACGTCACGCCGGAATCAGGCTGGACAGCTGTCCAGACAGTGGGCTAGGTTGGTGGCGGCGGTGACAGCCCAGCCGTCTCACTCGTCGCCGCGAGGAGGACCATGCCGGTCTCCCACGAAGTCACCTACTGCCGGATCTGCGAGCCGATGTGCGGCCTGATCGCAGCTGTCGAAAACGACCGGTTGGTCTCGCTGCGACCAGACCCCGACCATCCGCTGTCGCAGGGCCGGGCGTGCCCCAAGGGCATCGCGTTCACCGACGTGCAGAATGACCCGGACCGCGTGCTGCATCCGCTGCGACGCACGCCCGACGGCACCTTTGAGGAAGTCAGCTGGGACGTCGCACTCGACGATATCGCCGACCGGTTGCGCACCGTCATCGACACCCACGGCGGCACGTCGGTCGGTCAGTACTTCGGTAACCCCTCCGCGTTCGGATACGCCGCCGGGGTGTGGGCAGGCATGTTCATGGACCGGATCGGTTCGTCGCACATGTATTCGGCGGGCTCCCAGGACATCAACAGCCGGTATGTGGCGAGCAAACTGCTTTACGGTGCGGCCAGTCAGCTGCCGTTCCCCGACCTTCCCCGCACCGACTTCCTCCTGATGCTGGGCGCCAATCCGCTTGTGTCCCATGGCAGCGCGATCCGGGCACCGAGAATCAAGGACGACCTCGCCGCGATCGTCAAACGGGGTGGCCGCGTGGTGGTGATCGACCCGCGGAGAACCGAGACGGCCCGAAACTACGAGCACATCGCCGTCCGGCCCGACAGCGACGCCTGGCTGTTGTTGTCGATGCTGCACGTGGTGTTCGCGGAGCATCTCGAGGACCGTGTCGCGATCGCTCAGCAGTCCAACGGATTCGAGGCGCTGCGACGCATCAGCGCCGACTACCCGCCGGAAAGCACCGCCGAGCGCACCGGTGTCGATGCGGACACGCTCACGCGGCTGGCCCGCGAATTCGCCACGGCGCCAACGGCTACCGCGTACGGCCGCACCGGGGCCTGCCTGGGGCACCACGGCACGCTCGTCAGCTTCCTGCTCGACGTGCTCACGTTGGTCACCGGAAACCTGGACAGGCCGGGCGGCACGCTGATGTCGCATGCGGTCATCCCCCTCGAGGATTTCGGGGAGCGGCTCGAGCGGTTCACCTACGACACCAAGCGGTCGCGGATCGGCAATTTCCCCGACGTCAACAACACCTTCCCCGCGGCGGTGATGGCCAAGGAGATCACCACTCCCGGTCCGGGCCAAATGCGTGCGCTGTTCGTCATGGCCGGCAACCCGGTGCTGTCGGTCCCCAACAGCGCGGCCCTCGAGGAGGCGCTCGACGATCTCGATCTTCTGGTGTCCCTTGACCTCTATGTCAACGAGACAAGCCGACACGCGGACTACGTGCTGCCCTGCACCACGATGCTCGAGCGTGACGATCTTCCGATCGCCTTCGCCGCGTGCTCCCCGAAGGTGTTCGTCCAGTCCACCCAGCCCGCGCTCAAACCCTACGGCGAGGCCCGTCAGGAGTGGCAGATCTACGACGAGTTGGCCCGCCGGATGGGCCTTGCGCTGTTTGCCACCGGGCCACTCGAACGCCTCAACCCCGTGTTGGCCTGGCTCGACCGCCGCGGGCTGATGCGGATGACGCCACGGCACCTGATGTCACTGCTGCTGCGGACCGGGCCGTATGGAGACCGGTTCGGGTTGCGCCGCGGCGGCCTCAATCTGCGCCGGCTGCAGCAGAAGCCGCACGGTGTGGTGCTGGCCGAGCACGCGCCCAGCGGCGTGCTGCACGACGTCGTGCGTCATCAGGACCGAAAGGTCCGCCTGGATCCGCCCCAGATCCTGGCTGAGGTGGCGCGGCTGGATACCGCACGGCCGACCAGCCCGGAGCTTCCCCTGCTCGCGATCGGCCTGCGCGAGATGCGGTCGCAGAACAGCTGGATGCACAACAGCCCCACCTTGATGAAGGGCGACCGACGTCACAAGGCCCGGATCAATCCCGTCGACGCCCGGGCGGCCGGCGTCGCAGACGGACAACGAGTCCGCATTGTGTCGAGCGGCGGTGCGATCGAGACCGAAGCCTTGATCACCGACGAAGTCATGCCGGGCACCGTCGCGATCCCGCAGGGCTGGGGTCACAACGGGGGATGGCGGCTGGCCAACTCCATGCCCGGAGCCAACGTCAACGAGTTGACCTCCGATCGCCCCGAGGACATCGAGGTTCTCGCGGGCATGTCGGTGCTCAACGGCTTCCCGGTTCGGATCGAGGCGGGGTAGCAGACCAACCGCCATGGCCAACGACACGACGTCCGGGCTCAGAGATAACCCGCTTCGATCATCGGATCGCCCGGATACCTGCCCTCGCCGACCGAAGCGACCGGTACCGTCACCGTGACTGCCTCGACCCGGTGCCGCGGCACCCTCATCGATGACGGGAACCACCCATGACGTTGACCACCGACGCGGGGGACCGCGTTGTGTCGCTGGCGCGCGGCATGCGTGACCTGGTGCGCGCCGAGGCCGCCGAATCCGAGCGCAATCGGACTCTGACACCGGCGATCGTCGACGAGATGTGGAGCAGTGGGCTGATGTCGGCCTTCAACCCCGTCGCGGCCGGCGGTGTCGAACCGGCCTTCGCCGAGATGATCGAGACGTGGATCGAAATGGCCTGGCAGGACGGCTCATTCGGATGGGTCGGCATCGCCAACCTGCCCTCGTCGTTCGCCGCGGGCGCGTATCTGCCCGACGACGGCTTCGCCGAGGTGTTCACCGCGCACGACAACCGCGTCACCATGGGCGGCCAGTTCTTCCCCAACGGACAGGGCACCGCCGTCGAGGGGGGTTACCGGCTCAGCGGCGCGTGGAGTTTCGGCTCGGGCACGGGTCACGCCGAATACGTGGCGGCCGGCTTCCTGCCGATGCACAACGGCGAGGTCCGCTGGATCAGCGAGGGCCTGCCCGACATGCAGGTGGCCGTCCTGCCGCGCGCCGAGGTCATCTTCGACGACGGCTGGCATGTGCAGGGGCTCAAGGGAACCGGCTCCTACGACTATCACGTCGAGGACGTGTTCGTGCCCGCGCACCGGACCTTCGCGCTGTTCACCACCGAGCCGCACCGGGGAACGTCGCCGGCGGTCCGGATGGGAATGATGCCCGTGACGGCCGCCGGACATGCCTCGTGGGCGCTCGGCGTCGCCAAGAGCATGCTCGACGACGTCGAGGAACTGGCCGCCACGAAATACCGGATGAGTGACATGGCATCGCTGGCCAGCCGCCCGACCTTCCAGAAAGGCCTGGCGCACCACGTCGCCGCCTGGCGCGCTGCCCGGTTGCTGGTGCTCGACGCCTTCACCACCGCCGAGGCCGCTGTCGCGTCAGGGCTGGACCTGACCCCGGCCCTGCGTGCCGACATGCGGGTGGCTGCGGTCTATGCCACCGACACCGCCCGCGGCTGCGCCGAGTGGGCCCACCTGGTGGCGGGCACCAGTTCGATCCGTGAGGGCTCGCGCCTCGAGCGCGCGTTCCGTGACATGTACACCGGAACCCAGCACGCGTTCATCAGCGAGAAGGTCGCGATGGACGCCGCACAGATCTGGCTCGGTCTCATCGAAGACCAGCCGGGGCTGTAGCGGGGAAGGCAATCGGGTCGTGACCGTACGTGGGCTGAGCATCGCGGAATCGCCGGCATTCACCGCCGAGGAATCGGCGAGGTACCGCGCCGAAGGCTGGTGGATCGATGGGTCGATATCCGACGCGGTTCATCGCAATGCCGAGCGGACACCCGGTAGGGCCGCCTACATCGACCATCCCGACGGATTGTTGACGTGGCATGAGTTCGACCGTGCGGCTACATCTCTCGCGCACCAGTTGGCCGGCGCCGGCATCGGCCCGGCTGATCGTGTCGCGGTGTGGCACGGCGACACCGCCGCCATCCACGTGCTGTTCGTCGCCATCGAACGCTGCGGCGCCGTCGTCGTCGGCATCGGCGCGCGGGCCGGAACCCGGGAAGTCGCGGCGATACTGCGCGGTGCGCAGCCGCGGATTCTGATCACCGATCCGGCGCGCAGCGAGTCCACGGGTCCGGCGATCGAGGGTGCAATGGCCTGCCTGGTGCTCGATCCGGGCACGCTGTCGTTGAACAGCACCGCCGAACCCGCCGAACCCAGGGCCGGTCTGAGCCCCGACGACGTCTTCCTGATCAACTCCACTTCCGGCACCACCGGCCTACCCAAATGCGTCGTGCACACCCAGAACCGGTGGCACTACTTCCACCAGAAGGCCGTCGCCAACGGGGAGTTGAGCGGGGACGACGTATTTCTGCCGGTGATCGCCACGCCCTTCGGCTTCGGGATCTGGACCACGCACACCACGCCGATTCACCTGGGCGCAACAGCGGTGCTTCTGGAGCGGTTCACGGTGGCAGCCGCGTGCGAGGCCATCGAACGCCACCGGGTCACCGTACTGTGCTGCGTCAGTACGCAATTGACGATGCTGATGGCCGACCCGGCCCGCCGGGACTACGACCTGAGTTCGTTGCGGGTGGTGTTCACCGGAGGCGAGGCACTGCCCTACCGGCCGGCGGCCGAGTTCGAGGAACTCACCGGCGCCAAGATCCTGCAGTTCTACGGCTCGAACGAGACCGGGCTGCTCAGTGGGACCACCGTGCACGATCCACGCGAGCGCCGGCTTCGCACCGGCGGCCGGATCGTGCCGGAGATGGCGGTCCGACTGTTCGACGGCGACGAGGACGTCACCGAGTCAGGCGTCGGCCAGCCCGCGTGCCGGGGACCGGCGACCAGCCTCGGCTACCTCGGCGGGACCGACCACGACAAGCTGTTCACCCGCGACGGGTGGATGCGGATGGGCGATATCTGCGCGATCGACGCCGACGGCTACTTGAGCGTCACCGGCCGGACCTCGGATTTCATCGTGCGGGGCGGCAAGAACATCAGCGCGTCGCAGGTCGAGGACGCCGTCACCACCCATCCGGCGATCGCGGTGGCGGCGGCCGTCGCCATGCCCGATCCGGTGTTCGGCGAGAAGGTCTGCGTCTACACCGAGACCGTCGGCTCCCGCACGGTGGAACTGCCGGAACTCGTCGAACACCTCTTGGCCCAGGGCGTGTCCAAGGAACTGCTGCCCGAACGCCTGATCGTGCTCGATGAACTCCCGCGCTCTTCGGGCGGAAAGATCGCTAAAGGCCGGCTCCGCGAGGATATCCGGGCCAAGGAAGGAACAGATGAGGAAAGCGACTGACGCTGCTGATGCGCGACGAGGCGGCCTCGAGGTGTGGGCGCCGTCGGTGATGCCCCCGATCGGCACGGACCTCTCCAACGAACAGGCGTTGGCCGTGGCATTCCGGCACCTCGCGGCCATCGGGTTCGCCGAGAACATGGCCGGCCACATCACCTGGCAGCTCGACGGCCAGTCCGACATGCTGGTCAACCCCTGGGGACTGTGGTGGCAGGAACTCACGGCGTCCGATATCTGCGTGGTCGACGAGGACGCCCGGGTGATGCGTGGCCGCTGGGACGTCACGCCCGCGATCCACATCCATACCGAACTGCACCGCGCCCGCGCCGACGCCCGCGTCGTCATCCACAACCACCCTTACTACGTGTGCGTGCTGGCCGCGCTGGGCGCACTGCCGGATCTGGTCCACCAGACCGGCGCGCTGTTCCTCGACGACCTGTGCCTGGTCGAGGAATACGACGGTGAAGTCGACAGTCCCTCCCGCGCAGCCGAACTCGCCACCTACATCGGCAATGCCAATCTGACGATCCTGGCCAACCACGGCGTCATCGCCACCGGACGCAACCTTGCCGAGGCCGTGTACCGGGCGGCGTCGATCGAGCGGGTCTGCAAACTGGCCTACGACGTGATGCTGACCAACCAGAAGCCCGTCGAGATGAAGCGGTCGGATCTGGTCGGCATGCAGGCATCGCTGATCGAACGTGCCGCCGACGTGTACTGGGCCGGCGCGGCACGGATGACCATCAAGGCCGACCCCGACGTCCTCAGCTAAGGAGATCGCCCGGACATGAAATCAATCGACGAACTCGCCGCCAACCTGGGCTTCACCACCGCCAAGACCGGCGAGGACCGCTCGGTCACCTTCCTGCCCGAGCCGCGGCGCGCGAAACGCCGATACACGATGATCTCGGTGGACGATCACATCGTCGAACCTCCAGACACGTTCACCGGCCGGCTGCCCCGGAAGTTCGCGGACCGCGCACCGAAGGTCGTCGACACCGACAGCGGGGGACAGACGTGGGTCTACGACGGTCAGGAGTTGCCGAACGTCGGTTTCAACGCCGTGGTCGGTCGCCCGGTGTCCGAGTACGGCTTCGAACCGGTCCGTTTCGACGAAATGCGCAGGGGCGCCTGGGATATCCACGAGCGCGTCAAGGACATGGACCTCAACGGTGTGTACGCGTCGCTGAACTTTCCCTCGTTCCTGCCGGGCTTCGCCGGCCAGCGACTCCAGCAGGTCACCACGGATCGCGACCTGGCGCTGGCCTCGGTGCGGGCCTGGAACGACTGGCATTTGGAGGTCTGGGCCGGGTCATACCCCGACCGCATCATCCCCTGTCAGCTGCCGTGGTTGCTGGACCCCGAACTCGGCGCACAGATGATCCGGGAGAACGCCGAGCGCGGCTTCCACGCCGTCACGTTCAGCGAGAATCCGGCCATGCTCGGACTTCCGAGCATCCATACCGGCTACTGGGATCCGATGATGGCCGCGTGCGCCGAGACCGGCACGGTGGTGAATCTGCACATCGGTTCCTCCGGTTCGTCACCGTCCACCACCGAGGACGCCCCACCGGACGTGCAGGGCGTGTTGTTCTTCGCCTACGCCATCTCCGCGGCGGTCGACTGGCTGTACTCCGGTCTGCCCAGCAGGTTCCCCGATCTGAAGATCTGCCTGTCGGAAGGCGGGATCGGCTGGGTCGCCGGCCTGCTGGACCGCCTCGACCACATGCTGAGCTATCACGCGATGTACGGAACCTGGGCGGCGCTGGGCGAAAGCCTCACTCCCGCGCAGGTTTTCACGAGGAACTTCTGGTTCTGCGCGGTGGAGGACCAATCGTCGTTCGTGCAGGCCGAGCGGATCGGCGTCGACAACATCATGCTGGAAGCCGACTACCCGCACTGCGATTCGACGTGGCCGCACACCCAGCAGACCATCCACGACGAGATCGGCGATCTGCCCGAGGACCTGATCCGCAAGATCACCTGGGAGAACGCTTCGCGGTTGTATCAGCATCCGGTGCCGATCGAGGTGCAGCGGGATCCGGAGGCGTTCTGATCACAGGCGGTGCGCGGCGAAGTCTGCAGCCTGATTCGTCATCCCGTCCACCGCGTACATGCCGTGCCCCACGTTGTTGTTGCCGCCGGGCGTGCAGACAGGGTCGCCGGGCACACAGAGGTCGATCGTTTTCGGCGCATACCGGGCGCCGATCACGATGGGCGGCGCACTGATGCTGCTCAGGAACGCGTTGGACGGCTTACCGAACAGGGTGACCGCGGCGACATGATCGGCGACCTCCGGCGCCATCGGTCCGGCTATACCGGCCGGGGGAGCGTATCCGTCCGGCACCGCGTCGGCGGTGACATAGCCGATCACGGCCGCTCCCTGTGAGTACCCCCCGAGCACCATCTTGGTGTCGGGACAGTTCGCGGCGGTGGCACGGATGTGCGCGGCGGCGTCGACGACTCCTTCGCCGGCACGCGGAAAGTCCGTGGACGCAGGGTAGTTGACCGCATAGACGGCCAAGGTTCTGTCGCCGGCCTGGGAGCGGAGTTCGTCGACGAATGCCTGCCCGATTCCGCCGACACCGGGCGCTTCGGTGGTGCCGCGGGCGAAGATCACCTCGATGTCGGGGCAAGGCGCCGCCGATGCGGTGGGCGGGCCCACCGGTGCGGACACCAATGCCGACGCGCTCACTCCGACCGCACCGAGCAAACCGACGACCCGCCGTGCCTGGCGTCTGGGTTTGATGTCGTTGATGGGTACACCGCCTCGTATCGTCCCCGACCGGTTGGCTGATCCCGGCCGATGTTACCGGCCGGCGCCGGGGTGCACTGTGCTCACCGGCGCTTCGCCGGCCGCCGGGTGGCCTTCCTGGGCTTGGGCGGCTTACCCGAGGGCGACCACCTCGGCCATCGCCGCGCGCACGCAGTCGGTGAGCGCATCGGGATCGTCGACGGCAGCGGGATCGCAATTGATGCCGAGGTACACCCGCCCGGCGTAGGACATCAGGCCGATGTTCACGGCCGCGCCGGCCTTGGGCGCGAACGGGACGAGCATGGTGACTTTCGCCCCGGCCATGTACACCTCCACCGGCGGTCCGGGAACGTTGGTGGCCGCGACGTCGACGCCCTTCATCAGCGACCCCGCCAACACGGTGGTGACCGGCCGCGGCAACACGGTCAGCAGTCGGTAGACGATGTCCGACATGCTCAGCGCGGGATCCTGTTGCGCCTCCCGCAGCACCGGCAGTAGGTCGCGGATCCGCTCGGCCGCGTCGTCGGCATCGGTGGGAATCACGAAACGCGCCGGAACCCAACGATTTCCGCCGGCGTCGTCATCCTCGGTGCGGACGCTGATCGGCATGTTGACGCGGATCGATTCCAGTTCGCACCCGGCCTGACGGTGATATTCGCGTAATCCGCCGACCACGGCGGCCATGAACGCCACATTCAGTGACGACGCGGTCGCTCGTGCGGCGGCCTTGAGGTCGGGAAGTGGAACCTCGACGATGGTGAACTTCACCGACAGTGATCGTCCGGTCATCAGCGGAGACAGGGGAGCCCCCTGCGGTGCGAGCATCTTCACCGCCGATGCGGTGAATTCCGCGGCGGCCAGGGTTGAACCCAGCGGATCGTTCACCGCGGTCTTGACGGCGGATACGGCGTAGTCGGTCGCGGTGGACAGTTCACCCAGCACCTGCCGGGCCTCGTATTCAATGCCCTGCCGGATCCGCCCGAGCATGTTCGCCGGTCGGGCGATGGGCGCGCTGGGCATCGGCCCGAGGTCGGCGGGTACGCGGGTGAGGTCGAAGAGCACCGCACTCATCGCCATGCCGCCCATGCCGTCGGTGATGGAGTGGTGGATCTTCATCAGGACCGCGGCACGGCCGTCGTCGAGGTCGGTCAGGACGGCGCATTCCCACAACGGGCGGGACCGGTCGAAATCCTGTTCGTTCATCCGCTCGGCGTAGTCGAGCACACCCGCCATGGAGGACGTCGCCTGCGGCAGGCGTCGCCAGCGGATGTGGTAGTCGAAGTCGAAGTTCGGGTCGGTCTCCCAGCGGGGCGGCGCGATGGAGATCGGATTCCCGACGGCCCGCTGCCGCAGTTTCGGGTACATGCGCGTCATCCGCTCGGCGCGTTCGCGGACCACCGCGCGGTCCGGCTCCTGATCCAACAGCGCGACGACAGTGATCACGGACCGCAGCAGAGGATCGCCCTCGATACCGAACATCACTGCGTCGAACGAAGCCATCCGGGGATCGGTTGCCATGGCGAAATTGTGCGCCGCGGGACGCTCAGCGGTCGACGAACCGCAGAATGGCGTCGAGAACGATCTCCGGCTGTTCCACCTGAAGGAAGTGTCCACCGTCGGAGACGATCTCCACCGCACTGCCGGAAGGCAGTGCGCGCGTGAGGAAGTCGCTGTACTCCACCTGGATGGCACCGTCCACACCGCCCTGCATGTGCAGGATCGGCACCCGTGGCATCGCGAACCGGTACCGATTCAGTTCGGCAAAGCGCGACGCGGGCCGGGCGGCCCGCGCCACCGCACGATAGTAGGAGATGGCCGCCTTGCGGTGTGCCAGGCTCGGAAGGGCGTCCTGGGTGTTGGCTATGTCCTCGTCGAGGTCGAGACCTGCCGGTTCCCAGTCGCGCCACAGCCGGGGAATGACGCGCCGCGCCAGCCTCTCCGGCAGGAACGGCAGTTGAAAGAACAGGACGTACCAGCTCATCCGGAGCTGACGCGCCGCCATCCGCAGTTCCTGAGCGGGGCCGTGCCGGTGCGCGCTCATCGCGGCGATCGCGGGCACCGACATCGTCACGTGGGCGCCGAACGGCGATGCGGGATAGGCGGCCATCGCGTTGGCGGTGAACGCACCCCAGTCGTGCCCGATGAGTACGGCGTCGTCATCGCCCTCGAGGTGGCGGTGCAACTCGACGGCGTCGTACATCAGGGCGCCGATGCTGTAATCGCCGTCGGAAGGCAGTTCGGTGGGGGAGTATCCGCGGGTGAACGGAGCGACGACGCGGAAGCCGCGCTCCGCCAGCATCGGACCGAGCTTGCGCCAGCTCCACGCGCTATCGGGAAAGCCATGCAGGCACAATGCAAGTCGGCCGTCCGCGGGTCCCCACGCGAGTGCGTGCATGCGCAGGTGAGGCAGTTCCAGTGTGAGCTGATCCGGGGTGGTTGTGCTGGTCGTCACCGACCCTCCTCTGGTGGACACTCTGCAGGAACTGTGCGGTGACGCGCAGGGTAGCACTGGGGTGATGTCGAATTCGCCGGTCACCCCATCCTGCTGAGTCTCAGCGGCATCGTGATGTTGAGCCATTTGTTGATCCCACACGCCCCGCTGGGACCGGTCGTGCGGTCCCACCCGATGAGGTGCGAGGCATCGGCATCGGTTCGGGGACGCCAGAACTCGAAGGACTGGTCGCCCGGTGCGGTGGTGCCGTCCGCGCACGGCTGCCAGTTGTCGATGTGGCGGCGCGCCCGCCACCGTCCGCTCGCATACACCAGATCGGCGCTCCAACCGTCGTCGCTGACAATCCGGCCGGTGCAGTCCTGATACGTCTGACAGGTCGACGTGATGGTCCACGTCGAAGTCACGGTTGCCTCGTCGTGGTACCGGTAATTGGTCTTCGCCCACTGACCGTCCGACACCGCGGTGTAGGTCCCGTTGAGTGCGACGCCGAAGTCGTCGGCGTGTGCGGGCACCGGGTGGGACAGGACGACGAGCCCACCCAGCGCAGCGGCGAGTACTCGCACCCCGCTCACGGCGAACCGCCGCTGAATACGAGATCTCGCCAGTCCCGGTGGGCGGCAGCCGGAGTCAGATCCTGCTGCTCGTACACGCGGCCATCCGGGGTGGCATACCGTCCGGTCTGTTGGTCGTAGTGCGCAATCCCGACGGAGGGGCCCGGCGCCGATTCCGACGGCGCGAACGCGCTCGGGGCCGCGGGTGTCACCGGCGGCGGTGGTGGGGCCTCTGCGGGTCCGGAGAGATCGGGTTCGCCCGGCGGCGCAGGCGTGCCCTCGACGGGGCCGGAGATCGCGTTGTCCTGACCGACCCGGTAATCCGGGGGGACACCCTGGGAGAGCAGGTTCGGATCCAGGCTGTACGGCCCCAGCGCGTGCTGGCGCATCGCCAAGGGGGCGAACGGCTTGTCGCTGTAGCACTCCTGAACCGTGGGGGCGTACTTGCCCGGCACACCCATACAGGGGTAGTTGCGGGCACCGCGCACGGCGATCGGTGAGTCCTGCGGAAGCTTGCAGTACAAGCCGTCCGGAGTGTCGACCGTGGTGGTGTCGGCGGGTGACCGCCACGCTGACGGCGGCAGGAAGCCGACCGTGCACGCGGGCGGATCGTCCACCTGTATCCGGAAGTCGCCCACCGGCATCCCGGTGTTGTTGTTGCCGCCTGCTTCGCCCTGGTAGTAGGACACCGCAGGCGGCAGCAGAACCAGCAACTGCTGCAAGCCCGCGTGGTAGGTCACCCCGACCTGTCCCAGGGTGGTGAGGTTGGCAAGCAACACCGGCAGGGTGGGCTTCACCTGGTCGAGCAGCCTGGCGACTTCCTGGGCCGCGCCGGGACCGTCGGCAAGCAGGGTGCGGACCTGGGGGTCGTCGGCCACGAGTTGTTGTCCCACTCCGGCGAGATCACGGGTCCAGCCGCGCAGCGCGTCGGCGCTTGCGGCCTGCGAGTCCAGCACCGGGGCGGCGTCCTCGATCAGCACGGATGCACGGTCGGCGCCGGCGTTGAACTCGCGTGCGACCTTCGAGGACGAATCGATCAGCGTCTGCAGATCGGGGGCGGCACCGTTGAGGCCCGCGAACGTCTCGTCGAGCAGCGAACTCAGCTTGTCTTTGGGGATGCTGGTGACCAGCGCGCTCAATTGGTCCATCATGGGCCCGACCTGTTGCGGCAGAACCACGTTCGCCTCCGGGATCACCGCGCCGTTGCCCAGGTACGGAGGCGCCTTGGTGCGTGGATTCAGGTCGACGTACTGCTCGCCGACGGCCGACACACTGCGAATCTCGGCCACCACGTCGGCAGGCACCGGGGGCGATGCGTCGAGCGACAGTTGTGCGATGACCTTGTCGCGCTGGACGTCGACACCGGTCACTCTGCCGATCTGTACGCCCCGGTAGGTGACGTTGGCGAATCGGTACAGACCCCCGGACTGTGGCATCTCCAGCGTCACCGCGATCCGCCCCACACCGAGCAGGGTCGGCGCCTGCAGGTAGTTCACGACCATCACCGCGACGCCGACAACCGACGCGACTGCGAAGATCGCCAACTGGATCCGCACGAATCTGGTCAGCATCAGCCACCCACGATCGTCGGCTGTGGGGGCGGGCCGGGCAGTTCGGCGGCGGGTGCCAGACCGGCTCCGAGGGGATGCCGCGTGTAGTAGTCGTCGTATCGGGGATCTCCCGGCGCGGGTACCAACTCGGCGTTCTCGTCGCCCCAGCGTGTCCCCGCCGCGAGGCCGCGCTTCAACCGGGCCTTGGTGAGGTCGATGGTGACGAAGAGGTTCATGTAGTCCCCGCGGATGCCACGATCGACCAGGTTCTGCCCGAGCGGGAACAGCGGGGCGAACGCGAGCGCGGTGTCGATGTCGGGTCCCACATCGGCCAGCGCGCGAATCGTCGGTTCGAGGTTCTGCAGGTTGTGTACCAGGTCGTCCTGCGTGTCGTTGATCACCTGAGTCGCGGTGTCGCTGAACACCCGCAGGCGATCCAGCGCCGTGGACAGCCTCGGCTGCTCGCGCACCAGCACGTCGAGTGCAGATGGAATCTCTTGCAACGCATCGCTTATGACGTGCTTCTGGCCGGCCAGCCTGTCGGCGAGCCGGTTCAACTCGGTCAGCGTCGCGATGACACCGTCGCGCTGGTCGTTCAGCACGCCGACGAATTCGTCGAGTCGTCCCAACAGCTGCCGGATGTCTTGCTGACGACCGGTGAACGCGTCGTTGAGGCTGTGTATCACCTCTCCGATCTGACCCAGGCCGCCACCGTTGACCACGGCAGCCAGCGAGGCGAGCGTCCGTTCGGTGGACGGGTATGACGACGAACGGTCCAGCGGGATGGTTGCGTCGTCGGGTAGTCGTCCCGTTGCCGGCTCGCCCAGGGGGGGTCCGAGTTGGAGATGCATCGATCCCAGGAGACTGGTCTGGCCGACCGTCGCGACCGCGTTGGCGGGCACCAGCGCGTCGCGCTCGACGACGACGTCCACCTGGGCGTGCCGATCCTTGATGCTGATGTCGCGCACGCTGCCGACGACGACGTCGTTGATCATCACGGGCGAGTTCGACTCCAGCGTACCGACATTGGCGAGCTGGACGTGATACGTCATCGCGCCCTTGCCGTTGCCCACGGTGCCGGGCAGCGGCAGCGAGTTGACGCCTTGGAACGCGCACCCCGTCGCGCAGATGAGCACCGTGCATCCGGCTGCCAGGGTGCGGGTCAGGGGCATGATCACGGTGGTCCTTCGGCGGGCAGCAACATCTCCGGCACGGACACCGGGGGAGATCCGACGGCGGGGCCGCCGGTCCAGGCCGACACCGACGGTGCCGGCGCCGCGGTTTCGCTGCCCGCACCACCGGGGGCCAGGTCGGGCGCGCTGTAGATGATCTTGTCCGGTGACGGTGCGCTGGTGAGTGCCGGGTTGAAAGGGAACGGCAGGTAGTTGAAGTTCAGTCGCTGCAGCCCCGGGCCGAGATATTGCGCGCACAGCTTTCCGGTCTCGGGGGCCGTCACATTCTCGATGGCGCCCATCATTCCGCAGATGAACATCGTCGGATTCGACATGTTGTTCAACACGAAGACACCGCCGGCCCCACCGGTTCTCGGGTCGAACATGTTGTACGCGTTGGCAAACGCCGTCGGCGCAACATGGAGCACCTGCTCGAGATCCATCCGGTGGTCCACCAGGTTCTGGGTGACGTTGGTGAGGCGCTGAACCTGTTCGGTCGTCTTGTCGCGGGTTCCGTGGACGAATCGCGTCACCTCGCCGACGGCCTGCGACAAATCGGTCAGGGCGCCGTCCAGGTCGGAGCGACCGCCGTCGAGCGTCGCGCTGAGCGTCGACAACCGATCCTGGAACTGCACGATCTGCTCATTGCTGTCCCGCAGCACACTGACGAATGTCTGCAGATTCTCGACCGTGTCGACAAGGCTGCCACTGCCATCCGCCAGGATCCGGCTGACCCCGGACAACTGCGCCAGCGTCTGCCGAAGTTTCGCGCCGTTTCCCGCCATGGCGTTCGCGGTGCTGTCGATGAATCGCCCGGCCGAGCTGCCGGCGGCGTCACCACTGGGGCCCAGATCGGTTGCCAGCCTGGCGAGTTGCCGTTTGACCTCATCCCATTCGACGGGAACCGCGGTGCGATCAGCGGGGATCACGCCGCCATCGGAGATTCTCGGACCAGAGTGGTAGGGCGGGGTCAGCTGAACGAAACGGGCGGCGACCAGGTTGGGTGCCACAATCACGGCCTTCGCATCGGCCGACACCGAGATACCGTGGTCCACCCGCATGGTGAGCTTCACCCGGTCGCCGTCGGGTTGGATCGAGGAGATGGTGCCGACCTTGACCCCGGCGACGCGGACCTCGTCGCCGGGATAGATGGACGTCGCGGTCGCGAAAACGGCGGTGATGTTCGTGGGCGGAAACACCGGGCCGTGAACGATCAAACCCGCCGCTGCCACCAACAGCAAGGTCAAAGCCAGGGCGGTCGCCGCCACAATCCGGTGACGGCGCATCAGTGCGGCCCCTCGGGAATCCCGTTGTAGGGGATGGGCAGTTCGGCCCGGGGCCCGGCGTTGTCGGGTGGTTGACCGGCGTCGGTGCCACGCCGGAAGCCGAAGGCGTAGTCGAAGAACGGCTGCAGGACCTGTGCCAGGTCGAGATTCGGGATGTAGGCGCTGTAATACGGGCCGCTGGCCACCGTCTCGCCGAGGGTCACCTGGTATTTCGCCAGTCCGGGCAGCGCCTGGGCAATGTTGTCGCGGTTGCGCTCGAGCACCGCGACCACCGAGTTGAGCCGGTCGAGTGTCGGTGCGAGTTCCTGTTCGTTGTCGTGGACCAATCCCGACACTTCCCTGGCCACCGCCGACGTGTGGGCCAGCAGTTCCATGATCGCCCAACGCCGTTGCGAGAGAACCTCGACCAGATCGTTTGCATCGAGAATGAGAGTGTTGAGCTGTTGGCTGCGGTCGGCCAGGATCGAGGTCACCTCGTCGCCGCTCTTCAGCAGGTGGGCCAGCGAGGTGTTGCGCTGGTTGAGAGCTTCGGAGACCCGGGTCAGTCCGTCGAACGTGGGCCCGAGGTGTGGCGCGATCTGGTCGATGGTCGCCGACAAGGTGTCCAGCGACTGACTCAGCGCAGCGGTGTCGGTGCCGGCCGTGTTGGCGGTCAGTTCGCCGACCGCGTCGGTCAGGGAGTACGGGGCGAACGTCCGCGTGTCCGGGATGACCTCGCCCGGCCGCATGGTCGCCTCACCTGTCGATTCCAGCGTCAACACCCGCTGTCCGAGCAGGGTTCCGGTGCGGACGTGAGCTGTGGTGGCCGAACCCAAGGGGATGCTCCCGTTGACACTGAACGTGACCAGAGCGTCGGTGTCATGCAGCCGGATGGCGGTGACCGTGCCCGCTTTGACACCGGACACGGTCACATTGCTGCCCGCGGCCAACCCACCCACATCGGTGAAAAGGGCTTGGTAGCGCACCGAACTCGCCCAACTCGCGAGCCGCTCGGGCGACAAGCCCACAGCGACGACAAGAGCGATCAGGACGGCGCCCATGAAGCCGGCCCGGACAAGTTGTGGTCCACGATATTTCAGCATCAGTTCTCCGCGCACCTCCCGCCCTCTTGCCGGAATGCGGGGAATTCCGCTGTCCGGTCCTGCAGGTCGGAGACCCGTACCGAGATCGAGCAGATGTAATAGTTGACGAAGCTGCCATAGGAGCCGATGCGTACCAGCTTCCGGTAGTTCTCCGGGGCTTTGCGCAGTGCGGTGTCCACCCTGTCCTTCTTCGCATCCAGGGCCGGCGCCAGCCGGTTCAGTTGGTCCACGGCACCGGCCAGCGGCGGCCGCGCAGAGGAGAGCAGGTCGGCCAGCGAGGCCGTGCCGGCACTCAGCGCGTCGATGGCCTGGCCGATGGGGTCGCGGTCAGCGGCCAGGGCCGACACCAGCCGTTGCAGCCGGTCGATTCCGCCGGAGAACTGATTCCCCTCCTTGGACAGGGTCGACAAGGTGGTGTTCAGGTTGTCGATGAGCTGCTGAATGGTTTGGTTCTTGTCGGCCAACGCATTCGAGAACGACGACGACCTGGCCAGCAGCGAGTCGAGGGTGTCGCCCTGGCCCTGAATGATCTGAATGAGCGATGCACTCAATGCGTTGACGTCCCCAGGGTTGAGACCCTGGATCACCGGTTTGAGCCCGCCCAGCAGAAGGTCGAGGTCGAGCGCGGGCGACGTCCGGTCGGTAGGGATCGCCGAGCCGGCCGGCAGCACGGTGGCCGGTCCGGGTCCGTCCACCAGTTCGAGGTACCGGTCTCCAACGAGGTTCAGGTACCGGATGTTTGCGTGGGTTCCACCCGTGAGCACGAGATCGCGATCGACATCGAAGGTCACGGCGACCGTCTTGTCCGGCTGCAGCGCGATCTTCTCGACGGTCCCGACCCGCACGCCGGCGAAGCGGACCGTCTCTCCTGACTTGAGGCTGGAAACGTCGGAGAAGACCGCGGAATAGCCCACAGTCGACCCCGCCCGATACTGGCCGAAAATGAGGAACAGGCACCCGGTGAGTACCAGCATGAGACCAACGAAGATGCCGAACTTCGTTGCGATGCCTCGCCTCTGGTTCATCCCGGCATACCGATCTGGGCGCTGTTGCGCGGCGGTCCGGGAATCGACCCGAACAACAGTTGCTTGAGACCGTCCGAGTTCAGGACGATCCCGGGGTTGTCGTACTTCCACGGGTTCGCCCCGACATCCGTGACCACAAATGGCGCGATCTGTTGATAGGGCACCTTCGGCAGGTTCGTGCAGAACGGTCCACCCTTGGCCGCCACCTTCGGCACGTTCTCGGGATACCGGTACCTTTCCTGACCCCAGAGGAAACCGGCCAGGACCTGCACACCCGGCACGTCCAGCGGCGGGTTGTTGGCCATGATGTTCATTCCGCCCAGCGCGCAGGTCAACGCCTGGTTGTACTCGTTGGTGAGGTCGGTGGTGGGGACCAGCAGTCGCAGCACGTCGGCGAGGGGCTGCCTGTTCTCGTCGAGCACCTGATCTCCGATCTCGGCGAGGCCGGTCGCACTGACCAGGACGGAGTCGAGATCGCGTTGCCGCTCCACGATCGTCCGGCTGATTGCGGTGCCACTTGCTACGACGTCGAGCAGGTCCGGGGTGACGTCGGCGTACGTCCCGAACACTGCCGGTGCCACCGCCAGATCGTGGTTGAGCGAAGACAGGCTCGGATTGAGTTCGCCGAGAATTGAGTTCAGGTCTGACAACGTCTGGCCGAACTGATGGCCGCGGCCGTTCATGGCCGTGGCGATCGCTCCGAGGGTCTCGTTGAGCTTCTCGGGCTGGATACTGGACAGCACCGACACCAGCTGTCCGAAAATCGTGTTGACCTCGACCATGACATGGTCGGCGCCGAGCACCTGACCCGGGTGGACGGAATCCGGGGTGGGCTGGTCGGGCGGGCTGAGTTGGACGAACTTGGCGCCGAAAACCGTTGTCGAGGCGATATTTACGTTGACGTTAGCGGGAATGACGTCCAGTCGGTCGGCATCGATGGCGAGGTGGATCGCCGCCTGCTCACCCGGCAGCAGTTCGATCGAGCTGACCTTGCCGATTTGGACGCCGCGGTACTGCACGCGTGCGTCGGGATTCATCACCAGGCCCGCACGGGGGGACAGGACCGTGATCGTCTCGGTACGGGCAAAGTCACCCCGGAACATCGTTGCAGCGAGTGCGACGACAACGCCCAACACCGCAACCGTGAGGACCCCGACGACGGGCCGCACAACCGAACGGCTCACCGGCGCCCGTCCATGGCCGAACCTCCCCAGTTGGACCTATTTGCACCCCCGCGCTGAGCTGAGGATAGCCGAACGGCTATTCGCGCGGCAATGAGATGGGTGTATTCGCAGAATGATCCGGACACCGGTACCGGGGACTGCCCGCGCACGTCACTGCGGCGGGATGCCGGCCGGACATCGCCGACTGCGGTCGCTGTGAACGTCTGGGCCACTATTGCCCCTTACCGCGGTCGACAAACCTAACTTTTGCTCCAAAGCTAACAGCGGGATCGACGCCCGCGGGGCATGCGGCCGGACGCCCTCACCGCAGCGTCCAGGTCATCGCCTTCACATAGCCGCCGGCATCGATCTTCAACTGCTGACCGGTGACGTAACGCGAAGCGTCGGAGGCGAAATACACGACCGCTTCGCTGATGTCCTCGGGTTCGACGTAGGCGATCGGCATTGCGTTGAGCACCGGAAAGGTCAACTCGGCATCTTCGCGGGTCGGATCGGCCAGGTCGGGACGGAACTGCCGGTACATGTCGATGTTGTGCAGCATGTCGGTGTTCACATTGGTCGGATGCACGGCGTTGACCCGGATGAAACGTGGTGCCAGCTGAAGAGACAGGTCGTTGACGTAGTGTGCGACAACCTGTTTGGCGAATGCGTAACCCCCACCCCCGGGAGCGTCGACGTCGCCCATGCTGCGTCCCTGCATCGAGGCCAGGTACGCGGCCAATGATCCGGTTGCGATGATGGATGCGCCCGCATCGAGGTGCGGGATGCTGGCGTGCACCAGGTTCATCACCCCGATCAGGTCGACGTCGACGGCGTCGATCCAGGCCTGCATCGGGAGACCGGCCGTGAGCGGGGCGATGCCCGCGTTGGCGACGACGATGTCGAGGCGCCCGAATTCGCCAACGCCGGCATCGATGGCGGCGGCCAAGCCGACCCTGTCGCGCACATCGGCGATCGCCGTGTAGGCGCGCTGACCCTCCTTTTCGACCAGGCGGGCGGTTTCGTCGAGGTCCTCCGGACGGGCGAGGGGATAGCTGTTGGTCTCGATGTCCTCACAGAGGTCGACGGCGATGATGTCGGCGCCCTCGGCTGCCAGCATTCTGGCGTGTGACCGACCCTGGCCCCGTGCGGCGCCGCTGACAAGGGCCACCTTTCCCGCCACCCGTCCCATCGTCCGTCCTCTCTCGGTCCGGAGGTTGGATGCGCCCCGGATCTGGATGGACCCTACTTCGGAACAGATGTTTGGTCAATATTCTCGACGGCCGCGCAGGGCCGCTATCGCGTGTGTTGTTCGGCTCCGAGACTCAGCGCTTGTGGACGGCAACGCCGCGCAGGACTGTGTCACGGATCAGCGACAGCGACTGCTTCGTGCCGAGTTCGAGAAGGATGTTCTCGGGAATCCATTGTTCGCCGATGACGCAGCGGGCCAGCATCTCCGCCGTCGGACTCTCGATCGAGATCTCGCCGGCTCGAATCCCTTCGGAAAGCAGAGATTTCATCTGGCGGACCCTCGTCGCGAACGAGAATGCGGGGTTCTGGGTGTCGGGCGGCGAATGTCGCAGCCAGGCCAGCTGGATCCGGAACTCGTCGGGGAACCGATCGAGTGCGTTGATGTTCAGCCAGCTGAGGGCGTCCAGCTTCTCGACCACGGTCGAATCGGAGCGGATGATGTCGACCCATGCGCCGCCGACCTTCTGCCCGAACGACACCATGATCGACATCAACAATTCGTCCTTGGAACCGATCAGCCGGTAGACGGTGCCCGTACCGAGGCCGGCGGCGGAGGCGATGTCGCGAATGGTGGTCATCTCATAACCCCGGCGGCCGAATTCCGCTCGTGCGGCAGCACGTACTTGTGCCGCCTTGTCGGTTTCATCCACTTCGTCGACCCACGTCGCGATCACGGCATCTGCGGCGGCCAACGCGCTCGACCGGTTGAGTGCAGAATCGGTCAAACGCTTCGCGGCGAGGCCCTCGAGCGTGATCCGGCATTTCAGCGTGGCAACGGCGTCAGTCGAGGCCTTGTGGCGGATGATGTCGAGACCGACGTGCAACAGGCTCTGACACAACCGGTCCGACAAGGTCGGTAGATCGACATCGGGGCGGATGTAGCCGCTCCACCGGCCGGCGCGCAGCAGCTGGAGCATGGCCGCCTGAATCTTCTCGGGCCGGCGGCCGGTCAAGGCCGCGAGTTCCGGGTCGGCGCTGGGCCCTTCGAAGAACGACATCTGCAGTGCTGCGCGATGTTCCACCGCGCAGCGGGCGATCGCCCGTCCCAGGTCGATGATCTGCTCGGAAACCGGGCGCGGGTCGGGCTGGTCCAGTCGTTCCATTGCCGTGTCGCCGATCCGGTCGAGGTCGGCGTGGTAACGCCTGATCAGCTCGACCAGGATCGCTTCCTTGGATTCGAAGTGGTGATAGAGGCTGCCGGCCAGGATGCCCGCGGCATCGGCGATCTGCTGTACGGAGGCACGAAGACCCGAGGTCGCGATGACGGCGTTCGCGGTTTTCAGGATCTCGGTGCGCCTGGTGTCATCGCCGGACGCGTCGTCGGCGGCTTCCGCGATGTCGGCCGGCCGGTTTTGCTTCCGCTGGACGACTCGGCCGCGCGGCGTGCCGCGCGCTCCGGCGCCGACGCGGGAGGTGGTCATCTGTTCACGCTTCGGCGAGCGTCAGTCTCGGAAAGCGCTGCACAGTACTGGACTCCCGTCGCGTTCGATGTGCCGTTGATCCTACCGATTGCCACCGAGATCGTTGACCACCACGGAGGCGCCGCGCCGGGCCAGCTCGAGTGCGTACAACCGGCCTAGTCCGCGGCCCGCGCCGGTGACGACGGCGGACTGGCCATTGAAATCGATCATGGTCTCCCGCAGACGGGGGTTGATTGACTGACGATGCGGCGAACTCTACGGTGGAACAGATATTTGGTCAATATCGGGAATGCGGAGAGGCGACGTGACGAATGCCGCCGAATGACACTGTCGCCAACGGGTTGCGCTCCCTGGACATGCTGGCCTCGGCGCTGGCCGGACGCGCAGTTGCGGTCGCGGCAGTCGCTTCCGGGGAGCCGGCATGGAGTGACGGGCACACCATCCACGTCGACCTGGCGCTGCCGTCGGTCGAGCGAACGGCCGCGCTCGCGGTGCAGGCGTCGCTGGTCGCCGCGGGCAGCCTGGACCCCGGCCTGGTCGCCGGGCTGATCCGCAGACCCGGCCTCACCCGGCGTTACCTCGCGGTGGAGGGTTGGCGCGCGTTGCGGGCGAACGCCTATCTGTTGCCGGGCGCTGTCGTCGCCACGTTGGGCCATCCCGGCCGCGCACCGCACACCGACTCGCCCGCGGAATCGCTCGAGTTCGCATCATCGAGGGCCGAACTAGCGGACGCGCCAGCTATTTTCGGTGTCATCCGAGCCAAGGACGTGGTCGCGGCCAGTCGGCAGGCGGCCAACCAGGTCGACCATCGCGGCGTCGGTCATGTCCCGCGCCGCCCCGCCCGGGAAGAGCTGCGTGAACTCGACGACGGCGAGTTCGCCACGACCGACGGGACGGATCTGTTCACCAGTCCGGTCGGCGGAGCTGGCTTCATCGGCAAATGGTTCAACAAGATGCTGTCCTCCGCTCGAACGTCCGGCGACGGCGGCGGCCCACCGGGCGCCGACACTCCGACCCACCGCACCAGCTCGGCCAACCGCGGCGCTGCCGCGGTGTCCTCTGCCGCGCCGACCGCCGCCGGGGAAGCCTTCGACCTCAAGCCCGGGCGATTCACCTATCCCGAGTGGGACGTCGCACGCACGCGTTACCGGCCAGATTGGTGCACCGTCCACGAAATCGCACCGACCATCGATCCCGCGGCGACCGGGACGATCGACGACGCGATCAGTGTGGCGCGGCCGCTCGCCCGACTCGGGCTGGGTCTGCACCGACGCCATCGGCAGGCTCAGGGTGACGACATCGACATCGACGCCGCGGTCGAGGAGCGCCTGGAGGTGCGGGCCGGCGTCGTGCCCGACGAGAACGTCTATCTCGACAGCCTGCGACGTCGCCGCGATCTGTCGGTGCTGCTGCTGCTGGACGTCTCCGGGTCGGCGGCCGAGCCGGGTAGCCTCGGGCGCACCGTGCATGAACAGCAGCGCGTCGTCGCTGCGGCGTTGACGGTCGCCCTCCACGACCTGGGCGACCGGGTGGCGCTCTACGCGTACTATTCGCAGGGCCGCGCGGCCGTGAACCTGCTGCCCGTCAAGCGATTTGGCGAGGGCATGACCACCCTGGTGGTCCGTCGGCTCAACAGCCTGCAGCCCGGCGCCTATTCCCGGTTGGGTGCCGCGATCCGGCACGGATCGGCGACGGTGGAATCCGATGGGGGCACGTCGCGGCGGTTGCTGGTCGTGCTGTCCGACGGCTTGGCCTACGACCACGGCTACGAACGTGAGTACGGCGCCGCGGATGCCCGCCGCGCACTGACGGAGGCACGGCGGCGCGGCACCGGCTGTGTCTGCCTCACTGTCGGAGCGACCACCGGCGTCGACGAGTTGCGCGCGGTGTTCGGCAGCGCGGCCCACGCCACCATCGGGCGCCCCGACCAACTGCCGGCGGTGATCGGCCCGATGTTCCGGTCTGCGCTGCGTTCCGCGGAAGTCCGCCGGCGGGTGTCATGACGAGGCCGGTGGAATCGCGGCTCCCCGAGTACTTGAACCAAATATCTGTTCCGCGCTAGGGTGCTCTCGACGCAGCGATGCGCCGGAGAAGGGAGTTCGGTCATGACGTCAGCGCAGGCCGGGCGTGCCTATCAGAACGGAGCTACCGCACTGGCTGCACAACAACGGCCCTACTACCAACCGGTCGGCACCGAGGAGACGGTCTTCAAAGCCGCTTACCGCCAAGGCTTGTCGCTCCTCCTGAAAGGGCCGACGGGTTGTGGCAAGACGCGGTTCGTCGAGGCGATGGCCTACGACCTGGGCACGCCGTTGATCACGGTGAGCTGCCACGACGATCTGACGACCGCCGATCTCGTCGGTCGATACCTGCTGCAGGGCGACCAGACGGTGTGGGTTGACGGGCCCTTGACGCGGGCGGTGCGCGAAGGCGCGATCTGCTATCTCGACGAGGTGGTCGAGGCCCGTCAGGACACCACCGTGGTGCTGCATCCGCTGGCCGACCACCGGCGGCAACTCCCGATCGAGCGACTCGGGGTCACTCTGGATGCTGCCCCCGGGTTCGGACTCGTGGTGTCGTACAACCCCGGGTACCAAAGCGTGCTCAAGGATCTCAAGGACTCCACCCGGCAACGCATGGTCGCCATCGAATTCGGCTTCCCCGCAGCCGAAGTCGAAGAGGGCATCGTCGCTCACGAGGCGGGCGTAGACCCCGTCATTGCAGCCCAATTGGTGCGGTTGGGTCAGGCCATCCGCCGGCTGGAAACCGGCGGCCTGCGTGAAGTCGCGTCGACCCGGGTGCTGATCGCGGCCGGCCGACTGGCCGCCGAGGGTCTGGCTCTGCCGGATGCGGCGCGTGCCGCGATCGCCGGACCTCTCACCGACGATGTGACGGTCAGCCGTGGGCTGGCCGAGATGATCGACCTCTACCTGGCACCGGCGAAAGGCTGACATGTCATACGAGAGCACTGCCGAGCCGATCAAGGTCGGCTACCTGATGGACTTCACCCTGCCGCCCGGATTCCCCGAGGTGCTGCAGTCGAGTTTCACGCAGACCTTCGATCTGGTCTTCGACGAGGCCCGGCGGCAGGGGGTGCTCGACCGGGGCGTTCAGATGATCTACCGCGAGGTCGAGGGTCTGCCGAAGGGGTCGGTCAAGGCGGTGATCGATGCTTACGGGGAGCTTGTCGACGAAGGTTGCCTGGTGGTTTTCGGCCCGAACATCACTGACAATTGCGTGCCGATGCGGGAGGCGATCGAGGACCGCATCAAGGTGCCGGCCATCAGCGTCACCGGTACCGATGACTGGCTTGGCGAATGGACGTTCTCATTTCCCCAGGGATCGATGACCGACGAGCCCATCTTCATCGCCGATCTGCTGGCCAAGCGCGACCTGAGGGAAATCGGTGTCCTGGTCGAACAGAGTCTGATCGGCCAGAGCTACCTGACGAACCTGCGGAAGGCCTGTCGCCGCAAGGGTATCCGCATCGTCGCCGAAGCCGCGATCGCCCAGACCGCACAGGACGTCAATCAGGCCGTGCGCGGTCTGCACGAGGCGAAGGCAGAGGGGATCGTGCACCTGGGCTTCGGCTTCGGCATCGTCTTCGTCAACCCCGCGCTGGAAGCGCTGGATTGGGATCCGCCGCGCTTCACCACCACCGCCTTCCAGAATGCGTGGGTGAATCCGATCATGTGGACCGCGTTCATGGGCTGGATCGGGGTCGACCAGTACGACGAGGGCAACCAGATCGGACAGGCGTTCCTGGATCGCTACGCGGAGAAGTACAACGGGCAACGGCCGGAATACTGTGTCTCCGTCGTCAATCGGGATGTCGCCGAAACACTGGTGCAGGCATTCTCGGATGCTCACCCGTTGAGCCCGCGAGGTGTCAAGGAGGCGCTCGAGCGGGTGAAGATGCTGCCCGCCGCCTCCGGGGCGCCGGGCACCCGGGTCTCGCTGGGTAAGTGGACCCGCCGCGCATGGATGGGCGCCGGGTACCTCGTCGCGCGATCGCTGGACGCCGACGGGGTCAACTCGCATCTGGTCGATCGCTTCGGAGAGGAGGGCTGAGCCGATGACCACCGAGCTCCGCGACGACAAGGCCTCGCCGAAACCGCCCGAGAAGAAGCGCTGGGGGCCATGGGTGGCCGCGCTCGCAGTGGTTGCCTTGGTCGCGCTCTTCGCGCTGTCCAGCCGGCGCTATCTGGACCCGCGGGTGAGCAATCCGAATGTCGAGGGTCGGCCACGCCCGGTCGAGGTCCTATTCGGATTCGGCCACTGGATCATGTTGTTCGAGATCGGCACCGCCCTTGCCTTGATCGGCTTGATGGTCGTCTTCGTGATCGGGTGGCGTCGCAATCCCGGCAGCCCCGTCATGCTGATGTTCCTGTGTACGACGCTCATCGTCTGGCAGGACCCGATCATGAACTGGGCGCCGTACGCGGTGTACAACCCGGAGTTGCTGCACTGGCCGGAACACTGGCCGCTGGTGTCGTTGTCGCCGACCGTCGAACCGTTCATCGTCTTCGGCTACGTGATGTTCTACTTCGGGCCCTATTTCCCGGCGATCTGGATTCTGCGCAAGCTGCAGGCCAAGCACGGCCCGGAGGCGTTCGTGTCGCGGCATCCGTTGGTCACCTTGGGGGCACTTGCGCTGGTCATCGGCTTTGTCATGGACGCATTCCTGGAGATCACCCTCGTCCACACCGGCATGTACATCTACTCGCACGTGATTCCGTGGGGTTCGGTGTTCACCGGAAGCACCTACCAGTTCCCGCTGATCTGGGAGTCGTTCGCGGTGACGTTCGTGATGGTTCCGGCGGCCATCCTGTGTTACCGCGATGACACCGGGAAGTCGGTTGCCGAGAAGCTCGCCGCGAAGGCACGCCTGTTCCCCAGCCGCCCGGTGCTGGGCACCTTCCTGGTGATGTTCGCGATCATCAATGTCGCGTACTTCTCCTACGGGGCCTGGTTCGCCGTGATCAAGGCGAGCGGTGCAGCGACTTCGGTGGCCTGTCCGTGGCCGTATCCGGAGGCGAAAGTCTATGATCCGCAAGGCTATTACGAAAAGGCGGGCGCGCAGGGTCCCTATTCCGTCGGTATCTGGTCGACCTGGATGAGTGGACAGCCGAGCGGACGTCCCGACGTCCACCCGCCGCCGGCCGGCGTGGGCGCCTGCGCACCGGGGAACGCCGATGGCTGAGCCCCGCACCGTCGTCATCACGGGGGCATCGCGAGGCCTCGGTTTCGCGTCGGCCAAGCGCCTGTATCACGAGGGATGGCGCGTGGTTGCGGCAATGCGCACACCCGACGTCGGCCTGCCAGTCCTGCGGGAGACCACCGGAGCGGGAGACGCCGACGAGCGGCTGATCGGGGTCCCGCTCGACCTGCTGGACCCCGCCTCGATCGCTGCGGCCGCCAAGGCGATCGACGAGATGGTCGGTGCTCCGTATGCACTGGTGCACAATGCGGGGATCTCCGCCGCGGGTATGGTCGAAGAGGCCGACATGGTGTTGTGGCAGAACATGTTCAGCACTCATGTGCTGGGCCCCGTTGCGCTGACCAAGGCGTTGCTGCCCGGCATGCGGGCGGCAGGGCAGGGCCGCATCGTCGTGGTCTCCAGCGCCGGGGGGGTGCGGGGGCAGCCGGGCATCGCCGCGTATTCCGCCGCCAAGGGCGCATTGGAACGTTGGGCCGAGTCGATGGCCGGCGAGATCGCGCCGTTCGGGCTGGGGGTGACGGTTCTCGTCGCCGGCACCTACGACACCGACATCATCACCGACGCCGGCACCACCGACGAACGCGACTTCGACGGGCCATACGCCCGCATGCACCGCACCATCGACAAACGTGGCCGGTTCGCGGTGGGGCGCCTGGCACGGCCACCGGAGCAGTTCGCGGCCGGGTTGATGCGGGCGCTCGACGATCGCGCCCCGTTTCGCCGCAGGGGGGTGGGTCTCGACGCGTCGATGCTATTGGCTTCCAACCGATTTCTGCCCGCCGCCGGTATGCATCAGGTGAGCCGCCTAGTGATGGGAATCCCGCGCCAGGGCGCGATGCGCAGGGGTGCGGCGCCGCTGACCGCTGCCCAGCGGCTGATGGTCGGTGCCGCCCGGGTTCTTCCGCCCGCCGCCTTGGCGCGCATCGCCGCCATGACCACCAAACACACAGCCGCTGAGGAGAACACGCACGATGCCTGACGTCACCTTCGAGCCGCGGATGCTCGTCGACGGCAAACTCGTCGAGGGCGAAGCGGGGACCTTCGCCAACATCAACCCCGCCACCGAGGACGTTCTCGGTGAGGTGACCGATGCCTCCAATGCCGACATGCGCCGTGCCATCGACGCCGCCCGCCGCGCGTTCGACGACACGGACTGGTCGACGAACCGGGCACTGCGCAAGGCCTGCCTGCTGCAGTTGCACGAGGCCATCGAGGGCGAGGTCGAACAACTGCGGGAGGAGCTGATCCGGGAGGTGGGCTGTCCGCGGGCGGTGACCCACGGTCCGCAGCTGGACGCACCTCTGCAGGACGGTCTCAAGTACCCGGCGCGGTTGATCGACGAATTCCCCTGGGAGGATGACCTCGGCGACGCGTTCGTCTCGGTGACGGGCCGGATGACCCGCCGCAAGGTATGGCATGAGCCGGTGGGTGTCGTCGGCGCCATCGTGCCGTGGAACTTTCCGTTCGAGGTCACAATCCACAAACTCGCGCAGGCACTGGCAACCGGTAACACCGTCGTGCTGAAGCCGGCACCCAACACTCCGTTCAATGCCACCCGGTTGGGCCGGTTGATCGCCGAACACACTGACATCCCCGCCGGGGTCGTCAATGTCGTCACGGCCTCGGATCACTTCGTCGGCGAGGAACTCACGCTCTCGCCGAAGGTGGACATGATCTCGTTCACCGGCTCCACGGTGGTCGGCAAGAGAATCATGGAGAAGGGCGCCGCGACAATGAAGCGGCTCTTCCTCGAGTTGGGCGGAAAGTCGGCGACCATCGTGCTGGACGATGCGGACTTCAACACCGCCTGTCTCATCGGTATCGGTCCGCTCTTGCACGCCGGCCAGGGCTGCGCGGCACCCACCCGGATGCTGCTGCCACGGTCCCGCTACGACGAGGGGGTGGCGATCCTGCGGGCGATCTACGAGAACATGGCCGCGGGCGATCCGCAGGATCCGGGCACCATCTGTGGCCCCGTCATCTCGGCCAGGCAGCAGCAGCGAATCCTCGGCTACATCCGCAAGGGAGTCGAGGAGGGCGCCACCCTGCTGGTCGGAAGCACCGAACCTCCGGCAGAGTTCGAGAAGGGATTCTGGGTCAGCCCAACCCTTTTCACCGATGTGGACAACACCATGACGATCGCGCGGGAGGAGATCTTCGGGCCGGTGCTGGCCGTCATCCCCTACGAGGATGAAGAGGATGCGATCCGGATCGCCAACGACAGCGTCTACGGCCTGGCCGGCAACGTGATGTCCGGCTCGCTGGACCGGTCGCTCAGTGTCGCGCGCCGGCTGCGGGCCGGTTTCATCGGCCTCAACGGGACCGCCGGATACGGTGCCGACACGCCGTTCGGCGGTTACAAGGACAGCGGCGTCGGACGGCAGAACGGCCTCGCGGGTTTCAGCCAGTACACCGAGATCAAGTCCGTGGCCTACCCGGCCGACGAAGGAGTGTAGATGGAACAGCTTTTCGATGATCTCGATGACTTCGGGGCCTTCGACGACGCCGTGTCGGGGGACGTGCGTGACCCGTATACCGAGCTCGCGAGATTGCGCCGGGAGGAACCGGTCCAACGCCTCGACGTCTCCGGCATGCCCCACGAGGAATCCAAGCCGGTTTTCATCGTGTACCGCTACGAGGAAGCCCACCAGCTGCTACGCGACAACGAGACGTTCTCGTCGTCGGGAGTGATCGCGGCGTTCGGCCCGGTGCTGGGGGAGCGGGTCATGCTCGGTATGGACGAACCGGTGCACGGCCGGCTGCGGTCCCTGGTGTCAAAGGCGTTCTCGCAGAAGGCAATGGCCCGTTGGCAGGACGAACTGGTCGGCCGAGTGGCCAACGGGCTCATCGACGGGTTCGTGGCCAACGGCAAGGCAGACCTGGTCAAGGAGTTCACCTTCGACTACCCGAGCCAGATCATCGCCGGCCTGCTGGGACTGCCGGAGGAGGATTACCCACAGTTCCAGCGCTGGTCGATCTCATTGCTGAGCTGGATCATGAACCCCGAACGCGGGCTGGCGGCCGCGGCGGCGCTGTGCGAGTACTTCGCGCCGATCCTGGCAGCCCGACGAGTCGAACCCCGCGAAGATCTGATCAGCGCGCTGGCCGCGGCCGAGATCGACGGCCAGAAACTCGAGGACGAGGAGATCTACTCGTTCCTGCGGTTGCTGCTGCCGGCCGGCGTCGAGACCACCTACCGGGCGCTGGGCAACCTACTACTTGGCTTGCTGTCGAATCCGGTGCAACTCAACGCGGTCCGCGACGATCGGTCGCTGATCCCGCAGGCCATCGAGGAAGGGGTGCGCTGGGAGCCGCCGCTGCTGACGATCACCCGGACCGCGACCCGCGACACCGACCTCGGCGGCGTGGCGATCCCGGCCGGATCGTCGGTGATGCCGATGCTGGGCGCGGCGAACCGGCAGGAGGACCGCTACCCGGACCCAGACGCCTTCGACATCTTCCGCCAACCCAGGGCGCACCTGGGCTGGGGGCACGGTGTGCACGTCTGTCTCGGCATGCATCTGGCCCGCCTCGAGATGCGCACCGCGATCAACCTGCTGCTCGACCGGTTGCCGAACCTGCGTCTGGATCCCGATGGCGACGATCCGCACATCCGTGGGCAGGTATTCCGGTCGCCGACGTCGGTGCCGGTGCTGTTCGATGTCTGAACTTCGATTCGACGGCCGCGTCGCCATCGTCACCGGCGCAGGGCGCGGGGTCGGCCGCAGCCACGCGGCACTGCTCGCCGCCAAGGGCGCGAAGGTGGTGGTGGCCGACCACGGAGGCGGACTCGACGGGCTGGGATCGTCGGCCGGACCGGCGGCGGCGGTCGTCGCCGAGATCACGGCTGCCGGCGGAACGGCCGTCGCGTGCTATGCATCGGTGGCAGAGGAGGATTCGGCCCAGACCATCGTCGGAACCGCCCTGGAGGCATTCGGTCAGGTGGACATCGTGATCAACAACGCCGGCATCCACGACCCGGGACTGTTCGCCGATCTGTCGGCGGAGCAGTTCCGGCGCATGCTCGACGTGCATTACTTCGGCACCCTGAACGTCACCAAGGCGGCATGGCCGCATCTGGTGGCTGCCGGTTACGGCCGCATCGTCAACACCGTATCGGAGGCGATGCTCGGCGGGATCACCCAGTTGAGCAGTTACGGGGCGGCCAAGGGTGCGGTCTTCGGCCTGACCCGCAATCTGGCCACCGAGGGTCTGCCGCTGGGCATCCGGGCCAATGCGCTTGCGCCCCGTGCCTTTACCCGGCTGTCTGCGTCGCACTCCGATGCCCTGGCCACCGAGATGTCGCTACCCAAAGAGGCGATGGACCAGATCAACGCCAGCATGCCACCGGAGCTGTGTGCTCCGGCGGCGGCGTTTCTGGCACACGAGTCGTGCCCGCTCAACGGTGAGGTGCTCCAGGCCGGGATGGGCGGGGTCGCCCGGATCGCCGTGGTCTGTGGCAAGGGTATTTCCAGTTCCTCGGTGACCGCCGAAGAGATCGCCGAACGCATCGGCGAGGTGATGGACGTCAGCGACGGCCATGTCGCCGAAGTGACCTCGCTAAAAATATGATTGAGGAGACTCCGTGACCGACTTCGAGTCCGTCGACTACTTCACCGACCAGTCGCTCGTCCCCGACCCCTACCCGTACTTCGACTACCTGCGTTCATCGTGCCCCGTACGGGCGGCCACGGCGCAGAACGTGCTGGCCGTGACGGGATACGCCGAAGCCGTTGCAGCGTACAAAGATCCGGCGATGTCGTCATGTGTGGCGGTGGCCGGGCCGTTTCCGCCGCTTCCGTTCACCCCGCAGGGTGAGGACATCACCGCGCAGATCGAGGAGCACCGCAGCGCGATTCCGATGTGCGAGCACGTGGTCACGATGGACGCCGAACAACACGCCCGCACGCGCGGGCTGCTGAGCCGGCTCATCACGCCGAAACGGCTCCGCGAGAACGAAGAATTCATCTGGCGACTGGCCGGCCGGCAGCTCGACACCTTCATCGACCGAGGTCACTGTGAGTTCATGGAGGACTACGCCAAACCCCTGGCGACCCTGGTCATCGCCGACCTGCTCGGAGTTCCGGCCGAGGATCACTCCAAGTTCCGTGCCGTCTTGTCCGGTGAGCCACTCGGCGGCCTGGGGGAGGAGGAGACCGTTGCCCACAACCCGTTGATGTGGCTGGACGAGAAGTTCGCCGGTTACATCACCGACCGTCGACGTGAGCCGCGCTCCGACGCGTTGACCGAACTGGCCCAGGCCAAGTACCCCGACGGTGGGACGCCGGAGGTGGACGAGGTCGTCAAACTCGCGACGTTCCTGTTTGCGGCCGGTCAGGACACGACAACCAAACTGCTCAGCGCCGCGATCCGCGTGATCGCCGAACGTCCGGACATCCAGGACAAGCTGCGGGCCGATCGTGATCTCATCCCGGGCTTCCTGGAGGAGACCCTGCGATTGGAAAGCCCGGTGAAGACCCACTTCCGGCTTGCGCGGACCACTACCCGGTTCGGTGAGGTGCCGGTGCCGGCTGGCACCACGGTGATGCTGCTGCCCGGGGCGAGCAACCGCGACCCCCGGAAGTTCGAAGACCCCAACGAGTTTCATGTCGAGCGCAAGAACGTGCGCGAACACGTGGCCTTCGGGCGCGGCGCACACTCCTGCCCGGGTGCGCCGCTGGCGCGGACCGAGGGGCGAATCTCGATGAACCGGATTCTGGACCGGATGGCGAACATCAGGGTGTCGGAGAAAGTGCACGGTGAACCGGATGCGCGGCGCTACGACTTCGAGCCCACATTCATCATGCGGGGGCTGACCGCCATGCACATCGAGTTCGACCCGATCTGATGTTCACCATGCGATTCGACATGCAGGCGCCGTTGCCAGGTGCACCGTACATGCAGACTGCCGTGAAATCGATGAAAGGGGTCTGATGTCCGAGGGCGTGATTCGAGTCGTCGTCTGGTCCACCGGAGGGATCGGGTCGATCGCCGTGCGAGCGGTCGCGGAGAACCCGGGCACCGACCTCGTCGGTGTGTGGGTGCATTCACCGGACAAAGCCGGCCGCGACGCCGGCGAGATCGTGGGCATCGGACCCATCGGCGTGATCGCGACCAACGACGCGGACGCACTCATCGCGTTGCGCCCCGACTGTGTCGTGTACGCGGCCAACGGTCCCGAGCGTGATGCGGCCGCGGTGCCCGACTACGTACGGCTGCTCGAAGCGGGCATCAACGTGGTCACCACCACCGTCAACCGCCTGATCTATCCGGAGGCGTTCGAACCCGAGGCGTGGCGAGGACAATTGACGACCGCGGCGGCCGCCGGTGGGGCGTCAATGTATGCCAGTGGTATCGAACCCGGTTTCGCCGCAGACCATCTGGTTCTGATGCTGGCTACGCAATCGAAGTCGATCACCGAGATCCGGGCCAGCGAGATCGCGCTCTACGACGACTACCCGGTGGTCGACACGATGATGGACGCGATGGGTTTCGGGCGGCCGCTCGACTACACCCCGTACCTGGCCTACCCCGGTGCGATCGCCTTTCAGTGGGGCCCGGGCCTGCGGCTGGTCGCGCACGGCCTCGGCCTGAAAATCGACGAGATCCGGGAGAAGTTCGACCGTGTCGCCACCGACCGCGATCTGCACGTGGCCTTCGGAACGGCCGAAGCGGGCACCTGCGGCGCGCTGCGTACCCAGGCGATCGCCGTGATCGACGGGCGCGAGGCGATCACCATCGAACATGTCAACCGGCTCGCACCCGACCTGGGCCTGGAGTGGGGCGACCGGGTGACGAGCCCGATCTACCAGGTGCGGATCACGGGGGAACCCGACATCGCATGTGACATGACCGCAAGCCTGCGAGACGCGCAGGCGTCGGGTTCCGAAATGGAGGCCGGCGCCGGTGCGATGGTGTCGACGGCCATGCGCGTCGTCAACGCCATTCCCTATGTGGTGCAGGCGAAACCGGGGCTACTGACCGCCCTCGATCTGCCACTGACGCTGCCCCGTCACGCATTGGTTGGCCAGCGCGACAGCCGCTTTCGCAGCAAGGGCAATCCGGGTCCATGAACTGCGTCCAGAAGTGCAGACCTGCCACAAACGGCCGCGATCCAGGGGTGCCGATTAGGCGACTCGGACGAGATGGCCACCAGGGTTACGGTGTTACGTGCAACTCGCCATATTCACAACCCTCGTGGCGGTCTCGCCTGAGCATCGGAATCACGGTGTGGAACCAACGCGGCGGCTAGGTGGCGCCCACCCCGCGCGCCCGTGACAGGGCGAGGGCCGCTCGTTCGAGGTACGGCCAGGCCACCTCCGGTGGCATCCCGCCGCAGAGCGGATGCAACGGAAGGCGGGCCCCAGCACGTATCCGGGCGGCGGCCTCGTCGACCGTCTCACCGCATAGGGGCCGGGCGCAGAACGCATCTCGTCGACCGTCCGCGCGCGGGTGATGCTGGCCACCGAATCGTCACCCTGACGGTATGCTGCGGCCATCACGGCGTCGTGCAGCAGAAACGGGCCGATCTCGGCCCAGGCGGCATCGACGTCGTCGGCCACGAAAACCGCTGTGGGACTGTGCTCGTCGGGCAACGTGATCGGGCCGCACGAGTGTCCGTGGGCCAACGACTCGGCCTCGAACGTCTGTCGCAATCCGGGCTTGTCCGCGTAGGCGATGAACCCGAGGCCGTGGCGACCCGCCCGCCGGGCAGCGGCCGGGCTGCCACCGGCGATCATGATCCGCGGGCCTCCCTGGGTCGCCGATCCGGGCGTGACGTGGACGCGCCGCCCGTCGACGTCGACGGGACCACCCGCCAGCAAGCGCAGAAGCAAATCCAGGTTCGCGTCGGCGATCTTGCCACGGCGGGCCCAGTCGACCCCCATGTGTTCGTATTCCTCAGGGCGGTGGCCGATTCCGAACACATAGTGCACTCGGCCTTTGCTGATGTTGTCCAGCACGGCCATGTCCTCGGCCAGCCGTACCGGGTGATAGAGCGGGAGCGCCGCCGCGGCCACCAAGATGTTGAGCGCGGTGGTCCTGGCGGCGATCGCCGAGGCCAGTATCAGTGGGGAGGGCAGGTGTCCGTCGTCCGTCGCGTGGTGCTCGGACAGCACTGCCATCACGGCGCCACGGGTCTCGGCCCAGGAGCACATCGCGAGTGCCGCGTCGTAGAGGGCGGTGGCGGGCGCACCCGACGACGGGGCCCGCATGTCGAACCGCATCGTGAGCACGCCAGGCCCGTCGCTACCGAGTTGTGACCGGGAGCTTGGCCCAACCGCGCACCGACGACGTCCGCGCGCGGCTGGCATTGTCGTAGTCGACGTCCCAGTCCGTCCATCGCTTGAGCACTTCTTCGAACGCCACCCGCGCCTCGAGGCGAGCCAGCGCCGAGCCGAGGCAGAAGTGCAGACCTTGTCCGAAGCTCAGGTGTCCACCCGTGCGGTGGATGTCGTAGCGGTCGGGTTCGCTGAACCGGGTTTCGTCGCGGTTGGCGGATCCGTTGAGCAGCAACATGTACGAGCCCTCGGTCACGGTATGCCCGTAAAGTTTCACATCGCGGGCGACGTACCGCGCCTGGACTGGAGATGGCGGCTCGTAGCGCAACGTCTCTTCCACCGCGGACGGGATCAAAGACGGATCGGTGACGAGTTCGCGTCGTTGATCGGGGTGGTCGCCCAGCAACTGGCCCATGAATCCGATGAGACGGGCGGTGGTTTCGTTGCCGGCGCCGGCGATCATCGCGGTGTAGGCGAGGACTTCGTTGCGCTCGAGTCGGCGTCGAGTTCCGTCAGGGTCCTCGACTTCGGCGTTCAGCAGCTCGGTCATCAGGTCGTCGGAGGGATGCGTCGCCCGCCACTCGATGTATTCGGCGAACATCGCGATGGTTTCTTGGAAGATCGTCGGGCTGATATCACCGCCGCCGTCGTCGACGGTGATGTTCTTGTCTGCGAGGTCGCGTATCTGCTGCTGGCCGTCTTCGGGAATTCCCAACAAGTAGCCGATCGTCCGCATCGGCATGAACGCGCCGAAGTCGGCAACGAAATCGAAGCCGTCCGCCTCCCGCAGTGGATCGAGTGCACCCGAACAGAATTCGCGCACCAGCTCCTCCACGGCCAGCATCCGGCGCGGTGTGAACACCCGCGACAACAGGCGGCGATGAAGATCGTGGAGCGGCGGGTCCTCGAACAGCAGGATCCCAGGCGGTACCTCGATCCCACTGAACAGAATGTCCGCGGTCGTTCCGCGTCCGGACCGGTAGGTCTGCCAGTCCGGCAGCGCCTCCGCCACATCCGGGTAGCGGCTCAACGCGTAGAAGTTGTACCGGTCGTTGAAGTACAGCGGGGTTTCTGCCCGCATTCGGTGCCAGACCGGATAGGGGTCGTCGTCGATCGCATAGTCGAAGGGGTCGTAGTACAAGTCCGTGGCCGGGTCGATGCTCACCGCCGGAGCCCTTTCATCGAGGTTGGTTCGGCACGCCGGGGAACAGCTGTTCCGTTGGACCAGAGGTCACATATCCGCCCAGCTTCGCCGCGAGGTGGGGCGCGAAGACGGCGCCGTAGAGCAGGTGCCCGACGACGATGACTGCGACGACGGACAGGATCGCCGACTGGGCCTTGGTCTTGGACACCTTGTCGGACCACATCTCGATGACGTTGCGCCCCTGGGCGTCCGTCCTCCCGAGCAGGTAGGTGAAGACCATCACCTGCACACCCATCGCGATGGCGTCGTAGATGGGGTACTGGTTCTTGGTGCCTTCGAAGATCGCCAGTCCCGGAATCACGAGACCGTAGTAGAAGACGCCGAGCCGTGCTCCGATGACGGCGTTGAAGAACAGCGCCCAGCAGAAACCGACGAGGAGGCCGACGGTCAGCAGCGTGATGGGCTGCCGCCAGCCGAAACGTGTACTGGCCCATCGCCCGAGCGTCGCACCGATCACTGCGGGCAGCACGAAATACGAGATGTAGCCGACGGGCACGGATGACGGTAATCCACCCCAGGTCATGTTCAACGGCCACCACGACGGCATCCGGGGGAGCGCAGGAGGGAACTGTGCGTACATCGCCCAGTCATAGGGCGACTCGATCCACGAGAAGGAGATCGCCGAGATGCACAACAGCAGAAGAGGGTGCAGGCGACGGTCGCGGATGCTCAGGTAGACGCCGATGGCGGTGAACAGGATGCCGCCGCCCCAGCCGAAGATCACGGCCGCTGTCAGCAGTGGCGTCAACTCCGTGTTCACCGGTTGCGCGCCGCCGGGTCGAAGTACAGGACCAAACCGAAGATGAGCGCGATCAGCCCGAACAGCGATCCGAGCATGATGAATTGGCCCACGACCACGTCCTCCAGACACGTACGGCAATTTGTAATAGTGGACACTATTACAATGCGAAAGGTCAAGGAGGCTATCGTGAAAAACCGTGCCCCGACGAACGGCCGACCGGCAGACCTCGTCCGAGACCCCGGTCCACCCCGTGCGGCGACCACGCGGCGAAGCGCGCCGATTGCTGCTGGACGCGGCCCGTGACCTGTTCTCCCGCCAGGACTACCGTCGCACGACCACCCGCGAGATCGCCGAGGCCGCCGGCGTCAGCGAATACCTCCTGTTCCGGCACTTCGGCTCGAAGGCCGGTTTGTTCCGGGAAGCCCTCGTCTCGCCGTTCACGACGTTCGTCGAAAGCTTCAGCCAGACATGGCAAGCCGTGGTACCCGAACATACCGACGAAGAGCAGTTGTCCCGACAGTTCGTCGGGCAGCTCTACGACGTCCTGGTCGAGAATCGGGGACTGCTGGTCACTCTCGTCGCCTCCGATGCGCTGAGCGAAGACGAGATCGAGGAGGCCGGTATCGCCGACATCAGGCGAGCGCTGCGGGTCCTCGGCGAGATCAGCGCCGAAGGCATGCGGATGCGCGGAATGCGATCGAACCAGCCCGACCTACCCGCGCACTCGACGGTAGCGATGATCGTCGGCATGGTCGCACTGCGCGCGACCATCTTCGGACCCAAGCCGCCCTCCCGGGAGGCGATTGTCGACGAACTGGTGCAGGCGATCCTGCACGGGTTCCTGCACCGCCCCTGACGTGTGGACGCAGCCGTACCCTGACCACCATGGATGACTCAACACCGGTGGCGGTCGTGACCGGCGCAAGCCGAGGAGCAGGTCGCGGCATCGCCGCCGCACTCAGTCACCACGGTTGGCGGGTGTACGCAACAGGCCGGACCATTGCCGAGGCGCCGGCGGGCGGAGTGGCGGTCCGTGTCGACCACGGTGACGACGACGCCGTTGCCGCACTTTTCGCGCGGATCGCCGACGAGAGCGGCCGGCTCGACCTGCTCGTCAACAACGCCGCCGCGATCCACGACGACCTGGTCGACCCGAAGCCGTTCTGGGAGAAGCCACTGGGCTTGGGCGACGTGCTCGACGTCGGGTTGCGCTCAAGCTATGTCGCGTCCTTCTACGCCGCGCCGCTGCTGGTGCGCCAGGGCCGCGGCCTGATCGCGTTCACCTCGTCGCCGGGTTCGGTGTGCTACATGCACGGCCCGGCCTACGGCGCACAGAAAGCGGGCGTCGACAAGATGGTCGCCGACATGGCGGTCGACTTCCGCGGCACCGGTGTCTCGACGGTGTCGATCTGGATGGGCATCCTGCTGACCGAGAAGCTACGCGGGGCGTTCGACGGACATCCAGAGGCCTTGGCCAGGACCGCCGAACACGCCGAAACCCCCGAATTCACCGGACATCTCATCAATGCGCTCTACCACGATCCGAACCTGGACGAACTCAGCGGGCACACGGTCATCGGTGCGGAGTTGGCGCAGCGCTACGGGATCACGGACGAGGGCGGCCATCGCCCACCGTCACACCGGGACATGATGGGATCGCCGCGGTCGCCGAGCACCGTGGTGGTGCGTTAAATCATCGCCCGCAGCGGACCCTGCGGTTCGACGCCCAGCGAACTGAGCGCCGAGGCGTGATAGACGGTGCCGGGCACGTGGATGGCGTGCGCCTGGCCGACATGCACATCACGCCAATAGCGTTGCAGCGGTTTGTCCATCCGCGCGGCGTTGCCGCCTGACCGGGCGAAGATCTCGTCGACCGCCGACACCGCGCGCCACACTGCGCGAACCTGCGTACGGCGTCCCGCGGCGCGGTCCGCGAACGACACCTCCCTGCCGGCGTCGACGATGTCGTAGATGCGGTCGGCGTTGGCCAGCAGTTCCTGGCGCGCGGCGTTGATGTCGGCCGCCGCCTCACCAATGGCATACATCACGTAGGGGTCGTCCTTGATCGCCACCCCGCTGGAGTTGACCCGCTCCCGCTGGTAATCCAGGTGCGCGGCCAAGGCGCCCTCGGCAATGCCGATGGTGGCCGCCGAGATGCCCAGCGGGAACATCGTCGACCACGGCATCAGGTACAGCGTCTCGGTCATGCCGGCCTCGCGTTGCGCGGTGCCGTCCATCACCTTCATCGCGTCCATGGTCCGGTACGTCGGCACGAATGCATCCCTGACTATGATGTCCTTGGAGCCTGTTCCCCTCAGCCCCACCACATTCCACGAGTCCTCGACGATCTCGTAGTCCGGTCGGGGCAGGATCATGTGCAGCATCCGGGGCGGCATCAACGGCTTGCCGTCGGGGCCGCCGATCATCGCGCCCAGGATGATCCAGTCGCAGTGGTCGGTGCCGGAGCTGAACTGCCAACGCCCGTTGAAGAGGTAACCGCCGTCGACGGGCTTGGCCACACCCTGCGGCGCGTAGGGGGAGGCCATCCAGGTGTCGACGTCGTCGGCCCACACTTCGTCGGCGACCTTCGGGTCGGCATACGCCAGCTGATAGGGGTGCACACCCACGACGCCGTTGATCCAGCCGGCGGCCGGATCGAGGGCCGCAGTGGCCATCACCGTCTCGGCGAATTCGCGGGGGTGGACTTCCAGCCCGCCATGGCTCTTGGGCTGCAACAGCCGAATGTTGCCGGCCGCCTTCATGGTCGTGACGGTGTCGTCGGTGAGTCGGCCGAGCTCCTCGGCCCTGGCGCCCTGCTCGCGCAGTTGGTCGGCCATCTTCATGACTCGGTCGAGTACCCGTTCGTTCACTGTGTCGTCCTCACGCGTAGATCGTCGCTCAGCGCTGCGCCCGACGACGGCGAAACAACCCATATGGTTGCGGGGATGACCTACTTCGGCGAGCTACGGAACAACTGGCAGCCACTTGCGGCGGCGACTGCCGGCCTGAGCGCCGGTCTGAGCCTCAGTGCGTACACGAACGCCGCGATGGGCCCGCAGTTCTTGGCGGCGTTCGGGTGGAGTCGCTCGGATTTCGTGCTGACCGGCGTCATCACCCTGCTCACCTTTGTGTTCCTGCCCGTCTACGGGCGCCTCACCGACCTTTTCGGCGTACGCCGCATCGCGATCATCGGCGTCGTCGGGCTACCCGTGTGCTGGATCGCCTACGCCCTGATGTCCGGGCCGATCTGGCAGTACTTCGCGATCAACGTCGTGCTCATCGCCCTGGGCGTGACGACCACCCCGGCCATCTACAGCCGCATCGTCGCAACGCGTTTCGACACGGCACGCGGCCTGGCGTTGGCCATCGCGATCTCTGGGCCGCCGCTGCTCGGCGCAATCGGCGCCCCGGCACTGGACGCGGTCAACCGGGCATACGGCTGGCGGGTGGGCTGCATGGCCATTGCGGTCACCATCGCCGTCATCGGTGCCATCGCCCTCACGCTGATCCCCGCCGAGGACCCGAAAGCCAGCAGGGTTCCCGGAAAAAGCAAGGCCGGCAACGACTATCGCGAGATCGGTCGAAGCCCGGTGTTCTGGATCCTGCTGAGCGGTGTTCTGCTCTGCAACCTGTACCACACCGTGACGACCTCTCAGCTCGGAGTGATGCTGGGCGACTCGGTGGGGGCAGACACGGTGGCCCTGCTCATCTCGGTGTTCGCGACCGCTGTGATCGTCGGCAGGTTCGTCTGTGGCATCGCGCTCGATCGACTTCCCGCCCATCTGGTTGCGGCGGTCGCAATGGCGCTTCCGGGACTTGGCTGCCTACTCATCGCGTCGTCGTGGGACGGCTTTGCGGTGCTGGTGATGGCCGTCTGCTGTCTCGGCGCGGCATGGGGAGCGGAGGGCGATGTGATCGCCTACCTGGTGGCGCGGCGCTTCAGCCTGACCATCTACAGCACGGTGCTCAGCGTCTTGTCCGCCGCCATCGGTGTCTCCTCGGCGCTCGGCGCGTTCATCCTCAGCCGCACCCTGCACGCCAGTGAGAGTTTCAACGGCTTCCTGACCTTCGCGGGGAGCGCTGCGTTCGCCGGCGGTGCACTGTTCCTCCTGCTGGGCAGTCAGTCGGTCGTTGCGGCCACCGGAGACATCGAGGTCGAGTCCGGCGTGCCCGAGGGACCCCCAGCTTTACACTGACGCGAAACTTTGTAATCCTGGTCACTCAAGATTCGAATGTTCGAGAGGTGGCAGGTGCGGGCGCTCCGGTTCGGTACCCACGTGGCGCGGGGCGTGCGCCGACTCGCGGCGGACGCGGCGTTACGCGGACACCGTGACTTCCCGCGCACGATCGGCAACCTGACACCCGGGAACCTGTCGGCGATCACGGGCCGTCACGTCACCTCGGTATCGCTGCTCGACGGCGCGTCGGGAACCTCGAGCCGGGCGCGGCTGGCGCTCGACCGGCACCGATGTTCCCGAGTCGGTGTTCGTCAAGATGTCGGCGGCCAGCGCCGGCATCCGGATGCTCGGCGAACTGGCCGGTCTCGGGGAGACCGAGGCGAAGTTCTATCGGCACCTGGCCGCCGAACTCGGCAGCGGGGTGCCGCGGTCGTACGGCGCGGACTTCGATCCGCTGACGGGCCGCTACGTCGTGGTCCTGGAAGACATGACCACCTCGCCATGCCAGTTTCCGGACACCTTGCACCCGCTGGACAAGGATCAGATGGGGCAGCTGATCGAGTGCTTCGCGCACCTGCATGCGACGTTCTGGGGCCGGCTGCCCGACCAGCTATCCGGAAAGCACCGCGGCGGAGGACAATTCGGCTGGTTGATGGCGCCTTCGGCCGACCCCGCCAACCCGGTCATACCGTCGATGATGAAGATGTCGGCCCGCAAGCTGGCGGAGCGCACATCGGTGGGCGACGGCCGGTTCCTGTGGGAGAACGTCCAATCCATCATCGAGGTGATCGACGCGGGGCCACACACCGTGCTGCACGGCGACGCGCATCCCGGCAACACGTACTTCCGCGACGGGACGGCCGGCCTGCTGGACTGGCAGGTGGTCCGGCGCGGCCACCCCGCCCGCGATCTGGCGTACACCATGATCCTGGGCATGCCGACCGACGATCGCCGGGCCGTGGAACGCGATCTGCTCGACACCTACCGGCAGGCGTTGGCCGCGGGCGGCGGTCCCGCCTTCGACGCCGACGAGTTGTTCACCCGCTATCGCCAGGCCGCGCTGCATCCGTACGTGTCGGCGCTGACCACGGCAGGACTCGGCGGTATGCAGGACGACGACGTCGCCCTGGAGGGCCTGCGGCGTGCCGTGGCCGCCCTCGAGGACCTCGACACCGTCGGCGCGCTGCGAGCCGCTCTGTAGTCCTACCGCCCGCACCTGCTGGCGCAGAGCATCTTTGGTGGCCCGACACGCGCGGAGGTCATTGCCGCCGAAGGATAACCGCTTGTCACCCGCGGTACGTTGGCCCGGTGACCGAACAGTTCAGCGGGCCGCATACGACGCCCTGGCACGAGCGGATCGCCGTGGAAAACGAGATCCTGCGCACGCAGGTCGGCTCGGGCCTGCACGGCGTCACCATCGCGGGCACCGACGACCGCGACGAGATGGGCGTGTGCATCGAACCGCCCGACTGCGTCATCGGCCTGAATCAGTTCGAGCAGTACATCTTTCGGACCCAACCCGAGGGCCACCGCTCGGGCGCCGGCGACCTCGACCTCATCATCTACAGCCTGCGAAAATTCGCGACGCTGGCCGCGGCAGGCAACCCGACCATCCTGATGCCGCTGTTCGCGCCCGAGTCCGAGATCGTCGTGATCAACGAGGCCGGACGGGACCTGCGCGACAACCGGGAGATCTTCCTCTCGCGCCAGGCGGGTGAACGCTTCCTCGGATACCTGAGCAGCCAGCGCGACAAGATGGTCGGCGGATCCGGACACACGAATCGGCCGGAACTGATCGCGAAGTACGGATTCGACTCCAAGCACGGGTATCACGCGCTGCGGCTGGCGATCCAGGGTGCGGAGTTGATGGAGACCGGCGTCATCACGTTGCCGATGGCCGATGAGCACCGCGAGTACCTGCTGGCTGTGCGGACGGGCCACTACTCGAAGGACGAAGTGATCGCACAGCTGGACCAGCGGGTGGCGGCGCTCATCCAGGCCACGGAGCGCAGTCGGCTGCCCGAACGGCCCGACTACGGTGCCGTCAACGCATGGCTCATCCGGGCGCACCGCACATGGTGGGAGCGCACGGGGCGGTGAGAGGGCCGGCTGCGCCGATGGAGCCGGTGACCGGGTTCAGACCTCCAGCCGCGAGCCGATGATCACCGTCCGCTCCAGCGGCAGGCCGAAGTACGCCGCCGCGTCGCCGGTGATGTAGGACGTCGCGATGAACAGCCGCTTGCGCCATGGCGCCATGGTCGGTGCGTCGCCGGCAATGAGCTCCAGCTTCGACAGGAAGTAGGACGCCTGATCGAGCGCGATCGGGCCTTCGGTGTCGGCGGTGTCCAGCAGCCGCAACGCGGCAGGGACGTCGGGCTTCTCCATGTAACCGAAGCTGGCCGCGACGTGGAAGATCCCGTCGTCTTGGTGACCTAGGTCGTCGACCGAAATCCGTTCGGCATCAGGCACTCTGGGTACCGGTTCGGTCTCCATGGACAGGATGATGACGTGCTCGTGCAGGGCGTGGACATGCTCGACACTCGTCCGCATGGCAAGGGGCGCAGTCTTCTTGCCGCGATTGAGGAACACCCCGGTGCCCGGGATGCGCGCAAGCGTCGGGTCCGCCGTCAGCTCGGCGATGAATTCGGGGAGCGGGCCTTCGATCGCTTCACGTTCGGCGGTGACGATGCGCCGGCCCTTCTGCCACGTCGTCATCACAGTGAAGGCGACGATCCCGATGAGTAGCGGCAGCCAGGCGCCGTGAACCAGCTTGGTGATATTGGCGGCGAAGAACAGCAGGTCGACCGTCAGCAGCGTGCCCGCGCCGAGCAGCACGAGCCACAGCGGTGTGTGCCAACGGGTGCGGGCCAGGTAGAAGAACAGCAGCGTGGTGATCGTGATGGTTCCGGTCACGGCCATGCCGTAGGCATAGCCCAGCGCCGCCGAACTCCGGAACGCGAACACCAGCGTCAACACGGAGATCATCAGCACGCCGTTGATCCAGGGCACATAGATCTGCCCGATCGTCGACGCGGACGTGTGCGCGATCCGGAGCCTCGGCAGGTAGCCCAGCTGTGCCGCCTGCGAGGCCACCGAGAATGCGCCGGTGACCACCGCCTGTGACGCGATGACCGTCGCCGCCGTGGCGAGCAGCACGATCGGTATTCGGCCCCATTCGGGCACGAGCAGGAAGAACGGCGCGTTGACCAGACGCTCGTCGCCGATCAACAGCGCGCCCTGACCGAGGTAACTCAGGGTGCAGCACGGCAGGACCAGCAGCCAGCCACGGGTGATGGCCTTACGGCCGAAATGCCCCATATCGGCGTAGAGGGCTTCGGCGCCCGTGACGGCCAGGACCACCGCCGCCAGAGCGAAGAAGGCGATGTGGAAATTCCCGGTGATGAACGACAGCGCATACGTCGGCGAGAGCGCACGGAGGATCTGTGGGTGGGTGAGGACACCGCCGATGCCACAGGCCGCGATGGTCACGAACCAGGCGACCATCACCGGTCCGAAGAATCGCCCGACAATCGCCGAACCCTGCCGCTGCACCGAGAACAACGCCACGATGATCACGGCGGTGATCGGCACGATCCACGAGTCCAGGCTGGGCTCGATGATCTTCAGACCCTCGACGGCCGACAGGACCGAGATGGCCGGCGTGATCATGCTGTCGCCAAAAAACAATGCGGCACCGAAGATTCCGAGCGCCGCCAACGTTGCCGCCGTGCGTCGGCCGTGCACGCTGCTGGATCGGCGCAGCAGCGTGATCAGCGCCATGATGCCACCCTCGCCGTTGTTGTCCGCGCGCATCACCAGGGTGACGTAGGTCAGCGTGACGATGGTCATCACCGACCAGAAGATCAGCGAGACGATGCCGAAGATGTGGTCGCGGGAGATCGGCACCGGATGCGGATCCCCGGGATTGAACACCGTCTGGAGCGTGTAGATCGGACTGGTCCCGATGTCACCGAACACCACGCCCAGCGCGGCGATGACGATCGCAGGACGCGCGGAGTGCTGCCCCGGGTGTGAATCCGCTTGCACATCAGCCATCTTCCGCCCTGCGCGGGCGTCACACAGCCGACTCGCCAACCCGGCGTCGATAGGACGACGGCGTCTCGCCGCAGAATTGGGCGAACGCCCGGGTGAACGAACTGATGCTGTCGAAGCCGACGGCGGTCGCAGTGTCCGCAACGGACTGGCCCGGCGCGGCCAGCAGCGCCATCGCCCGCAGCATACGAGCGTGCAGAAGATAAGTGCGCCAAGACAACCCGATCGCGGTCTGGAATTGCCGGCGCAGTGACCGCTGCGACACCGAGACCGCGCGACTGACATCCGCGGCGGTGACCGAGTCGAGGTGCTCCTTGGTGTAGGCCATGGCGGCCGACACGATCGGATCCTCGGAGGTGGGCAGGCTCAACGGCGCCTCGTGGTCGAGTGCCTCGGAAACCAGATTCCCCAGGGTGCGGAAGAAGCCGTCGGACACGGCGTCACCCATCGGCCGGTCGATCGGCCAGCGCAGCGCGTAGATCATCATCTCGCGGATCAGCGGCGAGACGGCCAGGATGCGCGCCCGGTCTCCGGCATGCGGAATCAGCGTCCGATCGAACATCACCGCCACGGTCCTGACATCGGGGTTCATCGTCGCCTGATGCGCGAGGCCGAGCGGCAGCCACGCCGCCTGCTGCGGGGGCAGAAGGTAGTGGCCCGCCGGCGTCTCGACTTCGACGACGCCGCCGATCGCGTACTCGATCTGGTGTACGTCGTGGGAATGCCAGCCGGTGATCAGTCCGTCACCCTCGTAGAGATAGCTCCCGGCGAGGGCCCGGCCGCCCCGGCGCAACTCGATCGTCGGCAGGTTGGCCGATTCGGATAAAAAGCTGTCCGAAAGCGCAGAGACGGTCACGCTGATACAGGGTACAAGTGAAATAACACCGTCGCGATCCCGCATGCACTGGAGGAGTTTGATGAACGTCGACGACCTGATCCTGGTGAGTATCGACGACCACGTCGTCGAGCCTCCCGACATGTTCCTGAACCACGTGCCTGCCAAGTACAAGGCCGAGGCGCCGATCGTCGTCACCGACGACAAGGGCGTCGACCAGTGGATGTACCAGGGCAGACCGCAGGGCGTCAGCGGCCTGAACGCCGTCGTCTCGTGGCCCGCCGAGGAGTGGGGCCGCGACCCCGCGGGCTTCGCCGAGATGCGTCCGGGCGTGTACGACGTCCACGAGCGGGTCCGCGACATGAACCGCAACGGCATCCTGGCGTCGATGTGCTTCCCGACCTTCACCGGCTTCTCGGCGCGGCACCTCAACATGCATCGCGAGGACGTCACCCTCGTCATGGTGTCGGCCTACAACGACTGGCACATCGACGAATGGGCGGGCACCTATCCGGACCGCTTCATCCCGATCGCGGTGTTGCCGACCTGGAACCCCGAAGCCATGTGCGACGAGATCCGCCGGGTGGCGGCCAAGGGCTGCCGTGCGGTCACCATGCCCGAGCTCCCGCATCTGGAAGGGCTGCCGAGCTACCACGACGACGACTACTGGGGCCCGGTGTTCCGGACGCTGTCGGAGGAGAACGTGGTGATGTGCCTGCACATCGGCACCGGCTTCGGCGCGATCAGCATGGCGCCCAACGCGCCGATCGACAACCTGATCATCCTGGCCACCCAGGTGTCGGCGATGTGCGCCCAGGACCTGTTGTGGGGCCCGGCGATGCGCAACTATCCCGATCTGAAGTTCGCGTTCTCCGAGGGCGGCATCGGCTGGATCCCGTTCTATCTGGATCGCAGCGACCGGCACTACACCAATCAGAAGTGGCTGCGCCGCGACTTCGGCGACAAGCTGCCCAGTGATGTGTTCCGCGAGCATTCGCTGGCCTGCTACGTCACCGACAAGACGTCGCTGAAACTGCGCCACGAGATCGGCATCGACATCATCGCCTGGGAGTGCGACTACCCGCACTCGGACTGCTTCTGGCCCGACGCGCCCGAGCAGGTGCTGGCCGAGCTGAATGCCGCAGGCGCCGACGACAGCGACATCAACAAGATCACCTGGGAGAACTCCTGCCGGTTCTTCGGCTGGGACCCGTTCGCCCGCACACCGCGTTCGGACGCGACCGTTGCGGCGCTGCGCGCCAAGGGGGCTGACGTCGACGTGTCGATCCGCCCGCGCGCCGAATGGGCCCGGCTCTACCACGAGAAGCAGCTCACCCAGGCGTGATTTCGGTGTGATCCGGCGCGCTGACCGCGTCTGATCACACCGAAATCACTCGACTACGCTGCGCTCATGCGTGTGCATCTGCAGGTCGACGGGGCCCCACAGAAGGTTTCGGCCAGCGCCCGGCAGGTCGTCGAGGTGGGTGCCGATGGCCTCTTCACCTTCGAGGGCCCGCACGATGTTTTCTTCCCGCTGGTGGTTGCGGCGCGGGAGACCGGCCTCGAACTGATGACGAACGTGGCGATCGCGGGTCCGCGCAGCCCGGTCCACATGGCCCACGCCGCCTACGATCTGCAGTCCTACAGCGAGGGCCGGTTCCGGCTCGGGTTGGGCTCCCAGATCAAGGCGCACATCGAGAAGCGGTACGGCAGCCAGTGGGGTAGACCCGCGGCCCGGATGGCCGAAACCGTCGCGGCCATCAAGGCGGTGTTCGCGGCCTGGGAAGGCAACGCGCCGTTGAACTTTCGCGGCGAGTTCTCCACCCACACGCTGATGCCACCGAACTTCAATCCCGGCCCGAACCCGTACGGGCCACCCCCGGTACTGCTGGGCGCGCTGGGCCCGGTGATGACCCGCACCGCCGCCGAGGTGGCCGACGCTTTGTTGGTGATGCCCTTCAACAGTGCGCGCCACTTCGCCAACCGGACGTTGCCCGCGGTGGCGGAGGGCTTGCGCCGGGCGGGACGAACGCCGGAGCAGTTCGGGCTCATCGTCCAGGCGATGGTGGCGGTGGGCCGCACCGAGGAGGAGCTGGCCGCCGCCGTCAACGGGGTGTCCATGCTGATCTCGTTCTACGGCTCGACGCCCGCATATGTGCCGGTGCTGGAGGAGGAGGGTTGGGCGGACCTACAGCCCCGGCTCAACGCCTTGTCGAAGCAGGGCGGATACGCCGAGATGCGGGCACTGATCACGCCTGAGATGGTGCAGACCATCGGCGTGGCGGGAACGCCGGAGGAGTGCGCCGCCGAGATCGGCCGGCGCTTCGGTGCGGACGCCGGCGACGTCTGCTGCTACTTCCCCGGTTACACGCCCCGGCCCGACGACGTCGCCGACCTCGTCGCCGCGCTGCAGCGGCTGCCGGTCCCGCAGTGACCGAACCGGTGCGCGCGCCGGTCACCGTCGAGGCGAGCGAAGGCGTCGCGGTCATCACCCTCAACCGCCCGCAGCGGCGCAACGCCTACACCGCCGAGATGGGCGCCCTGCTGAGCCGCGCGTACCGGGACTGCGACGACGACGACGCGGTGCGCGCGATCGTGCTGACCGGCTCGGGTTCCGCGTTCTGCGCGGGGGCCGACTTCTCCAGTGACACTTCACCGTTCGATGCGCCCGCGGGCGAGTTCACCGCTTCACCGATCGACCCCGCCGCCTTCGAGTTGCGCACCCCGGTGATCGCCGCCGTCAACGGGCACGCCATCGGCATCGGGCTGACCATCGCGCTGCAGGCGGATATCCGGGTGATGGCCGAGGACGCCAAGTACGCCGTCGTGCAGGCCCGCCGCGGGGTGCTCGGCGACTGCATGTCGCACTGGACGCTGCCGCACCTGGCCGGCGCTGGCGTCGCGGCCGAGCTGCTGCTCACCGGGCGGACTTTCGACGGCGTCGAGGCGGTCGCCATGGGCATCGCGACCCACACCGTGCCCGCTGCGGAAGTACTCGGATACGCCCGAAACATCGCCCGTGACATCGCCGTCAACGTGGCGCCGATGTCGGCCGCCTTGAGCAAGCGACTGTTGTGGGACACCGTCATCGGCGGATACAGCCCGCGTCAGGTCGCTGAGCGGGAGACGCAGGCGCACCGGCGGGTGATGGGTTCCGCGGATGCCGCGGAGGGGGTTGCGGCCTTTCTGGAGCATCGGGCGCCGGAGTGGTCCGCCAAGGTGTCACGCGATTGGACTGAGGATTACTGAGCGCAGACGCGGCGGCGCCTCGGCTCAGCTCGGTGCCCGCGGGACGGGTCGACGTCAGACCCGGCAGCTGAGTTCCATTGTGTCGCTGCCCTTGCCGGCGAAGTTCAGGCTGACGTAGCCGTTGGCCGGGTCACGCACACGGTCCAGGTACGGCTTGGCATCAGGGCGTGAGGTGTTGTCCGCCACCACCAGGGAACCGGCGACCAGCTTGGGCTCCAGCACGTCGAGCACCGGCAGGTACATCTCTTTCCAGCCGTCCATCAGCACCACGCCCACCGGGGCGTCGACGTCGAGCAGCGTCGTCAGCGCGTCACCCTCCAGCACGGTGATGACGTCGTCGAGCCCGAGTTCGGCGAACGTGGCCTTGGCCGCGGCGATCTTCTTGGCGCTCAGCTCGGTGGTGTAGACGTGCCCGGCGCCACCCGCGACAATGTTGTCGCGGACAGCCGCGGCGAGGTGGATCGTCGACACGCCGTAGGACATCCCGAACTCGACCACGCTCTGCGGCCGGCTCGACCGGATCAGCGAGTACATCAGCTTGCCGGCGTCCGGCGAGATCGGCATATAGATCTCGTCAGCGGCGTCAGCCCGTTCCTGGGCGCTGCCGCGCTCGAAGATGCCCGGATCAAAGTTGGGCCGGGGTCTCCCGAACTCCTCCGCCGATTCCGCGTACATCCGGTCCAGTGCGGCTGCGACGTTGGCATCGTTCAGTGTCGAGGTCATGAACCCACGGTAGCGCGCTACGACGCGGGCGCGGCCGTCTCCTCGGCCATCACCGCGGCGGCACGGTGCACCGCGTTGACGATGCCCTGGTAACCCGTGCATCGGCAGATGTTGCCGGACAACCCCTCGCGGATCTCGGTGTCGCTGGGCCGCGGGTTGTCACGCAGCAGCGCGGTGATCGACATGACGAAACCCGGTGTGCAGAAACCACATTGCAGACCGTGGCACTCGCGCATCGCGGCCTGCACGGGGGACAGCTCACCGTCCTCGTCGGCAACTCCTTCGACGGTCTCGACGTTCATCTCGTAGGCCTGCACCGCGAAGACCAGACACGACCGCACGGCCTCGCCATCCAGCAGCACCGTGCACGCCCCGCAGGCGCCGTGCTCGCAACCCAGATGCGTTCCCGTCAGTCCGCACTTCTCCCGCAGGAAGTCGGCCAGCGTCATGCGGGGTTCGACGACACCTTCAACGGCCCGTCCGTTGACGGTCATCTCGATCGGCAACTCATGCATCGGTGCCTCCTGTAGTCGCGTCGCCAACGGCATCGGTGTCCATGGTCGGTCTCCTCCGGCCCCGCTCGTCCCTCGCGGCCCCTGCGTCGACCTCCGCGACAGCATCTGCGAAGGCGCGGGCCACCATGGCCGCACCCACCCGCTTGCGGTACTGCGCCGATCCCTGCTGATCGACCGGCACCTCCTCGAGGCCGTCCATCGCGAGTCGCCCGATCTCGTCCGCGTCAATTTCAGCGACCGGGCGGCCGGTGATCTCGGCTTCGGCCAGCGCGGCGCGCAGCGGTGTCGAGCCCAGACCGAGCAGGCCGATGCCGCACCGGCTGACGGTGTCGTCGCTGTCGAGTTGCAGCGCCACGGTGGCACCGGCGATCGCGAAATCACCGTGGCGCCGGGCGAATTCGTGAAATCCGAAGCCGCTCCTTGGGCCCCGGACCGGGAAGCCGACCGCAGTGAGCACCTCGCCAGGTTCCAGCGCGGTCTCCCACAGGCCGGTGAAGAACTCGGTCGCCGGGATCGTGCGGGTGCCCGCCATGGACGCGGCCTCGATCTGGGCGTCCAGTGTCAGTGCCACGGTGGGGAACTCGCCCGCCGGGTCGCCGTGGGCGACGGCGCCGCCCAGGGTTCCGCGGTTGCGGATCTGGAAGTGCCCGATGTGCGGGGTGACCCGGGTCAGCAGCGGCACCGCGCAGGCCACGTCGGCGTCGCGGCCCACCGCGGCGTGGGTGGTGGCCGCCTTGACCCACACGGTGTCGTCGCGCACGTCGACGCCCTTGAGTTCGTCGACCATGGAGATGTCGACGAGGTTCTCGAAGTGGGTGATCCGCAGGGCCAGCAGTGCCGCCAGGCTCTGGCCGCCGGCCAGGATCTTGCCGTCGTCGCCGTAGTAGGCCAGTGTCTCGCAGGCTTCTGCGACGGTGTCGGGGCGGTGGTAGGCGAACGGCGCGGCTTTCATGAGCCCACCAGTGCGTCCTGCACCCGCTCCACCAGGATGTAGCGCGGCTTCCCGCCCCCGCGGCGGCCGAACAGCCAACCCAGCAGCAGACCGGCCAGCAGACCGCCGGCGACCGGGGCGGCGCGCTTGGCCAGCGGTACGGCCACCACCGACAGCAGGTTCAGGTCCGCACCCGCGTCGGCGGCGGGCTGCGGCGCCGAGGCGGCCTGGGGCGCACCCGTCACCGCGGCGGCCTCGGGTGCCGCGCCGTCGCTGCGCAGATCAGCCTCCAGCCGCTGGGCGAACTGGCCGATCAGCTTGCCCGACACGTCGGCGAGCACGCCGCGGCCGAACTGCGCGGCCTTGCCGGAGATGGTCAGGTCGGTGGTGAGCACGCACGCCGTGGCGTCTGGGCCTTCGTCCTTGAGTTCACAGGTGATGATCGCCGCGGCGTTGCCCTGACCGCGGGTCTCCTTGGCGGTGCCCTTGATCACCGCGCGGTGTGCGGCCGCGTCCTTCTCCAGGAACGTGCCGTTGCCCTGGTAGGCCACCGAGATCGGGCCGACCTTGACCTTGACCTTGCCGGTGAAATCGTCACCGTCCACTGACAGCAGCTCGGCGCCCGGGATGCACGGGGCAATGCGTTTGACGTCGGTGAGCACCTCCCAGGCCTTGTCGATCGGCACCGGGACGCGAAACTCGTTGACCAACTCCACTTTCAGGCTTCCTTACGTTGCGCGGCTTCGATGAGTTCGACGATGTGCGCCGGGCTGGCCGGCAGCGTGGTGACGGTGACACCGAGCGGGGCCAGCGCGTCGTTGACGGCGTTGATGACGGCGGCCGTGGATCCGATGGCACCGCCCTCGCCGGCGCCCTTGTAGCCGCCGACGCCGGGGCCGGGGATCTCGACGTGCCCGAATTCGATGGGCGGCACTTCGGTGGCCGTGGGCAGCAGGTAGTCGACGAACGTCGAGGACAGCGGGTTGCCGTCGGTGTCGTAGGCCAGGTTCTCCAGTAGCGCGCCGCCGATGCCCTGCACGGTGCCGCCGGCGACCTGTCCTTCCACCACGTTCGGGTTGATCATCGGCCCGACGTCCTCGCTGACGATGTAGCGGGTCAGTGTCACCTGGCCGGTTACGGTGTCCACCTCGCAGGTGCAGGCGTGAGTTGCGTTGGCCCAGTGGATCATTGCGGCCGGGGGAGAGGCGAAGCGGGCGGTGGCCTCCAGCGTCGGGGAGATGTCCGGGCCGAGCATCGCCGGCTCGTAGTGCGCCCGGTAGGCGATGTCGGCGAAGCTCACCGACTTCTCGGGATCGTCGCGCACCGACGCCTTGGAGCCACCGAGCTCGATGGCGTCGGCGTCGACGCCGAGATGCTGGGCGGCCATGGTGAGGATCTGCGTGCGCACGATGGTGCCGGCCTCGTTGACCGCGCCGGCGGTCATCGGTCCGCTGCGGCTGCCCTGGGTGCCGGCGCCGTACGGGGTGACAGCGGTGTCGCCCTGGATGGTGGCGACGTCGGCGATGTCGGCACCGAGCGCGTCGGCGGTCAGCTGAACGACGGTGGTCTCCAGGCTGTTGCCGGTCGAACCGCCGTTGACGTAGACGTTGATCTTGCCGGTGGACTCCATCCGGATGGTGCAGCCTTCGGTACCCAGATGTCCGGTGGCCGCGCCGGTCGGCTCGATGTAGGCCGAGAAGCCGAGTCCGATGTAGCGGCCCTGGGCGAGCGCCTCGGCTTGATCCTTGCGGAAGCCCTCGTGGTCGAGGATCTTGACGGCCTGCTCGAACGTATCCGCCGGTGCTACATGGTCATACGGCATGCCGTTGGGGTTGAAGTACGGCATCTCGTCGCCGCGCAGGATGTTGCGCCGGCGCAGTTCGACGGGATCGATGTCCATCTGGCGGGCCGCGATGTCGAGCAGGATCTCCCGGCTCAGCGTCTCGTACTGCCAGGGGCCGCGGTAGGCGTGCAGGCCGGCGGTGTTGGAGAACACCGTGTTGTAGTTGAAGCTGCACTTGGGCACCCGGTAGGGCCCGGGGAAGAACATTCCGATGGCGGCCGTGGTCAGCACCGGGTACGGGGTGGGGTAGGCGCCGACGTCCTGGGAGAAGTCGATGTCGGCGGCCAGGATGTTGCCGTCGTCGTCGAAGGCCATCCGGACGTTGCCGTCGACGTGGCGGGACTGCCCGGCCGACATCAGGTTCTCCCGGCGGTCCTCGATCCACTTCAACGCGGCGGGCACCTTGCGGGCGGCCAGCATGATGCACATGTCTTCGCGCATCGGGACGACCTTCTGGCCGAAGCCGCCGCCGGTGTCGCGCATGATGACGCGGACCTTGTTCGCCGGAAGACCCAGCAGTCGGGCGCAGAACGCCCGCAGTTCGTGCGGCGTCTGGGTGGACGCCCAGAGCGTGAGTTCCTCCGAGGCCTTGTCCCATTCGATGACCAGGCCGCGGGTCTCCATCGGCACGGGCACGTACATCTGTTGATAGACATGGGCTTTGGCGGTGTATGCGGCCGCGTCGAAAATCTCTTCGTCCGGCGGGGCGCCGGCCATGCCGCCGGCGACGTTGTCCGGGTAGGCATCGTGAACGACGATCTCGTTGTTCGGCGCCCGGGTGAAATCGGCGATCGCGGGCAATGGTTCGTAGTCCACGTCGACGAGTTCGATGGCGTCCTCGGCGACATAGCGGCTCTCGGCGATCACCAGCGCGACGGGGTCGCCGACGAACTTGACCTCGCCTTCGGCCAGCGGCGGGCGCGGGGTGTCGGGGATGTCCTTGCCGGCGACCGCGTGCCAGGCCTCTTTGACGTCGGGGTTCAGGTCTTCGGCGGTGAACACCGCGTGCACACCGGGCAGCGCCAGTGCCGCCGTGGCGTCGATTGCGTTGATCCGGGCCCTGGCGTACTGACTGCGCACGAAGCAGGCGTGCAGCATGCCGGGCCGCATGATGTCGTCGACGAAGGTGCCGTGGCCGGTGAGCAACCGGGTGTCCTCGACCCTGGGCATCCGGGTGCCCGCATAGCGGGTGACCACAGTCTCCGTCATCGACACTCCATTCGGTCGGGCTGTGCGCACTGCTAAGCAGTCGCTCAGCAGCAGGGTACTAGGGGCGGCACCCGGAAGTCACGACCGGTCCGTAGGTTGAACGCCATGACCTGGTGGATCGCCGAGACGGAGCGCGTGGTGAGTGAGCAAGTCCCGGCCGCACCGGACGAGGTGCGGGCGTTCTACGTGGACCTCGACAACATCCGCACCGTGCATCCGCTGGTGGTATCGGTGCAGTCCACCGATCGCCGGGAGACCGCCGATGGCTATGCGCAGACGTATGCGATCCGCGACCGCATCCCGCTCGGTCCGGTCGCCCTGCCGATCCGCTATGTGGCCCGGTTGACGGTGCCGCGTACCGGCGATGTGATCGCTGATTCACACCAGTTCCCGCGGGTGCACCTGCACACGGTGGTGTCGTTCGAGCCCGCTGACGGAGGCACGCTGCTCACCGAACGGATGCGGATCGAGGCGCCTCGGCCGCTGGCCGGTGTCACGGTCCGGCAGGCCGTCGACGCGCACCGCGAGATGCTGGCCGGCATCGCCGCACACTTCGGCGAGATCAGTCGCGGGGCTTGATGCCGACGGCGTGGCGCAGCTGGTCGAGGAACTGGTCCGCATCGTCGCTGCGGACGATGTAGTGCGCGACCGCCACCCGGATGGCCGTCGCCGCAGCGACTCCGGCCCGCGGGCCGGAGATCAGCCGCTCGAGGCGCTCGCGCATGACGGGTATGACGTTGGCCATCTGGCCGATCACATGCCCGGGCTCGATGTCGATCATCCGCACACCCGAATACGACTGCTGGTAGTCGACGATGAATCGCAATGCGGCATCGAGTCTTTCGTTGCCCCGTAGCCCGGCGGTCGCTTTGCTGATCCCGCTGTCGAACGCGTGGCGCTCCCACCCGCCGAACGCGTCGAGCAGTTCCTCTTTGGATGCGAACCACCGGTACAGCGTGGGCCGTGAAACCCCCGCCTGAACCGCGACCTCCGACAGGCTGAGTTTGCTCATGCCGTTGCGGCTCAGTACCTCGGCCGTGGCCGCCAGTATCCGCTCACTGGTCGAGGCGTCGGCGTCACTGGTGTCCCGGAGCATCGCCACATGGTAATCGGCGGCGAAGCGGCCGTCTCAGCCCTGACCCGGCGCGTTGACGAACCAGAGGTTCTCCTCGCGCAGGTTGCGGCTCTTCCATCCGTCGGGGGTGCGGACCATGTCGTGGTGGTAGTAGCCACCGCAGTAGCTCAGGTCGGTCTTGCCGGGCAGCCGCATGGGGTTGTAGAACATCGCCCGTACGCGCGCGGTGTCCCCGGTGTCCTCCAGGATCTCGACGTTGGTGATGTAGTGCATGCTCATCGGGATCGCCGCGAACCCCTGGGCCAGCCAGTCGGCCACTTCGTCGCGGCTGCCGGCGATGGCACCCGCCGACGAGTAGTCGATATAGGCGTCGTCGGTGAACACCGACCGGTACAGGTCCCAGTCCTTACCGTCGACGGCGCGGGCGTAGCGGTGCAGCAGCGCGGTGATCGCCAGCTGGTCCGTGACGTCGGCGGTGATCACTCCGGCAGGCCGATCGTCTTGATGTGCAGGTACTCCAGGTAGCCCTGGTCGCCATTGCGGTAGCCCAGGCCGCTCTGCTTGCTGCCGCCGAACGGGCTGGTGATACCGAAGTGGCTCTTGGAATTGATGGTGACGTTGCCGGTACGGATTCGCTTGGCCACCGCCAGCGCCCGATCCAGATCCGTGCCGCTGACCTCACCGGACAGCCCGTAGATCGAGTTGTTGGCGATCGCAACAGCCTCCTCGTCGGTGTCGTAGGGCGTCGCCGTCAGCACAGGTCCGAAGATCTCCTCCTGAGCGATCTGCGAATCCGGATCGACATCGGCGAGCAGGGTCGGCTGGGTGTAGTAGCCCACCGGCAGGTTCTCCGGGACGCCGCCACCGGTGACCAGCCGGGCGCCCGAATCCACCCCGGATTTGATGAGCCCCAACACTTTCTGCCGCTGACCCTCGCTGATCTGCGGACCCTGCATATTGCCGGGTGTCCAGGGATCGCCGAACGGGAAGTTCTCCATCGAGGCCTTGAGGACGGCCAGGCCCTCGTCATAGCGACTCCGGGGGAGCAGGATGCGGCTGGGCAGGATGCAGCTCTGCCCCGACATCACGCACGCCATCATCGCCGCGATCGGCAACGCCGAGTTGAAGTCGGCGTCGTCGAGCACGATATGGGCCGACTTTCCGCCGAGTTCCAGCAGTGTCTTCTTGACCGTTGGCGCCCCGGCCGCCAGGATCGCCCTACCGGTGGCTGTCGACCCGGTGAACGTGATCATGTCCACCCGCGGATCGGCCGACAACGCGGCGCCCACCTCGTTGGCGTTCGACACCACGACGTTGAACACCCCGGCCGGGATGTCGGTCTCCTCCGCGATGATGCGGCCGAGTTCGCTGCCCGACCACGGCGTCAACTGCGCGGGTTTGAGGACCACGGTGTTGCCGGCCATCAACGCCGGCACCGTCTCGGCGATGTTCAGGTAGAACGGCACGTTCCACGGCGTGATCGCACCCACCACACCCTGCGGCTCGAAGTGCAGCTTGCGGCGGGCCGGACCCATCGGAGTCTCGTGCAGACCGGTGTCGGCCAGATACTCGAAGTCGCGGCCGTGCTCGGCCCAGTGCCTGACTTCCTCGATGGGGCTCTCGATTTGGCTGCCGCTCACCGTGACCGGGCAACCCACCTCGGTGATCAGGATCCTGCGTAGCCGTTCCTTGTTCGCTTCCAGCGCATCGTGCAACTGCATCAGGCAGTGGTAGCGGAAGTCCACGTCCCGCGACCAGTCACCGGTGTCGAACGCCTTTCGTGCCGCGCCGACCGCGCGTGCCATGTCTTCGACCGTGCCGTCGGTGGCCTGTCCGGCGACCTGCTCACTGGCCGGATGGATCACGTCGAACTTCGCCCCGCCGGCGGTGTGCTGCAACTCGCCGTCGATCAGCATCCGTTCTTCGCCGGCCAGCACACCCGTATCGCTCTGCACACTCGTCATCTCCCTAGCTTTACAGATGGATGACTAAGTGTCACCCACTAAGCGATCCTCGTGGCGTGCACAGGGCGGTGTGCGGTCAGGGGTTGCACGCCCCCGGGCCGCAGGACGAGCCCTGTCGATGAACGACATCCATAGCGGGACAACAGAATACACGGGTGGGCAACTCGCCGACGAGGGTTTGAGGCGGGCGCCGGGCGCGGCGTTCGTGACGGGAACCGATCCGATGGTCGACGGGGGCGTCGTCGCCACCATCCGGTCGGCGTAGCGTCGAGGAACATGAGCCCCGTTCCTGACATCTCCCTCAACAACGGCAGCACCATCCCGCAGCTTGGTTTCGGTGTGTTTCAGATCGAACCGGACGACACCGCGGCGGCGGTGCGCAGCGCTCTGGAGATCGGCTACCGGCACATCGACACCGCGGAGATGTACGGAAACGAGAAGGAGGTCGGCCAGGGCATCCGCGACGCCGGCATCGCCCGGGATCAGGTGTACGTCACCAGCAAGCTCAACAACGGTTTTCACCGGCCCGACGACGCCCGCCGCGCGTTCGACGCCACGCTCACCGCGCTGGCCTCCGACTACGTCGACCTCTTCCTGATCCACTGGCCGTTGCCCACCCGTTACGACGGCGACTTCGTCTCGACCTGGAACGTTCTGGAGGAGTTCGCCGGCGACGGTCGGGCCCGCACCATCGGCGTCTCGAACTTCACCCCGGCCCACCTCGACAAACTGGCAGCCGGATCAGGCACGGTGCCGGCGGTCAACCAGATCGAGGTGCACCCTTACTTCGTCAACGACACCGTGCGCGCCTACGGCCAGGAGCACGGAATCGCCACGGAGGCGTGGTCACCGATCGCCCAGGGTCAGGTGCTCGACGATCCGGTCGTCACGAAGATCGCTGCGGCACAAGGAAAGTCACCGGCACAAGCGGTGCTGCGCTGGCACATCCAGCGTGGCGACATCGTGTTCCCGAAGTCGGTGTCTCCGGATCGGACGAAGGAGAACTTCGAGCTGTTCGACTTCAGCCTCGACGGCGACGAAATGGCCGCGATCTCGGGCCTGGACCGGGGTACGTCGGGCCGGCGCGGTCCGGACCCGGACACCTTCGACCGGATCCCGCGCGAATGACCCTCACCGCGGCATCCGCCACTCCGGCAGCACCGAGGCCACCCGCAATGATCCCGGCTCGAGGCCCACACCAGTGATCTCGGCGCCGGGCGGCAGCCGCGTCAGGGCGATCCGATAGCTCGGCATGCGCGTCGGCAGCTTCCAGTGCCGCCCGGCGACGATCAGCGCCCGCGGTATCACGCGCACCGCCGCGACGGCGCCGTCGTCCACGTCGATGTCCACCACGGCGTTTCCCCAGCCCGGCCGGCGTGCCCAGTGCAGCCGCGCGACACCGTCGTCATCGACGTCGGCCGACATCGATGGCCGGGCCTCGCGCAACAGACTGTCGATCGTGGCACCCGGTACGTGCAGCGTCACTTCCACCGGCGCGGCGGACACCACCGGCGGCGTCCCGGGTCGGAGCTGGACATTGCGCAACACGACATTCGCGTAGCCGAGATCGCGTTCTCCCCAATTGACGCCGGTCACGGTGAGGCGCACGTCGAGCCGGCCGGAGATCAGCAGGTAGGGATCCAGAAGGGAGACCACCTCGGTGACCGTCATCGTCAGCGGCTCGCCGGCGACGTTCATCGTCAGCGTGCGCCCGAGGATCACCCGGCGCAGCGTCAGGAACAGTGCCTGGTAGGCGGCCCCGGTTCCGGTGCTCACCGATGGCAGCAGCGTGGCCGCCGACCACACCGCGGTCATCACGTCCATCCGATTCCGGGGATCCCACCATCGGTGCTGTCTGGGCGACGTCATCGCCCCCTACGTTCCCACTTACCCCACACCGATCGCCAGTGGGCCCATGGCAGGATTCGCCGACGTGAGTGAACGCATACTGGCCGGCCGCGGCGCGGTGGTCGTCGGAGGCAGTCGCGGCGTCGGGCGCGAAGTGGCACGGTTGCTCGCGGCACTCGGCACGGGCGTGGTGGTCAACGGGCGCGACGAGGACGCGGTATCCGGGACTGTCGCCGAGATCACGCAGGGCGGTGACGCCGCCGTCGGGTTCGCGGGGTCGCCGGCCGACGAACACACCGCCGAGGCGCTGATCACGTCGTGCGTCGACGAGTACGGCCGGCTCGACATCCTGGTGAACTGTGCCGGCATCCCCGAACCACCCGGGTCGTCGATCCTGACCATCACCGGCGACGAGTTCCGGAACGTGCTGGACAGCCACCTCGGCACGACGTTCCACACCTGCCGGGCCGCGGCACCGCGCATGGTCGATCAGGGCCACGGGGCGATCGTCAACACGAGTTCATTCGCGTTTCTCGGTGATTACGGCGGCACCGGCTATCCGGCCGGCAAGGGTGCGGTCAACGGGCTGACCCTGGCCATCGCCGCCGAGCTCAAGGAGTACGGAGTGCGCGCCAACGTGGTGTGCCCGGGCGCCAAGACGCGGATTTCGACGGGTCCGGACTACGAGGAGCAGATCCGCTCGCTGAACCGGCGGGGCCTGCTGGACGACGCGACGGCGCAGGGCTCGCTGGACGCTCCGCCACCCGAGTACGTCGCACCGCTCTACGCGTACCTGGTGAGCGACCTGGCCGCCGACGTTACCGGACAGATCCTGATCGGCGCGGGCGGGTTCGTCGGCCGCTTCGACCGGCCGAGTCCGGAGTTACTGGGCTACCGCGACCACACGGACTCGCCGCCGTGGACGCTGCCCGAAGTGGACGCCGTGATCAGCCGGTGAGTCAGCCGATCGGGACCGGGGTGACGGTCACCGTGCCTGCGCCCGGGGTGGGCCGGTTGCCCTCATTGGGAACCGATCCGCCGGGCGGCACCAGTGAATGGGTGTTCGGTGCACCCGGCTTGTCTGCGCCCTCCGGTAAGTTGCAGTCGAGCATCAGCTTGATCTTCGTGCCGGGGGGCACGACACTCTGCTGGGACACCGTGCACTGGGCCTCGGGCAGGTCGTCGCCGATCGAGCCGCCGAAGATGGGCTTGATGCCCTGCGACTTGAGAATTGCGACAGCTTTGCCGTAGGTCTCGCCGGTCACGTCAGGCACGTCGGCGCCCGCGTGGCCGGAACCGATGACGACCATAGAGACCGCGGCGCTGGCACCGCAGACCAGAAGGACAACCTTCTTCACGCAGGACCTCCGTCTATTGCTGCGGGTGTGAAGATATCGCAGATCAACCTGCTGTGAAACTTCTGGTTAATCGCCGGACCGTGCCGAAACGTTTCACCGGCGCTGTCGGTGCCCAGGTCAGGGTGCGTTTCCGGGTCCCTACGCCCGCCGTAGGCGATTCACAGCGCGCAGGCGATCCGGGCGCCGTCCTCGGTGGCCTTGCGGATCAGTCCCAGGCCTGTGCAGTCACCGATGGCGTGGACGTCGACGAAGGCCAACCGGTCGACGAGCCGGTGGTACAGCGCCAGGTCCGGCTGGGCCGAACCCGCCATGATCACGTCGTCGACGACGAGGCGCCGCATCGTGCCGCCGTCGGGCGTGAACACCACCGCACCCGGCACGATCCGCTGCACGGCCACCCGCGTGTGTGCGGTGACGCCGAGGCGGTCGAGCCGGTCCATCTGCTCGGTGCGCCGTTTGGGCCCGACCTCGGGAGCCAGCGTGTCGCCGCCTTCGAGCACCGCGACCAGCCGGCCGCGGGCGGCCAGGAACTCCGCGAACTCGATGGCGACCAGGTCGCCGCCGATGATCGCGACACGGTGGCCGAACGGCAGCCAGGCTTTCGACGCGGTGCGAACTGCGCCGGGTTGGGCCAGCGTCTGACCCACCCCCGACAGCACCCGGGCGCCGACGCGCTGCCACACCGGACGGTCGGCTCCCGCATGGCCGGCCAGCAGTTCACGCAGCGCGGGTCCACTGTGCACGTGCGGTAGGTCGGCCCCGGGCAGGTCGGGCAGCACGATGCCGGCGCCGGTGGCCACGAGGACCGCGTCCGGGGACAGCGCGGCCACCTCCTCGGCGTCGACCTCGTATCCGGTGTGCACGGTGACATCGCTGCGGCTGATCTCGCCGCGGAGGTAGTCGAGGAACGGCTGGTTCTCCGGGTGCAGGATCGACGCCGCGACCAATGCGCCGCCGAGCCGGCGGTCACGTTCGAACAACGTGACGCGATGACCCCGGCCGGCGGCCACCCGCGCGGCCTCCAGACCGGCGGGCCCGGCGCCGACGACCACCACGTGTTTGACCGTCACGGCGCGAGTGGCCCGCAGTTCGCGTTCCCTACCGGTGCGCGGGTTGACCGCACAGTCGACGGCGAAGCGTTGTTCCATGGCGTCGATGCAGTTTTCGCAGGAGATGCACCGGCGGATCCGGTCGGCCCGGCCGTCGGCGAGTTTGTTCGGCAGTTCGGGGTCGGCGAGCATCGGCCGGCCCATCGCGATGAAGTCCGCACGGCCGTCGGCCAGAATCTGCTCGGCGCGCAACGGGTCGTGGATGCGGCCTACCGCGATGACGGGCACGTCCACGACCTCTTTGACCGCCGCCGCGGCACCGACGTTCAGCGCGTCACCGTCGTCGGCGCCGTTGACCATCTGCGTCACCAACCGGTCGATGACACCACCGCTGATGTGGAAGGCGTCCACCCCGGCTTCCACCAGAAGCGGCGCCACCCGGGCTGTCTCGTCGAGTGGCCGGCCGCCCGCGACACGCTCGTAGCCGGAGATCCGCAGGGTGATCGGCAGTTGGTGGCCGATCTCGGACCGGATGGCGGCCAGCGTGTCGAGCACAATCTGGATCCGGCCCTCGAAGGAACTGCCACGGTAGGTATCGGTACGCCGATTACGTTGCGGCGCAAGGAAAGAACCCAGGAACATGTAACCGTGGGCGGCGTGCAGCTCGATGCCGTCGTAGCCCGCTTCGGCGACCCGCCGGGCGGCCGCGCGGAACAGGTCCAGCACGGCGGTGATCTGCTCGCCGGTCACCGCCTCGGACGGGCTGCCCGTCAGGTAAGACGGGATGACCGAGGGACCCAGCGAGACCACACCGTGCATTTCCGGACCCAGCCCGTCGGGGCCGGCGTGCACGATCTGCGGCTGGACCTTCGCGCCGTACGCATGCACCGCGTCGACCAGTTCCCGGTGCGCGGCCACCGCGGCGTCGGTCCCGATCTGCAGACCGCCCGGTGTTTCGGGATGTCGGGGATCGATTCCGGTGGCGCCGACGGTGATCAGGCCGACACCGCCGGCGGCGCGGGCGGCGAAGTACGCGACGGTGCGCTCGGACGGCAGTCCGTCCGGCGTGCCGTACATGGTTTCCATCGGCGACATCACCAGCCGGTTGCGCAGTTCCATCGACCCGATCCGGCCGGGGCTCAACAGGTTCTGGAATGCGCTCATACGCGTAACCGGCGAACCGGGCGGGTCTCGATGGCATCGATGGTCAGGGCGCGGTGCGCAACCGCTGAAGTTAACATCTACGTCTCGGCGTGCATCACATCGCACAGCGCCGCGGCCCGCGGGTCGGCCATCACGTCCTCCAGCAGGAGCGGCCGGCCCGCCGGATCAGCAAGGGGAACACGCCAATTCGGGTATTCGTTGGTGGTGCCCGGCTGGTTCTGGGTGCGGCGGTCGCCGACCGCGTCGGTCAGTGCCAGCGCCAGCAACCGCGACCGCGTGCGGCCCAGGTAGCGGTAGAGCGCGGTGATCACCTGCTCGGTGTCGGGTTCGCCGTCCTGCGCCAGCAATCCGACCCGCCGCAGTTCGGCCATCCACGCGGCCTGCTCCCTGTCATCCTCGATCTGCTCCGCGGCCACCGGCCGGGTCAGCAGTCCGAGCGAATCACGAAGCCGCACATGGTCTCCCGCGAGATACCCGGCCGTCGGCGGGAGGTCGTGCGTCGTCACCGAGGACAGGCAGTACTCACGCCAGTGTTCGGCGGCCAGCGGCGCACCGGAGTGATCCCGCTCGAACCACAGGATCGAGGTGCCCAGGAGTCCACGTTCGCGCAGGTAATCGCGCACCCATGGTTCCACCGTGCCGAGATCTTCGCCGACGACGACCGCGCCGGCCCGGTGCGCTTCCAGGGCGACGATGCCGATCATCGCCTCGTGGTTGTAGCGCACATAAGTGCCCGCGGTGGGTAGGGCGCCCTCGGGGATCCACCACAACCGGAACAGTCCGATGATGTGGTCGATGCGCACCCCGCCGGCGTGCCGCAGCACCCCGCCGATCAGCTCCCGGAACGGCTGGTATTCCCGGTCCTCGAGTTGATCGGGTCGCCACGGCGGCTGCGACCAGTTCTGGCCCAGTTGGTTGTATTCGTCGGGCGGTGCGCCCGCGGTGACGCCGAGTGCAAGCACGTCTTGCAGCGCCCAGGCGTCGGAGCCGTCGGGATGTACCCCGACCGCGAGATCCGCCATGATGCCCAGCGGCATGCCGGCGCGGGTCGCCGCGGACTGTGCACCGGCGAGTTGCTCGTCGAGCTGCCACTGCATCCAGCGGTGGAAATCGACTGCGGTGCTGTTCTTGTCGACGAAATCTGCCACTCCCTCGGCCTCCGGGTGGCGCAACGCCGCGGGCCACTCATGCCAGTCGTCGCCGTAGCGCTCGGCCAGCGCGCACCATGTCGCGAACGCCTCGAGCGCGGCACCTTCACGGGCGCGGAAAGCGGCGTAGGCGAGTTCACGGCCTGCTGAGCGCTTGACCCGATGCACGAGTTTGAGCGCGCGCCGCTTGGCTTTCCATGCCGCGTCGCGGTCGATCGCGTCGAGCTTTGCGGCGCGGCGGGTGAGTTCGGCGTGCAGTTCGCGGACCTCTTTCCGCTTGGGCAGGTCGGCGTACTCGGGGATGACTTCCACTCGTAGGTACAGCGGACTGACGAACCGGCGCGAGGTCGGCAGGTAGGGCGAGGGTTCCATCGGTTTGGTGGGAGCGGCCGCGTGTAGCGGGTTGATCAGCAGGTAGCCCGCGCCGTGCCGCGCCGCCGACCACACCGCGAGGTCGGTCAGGTCCGTGAGATCGCCGACACCCCAGGACCGCTTGGATCGGACGCTGTAGAGCTGGGTGGCCAGGCCCCACACGCGGCGGTTGCCCAGGCGCTCGGGCAAGCCCAGCCACGGGGGAGTGACGATGAGCGCCGCGCTGGACTCCCCGGTGCCGCTGCGCAGGTGCAGGCGGTGGTAGCCCAACGGCAGGTCGGCCGGCAGCGCAAAAGTGGCCTCCCCGATCATGTGGCCGTCGAGATCGTATGGGGCAGTGAAGTTGTCGAGCTGGCGTATACCGGAGCGCTCCGTGCCGTCCTCGAGCCGCACCCAGACGTGGGCGGCGTCGCCGTGGGTGACGTGCACCCAGAACGCGGTTTCGATGCCGGCGCGTCCCACGATGGTGGGCGGCAGCGCCCGGCTCCAGTGCTCGCGGTCGTGGCGCGCGAGCGCGGCGGCGCGGTCGTCGGCCGCCGCGGCCGGGACGCCGAGCGCACCGAGCACCGCGATCAGGGTCTGCTCGGGTACGTCGACCCGGTGCCCGACCCAGTCGTCGTATTCGGTGGCCACGCCGAACCTGCGGGCGAGCTCGATCAGCGCGCCGTCCTGGGGAGTCATACCCGCAATCTTGCTAGGTCGCGGGCGTTACGTCGCGCGAGAGCAGATCGTCCCAGGTGTCCCGGCGTACCACCAGGCGTGCCTGGCCCGCGGACACGAACACCACCGGGATGCGCCGGGCGCCGTTGTACTGGTTGGACATGGTGTAGCAGTACGCCCCGGTGACGGGAACGGCGAGCAGATCACCGACGGCGGGATCGCGCAGGGGCACGCCGTCGATCAGTTGATCACCCGACTCGCAGTGCCGCCCGACCACCGTCACCGTCTCGCCGCCGCCCAGCCGGTCGACGATGGTGGCCTCGAACCGCTGCTGGTACAGCGACACCTCGAGGTTGTCGCCCATCCCGCCGTCGACGGCGACATGCGTGAGGAGGCCGCGCTTGACGGTCGTGACCCGGTAGACGGTGCAGGCCGTCTCGGCGACCATGCTGCGGCCGGGTTCGATGATGATGCGGGCACCGGCCGGGAGCAGTTCACGGGCCTGCGCCACCATTGCCTCGGCGTAGTCGTCGAGGCTGGGCGGATGCTCGTCGTAGGTGTAGCGGACGCCGAGACCGCCGCCGAGGTCGTAGACGTCGAAGGTGCCCAGCGCCGCGATGGGCGCGACCGCGGCCGCCAGTTGTTCGGTGTTGAGCAGCTGTGACCCGACGTGGGTGTGCACGCCGTCGCACCGCAGCACGGGGCTGCGCTCGATGCGGGCGATGGCGACGCGCGCGTCCTCGGGCATCAGCCCGAATTTCGAGCCGGCGTGTCCGGTGGCCACCGCCGCGTGGGTGCTCGCCGCCACGCCGGGGATGACCCGCACCAGGCACGGCTGCACCTGGCCCGCCGGCACGATGCGCTCGAGCCGGTCGATGTCGTCGAAGTTGTCGACCACGATCAGACCCACGCCGCGGCGGACGGCCAGTTCGATCTCCTCGTCGGTCTTGGCATTGCCGTGCATGACGAGCCGGGCGGGATCGGCGCCCGCGGCGATGGCGGTCAGGATCTCGCCGCCGCCGGCCACGTCGAGGTGCAGCCCCTCCTCGGTCATCACTCGCTGAATTGCGGTGCACGGGAAGGCTTTTGAGGCGAATGCGATGTCGGATCGGGGCCAGCGGTCGCGGAAGGCGGCGAGATAGTCGCGGGCGCGGTTCCGCAACGCGTCCTCGTCGACCACCAGGACGGGGGTGCCGAACTCCGCGGCCAGGTCATCGAGACGCCGACCTCCGACCTCCAGGGCGCCGTCGTGGTCTACGCGACTGCCCGGGGGAAACAGGCCGAGAAGCTCTGTGGTCATTGCTCCCCTTACTGTGGTGGCTTGCGTCAATGCTCCCAGGATCACCGGCACCCGTGACGGGTTTCGGGCCAGACCACACCGTTGAGATCCCCGATCGCCGGGCCCGTGCCGCGGTCGCGGTGCTGTTTCTGTCCAATCGCGCGCTGTTCGCCGGCCTCCAGCCGCGATATCCGGAGATCAAGGCGCAGGTGGGCCGGGTTGGTGATCGCGGTCTGTGCGGCGGTGTTGCGGCCGAATCGGGTCAGTGGGCCGTCCCGATCAGCTCGATCGTGAGCACGCCCGCGATGATCAATCCGATGCCCAGCCCCATGAGACGCGTGAGCGGTTCCTTGAACAGGAACTTTGCGATAATCGCCACCAGTGCCACCCCGCAGGCCGACCACACGCCGTAGGCGATGCCCACCGGCATGCCCAGCGACAGCGAAAACGACAGCAGCGCGAACGACGCGACGTAGCCGACGATCACGGGGATCAGCCAGATCTTCTTGCGGAACCCGTCGGACGCGCGCATCGACAGCGTCGCGGCCACCTCGACAACGATCGCGGCTCCCAACACGAGCCACATCATCGGACCGGCTCCTCGACTGCGCGGCGGGCGGATTCGGCCCGCTGCGAACCCAATTCGACGATCAGAACGCCCGCGATGATCAGGCCGATGCCGACGACGACCGGCAGCGTGAACGGTTCACCGAAGATGACCGCGGCCAGGATCGCGGTCAACGCCGTGCCGCAGGCACCCCAGATGCCGTATGCCACGCCGATCGGCATGCCGGCACGCAGCACGGCGGACAGGAACACAAAAGACGCGAGGTAGGCCGGGACGACGAGTGCGAGCCAGCCCGCGTGGTCCTGGAAAGCCCGCAGTCCCAGGGTGCCGGCCACTTCGGTCAGGATGGCCCCGGCCAACAGCGCCCACTTGTACACACCCGCTCCTTCTGCTCGGCGACAGGATATCGGGGTGGCGAGTTTCGGCGGCTGCCCGGGAACGGTGCCCTTAAACCCCTCTGGACTGGTCAGCACCGCTAGACCTGAACAGCCTGCAGAGCAAGCATCCGCCTGGCTTGGAAGCCGTCAGCCGACCCGCGAGCCGGCCAGCCTCCACCGACGAGGATGGCAGGTGATCGCTGCCACGAAAGGTGTTCGGCTGCATGATCTTCGGAACACGGCAACGCGGTGAACCTGCACCGCTCGACGGCGGGGTGGACATGGCGGCTTGTCGCAGATCACGGACGATTCGTCAGCCCGCCACCGCCGCTGCCCTCAGCTACCGAGAGCGATGCCGAGGCCCTGGTCGCACAGCCATTCCACATTACAGTCAACAGGGATATAAGGAGTGGCCCTAGGGACGGGTGACGTGTTGCTCTTCCGGGATTCACCCTGCGAGCACAGGGTGACGGGGTTGGGCCCCGCCGATGAAATACAGTCGGCCGCCGCCGGTGGTGCGGCGGCAAGAGTGGACGCCAGAGCGGCGCACGCCGCGAGCATCGCGGCGAGATGAGTATGCCTGATCCGCATTGAAGATCCTTCCCTCGGTCGAGGTTATAATCGCAGGTTACAGCTGTTTCGCAAGAAAAGTCGCGGTACATTCTGCTTAGTTTGTTTTTGCCGCCAACCGTCACCGGTTACGGCCACTTGATCGCCGTTTGAAGGAGCCAGCCATGTTGACCTCAGCACGTCCCGCGCGGCGCGCGGTAATTTGCGCAATCGGTACTGGCACAATCGCCGGTGCAATGCTTTTCGGTGCCGCGGCCACCGCGACGGCCGACCCGCCACCCCCGGTTCCACCGCCGTGCACCGCCGCCGAAATGGCGCGCGTGATGTCAGGCGTCACGTTCGACACGTCGAACTACCTCACCCTGCACCCCAACGTGAACGACTTCTTCACCAGCCTCAAAGGCCAACCCAGGGATCAGATCAGGGCTCAGGTACAGACCTATCTCGACGCCAATCCCCAAGTTCAGGATGAGCTTCGGGCCATCCGGCAACCCTCGGTCGACTTCCGCCAACGCTGTGGGGTTCCCGAGACCCCCTGACCGCTTCGGCGGTGTGGTTTGTGGCGCAAGTCAGTCGCGCAGCGGGAGCAAGTCTGGGCGCCCGCGGGTGCTCCTGCCGCCGGGGTGAATGATCTGTCGGTCCCCGGTGCGGGCGAGGTGAGGTTGTCGATGTCGGTGTGCTCAAAACTTGTCAGTGCCCGTCAGTACGTTGGGTGAGGCAAGCAAGCGCAACAAGATATGGGGGCAAAGATGACCGATGACAATCGTGTGCTGATCGCGGTGCTGCTGGACCGCTCCGGCTCGATGAGCTCCATCAAGACCGACACCGAGGGCGGATTCGCCGCGTTCATCGACAAGCAGCGGGGGCTCGACCGGGACGTGCGAGTCACGCTGGCGCAGTTCGACACCGAGTACGACGTGGTGTACACCGAGCGTGCGCTTGCCGAGGTGCCGCCGCTGGTGCTGGATCCGCGTGGGGCGACGGCGCTCTACGACGCCGTGGGTCGGCTGGTGTCCGACGTCGGTGCCGAGTTGGCGGCCACGCCGGCGGAGGAGCGCCCCGGCACCGTGATTGTCGTCGTGCTGACCGACGGACATGAGAATTCCAGCGCGGAGTGGACGCACGAGGCGGTGCGGAAGGCGATCCAACGGCAGGAATCCGAGTACGCGTGGACGTTCGTGTTCCTCGGGGCGAATATGGATGCCGTGCAGATCGGGCAGAAGTTGGGGTTCTCGGCTGACCGGTCGATGACCTACGTCGCCACGCCGGAGGGCGTCGACGCCGCATTCGCCGCCTCCGGTGCCTACGTGGCACGCCGGACCATGGCGGCGCCCGAAGCGACGGTCGCCGGGTTCTCCGACGAGGATCGTGTCGGCGCGATGGGGAAGGGGACCTGACCGGGAACCGTGACGTCTTCATCTGGTTCATCTGGCGCAGCGGGTAGCGCGTCCCGCAACCCCGTCGTCGACACCGACTCCGGACCTGTCCGGGGCGTCGACGACGGGGGCGTGCGCGCTTGGAAGGGGATCCGCTATGCGGCCGCGCCGACGGGTGAGCTTCGCTGGCGGGCGCCGGTGCGGCCCGAGCCGTGGACCGAGGTGGCCGACGCCACCGCGTTACGGCGCGGTGTGCCCGCAGCCCAAGAGCCCGATACCGATGGGTGCCGGCACCCGGGCATCGGAGGACTGCCTGTTCCTCAACGTATGGGCTCCATCGGGCAGTGCGGCCGGCGCCGGGCTGCCGGTCCTGGTGTGGGTGCACGGCGGCGCCTACATCTTCGGCTCCGGGAGTCAGCCGCTGTATGACGCCCGGGCGCTGGTGTCCGGTGCCGCCGACTCCGGGGACGGCAGCGGCGTCGTCGTCGTCACCCTGAACTACCGGATGGGTGCGCTCGGCTTCCTGGAACTGAGCGGGTTCGACGCGGGTGACCGGCGGTTCGACTCCAACCTCGGACTCCGCGATGTGCTGCGGGCACTGCAGTGGGTGCAGGAGAACATCGCGGCGTTCGGCGGCGACCCGGCAACAGGTGACGCTGTTCGGCGAATCGGCCGGCGGCGGGATCGTCACCACGCTGCTCACCTCACCCGGCCGCGGCCGGCCTGTTCAGCCGCGCGATCGCACAGAGTTCGCCGGCCACGTCGGTGTACGACACCGCGCGGGCGCACACGGTGGCCGAACTGGTGCTGGATCGGTTGGGAGTGACTGCGGCGCAAGCGATGTCGACGCCGGTGCAGGCCCTTGTCGACGCCTCTACCCATGTATTCGACCACATACCCAGCACCGCCCCGGGCACGCTGGCGTTCGCGCCCATCGTCGACGGCGACGTGGTGCCCGACTACCCGGTGAAACTGGCCCGCGCGGGCCGCTCGCTCCCGGTGCCGCTGATCATCGGAACCAACCGGGACGAGGCGTCACTGTTCCGGTTCATGAAGTCGCCGCTGATGCCGATAGCGCCGAAGGCCATCCGGACGATGTTCTCCGAACTCGCCGCCGAGCAGCCCGGCCTGGTGTTGCCGTCGAGAGATCAGGTCGGTTCGGCGTACGCCGATATCCGGACCCGGGCCTGGGGCGTGCACATCGCCCGCGACGTCGGCTTCCGGATGCCGACCGTGTGGCTGGCCGAAGGGCACAGTGCCGTTGCGCCGGTGCACCTCTACCGCTTCGACTGGGCCACCCCGGCTTTCCGCATGCTGCGACTCGGGGCGTCGCACGCCGCCGAATTGCCCTATGTCTGGGGCAATCTCGTGGGCGGACCCCGGGATGTCACCTTCAAGCTGGGCGGCCTCAAACACGGTGTGGCGCTGTCGCGGCGGGTGCGTGCGCGGTGGCTGAATTTTGCCCGCGGCGCCCAACCGGACGGCTTTCCCGACGACCCGGCGTGGCCCACCTACACCACCGACCGAACGCGCCACGCTGGTCATCGACCGGTACGACACCGTCGTGCACGACCCCGACCGCGGCATCCGGGCGGCGTGGGGCGACGAGGTCCTCAGCTTCCGGTAGCACCGCGTTCGGGCCGCGTCTGCACCTGCGGAGCCGCGGCGGCCAGCAGTGCCGCGCGCTCGCCGATGCCCGACGACGACAGCGGCGGATAGATGCGCTGGGTGTTGATGGTGGTCTTGGTGGCCTTCGCGGTCGCACCGGTGGCCACCACCTGCCGGTCCCAACCCTCGGTGTACACCGCGTCGCCGGGGCCGAGGTCCAGGACGGTGACGTACCACGGGATCCGCAGCGCCAACATCGGTGCACCCAGCAGATCGGAGATGACGTTGTAGCCGGCGAACCTGCCCATCGGCCGTCCGTGCTGGCAGGACATCACCGACAGGTGCTCGTCGTCCATGCTGCGCCGCGGCCACATCGCCGGCGGCGAAGACGTCCGGCACGCCCGTGACCCGCAGATAGTCGTCGACGGGCAACCGGCCGAGCCGGTCGCGCGGCACCGCGAACTGCTCGGTGAGCGGGTTGGCGCGCATCCCGGCGCACCACACCGCAGTGGCGGCGGGGATCACCTCGCCGGAATCCAGCGTCACGCTTTCGCGGTCGACGGCGACGACCCCGGTGCCCGTCCGCACCTCGACGCCGATGTCGGCCAACGCGGCTTCGATCACCGGCCGCGCGGAGTCACCCATATCCGACCCGACGCGGGGATTGTGGTCGACCAGAACGACGCGTGGCCGCACGTCCGCACCGAACGTCGCCCTGATCCGGTCCGGGAGTTCGCACGCCGTCTCGATCCCCGTCAGCCCCGCGCCGACGACCACCGCGGTCGCACCGGCGGGCGTCACGGGATCGACGGCCAGCTGTCGCAGGTGCGCATCGAGTCGCATTGCGGCGTCATAGGTGTCGACGTCGAAGCCGTGCTCCCGCAGACCCGGGATGGCGGGCTTGGCGACCCGGCTGCCGGCCGCGAGCACCAGGCGGTCGTAGCGGTAGGCCCGGCCGTCGGAGGTCACCGTGTGCGCGACCGGGTCGATGGCCGTCACCGTGGCGGCGATATGGCGGATACCGGCGGGGTCGAGCACCGACGACAACGGGATGCGGCAGGCGCTCAGATCGGGCTCGTAGTTGCGCACCCGGATGTCGTGATAGGGGATCGCACTCAACACGGTGATCGTGACCTGACCTGTGGGAACGGCAAGCTCGTCGAGGCGGCGCGCCGCGCCCAGCGCCGCCCACAACCCGGCGAACCCCGATCCGATCACGATCACATCGCTCATCCCGAGCCGCCCTCACTCACCCCTGCCGACAGTGCGTAGAACAAGATTTCTACCGGGTTAGGCTTGGCACCGTGGGTGCGATCGCGGACTTTCTGTCGCTGCTACCGCCGCAGATGCGGGATCCGGTGCTGTTCGCCGTCCCGTTCTTCCTGCTGCTGTTGGTCATCGAGTGGACCGCGGCGCGCAAACTCGAGCACCTCGAGGACGCGGACCAAGGTGACCGGCCCACGTCGGGCGCCTACCACCGCCGTGACGCGTGGGCGAGCGTGTCGATGGGCCTGGTGTCGGTGGCGACCACCGCGGGATGGAAGTTCCTGGCGCTGCTGGGATACGCGGCCGTCTACGCCTACCTGGCGCCGTGGCACCTGCCGGCAACGGCCTGGTACACGTGGGTGATCGCGATCGTCGGGGTGGACCTGCTGTTCTACACGTATCACCGCATCGCGCACCGGGTCCGGCTGATCTGGGCGACCCATCAGGCCCATCACTCCAGCGAGTACTTCAATTTCGCTACCGCGCTGCGGCAGAAGTGGAACAACAGTGGCGAGATCCTGATGTGGATTCCGTTGCCGCTCTTGGGTGTTCCGCCGTGGATGGTGTTCGCCAGCTTCTCGGTGAACCTGATCTACCAGTTCTGGGTACACACCGAGCGCATCGACAAGCTGTGGCGGCCGTTCGAGTTCGTGTTCAACACGCCGTCGCACCACCGGGTCCACCACGGCATGGACGCCGAGTATCTCGACAAGAACTACGCCGGCATCCTCATCATCTGGGATCGGCTGTTCGGCACCTTCCAGCCCGAGACGTTTCGCCCGCATTACGGGCTCACCAAGCCGGTGGGCACCTTCAACATCTGGAAGCTGCAGACCCACGAGTACGCCGCGATCGCCCGCGATGTCCGCGGCAGCGCGCCGGTGGCGCGACCGGTTGGGCTACGTGTTCGGCCCGCCCGGCTGGGAACCGCACCGGCCGACCGGAGCGCAAGCCCCGGCCGAGCAGGTCGATGCCGAATCGATGCGCTGACGCCGCGATCGGCCCGATCGCACCCAGATTCGGCGGCGCCGCTGTGCCGGCCGGCCGTACGCTGCCAACGTGGAGACCGTCTTCGACCAACACGTAGACCCGGCGCTCATCGAACGGGCACTGAAAAACAGCAGGTTCGGGTCGATGTGGCTCGACATCCCGCGGCCGGCTTATCCGGCCCTGGCCGCACCGGTCCGCTGTGACCTGCTGGTGGTCGGGGGCGGATACGCCGGGCTGTGGACCGCGCTGCACGCCGCCCAGCGCAACCCGGGGGCCCGCATCACACTGATCGAGGCCGAACGCATCGGCTGGGCGGCCTCGGGCCGCAACGGGGGGTTCGTCGAAGCCAGCATCACCCACGGTGCCGAGAACGGTAAGTCGCGGTGGCCCAATGAGTTTGCCGAACTCGAAGAGCTCGGGCTGGAGAATCTCGACGGCATGCAGACCGACATCGAACGGTTGGGCCTCGACGTCGATTGGCAACGCAGCGGCATGCTCTCGGTGGCCACCGAGGCCCATGAGGTGCGGTGGCTGCGCGACGCCGCGGGCGCCGGTGAGGGCCGGTTCCTGGACCGCGACGAGGTGCGTGCCGAGGTGGATTCACCGACGTATGTGGCGGGGCTTTTCAGCGCCGACACCTGTGCGATCGTCCACCCGGCGAAGCTGGCGCTGGAACTGGCACGCGCGTGCCAGGAGGCCGGTGTCACGATCTACGAGCAGACCGGGGCGACCGAGTTGTCCGCCGACGCCGGTGGCGTGCTGGTCACCACTACCGGCGGCATCATCTCGGCAGAGCGGGTTGTGTTGGCCACCAATGTTTTTCCCAGCCTCATCCGGCGCAACCGGCTCTACACCGTGCCCGTCTACGACTATGTGCTGTCGACCGATCCGCTGACCGACGAACAGCTGGGGCGCATCGGCTGGCAGGGCCGGCAGGGCATCGGCGACTCCGCCAACCAGTTCCACTACTACCGACTGTCGGCCGACAACCGGATCGTCTGGGGCGGCTACGACGCCATCTACCACTTCGGTCGCAAGGTCGACCCGGCATACGAACACCGCCCGCAGACCTACGAGCGGCTCGCGGCGCACTTCTTCCTGACCTTCCCGCAACTCGAGGATGTCGGGTTCAGTCACCGCTGGGCCGGCGCGATCGACACCAACACGCGATTCTGCGCGCACTGGGGCACCGCCCACCGCGGCCGCGTCGCCTACGTCAACGGGTTCACCGGCCTGGGAGTCGGCGCGGCGCGGTTCGCTGCCGACGTGTGTCTGGACCTGCTCGACGGTGCGCCGACACGGCGGACCCGGCTGGAGATGGTGCGCGACAAACCGCTGCCGTTTCCACCGGAACCGTTGGCCAGCATCGGGATTCAGGCAACTCGCTGGTCGCTCGACCAAGCGGACCACAGCGCGGGGAAGCGCAATATACTCCTGAAAACCCTCGACCGGCTCGGACTTGGATTCGACTCCTGATCCGGGATGAGCCCAACTCTTCGCAGCAAACGAAACATCAGTAAGCTCGGATTGTCGACGCGCGCCCACTGGGGCGGGTAGGCGACCCAACACCCAAAAAGAAGGGATCGACGTGGGAGACACGCTCACCGAAGGACAGAAGCTGGTGAAGGGGGGTTCGCTCACCTCCAACAACGGTGCCTACACCCTGACGCTCCAGGACGACGGCAATCTGGTCCTGGCGGCACGTGGTCAGGCGGTCTGGTCCACCAACACGAACGGACAGGACGTCGTCCGTGCCGAGGTGCAGACCGACGGCAACTTCGTGCTGTACACCGCCGACAAGCCGGTGTGGCATACCGACACCAAGGGCAAGAAGGACGCCAGGCTCGTCCTGCAGGACGACCGCAATCTGGTGCTGTACGCCGCCGATGGCCCGGCCTGGACCTCGAAGACCAACACGGACGAACCGCCGCCGGCGGCGCCCGAGTTGAAGACCGAGGTCGCACCGGCTGCGGTCGAAGAGCCGGCCCCGGCCGCCGCACCCGCGGCGCCGCCGCCACCACCGCCACCGCCCGCACCGCGCACCTACACGGTGGTCTCGGGTGACACGCTGTGGGCGATCGCGGAGCGTTTCTACGGCGACGGCAACCAGTACCACAAGATCGCCGCCGCCAGCGGAGTCGCCAACCCCGACCTGATCCACCCCGGTCAGGTGCTGACGATTCCCGAGCGACACGACGCAGAAGCGGCGGCCCGGTTCCTGAGCGAACCGGGCCGCCGTTTTTCGTGGCGAGTCGCCGTCGGTAATGAAAGACGGGTCCGGCGGCCGATAGGAAGGCATGCGTTCGCGAACCGGTCGAGGTCGGTGGTCACTGACCGTGGCGCTGCTGGCCGTCCTCGCCGCGACACCCGCCGTGACTCTTCCCGCGGCGCACGCCGACCCCGATGTCCTGGTCTACCCGGGGATGGAGATCCGGCAGGGCACCAACATGTGCACGCTGGGCTACGTCGACACCGGACTGCGGATCGCCTACTCGGCGGGTCACTGCCAGGGGCCCGGGCCCGTCACCGACAACGCCGGGCAGCCCATCGGCACCACAACCGTCTCGCTGAGCAACACCCCGCAGGGCGCCACGGTGTCGACCGACCAGGTGATCAGCGACTACGAGAAGATCGCGCTGGCACCCGACGTCGCGATCAACAACATCCTGCCCGGCGGGCGGGTGCTGGAATCGCTCCCCGAAGCGGGTCTCCAGCCCGGTCAGCCGGTCTGCCACTTCGGCATCGTCACCGGCGAGAGCTGCGGCACCGTCGAGCGGGTCAACACCGGGTGGTTCACGATGGCCAACGGTGTGGTCAGCCAGAAGGGTGACTCCGGCGGACCCGTGTATGTCATCGACGGTGACCGTGCGGTGATCGTCGGGTTGTTCAACAGCACCTGGGGGCTCTATCCCGCCGCGGTCACCTGGCCGGCGCCGGAGCTATGAACCGAGCGCGAACACCGGGATCGACGGCGCAGCGGCCCGCAGCTCGTGTTGCGCGGACTGCGGCGTCAGACCGCCGACGTGTCCTTTGACCTCCCAGTACCACCGGTCGAGGTAGCGCGCGAGCAACGGCGGCTTGGCCTCGTCGGACACCTCGGTGACCGTCACTGAGCGGGGACGCCAGCGCGGGCCCGACCTCGACGACACCGGCGGCCCGGGCGTTGCGCGCCCATTGGGTGTTGCCCCGCGGCGATACCAGGTAGTCGACGCCGTCGACGGTCATGAGATTGACCACCACGGCGTGCTGGCGGCCGGTGCGGCGGCCACGCACCCGCATCGCCCGGGTGCCGGCGATGCTCAGCCCGGCTTCGGCGAGCCAGCGGATGACGGTGTTTGCGGTGCGGGCGACGAGATCTGGTTCGTCGTAGCGTTGCGACATCGAATTTCTCCTTAATATGAGAGCAGTGCTCTCTAATCAGGTTGGCACGCCGCATCGACGAAATGCAAGAGCACTGCTCTCTTTTGTGTTTGACTGGGCCGATGGGCAAACGACAGGACACCCGTGACCGGATCGAGGCGCAGATCGTCGAGTCGGGCCGGCGGCAGCTGTCCGCGGAGGGCGTGGCCGGACTGAGCCTGCGCGCGATCGCGCGTGACCTCGGCATGGTGTCCTCGGCGGTATACCGCTATGTCGCCAGCCGCGACGACCTGCTCACGTTGCTGCTGGTGGACGCCTACTCCGAACTGGCCGACGCCGTCGACGCCGCACGCGCCGGGGCCGGCGACGGGTGGCGCGACCAGATCGCGGCGATTGCGCATGCCGCCCGTGCCTGGGCCGTCGCCCATCCGGCCGGCTGGACGTTGCTGTACGGCAGTCCGGTACCCGGCTATCACGCGCCGCCGGAGGCCACCGTCGGCTCCGGGCACCCGCGTGGTGGGCGCATTGTTCGACGCGGTGGCGGCAGGTATCGCCGCCGAGGGACCTCGGCATCACGGATATCGAAGTGCCCCGGGCACTTTCAGCGGACTTCGACCGACTGCGCGACGAGTTCGATTTCCCGGGCGACGATGCCGCGGTCGCGAAGTGCTTCGCACTGTGGGCCGGCCTGGTCGGGGCGATCAACCTCGAGGTGTTCGGCCAGTACGGAGCCGACACGCTGACCGACCCGGCACCGATCTTCGATGTCCAGGTGCGGCTATGGCTGCACATGCTGGCCGGCTGAGCCGAAATAGAACGTGTTCACCCGGTGCGGACAACCGGGTTCTTCTGCAGAGACGGTCGCTGGGTTATCCTGCGATGCGATGAGTATTAGTGTCCAGACTCCTGTCCAGATCGCGTGGGTGACGCACGACCTCGACACGACGGAGGCGGCGCTGACCGGGCTGCTGGGCGCCAAGAAGTGGGTGCGGATGCCCGACGTCCACTTCGGCCCTGACACGTGCACGTACCGGGGTGCGCCCGCGGATTTCGTCGCGCACATCTCCCTGAGCTACGTCGGCGACATGCAACTCGAACTCATCGAGCCGGTGACCGGCGACAGCATCTACCGCGAGTTCCTGCGCGACTGCGGACCCGGCCTGCACCACATCTGCATGCGGGCCGACGACCCCGCGGCCTTCGCCGCCGCGGTTTCGGATGCCGAAGCGCTCGGCGCCGACGTCGTGACGCAGGGTGTGATGCCCGGTGGCATGGAATTCGCCTACCTGTCCGCGCCGGCCGCCGGGATCCCGTTCGTGGAGATCGCCTACATCCCCGATGACATCCAGGCCTTCTTCGACTACATCAAACAGGAGCAAGTGTGAGCACCGACATCCCCGCCACCGTCAACGCCGACGAGGTCACGTCCTGGTCCGACGACGTCGACGTCGTGGTGCTCGGCTTCGGCATCGCCGGCGGGTGCGCGGCGGTCAGCGCGGCCGCGGCCGGCGCGAACGTGCTGGTGCTCGAACGCGCGGCGGCAGCCGGCGGAACCTCGTCGATGGCCGGCGGTCACTTCTATCTCGGCGGCGGAACCGCGGTCCAGCAGGCCACCGGGCACGACGACTCGCCCGAGGAGATGTACAAGTACCTGGTCGCGGTGTCCCGCGAGCCGGCACTCGACAAGATCCGCGCCTACAGCGACGGCAGCGTCGAACACTTCAACTGGTTGGAGGACTTGGGGTTTCAGTTCGAACGGAGCTATTACCCCGGCAAGGTGGTCGTCCCGCCGGGCACCGAAGGGCTGTCGTACACCGGCAACGAGAAGGTGTGGCCGTTCTGCGAGCAGGCGACACCCGCGCCGCGGGGACACTCGGTGCCGGTGCCCGGCGAATTGGGTGGCGCGTCGATGGTCATCGACCTGCTGCTCAAGCGGGCCGCCGAGCTGGGGGTGCAGATCCGATATGAAACCGGTGCGACCAACCTCGTCGTCGACGACGGTGCGGTGGTCGGCGTCGCCTGGAAGCACTTCACCGAAACCGGTGCGGTCAAGGCGAATTCGGTGATCATCGCCGCCGGCGGCTTCGCGATGAACCCCGAGATGGTCGCCGAGCACACCCCCGCGTTGGGTCAGCAGCGGCGTACCAAGCACCACGGCCTGGTCGCGCCCTACATTCTGGGCAACCCCAACGATGACGGTCTGGGCATCCGGATGGGCGTCTCGGCCGGCGGCGTCGCCAAGGACCTGGACCAGATGTTCATCACCGCCGCCGCCTACCCGCCCGAGATCCTGCTCACCGGCGTCATCGTGAACAAGAACGGGCAGCGATTCGTCGCCGAGGATTCCTACCATTCGCGCACTTCGGCTTTCGTGCTCGAGCAACCGGAACAGTCGGCGTACCTGATCGTCGACGAGCCCCACTTGCAGATGCCGGAGATGCCGCTGATCAAGTTCATCGACGGCTTCGAGACGGTGGCCGAGATGGAATCCGCCCTCGGCATCCCGGCGGGCAACCTCGCGGCCACCCTGGACCGATACAACGAGCACGCCGCCCGCGGCGAGGATCCCGACTTCCACAAACAGCCGGAATACGTTGCGGCACAGGACAACGGGCCCTGGGCGGCCTTCGACATGTCGCTGGGCCGGGCCATGTACTCGGGCTTCACGATGGGCGGCCTGGCGGTCTCCATCGACGGTGAGGTGCAGCGCGAGGACGGCAGCTGCCGTCCCGGGTCTGTACGCGGCGGGGGCGTGCGCGTCCAATATCGCCCAGGACGGCAAGGGCTACGCCAGTGGCACCCAGCTGGGGGAGGGCTCCTTCTTCGGCCGCCGCGCCGGTGCGCACGCCGCCGGTCGCCGTTGATCCCGCTCAGAGGTCGCTGAGCCGCCACGGGCCGTCGCCGCTCAGCTCGAGTTTGCGGCGGTGATGCTGGCCGACCGCACTGCGGTGACTGATGCTCACCACGATGCTGTCCGGCAGCTCGGCGCGCAGCAGCTTGTACAGCGCGAATTCCTGGCCTTCGTCGAGTGCGGATGTCGCCTCGTCCAGGAAGATCACGCGCGGCTTGCTCAGCAGAACGCGCGCGAACGCGACCCGTTGCTGCTCGCCGGGGGAGAGCACCTTGGCCCACTCGTCCTCGTCGCTGTCCAGCCGGTCGGCAAGGTGGCCGAGCGTGACCTGGTCGAGAGCCCGCAGCAGCCGAGCATCCTCGAAGGACTCGGCGGGATAGCACAGCACGGCGCGCAGGTTCCCAAGCGGCATGTAGGGCACCTGCGGCAGAAACATCGTGTCCGGGTAATCCGGCGGGCAGCTGCACGGTCCCGGTGGTGTACGGCCACAGCTGCGCCAGGCTGCGCAGCAGGGTCGACTTGCCGCATCCGGAGTGCCCGACGATCATCAGCGAGTCACCGGGCACCAGCGAAAGATCGAGTCGGTCGATCAGCTGTTTGCCGGAGGGCGCGCGAACCTCCACGTCGTCAACCTCCACCGAGCCGTCACCGCGGGGCACAAGCGTCAACGTCGTGAAGCTTCTGGCTTGGCGGTTCGCCTCGACGAGACCATGCAGCCGGACGATCGTGGCCCGGTACGTCGCAAACGAGTCGTAGACGTTGCGGAAGAACGACAGCGAGTCGAACACCGCGACGAAGGCGCTTGCCGACTGCGTGACGTCACCAAGGTCGAGTTGGTTGGCGAATAGCCGGGGCGCCTGCACGATCAGCGGTAGCGGATCGGTGACGAGGCCGAAGGTCTGGTTCCAGCCGAACAGCAGCAGGCTTCGCCGGACGTACGCCCGGTAGTTGGCGATCACGTCCATCAGTCGCCCGATCAGGGAACGCTCTTCGGCCGGCTCGCCGCGGGAGAACGCGACCGATTCACCGACATCACGAAGTCGCACCAGCCCGTAGCGCAGCATGGCGTTGGTGCGTCTCGTTACGGAAGCTGAGCCTGATCAGTGGGTGCCCGAGGCGAAACGCCGCGAGGCTGACGACGAGCACGTACACCAGGACGAGCCAGAACAGCGCCTTGGGGATGGTGAGTCCGAACAGCGTGAGCGAGCCCGACAGCCGCCACAGAATCGGCCCGAAGGACAACACCGACACGATGGCGTTCACGGAACCGAATATGAGGGTCTGCGAGGTCCCGTTCAGCGGGCTGTTGGGCCCCTGACCCGTCCCGGCCGTGAAGTTGTCGATGTCCTGCTGGATCCGTTGGTCCGGGTTGTCGATGCGCTCGCTGAGGAACCGCGCGCGGTAGTACGCCTTGTCGGTCAGCCAGTCGCCGATGAAACGTTCGGTCAGCCACACCCGCCACCGCACAATGAACCTCTGTGTGAGGTAGATGTCGAGCAGCATCTGGCCGATGTAGAACGCGATGAGCACGAGAAACACGACGATCGAGAACCAGAACCCCCGGATGCCGGAATCGCGCACCGCGTCGTTGCCGGCGCCCGCGCCCTCGAACGCCACCTGAAGAGCCGAGTACTGGTCGTTGTTGTAATAGGTCAGTAGCACGCTCAAGCGCACCGACACCACCACCGACATCAGCAACAGCCCAAGCAGAGTCCACGCCTGGATGCTCTGACGGCCCTTGAAGTAGTCGCCGGTGATCTGCCAGAACTGTCGGCCCCACACGGTGTAACGGGCGATCAGAACCAGCACGAGCATCAGCGGCACGGCGGCGAGCAGCCAAGCTCTGGCGACCCACAGCAGCGAGTGGAAGATCTCGTTGCCCCAGTCCAGCGACGGCGTGAACGTCTGCACTGCCCGGCCTCCTGAGCGTGGGTCTACACGGGCTGCGGTACGGCTGCCGGCTCGTCGTCTCCGGACAGGCCGAGCCGCCACTCGCCGTCACCGAGCAGTTCCAGTTCCTGCTCGTGGTGCTGGTCGACGGTGCTGCGGTGGGTGACGCTGACGATCACGGTGTCGGGCAGTTCGGTGCGCACCATGTCGTAGAGCATGTACTCCAGGCCCTCGTCGAGCGCCGAGGTGGCCTCGTCCATGAAGACCACTTTCGGCTTGGTCAGCAGGATGCGGGCGAACGCGATGCGCTGTTGCTCGCCGGGGGAGAGCACCTTCGCCCAGTCCTCGACCTCCGACAGCCGCTTGGCGCACGACGGCAGCGCCACCTTGTTCAGCATGGCGATCAGTTCTTCGTCGGGTATCTCGCCTGCGTCACGGGGGTAGGACACCACCGCACGCAGATCACCCAGCGGGACATACGGCATCTGCGACAGGAACATCGTCTCGTCGGGTCCGCCGGGGCTGCGGAAGGTGCCGCTGGTGTAGGGCCACAGCTGGGCCAGCGCGCGCAGCAGCGTCGTCTTCCCGCTGCCGGACTTACCGGTGACGATCAGCGTGTCGCCCTGATTGAGCCGCAGGTCCAGCGGCTTGATCAGCTGCTGGCCGTCCGGCGTGCGGACCTCGACGTCGTCGAGTTCGACGAGGCACTCCCTGCTGTCGGTGACTTCCAGCTTCGGCAGGGCCCGGCCCTCCTCGTTCGAGACCACGAGCCCGTGCAGACGCATGATCGACGCCCGCCAGCCGGCGAAGCTGTCGTACTGGTTGCGGAAGAACGACAGCCCGTTCTGGACCGAACTGAACGCCGACGCGGACTGGGTGACGTCGCCGAACTTGATCTGCTGGGCGAACAGCCGCGGCGCCTGCAGCAGCCAGGGCAGCAGCACGATGGTCTGGCTGATCGACAGGTTCCAGCCGTTGAATCCCATCATCCGGTTGATGTAGTGCTTGTAGTTCGACACGATCGGCGCGAACCGCCGCCGCAGCTGCAGGCGTTCCGCCGCCTCGCCGCGGTAGAACGCCACCGCCTCGGCGGCGTCCCGCAGTCGCACCAGCGCATAGCGGAACGCGGCGTTGTACTTCTCGTTGTCGAAGCTCAGCCGGATGATCGGCCGCCCGATCCAGAACGCGATGATGGAGGCGATGAAGACGTAGAGGAAACCGATCCAGAACATCGCCCGCGGCATGGTGATGCCGATGATCGGCATCGTCAGCTCACCGGACAGGTTCCACAGGATCGCGGTGAACGAGATCACCGACACCACCGCATCGACCGCGCCGAAAAGCAGGGTGCTCTTGGTGAAGTTGTTGGGCGTGTTCGGCTGGGAATTGACGCCGGCGGTGAAGATGTCGATGTCGGCCTGGATGCGCTGGTCGGGATTGTCGATGGTGTGGTCGATGAACCGGGTGCGGTAATAAGCGTGACCGTCGAGCCAGTCGCCGGTGAGTCGGTCGGTCAACCACCTCCGCCAGGCCAGCATGAACCGCTGCATCATGAACAGGTCCAGCATGATGCGCGCGACATACAGGGTTGCCAAGACCGCGAAGATGAGCAGCGACGTGATGAAGGCCGGTTTTCCGATCGCAGAGTCGTCGCCGGCGTCATGGACATCTGTGCAGACGAGAACATGTCGTTGCTCTGGTAGCTGAACAGCACGTCGAGTCGCACGCCGACAATCACCGACAGCAACAGGGCCGCCAGCCACAACCAGACCCTCACGCTGTGCTCGCCGGTGAAATACGGCGCCGGTGATGCGCCAGAACTGCTGGCCCCAGACCGTGTACCGCGCTATCAGGACCAGTAACACCATGGTGCAGACGGCTGCGATCGCCCACGCCCTCGCGATCCAGAGCAGTGAAAGGGCGAACTCGTTGCCCCAGTCGAGCGAGAACGAGAACGGTTCTACTTCGTTCACTAGTGACCTCTCCCGCGTTCAGTAACGCCTGCCGCGAAGCTACCGCAGCCGACAATTTGCGGCGACGTCGTGCACCGTTCAGGCGAAGGTCAGCCCGAGGTGCTGCACCAACGTTTCGTTCCGGTTACCCGCCGCCGTGTACGACAGGTAGCCGTCTGGCCGCACGACCGACACGGAGCCCGCCGCGGCGTAGTTGCGGGCGAACTCCCCGGCGGCGTCGCGAACCACCGGCAGCACCGTGGAATCGACGCCGGCGCCCGGCGCGGCGATCAGGTAGACGTCCAACGCACCGTGGGCGGCCTGGCGTGCGGCCTCGGCCGTGGCCTCCAGGCCGGCCACCGCGTCGGCCGCGGTGCCGTCACCCGCGTACAGCAGCAGCGTGTGCTCGCGACCGAACAGGCTGAACAACCGGATCGGGTCGGTGACCGCCGAGCGGATCAGCCCCCTGGCATCAGGAGCACGCCCACCGGCGCCGGTGCCGACGATCGGGCTGTCGGCATAGGAGATCAGCAGTTGCGCCTCGCGCCGGATGACGTAGTCGGGATCACTTGAGTCAGCACCGATTCCGGCTCGTGCGCTGCGCACGGTGCGTCCGACCACCTCCTCACCGACCGGACGGCGCTCGGCGTCGTAGGAACCCAGCAAGCCGTCGGCGGCCTCGCCGCGCACCGCCAGCGCGAGCTTCCAGGCCAGGTTGTGCGCGTCCTGGATGCCGGTGTTCATGCCCTGCGCCCCGGTGGGCGGATGGATGTGGGCCGCGTCGCCTGCCACGAACACCCGGCCGCGGCCGTAGCAGTCCACGATGCGGTGGCTGATCCGGAACACCGACGACCAGCGCAGGTTGCGCGCCGTGGTCGGTTCCGGCGCCAACCGGTCCAGCACCGCCTGGATGTCCGCGAGTTCCGGTTTGCGCGCGCCCTCGAACCCGTGCGCGACGCCGTCGGTGGCATCCGAGGCGCCGGTGGCCAACTCCGGCGGCACCAGCATCGACATCCGGTAGCGGCCACGGCCGGGCAGCGGGATGCACACCAGCAGATCGTCGGTCTGGCCGTCCGTCTGGTGCATGGAGCGCACCGCGTAGCCCCGCGGCAACGACCAATCCACCTCGACGTCGCCGAGCATGTACTGCTCCTCGAACGCGCCGCCCTCGAAGGACAGGCCCAGGCCCTTGCGCACCACGCTGTGCGCGCCGTCGGCGCCGACCAGATAGCGCGAGCGCACGGTCGTCCCGTCGGACAGTGTGGTGCTCACCCCGTCGGCGTCCTGGTCGAATCCCGCCGCCGCGACGCCGCGCTGCACCGCGACACCCAGCGCGGCGAGTTCGTCGCGCAGGATGGTTTCGGTCTCGTACTGCGGGATGCAGACGAAGCCGAACGGCACATCGTCGGGAAGCGACAGCGCGATCTCCCCGGCCCGCACTCCGTTGACGTAGACGAACTGGCCATGGAAGTCGACGGCGGCGTCCAGGATGCGCCGCAGCACGCCCATGTTCTCGAACACCTCGAGCGTACGGGGTTGCACGCCAACGGCTTTCGCATACAGCGGCGGCTCGGTCAACGGATCGACGACCCGGCAGCGCACGCCGCGGCGGGTCAGTTCGATGGCAGCGGTCAGGCCGATGGGGCCCGCCCCGGCGATGAGAACGTCGGTTCCTTCGCCTTCGTGGACGTCGTGCACACCGGCGATTATGCAGTCCGCGGAATGGTTAGGCTGCGATCCATGAGCAATGAGGCTCCACCTGACGGTCTGCACGCCGGACACCTGATCGCGCGCCGGTTGCGGGCCAGTGGCATCGACACCGTCTTCACCCTGTCGGGCGGGCACCTGTTCTCGATCTACGACGGCTGCCGGGCCGAGGGCATCCGCCTGATCGACACCCGCCACGAGCAGACCGCGGCGTTCGCGGCCGAAGGCTGGTCGAAGGTCACCCGGGTCCCGGGAGTGGCGGCACTGACCGCCGGCCCGGGCGTCACCAACGGCATGAGCGCGATGGCCGCCGCGCAGCAGAATCAGTCACCGATGCTGGTGCTCGGCGGGCGCGCCCCCGCGATGCGCTGGGGGATGGGCTCGCTGCAGGAGATCGACCACGTCCCGTTCGTGGCACCCCTGACCCGCTACGCCGCCACCGCGCCCACGCCGGAAGCGGTACCGGCGATGATCGACGACGCACTGCGGGCCACCGTCGGCGCACCTTCGGGTGTGTCGTTCGTCGATTTCCCGATGGATGTCGTGTTCGGACTCGGACCCGACACCGAGGCGCCCGGGGCGTTGCACACCCTGCCGGCCTCCGACGCCGCCGACGGGCAGGCGCTTGCGCGGGCCGTCGACCTGCTCACGCAGGCGCAGCGTCCGGTGATCATGGCGGGCACCGGTGTGTGGTGGGGACACGCCGAGGCCGAATTGCTGGAACTCGCTGAGACACTGCGGATTCCGGTGCTGATGAACGGGATGGCCCGTGGGGTGGTGCCGGCCGATCACGATCTGGCGTTCTCCCGGGCGCGCGGTCAGGCACTGCGGGACGCCGACGTGGCAGTGGTGATCGGCGTGCCGATGGACTTCCGGCTCGGGTTCGGCGGCGTGTTCGGTGCCGACACCGCCCTGATCGTGGCCGACCGCTGCCGTCCCGAACGCGAACATCCGCGCGCGGTGGCCGCCGAGTTGTACGGCGACCTGCCGGGCACGCTTGCCGCGCTCGCCGGGGCCGGGGTGGGGCGGCACGAGGACTGGATCGCGGGCCTGCGTGCCACCGAGACCGCCGCGCGGGACGCCGAGGCGGCCGAACTGGCCGACGATCGCACGCCGCTGCATCCGATGCGCGTGTACGCCGAACTGAAGCCGCTGCTGGACCGCGACGCGATCGTCGTGATCGACGGCGGCGACTTCGGTTCCTACGCGGGCCGCGTCATCGACAGCTACGTGCCGGGCGCGTGGCTGGACAGCGGACCGTTCGGCTGCCTGGGTTCAGGCCCCGGCTATGCGCTGGCCGCCAAGCTGGCCCGGCCCGAGCGCCAGGTGGTGCTGCTGCAGGGCGACGGCGCGTTCGGCTTCTCGGGCATGGAGTGGGACACGTTGGTGCGCCACGGGATTCACGTCGTCTCCGTAGTGGGCAACAACGGAATATGGGCGCTGGAAAAACATCCCATGGAGTTGCTGTACGGCTATTCGGTGGTCGCCGAGCTGCGGCCGGGCACCCGCTACGACGAGGTGGTCTCGGCGCTCGGCGGGTACGGCGAGCTGGTGTCCACCCCTGCCGAGCTGGGGCCGGCGCTGCGGCGCGCGTTCGAGAGCGGCCTGCCCGCCGTCGTCAACACGCTCACCGACCCCACGGTGGCGTACCCGCGGCGATCAAATCTGGGCTGACCGCGAACGTGCACAAAAGCGCGTGACACGCCGACGATTAGCGGGCTGACACGCACGCTCGGCCACGAAGGCTCGCACGAATCGGCGGAGGGCGGGCCGCGTACCGTGAACGTGTGGCACGCACTCCCAAGACCGACAACCCACGCAAGCTGAGCGGACGCTTCTGGAAGCTGCTGGGCGCCAGCAGCGAGAAGAACCAGACCCGGTCGATGGACGAGGTGTCGGGGGCGGCCGAATTCGAGGACAAGGCCGCCGAACTCGACGACGAGCAGTTGCGCAAGGCCGCGCAGCTGCTCAATCTCGAGGAGCTGGCGGATTCGGCCGACATTCCGCAGTTCCTGGCCATCGCCCGGGAGGCGGCCGAACGCGCGACCGGTCTGCGGCCGTTCGACGTCCAACTGCAGGGTGCACTGCGGATGCTCGCCGGCGACGTCGTGGAGATGGCGACCGGTGAGGGCAAGACGCTGGCCGGCGCCATCGCAGCCGCCGGCTACGCACTCGGCGGCCGGCACGTCCACGTCATCTCGGTCAACGACTACCTGGCCCGCCGCGACGCCGAGTGGATGGGCCCGCTGCTCGAAGCGATGGGTCTGACCGTCGGCTGGATCACCGAGAGCTCGACCGCGACCGAACGCCGCGCGGCCTACGCGTGCGACGTGACCTACGCGTCGGTCAACGAAATCGGCTTCGACGTGCTGCGCGACCAACTGGTCACCGACGTCGAGGATCTGGTTTCGCCGAACCCGGATGTCGCCCTCATCGACGAGGCCGACTCGGTCCTCGTCGACGAGGCGCTGGTGCCGCTGGTGCTGGCCGGCACGACGCACCGCGAAACCCCGCGGGTCGAGGTCGTCGACCTCGTCGGCACCCTGACCCCGGGCGTCGACTACGACGCCGATTCCGACCGGCGCAACATCCACCTCACCGAGGAGGGCGCGGTCAAGGTCGAGAAGGCCCTCGGCGGCATCGACCTGTACTCCGAGGAACACGTCGTCACCACGCTGACCGAGGTCAACGTCGCCCTGCACGCCCACGTGCTGCTGCAGCGCGACGTGCACTACATCGTCCGCGACGGCGCCGTGCACCTGATCAACGCCTCGCGCGGCCGCATCGCGACGCTGCAGCGCTGGCCGGACGGCTTGCAGGCGGCCGTCGAGGCCAAGGAGGGCATCGAGACCACCGAGACCGGCGAAGTGCTCGACACCATCACCGTGCAGGCGCTGATCAACCGCTACCCGACGGTGTGCGGCATGACCGGCACCGCGCTGGCCGCCGGTGAACAGTTGCGCCAGTTCTATTCGCTGGGCGTCTCACCGATCGCGCCGAACACGCCGAACATCCGCGAAGACGAGGTGGACCGCGTCTACATCACCGCGGCCGCCAAGACCGACGGGATCATCGACCACATCGCCGAGATGCACGCCACCGGCCGCCCTGTGCTCGTCGGGACGCACGATGTGGCCGAGTCGGAGGAACTGCACCGCAAGCTGCTTCGCCGCGGCGTCCCGGCCGTGGTGCTCAACGCCAAGAACGACGCCGAGGAGGCCGCCGTCATCGCCGAGGCCGGTGCGCTGAACACCGTGACGGTGTCGACGCAGATGGCCGGCCGCGGCACCGACATCCGGCTCGGCGGCTCGGACGAGGCCAGCCATGACGAGGTCGTCGACCTGGGCGGTCTGCACGTGGTCGGCACCGGCAGGCACAACACCGAGCGGCTGGACAACCAGTTGCGGGGCCGCGCCGGCCGGCAGGGCGACCCGGGCTCGTCGACGTTCTTCTCCAGCTGGGAGGACGAGCTGGTGGTGTCGCACCTCGATTCCGGCAAGCTGCCCACCGAGACCGACGAGGACGGCCGGATCGTCAGCCCCAAGGCCGCATCCCTGCTGGACCACGCGCAGCGGGTGGCCGAGGGCCGGCTGCTCGACGTGCACGCCAACACCTGGCGGTACAACCAGCTGATCGCGCAGCAGCGCTCGATCCTCGTCCAGCGACGCAACAAGCTGCTTGCGACGCCGACCGCGCGGGAGGAACTCCAGGACCTCTCGCCGGAACGCTACGACGAGCTGTCCGAAACGCTCTCCGAAGAGCAGTTGGAGCGCATCTGCCGACTGATCATGCTGTACCACCTCGACCGGGGCTGGGCCGATCACCAGGCCTACCTCGCCGATATCCGCGAAAGCATCCACCTGCGGGCGCTGGGTCGGCAGAACCCCCTCGACGAGTTCCACCGGCTTGCCGTCGACGCGTTCGGCTCCCTGGCGAGCAACGCCGTCGAGGCTGCCCAACAGACGTTCGAGACCGCCGACCTGGTAGAGGGCGCCGAGGACGACCTCGGCCTGGACCTTTCGAAGCTGGCCCGCCCGACGTCGACGTGGACGTACATGGTGCACGACAACCCGCTGCAGGACGACACGCTGTCGGCGCTGAGCCTGCCAGGGGTGTTCCGCTAGGTGCGGGGCCAGTACGGACCGGGCCACTAGATTAGGGCTATGGACGCGCCGCACGGGGACACGCGCGACCGCATCCTGACGGTGCCCAACGCGCTGTCCGTGCTGCGGCTGATCCTGATCGGCGTCTTCGTCTACCTGCTGCTGGGCGCACACGCGTACGGCTGGGCCACCGCGGTCCTGATGATCAGCGGGGCGTCGGACTGGGCGGACGGCAAAGTCGCCCGGCTGCTGGATCAGTACTCGCGTCTGGGCGAACTGCTGGACCCCGCGGTCGACCGCCTCTACATGCTGGTGGTCCCGGTGTCGATGGCGATCGCCGGGATCGTGCCATGGTGGATCATCGCCATCCTGATCGCGCGCGACGGACTGCTGGCCGCCATGCTGCCGGTGCTGCGCAGCCGCGGGCTCACCGCACTTCCCGTCAGCTACATCGGCAAGGCCGCCACGTTCGCGTTGATGTCGGCGTTCCCGCTGATCCTGCTGGGACAGTGGGACGCGTTGTGGAGCCGGATGATCGGCGCGTGCGGCTGGGCGTTCCTCATCTGGGGTATCTATATGTACCTGTGGGCGTTCGTCCTGTACGTGATCCAGCTGGCGAAGGTTGTCCGGCAGCTGCCGAAGGTGCCCCGGTGACCCAGGGTGACCGGGCGCTGGGTGGCTACCACCCGGACGCCGGGCTGTCCGGGCGTCAGGCCGCACAGGTGCAGAAGCTGCCGGTCCCGTCGCTGCTTCGGTCACTGCTGTCCGAGCACCTCGACCCCGGCTACGCCGCGGCGGCTGCGGCCCGGACGCCGGGCGCACCGGCCCGCCGGAAGTGGCTGTGGCAGGCGGTGGGGGCGCTGCTGATCGCAACCGTGTTCGCCGGGGCGGTCTCACAGGCCCGGTCGCTGGCGCCCGGTGTCACGACGGCCCAGCGGGTGCTGGCCGACAGCGTGAAGTCCGCCGAGCACACCACAGATGACCTGGCCCGCACCCGCGACGCGCTGTCGATTCAGGTCGACGACGTGGCCCGCGCGCAGCTTCGTGACGACGCCGAGGGGCAACAGCTGCTCAACGGACTGGACGCCCTGAGTCTGGCGGCGGCCAGCACCGCGGTGATCGGCCCGGGCCTGACGGTGCGCGTGACCGACCCCGGCGTCGGCCGCGATCTGTCCGACGTGTCCAAGGAGCGGATCGCGGGCAGCCGGCAGGTGATCCTCGACCGCGACCTGCAGCTGGTGGTGAACTCGCTGTGGGCCAGCGGGGCCGAGGCCGTGTCCGTCGGCGGCATCCGGATCGGGCCCAATGTGACGATCCGGCAGGCCGGCGGCGCGATCCTGGTCGACAATCACCCGATCAGCAGCCCGTACGACATCCTGGCGATCGGGCCGCCGAACACCATGCGCGACATCTTCGACCACAGTCCCGGCCTGATCCGGCTGCGCCTGCTGGAGACCTCGTACGGGGTGGGTGTCACGGTGAGCGCCGGCGACGGACTCACGCTGCCGGCGGGTGCGACCCGAGATATCAAGTTCGCCAAGCGGATTGGGCCCTGATGTGAGCGGACGCAGGAATGAGACGACAGCATGATAGGAATTGCCGCGCTGGTGCTCGGCATCGTGCTCGGGCTGGTGTTTCACCCGAGCGTGCCCGAGGCCGTCGAGCCGTACCTGCCGATCGCCGTCGTCGCGGCCCTCGACGCGGTGTTCGGCGGGTTGCGCGCCTACCTCGAGCAGATCTTCGACGCCAAGGTGTTCGTGGTGTCATTCGTCTTCAACGTGCTGGTGGCCGCGCTGATCGTCTGGGTGGGTGACCAGTTGGGGGTCGGCACCCAGCTGTCGACGGCGATCATCGTCGTGCTCGGAATCCGCATCTTCGGCAATGCGGCCGCGCTGCGCCGCCGGCTGTTCGGAGCCTGACGACCATGACCGAACCGGCCGAACCGCCGCCCGCACCACCGCCTCCGGACGGGGAGCCCGGCGCGCCCGGCGGCCGCAGCCGCTCCCAACTGGTGTTCGCGGCGCTCGCCGTCGTGCTGTGCCTGCTGCTCGGAGTCGCCATCGCCACCCAGGCCCGCCAGACCGAATCCGGCGACGCACTGGAAACGGCCCGGCCCGCGGATCTGCTGGTGCTGCTGGATTCCCTTCAGCAGCGCGAGGCGGCGCTGAACACCGAAGTGGCCGAACTGCAGCGCACCCTGGCGTCGCTGCAGGCGTCGGGAACCTCGGATCAGGCCGCCATCGACAACGCCCGGTCCCGGCTGGCCGCGCTGTCGATCATGATCGGAACCGTCGCCGCCCGGGGCCCGGGAGTGACGATCAGCATCGACGACCCGGCGCGCGGCGTGGCCCCCGAGACCATGCTCGATGTCATCAACGAACTGCGTGCCGCCGGCGCCGAGGCGATGGAAGTCAATGCGGGCAACCTCGCGGTCCGCGTGGGCGTCGACACCTGGGTGGTCGGCAAGGCGGGCGCGGCTCGCGATGGACGGGCTGATGTTGGCCCCGCCGTATTCCATTCTGGCCATTGGCGATCCGCCCACGCTGGCGGCGGCGATGAACATCCCGGGTGGCGCCGTCGACAGCGTCGAGCGGGTGGGCGGCACGATGACGGTGCAGCAGTCCGGGAGCTTGGACATCACCACCTTGCGGCAACCGAAACCCCGCCAATACGCTCAGCCCGTCAAATGAACAATAGTCAGCCAGGGAGCGAGAAACAACGTGAGCGAAGTCCCACCCGATCTGCACTACACGCCCGAACACGAATGGGTCCGCCGCACCGGCGATGACACCGTACGCGTCGGCATCACCGACTTCGCCCAGTCCGCGCTCGGCGACGTGGTCTTCGTGCAGCTTCCCGAGGACGGCGCCGAGGTGACCGCGGGCGATGCGTTCGGCGAGGTCGAGTCCACCAAGTCGGTGTCCGACCTGTACGCGCCGCTGACAGCGAAAGTGGTTGCCGTCAACGGCGATCTGGAGGGCAGCCCGGATCTGGTGAACTCCGACCCGTACGGCGCCGGCTGGCTGGTGGACCTCCGCGTCGAGGGCGGTGCGCTCGACGACGGGTTGGCCGGTCTGCTCGACCCGGACGCATACCAGGCCACCCTGACCGAATGATCAGTTGTTAGGGTGCCTACGAGCGGCTGTTCCGGCCGCGATCGCCACCATCGACGTCGATCGCACGGTACGGTCGAGGCGGCGACAGTATGGGCGGGGCGCGGCTAAACCGGCGGTATCGCCACAGCAGCCAGTGAGGAGCGGCGTGTGACGGATAAGGACAGTTCCGACGAGGTCACTGTGGAGACGACGTCTGTCTTCCGGGCCGACTTCCTCAACGAGTTGGACGCACCGCCGTCCGCGGGTACCGAAGGCGCCGTATCCGGAGTCGAAGGCCTGCCGGTCGGTTCCGCGTTGCTGGTCGTCAAGCGCGGCCCCAACGCCGGTTCGCGCTTCCTGTTGGACCAGGCCAGCACATCAGCGGGCCGCCATCCCGACAGCGACATCTTCCTCGACGACGTCACCGTCAGCCGCCGGCACGCTGAGTTCCGGTTGGAGAGTGGCGAATTCCAGGTTGTCGACGTCGGCAGCCTCAACGGCACCTACGTCAACCGTGAACCGGTCGATTCCGCGGTGCTGGCCAACGGCGACGAGGTGCAGATCGGCAAGTTCCGCCTGGTGTTCCTGACCGGACCCAAGACCGACGACGGTGGGGGACCAGGCAGCTAGTGACGGCTCCGGATACTCCCGCGTTCGCCGGGATGTCGATCGGAGCGGTCCTGGACCTGCTGCGACCTGATTTCCCGGACGTCACCATTTCCAAGATCCGGTTCCTGGAGGCCGAGGGACTGGTCACGCCGGAACGGACGGCGTCGGGGTATCGGAGATTCACCGCCTATGACTGTGCGCGGCTGCGGTTCGTCCTGCGGGCCCAGCGCGACCAGTACCTGCCGCTGAAGGTCATCAAGGCACAACTGGACGCCCAGCCCGACGGTGAGTTGCCCGACGCCGGATCTCTCTACGGCGGGCCGCGTCTGGTGTCCGATGCGGATACGGGCACCGAGCATCTGTCCGCGTCGGCGGTCGCGCCCACCCGGGTCAGACTCAGCCGTGAGGACCTGCTGGAGCAGTCCGGTATCGCCGATGACCTGCTGACCGCCCTGGTGCGCAACGGCGTCATCACCCCGGTTTCCAAGGGTGCGGGCGCCGTGTACTTCGACGAGCATTCGGTGGTGATCGCGCAGTGTGCGCACGCCCTGGAGGACTACGGTGTCGAGCCGCGGCACCTGCGGGCGTTCCGCTCGGCGGCCGACCGCCAGTCCGATCTCATCGCCCAGATCGCGGGTCCGCTCGTCAAGGCGGACAAGGCCGGGGCCCGCGACCGCGCCGACGACCTGGCCAGGGAAGTGGCGGCACTGGCGATCACGTTGCACACGTCATTGATCAAGTCGGCTGTGCGCGACGTTCTACACCGGTGAGGACTAGAGTTGATCCTGGATCGCACAGCCTTGCGGAGGGCAGACACTGATGGGTGAAGTTCGTGTGGTCGGCATACGCGTCGAACAGCCTCAGAACCAGCCGGTGTTGCTGCTGCGTGAGGCCAACGGCGACCGTTATCTGCCCATCTGGATCGGGCAGTCGGAGGCCGCCGCCATCGCCCTTGAACAGCAGGGCGTCGAGCCGGCCAGGCCGCTCACCCATGACCTGATCCGGGATCTCATTGCCGCCCTGGGCCATTCGCTCAAGGAAGTCCGCATCGTCGACCTGCAGGAAGGCACGTTCTACGCCGACCTGATCTTCGACCGCGATATCAAGGTGTCTGCCCGCCCGTCGGACTCGGTGGCCATCGCGCTGCGGGTCGGGGTGCCCATTTACGTCGAGGAGGCGGTACTGGCCGAGGCCGGTCTGCTGATCCCGGACGAGAGCGACGAGGAGTCGTCCGGCGCGGTGCGCGAGGACGAGGTCGAGAAGTTCAAGGAGTTCCTGGACAGCGTGTCGCCGGACGACTTCAAGGCCACCTGACGGCGGCTGCGCGGCCGCGTCGGAGCCACCTGCCGGGGGAATATCACGGATACGTCTCGAACTGGCAATTGCCCTTTCGACACGCCCGGCACAAGATCGGACAGCGGAGAACGGGCGGCCATACTTGGACAGAAGTCGGGTCCGGGTCGACATCTCCGAACCCATCGGGAGCGTATGCTCTTGAACACTCGGGTCCGGTGGGCGCGACCGGTAGACGGTTCGCGGTCGTCGGGCACGATCGGCGAGAGGAATCAGGGTGGGCGAGCAGCCACGGCAGGAGCAGTTGGACCTGGACACGAGCTCGGCAACCGACTCCGCCGCCGCACCGCAGGGCCCGATGCAACCCGGGCTGTTCCCGGACGACTCCGTCCCCGACGAACTGATCGGCTACCGCGGGCCCAGCGCCTGCCAGATCGCCGGCATCACCTACCGCCAGCTGGACTACTGGGCACGCACCTCGCTGGTGGTCCCGTCCATCCGCGGGGCGGCCGGTTCCGGTAGCCAGCGGCTGTACTCGTTCAAAGACATCCTGGTGCTCAAGATCGTCAAGCGACTGCTCGACACCGGTATCTCGCTGCACAACATCCGGGTTGCGGTCGACCATCTGCGCCGGCGCGGCGTCGAGGATCTGGCGAACATCACGCTGTTCTCCGACGGCACCACGGTCTACGAGTGCACGTCGGCCGAAGAGGTGGTCGACCTGTTGCAGGGCGGCCAGGGCGTGTTCGGTATCGCCGTCAGCGGTGCCATGCGGGAACTGACCGGCGCCATCGCCGATTTCCCCGGCGAACGCGCCGACGGCGGTGAGTCCATCGCCACACCCGAGGACGAGCTGGCTTCGCGGCGGAAGCACCCGCGACCGCAAGATCGGCTGACACCCGGCCGGCCACTACCCGGTAGACTTTGGCACGCATCGCCCCGTCGCGGGAGAGTTCCGTGCCAGCCAGCCACGGACGCCGAAGGAGCAACACCTCTCCGTCAACCTCTCAGGCCCCCGGACCGCGTCAGGCCACGATGCCTCTGGAAAGCGGCGTTCCGGGTGGTGAATACCCGGCCCGCCCGCCCATGGGGAAAGGCGGCTCGAACCCGCCGAATCTCTCAGGCGCCCGGCTCGGGTGGACGACAGAGGGGGAGGAACGTGAGTTCCGCGCTGCGCTAGGAGTCCCCGATGTCCACCGCTTCGACGCCTGCCCACACTTTTGCCGATCGCCACATCGGCCCCGACAGCGCCGCCGTCGCAACCATGCTCGACGTCATCGGCGTCGCCTCCCTCGACGAGCTCGCGGCCAAGGCACTGCCCGCCAACATCCTGGACGCGCTGAACGCCGCAGGCACGGCGCCGGGGCTCGACGGCCTGCCGCCCGCGGCGTCCGAGCACGAGGCGCTCGCCGAACTGCGCGCAATGGCCGATTCCAACACCGTCGCGGTGTCCATGATCGGGCAGGGCTACTACGACACGCTGACCCCGCCGGTACTGCTGCGCAACATCCTCGAGAACCCGGCCTGGTACACCGCGTACACGCCGTACCAACCGGAGATCAGCCAGGGCCGGCTCGAGGCGCTGCTGAACTTCCAGACCATGGTGGCCGACCTGACCGGCCTGGAGATCGCCAACGCTTCGATGCTCGACGAGGGCACCGCCGCCGCCGAGGCCATGACGCTGATGCACCGGGCCGTGCGGGGTGACGCCCGGCGGTTGGCCGTCGATGTCGACGTCTTCACCCAGACCGCCGCGATCCTGGCGACCCGCGCCAAGCCGCTGGGCATCGAGATCGTCACCGCCGACCTGCGGGACGGCCTGCCCGACGGCGAGTTCTTCGGTGTGATCACCCAGTTGCCGGGGGCCAGCGGCCGGATCACCGACTGGACCGCCCTGATCGAGAGCGCGCACGAGCGTGGTGCGCTGGTGGCCGTGGGCGCCGACCTGCTGGCGCTGACGCTGGTGACCTCCGCCCGGTGAGATCGGCGCCGACGTCGCCTTCGGCACCGCACAGCGATTCGGTGTGCCGATGGGCTTCGGCGGCCCGCACGCCGGCTACCTGGCCGTGCACGCCAAACACGCCCGGCAGTTGCCGGGCCGCCTGGTGGGGGTGTCGGTGGACGCGTGACGGGAACCCGGCCTACCGGTTGTCGCTGCAGACCCGCGAGCAGCACATCCGCCGCGACAAGGCGACGTCCAACATCTGCACCGCGCAGGTGTTGTTGGCGGTGATGGCCGCGATGTACGCCAGCTACCACGGCGCCGACGGGCCTGACCGCGATCGCCCGGCGGGTGCACAGCCACGCCGCGGGCGATCGCCGCCGCCCTGGGCGACGCGCTGGTGCACGACACCTACTTCGACACCGTGCTGGCCCGGGTCCCGGGCCGCGCCGACCAGGTGATCGCCGCGGCCAAGTCCAACGGCATCAATCTGTGGCGGGTCGACGCCGACCACGTGTCGGTGGCCTGCGACGAGGCCACCACCGACGCCCACGTGGCCGCGGTGCTCGAGGCGTTCGGGGTCACGGCGGCGCCGGTCGCGGCGGGCCTGGGCATCGGGGTGACCGCGCACCTCGGAGTTCCTGACGCATCCCGCCTTCACCAGCCACCGCACCGAGACGACGATGATGCGCTATCTGCGGGCGCTGGCCGACAAGGACCTCGCGTTGGATCGGACGATGATCCCGTTGGGCTCCTGCACCATGAAACTCAACGCCGCCGCGGAGATGGAGCCGATCACCTGGCCGGAGTTCTCCCGTCAGCACCCGTTCGCCCCGGCCTCCGACACCCCGGGCCTGCGCAGGTTGATCGCCGACCTCGAGACGTGGCTGACCGGTCTGACCGGGTACGACGCGATCTCGTTGCAGCCCAACGCCGGTTCGCAGGGGGAGTACGCGGGCCTGCTGGCGATCGACGACTACCACGCCGCCCGCGGCGAGGCGCACCGCGACGTGTGCCTGATCCCGTCCAGTGCGCACGGCACCAACGCGGCCTCGGCGGCGCTGGCCGGCATGCGGGTGGTCGTGGTGGCGTGCCGCGAGAACGGTGACGTCGACCTCGACGACCTGCGCGCCAAGGTCGCCGAGCAACGCCGAGAAGCTGTCGGCGATCATGATCACCTACCCGTCCACCCACGGCGTCTACGAGCACGACATCGCCGAGATGTGCGCGGCCGTACACGATGCCGGAGGGCAGGTGTACGTCGACGGCGCCAACCTCAACGCGCTGGTTGGGCTCGCCCGGCCCGGCAGGTTCGGCGGCGACGTCAGCCACCTGAATCTGCACAAGACGTTCTGCATTCCGCACGGCGGCGGCGGTCCGGGTGTCGGCCCCGTGGCGGTGCGCGCCCATCTGGCGCCGTTCCTGCCCGGCCATCCGCTGGCCGAACGAACTGCCCGCGGGCCATCCGGTGTCCTCGGCGCCGTACGGGTCGGCGTCGATCCTGCCGATCACCTGGGCGTACATCCGGATGATGGGTGCACCCGGCCTGCGCGCGGCGACGCTGACCGCGATCGCGTCGGCCAACTACATCGCCCGCCGTCTCGACGAGTACTACCCGGTGCTCTACACGGGTGAGAACGGCATGGTCGCCCATGAGTGCATCCTCGACCTGCGCGGCATCACCAAGGCCACCGGCGTCACCGTCGACGATGTCGCAAAGCGACTGGCGGACTACGGTTTCCACGCCCCCACCATGAGTTTCCCGGTGGCGGGCACGCTGATGGTGGAGCCGACCGAAAGTGAGAGCCTGGCCGAGGTGGACGCGTTCTGCGAGGCGATGATCGCCATCCGTGCCGAGATCGACAAGGTCGGTTCGGGACAGTGGCCCGCCGAGGACAACCCGTTGCGCGGTGCCCCGCACACCGCCGAGTGCCTGCTCGTCGACGCGTGGGAGCACCCGTACAACCGCGAACAGGCGGCCTACCCGCTGGGCACGAACTTCCGGCCCAAGGTGTGGCCGCCGGTGCGCCGGATAGACGGCGCGTACGGCGACCGCAACCTGGTGTGCTCGTGCCCGCCGGTGGAGGCTTTCGCTTAGTCGCCCAGATCGAACGACGGGAAGTACAGCGGGTGCCCGACGTTGATGACGTCCGGGTCGGCTATCAGGTTGGCCCCTGCCAGCACTCCGACCAACTGCCGGGTCCGGTCGTCGCCGCCCTCCCCGTAGGCGAACTCGGCCAGCGCCCACAGGGTGTCCCCGGCAACGACCTCGTGCCGATAGTTGAGCCGCGGCTGCTGCAGAATTGTCCCGGGTGCCGGGTCCACGCCGTTGAGGCGGTTGGCGATCGAGATGATCGTCCACAGGAAGCGGTCCCCGTACCAGCGCTCGGCCAGCACCTCCAGCGTCTCGCCCGCCACCACGGTGTGATGCCCGGCCTTGGCGAGATCAGGGATCAGCAGCCACTCGCCGACGTTGAGGTCGCGCTGGGCGGCTCCGTTGGGGATCTCGATGATCTCGCTGAGCGTCGGATCACCGTAGAAGCGCTGCGCCAGTTTCTGCTTCGTGTCACCCAATTGCACCCGGTACCGGAAGGTCACGTACGGGATCTCCAACTGCTGGCCGACGACGATGTGGTCGGGGTTGGTCAGGTCGTTGGCCGCCGAGATGGCCCGGAAGCGACGCGCGTCGCCGTAGAACTCGTCGGCCAGAGCACTGAGTGTGTCGCCGGCCTTTACCTGATACTTCATGCGTGCACCCTTCGTGTCTCCCGGCTCACCGTGAACCGGGCTGAAGGGCAAGCGTGCGCCCGGGACGCCTCGGCGGGCACGCGTAGCCGACTACTCGACAGCGACCAGCGAGCGTCCTAGCGCCTAAGGCTGGATTTCGGCGCCGGTGCCCTGCAGCCATTTGGCGACGAGCTGAGGGTTGGCGTCGACGAATTTCTTGGCTGCCTCGTCGTCCGTCAAACCGTCCAGCGCGATCGAACGGGCTACCGAGTTCTGGTCGTCATTTGTCCACTGGAAGTTCTTCACCAACGTGTAGGCGGGGCTGCCGGATTCGGCGAACTTCGTCGCGACGATCTTGTCGAGGTCGTAGTCCGGATAGTCGCAGGCGATCTTCGCGGGATCGGCATCACAGCCGGGGGTGTATTTCGGCAGGTCGATCTTCACCAGCGGCACCTCGCTCAGTAGCCACTGCGGAGAATAGAAATACGCGAGCAGCGGCATCTTCTGCTGCTCGGCCTGGCGCAGGCTGGAGATCAACGCGGTTTCGCTGCCGCCCTGAACCACCTTGAAATTGAGACCCAGGTTCTCCACCAGCGCAGCGTCGTTGGTGACATAGGACGGTGACCCGTCGAGCAGTTGTCCTTTGTCGCCGGATTCAGAGGTGCGGAACACATCGGCGTATTTGTTCAGATTGTGCCAGTCGGTGATATCGGGATACTTCTGGACCATCCACGGCGGCACATACCACCCGATCTGCCCCTTGTTGCCCGTCGAGCCCGCACTCTGCGCGACGCCCATGTTGTCGATGTACTGCTGCTTGAGCTGGTCGTGACCCCAGTTCTCGAGGATCGCGTCCACCTGACCCGTGGAGAGCCCCTGCCAGGCGATCTGCTCGTCGATGTGTTTCTCCTTGACCGTGCACCCGAGGACGTTCTCGGCGAGGTACGTGATCACCGCGGCGTCGGCCTCGTACCCGACCCAGGAGTTGACCGCCAGGTTGAAGTTGCCGCACGGTTTGCTTCCGGGTGCCAGTGAACCCCTGCTCTGCAGGTCCGACACCTTGGTGGCGTTACAGCCCGCGGTCAACATCACCAGCGCGGCGAATCCCGCCGCGAACGCCCTGCATCTCATTGACCCGTCCGTCCTATCCGTCGTGCCGCGGCCGCTGTCGTGCGGTCCAGAATCGTGCCGAGCAGCACGATCGCGAGTCCTGCCGCCAGTCCCTTGCCGAACAGACTGGTCTGCGAGAAGCCGGCGACCACCAGGTAACCCAGGGCGCCGCCACCAACGAGTCCGGCGACCACCACCATGGAGAGCACGTAGATCAGGCCCTGGTTGGTGGCCAGCGCCAGTGACCGCGCCGACATCGGCAACTGCACCTTGCTGATGACCTGCCAAGTGTTCGAGCCCACCGACTGGGCGGCTTCAACCGTTTCCGCCGACACGCCGCGAATCCCGTCCGCCATGATCTTGATGGCGACGGGGGCCGCGTAGACGATCGCCGCGACGATGCCGGTGAACCGCGACGCCGAGAACAACGCCAGGAACGGCACCAGGTAGACGAACGACGGCATGGTCTGGGCCGCGTCGAGGAAGGGCCGCACGATCTGGTCGGCCCTACGGTTACGGCCCATCCAAACTCCGATGACCACGCCGAGCACCACCACCGCCACGGTCGCGACCAGCACCGCGGCCAGGGTGTCCATGGTGTCCTGCCACAGCCCGATCGCGATGATCAGGGCCAGGCAGACTGCGGTGATCAGTGCCGAGATGCGGCCGCCGACGATCGCGGCGATGGCGGTGAGCGCGGCGAAGGTCAGCCACCATGGCGAACTGTCCAACAGCGTCTGGAGGGGATCGAGCGCCCACGCAGTGACGAAGTTCTTGATCGCGTTGGTCAACGGGGCCAGGTGGGCCTGCAGCCATTCGGTCGCGGAGTTGGCCACGTTGATGATGTGCGTGCCGACGTCGAGTCCGATGTGCGCGGAGCCGATCTGCAACGACGACGGGAAGATCGCCGTCAGCTGGTAGGTATAGGAGAGCCAGATGGCGATCACGGTGACGACGGCCCCGATCACGATGATGGGCCGGCGAAACCTGTTGGGACCAGAGAAACTTCGACGCTCGATTTCCACCCGCTCACTGGCCGCCGTGGTGGTCCGGTCCAGGATGATCGCCATGATCACGATCGCCAGGCCGGCATTGAAGGCCGTGCCGACGTCCTGGGTGGACAGCGCCTGGATCACCACCTGGCCCAGTCCGGGGGCCGCGATCAGCGCAGCGATGGTGACCATCGCGAGCGCGCACATGATGGTCTGGTTGATACCGAGCACAATGGTGCGTTTGGCCATCGGCAGCAGCGCCCCGCGCAACGCCTGGAACCGTGTCGCACCAAGCGATTCCACCGCTTCTCGGGTCTCTTCGGGGACGGCGCGGATGCCGTGGGCGGTCAGCCGGATGACCGGTGGTACCGCGTAGATCAGCGTCGCTATCACCGCCGCGGCGGGACCGATCAGGAACATCAGGGTCAGCGGAGCCAGGTAGACGAACGTCGGCAGGATCTGCATGAAATCCAGCACCGGGGTGATCAACCGGTTGAACCAGTTCGACATCCCCGCCCAGATGCCCAGCGGAATACCGATGAGCAGTGCGATCGCCACCGCGGCGATGGCCAAGGCCAGGGTCTCCATGCTCTCCTGCCACAGGCCCTGCAGACCCATGAACAGGAAACCGCACAGCGTGAGCAATGCGATCCGCCAGTTGGCCAACACGAAGGCGAGGTAGGTCAGCAGCACCACCACACCGAGCCAGCCGATGTAGGGGACCGGCCTGTCGCCGACGGGATGTGCGATCAGACCCTGAATCGCGGTCGCGAACGCGTCGATCACCGCCCGGATCGGGTTGAACACATAGATGAACAGGGGGTTGGTGTTCCGTCCTTCGCCGACTCTGGTCTGCAGGTCGGAGAGCCAGTTGTGCAGCGCATTGGTGTCGGCCGGCGCAAGTGCGAGGGTGTTGCGTCCGCGAAACATGGTGAACAACACGATCCAGACCGCCAGCACCGCACCGATCGCCGCGATGACCTGGGCGGGCCCGCGTACGGCGAACCACGACAGGCCGCGGCGGGTCTCCGGCGCCGGTGCCGACGGGGGCGCATCGGCGGTGAGCGTGGCCATCACGCGCCGCCCTCGTCCACCCGGCTGATCACCGCGAGAATCTCGTCCTGACCTACCATGCCGAGCAGCTTGCCGTCGGAGACGACCTTGATCGGCTTGTCGGATCCCAGGACTGCGTCGACGGCCTTGCGGATCACCACGTCGGGCCCCAGCTCCGGTCCGTCGAGCGGATCGTCGGGGCGACGCTCACGCATGATCCATTTGAGGGTCAGGACGCGGGACCGGGGCACATCGCTGACGAAGTCGCGGACGTAGTCGTCGGCCGGGGCGCCGACCAATTCGTCGCCGGTCCCGATCTGCACCAACTCGCCGTTGCGCATGATCAGGATGCGGTCGCCGAGCTTGAGCGCCTCGGACAGGTCGTGGGTGATGAACACCATGGTCTTGCCCATTTCGTGGTGCAGCCGGATCACCTCGTTCTGCATGTCCCGCCGGATCAGCGGATCGAGCGCCGAGAACGGTTCGTCGAACATCAGCAGTTCCGGATCGTTGGCCAACGCGCGGGCCAGCCCGACCCGCTGCTTCATGCCACCGGACAACTGATCGGGATAGGACTGCTCGTAGCCGGCCAGCCCGACCAACTCGGTGACCTCGGAGGCGCGGGCGTAGCGCTCCTTCTTATCAATGCCGCGGACCTCCAGGCCGTAGGCGACGTTGTCGAGTACCCGGCGGTGCGGCAGCAGCCCGAAGTGCTGGAACACCATCGACACCTTGCGCCGGCGCAGGTCGCGGAGCGCCTTCTCGTTGGCCTGGGTCACGTCGGTGCCCTGGAACACCACCTGGCCCTTGGTCGGCTCGATCAGCCGGATCAGGCAGCGCACCAGCGTGGACTTGCCCGAACCGGACAAGCCCATCACGACGAACACCTCGCCGGCGCCCACATTGAAGCTGACGTCGCGCACAGCGACCGAGCATCCGGTCTTCTGCTTGATGTCGGCAACAGCGAGCCCGTCCAGGCCGCGGTCGCTGGGAATCTCAGAAGCCTTGCCGCCGAACACCTTCCAGAGTCCACGGACCTGCAATTCGGCGTCGGTGTCGTCGGGGGAACCCGCCGCGGGCGCCGCGGCAGCAGAACTCTCAGTCTGGATGGTCACCGGGTCTCCTCAATAGGTGTGTGAATCGGGCTGGGCTGTGAAGGGATCGGATGCAGTCGAGGTCGGTCGCGTCCTCACGCGCGGAACCAGTGCGTTGGGTGCGGATCGACGTTGTGCCTCGCGGCCGTTGCCGGAACGCTTCATGCCGCCCCACCCCGCTGCGGCGAATAGACGGTCGGCGCCGTATCCTTCCGGCGTCCGCGGCCGATGCCTCCGCAACCGTCGCGACAAGCTGACCGTCTGCGGGAGAACGGATTTCGCGGCGCTGATCGCCCTCAGCGGCACGCCACTCGCCCGCGATGTACGCGTTCACCTGCTCTGGCATTCCCAGTGTCTCTCGCTGTGCGCCGATCTGGCCCCACTGTGTTGCGTAATACGCAATCCAAAACACCACAAGAAACAGAGTGAGCGCGCCGAGGTGACCATGTCAAGACGTGGCGGCAACAAAATTGGCCACGGAAACCTCAGCCCCACACCCATGGGCCACTCAGGTGTCGCTCCCCGACCTTGGCTCTGACCTCTATGAAGGCCAACTGTTGTGATGCCGGTTGCACTCTGGTATATCTGTTTGCACCAATCGGGCATGTAGCAGATCCGGAATCCCGGGCGATGCTCGATGCGGAGCTGCCGCGCGGTTCATCGCCGACCTCAGCCGCCACCGGTACCGGCGTGCGAGCAGTTGCGCAGCACCGGCAAGATCATGCTCGGCGGCCAAGGAGATCCGGGCGCAACTCCTGGGCCGCCGGCCGGGACATGAGCTCGAAGTGCGAGGAAACGTCTACCGCGGGCCTGCCGTGAACGTTTCGGTCAACTACGTCGAGTGCTGATCGGCTAGGCCAACATCTGGTTGAGCGCGGTGACGAATTCGGGGGAGTCCGAACTCGGCACGTCCTGGTAGGTGCCGCCGCTGATCTGCGCAACCGCCTCCCAGGTGGCGCGGTCCGGGTCATCGCCGACGTTGATGACATTCACCGCGACCGGACGGGCCGGGTCGGCACTCGACCGGATCAGATCCTGCAGACCGTCGGAGCCCAGCGATTGATCGGTGTGTGGGCCCGAGGTGATCACGAGCACCGAATTGGGCTGGCCCGGACGGAAATCGGTATGGGCCTCGGCATAGACATTGCGAAGCGTGGTGAACGACACCCCGCCGCCGCCGCCGCCCGAACTGAGACCGCTGAGGGTACTGGTGATCGCCGCGCTGCGGGTCTGGCCGTCGACCGGATCGCCCAGTGCGCCGACGTTGACCTGCGTGGTGCTCTGCCCGCTGTCGAACGTGGTCAGACCCACCGCCGAGGTCGGCGGCAGCGCCGCGATCCGCGCGTTCAGGGCACTGACCACCGGGCCCAGATTCAGCGACCGGTCGAGCATGATCGACGTCGTCTGACCCCCGCGGTCTGACCTCCCGCGGGTGCGCTGAGCGCGTTGGCGACCGCCACCCGCGCGGAGTCGTCACCGATCGACAGGGTGGCGGCCAGCGGTGCGAACGCGGTCACATCGTTGCCCGGCGGGGTGTTGCCCTCGGTGCGGAATCCGGCCTTGGCCAGTTCGGCGAGTTGCTCGGGCTTGTGCAGGAACCGCTCGAATTCGCTTGCGGCACTTGCCTGTTCCTCCGCGATCCAGTCGCCGGTCAGCAACACGGCCGGAAAATCGGCGACGGGGGCCGGCCCGGGCGGTGTCCACCCGGCCACCGTGGTCTTGGCGTCCGGCAGTCCTGCCGCGTGCTGGAAGAGTTGCTGCTCGGTGGTGACCACGGCGTGCACCGGCGCCGCGGCCGGGTCGCTGCTGCCGAGCAGGGCCTTCATGGCGGCGTCGAGTGAGTTCGCCATCCAGCTTCGGCTGACCGGCGACCAGCGCGCTGACCGACCCGATGCCCGCGGTGACCGGACTGCCCTGCGGCGCGGACGCCGAGGCCACCGCTTCGGCGGCGAGGTAGGACGCATCACTGTCACCGGACTTCGGCAGCGCCAGCCGCAGCGAACCCCAGCCCGCGAGATCCAGGCCGTCGAGTGCCGCCTGATCGGTCTGCAGGTTCGACAGGGTGGCCCAACTCTGTTGGTCGAGAGCCGATTTGAGCTCCGGCCGCACAGCCAGCAGAACCGGGGAAGTCGCCAGTGAGCGCGCCGAGCCGACCACCTTGGGTCCGGCCGCCGCCTGCAGTCGAGCCGAGGCCACCGAACTGCCCGGAATCCACAACGTCGGCTTGCTGCCCAGCGCCTCCGGCCAGGTGCCCTCGAGTCCGTCGACGACGCCGTCGGAGTCGGCGGGAGTGACGTCGACCGACACGCACTTGTCGCCGACCGGGCCCGCCGACGCGTTGAACTTCTTGGCGAACGCGGAGATGTTGTCGGCGATCGCCGGGTCTGCGAGGACCGCGACCTTCGCCTCGCCACCGAGGCAGCGGTCGGCCGCCGTGTCGGAGCGGTTGGACAGTGCGTCACCGAAGAATCGCCAGACGATGACGCCGGCCACCAGCACCACGACGCCGACGAGTGCGGCGATCACACTGAGGCTGACGCCCCGCCGGCCCGGGGCGACAACCCGGTGGCTGCCGGTCCACTCGCCGGCGTTGCGGTGACCGCCCGACGGCGGCCCGGCCGGCTCGGTGCCGAACGACGCGCGGGGTGCCTCGACCCGGGGCGACTCGACCCGGGGCGCCTCGGGAACGTCGCTGTCGGCGGTGTAGTCGGTGTAGTCGCCGTAGTCCTCGTAGTCGCCGTACTCGGGTTCGACCGGTTCGCGGCCGGGTTCATCGGGGTCGGGAATGCTGTGCCTACCCATGGCTGCAACTACCGCGACTACCGGTTGTCGCCGACGCCGGCTTTGAACTCCCGGCGGCGCCTGTGCAGGATCGGCTCGGTGTAGCCGTTGGGCTGCGCCCCGCCCGCCAGGATCAGTTCCTCGGCGGCCTTGAACGCGATGCTGGAGTCGAAGTCCGGGGCCATCGGGCGGTAGTCGGCGTCACCGGCGTTCTGCCGGTCCACCACCGGCGCCATCCGCTCGAGGCTGGATCGCACATCCTCGGGGGTGATCACACCGTGGCGCAGCCAGTTGGCCAGTAGCTGACTCGAGATGCGAAGCGTCGCACGGTCTTCCATCAGAGCGACGTCGTGGATGTCGGGCACCTTGGAGCAGCCCACACCCGCGTCGATCCAGCGCACCACGTACCCGAGGATCGACTGACAGTTGTTGTCGACTTCCTGGTGGATCTCCTCGGGCGACCACTTCAACGACCCGTCGGCCAGCGGGATCGTCAGCAACTCGTCGATAGTGGTGCGGGTCTTGCCCTGCAGATCGCGCTGCACCGCGAAAACGTCGACCTCGTGGTAGTGCAGGGCGTGCAGCGTGGCGGCGGTGGGCGAGGGCACCCAGGCGGTGGTGGCACCGGCCCGCGGCTGGCTGATCTTCTGCTCGACCATGTCGGCCATCAGGTCGGGCATCGCCCACATGCCCTTGCCGATCTGCGCCCGGCCGGACAGTCCGGCGGCGAGGCCGGTGTCGACGTTGGCGTCCTCGTAGGCCAGGATCCAGGGCTGGCTCTTCATGGTGCCCTTGCGGACCATCGGCCCGGCCTCCATGGAGGTGTGGATCTCGTCGCCGGTGCGGTCCAGGAAGCCGGTGTTGATGAACGCCACCCGGTCGGCGGCGGCCTTGATGCATGCGCGCAGGTTGGCCGAGGTGCGGCGTTCCTCGTCCATGATGCCGACCTTGATGGTGGCCTCCGGCAGCCCGAGGACGTCCTCGACGCGGCTGAAGAGTTCGCACGTGAAGGCGACCTCGTCGGGGCCGTGCATCTTCGGTTTGACGATGTAGATCGACCCGGTCCGGCTGTTGAGATAGGGACCGTTGGCCCCCTCGTTGTCTGCGGCCGACTTCAGGCCGTGCAGGGCGATCAGGCTGGTGAACAGCGCGTCCTGAATGCCCTCGGGGACCTCGTTGTCCTGCGAGTCGACGATCGCGTCGTTGGTCATCAGGTGGCCGACGTTGCGGACGAACAGCAGGCTGCGGCCGGGCAGCGTCAGCTCGTCGCCGTCTCCGGTGGTGTAGGTGCGGTCGGCGTTGAGGACCCGGGTGAAGGACTTGCCGCCCTTGCTGACCTCCTCGGTGAGGTCGCCCCGGTTCAGGCCCAGCCAGTTGCGGTAGCCGAGCACCTTGTCGTCGGCGTCGACGGCAGCCACCGAGTCCTCGAAGTCCATGATCGTGGTGATCGCGGACTCCAGGACGACGTCCTTGATGCCGGCCTTGTCGGTCGAGCCGACAGGGGACTCGGGGTCGATCAGGACCTCGATGTGCAGACCGTGGTTGACCAGCAGCACAGACCAGTTCGGGGAGCCGAGCTCGCCGCTGTAGCCGGCGAACTGTTCCGGGCTGGCCAGCCCGGTCGACTCGTCGCCGATGGCGATCTGCAGCTGACCGTCCTCGATGCTCAGGCCCGTGATGTCGGCCCACGAACCCGACGCCAGCGGGGTCGCATTGTCGAGGACCCGGCGCGCGTAAGCGATCACCAGGTCGCCGCGCACCCGGTTGTAGCTGTCGCCCTTCTCGGCGCCGTCGGTCTCCGGAATGACGTCGGTGCCGTACAGCGCGTCGTACAGCGAGCCCCAGCGCGCATTCGCGGCGTTCAGCGCGAACCGCGCGTTGAGCACCGGCACCACCAGTTGTGGGCCGGCGGTCGACGTGATCTCCGGGTCGACGCCCGACGTGGTGATGGTGAAGTCGGCCGGCTCGGGCGAGAGGTAGCCGATCTCGGTGAGGAAGGCCTTGTATGCCTCGGCATCGTGCGGTTCGAGGACACGGTGCCGGTGCCACTTGTCGATCTGGGCCTGTAGCTCGTCGCGCCGGGCCAGCAGCTCCTGGTTCCGCGGTGTCAGATCGGCCACCAGTTTGTCCACACCCGACCAGAAGGTCTCGGGGCCGATGCCGGTGCCGGGCAGCGCCTCGTCGCTGATGAAGTCGTACAGCACCGTGGCGACGCGCAGGTCGCCCACGACGACGCGGTCTGTCATGTTTCCTCCTGGTGCGCCCGGTTGGGCTGGCAATCAGTCAATCCTACGGGTCGGTAATCACGCGTTGCGCACACCGGCAAAGGGCTGCTCGGGCGTTCGACGGCAGCCGTACACGATCGGCGACGCGGGCGGTGGTGCGTCGGTTCGCGTCACCATCTGCCGGGGAACAATATATGGCACCGCTGCAGCAGGTCCCGACGCAGCGCGGCCGCATCGTGGGCGATCTCACCCTGGCAACGCGCGTATTCGGCGCGGCCCGCCGGCTGCTCCACCCTGATCGGGGCGAACCCGTAGTCGGTCAGGTCGTACGGGCTTGCCCGCATGTCGAGTTCGCGGGCCGCGGCCGCCAGTTCCAGACAGTCCAGTAGCAGGTCGGACTCCACCAGTGGGCCCAGCTTGAGCGCCCACTTGTACAAATCCATGTTCGCGTGCAGACAGCCCGGTTGCTCCCGGTGCAGCTGCGACTCCCGCGTCAACCGCTCGGCGTTCCGTGGCACCGCCTCCGCGGTGAAGAACCGGAAGGCATCGAAGTGACTGCAGCGCAACGGCATTGACTCGACAACCGCGTCTGTTCCCGCGGACCCCAACCGGAGCGGGACGGCGCCGTGACGGAACTCGGCACTGCGGTACACCATGGCCCACTCGTGGAGCCCGAAGCAGTTCAGCTGTGCCGGGCGGGCCGCGGTCGACTCCAGCAGCCCGGCGATGAATCGGACGGTGTCGAGCCGTTTGAGCAGGTGGTCATGGCCGACGGTGACGCCGTCGGGGTGCGCTGCCGTTGAGTAAGCGACGTAGCCGCTGCGGCCCAGGTAGTGGCGTCGGGCCTGCGCACCGGCGAGCACCACGCCATAGCCGGGGTGCCAGCACAGCAGGTGGCCGGGACGCACGCTGTAATAGGTGAACAGGAAGTCCCACACCGGGTGCGGCTGCCCTGCTGCGGCGCGCCGCCGCTGCGGATCCAGCAGGCGTTCCGCGCGCTGCCGGAATGCCTCGGCGCGGCGCGGCCAGTCATCGGCACCCAGCAGCACCGCGCAATCAGACACGGTGCGTGCCGTCTCGCACCGTGCCGACCAGGTCTTCGACCAGATCCTCGAGCGCCACCATGGACACGACCATGCCGTCGACGCCGTCGGTGACCAGGGCCAGGTGGCTGTTGCTGCGGCGCATCCGCGACAGCGCGTCGGGCAGCGACATCGTCGCCGCCAGCGTCGGCAACGGGCGCACCGCGTCGCCGTCGATCACGGCGTCGGGGTCGTCGCCGAGCGCCAGCACGTCCTTGATGTGCAGGTACCCGGTGAACGCACCGTCGGCGCCGGTGACGGGGAACCGGCTGTATCCCGTCTGCGTCAGCGCGTGTTCGACGTCGGCCACCGTCGGGCCCGCCCCGGGCAGCACGGCGTGTACCGCGCGGATGTCCCCCAGCGGCACCGCGACGTCGGCGACGACGCGGTTGCGGATCTGCAGCGCACGGGTCAGCCGGGTGTGCTCCTCGGGGTCGAGCAAACCCTCCGACACCGACTCGGCGATCATCTCGGACAGTTCGACGGTGGACACCGTGATGTCGAGTTCGTCCTTGGGCTCGACCCGCAGCGCGCGCAGGGTGATGTTGGCGCACCAGTTGTAGAACGCGATGAACGGCCGCACGGCCCGCACGTAGAGCAGGTAGGCCGGGGTCAACAGCATCGCCGTGCGCTCGGGCCCGGCGATGGCGATGTTCTTCGGCACCATCTCGCCCAGCAGGACGTGCAGCAGGACCACGAGGCCGAGGGCGACGACGAACGACACCGTGTGCAGCAGCGCGTCGGGGATGCCGACAAGGTCGAACGGCTTCTCGAGCAGATGCGCCACCGCGGGCTCGCCGACGCGGCCCAGCAGGATCGAACAGATGGTGATGCCCAACTGCGCGCCGGCCAGCATCAGCGAGAGTTGCTCACCGGCGCGGATCACGGTGACCGCGCTCTTCTTGCCCTGTTCGGCGAGCGCCTCGAGGCGGTCACGGCGTGCAGAGATGAGCGCGAATTCCGACCCCACGAAGAAGGCGTTGGCAGCCAGCAGCACGGCGGTCAGCAGCACGCCGAGAAAATCGGTGCCCATCAGCCCTCCCTCCTGCCGAGTTCGGTCAGCTCCAACAGGTCGATCCGCCTGCCGTCCATGGCCACCACCGTGGCCAGCCAGCGCACCGGATCGTCGACGTCGCCGTCGGGGTCGAACGCCGTGAGCTCCACCGACTCACCGGCCTGCGGTATGTGCCCCAATTCCTGGAGCACCAGACCGCCGATGGTCTCGTATTCACCTTCCGGCGCGCGGAAGCCGGTTTCGCCTGCCACCTCGTCGGTGCGCAGCAGACCGGAAACCTGCCAGCCGCTACCCGCCCGGACCACGTCGGGGGTCGCATCGTCGTGTTCGTCGCGGACGTCCCCGACGATCTCCTCGATGAGGTCCTCCACGGTGACCATGCCCGCCGTGCCGCCGTACTCGTCGACCACCAGTGCCGTCTGCAAGCCGTTCGCGCGGATCTGGGTCATCACCGCGTCGCCGTCGAGCGTCGAGGGCACCACCGCCACCGGTTGGACCAGGGACGCCAGCCGGGTGGTGGACCGCTGCGCGGGAGGCACCCCGAAGACCTGTTTGACGTGGACGATGCCGATCGTCTCGTCGAGGTCACCGTCGACGATCGGGAATCGGGAGAACCCGGTCTCGGTGGCGGCGGTGATCAGATCGGCGACGGTGTCGTCGGACTGCAGCACCTCGATCTTGGACCGCGGGGTCATGAGCTCCTCGGCGGTGCGTTCGCCGAACTGCAGTGACCGGTCCACCAGCATGGCCGTCTCCTCGTCCAGCGACCCCCTTCGCGCCGAGTTTCGCACCAGCGACACCAATTCGGCGGGGGTGCGCGCGGAGGCGAGTTCCTCGGCGGGTTCGATGCCCATCCGGCGCAGGATCCAGTTGGCGGTCCCGTTGGTCGCGTTGATGGCGAGCGTGAACACCTTCGAGAACAGCAGCTGCGGTCCGGCGGTGGCGCGGGCCGTGGGCACCGGCCGCGAGAGCGCCAGGTTCTTCGGCACGAGTTCGCCGAACACCATCGACAGGGACGTCGCGATCAGCAGCGCTCCGGCCAGCGCGACGCCACCGGCGACGCCGTCGGGCAGGCCGAGCCGGTCCAGCCCCGGCCGCAGGAACCTCGCCACCACCGGTTCGGCGAGATAACCGGTGGCCAGGGTGGTGATCGAGATGCCCAACTGGGCGCCGGACAGCTGGAATGACAGGGTGCGATGGGCCCGCTGGACGAAGCGGTCGCGGCGGTCGCCGGTGCGCGCGTTGGCGTCGACCGTGCTGCGCTCGAGGGCGGTCAGCGAGAATTCGGCGGCAACGAACAGCGCGGTGCCCGCCGTCAGGACGAGAATGGCCAGCAGACTCAGCACGGTCCACCAGAGGCTCATCGCGTCGCCGCCGGAATGCTGCCGGGCCCGCGGGAATCGGGGCCCGGCCTACTAGAGCAGGGTTCGTCGGGTTCTGCGCCGGCGGGCGACTGCCGTTCGGCCTGGAGGGCCTGCTCACAACAGACGGCCTCGACTGGCGCCTTGAGCACGTGGGCGGACAGCGAGGTCCCTTTCACTCGAGTTCCCTTGGGAGTTCCCAATGGTGGAAGTACACATCGTAACCGGGCGTTGGCGTCAGGCCGATTCGGCCGCGGGTCACTCGGTTCGGCTCAGCACCTCTCGCACCAGGTCCAGGCTGGTGTCGGGATGCAGGAAGGCGAACCGCCCGACGGTCTCACCCTCCCACTTGGTCGGTGGGATGAACGCGACCTGGTCGTCGTGCAACCGTTGCGCCCACGCGTCGTAGTCCTCGGGCTTCCAGCCCAGCCGCCGGAACAGCACCACGCCGAGGTCGGGTTCGCGGATCAGCTCCAACTGCGGTGCCGCTTTGATCAGCTCCGCCGTCGCGATCGCCAGGGACGCGGCGACCTCGATGGCCTCGCGGTAGGCCTCCACTCCGTACACCGCGAGCGAGAACCACAGCGGCAGCCCGCGGGCGCGCCGGGTCAGGTGGTAGGCGTAGTCCGACGGGTTCCACTCGCCGTCGGTGGCGTGGATGACGTCGAGGTACGACGCATCCTGGGTGTGGGTGGCCCGTGCCAATTCCGGCTCGCGATACAGCAGGGCACAGCAGTCGAACGGCGTGAACAACCACTTGTGCGGGTCCAGGATGAACGAGTCCGCCTGTTCGATCCCGTCGTACTTCGGCCGCAGCGAGCGCGCGAAGATGCCGGAACCGCCGTAAGCGCCGTCGACGTGGAACCACCAGCCACGTTCACGGGCGAGCGCGCCGACGCCGGCGAGGTCGTCGATGATTCCGGCGTTCGTCGTACCCGACGTGCACACCACCGCGGCGATGCCGGCCTCGTCCTCCGGGACCGTATCTCGGACCGTCGCGGCGGTCAGTCGGTGGTCGGGCGTATCCACCACCAGCGCATCCATCTCCAGCAGGCGCAGCGTGTTCACGATCGACGAGTGCGCGTCGGTCCCGACCACGACCCGTAACCGCCCACCGGCACCGGGGTTCTTCTTCTTGGCGGTCTCGCGAGCCACGGCGAGAGCCGACAGGTTGCCCGCCGAACCACCCGACACGAAACATCCGCCGGCCGACGGGGGCAGGCCCGCTTCATCGGCGATCAGGCGCAGCACGCTGTTCTCCGCGGCGATCGGCCCGGACGCCTCCAGCCACGAGATGCCCTGGATCGAGGCGCAGGACACCAACATGTCGAACAACAGGGCGGCCTTGGTCGGCGCGGCCGGGATGAAACCGAGGAACCGTGGGCTGTCCGCCGAGATGACGCTCGGAGCGATCACCGACGCGTACACGCCGAGCACCTCGTCCGGGAGCCGCGGCGCCTCCCGGATCAGCCCGTCGAGGCGGCCGTGCAACTCTTCGACCGACAACACACCCTTGTCCAGGGGGACCGGGTTCATCCGCAGCCGGTTCTCCGCATACGCCAGGACGCTGCGCACCATCTGCTCGGTTTTCTGGTCGACCTCATGCATGATCGCTCCTCCGCAGGATGGATGGGCACGCTCCGTCTTCGGAGTGTGGCACCACAGCGGACCCGCTGTCAGCCAGTCGAGAAGTCAGCTCACCAGCCGGCCGGCAGCGGGTGTCCCTCGGCAAAGCCCGCGGCCGACTGCACGCCCAGCACGACCTTGTCGTGGAATTCGCCCAGCGTCGCGGCCCCGACGTACGTGCAGGTGCTGCGCACGCCGGAGGTGATGTGGTCCAGCAGGTCCTCGACGCCGCCGCGGGCGGGGTCGACCGCCATCCGCGACGACGAGATGCCTTCCTCGAACAACGCCTTGCGGGCCCGGTCGAACGCCCCGTCCCCGGCGGTGCGGGCGGCGACGGCCCGCTTGGAGGCCATGCCGTAGCTCTCCTTGTACGGCTTGCCGTCGCTGTCGATCATCAGATCACCGGGCGACTCGTAGGTGCCGGCGAACCAGGAGCCGATCATCACGTTGGAGGCTCCCGCGGCCAGCGCCAGCGCCACATCGCGCGGATGCCGGACACCACCGTCGGCCCACACATGTGCGCCGAGTTCCCTTGCCGCCGACGCACATTCGACCACGGCGGAGAACTGTGGCCGACCGACGCCGGTCATCATGCGGGTGGTGCACATGGCGCCGGGGCCCACACCGACCTTGACGATGGACGCCCCCGCGTTGATCAGATCGCGGGTGCCTGCGGCCGAAACCACGTTCCCGGCGGCCAGCGGGAGCCCCAGGTCGAGGGCCGCGACCGTCTTCATCACGTCAAGCATCTTGACTTGGTGACCGTGGGCGGTGTCGATGACGAGGACGTCGACCCCGGCGCCGGCCAGTGCCCGGGCCTTGGCGCCGACGTCGCCGTTGATGCCGACCGCCGCGGCGATCCGTAACCGCCCGGACGCGTCGACGGCGGGGGCGTAGATGCCGGCGCGAATCGCTCCGGTGCGGGTGAGGACGCCGGCCAGCGTGCCGTCGGCCGCGGTCATGACGGCCACGCCGATCGGCGCGTGGTCGAGAAGTTCGAATACCTCGCGGGGGTCGGTGCCCACCGGGGCGGTGACGAAGTCGGTGACCGCGATGTCGCGGACCCGGGCGAACCGGTCGACGCCGACGCAACCCGCCTCGGTGACCAGACCGACCGGCCTGCCGTCGTCGTCGACCACGACGGCGGCGCCGTGCGCGCGCTTGTGGATCAGCGCGGTGGCATCGGATACCGAATCGTCGGGTGCCAGCATCACCGGGGTGTCGGCGACGAGATCACGGCTCTTGACGAAATCGACCGTCTCCGTGACGGCTTCGATCGGCAGGTCCTGGGGCAGGACGACGATGCCGCCGCGGCGCGCGACGGTCTCCGCCATCCGCCGGCCCGCGACCGCGGTCATGTTGGCCACCACCACGGGGATGGTGGTGCCGGTGCCGTCGGCGGTCGACAGGTCGACGTCGAACCGGGAGGTGACATCCGACCTGTTGGGAACGATGAAGACGTCGTCGTAGGTCAGGTCGTACGGTGGCCGGTGGCCGTCAAGGAACTTCACAGCGCGGAACTCCGATCCCGAGATCGGACACGCACAGCCCCTTTTGCGACACCACTGTGGACATCAGGTCTCGACTTCGGTGTGATCCCCGCTCCACAACGTGTGGAACCGCTTGGCGGGATCGGCGTCGATACGGCCGTAGGTGTGCGCGCCGAACAGGTCCCGCAGACCCTGGGTCAGTGCCGCGGGCAACCGCTCGGTGCGCAGCGCGTCGTAGTAGGACAGCGACGAGCTGAAACCCGGGATGGGGATGCCGAGTTCGGTGGCGGCCACCACGACACGGCGCCAGCTGTCGACCGAACCCTCGATCGCACTGCGGAAGTACGGTGCGGCGATCAGGGTGGGCAGCGCGGGATCCTGGTCGAACGCCTCCTTGATGCGGTTGAGGAACTTGGCCCGGATGATGCAGCCACCGCGCCAGATCATGGCCATGTCGCCGGGGGAGATGTCCCAGTCGTATTCGTCGGACCCGGCCTGAATCTGATTGAACCCCTGGGCGTACGCGATGATCTTCGAGGCGTACAGCGCGCGTCGGACGTCCTCGATGAACTGCGTTGCATCGCTGGGCTTTTCGCCGAGCTGACCGGAGGTCAACCCGGTGCTGGCCTTGCGCTGGGCCACCGACCCGGACAGCGCGCGAGCGAACACCGCCTCGGCGATGCCGGTGACGGGCACGCCCAGGTCGAGCGCGGACTTGACCGTCCAACGGCCGGTGCCCTTCTGCTCGGCCTCGTCCAGGATGACGTCGACCAGCGGTTTGCCGGTCGTCGCGTCGGTCTGCTTGAGCACCTGGGCGGTGATCTCGACCAGGAAGCTGTCCAGGTCGCCTTTGTTCCACTCGGTGAACACGTCGGCGATCTGCGGGGCGCTCATCCCCAGCCCGTCGCGGAGCAGTTGATAGGCCTCGCCGATGAGCTGCATGTCGGAGTACTCGATGCCGTTGTGCACCATCTTCACGAAATGGCCGGCACCGTCGGGACCGATGTGGGTGCAGCATGGCACGCCGTCGACGTGTGCCGAGATCTCCTCGAGCAGCGGGCCCAGCGACGTGTAGGACTCGGCCGGGCCGCCGGGCATGATCGACGGGCCGTTGAGCGCGCCCTCCTCGCCGCCGGAGATGCCGGCACCCACGAAGTGCAGACCACGCTCGCGGATGGCCTTCTCACGGCGGATGGTGTCGGTGTAGAGCGCATTGCCGCCGTCGATGATGATGTCGCCTTCCTCCATCGCGTCGGCGAGTTCGTTGATGACCGCGTCGGTCGGGTCGCCCGCCTTGACCATGATCAGCACGCGCCGCGGCTTCTCCAGCGCGGCGAGGAATTCCGGGATCGTCTCGCTGCGCACGAAGTTGCCCTCCGAACCGTGCTCGGCCAGCAGCGCGTCGGTCTTGGCGATCGACCGGTTGTGCAGCGCCACGGTGTACCCGTGGCGGGCGAAGTTGCGCGCGATGTTCGAGCCCATGACGGCCAGGCCGGTGACTCCGATCTGCGCTGTACCGACAGTGGACTTCGAATCAGACATGTAGGGCCCTTTCGGTTCGGTTGTGGCACAGCTTGTTTCGGAGGTGCTACCAGGTGGCGTAAAGGAGCCGCTGCAATTCGGTCAGCCAGGGTACGGCCAGCGCGACGGTGGGCACCACCAGAACGGCGACCGCACCGAGGTAGGCGGCCGTCGCGATCACCGGGCTGTTCGGCCGCCCCGCCAGCCGGCGTACCCGCACGACAGTGGTGGGGCCGCCGGCGGCCATCGCGCCCGACGGTGTGCGCCCGGACGCGCAGGCGACCAGCGCCCGGGCCAGGGGAGTGGGGCCCGCCGTGCGCACGGCCGCGTCGTCGGCGAGTAGTTCGATCAGAAGGCGCACCGCATCCAGCGCGCTGGCGCTGCGGACGAACCGCGGGAACGCGGCGTGCACCGCGGTGAAGGCCTCCAACACCAGGTCGTGACGGGCCCGCAGGTGTGCGCGTTCGTGGGTGAGGATCGCCGTGACCTCGGCGGAAGCGAGGGCGCTCAGCGTGCCTTCGCTGACCACCACCCGACTGCGCACGCCCGGCAGGCAGTAGGCCAGTGGCTGCTCGACATCCAGGATGCGCAATTCGCCGCGGCCGGTGCGGGCGTGCGCGCAGGAGTGCGACACGTCCAGGATGTCGACCAGCATGCGGTGGTGGGCACGGCGACGACGCGTGGCGACCGCGACCTTGACGGCGGCGACCGCAAGGCGGCCGCCGACCATGATCGTCAAGCCCAGGACGACGACGTAGGCCGACCACAACGGCCAGCCGAGTTGGTCGATCTCACCGATGAACGTGGTCGGCCGCCCGTCGGGACCGGGGACGAAGAGCCGGCTGGCGATCGCGATACCGGCACTGAATGCCGACAGCACGGCGGCGATGGCGATGGCCTGCCACAGCACCACCGCGGCCCGCGGCGCACGCAGCGGCCACGATGCGCGGGCCAGCACTGCGGGCACAGGTCCGACCAGGCACAGTGCGAGGAGGGTGAAGGCCAGCGCGGACACGCTCACAGTCTCCCCCAGACGACCGACAGACCGCCAACCGACCTGGGTACTGACCTCTAGGAGGTGCGGCGGCCGTGTTTGGCTTCCAGTTCGGCCAGCGCCAGGCGCAGCGCCTCGGCCTCGTCCGCACCGACGCGTTCCACGAAGTGCACCAGCGCGGCGCGCCGGCTTCCGGTGTCGGCGGCCTGGTCGAGCGCATCGACCATCAGACCCGCGACCAACTCGTCGCGGCCGTGCGTGGGGGCGTAGCGGTGCGCGCGGTCGTCACGGTGCTGGACGACCAGATTCTTCTTCGCGAGCCGCTGCAGAACGGTCATGACGGTGGTGTACGCCAAGTCGCGGTGCGTGGACAGGGCTTCGTGAACCTGCCGCACGGTCTGGGGCTCCGGCGAGGACCACAGGTGGTCCATTACCGCCTGCTCCAACTCACCTAGACGCGCCTGTCTGGCCATGGTCCGTTCATCTCCCCAACCGTTGTCGCCAGCTTACCCGCGTTACTACCGAGCGTCGTACCTACGTCTGCGCCCCTCGGCCCTTCGGCCGGCCCGGAGTCCCGGTCGCCGACGGAAACCGCAGGAAACCGGCCTCGCGGCGAGCCCGGCCTGTGAGAGCGGTCACAGGAGGGGCGCCTCCAGCCGGTCGTCCTTTTATGGTTAGGCTTACCTAACCACACGAGGAGGTGTCCATGACAGCCGTGGTCGACGACCCGCTGATCGCCGGCATGGTGATTCGCCGGGTGCTGCCACTACACGAGTCGAGCCGCCGGTTGCGGAGGCTCTACCCGGAGTGCCCCCGCGTCTACGGCGTCGCGGTGATGTCGGACGTGTCCAAACGGCGCTGGTGGCCGTTGGAGGCCGCATTGACCAGCGGGCGGCTGGACGCCATGTTCGCCGACGCGGCCGAGGAGATGGACAGCCCGGCGGCGGCCGCCCAGCAGTTGGCGGCCACGCTCGCCCACACCGTCATCGGCCGAGTCGTTGCCCTGGTGGTGCTCGAGGGGCGGGCCTGGGACACCGGGCTGGAGAACCTCTGGGTGCACGTCGACTCCGAAGGCGCCATCGACTGGCTCGGCGTCGTCGACCCGACACTCCGGGTGCTGCCGGACGATCCCTGCGTCGGCGCGGGCGCCGGGGAAGGGGTGGTGGAACTGCCCGGCGAGGCCGCGCTCGCGACCTGGGTCGCGCACCGGTGCCACCGCGCGCTGGCGCCGCTGTTCGCCCGACTGCACGCGGCCAGCGGCGGCGCGGTCAGCGTGGCGACGATGTGGCACACCGTGGGTTCTGCCATCGTCGTGGCGGCCACCCAGGTACCGCAGCTGGCCGGCTCGAGCGAGGTCGTCGGCATGCGCCGCGGGCAGGCGGTGCTCGACGCGCTGGTCGGATTCGGGTTGCCGGTGCGCGGCCAGTTCAACCCGCGCGGACGGGGCCGGAATCCAGTTCGGGCGAATCACACGAGAAGGTCTTGCGAAATTAGGACAGCCTTGCCTATGCTGACCTAGCACGACTTCGAGACCAACGGACCGTGCCGGAGTCCTGAGGGCTGCAGAGACCCCCGGTCCACTCGAAGGGCGAGCCCCGCGCGAACTGCGCGGGGCTCGCCTCTTTTCCCGGGCAGCGTCGTGTAGACAAGCACTGTGCAAGAAACACCCTCTGGCTTCCCGGCGGGCTTCTCATCGCCGTTCGACGAACGACTCGGCCTGGTCTTCACCGAGGTCACGCCGGACGGCATCAAGGCCCAACTCGAGGTCACACCCGAACTGCAGCAGCCCATGGGCATCGTGCACGGTGGCGTGTACTGCTCGATGATCGAGAGCATCGCCAGCACGTCGGCCTACATATGGCTCGCCGAGCACGGCGGTGGCGATGTCGTCGGCGTCAACAACAACACCGATTTCCTGCGGGCGATCTCGTCGGGCACGGTCTACGCGGCCTCCGAACCCGTCCACCGCGGTCGCCGGCAGCAGTTGTGGCTGGTGACCATCAAGGACGAGAAGGATCGCATCGTCGCGCGCGGGCAGGTGCGGCTGCAGAACATGGAAGCTCAGCTCTCCTAGCGACGCCGGCGGTCACTGCCCGCCCTGCTGATCCCGCGCGGTCGTGGCAGGATCGCTGACCATGCGCCTCACACCGCATGAACAGGACCGCCTGCTGGTGTCCTATGCCGCCGACCTGGCCCGCCGCCGGCAGGCGCGTGGGCTGAAACTCAACCACCCGGAGTCCGTCGCGATCATCACCGACCACCTGCTCGAAGGTGCCCGCGACGGCCGCTCGGTCAGCGAGTTGATGGCCAGTGGACGCGACGTGCTGACCCGCGACGACGTGATGGACGGCGTGCCGGAGATGCTCGACGACGTGCAGGTGGAGGCCACCTTCCCCGACGGCACCAAGCTCGTCACCGTCCACCACCCGATCTCATGAGCAGCGCGGAGCCGCAGGCGTCCGGTCGTGCCCGGCGAAATCCTGTTCGGCGAGGGCGATATCGAGATCAACGCCGGCGCCATCCGAATCGAGATGGAGATCGTCAACACCGGCGACCGCCCGGTTCAGGTCGGCAGCCACGTGCATCTGCCGCAGGCCAACGCCGCCCTCGCCTTCGACCGGGACGCCGCCCGCGGTCACCGGTTCGACATTCCCGCCGGCACCGCGGTGCGATTCGAACCCGGTGTGCCGCAACGGGTCACTCTGGTTCCGCTGGCCGGTACCCGCGAAGTGCACGGCCTGAGTCTGGACCCGCCCGGACGAGCTTGGAGCCGCCCGATGAGCGGCCTGTCCCGGGCGCGCTACGCCGCGCTGTTCGGCCCGACCACCGGCGACCGGATCCGGCTGGCCGACACCGACCTGCTGATCGAGATCACCGAGGACCGCAGCGGCGGCCCGGGACTGGCCGGCGACGAGGCGGTGTTCGGCGGCGGCAAGGTGTTGCGCGAGTCCATGGGGCAGGGGCGCGCCACCCGCGCGCAGGGTGCCCCCGACACCGTCATCACCGGCGCCGTCATCCTCGACTACTGGGGAATCATCAAGGCCGACATCGGGATTCGCGACGGCCGGATCGTGGCGATCGGCAAGGCCGGCAACCCCGACATCATGTCCGGGGTCCACACCGGCCTGGTCGTCGGACCGTCCACCGAGATCATCGCGGGCAACGGACGCATCGTCACCGCAGGTGCCATCGACTGTCACGTGCACCTGATCTGCCCGCAGATCATGGCCGAGGCGCTGTCCGGCGGCATCACCACGATGATCGGCGGCGGCACCGGCCCCGCCGAGGGCAGCAAGGCCACCACGGTCACGCCGGGCGCCTGGCATCTGGCGCGGATGCTGGAATCCCTGGACACGTGGCCGGTCAACATCGCGCTGCTCGGCAAGGGGAACACCGTCAGCGCCGAGGGCATGTGGGAGCAGTTGCGTGGCGGCGCTTCGGGTTTCAAGCTGCACGAGGATTGGGGCTCGACCCCGGCGGCCATCGACGCCTGTTTGACGGTCGCCGACGCGGCGGGCGTCCAGGTCGCGCTCCACTCCGACACGCTCAACGAGGCCGGTTTCGTCGAGGACACGCTCGGAGCCATCAAGGGCCGCGGGATCCATGCCTACCACACCGAGGGAGCCGGCGGCGGGCACGCGCCGGACATCATCACCGTCGCCTCAGCGCCCAATGTGCTGCCCAGTTCCACCAATCCGACCCGACCGCACACCGTCAACACGCTCGACGAGCATCTCGACATGCTGATGGTCTGCCACCACCTCAACCCCAGCGTGCCCGAGGATCTGGCGTTCGCCGAGAGCCGGATCCGGCCGTCGACCATCGCCGCCGAGGACCTGCTGCACGACATCGGCGCCATCTCGATGATCGGCAGCGACGCGCAGGCCATGGGCCGCATCGGCGAGGTGGTGATGCGCACCTGGCAGACCGCGCACGTGATGAAAGCCCGGCGTGGGGCGCTGGAGGGCGACGGTGCCGCAGACAACAACCGGGCCCGCCGCTACGTCGCGAAATACACCATCTGCCCGGCGGTTGCGCACGGCCTCGACGACCGAGGTGGGGTCGGTGGAGGTGGGCAAACTCGCCGACCTCGTGCTCTGGGAGCCGGCGTTCTTCGGGGTCCGCCCGCACGCGGTGATCAAGGGCGGGATGATCGCCTGGGCGGCGATGGGCGACGCCAACGCGTCCATCCCGACACCGCAACCCGTGCTGCCCAGGCCCATGTTCGGTGCGGCCCCGGCCGCGGCGGCCGCGACCTCGGTGCATTTCGTGGCGCCGCAGGCGATCGAGGACGGTCTGGCCGACCGCATCGACGTCCGGCGGAAACTGGTCCCGGTCAAAGACGTTCGCGCCGTCGGCAAGGCCGACATGCCGCTCAACGACGCGACGCCGGCCATCGAGGTCGATCCGGACACCTTCACCGTCCGCATCGACGGCGAGGTGTGGCGCGAACAGCCGGCCACCGTGCTGCCCATGGCACAGCGATACTTCCTGTTCTAGATGGCCGCGGACTGTTCTCGATGACCGGCCTGGCTGGATACTCAACCTGCTGGCGCTTGTCCGATTCGCGGCTGCCCACCGGCGGCCACGTCCATTCCGGCGGAGTCGAGGAGGCCGTCACGAGCGGGCTGGTGGTGGATCTGGTCACGCTGGAGGCATTTCTGCGGCGCCGCATCCGGACCCAGGCACTGGTGACGGCGTCCATCGCCGCCGCGGTGCACGCCGGCCGGCTCGCCCCCACCGACGCCGACCGTGAAACCGATGCCCGCACACCGTCTCCCGCGGCGCGGCAGGCGTCCCGCAGTCAGGGCCGCGGGTTGCTGCGGCTGGCCCGCCGGGTGTGGCCGGCCGGCGACTGGGCTCAGCTGGGCCGGTCGCCGCACCTGCCGGTGGTCGCCGGAATGGTGGGCCGCGCCGCCGACCTGACACCGGAGCAGACCGCGCTGTCGCTGGTGTACACCACCATGACGGGTTCGGCCACGGCCGCGCAGCGACTGCTGGCGCTCGACCCGGCCGAGGTGGCCGCGGTGACGTTCGCGCTGTCGGAGTTGTGCGAGCACACCGCGAACGAGGCCGCCCGCGGGCTCTCCGACCTGTCCGATCCTCTGCTCGACACCCTGGCGCAGCGGCACGCCGCACGCGAGCGACCACTGTTTGTTTCTTGACGTTCGTCTCCTGAAAGGCCAACCATGCCACCACATTTCATCGATGGACAGCCGCACGGCCACCCGGACCGGCCTCGTCGCCGGCGCCGGCCGGAGGAGCCGCTGCGGATCGGCATCGGCGGCCCGGTCGGTTCCGGCAAGACCGCACTGGTCGCCGCGTTGTGCCGCACGCTGCGCGACGAGTTGTCGGTGGCCGTGCTGACCAACGACATCTACACCACCGAAGACGCCGACTTCCTGCGCCGCCACGCGGTGCTGCCCGACGACCGGATCGCCGCCGTGCAGACCGGCGGCTGCCCACACACCGCGATCCGCGACGACATCACCGCCAATCTCGACGCCATCGAAGACCTGATCGCCGCGCATCCCGGGCCGGACGACAATCTGGACCTCATCCTGGTCGAGTCCGGCGGCGACAATCTGACGGCGACGTTTTCGTCGGGCCTGGTCGACGTGCAGATCTTCGTCGTCGACGTCGCGGGCGGCGACAAGGTTCCGCGCAAGGGCGGACCGGGCGTGACGTTCTCCGACCTGCTGGTGGTCAACAAGACGGACCTCGCACCGATGGTCGGCGCCGATCTCGACGTGATGCGCCGGGACGCCGCCGCGGTGCGTGGCGACCGGCCGACGGTGCTGATCAGCCTCACCGAGGATCCGTCGGCGTCGGCCGTGCTGGCCTGGGTTCGGGAACAACTGCGGGTGGCGCAAGCGGTCTGATGCACTCCGAGGTCCTGATCGTCGCCGCGGCCGGCCGCCTGCCGCGCATCGAATACCGCGGCGGCCTGGCCGCGCGCGCCACGCTGCCCGACACCGTGCATCTGGTGTCGGCGGCGGCCACCCCGCTCGGTGGCGACACCATCAGCGTGCGGGTGGTGGTGCCGGCCGGCGCCCGGTTGCGGTTGCGCAGCGTCGCGGCCACCGTCGCGCTGCCCGGTCCGGCCAGCCGGGACTCTCGCGCCGACTACACCTTCGAGGTGGCGGGGTGCCTGGACGTCGATCTGGAGCCGACGGTGGTGGCGGCGGACGCGACGCACGAGTCCGCCGTGCGTCGCGGCCGTCGACGAAGCCGGGGAGTTGCGGCTGCGCGAACGTGTTCAGATCGGCAGAACCGGTGAGGGACAAGGCTTCTGGTCGGGAGCCCTGCGGGTCGACGTGAAAGGCCAGCCGCTGCTGCGACACCGGCTGGAGCTGGGCGCCGGGGCACCGGGTGACGACGTGCTGGCGGCGCCGCGTGCATGTGTCAGCGAACTGCGCTATCCCGGCGACGCGCAGTCGCCCGCCGACGCGGGATCGACGGTGCTGGAACTGGCGGGCGGCGGAGTTCTGACCACCTGGCAGGGCGAACGACTCCGCCCGCTCTGAGCGGCGGAGCTAGCTGGCGGCTCTGCTGTCGCTGTCGTCCTCCACCACGGTGGCCGCGATCCCCTCGAGTTGCTCGATCCGGGTGCGCGCGTAGGCCTGCTGCTCGGTGATCGTCGAGCTGGCCACGGTTGCGGCCCAGGAAGGTCGACCATCCAGGACAGCATGGTGGCGATCTTGGTCCGGAAGCCGACCAGATAGATCAGGTGCAGGAACAGCCAGGCCAGCCAGGCGATGAAGCCGCCGAACTCGAGCTTGCCGACCTTGGCCACCGCCGAGTACCGCGACACCGTGGCCATCGAGCCCTTGTCGAAGTACTTGAACGGCTCCCGGGTGGCCGGGTCCGCGCCCTTGAGTTCGGCCTTGATCAGGTTGGCCGCGTACTTGCCGCCCTGGATCGCGCCCTGCGCCTGACCGGGCACGCCGTCGACGGCCATCATGTCGCCGACCACCCAGACGTTCGGGTGGCCCGGCACCGTCAGGTCGGGCAGCACCTTGACGCGGCCGGCCCGGTCGAGTTCGACGCCGGACTGTGCGGCGAGATCCCGGCCCAGCGGGCTGGCCGCCACGCCGGCCGACCACACCTTGGTGGCCGATTCGATGCGCTTGGTGCTGCCGTCCTTGTACTTGACGGTCAGGCCGTTGCGGTCGACGTCGGTGACCATGGCGCCGAGTTGGATCTCGACGCCCATCTTCTCCAGCCGGTTCTGGGCCTTCAGTCCCGAGCTTGGCACCCATCGGCGGCAGCACCGCGTCGGCGCCCTCGACGAGGATCACCCGGGCCTGCGTCGAGTCGATGTGCCGGAACGCACCCTTGAGGGTGTGGTCGGCGAGTTCGGCGATCTGCCCGGCCATCTCCACACCGGTCGGCCCGGCGCCGACCACGACGAACGTCAGCAGCTTCTCCCGGCGCACCGGATCGCTGGACCGTTCGGCCTGCTCGAACGCGCCGAGGATCCGGCCGCGCAGTTCCAGCGCGTCGTCGATGGTCTTCATGCCCGGCGCCCACTCGGCGAACTGGTCGTTGCCGAAGTAGGACTGCCCGGCGCCGGCGGCGATGATGAGGCTGTCGTACGGGGTTCGGTAGGTGTGGCCGAGCAGGATCGAGTCGACCGTCTGGTTCGCCAGGTCGATGTGCGTGACCTCGCCGAGCACCACCTGGGCGTTGTTGCTGCTTGCGCAGGATGATCCGGGTCGGCGGCGCGATCTCGCCCTCGGAGATGATGCCCGTCGCCACCTGGTACAGCAGCGGCTGGAACAGGTGGTGGGTGGTCTTGGCGATCAGCTTGATGTCGACATCGGCGCTCTTCAGCTTCTGGGCGGCGGTCAGCCCGCCGAACCCGGATCCGATGATGACGACCTTGTGCCGATCCGAGGGGGTGGCTCCGGGATGGCTCACTGTTGGCTCCTCGAGAAGGGACACATCAGTACAACCATTACCGTAGCCGTCCGGCTTCCCTGTGGCGCATCAACGTCGGTGATATACCACCCAGTGAGTTTTGTCAGGTCGGCAGCACCGGCTTGAGCGCTTCGCCGACGGCGGCGATCGCACCCGGGGTGTAGGCCGGCATGTTGAAGACGATGCCCTTGACTCCCGCGTCGAACACCTTGGTCCTGATCTGCTCGGCGATCGCCTCCGGCGTGCCGATCGCGGTGCGGGCGCGGACCCCCTCGGGAAGCTGATCCACGGTGGCCTTGTCGTCGACGATCACGGTGATCAGCGTGCTGGTCTCCAGGGATGCCGGATCCCGGCCGATCTCCTCGCAGCGTTCGTTGACCACCCGTACCTTGCCCGGCAGCTGGTCGAAGCCGGCGATGAGGTTGAGATGGTCGAAGTGCTTGGCCGCCAACGGGATCGTCTTCTTCTCGCCGCTGCCGCCGATCATCAACGGGATGTGGTCCCGGAACCGCGGGTTGGCCATCGCCTCCTGCGTGCGGTAGTACTTGCCGTTCACGGTCGGGCGCTCACCCTTGATCATCGGGAGGATGATCTCCAGCGCCTCGTTGAGCTTGTTGAACCGGTCGGTGAACGTGCCGAACTCATAGCCGAGCTGATCGTGCTCGAGCTCGAACCAGCCGGCGCCGATGCCCAGGATCGCCCGGCCCTGGCTGATCACGTCCAGCGTGGTGATCGCCTTGGCCAGCAGCGTCGGGTTGCGGTAGGTGTTGCCGGTGACCAGGGTGCCGAGCTGGACGCGCTCGGTGGCGGTGGCCAGGGCACCGAGCGCGGTGTAGGCCTCCAGCATCGGTTCGTCAGGATCGCCCAGACCGGGCAGCTGGTAGAAGTGGTCCATCACGAAGACCGAGTCGAAGCCCGCGGCCTCGGCTTCCCGGGCCTGCGCGATGACGGTGGGGAAGAGCTGTTCGACGCCGGTGCCGTAGGAGAAGTTCGGGATCTGGTAGCCGAGTTTGATGGTCACAAGACGACCTAATCAGACCTCACGGCCCGCCGGAACCCGTTTCGCTGGTCGCGGAACCGGCCGACCTTCGGGAATAGCTCAGCCGAAATGCGCCAGCACGCCGCTGCTGACGTGCAGGGTCTGCCCGGTGATGTGGCGGGCCGCCGGAGTGGTCAAAAACAGTGCCATCCGGGCGATTTCGGCGGCCACCGACGGCGAAGTGCTCGAAACGCCGTCGTAGCCGGGCTCGGCGCCACGGCCGGCGGCGACCACGTTGACGGTGATTCCGCGCGTGCCGAAGTGGGGGGCCTGGCCGGCGGTCCAGTCCGACAGCGCCGCCTTGATCGCCGCGTCGGCGCTGCCCTCGCGCGCGGAGTCGGGCAACACGCTGACGATCGAGCCACCCGAGCGCAGATGATCGCCCACGGTCTGCAGGGTCAGCACCGGCGCCAGCACCGAGGCGTCGAGAGCGTTGTGCCACGCGGCCGCATTCTGCGCCGGGGTGAAGGTACGCGGATCGCCGTCGGTCCAGCGGGGTGCGGGCACGTTGACGATGGTGTCGAGGTGGTGCGGGAACTCCGCACGTACCTGCGCGAGAGCGACAGGATCGGTGTTGTCGACGACGAGTGCGTCGACGTCGAGCTCCTTGGCGGCGACCTCGAGCTCGTCGCGGCGCGCCCCGGTCATCACCACCCGATGCCCGGCGTCGCGGAAGCCTTCGGCGACCACGCGTCCCAGCTCTGTATCGCCGCCGGTGACCAGCACCTCCATCGCAATGACCTCCTCTGTTGTTCGCCTTCGAACGTCTTGCCTACCCCGCCACTGGAATCGTGGCACACCGCGGTTCGGTGCCGGGCATTGCCGCGCAGGGCGGCATCGTGAAAAGTGATGTTACTGGACGGTAGCTAGGTCGCGAAAATCGCCGGCACAGCGGCCCCACCGGCATCATCGGCCGTAGGGTCTTGGACGTGCGCCGATCCGCGGGGCTGCCGCCCTGGGTCTACCTGTCCGCCGCGCTGGGCGCCGCGTTCGTGGTGCTGCCGCTGGTCGCCATGGCGATCCGGGTCGACTGGCCCAATTTCTGGTCGCTGATCAGCAGTCCGGCGTCGACCACGGCTCTGCTGCTGAGCCTGCGCACGTCGTTGGCCAGCACCGCGGTCTGCGTTGTGCTGGGCGTGCCGATGGCGTTGGTGCTGGCCCGCAGCGAGGCCCGCCTGCTGCGATGGCTGCGGCCGTTGATCCTGCTGCCGCTGGTGCTGCCGCCGGTGGTCGGCGGGATCGCGCTGCTCTACACGTTCGGCCGGCTCGGCCTGATCGGCCAGTATCTGGACGCCGCGGGTATCCGGATCGCGTTCACCACGACGGCGGTGGTGCTGGCGCAGACGTTCGTCGTCACTGCCCTTCCTGGTGATCGCCCTGGAGGGTGCGGCGCGCACGGCCGGCCGTGACTACGAGACGGTGGCCGCCACGTTGGGCGCCCGACCGACCACGGTGTGGTGGCGCGTCACGCTGCCGCTGCTGGTGCCCGGCCTGGTGTCGGGTGCGGTGCTGGCGTTCGCGCGGTCGCTGGGCGAGTTCGGCGCGACGCTGACGTTCGCCGGGTCGCGCGAGGGCGTCACCCGCACACTTCCGCTGGAGATCTACCTGCAGCGGGAAAGCGACGCCGACGCGGCAGTGGCGCTGTCGATCCTGCTGGTGGCGGTGGCAGCGCTGGTGGTACTGGGTCTGGGTGCTCGCAGGCTCGGCGGTAACGGTGTCGGGTAGCCGCCGGTGAGCGAGTCTGTATGTGCGCGCGGCGATCGCCGACGCGCGGACTCGACATCGAGTTCAGCGTGCCCGCGGGCGAGGTCATGGCCGTGCTGGGTCCCAACGGCGCCGGCAAGTCCACGGCGCTGCACGTGGTCACCGGACTCGTCCGGCCCGACAGCGGCCTGGTCCGGTTGGGCGATCGGGTGCTCACCGACACCGGCGCCGGGGTCAACGTCGCGACGCACGACCGCAGGGTCGGCCTGCTGCTGCAGGATCCGCTGCTGTTTCCGCACCTGACCGCCGCCGACAACGTCGCGTTCGCGCCGCGAGCCCAGCGCCGGGGCAGGGCCGCCGCCCGCGAGCGGGCGCTGCACTGGCTGCGGGAGGTCGGCGCCGGGGAATTCGCCGACCGCAAACCGCGCGAGCTGTCCGGCGGGCAGGCCCAGCGGGTGGCGATCGCCCGGGCGCTGGCCGGTGAACCCGACGTGCTGCTGCTCGACGAGCCGATGGCCGGACTCGACGTGGCGGTTGCGGCCGCGATCCGCGCGGTGTTGCGCCGGGTGCTCGCGCGCGACGGCCGCTCGGCGATGCTGGTCACCCACGACCTGCTCGATGTGGTGACGCTGGCCGACCACGTGCTGATCCTCGAGGACGGCCGGGTGGCCGAGGCCGGGCGCACGGCAGACGTGCTCGGCGCGCCCCGCAGCGGCTTCGGCGCCCGGCTGGCCGGGGTCAATGTGGTCACCGGCACCGTCGAGTCCGACGGCGTCCTGCGGACACCGGCGGGTGAGTTCTGGCACGGGATTCCCGCCGTTCCGTTGACACCTGGCCAGCCGGCCGTAGCGGTGTTCCAGCCCGCCGCGGTGGCGGTCTTCGCCGAGCCGCCGAAGGGCAGCCCGCGCAACGTCCTCGAAGTCACCATCGCCGAGTTCGACACCCGGGGGAGCACGATCCGGTTGCGCGCGGACGTCCCGCCGGGAATCGCGGCAGACATCACCGCCGACGCCGCGGCGGACCTGTGGCTGGCACCCGGCAGCCGGGTGTGGTTTGCCATCAAGGCCCAGGAGGTCGTCCTGCACGGCGCGTGAGCCAGTCGGCAATCGGCACCGCACCGCCGTCGCCGCACGGCCGACGGTTCGACACGGTGAGGCTTCGGGCCGCTTGCGGGGCCTGCCGGCGGTCCTGTGACCGGGGAATTGTGGCTAGATGACAGCGCCGCTGGGGCACACATAGTAAGCAAGTCACACTTGCGTCACGGCCGTAACACGGTAGGTTCGTCGCCATGGATCAGCAGGACCCCCACCCGACCCGGCGTCGGGGCGTCTGGACATCGCTGGCAGTAGCCGCGGCCTCCGGTGCCACCGTCGCCACTTTGGCTTTGCCGGCTACGTTGGCCTACGCGGATCCGGTGGCCCCGGCGCCGCCGAGTCCCACCACCGCGGCGCCTGCCGAACCCGCTCCCGCCCCGCCGCCCGCGGACCCCAACGCCCCGGTACCGCCGCCCCCGCCCGCGGACCCCAACGCCGGCCGCCGCCCCCGCCGGCCGATCCCAACGCCCCGGTACCGCCGCCCCCGCCCGCGGACCCCAACGCCCCGGTACCGCCGCCCGCACCGGTGGATCCCAACGCCCCGGTCCGCCGCCCGCACCCGCGGACCCGAATGCCCCGGCACCGGCACCCGCTCCGGAAGAACCGGGCCGCGTCAGACAATGCCGCGGGCAACTTCAGCTTCGTGGTGCCCCCGGGCTGGGTCGTCGGCGACGCCTCCAAGCTCAATTACGGCCAGGTGCTGCTGTCCAAGGAGACCGGCCCGGCCGTCAACGGGCAGCCCGCGCCGGTGGCCAACGACACGAGCGTCCTGCTCGGCAGGCTGGACCTGAAGCTGTTCGCCGGCGCCGAGCCGGACAACGCCAAGGCCGCGGTCCGGTTGGCCTCCGATATGGGCGAGTTCTTCATGCCCTTCCCGGGCACCCGGATCAACCAGCAGACCTTCCCGCTCGACGCCAACGGAATGACCGGCAGCGCCTCGTCCTATGAGGTGAAGTTCACCGACACCACCAAGCCCAACGGGCAGATCTGGGCGGGCGTCGTCGGCAATGCGAACGTCAACGCGCCGCGCGGTCAGCGCAACGAGCGCTGGTTCGTGGTCTGGCTGGGCACCGCCAAGAACCCGATCGACAGCAACGCCGCTGTCGCGCTGGCCAATTCGATTCGGCCATGGAGCCCGCCCCCGCCACCACCGCCGCCCGCGCCGGATCCGAACGCGCCGCCCGCACCACCGGCGGATCCGAACGCCCCGCCACCGCCGCCGACCCGCGCGCCCGTCGGCGTTCCGGTGCCGGTCGAGACGCCGGTTCCCGAGATGATGCCGCAGTAGCCGGCAGCCGAACGCCCTACTAACAGGCCCCTTTCGCGCCAGCGGATGGGGCCTGTTACTGCGTTGTGGATCGTGGCCGTTTCAGGGTCGAATCGTTATCGACGGCGGGTATATCTGGAATCAAGGTCCCGCTGCCGAGCTGGACCCGACAGCTAGGAGATCCCAATGGATACCGTTTTCCAAGCAGCCACTGAGGTCCTCGCGCGTTCATCGACCCTGACGAGCGTGGGCTGGATCGGCTACATCATCATCGGCGCAATCGCGGGCTGGATTGCCGGGAACATCATCAAGGGCGGCGGCCAGGGCATCCTGGTGAACATCGTCGTCGGTGTTGTCGGGCGCACTTCTCGGCGGGTTCCTGCTGAGCTTCTTCCTCAACACCGCGGGCGGCGGCTGGTGGTTCACCCTGTTCACCGCGGTCCTGGGGTCGGTGATCCTGCTCTGGCTCATGAGCCTGGTGCGAAAAGCGCTAGTCTCACAAGCTGATCGACGCCCCGTCGAGTCGCTGTACCACCTCGGACAGCGGTCGGCGGGGCGTCGCCGGTAGTGGGTCGGCGTTCAGCGGCGCCCACCCGATCCGCATCAACATCTGAGGGAAGCCGTCGCCGTCGAGAACCATCGAGCGCACGGTATCCCGGGTGGCGTCGATCTCCAGCGGCTCGGTCAGCGGACAGCTCGACAGGCCCAGCGCGGTGGCGGTCAGCAGCACCACACCGGTGGCCTCGCCGGCCCGCAGCAGCGCCAGGTCGTCATCGGTGGCGGTGGCGAGCACGACGACAACTCCCGCGTCATCTCGCGCCTCGGCGCCGGGTGGCTGCGGCAGGGCGGGACCGGCGAACGCCCGGGCGGGCAGGTCGGCGTGCGACGGGACGGGCGTGTTGCGGGCCGGTACGCCGGCAGTCGATCCGTAGCGGCCACTCCACATCGCGAGTTCGGCCAGGTATTCACTGTCACCGGAATGCTCGCGCGCCGCACCGGCCACCACCGCGCTCAGACTCCGCGGGGACTCCACCCGGCGCAGCATCACACCGCTGCGCGCGGCCCGCGACGCCATCAGCGCGAGATCGCCCCCGGGCACGGGCCACGAGCTGTACCACCTGCGGTCGGTTCGCCGTCGGGGGATCGCCGCGGCCAGCGCGATGTCCTGTTCACTGCCCGCGCAGGCGATGAGCTCGATGCTCGCCAGATGGTCGGGATCGGCCGGGTTGGGCAGCCGGCGCACCTGCGGCTGCCAGCCCAGCGCCGCGAGCGCCACCGTGAAGTGTTGCAGCGCAACGCCACAACTGAGAATCAGCTCGCGCCGGGCCGGATCGGTGTGGGGGAGATGGCGCCCGGAATCCGCATACAGATGCACGGTCTGCTGACCGATCCGCCACAGCCAGGGCTGTGAGTTGTGAATCGAGGGTGCCCTGACCGCCAGGGCGAGTGCCGCCCGAATGGTTTCGTCGTCAGGAAATCCACTGTCCATGGCCTTCACTCTGACACTCGGCGGCACCTCACCGCAGGCGACAAAGTCCCCCGATCGCGGGTCATTGGTCCTTTGTCGATGCGGTGACTCCCTTATCGTCGATCCATGTCCACCCCGAGCGCGATGACGGCGTGGCAGGTGCATCACCCCGGGCCGATGGCCACGGCCCCGCTGCTCCGGGTGAGCACGGCCGTGCCCCGGCCCGGGCCGCACGACCTGCTGGTGGCGGTGCGGGTCTGCGGGGTGTGCCGTACCGATCTGCACGTCACCGAAGGCGACCTGACCGTCCACCGCGCCGACGTGACACCCGGGCACGAGGTCGTCGGCGAAGTCGTTGGAGCTGGGCTCAGAACTGGGCTCCGATGCGGAGTTCCGGGTGGGCGACCGCGTCGGGATCGCCTGGCTGCGCCACACCTGCGGGCGATGCCGGTACTGCCGGCGCCGGCCGTGAGAACCTGTGCCCGCAGTCGCGCTACACGGGCTGGGACGCCGACGGCGGATATGCCGAATTCGCCACGGTTCCAGCCGCTTTCGCGCATCCGCTGCCGCCGGGTTACACCGACGCCGAACTGGCGCCGCTGTTGTGCGCGGGCATCATCGGCTACCGCTCGCTGCTGCGCGCGGACCTGCCGCCGGGCGGCCGTCTCGGACTGTACGGCTTCGGCGGCAGTGCCCACATCACCGCCCAGGTCGCGCTCGCCCGCGGCGCCGAGGTACACGTCATGACGCGCGGCGAGAAGGACCGTGAACTTGCGCTGGCGCTGGGCGCCGCGTCGGCGCAGGGCGCGGCCGATCCGCCGCCGGTGCCACTGGATTCGGCGATCCTGTTCGCGCCGGTCGGCGATCTGGTGGCGCCCGCGCTGGAGGCACTCGACCGCGGCGGCACGCTGGCGATCGCCGGCATCCACCTCACCGACATCGGTCCGCTGAACTACCAGCGACACCTGTTCCAGGAGCGGCAGATCCGGTCCGTGACGTCCAACACCCGCGCCGACGCGCGTGCGTTCCTCGACTTCGCGGCGAGCCACCGCATCGAGGTGACGACGCAGCGTTATCCACTGTCGGAGGCGGACCGGGCGCTGACCGACCTCGCCGCCGGCCGCATCGCCGGCGCGGCGGTGCTGACGGTGTGATCGTCAGGCCGGTGCCCGTGAAACTCAACCTGGACGTGTCTACAGCGCCGCGAGCACACCCCGCAGCTGCGCGGCCAGGCTTCCTCGCCCCGTGGCATAGAGCGGCCCTGCGCCGTCGGCCAGCAGCAGCCTCAGCCGGGCGATCCCACGGGTCCGTGCGGGGCTTCCAGCAGCTGAAGGATGTCACCGATCAACACCTCATCGGCCAGGATCTGGCGGCGGCGCAACGGGATCCGTGCCGTCGTCGAGCGAATCGCCGGTGCGTGCCCGGTCAAGAAGCAACCGCAACCCTTCGGCCAGGCGCTGTCGCTCCGGCGCCGAGGTGATCCGGTGTGCGTGCAGCGCCAGCGCGCTGCCGGGCACCACCGGCACGCAGGCCTCCAACTCCCGGTCGAGCCGGCGCGGCCAGCAATCGGGCCCGGGCTCGCAGGGTCCAGCCCGGCCGCCGGCGTCCGGTGTTGAGCACCAGCTGCGGTGCGATCAGTGTCGCTCTCATGTTCTTCCCCTCTCGTGACCTATGAAAACGCTATACCGGTCATTAGTGACCAGTCAAGTGCTTTTACTAGTCACGTTGCGCTATGCTCGTCCCATGGAGTCACCCTGGTACGGCGACCGGGAGTCCAAGCCCGCGCCCGGACGACTGCGCCTGGTACAGGCGCTGATCAACACCCTCGACGGGGAGTCCGGTCAGGACCGCCTGGCCGACCCCGCCGACGCCGCACCCTGGCTTGCCGACAACGGCCTGCTGCCCGCCGGTGCCACGTTGTCGGACACCGACCGCCGGACCGCTGTCGACGTTCGGGAAGCATTGCGCGCATTGGTGATTCACAACACCGGCGGCCCGCAACCCGGCTCCGTGGCACTGGCGCCGCTACGCCGGATCGCCGATGCGGGTCAGGCTCTCGCCACGCTGGGCGACGATGGCCGGGTCCGGCTGGAGCCCTCCGGCGATTCACTGCCGGCCAGGTTGCTCGGACTGCTGCTGATCGTCAAGGACGCGCAGGACGACGGGACGTGGGAACACCTCAAGGCGTGCGCGAACGAGGAATGCCGATGGGCGTTCTACGACCGGTCCCGCAACCACGGCGGGACCTGGTGCGAAATGGCGACCTGCGGCAACAAGCTCAAGAACCGCGAGTTCCGGGCCCGAAAACGCGGGCTAAGCTGCCGAGATGCCAGACCAGGGCGGCGGCCAGCGCGCCGAGCCCGTTCAGCGACCAGTGCAGCGCGATCGGCGCGATCAGGCTGCCGCTGCGACGTCGTAGCCAGGTGAACACGAACCCGGCGGCGGCCGTCGCGAGCACCGCGCCGACAACGCCGGCAACCATGCCGAACACTCCGCCACCGAGGATCCGGGTGAAGCCGACGTTGCTCGCCGTCAGCCCCATCGAGGTGGCGATGTGCCACAGTCCGAACAGCAGTGAACCGGCGGCGGCGACACCACGCCAGCCCCAGGCGCGGTCCAGCGCGCCGTGCAGCACGCCGCGGAACGCCAGCTCCTCGGGAATCACGGTCTGCAGCGGGATGATCACCATCGAGGCGATCAGCGCACCCGACAGCGTCGCGTAGTGGTCGTTGAGGAACATCGGCCGCGTCCAGGGCAGCAGCGCACCGATCGCGATCACCGAGCCGACGATGCCGAACGCCGCCATCGCGTAGCCCACACCGGACCGCCAGTGCTCGCGGCCGAGGCCGAGTTCGGCCCAGCCCAGCCCGCGCGAGCGCACCACGATCAGCAGCCCGACGGCGGCCGCGGGCACGACGGCGACGTTGGCCCACGGCGTGGTGAAGTGCGCCAGCAGGTTGGTCAGCGCGAGAACGACGACGACGACCGCGATGTCCACGTAGACCCGGAAATGGTGCAGTGCCGACAGCTGACCCAGCAGCGGGCTCGGGGCGGGCAGCATCCAGGGCGGCGGCGTCAGACATAACCTGCCCATCGTACCTGGTCAGCACATCCGTCCAGGTCAACTGTGGCGGGCTTCACCCGCTACTCGTTATCGCCACCGGTGAACACGGTGGCGTCGACGTGGCCGGCGACCGGGGCGCCGCCCCCGGCCCCGGGCCACACCCAGTCGCGCACCTCGGGGATGTCGTCGCCGTGCTCGCGGGTGTACTCGCGGGCCGCGATCCGCTTGTCGACCATCTCCTGGCGCAGCGTCGCGCAGGTGGACTGCAGCGACGGCACCCGGTCGATGACATCGATGACCAGGTGGTAGCGGTCCAGGTCGTTGAGCATCACCATGTCGAACGGCGTCGTCGTGGTGCCCTCCTCCTTGTAGCCCCGCACGTGCAGGTTGGCGTGCCCGGTGCGGCGGTAGGTCAGCCGGTGGATCAGCCACGGGTAGCCGTGGTAGGCGAAGATGATCGGCCGGTCCCGGGTGAAGACCATGTCGAAGTCGCGGTGCGACAGCCCGTGCGGATGCTCGCTGTCGTCCTGCAGCCGCATCAGGTCGACGACGTTGACGAACCGGATCTTCAGCCCGGGCAGACGGGTCCGCAGGATGTCGACGGCCGCCAGCGCCTCCAGGGTGGGGACGTCGCCGGCGGCCGCGATGACGACGTCGGGATCGGAGCCGAGTTCCTCGGTGCCCGCCCACTCCCAGATGCCGAGTCCGCGGGTGCAGTGCGCGATGGCCTGATCCATGGTCAGGAAGTTCGGCGCGGGTTGCTTGCCGGAGACGACGACGTTGACGTACTGGCGCGAGCGCAGGCAGTGGTCGTAGGTCGACAGCAGGGTGTTGGCATCCGGCGGCAGGTACACCCGCACCACCTCGGCGCGCTTGTTCACCACATGGTCGATGAACCCGGGATCCTGATGGGAGAAGCCGTTGTGGTCCTGACGCCAGACGTGGCTGGACAGCAGATAGTTCAGGCTCGCGATGGGCCGCCGCCACGGGATGTGGTCGGTCACCTTCAGCCACTTCGCGTGCTGGTTGAACATCGAGTCGATGATGTGGATGAACGCCTCGTAGCAGTTGAACAGGCCGTGCCGACCGGTCAGCAGATAGCCCTCGAGCCAGCCCTGGCACTGGTGCTCGGACAGCATCTCCACCACCCGGCCGACGCGGGCCAGGTGCTCGTCGACCTCGGGGCCGATGAACTCCGCGTTCCACTGCTTGTCCGTGGCGTCGAACACCGCCTGCAGCCGGTTGGAGGCGGTCTCGTCAGGACCGAAGATCCGGAAGTTGTCGGGGTTGCGCCGGATCACGTCGGTCAGCCACTGGCCGAGCACCCGGGGCGCCTCGGCGATCGACGCACCGGGGGCGGGACGTCGACGGCGTAGTCGCGGAAGTCCGGCAGTCGCAGGTCCTTGCAGCAGCAGACCGCCGTTGGTGTGCGGGTTGTCGCTCATCCGCAGCTCACCCTTCGGCGCCAGCGCGGCGATCTTCGGATCGAGCCTGCCGTCCTCGTCGAACAGTTCGTCGGCACGGTAGGACGCCAGCCAGTCGGCCAGCACCTGCAGATGTTCCGGGGTGTCGCGGGCGTTGGCGAGCGGAACCTGGTGCGCGCGCCACGATCCGGTGGTCTTCTTGCCGTCGATGTAGGCCGGGCCGGTCCAGCCTTTCGGGGTCCGGAACACGATCATCGGCCAGCGCGGGCGATCCGCCGACTCCGGCGGGCCCGCATTGGCAGTGGCCTTCATCTCGGCGATCTCGTCGAAGACGGCGTCGAGCAGTTCGGCGAACCGGCGGTGCGCGTCGGCGTGGGCTGTGTCGCCGCTCGCGACTCCGTCCGAATCGGGCACCTCGAAGAAGTACGGGTTGTGTCCGTAGCCGACCATCAGCGCGCGCAGCTCGTCCTCCGGAATACGCGCCAGCACAGTCGGATTGGCGATCTTGTAGCCGTTGAGATGGAGTATCGGCAGGACCACGCCATCTTTTGCCGGATGAACGAACTTGTTGGAGTGCCAGCTCGTCGCCAGGGCCCCGGTCTCGGCCTCACCGTCGCCGACCACGGCCGCGACCAACAGGTCGGGGTTGTCGAAAGCCGCGCCGTAGGCATGCGAGAGCGCATACCCGAGCTCGCCGCCCTCGTGGATCGAACCGGGGGTCTCGGGCGCGACGTGCGAGGGGATCCCGCCGGGGAAGGAGAACTGCCGGAACAGCCGCCGTAGGCCCTCGACGTCCTGGGTCATGTCGGGGTAGGTCTCGGTGTAGGTGCCGTCGAGGTAGGCGTTGGCCACCAACCCGGGACCGCCGTGACCGGGCCCGGTGACATAGATCGTCGACTGGCGACGCGCCTTGATCACCCGATTGAGGTGCGCGTAGAGGAAATTGAGCCCGGGCGTGGTGCCCCAGTGGCCGAGCAGTCGCGGCTTGACGTCGTCCCGGGCCAACGGTGTGCGCAGCAGAGGGTTGGACAGCAGGTAGATCTGCCCGACGGACAGGTAGTTGGCGGCCCGCCACCAGCCGTCGAGTTGAGCCACCCCGTCCGCGTCGAGCGGCTGAGAATCTGCGGTCTGCCAGGCCTTCGTCGACTTCGTCACGTAATTCATCCAACCCCGAAACCGAATCGCCGGGGACCCCTTTCGGGTGATGCTCACGAGATAGCAAGGCAACCGACCAACCGGTTGACCGAGCTTCGGTACGCGCCGATATGGTGAACGACGACCGGCGGGACGGATGCACGGAAAGGTGAGCCACGGATGGGCGACAGCGGATCATTACTTGCGTCGCTGCGGGTGCTCGACCTGTCGGCCGGTGAGGGCGACGCGGTCAGCCGCATCCTGGCCGACCTCGGCGCCGAGGTTCTCAAGGTCGAACCGCCCGGCGGCAGCCCGGCCCGCACCGCGCTCCCACGACTGGGCGGTACCAGCGTCGCGTTCGCGCTGCACAACGCCAACAAGCGCAGCGCTGTGCTCGACCCGGCCGTCGAGGGCGACCGGCAGCGACTGCTGGATCTGGCCGGTGCGGCAGACATCGTCATCGACTCCGGAATTCCCGGCCGGGCGTCGGCCTACGGCACCTCGGGTGCGGACCTGGCCGACCGCTACGGGCACCTGGTGGTCCTGTCGGTGACCGACTTCGGGACGACGGGCCCGCGTTCGACGTGGCGGGCGACCGACGCGGTGCTCTACGCGCTGTCGTCGGCACTGTCGCGGTCCGGGCCGCCGGTCGGTACGCCCGTACTGCCGCCGGACGGTATCGCGTCGGCCACCGCCGCGGTACAGGCCACGTGGGCGGTGCTTGTCGCCTACTACAACCGGTTACGTTGCGGCCGTGGCGATTACATCGACTTCTCGCGGTTCGAGGCGGTGGTGCTGGCGCTGGATCCGCCGTTCGGATCGCACGGCCAGGCCGCCGCGGCCCAGGGCGTCGAGAAGTGGCGGGGCCGGCCGCGCAATCAGGACGCCTACCCGATCATCCCGTGCAAGGACGGCCACGTCCGGCTGGTCGTCATGGCTCCCCGCCAGTGGCGCGGGTTGCGGGCCTGGCTGGGGGAGCCCGCGGCATACCAGGACGCCAAGTTCGACTCGATCGCCGAGCGGTTCGCGGTCTGGGGCGAGGTCGGCACACTGCTCGCCGCGCAGTTCGCCGAGCGCACCATGGACGAACTCGTGGTCGCCGGGCAGGCGCACGGGGTGCCGATCGCCGCGGTGCTCGAGCCGTCGGCGGTGATGCACGCCGACCACTTCCAGGCGGTGGGCGCGATGGCCGACGCCGAACTGGTCCCGGGTGTGCGCACCAGCGTGCCGGTCGGCTACTTCCTGGTCGACGGACAGCGGGCCGGATTCCGGACACCGGCGCCGGCGGTGGGCATCGACGAGCCGCGGTGGCACGGGCCCGGCACCCGCACCGACCCGGGTCCGGCTGAGGGCCTCGGGGGCGTCCCGGACCTCCCGTGCCTTCCCTTTTCCGGCCTGCGCATCGTCGACCTCGGCATCATCGTCGCCGGCGGCGAACTGAGCAGGCTCTTCGGCGACCTGGGCGCCGAGGTCATCAAGGTGGAGAGTGCGGCGTATCCCGACGGTCTGCGGCAGGGCAGGCCGGGACAGGTGATGAGCGAGTCGTTCGCGTGGACGCACCGCAACAACCTCGGGCTCGGCCTGGAGATGCGTAGCCCATCCGGAGCCGACGTGTTCACCCAACTGGTCGGGCGCGCCGACGCGGTGTTCGCCAATTTCAAGCCGGGAACCCTTGCCGGACTTGGCTTTCCCTACGAGAAACTGCGGTCGCTGAATCCGCGGATCGTGCTCGCCGAGAGCAGCGCCTTCGGCGACACCGGGCCGTGGAGTGTGCGGCTGGGCTACGGCCCGTTGGTGCGGGCCAGCACCGGTGTCACCGGTCTGTGGTCGTCGGAGGAGGCCGAACAGGCCGGCGACCGGCATCCGTTCTTCGATGCGACGACGGTGTTCCCGGATCATGTGGTGGGCCGGATCACCGCGATCGGCGCTCTGGCCGGGCTGATCCACCGCCGGCACACCGGCGACGGCGTGCGCATCCACATCTCACAGGCCGAGGCAGGGATCAACCAGCTCGACACGCTCTTCGTCACCCGCAGTGCCCAGGCCGAGCATCCCGAACTGGTGGAATCCGGCACTGCCTCCGACGGCGTGTATCCCGTGCCTCGGCGAGGACGAGTGGTGCGTCATCTCGCTGCGGTCCGATGCCGACCGGGACGCCGCGGCCGAGGTGATGGGCACGCCCGGGCACTGGGAGCGGTGGACGAGCGCGCACACGCCGGACGAGGCGGCAGAGCTCCTGCAGCGCGCGGGGGTGGCGGCAGCGCCGATGAACCGGCGTCCGGACGTGCTCGCCGATCCGCAGCTGGTGGCCCGCGGCCTGTACCGGCCGATGACCCACCCGCTGTTCGACGGATCGCTGCCGGCGGAGTCGGGGCCCGCACCGTTCCGGCACATCGGGCCGGCACTCCTTCGCCCGGCACCCCTGCCCGGGCAGGACACCCGCGAGATCTGCCGGGACATCCTCGGATTCGACGACACCGACACCGAACGCCTGTTGGCCGACGGTGTGCTGTTCACCACCACAGACAAGGCGCGCGCATGACACAGGTCTACATCGGCGGCCGGTTCCGTCCCAGCGACGACGTCACGCCCGTCATCGAGGCCGCCACCGGCGAGCCCCTCGGGGACGGGGCCAACGCCAGCGCCGCCGACATCGACGACGCGGTGGCCGCCGCCCGTTCGGCGCTGCCCGGCTGGCGGGCCACCCCACCGGCGGCCCGCGCCGACCTGCTCAGGGCCATGGCCGCGGCGCTGAAATCCCGGGCCCGGGCGACCAACGAACTGGTGACCCGCGAGAACGGCATGCCCATGTCGCTGTCGCGCGGCGCCAACGGTGCATTTCCGGCGCTGCTGCTCAACTACTACGCGAAACTGATCACCGAACTGCCCGACGAGGAGGTGCGCCCGAGCGCCATCGGCCACACCATCGTCCGGCGCGAGCCGGTGGGTGTGGTCGCGGCGATCACGCCGTGGAACTATCCGCAGGCGCTGGCGGCGTTCAAGCTGGCTCCCGCGCTTGCGGCGGGCTGCCCGGTCATCCTCAAGCCGTCACCCGAAACTGCGCTCGACGCAATGGTTTTCGGTGAGGCGGCCACCGAGGCGGGGTTGCCGGCGGGCGTGCTCAACATCGTGCCCGGCGGCGTGGCGGCCGGCGTATACCTGGTCGCCCACCCCGGCGTGGACAAGGTGTCGTTCACCGGTTCGACGGCCGCGGGGCGGGCCATCGGCGAGACCTGCGGCCGGCTGCTGCGGCCGGTGACGCTGGAACTGGGCGGCAAATCGGCGGCGATCATCCTCGACGACGCCGACCTCGACGTGACCATCGCCGGTCTGCGCACGCAGTCGTTCGCCAACAACGGCCAGACGTGCTACCTGAATTCGCGGATCCTCGCGCCGCGGTCCCGCTATGCCGAGATCGTCGACGCCCTGGCCACGCTGGCCGACAGCATGACCGTCGGCGATCCGCTGGATCCGGCCACCGACATCGGGCCGGTGGTCAGCGAACGGCAACGGCAACGCGTTCTCGGCTATATCGATGCCGGCACCGCCGACGGCGCCAAACTCGTTGCGGGCGGATCGATTCCGAAGGATCAACCTCGCGGCTGGTTCGTCGAGCCGACGGTGTTCGCCGACGTGTCCAACGCCGACCGGATCGCCCAGGAGGAGATCTTCGGTCCCGTGCTGGCCGTCATTCCCTACGACGGCGACGACGAAGCGGTGTCGTTGGCCAACGACAGCGAGTACGGCCTCGGCGGCACCGTCTGGTCCGCCGACACCGAGCGCGCGACCGGGGTGGCCCGGGCCGTCGAGACCGGCACGATCGGCGTCAACGCCTACAACCTCGATGTCGCCGCGCCGTTCGGCGGCGTCAAGGCCAGTGGGCTGGGTCGTGAACTCGGCCCCGAAGGCCTGGACGCCTACCGCGTGCTGAAGTCGATCTACCGCACCGGCGAGGCCTGACATGCCACTCGACCCCCGCACCCCCGTCCTGGTCGGATACGGCCAGGTGAACCAGCGTGACGATGCCGCCGAGGCCAAAGAACCGGTCGCGCTGATGGCCGAGGCCGCACGCGCGGCGGCCGATCCCCGCGTGCTCGCCGCCGTGGATGCGATCCGCGTCGTCAATCTGCTGTCGTGGCGCTACCGCGATCCCGGTCTGCTGCTCGGGCAGATGATCGGTGCCAAGGACCCCGCCACCCGCTACACCGGGGTCGGCGGCAATGTGCCCCAGACGCTGGTCAACCAGGCGTGCCTGGACATCCTGAACAACCGTGCGGAGGTCGTGCTGCTGGCCGGGGCGGAGACCTGGCGCACCCGGAAACGCCAGAAGGCCAACGGTATTCGCCCGGACTGGACAAAGCAGGACGAGTCGGTCGCGGTTCCGCCCGGCGCCGAGGACGCCGTCGAGATGTCCAGTCCGGCTCAGGACCGGATCGGGCTGGCCCTGCCGTCACACGTCTACCCGCTGTTCGAGGAGGCGTTGCGCGTCGCCAACGGTGAAACGCCCGACGAGCACCGCCGCCGCATCGGCGAATTGTGGGCCCGATTCAACGAGGTGGCCCGCGACAACCCGAACGCGTGGAGCAACCGGGCCTGGACCGCGCAGGAGATCGCCACGCCGGGTCCTGACAACCGGATGATCAGCTGGCCCTACACGAAGCTGCTGAACTCCAACAACATGGTCGACCAGGGTGCGGTCGTCATCCTGACCTCGGTAGAGAAGGCGACATACCTGCAGATCCCCTCCGAGCGTTGGGTTTTCCCGTGGACGGGCACCGACGCGCACGACACGTATTCGGTGGCCGAGCGGCTGGACTACCACCGCTCACCCGCGATCCGGATCGGGGCCGCCAACGCACTGGAACTCGCCGGTCTGGGTATCGACGACATCGACCTGATCGACATCTACTCGTGCTTCCCGTCGGCGGTGCAGGTTGCCGCGGCCGAGATCGGGATCTCGACCGCAGACCCCGCGCGGCCCCTGACGGTCACGGGCGGCCTGACCTTCGCGGGCGGTCCGTGGAACAACTACGTCATGCACTCCATCGCGACCATGGCCGAGAAACTGGTCCAGGCCCCGGGCACCCGCGGCCTGATCACGGCCAACGGCGGCTACCTCACCAAGCATGCCTTCGGTGTGTACAGCGCCGAGCCGCCACCGGCGAACTTCCGGTGGGAGGACGTCCAGGAGGCCGTGGACCGCGAACCGACCCGCCGGGCGATCGCGGACTTCGAGGGTGTCGGGACGCTGGAGACCTGGACCGCCTCGTTCGACCGGACGGCCGGCCCGACAAGGCGTTCCTGGCGGTACGCACCCCGGACGATGCCCGCGCACTGGCCGTCGTCACCGACCCGGACGGTGCCGCGGCACTGGTGATCGGCGAGGCCGGCGACCCGGCCGGGGCAAAGGTCCGCGTCGACGCAGACGGCACGGCGACGCTGGTGTAGCGCTTCGAGTCCTTGATTCCGGAACGACCCGCAAAACCGATCGGGTCGGCCTATCCTCTCCCGAGGGGCTTCGGAGACGAGGACGATGCGAATACTGATCACCGGTGCCACCAGTGAGCTCGGCCGCCTGGCGGCCGGGCATCTGATCGCAGCGGGGCACCACGTGACAGGTGTCGCACAGGCCGAGCGCCGCGATCTCGACCCGCGGGTGGAGGCGGTGTACGGACCGCTGGACGCACCTGCGCTGGTTGATCTCACGGACGCCGCCGACGCCGTCGTCCACCTCGCCCCGGTCGAACCCGGTGTGCCGGAGTCGGCTGGTCTCACCGGTGTCGTGCTTATCGCCAATGCCGCGGCCCGGTCGGGCACCCGGCTGCTCGTTCCGGTCCACGCCGCCGGCGACCCGGAGTTGTACGGGCAGGCCGAGGACCTCGTCACGTCCAGTTGGGGGCCGACCCTGGTGATCAGGCTGGCGCCGCTGGTCGGCCGACTGCCTGACTGGGCGGTCTGCCGCACCGTGGCAACGCTGCTCGACACCGATCACGGCAGAGGTGGCCAGGTCCGGCTGCTGCATACCGACGATCTGTGCCGGTTCCTCGTCCATGCGGTGAGCGCCGCCGGCGACGGCCAGGTGGATCTGGCCACCACCGACCCGGTGACATACGTTTCCGCGCGCCGGCTACTGGCCCCGGTGCAGGCCCGGCGCCGCCTACCGATCTGGTCGGTCACTGATCCGGTATTCAGTCCTGATTCCCTGCATCGTGGCTGGGGCTTCGAATGCGGTTGGGGCCCTTCAGATGCGGTGGCCGACACGGCGGCCGCGCTGGCCGGTCACCGGTTGGATCGCGACGGTGTCGCCGCTGTTCGGCAACGGCTGCCGGCACCCGCTGACGTCGTCATCGCACCACCGCCGGGCCAGGAACCCGTTCCGGCGGGACTGGCGGGCGAGTTCGACTACAAGATCGACCCGCGGTTCCCGGTGTTCGGTACCGCGGGTTCGAGCGACGCGCTGCCCGGACCGCTGACGCCGATGACGCTCGATGTCCAACTCGCCGGTCTGCGGTGCGCCCAGCGGGCAACCGCCGCCGCGATGGGCCTGCCTGCGCCACTGGCCGCCGAGTGGGAGGCCCGGGCAACCGCGGTGTTCGGGCACCGGGTGTTCACCGGGGTGTCGATCCGTCGCGCCGTCACGCCCGGACTGTTGACGGCCAAACGTCTGCTCGGTCTGTCGCGGCACTACGGCGCCCGGTGCGCCGCGCACGCGGAAGCAGTCGCGGTGGCCCAGCGGGACGGCAGGGCACTGGCCGCCTGCACAGCTGCTCAGCTCGACATCCGGATCCTGATGTTGCGCAACCAGATCCAGCACGGTTGGACGCTGACCTCGGTGGGCGTGCCGATCGAGGGAATGCTCAATCGGCTGGCGCGACGCCCGCATGAGCTGATCCCGCAACCGGCCGCCATGACCTCCACCGCCCACCTGGCCGCCGAGACCGCCGCGCTGGCCGGGTGGCTGCGCGCCGACCGGGGGCTGCGCGACCTGGCGGCCGCCGGCGACCTCACCGCTCTGCGTGCAGCGTCGGCCGGATTCGGCGCCGCCTTCGACGCCGCCGCTCAACGCGTCGGCCATCGCGGTCCCGGCGAGGCCGAACTGGCCAATCCCGTCATCGCCGATGCACCTGATCAGTTGCTTGCCGCCGCCGCACTGTCGGCACGCGACAACGCTGCCGTAGCACCCGAGAGGCACAGGTCCGATCCGGTCACCCGGCGGGCCGACACCGCCCGAACGGCGCGCGAGCTGGCCTGGGACAGCACTGCCCGGGCCACCCACCAGCTACGGATAACAATGCGGGAGAAGGCGATAAGGCTTGTCGCCGAACGGATAATCGGGGCGGCCGAGGACGTGTTCTACCTGACCTGCGACGAAGTCCAGGCACCGCCGCCGGATGTGCGCGCGCTGGTCGACCGGCGGCAGGCCGAGCGCCGCCGACTGCAGGAGATGAGCCTGCCGGAGATGTTCGACGGTCACTGGTCACCCGTGGAACACGCCGAGGACGCTGCCACGCCCGAGGTCGCGCCGATCAGGGGCCGACCCCGGCCAGTGGGCAGTTCGGGTCCGCCAGTTTGTCGGTGTCCACCACGCGCCGCGACCGGATGAGCTCCTTGATGTCGTCGAGGCCCTCCCAGATGTTGACGTTCATCCCGGCCAGTACCCGGTTGTCGCCATCGAGCCAGAACGCGGTGAACTCACGGCCCGTCACGTCACCGCGCGTCACCACCTTCTTGTAGCCGACCGAGTGACCGACGTACTCCATGCCCAGGTCGTACTGGTCGGTGAAGAAGTAGGGGAGTTCGTCGTAGGCCGCCTCCCGGCCCATCATCGCCGCCGCGGCCACCGCCGGTTGTTTGAGCGCGTTGGCCCAGTGCTCGGTCCGAATCCTGTTTCCCAGCAACGGATTCTCCGCGGCAGCGATGTCACCGACGGCGAAGATGTTCGGGTCGCTGGTGCGCAGCGACGCATCGACCGCCACACCGCCGTCGGCCATCTCCAGGCCGGCCTGCTCGGCCAGTTCGATGTTGGGCGCCGCGCCCACGGCGACCAGCACCGCGTCGGCGGGCACGTCGCTGCCGTCGTCGAGCCTCAGGCCGGTGGCCCGCCCGTCGCTGGTGGTGATCTCGGCGACGCCGGATTCCAGGCGCAGATCCACGCCGTGCTCGCGGTGCAGATCGGCGAACACCGCGGCGATTTCAGGGCCGAGTGCCGCCAGCAGGGGCAGCTTCGCGGTCTCGACGACGGTGACGCCCGCGCCGCGGTCCCGCGCGTTGGCAGCCACCTCCAGGCCGATCCATCCCGCACCGATGACGGCCAACGACGCGCCGTCCGTCAGGACTGACCTGATCGCCTCCGAGTCTTCGATGCTGCGCAGGTAGTACACCCGGTCCGCGCCGGCGCCCGGCAACGTCAGGCGCCGCGACCGCGATCCGGTGGCCAACAGCAACTTGTCGTAGGAGACCGCCTCGCCGTCGGGCAGCGTCACGGCCTGCTTGTGCCGGTCGATCGCTGTCACCTCGGTGCCCAGTCGCAGGTCGACGTCGTGGTCGCGGTACCACGCCGCATTGTGCACGGTGAACTCCTCGAACGACTTCTTTCCCGCCAGGAACTCCTTGGACAGCGGCGGCCGCTCGTAGGGCAGGTGCTCCTCCTGGGCGAACAGCACGATGTGGCCGTCGAAGTCGTTGTCACGCAGTGCTTCTGCGGCCTTGGCACCGGCCAGCCCGCCGCCGACGATCACGTATGTGGTGGATCTGGACATGTTGGTTACTCCGTTTCCTAGCCGGTCAGTTGTCTCATTGCCGCTTGGCGGGCAGGCCGCGCGCGTATGCAGCGCCACGGGCGACCCACGGCTGCAGCTGGCGCTTGGTCTTGATCCCGTCGTCGCTCACCCGTAACCAGCCCCGGGTCTCGCGGCCCGCCATGACCATCGGGCTGACGTGGGCCCTGTCGAGCAGCGCGGCGGTTTCCTCGGGTGGCACCCGCACCATCAGGCCGCCCTGACCGCTCACCGCCACCGCCATGTGTCCGCCGATCAGAAAGGCAAGCCCACCGAACATCGTCTTCTCGACGACCCCGCGTTCATTGCCCAGCAGTTCACGGATCCGGTTGGCGAGGTCCGCGTCGTAGGCCATGTCAGTCGAGATCGACCCGGACGGTCAGCAGGTCGGTGCCCATCACGCACCACCGCGCTGTTCCCGCGGGCAGTTGCGCCAGGCGCGCGACGGGTCGTCGTCGGGCAGCAGATGCGCGGTGCCGGTGCGCCACCGGCCGCCCGACGCACCCGCACCCGGGGTCGGCCTTGATGTTCTGGACGTAGTCGGAGTGATCGCCGTGCTCGGAGACCATCCAGAACTGGTTGTCGATGACGCGGCCGCCGACCGCGGTGGGGCGCGGCTCACCGGCTTGCGGCCCGTGGTCTCCAGCAGGGTGGGCGGCATGCTGCGGCCGACCGGGTTGGCGACGAAGCGCTGCACGGGGTGGACGACCGGGCGTTTGAGTGTTCATCGGGCACCTCAAGTCTCCTGCGTCGGTATCCATCCGAGTCTAGGCCTCAACTGTTCGGCCAATTCCGTGAGATCTGCCGGCAGTTGGCGATCGACCGTGGCGCCAGCGTTGTCACGCTGGCGCCACGATGTGTTCAGTTATTTGATCAGGCCGCGACGCGTCATCCGTCGCGCCTCGGCCGCCGGCTCCAGCGCCTGCGCGATGATCTCGGCGACGTCGGTCATCGGCTTCACCTCGAGGGCCTCGAGCACCTCGGCCGGCACGTCGTCCAGGTCGGGCTCGTTGCGCTGCGGAATGAAAACCGTTGACAGACCGGCACGTTGGGCGGCCAGCAGTTTCTGCTTGACGCCGCCGATCGGCAGCACCCGGCCGTTGAGCGTGACCTCACCGGTCATCCCGACGTCGGCGCGCACCTGCCGTGCCGGTCGCCATCGACACCAGCGCGGTCACCATCGTGACACCCGCCGACGGGCCGTCCTTGGGCACCGCACCGGCGGGCACGTGCACGTGGATCCGGCGGTCCAGCGCCTTCGGGTCGACGCCCGACTGCTCGGCGTGGGAGCGGACATAGGACAGCGCGATCTGCGCCGACTCCTTCATCACGTCGCCCAGTTGACCGGTCAGCTGCAGCCCTCCCCCGCCGTCGGTGGCGCTGGCCTCGATGTAGAGCACGTCGCCGCCCATCCCGGTGACGGCCAGGCCGGTGGCCACGCCGGGCACCGCGGTGCGTTCGGCCGACTCCGGGGTGAACCGCGGCCGGCCCAGGTAGTCGACGAGATCCGGCTCGTCGATCACGAACGCGGCTGGGTCGGCGGCCAGCTTGGTGGTGACCTTGCGCAGCGCCTTGGCCAGCAGCCGCTCGAACTGCCGCACACCCGGTTCCCGGGTGTAGTCCGCGGCGATCTTGCGCAGCGCGGCATCGGTGACGGTGACCTCGTCGGCCGTCAGCGCGGCCCGCTCGGCCTGCCGGGGAAGCAGGTAATCCCGCGCGATGGCGACCTTGTCGTCCTCGGTGTAGCCGTCCAGCGTGATCAGCTCCATCCGGTCCAGCAGCGCCGACGGGATGTTCTCGATGACGTTGGCCGTCGCCAGGAACACCACATCGGACAGGTCCAGATCGAGTTCCAGGTAGTGGTCGCGGAACGTGTGGTTCTGCGCCGGATCGAGCACCTCGAGCAGCGCCGCACTCGGATCGCCACGGTAGTCAGAGCCCACCTTGTCGATCTCGTCCAGCAGCACAACGGGATTCATCGATCCCGCCTCGCCGATGGCCCGCACGATGCGGCCGGGCAGCGCGCCGACGTAGGTGCGCCGGTGCCCGCGGATCTCGGCCTCGTCGCGCACGCCGCCCAGGGCGACCCGCACGAACTTGCGGCCCAGTGCGCGGGCCACCGATTCACCCAGCGACGTCTTGCCGACGCCCGGGGGACCGGCCAGCACCATGACGGCACCGGAGCCGCGGCCGCCGACGACCGCCATACCGCGCTGGGCCCGCCGGGCCCGCACGGCCAGGTACTCGACGATGCGGTCCTTGACGTCTTCGAGGCCGTGATGATCGGCGTCGAGAATCTCGCGCGCCGCCTTCAGGTCGGTGGAGTCCTCGGTCGTGACGTTCCACGGCAGGTCCAGCACGGTGTCCAGCCAGGTGCGGATCCAGCCGCCCTCGGGACTCTGCTCGCTGGACCGTCTCCAGCTTGCCGACCTCGCGCAGCGCGGCCTCGCGGACCTTCTCGGGCAGGTCGGCCGCCTCGATGCGGGCCCGGTAATCGTCAGACCAGTCGGGCTCGCCTTCGCCGAGTTCCTTGCGGATCGCGGCCAACTGTTGGCGCAGCAGGAACTCCTTCTGCTGCTTGTCCATGCCGGCGCGGACGTCCTCGGCGATCTTGTCGTTGACCTCGACCTCGGCCAGGTGTTCGCCCATCCAGTCGATGAGCACCCGCAACCGCTCGGCCACGTCGGTGGTCTCCAGCAGTTGCCGCTTCTGCACGTCGGTGAGGTACGACGCGTAGCCGGCGGTGTCGGCCAGTGCCGAGGGGTCGGTCAGGCGGTTGACGTAGTCGACGATCTGCCAGGCCTCGCGGCGCTGCAGCATCGCCAGCACCAGCTTCTTGTACTCGGCCGCGAGCGCCTTGGACTCGTCGGTGGGCGGCTCCTGCACCTCGTCGACCTCGACCCACAGCGCCGCACCCGGCCCGGTGGTGCCGGAGCCGATGTGGGCCCGTTGCTCACCGCGGACGACGGCGGCGGTGCCGGTGCCGCCGGCGATGCGGCCGACCTGCACGATCGACGCGACGACGCCGTGGGTGGGGTACCGGTCGTCCAGCCGCGGAGCGATCAGCAGCTTGCCGTCTTTCGCGCTGGCCTGCGCAGCATCCACCGCAGCCTGAGCGGCGTCGTCGAGCGCGATCGGCACCACCATCCCCGGCAGCACAACGTGTCGGTGACGAACAGCACGGGAAAGGGGCTTCAGACATCAAACCTCCAGAGTTGATTCTGATGCGCTCAACCCTGGCGTGAGCGGATTTGTTCCCCGGCAGGTGGGTCAGTCCTGAACCTCCGCCAGCGCCTTCTGAAGGTCGCGGCGCCGTTCCTCGATCGCCCGACCGAAGTCCTGCACCAGCAACGGCTTGCGCGAGACAAGATCCTCGACGATCTCGCGATCGATCTCCAGCACCGTGACCTCGGTGAGCGCAACGGCGCCGGCCGTCACCGGCTGCGGGTGAGCGCGGTCTGGCCGAGGAAGTCACCTTCGTCCAGCCTTCGCACCGTCACCGGGCTGCCGTCGCTGGCGGTGGCGGCCAGTTCCACCTGTCCGGCCACCACGAACTTCATGCTGTAAGGAACGGTTCCGGGCTGCTGGATCACCTCGTCAGCGCCGTAGCGATACATCCGCACCTGGTCGACCAGCTCGCGCTGATCTGCCGGTGTCAGCCGTAGGGTCCGGGCAATCTTCCGCAACGCCAGGCGCTTCCGCTCGTCCGTCGAGAATTCGTCGTCACTGCCGTCGAGGCGGTATTCGGCGCGACGTGCCGCGTACCACAACCACCGCGCGAAGGTCGCCCGCGCCGAACTCCCGTCGGCCGGGCTGCGTAGCGGGATCGATGTGCGGTAGTCGTTGTTACCCAGCGGAACTGCGACCGGTTGGGAGCCGGTTCGGCACTCCGGAAGCGCACTGGCGACGTGCACCAGAAGAGCGCAGACACCGTCGGGCGAATCAGATGCCGCGAAAGTCGAATCGACGGTGATTTTGTGAGCTCCCGGCGGGCGACTGAGATTGGTGAAGGATGCCCCCGCGAGCACGGAGTTGGGTGTGATCTCCAGACCGCTGCCGGTGTCGATGTGCACGGCACGCCAGTTCACCTCGACCACCCGGCCTCGGGCCGCCGGCGTGTCGAGCCAGTCGCCCAACTGGAACGGCTGCTCGAACAGCATCAGCAATCCGGAGATGATCTGGCCCACCGAGTTCTGCAATGCCAGGCCGAGCACGATGGAGCTGATACCCAGCGCCGTGAACAAGCCTCCGACGTTGGCGCCCCAGATGACCGAGAAGATCATCGCGAGGCCGACCGCGATCAGCACGAACCGTGCCACGTCGAGGAAGATCGACGGGATGCGTTTGCGCCAACTGTCTTCCGGCGCACCCTGGAACAGCGTCGCGTTCAGCCCCGAGAGCAGCAGCACCAGCACGACGAAGCCGAATACGGTCGCGACGATCCGCACCGGAGTCTCGTGACCGGGTTCCTGGCGCGCCTTGGTCATCAACAGCAACAGCGCGCCCAAGGGCAGGATGAAGGTGCGCAGCACCGATACCGGCCGGGCCAGGTAGCTGTTGCGGCGCCGCAACGCGTTCTGGATCTCGGTGAGCAGAACGAGCAGAACGGGCAGCCCCACCGCCACGCCGACGGCCCAGTAGAACCACGAAGCGGACAGCACGGAGGCCATCAGGACCGCTCCAGCAGCCGCCAGATCAGTTCGGTCGACGTGTCCGGCGGGGTGCCCACCGTGACCTCACCCGCGGCGACGAACCGCTGCGCGTCGCGCATCGCCTCATAGACGGCGGAAGTCACGAAGATCCCCGCCTCGCGCGGCCCGCGTTGCGCCTGGTGGGCCAGGTTCACCGCCGATCCCCACATGTCGTAGACGACCGCGGTGCGACCAACCAGACCCGAGGTGACCGTGCCGGTGTCGATGCCGGCCCGCAGAGAAAGCCGGTGTCCGGTCTCGGCACTGAAGCGCTCGACGATCTGGCGCATCTCTACCGCGAAATCGACGGTGCGGCGGACGTTGTCGAGCCGGGGCAGATTGAGGCCACAGCTGGCGAGGTATCCGCTGCGCATGGTGCCCACCCGCTCCACCCCCAGTTCCTCAGCCGCGGAGTCGAACTGCCGCACCAAACGATTGACCACCTCGAGCAGATCCTCGCTGGACAGCTCCGTGGCGAGGTCATCGAGGCCGATGATGTCGGCGAAGATGACGGAGACATCGCGGTGATCCCTGGCGACCGTCTCCTCACCCTGCCGATAACGCTCGGCCACCGCCTCCGGCATCAGGGACAACAGCAGCCGGTTGTTCTCTTTGCGTTGTTCGGTCAGCAGGTCGTCCTTGACCCTCAGATTCCGGCTCATCTCGTTGAACGACGTTGTCAGATCCCCGAATTCATCACGTGTGACGACGGGGAGCATGGTGTCGTAGTCGCCGGCGCTGATCCGCTGCGCACCCGCCTCGAGCCGGTGGATCGGCCGGACGAACAAGCGCGCCAGAAACATCGAGGCCAGGCAGACCAGGAAGATGATCAACGCCGTGGACAGCACCAGCTTCTTGGTGAACGCCGCCACTGGGGCGAACGCCTCGTCGGTGTCGATCTTGGCGACGATCGTCCAGTGCAGGCCGGGAAGGTTGACCGGCGCGTACGCCGCGAGGACGTCCCGGCCCAGATAATCGGTGTCGATCACGGTGCCGGCCTGACCACGCCCGGCGCGGCGCACCGCTTCGCTGCTTACCGGTTGCACCAGGGTGGTGCCATCCAGCCGGATCGAGTCCTCTGCGACGTCGGGAGCCGTACCCGCATCGATCACGTCACCCTTGAACTTCTCGGGGTTCTCCAGGAACAACCGCGAGTCGGAGCGCATCAGGTCGTCGGGTCCGACAAGGAAAGTCTCACCGGTCCGGCCCATGCCTGCGGATGCCCAATGCCGGTCGAACGTCATCCCCTTGTTGATCTTGGCGATCGGGAACTGCAGCGCGAGGACGCCGGAGGCGCGTCCGGCCGGGCCGATCGGCGCCATCATCCACGCGGTCGGTTCGTTGTAGGCCGGCAGATACTTCGAGAAGTCGGTGACGGCCACGTGGTCGACGGTGTTGCTGGTGAGGACCTCCTCGAAGGTCCTGCGCAGATCGCTGTCGCGGTAGGGGCCGTTGAGGATGTTGGTCCCCAGATCCACGCCCTTGTAGGCGCTGTAGACGACATCGCCGGCCGGATCGATGAGGAGCGCGTCGTCGAAATTGAACCTGCGCACGATTTCGCGGAAGAAGTCGTTGAACCGCGCATGGGCCGCGGTCCACGAACTTTTGTCGTGAGCATCGTCCATGTCGATGGAGTACTGATCCGCGGTGAACGGCGCAGTGTAGAGCGCTTGCAGGTACTTCTGCGGATTCGACTGTGGGAGAAGACCCGCCACGTCGAGTTGCAGGTCGGCTTCCTTCTGGACCGTCGGCACGAACTGCTTATTGTAGTAGTCGACGATCTGCTGCTGTTGTTGCGGAGTGATCGTGGAATTGTTGAGCTCGGCGAATCCCTTGCTGAATGCGTCCATGGCGGTGATCGCGGTGGATCCTCTGGTGTAGATCACCAGAGAGTTCTTCAGGTCGGCGAACTGCGTCTCGATCAGCCTGGTTTGTGCCTCCCTGATCTCCGTCAACCGGTCGAACACCGCCGCACGCAGCGAGTTGCGCCCGGACTGAAAGCCGATAGCACCGACGATCGCCGCCGACAACACACTGGTCAGCAGCAGCATAAGCAGCAGCTTGGACTGGATACTGACCCTCGACAGCAGCCGCCGCCCGCTGTCAGATCTCATCGATTCATCACGGCTGCAGACTAGCTGGCTGTAGTTCCTGTCAATAGGTGTGGTGGTCGTGCGGTAACGACACCCGGGGATCGGATGTTGTTTGGGCGGGGTGGGGCTGTCGGCGTTGGTCGGTGAGGGGGGTGCCGGGCGCCCACGCTGATGTATGCGACCTCGTGTTGGGTCATCTGGCGTCGTTCGGGCTGCCATGGAGGCGAAGGGCCGGGTGCCAAGCTAGTCAGCGGCGTAACCCGGTGAGGGTCCGCCATAGCGAGTCACGGCATCTGATCCGGCCCTTCGTCCCGCCTTCTAGCCTGGCACCGCCGACGGGGAGTTGTGAAGGGTCTAGGTGGCTAGTCCTTTCGCAGAAGTGGTGACCGGGTTCTAGGTCCAGCGGGCCGGGTCGTAGGCGGCGTGGTCGCGGATCAGTGCGTGCGCGATGCGGGTGGCGCGGTGGGCCAGCGCGCAGACGATGATGCCGCCGTGTTTGCCGCGATCCTTGAGGCCCAGCGCGTAGGCCTTGGCCGATGGCTCGGTTAGCCATAGGCCGATGCCGAGGTCGATCAGGGCCCGGCGCAGCGCCACGCTGCCTTCGCGGCTGATCGTCCCGTCGCGGCGCTTATCGCGCAGATTCGTATTGCATCGGCGACAGCCCCGACGCACGGTAGATTTGGCGCGGTCCTGGCCACCGGTCCGGATCACCAAGGGCAGCAGCATAATTGGAGGCCCGAACCACACCCCAGCCCGGCACCGAGGTCAACGTGGCGAACGGGCTGAGCGGCAACAGCACTGCCAGTTCGGCTCCGCGGCCTGCTGATCTGGGCGTCCAGATCGGCCAGCAACTCCACGTCGGCGGCCAGGATCTGCGGGCGACCGCGGCATCCCGGGTGGGCAGCGCATCACGGGCGGCGGTGACCAGACGTTCGGCGACCGGTCGGCGCAGCCGCAGGTCGCGGGCCGCGGCGAAACGGATCAGCCGATTCACCCCGAGGGCAGCCAACCGAGCCGGGTCGGTGAACTCCGTGGCGACCAGCCGTCCGATCTTGGTGCCCAGCACATCAGGCAACGCCAAGGTCAGTCCGGGAAATGCCCGGTCGAGTTGACCGAGCAGCTGATTCTTCGTCGCGGTGCGGGTGGCCACCCGACGGAAGCGGTGCCCCGCCCAGGCGCCACCTCGCCGATGCACACGCTCGCGGTCAGTCGATCACCTGCCCGCGCCCGGCCAGCACCAACTCGGTGATCGCCTCCAAGTCGATCACATCGGTCTTGACCCGTCGCCGGCCCGGAACGCGGCGTTGCTCGGCGACATGGGCGGGATTGAACTCCAACACCTCCCAGCCCGTCGGGCCACCGATAGTCCAGCACCGGGCGGTGGTAATGGCCAGCCGCCTCCACACCTACCTTGACCTGCCCGGATGGCGGGATAACGGCCATCACTTGCGCGCTGCGGCAGCCAACCCCGAACGGGTCATTACGAACTCAACAGGACCGAGCAGTCGCTTTCGGGCACCGTCGGTGACCGACAACATCGCCGAGGTCTTGCCGACATCGACGGCAACGACGATCGTGGACGACGTGACTGGGGCAACATTGCACAGACACAACAACACCTCCGGGGCGTGTCAGGAGAATCCAGAGTGCGCCAACACCCAGGTCCTCAAAAGGAATCATTTGACAGATCCCTTCCTGACACCCCCGGAGGCGTTTGTGAAGGACTAACTCAACTCATATCAGCCGCCTTTGACGACCCGGCTGTGTTTTCGCGTGACGTATGCAACGGTGAAATCATGCCCGCCGAGTTCGACTTGCAACGGTTCGTCGACGCCCAGGACCGCGTCTACGACACGGTGCTCGCCGAGTTGCGCGCGGGCCGCAAGCGGACGCACTGGATCTGGTTCGTGTTCCCCCAACTGGCCCAACTGGGCCGCAGTCCCACCGCGCGGCACTACGGGATCTCCGGCCTACCCGAGGCCCGCGCCTACCTCGAGCACCCGGTGCTCGGCCCGCGGCTGCGGGAGTGCAGCCGGCTGGTCGCGGCGATCGAGGGCCGGTCGATCGAGGGCGTCTTCGGTTTCCCCGACTACCTCAAGGTGCGCAGTTGCATGACGCTGTTCGCGCACAGCACCGACGACACCGCGGACTTCGTCGCCGTCCTCGACACGTTCTACGCGGACTTCCCGGACGGCCGGGAGGATCCCGCGACGTTGGAACTCTTGCGCTAGGCCGGCTTCAGTATCAGCCAGCCGTGCGGCGGCACCACGATCGTCGTGTGACCACCTGTTCGGGCGGCGCGTCGGTGCCCGCCAGCAGAGCGGCAGGCCCGGGCAGGTCGCCGAAAGCGGGGTGTCGTCGACGTTGAGCGCGACGATCAGGGCATCGTCACCATTGCGCGACTCGTATATGTATTGCCGGTTGTCCAACTTCAGCGCCGAGGTCCGCGCGGTGTGCAGCCACGGGTGGCGGCGGCGCAGCCCGATCAGGAATTGGTGCAGGGCGAATATCTCGGCGGCGGCGTGATCGACAGGCATTGGGGGAGAGCCGAACTCGGGTCGCACCGCGTCGTCTCCGCCGGCCCTGTCCTCTTTGACCCCGTGGAATCCGAACTCGTCGCCGGCGTAGATCGTCGGGACGCCGCCGGTGGTCATCAACAGGACCAGTGCGTGCGCCACGTGGCGCGGTTCGTCGAGTCTGCTGGCGATGCGGGTGACGTCGTGGTTGCCGATGAACGTCTGCGGCACAAAGGTGTCCAGGAATCCGTTGTGCCGCTGCAGGGCGTGGTCCAACTCATGGAAGTTGCCGTCGTTGAGCGCGCTCCAGGTCGCCTTCCACAGTTCGTACTGGGTCACCGAGTCGAAACCCGCTTCGGCCACCATCGCGGCAAAATCACCGTGGATGACTTCGGCGACAATCCACGCATCGGGGTGCCGCTCGCGGACCCGCGGCAGCACCTGTGCCCAGAACCGTTCGGGCACCGCGTAAGCCGCGTCCAGGCGCCAACCGTCGACACCGCGATCCAGCCAATGCGCCATCACGTCGGCGACGTAGTCCACCACCTTGTCGTTACGGTGATTCAAGGTGATCAGGTCATCGTGACCTTCAAACGTCCGGAATCGGCCCGGCTTCCCGACAAACCACTGCTGGGCCTCAGCATCGCCGTCGAGTGCGGCGCGGTACTTCGCGAAATCGGTTCCGACGTGGTTGAACACACCGTCGAGGAGCACCCGCAGCCCACGCTCTCGTGCCTGGGCGACCAGATCGTCGAAGTCGGTGTCATCGCCCAGGCGCGGGTCGATGCGGTAGTGGTCAGTGGTGTCGTAACCGTGTGTGCGCGAAGCGAATACCGGTCCGAGTGCGATACCGGACAGGCCCAGCGTCACCACGTGGTCGAGCCATTCGGTGACACGGCGCAATCGGTGTTCTTCTGCCACGGGCGGCATTTCGGCCGGGAACGCGCCGACGAACCCGAGCGGGTAGATGTGCCACCAGAACGCGTGCTGCACCCACTCGGACTCGGTCACGGCCGGAACCTTGCCTCGTAGAGTGCCTTCATCTCGGCCTCGAACTGCGGCGCCGGCCCATCAGTGGCCACCCGTGGTGCGACGGTGGTGATCGGCAGCGCCGCCACCGGCGACGGCGGCAGGTCCCACTCCTCGCGCCACCGGGAGAGTTGCTGGCCCGACGAGGCGTACACGATGCGGCCCAGGCCGACCCAGGCGTGCGCAGCCGCACACATCGGACAGTGCTCGCCGGAGGTGTAGACGGTTGCGCGGACCCGGCGTACCGGAGCCATGTTCTCCGCGGCCCACCGGGCTATCGCAAACTCAGGATGGCGGGTGGCGTCTCCGCCCTTGACCCGGTTGCGGTCTTCGAACAGCGTCGCGCCGTCGGCGTCGACCAGAATGGAACCGAACGGCTCATCGCCGTTCTCCAGCGCCTCCCGCGCCAGTTCCACGCACCGCGCCAGGTGTTCGACGTCGTTGTCGGTCAGAGCCACAGGTCCGCAGTCTACGCACGGCGGAGTCCACCCCCCGCTACTCACCAGAACATGATGAGCCGCAATCATGTTCGATTCCACGAAGAGTTCGGTGGCGTCGTCACATCGGGCGGCCCATGTCGCGGTGCGGCACCGAAGTCACGCCGAGTGATACCGGCGGCGCGTCCTTTGCCAACCCGGGTGGTAGCAACAGTCGTGGACACAGTACCTGCCCGACAGTGCGCGCAGGTTCGGCAATTTGCCATTGCGTGACCTGGATGTGCAGTTGAGCTCCAGTAGTTAACTTCGCATCACGTCCCGCACTGACTGGGGCGCCCACGACGGAACGCAACTATTCTTCGTGTTCAGGCCCCCTCTCGTCCCTGTATCGGTTACATTCTCCACGGGGGCATCACGCCGGCTGACATCTAGCAAATCTCCGCCTGCAATGCGACGACAAGTCCATATTTTTGCGATAGTTACGTTCGGGGGAACTGTGACAAAATCAGCGGCGAATATGGCGCGGGTCGGGGGACTCGCTGTAGCCCTCGGGATCGGAACCGCGGTGGCCACCGGCCAGGGGGTGGCGCTGGCCGACCCCTCGGATACCGGAACCTCACCGTCCGCCGATTCGCAGACATCGTCGCCAGCGGGGGAGGCGTCGTCGGGTTCAGCGGCTGATGCGTCGCCGTCAACCGGTTCCTCGACGACAGGTTCGCAGTCGCCGTCGTCAACGGGACCGGCGTCGGGGATCGTGTCCAGTTCGGGAGGTGCGCACACGTCAGCGAACTCCACCGGCCACTCAGATGCGAATGGGGTGGCCGAGGATTCCACCCCGACCGCTGTCCCGGCTGCCCCGGTTGACGAGCCGCCGAAAAATGCGCCCGGCGAACCGACCGCAGCCGACACGCCGGTGACGAAGCCGCCGATGGCCACCAAGGTTCCCAAGGCCACCCGCGACAAGCAGGCGCGCGTCCCGAAGATCCCGGCGGGGACATCTGCGGCCGGCGCGGACGCCCGGTCCGCGGTGGTGAGCTCTGCAGCAGCCACTCCGCAACCCAAGGCCGCGCGCACGTCGACGGCCGACGCACCCGACCGGCGAACCGTACAGGAGTCCGCCCCCGCTACGACCACCGTGAGCGTATCTTCGGTGCCATACACCACGTTGGTTGGTGCGCAGCAGGTCTCGGTGATCGCCGCCACGCCGCAGATGACAGCTCCGACCACGACGAGCGATGGGGTATCGAGCGTGGTGTCCAAGGCCCTGGCGTGGGTGGGTTTGAGCTCATCGCTCACCGACAGCCCGACCGCCCCGGTCGGCCCGATCGAGTCGCCGGCCATGTTGGCGGTGCTGGCCGCGTGGCGCCGTCAATCTCAACACGGCCTGGCCGCTGTCCGTCCGGCCAACGTCGCCCGCAGACCAGCCAGAACGTCGACCCGACGGTCACCGACGACCTCTCCGCCGCTAAGGGCCAAGCTGATCAGCAGATTCCTGCCGACACGTCGACCGTGCAATTCGCGGCGCTGGTGAGCGCCGTCGCCGTCGCCAACGCTGTCGTTACTCCGCCGGCGTTTGTGCAGGTGAATTCCGCTGTCCCGCAGACCAATCAGTCCACGGTGGCGACCACCTACACCGCGCCCAGACCGCCGGGAACACCAACATCCTGGCCATCGGCTGGAACAACACCACCTCCACCATCACCGCGGTCACCGACACCGCCGGCAACACCTACCACCTGGCCGTGCCCACCGCCCGCGGCACCGGCCTGAGCCAAGCCATCTACTACGCCCCCAACATCAAGGCCGCCCCGGCCGGCCACCAACACCGTCACCGTCACCTTCAACACCGCCACCCCCTACGTCGACGTGCGTGCCACCGAATACAGCGGCCTGGACCACCACCAACCCCTTCGACGTCGGCACCTCCGCCTCCGGCACCGGCACCACCGCCAACAGCGGCACCGTCACCACCACCGCACCCGGGACTGATCTTCGGGGCCGGCATGACCACCGGCGGCTTCTCCACCGCCGGCACCAATTCACCACCCGCATCATCACCAACCCCGACGCCGACATCGCCCAAGACCGGACCGTCACCACCGCCGGCGCCTACAACGCCACCGCACCCTGAGCGGCGCCTGGGTCATGCAGGTCGCCACCTTCAAAGCGGCCACCACCACGGCGACACCACGCACCCACCGTGCCATCACCGCTCCGCCCACCGGGACCGTCTCGGGCACCGTCACCATCACCGCCAACGCCACCGACAACGTCGCGTGGCCGGGGTGCAATTCCTGGTGGACAACAACCCCTGGGCGCCCAGGACACCACCACGCCCTACAGCGCCATCCTCAACACCACCACGGCCACCAACGGCACCCACACCCTGACCGCACGCGCCACCGACACCAGCGGCAACACCACCACCTCGACACCGGTCACCGTCACCGTCACCAACGCCTGCGACACCACCGCACCCACCGTCGCCGTCACCGCTCCCACCGGACCGTCTCGGGCACCGTCACCATCACCGCCACCGCCGCCGACAACGTCGCCGTGGCCGGCGTGCAATTCCTGGTGGACAACAACCCACTGGGCGCCCAGGACACCACCTCGCCCTACAGCGCCCCTGGAACACCACCACGGCCACCAACGGCACCCACACCCTGACCGCACTCGCCACCGACACCAGCGGCAACACCACCACCTCGACACCGGTCACCATCACCGTCGCCAACGCCGTCATGACCGCTCCGCCGGCGTTTGTGCAGGTGAATGCGGCTGTCCCGCAGACCAATCAGTCCTCGGTGGCGGTCACCTACACCGGCGCGCAGACCGCCGGGGACACCAACATCCTGGCCATCGGCTGGAACAACACCACCTCCACCATCACCTCGGTCACCGACACCGCCGGCAACACCTATCACCTGGCCGTGCCCACCGCCACCGGCGCCGGGGTCAGCCAAGCCATCTACTACGCCAACAACATCAAGGCCGCCCCGGCCGGCACCAACACCGTGACCGTCACCTTCAACACCGCCACCCCCTACGTCGACGTCCGTGCCACCGAATACAGCGGCCTGGACCCCACCAACCCCTTCGACGTCGGCACCTCCGCCTCCGGCACCGGCACCGCGGCCAACAGCGGCACCGTCACCACCACCGCCCCGGGACTGATCTTCAGCGCCGGCATCACCACCGGCGGCTTCTCCACCGCCGGCACCAATTCACCACCCGCATCATCACCAACCCCGACGCCGACATCGCCCAAGACCGCATCGTCACCACCGCCGGCGCCTACAACGCCACCGCACCCGGCGGCTCCGCCGCCTGGCTCATGCAGGTCGCCACCTTCAAAGCGGCCACCACCACCGGCGGCGACACCACCGCACCCACCGTCGCCATCACCGCTCCCCCACCGGGACCGTCACGGGCACCTCACCATCACCGCCACCGCCACCGACAACGTCGCCGTGAGCCGGCGTGCAATTCCTGGTGGACAACAACGCACTGGGCGCCCAGGACACCACCTCGCCCTACAGCACCACGCCAACACCACCACCCTCACCAACGGCACCCACACCCTGACCGCACGCGCCACCGACACCAGCGGCAACACCGCCACCTCGACACCGGTCACCATCACCGTCGCCAACACGCTCGACACCTACCACTCTGGTGTCGGGCCTCACCCAACCGACCGATTTCCGGTTCCTGCCAGACGGTCGAATCCTGATCGCCCAGAAGGGCGGAGCGATCCAGGTAGCCAACGCCAATGGCCAGCTGCAGAGCACACCGCTGATCACGCTGCCGACCGACTCAACCGGGACGCGCGGGCTGCTCGGTATCGCGGTGGATCCGAACTTCGGGACCACGGGCAACAACTATGTTTATGCGGTACGTACCCTGCCAAAGGACGCCGCGGGCAACACTTACGAAGTGTTGACGCGCATCACGGTAACCGATCCGACGGCCGCGGTCCTCACCGCAAGCCCTGCCTCCGAAGTTGTACTTGTGCAAGGAAACCAGCCGGGTACCGCCGACCATTTCGGCGGCGGGCTCAGTTTCGGCCCTGACGGCAAGCTCTACTTCTCGGTGGGCGACAACGTCTGCTGCAGCGTGATCGACGACCACAATGCTCAAAGTCTCACCAACATCTACGGCAAGGTGCTGCGCCTCAACCCGGACGGCACCGCACCGGCCGACAACCCGTTCGTCAACACCCCCGGCGCCGACCCGCGGATCTATGCCTACGGATTCCGCAACCCGTTCCGGTTGACGTTCACGCCGGACGGCAAGCTGCTGGTGGCTGACGTGGGCCAGAGCACCTGGGAAGAGGTCGACCTCGTGACCGCCGGCGCCAACTACGGCTGGTACCTCGCCGAAGGCCCCTGCAACGGCATCGGCGTCACCAACTGTGCAACTCCCTCCTCATATACCAACCCGATCTACTCCTACCTGCACACGACCGGCGGCGATTCGATCACGGCTGTCATGGTCTACACCGGCACAGGATCGGCGGGGGGATCCCAACACACCGTCTTGATAGCAGATTTCAACCAGCACTGGATCAAGCAACTGACGTTCAATGCTGATTACTCATCGCTCATCAGCGCGACGCTGTTTACCACCGCAGCGTCGGGTTCCACCAACAAACTCGCCCAGGGACCCGATGGCAACATCTACCAACTGACATTCGATGGCAAGCTGACACGCATCGCGCCGACAGCCGTGTAAGGCACGCAATGGCTCACACGGGGTCACCGATCGGGTAGCCGTCCGCTATTGCCGAAGGACGATCGAGCGGTGCACGATAACCCCGTGCTACCGGCGGGGGATGAAGAAGCCATTCGTTTTTCGGCCATCGAGTGGATCCGCATGCGGACACTCGACGGAACCAAGCCGGTCACTCGAGATGAGTTGGCGAACGATTTTCATTTCGGCGGAATTCGGTTTCCGCTGGTTGATCGTGGTCGCGGTATCCGGAAGCCGAACGGCTGGGCCGCCGCATTGTCAATTCTGACGGCCGCACCGAAGTCTGGCCTCCTGCCTTATGAGGACAGAGAGGGACCCGATGGCCTGCATCGCTACAAGCTTCGTCGTGATCAACGAGGCACAACGGAGAACGAGAGCCTCCGGACTGCGATGCGTGAACAACTGCCGATCATCTGGTTCGTCGGCGTCGAGCCGGGCGTCTTCAACGCCATCGCACCCGTATACCTGCTCGACGAAGAGATTGAGCAAGATCAATTCGTCCTTGCCCTTACCGAGGACCAGCTGACGGTCAGTCTGGACAGCCCGATGGAAAGCGCGCTGCGGCGATACTTACTCGCCGAGACCAAGCGCCGACTCCATCAACCGCTGTTCGCCAGCCGGGTGATGCTTGCCTACGACGTCCGCTGCGCTGTTTGTTCCCTACACCATCGAGAGCTTCTCGATGCGGCGCACATCGTGCCGGACACCCAAGCCACCGGAATCCCGGTGGTGCCAAATGGCATGGCGCTGTGCAAGATCCATCACGCAGCCTACGACCAGAACATTCTGGGAATCAGGCCTGACCACGTGATTGAGATCCATCACCGACTGCTCGACGAGATCGACGGCCCGATGTTGCGCCATGGGCTGCAGCAGCACCACGGCAAGCCCTTGATGTCGGTGCCCAGACGTCGCGCCGACCGTCCAGACCCCGCGCGACTGCTCTTACGCTATGAGCAGTTCACGGCTGCTGGAGTCGCGTGATCACCCTGCGGGATCGTCCGGTTCGGCTGATCAGCCCGCCAGCCGGCACGCGCATGACGCAGTCACCGGCACATCGGCGCGGGCCGCAGCCAATTCGAGCTGCCGCCCGATGATCGCGGCCTCCGCGCTGCGGCCAAGCCGCTGCAGGCACTCGTGGTAGCCATGCAGGCTCCACAGGTTGCCGGGGTGCTGGCAGGGACGATTCAGGGTCGGATCAAGGCCGAGGTCGGCCTCGTACACGGTTGCCGCCTCTTCGACATGGCCCTGTTCCAGCAGTAGTGCGCCGTATGCGTGCCGGGTGGGCTGCATCCACCCCCAGGGCTCGTCGTACGGTAACGCGTCATCGAGTTCGATCGCGCGTCTCAGGTTTGCGAACGCTTCGTCGAAAAGGCCTTCCCGGTAGGCGATTTCGCCATCGAGCATGGCCTCGGCGACGGCAAGGATGTCGCGGCTGGTGTTGTTGAACAGGTATCGCGACTCCGGCACGGTGGCGTAGGCGGCGGCGAACTCGTCGCGTTCCGCTTTCGCCTGCGCCAGTTGACCTTTCGCGGCGTGCGCGACGCCCTTGCCGTAGTGGAGGGTGGCGTTGGTGGTGCAGTACAGCGATTTGTCGGAGGGCAGTGGCTCGGCGATGAGGTCGTCCCACCGCCCGAACCGCACCAGCACGTGAACGCGCAACGGGACGAACGCCTCCAGCCAATCGGCCATCGGAGGTGATTCGATCGACAGCAGCTCGGGGGTCAACTGGGCGGCGAGTTCGTCGGCGGCCTGCAGCGCAATCGCCGACTGCCCGCTGAACGTCGCCGAATACACCACGAAGTGCAGGTCGTGGGCCCGGTAGAGCGAGTAGAAGTTCAGCGGGCCTTCACGTTCGACAAACCGGCGATCGGCCGCCACGGCGACCAGATTGGATTCGCACCGAACTGCGGTAGTCACCGCACAGCACGTCGATGTGGGTGGGCATGTGCTGCAGGTGCCCGGCGTCGGGCACCAGCCCACGCAGCAGATCCGCTGCGGGAAGCGCGGATTCGGGGTGGGCCGACATCTCCATGGTGTGCAGGTAGATGTGCAGCAAACCGGGATGCGTCCGCCCCGCATCCGTTGCCAGCGCCGTATCCAGGATCCTTTTCGCCTCGACCACTCTGGAACCCGGTGCGGGTTCACCGGTGCGGGTGTCCCACAACGCCCATGCGGTGACGTTGACCAGTGCGTCGGCGGCCAGTGTCTGGACGTCGATGTCGTCGGGATAACTGACCGCCAGCGCGGCCATCGCGTCGGCGTACGCCGCGTGGCCCGCCGCCATCGCCGCCGCGTCCTCGGGGTCGTCGGTGAGGAAACGCTGGGCCAGTGCGTCGATCAGGCCGCGTTCGACCGCGCTCGCCCGGCCCTGCACCGCCAGTTGCAGTTCCATCCGGGCCCGCGCCAGGGAGGCGGCGAGGTCGACGGGATCGAACGCCTCCCACGCCTTGTTGTAGTTCGGTCCGATCGCATACGCCACGCCCCATCGCGCGATCGCCAGTTCGGGGTCCAGGGACAGCGCCTTGTCGAAGCACCGGATCGCCTCGTCGTGGTTGAAGGCGTACGCCCAGACCAGGCCCCGGTCGAACCACAATTGGGCCTGGGCGGATGGCGACTGAACGTCACGGTGATAGGAACCGAGGTCGAAGTAGCCTTCGGTCACACTGACCCCCTCTTGTGCGCTCCCACAAGTGAAGCCGAGCGACGGGTCGGCGGCAAGAACTTGTCGTACCGACATGGCACTATCGCAAGTATGTTCGAATCTTCGAGGGCATCGGCGTCGTTGCTAATGCGCATCAGCGACGCGTCGCGTGCCGAATCGCAGGCCGCCGCGGAGCGTCTGGTGAGCATCGCGGATCTGTTCGCAGTACGTCTGCGGGAGTCCGGTGAGTGCCCAGACTTCGCCGTCGACACCTACGAGGCGGTGGCCGCCGAGGTCGCCGCCACATTGCGAGTCAGCGTCGCGATGGGGTCGAGCTATCTGCGCTACGCACTGGCCATGCGCGAGAGGCTCCCGCAGGTGGGCAAGGCGTTCGAAGCCGGCGACATCGACTACCGCCTGTTTCGGGCCATCGTCTTCCGCACCTGCCTGATCACCGACATCGCCACGCTGGCCACCATCGACGCCCAATTGGCCGCTCTGGCCCCACGTTGGCCGTCCATGACCCGCGGCAAGCTGGGCGCGAAGATCGACAAACTGGTCGCCCGCCTCGACCCCGACGCGGTGCGCCGCACCAAGGACTGCGCTCCCGACCGCTACGTCGAGATCGGCGAATCCGACGCGGGCATGGGCGAAATCCACGCCCGGGTCTTCAACACCACCGGGATCGCGTTCGGCAAACGCCTCGACGAACTGGCCGCCACGGTCTGCGACGCCGATCCGCGCAACCGCGACCAACTCCGCGCCGACGCGGTGGACGCCCTGGTCGCCGGCGCCAACCGGCTGGCCTGCACCTGCGGCAGTGACACCTGCCCGGCCCGGGCCAACACCCGCCCGCCGGGCAACATCGTCATCCATGTCGTCGCCGAACGAGCCACCCTCGAGGGGCACAGTGAGACACCGGGCTTCGAGCCCGGCAGCGACTCACTGATCCCCGCCGAGATCCTGCGCGAACTCGCCGCAGCGGCAAAGTGTCTACCGATCATCCCGCCGCGGGGTGCTGTTGCCGAGCCCGGTTACACACCGTCGCGGGCACTGGCCGACTTTGTCCGCTGCCGCGACCTGACCTGCCGGGCGCCGGGCTGCGACCGGCCCGCTGTCGGCTGCGACCTGGACCACACCGTTCCCTACGACGACGGTGGTCCCACCCATGCCTCCAACCTGAAATGTCTATGCCGTCTGCATCATCTGCTAAAGACCTTCTGGGGCTGGCAGGACCGGCAACTGCCCGACGGCACCGTCATCTGGACCCTGCCCGGCGGTCAGGTGCACGTCACCACACCGGGCAGTGCGCTGCTGTTCCCCAGCCTGTGCGTGCCCACCGCACGGCTGTCGCTGTCCGATGTCCGCCGCACCAACCAGCGCGCCAACCGCCAGGCCAAGATGCCGCGCCGCACCCACACCCGCGCCCAGAACCGCGCCAACACCATCGCCCAGGAACGCCGCGACAACCACAAACACCGTATGCAATGCCTCGCCCGGGAACGCGAACTCTACGGAATCCCCGCCGACCCGAACGATGATCCGCCACCCTTTTAGTGTGCTGCCGAGAATTCTCAACTTTGTCGGCATCGCCGTCTTCGCTGCCTCCGGGGCAGTCGTCGGTGTGCGCAAGGGTTTCGACATCTTCGGTATCGCTGTGATGGGGGTGCTCACCGGCGTCGGCGGCGGCATTCTCCGCGACATTCTTCTCGACATCACTCCGCCGCACTCGATTCAGCACTGGCCCAACATAACCGTGGCACTGGTGGCCGCCACGGTGGCGACCGCCTTCGCCCACGTGGTGATCAGGCTCAACCAACTCGTGCTGATCCTCGACGCGGTCGGCATGGGATTCTTCGCGACTTCGGGAGCCGCGATCGCCGTGGACCACGGAGCCAGCTGGTTCGCCGCGGCACTGCTGGGAATGCTGTCGGCGATCGCCGGCGGCATCATCCGCGACGTTCTGGCCCGCGACATCCCGATGGTGATGGGCCCCGACGACCTGTACGCCATCCCCGCGATACTGGGCTCGATCACCTACGTCGCGATCGACTACTTCGCCCCGCAGTGGATCGGCATCGTGGCCGGATCAGTGCTTGCGACGGTACTTCGGTTGGCGGCCATGGCATTCCACTGGCAAATGCCCACCGGGCCGCGGGAGCTTATCGCACCCGACGACCCGCACCCGGCCTGAGCGAGACAGCCAGCTAGTGTCCAGCGACGATGTCGGCCTCGTCGTGCACGACGGGATCCTTGGCCCCCGGTAGGAACCAGTAGGCCAGGCAGACCAGCCCGAAGAACAGATAGCCAAGCGCCACCTGCGGATTGGCCGCCCAGGCAACCTCGGGCGCGTGGATGAGACCGATGAAGGACAGCACAGCGCCGACCGCCGATGCCAGCGCGGCGTAGAGGAACTTCTTGTCCAGGATGAAGGTCACCATGGTCCCGAAGATCAGGCCGACGAGCACCGCGCCCTCGCCGAGCGTCTGCAACCCTTCATAGACGACGCCGGCGCTGTTGAGCGCGTCCAGGCCGACCTTGGGCGCCGAGGTTCCCGCCGCATTCAGCGCGTTGTCGATCAACCCGCTGGCCCACTGCGCGAGGTTGGGCAGGAGCGCGGCGACGACCGCCACCGCATGCAGTCGGGGGACCGCCTGGAATGCCTGGGCGCCGATCAGCAGACCGATGTACAGCAGGATCGGCACGATCGCCGGCACCGGCAACAGCGCGTCGAGTACCCCGAAAAGACCTAGGAAACAGAACAATCCGATCACCGCACCACTGGCCAGCGAGTAGCTGGCCCGGCCGCCGGCATCCTTCCAGCCGGGATGACCGATGTACACCGCGGGCGGGAACGGCGAGCCGAACGCCGAGCCGATGACCGCGCCGGCGCCGTCGGCCAGCAGCACGCTGCGCAGGTTGTAGTTGTCGCCGGCCGCCGCGGCGCTCTCCACATTGCTCATCGCCTCGGTGAAGTTGTAGACACCCAACGGAATCGCCGTACCCAGCAGCGGGGCCAGGTTCGACAGCCCCGCCCACAACAGATCCAGGCGCAGGTCGGGAATCCCGATGGCGATATCGGAGATCGCCTGGCTGACGTCCGGTGCCGACATGTATCCGCCGATCCAGCCGATCGCCGTGCCGACCAGAAGGGCGGCCAGGCCGACCGGTATCCCGAACGGCAGTTTCACGTCGGTGAAGAAGCCGATCAGGATGATGGCCATGACGGGCAGACCGATCCAGGCCGCCTCCCACATCTGCGCGGCCGGACGCATCGAGATGAAGGTGATCGAGATGCCGGCCAGTGTCCCGAGCATCGCTGCGCGCGGGGTGAGCTTGCGGATGTAGGGCCCCACGAACGCACCGATCATCACGATGACGCCGATCATGAACGCCCAGGCCAGTCCGGCCGACCACGCCTGCACCGCGTCCTTGGTCTTCAGGTAGACCGGCAGCATCACCACGAACACCACGATGAACATGTGCGGGACGCTCGGACCGTAGGGCAAAGCCGTTACATCAGAACGGTTTTCGCGACGAGCCAACCGGCGCGCCAGGAAGGTGTAGTACAGATTGCCCAGGATCAGTGCCACGCCGAGCGCCGGCAGCACCGTGCCGAGCACGTCGTCGGCAGGGACCTGGACCACGCCGATCATCAGGCCCGTCAGGGTCAGCACATTGACCAGGATGTTGAAGCCGAGGCCGAAGAAAGCGTTGGTGTCCCCACGGGTCCACCAGGGGATGACAGGTGCGGGGTGGTCCGTGATCTCGGTGCTCATTCGCGCAGGTTACCGGGGTGGCGAAAAGTGCGCGCGCTGAACCGCTTCGACAAATGGCAGGACATGACCGAGCCAGGCCTGCGGCGCCGACGAGAACACCACATGCCCGGTCGGCAGCGCGACGAAACTCGACCCGGCGATCGCGCGATGGACGGCACGGCCCCACCGCACCGGGCTGGTCAGGTCACGCTCGCCCCAAGTGACAAGCGTGGGCGCGGTGATCTTCGAGGCACGGCCACGCAGGTCGTTCCCCGGACCCGGGAAGCTGCGCCACAGCGCCGCCGCCGTGCGGGCACCGTCGGCGGTGCGGACCCGGGCGGTGACCTTCCGGATGATCTCGCGGTCTTCAGCGGTCAGTGGCGCCATGTACGCCCGGGCGAACAACGGCGACATCATGCGGATCACCCGCGGGTGACCCATCAGGGCGCAGAACGCGCGGGTCGCCGGGTTGTACCGAATGAACCCGGAACCGTTGACCACCACCAGGCCGGCGATCCGGTCGGCGCGCGTGATGGCCAGCCGGCATCCGGCGTAACCGCCGATCGAGTTGCCCACCACGACAAGGTTGCGCAGATCCAGCTGATCGACGAATTCCTCTGCCGCCGTGCCGAATTCGAACGCACCGGCGTGGTCGGGATCATGGGGTAGGGGAGACGTGCCGTGTCCGGGCCAGTCAACCGCCAGGATCCGCCGGCCCTCGGCCAGTCCGGTGTACACGGGCGCGAAATCGCTCCGGTCGTGAAGCGTCGCGTGCAGCAACAGGATCGGCGGCCCCGAACCCTCGTCGGTGTAGGAGACGGTGCCCACCGAGGTGTCGATGTAGTGGATGCGGGACCTCGCCGATTCTTCCATCGAACTGGTTCCTTTCATTGACCGGTCGGTCGGTCAGTTTAATGTAGGCTCACGGCATGGTGAGCGCAACACCCATCGACACGTCCACCGGCAACAAGCGGGTGCAGGCCGCCGCCCGGACCCGGGAGAACCTGCTGCAAACGGGCCTCGCACTGGCCGAACGCCTGGGCCTGGAAGGCCTGAGTGTCAATGCCGTGGTGGACGCCGCCGGCGTCTCGAAGGGCACTTTCTTCCATCACTTCCGCGACCGGGTGAGCTACCTGGTGGCGTTGCACCGCAGATTCCACGACGTGCTGTTCGAGGCGGTCGACTCTGTGATCCGGGACATGCCGCCGGGCCGGGACCGCCTCGCCGCAGGCGCCCGCGCGTATCTGGACGGTTGCCTGCAGCACCGCGGCGTCAAGGCGTTGCTCCTCGAGGCCCGCGGCCTGCTGCCGCTGCAAGAGGAGGTACTGCGGCGCAACGGGATGACCGTCGACCTCGTCGCGGGGGACTTCGACGCACTCGGTTGGCCGCACCCCAGGGCTGTCGGCCGGCTGTGGATCGCGGCAACCGCGGAGTGCGCCCTGGTCGAACTCGAACAGGGCGGACCCGACGATGCCGCCCGAGCCGTGCTCACCAGCTTCACCAACCCGCTGCCCAACGGCGGTGGAGCGCGCTAGATTCCAGCAATGCTCACCGCCGCCTTGCGTGATCTGCAGTGGCGACGCCGTCGGTTCATCATCGCGGTCATCGGCACCGCCTTCGTCTTCGCCATGACGCTGGTGCTGACCGGGCTGGCCAACGGCTTTCGCGTCGAGGCGCGCAACACGGTCAACTCGTTCGGCATCGACTACTTCCTGATCCAATCCGGCGCGGCCGGACCGTTTCTGGGATCGTCACCGTTCGCGCAGACCGAAGTCACCAGGGCACAAAGACTTCCGGGCGTCCAGGCTGCGGCGCCGCTGGTATATGCGGGAACGACCGCCCTGGACAACGGCACCCCCCGCACCATGAACCTCTTCGGAGCACCCACCGACGGACCGGGGATGCCCCCGATGTCGCAAGGCCGCCCACCCGCCACGCCCGACGAGATCGCGGTGTCATCCACGCTGGGCCGCAAGATCGGCGACCGCATCGAGATCGCGTCGCACACCCTCGAGGTCGTCGGCATCGTCGAGAACTCCACGGTTCTGGCCAAACAACCCAACCTGTTCCTGACCCCGGTCGGCGCACAGCGCCTCGTCTACGGCGGACAGCCGGTGATCTCCTCCGTCGGAATCCGCGGCGAACCCGAGCGGGTGCCCGACGGCTACCGCGCGGTGGATCGGCAGGGCGCCATCGACGACATGATGCGCCCCCTGAAGGTCGCGGTGGACGCGATCTCCATCATGGCCATGCTGCTGTGGGTGGTGGCCGCGCTGATCGTCGGGTCGATCATCTACATGTCCGCATTGGAGCGCAATCGTGACTTCGCGGTCTTCAAGGCCGTCGGGGTGTCGACGAAGGCGATCCTGGGCGGCCTGGCGCTGCAGGCGGTGATCGTCGCGGTGTTCTCGGCCCTGGTGGGCGCACTGCTCTCGCTGGTCCTGGCGCCGCTGTTTCCCATGCGGGTAGACGTGCCCGAAGGGGCGTACATGTTGCTCCCGGTGGTCGCGATCGGCATCGGACTGATCGCCAGTGGCGCCGGCCTGCGCCGTGCGGTGGCCGTGGACCCTGCCATGGCATTCGGGGGTCCGTGACCGTGGGCGATCTCGACATCCGCGACCTGGTGGTCGAATACTCCAACGCCGGAGACACCGTGCGGCCCATCGACCACCTCAACCTGGAAGTGTCAGCCGGGTCGCTGGCGATTCTGCTGGGCCCCAGCGGATGTGGGAAGACAACGCTGCTGTCGTGCATCGGCGGGATCCTCAAACCGACCTCGGGTCAGATTCTGTTCGACAACATCGACGCCACCGCGCTAGACGGACACAGCCTGACCGTCTACCGGCGTAACACCGTCGGCATCGTCTTCCAGGCGTTCAACCTGGTACCCAGCCTCACCGCCGCCGAGAATGTCATGGTGCCGATGCGTGCGGCAGGCATGAGCCGCCGTGCCGCCCATAAGAAGGCCACCGAACTGCTCGACCGGGTCGGGCTCAACGAACGCATGACCCACCGTCCCGGCGATCTGAGCGGGGGTCAGCAGCAGCGTGTCGCCGTGGCGCGCGCCATCGCGCTCGATCCTCCGCTGATCCTCGCCGACGAACCGACCGCGCATCTCGACTTCATCCAGGTCGAGGAGGTGCTGCGGCTCATCCGGCAACTTGCCGACGACGACCGCGTGGTGGTGGTGGCCACCCACGACAGCCGGATGCTGCCGCTGGCCGACCAGGTGGTGGAACTCGTCCCCGCCGTTGCCAGCACCGACCGGGCACCCGAAACCCTGGACGTCACGGCCGATTCCGTGGTGTTCAGGCAGAACACGATGGGTGATCTGATCTACGTCGTGGCCGAGGGCCAGTTCGAGATCGTGCGCGAGCTGCCCGACGGGAGTGAGGAACTGCTGTCCACCGCGACAGCGGGCGAGTACTTCGGCGAGATCGGGCCGTTGTTCGGGCTGCCGCGCTCGGCGACGGTGCGCGCCATCACCGACGGCAGGCTGATCGGCTACACCGTCAAGGAGTTCCGGCAACGGTTGGGCGCCCACGGTATTCACGATCTGATCGAACACCGCAAGCTCAGCATCGGCTGAGCGCTGATGCGTGGTTCCGTCAAACCGTCAGGCTCTCGACGGCAAGCAGACGCCGTGTGATGGTCTCCGTCTCGGCCACCAGCACCCGCGGCGCGGTGTCGTGCGCACCGAGCAGAGCGGCCGCATCGCGCAGTTGCTGATCGGCCTCGGCAAGGTGACGCACGTCGACGTTCCAGGCCTGACCCGCGATGGGTGGCTGGCCCCGCAGGGCGTCGACATAGTCGTCGACGGCGACGACGAACCGTGGGTCGAGGGTCTCCGGCCGGGCGGCGGGCACGTGCTCTTCCAACGCGACGCACACACCGGTGACAGCGTTGAGCGCAGCGCGGTAGGAGGTCAGCCACTTGCGCACCCCGGGTGCATCCGCGCGCAGGCTGCCACTGGTCGCCTCGAACGCCGACCGGGCCCGGATGGCACGGTCCCAGACCGCCGAGAGGGTGTCGTCCGCGTGGTCGAGTGGATGCACGAAAGCCCGGATAACAGTTGCCGCATAGTCGATCTCAGCCTTGAGCAGCTCGCCGGCGCGCTGTCGCAGGCGCACCAGAGAGCGGTCCGGCAGCAGCACATGGCTTGCCACCGCCAAACCTCCCCCCAGCACGGTGGCCAGGATGCGCTGACCCATCGTGGCGCCGTCCGCGGTACCGCCGATGTCGATCAGGAACACGATGGCCGCCGCCAGCGCCGCGCTCAGTGGCACGTAGCCCCAGCCCGGACACCGCGTAACCGATCGCCAGGAACACCAGCGCCAGCACAGCGGCCAGGACACCGGTCGGATGCCACAGGACGGTCACCGCGGTCGCCACCACGATGCCGGCGGTGTTACCGACAACCCTGCTGACACAACGGGTGTAGGTGTGGGCGGTCTCGGGACGCAGCACCATCAGGACCGTCAACGCAATCCAGTAGCCGTGCCCCATGCCGGTGGCCCGGGCCAGGGCCGTGCCGATGCCGGCCGCCGCGGCCAGCCGGATCGCATGCCGCAGGATCGGCGAATCACCCGAGAGTTGGCCGCGGACCGCGGCACTCGCGGCGCGCGCGGACCCCACGAGCCCAGGTCCCCTCAGATGGTCTACGCGGCCGGTGGGTGCGGCGCCGGTGAAATGCAGGGCGCACGCCTCGGCCACCTGCGCCCGCAGACGCCGGCCCACCTTGTCGACGGGTCCGGTCAGCGCCTCGACGGCATCGTCGACTCTGCGCAGCGCGAACTCGGCCCCAGCGCGCGCGCCGAGGCCGGGTTCGGCGATCGCCGCCAGCGCGTCCGCGCTCGCCAGCAGCGCTTCCTGTACCGGCGGGGTCGCCGCCTCGACGCGTAATGCGTTCAGCGTCATCGCGATTCGCTCCGGGAGGCCGTACAGGCCGCGGTAGGCAGGCGGGCGCCGACGGGCCTGGCGCTCGGTCAGCGTGAAAGCCTCGCGCAGGTTGAGCAGGGGAGTGGGATCCAGCACCGTCTCGGGGTCCGCCGCCAGCCGGCGCGCGCTGGCGGCCACCCAGCTGTAGGCCCGGGCGAGCGCGCGGCGCTGCTCCTGCCAGCGTTGACGAGGCCACGCGGCCACCAGCACAGCCTGGGTCAGGCCACCGAAGACCGCCAGCCCGGCGGCCCGCAGCGCATCCGACGGCGAATTCGGCATGGCGGGACAGGTGACCAGCAACGCACTCGCGGCCGCGGCGACCAGACCCGCGTTGGCGCTGATCGCCCACACCATGCCCGCGGCCAGGCACCAGAGCGTCACGGTCACGACGAACACGGCGCTGTGCGCGGACGTCAGGGAACCGACCAGAACGGCCGCCCCCATCGCGAAGGACACCCCGACCACCAGGGGCAGTCGCCCGTGCGGACTGTCCTGCAGCGCCGTGGCGCCGGCGATCGCGGCACTGCCGCCGGCCGCGATCGCCGCCCCCGGCACACCCATGCCGGTACCCCAGTGCAGCGCGGCAACGACCGCCAGCAGAACGCCGAGCAGACTGCGGGCCACCTCGCCGGCATACGGCCACGAAATTCCCGGTGTCCGTAGGGCGAGGCCCGTGAACATGGCAGCCATTATCCCCACTACCGGTAGGTTTTCGGGCCATGGAGAAGGTCATCGTGTTGATGCGTCGGGCCCCGAGAAGCGAATCGGACGACGACCAGTGGTGCGCGCGACTGCGTGGGCCGGTAGCCGGACGGATCCTCGACACCGGAGTGCCCGGTCTGACGGTGAACGTCAGGGACGCCGACGTCCGCGCCTCGCTGATGACTCTGACGACCCTCGACCCGCCGGTCGGTGCGGTGGTCAGCCTGTGGACCCAGCAGTGTTACGGCGCCCAGGTGCGCACCGCCCTCGACCTTCTCGGCGCGGAGTGCGAACAGCTCGCGGCCTATCTGGTGACGGAATCGATGCCGATGCCGCCACCGGACGAGCCGGGTACCCGCACGCCCGGTCTGGCCAATGTCGCGCTGTTGCGCCGGCCGGACGGGCTGGACGTGGAAACCTGGCGCACCCGTTGGCATATCGACCACACCCCGGTCGCCATCGCGACGCAGGCGACCTTCGGCTACACCCAGAACGAGGTGGTCCGCGCGCTGACGTCCGGCGCGCCGGTGTTCGCGGCGATCGTCGAGGAGCTCTTCCCGGCCGCGGCGGTCGGCGATCTCAAGGCGTTCTTCGGTGCGGCCGACGACGCGGATCTGGGCGACCGGCTATCCCGGATGGTGGCCAGCACGTCGGCGTTCGGCGCGAGCGAGAACATCGACACCGTGCCGACGAGCCGCTTCGTGCTGCGGTCACCGTTCGCCTGAGGCGCGGGACTGGAGCCAGTACGCTTGCCCGCGTGACGCTGAACATCGCCGATGACAACCGGGTCCGGACGCTGACCCTGAACCGGCCCGAGGCGCTCAATGCCTTCAACGAAGCGCTTTACGACGCCACCACCGCCGCCCTGCATGACGCCGCGGACGACCCCGACGTCTCCGTTCTGATCATCACCGGGGCGGGACGTGCGTTCAGCGCGGGTACCGATCTTGCCGAGATGCAGGCATACATCGCCGATCCCGGCAATTTCCCCGGCGACTACGGAACGGGTTTCATCGGGCTGGTCGACGCACTCACCGCCTTCCCGAAGCCGTTGATCTGCGCCGTCAACGGACTCGGACTCGGCATCGGCACAACGATTCTCGGCTTCGCCGATCTTGCCTTCATGTCGACCGAGGCGAGGTTGAAGTGCCCGTTCACCAGCCTGGGCGTCGCGCCGGAGGCGGCCTCGTCCTACCTGTTGCCGCAACTGATCGGCCGGCAGAACGCGGCGTGGCTGCTGCTGTCGTCGGAATGGATCGGCGCCGAGGAGGCCAAGGCGATGGGTCTGGTGTGGAAGGTGTGCGAGCCCGGCGACCTGATGGCCGAAGCGCGCAGGCACGCCGAGGTGCTCGCGTCGCGGCCGCTGTCGAGCCTGATGGCGGTGAAGCGGACGATGACGTCGCCGGTGCTCCCGGAGATCGAATCGGCCCGTGCCCGGGAGAACGCGTGCTTCGCGGAACTGATGGGAGCGGCGGCCAACGCCGAGGCCCTGGCGGACTTCAACCGGGGCCGGTGAAGTTAGCTGGCCGCGGCCGTGGTCAGCTTGGCCGATTCGGCAGCGATGATCGCCCGCACCGTGTGCCGGCAGCGCCCGCAGTCGGTACCCGCGCCGCACGCCTGGGCGACCTGCTTCGACGTGCAGGCGCCTTTGGCAACGGCATCGGCCACGCATTGGCTGGTGGCACCGGTGCAGAGGCAAACGAACATCTACGCCGCCTCCTTGCTGAACCCGGTTGCCACGAACATCGCGATTAGCGGAGTCTAACCTAACTTCTGCGGTATTGTTAGGCCTACCTACCCATGGATATGTGAGGCTTACCTTCCCGGCGTTGTTTGCGGCGCGCGGGACTATTTGGTGTTTCTGCGCGCTTTCCGGGTCAATCGGGGCTAGATTCGAAGGCGCGCGGCGGAATCGTCAGCCCATGTCCCGCGCGGTTTTCCCGAGTTTCGGCGTGCCAGCGCACAGTGTCCACCGAGGAGATCCCATGCAAGGCGATCCAGATGTTCTGAAGTTGCTCAACGAGCAACTCACCAGCGAGTTGACGGCCATCAACCAGTACTTCCTGCACTCCAAGATGCAGGACAACTGGGGGTTCACCGAACTGGCCGAACACACCCGCAAAGAGTCGTTCGAGGAAATGCACCACGCGGAGTGGATCACCGACCGCATCCTGCTGCTCGACGGCCTGCCCAACTACCAGCGGCTGTTCTCGCTGCGCGTCGGCCAGACCATTCGCGAGCAGTTCGAGGCCGACCTCGCGATCGAGTACGAAGTGCTCGAGCGCCTGCGCCCGGGCATCATCATGTGCCGCGAGAAGCAGGACGCCACGAGCGCCAACATTCTCGAGGCGATCCTGAAGGACGAAGAAGGGCACATCGACTACCTCGAAACCCAGCTCCAACTGATGGACAAGCTGGGCGTAGAGCTCTACTCGGCGCAGTGCGTGTCGCGCCCGCCCGGTGGCGGATCGGGATAATCGCGTAGCCGAGCTAACGAAATGGGTCAGCCTGCCGATAGAACAGGCATGCACCCAGATCCTGAGTCCAGCAGCGCCCTGATCACGCCGCAGCGGCGCAACTTCATCTTTGTTGCGGTGCTGCTCGGCATGTTGCTGGCCGCCCTCGACCAGACCATCGTGGCCACCGCGTTGCCCACGGTTGTCGCCGACCTCGGGGGAGCGGGACACCAGTCCTGGGTGGTCACCAGCTATCTGCTGGCATCGACCATCGTGACCGCGGTCGTCGGCAAGCTCGGCGACCTGTTCGGCCGCAAGGCCATCTTCCAAGTGGCGGTCGTCTTCTTCCTGGTCGGCTCGGTGCTGTGCGGACTGTCGGGGTCGATGAGCATGCTGGTGGCTTCCCGCGCGCTGCAGGGCATCGGCGGTGGCGCGCTCATGGTGACCGCGATGGCCGTGATCGGCGAGGTCATCCCGCTGCGTGACCGCGGCCGCTACCAGGGTGCGCTCGGCGCGGTGTTCGGCGTCACCACCGTGATCGGGCCGCTGCTGGGCGGGTTCTTCACCGACCACCTGACCTGGCGCTGGGCCTTCTGGATCAACATCCCGGTGGCCATCGTCGTGCTGATCGTCGCCGCGGTCGCCATCCCGCCGCTGGCCCGGTCAGCCGGGGCGGATCGCCCAAAGATCGACTACGCCGGCATCCTGTTCGTCGGCCTGGCGGCGTCCGGCCTGACCCTGGCGACGAGTTGGGGCGGTACCGAGTACGCCTGGACCTCGCCGACGATCATCGGGCTGTTCGTCGGTTTCCCTTGTCGCACTTGGCATCTTCATCCGGGTCGAGATGCGGGCGGCCGAACCGATCCTGCCGATCAGGCTGTTCAGCAGCGCGGTGTTCACCGTGTGCTGCATCCTGGCGTTCATCGTCGGATTCGCGATGCTGGGCGCGATGACGTTCCTGCCCGACCTACATGCAGTTCGTCGACGGGGTCTCGGCGACCGACGTCGGGGCTGCGCACGCTACCGATGGTGGTCGGGCATGCTCATCACGTCGATCGGCAGCGGTGCGATCGTCGGGCGCACCGGCCGCTACAAGATCTTCCCGGTGCTGGGCACCGCCATCATGGCGCTCGCCTTCGTGCTGCTGTCCCTGATGGACGTCGACACGCCCACCTGGTTGCAGTCGGTGTACCTGTTCATCCTCGGCACCGGCATCGGGTTGTGCATGCAGGTGCTGGTGCTGACCGTGCAGAACACCGCGAGCTTCTCCGATCTCGGCGTTGCCACCTCCGGCGTGACGTTCTTCCGCACCATCGGCAGTTCGTTCGGCGCGGCGATCTTCGGCTCGCTGTTCACCAACTTCCTCGCCGGGCGCATCGCCGCCGCGCTGGCGGAGTCGGGGGCACCACCGGAGGCGGCGCAGTCGCCGAAGGCCCTGCATCAGTTGTCGCCCGAGATGGCCGCGCCCATCGTCGCCGCCTACTCCGATTCGCTGGGCAAGGTCTTCCTGTGCGCGGCACCCGTGGCGCTGGTCGGCTTCGTCGTCTCGCTGTTCCTCAAGGAGGTGCCGCTGCGCCAGCTCGACGCGATCTCGGCGACCGACCTCGGCGAGGGCTTCGGCATGCCCGCGGGCGAGTCGTCGGAGAAGATGCTCGAGGTGGCGGTCGGCCGGATGTTCCGCGACTCCCCGGAGATCCGGTTGCGCAGCCTCGCCGCCCAGCCGGGCAGCCGGCTCGACGTGGCGCTGCTGTGGGCGCTGATTCAGATCTACCGGCACGGCCAGGTCTTCGGCGCGGCACGGCTCACCGGTATCGCCGAACGACTGCGGATTCCCTACGAGGTCGTCGAGACCGACCTTCAACCGGCTGGTGGACCGCGGATACGCGTGGCGCACCGGCGATCAGCTGGGTCTGACTCAGACCGGGGCACGCCAGGTCAGCGCCGTACGGACGGCGATCGTCGACCGCATCACCCACAAACTGGGGCAATCGCCGACGTTCGAGGGTCAGCTCGACCGGGACAAAGTGGAAGCCGCGCTCGAACGGATCGCCGGCCGGATGCTGGTGCAGCGGGAGTGGTTTGACGATCGCGAACTCGTCGGTGCGGGGTCGGCTACCATCAGCCCAATGAGCCGAATCGGTGACTTCCCCGACGATGACGTGGCCGGCTGGATCCTCAAATCGCCCGAGATCGGCGGTGCGATGGCCGGATTCTCGCAGGCGGTCTACAACCGCAACCGGCTGCCCATGCGGGTGCGTGAACTGGCCCGGATCGTCATCGCGCACGACAACGAGTGCGAGGTCTGCGTCAACACCCGCGACGCCGACGGACCCGCGGCCGGAGTCGACGAGGAGCTCTACGCGCACGCCCTGGAATGGCGGACGTGGCCAGGCTTCACCGATCAGGAACGCATCGCCGCGGAATTCGCGCACCGGTTCGCCACCGAGCACACCAAACTCCGTGACGACGAGGACTTCTGGGAGCGCTGCGGCGAGCACTTCTCCGACGAGCTGCTCGCCGACCTGGCGCTGTCCTGTGCGATGTGGATCGGCATGGGCCGTACGTTGCGCACCCTCGACATCGGGCAGAGCTGCAAGATCACCTTGCCCAGCCGCGCCTGCGGGTGCGAGTGGATCACGCCATTTCGTCGGTCTCGACGGCTCTCAGCGCGCCCCGCGGATCAGCCGGCCGGGGCGCGCACCGGTGTCTGCGCCGTGCCGGCGGGTCACCACACCGTTGACCACCGTGGCGTCGTAGCCGCTCGCGCCCTGGACCAGCCGGCGCCCACCTGCCGGGAGGTCGTAGGCCATCCGGGGCACGTGCAGGTTCAGGGTGTCGGTGTCGATGACGTTGAAGTCCGCCTTCTTGCCGAGCTGGATCACGCCGCGGTCGGACAGACCGAAAAGTGTTGCGGTGTCCAGTGTCTGCTTGCGCACCACGTATTCCAGCGAGAACTTCGGACCGCGGTGACGGTCGCGGGCCCAGTGGGTGAGCAGGTAAGTCGGGTAGGACGCATCGCAGATCATGCCGCAGTGCGCACCGCCGTCCGACAAGCCGGACACCGCGGCGGGATGCGTCATCATCTCGTAGATGGCGTCGTGATTGCCCTCGACATAGTTGAAGAACGGCAGCATCAGCATTGCTCCGGCATCCGACTCGAGCATCAGGTCGTACATCGTTGCCAGCGGATCCTGGCCGCGCCGCTCGGCGATGGCCGCGACCGTCTGATCGGGCGTGGGCTCGTAGTCGGGCGGGCTGCCCAGCCGGTAGAGCCGGTCGGTGCTGAACTGGGCCATTGCGTAGATGGCGTCGAACAACACGGCCGGATCGGGTGGCAGGTCGGCCTCGGACAGGATCGCCGCACGCACCGCCGGATCGGCCAACCGCTCCGCCAGCTCCCCGCGGCCCAACTCAGCCTTCAGCTTTCGGAATGTGGGCCGGTGGGTGAACGCGTGATAACCCTCGAATCCGAACAGCATTCCGAACGGCCGGGCGGCGAATTGTGCGTAGAGTTCGATCCCGTTCTCCTGGGCCTTGCCGGCACGCTCGAGTTGGTCGCGCCACAGATCCGGCGCCGCGCTCGCCTGAATCATGGTGAAGGACACCGGCCGGTCGATCTCGGCGGACAGTCTCGTCATCCAGTCGAGCTCGCGCATGCGTCGCCTCGGCAGGGGTTTCGCCGGCCGTGCCCTGCGGGGCCACCTCGAACACGGCCCGGCCGCCGGCGGCCATGGCGCGGCCCAGCCCGAACAGTTCGGCCTCCGCGGCGTACGTGCCGGGGACCGCCTCACCGTCGATGGCCCGGTGCGCCTCGGTTCGCGACGTCGAGAATCCCAGTGCGCCCGCCTCGACGGCCTCCTGCACGATGCGGGCCATCGCGGCGATGTCGTCCTCGGTGGCCTCTTCGTTGCGTGCACCGCGCTCGCCCATGGCGTAGCCCCGGACCGCCCCGTGCGCGACCTGCGTGCCGTAATCGACAGCCAGGTCCCGCTTTTCGATGGCGTCGAGGTACTCCGGGAAGCTCTCCCACTGCCAGGTGATGCCCTCGGCCAACGCGCTACCGGGGATGTCCTCGACGCCTTCCATCAACTCGATCAGCCACTGCTCGCGGCCCGGCCGGACCGGCGCGAAGCCGACACCGCAGTTGCCGCTGACCACCGTGGTCACACCGTGCAGGCTGGACGGCTCCAGCGTCGCGTCCCAGCTGACCTGACCGTCGTAGTGCGTGTGGACGTCGACGAATCCCGGGGTGACGACCCGACCGGTCGCGTCGATGTTCTGGGCGGACTCGCCCTCGATCCCGGGGCCGTCACCATCCCGGCGGCGGATCTCGACGATGCGGCCGTCCTTGACACCGATGTCCGCGCGGTAGCGGTCGGCGCCCGTGCCGTCGACGACAGTGCCGCCGGTGATGGTCAGGTCGTACATGGTTCCTCCTAGGGACTTCTCAGACCAGGCCGGTGGCGTCGAAGACCCACGACATGTCGGCTTTGGCGAAATCTTCCAACCAGGTCGGGGGCGCGAAGTTGACCAGCGCCACCCATGTCCCAGTAGTCCTTCCACACGCGTGATCCTGCCGTTTTCGACGCGGTGCACGGTGACGAACTTCAGCAGCCGCGGATTCGCCCGTGTGCCAATGCCATTCCTCGTGATGCTCGTACATCACATCGGCACCGTTGTCGACCATCAGGCCGGGGAAGTTCTCGTAGGACGCCAGCGGTTCGATGCCGATCTTGAGGCGTTTGACGATGTCTTCCGGCCCGCGCGCGGCCGCGGCGGGTCCGACCGGCACGTCGAGGTAGATGCAGTCGTCGGACAGGTAGGTCTGCGAGCGGTTTCCCAGTCCCGGTTCGACAGCGCCGCCCACATGCCGTGCACCACCGAGGTGATCTCGAGATCTCGGTGGCCTGCGGTTCAACGGACATCGGCGAGAACACCTTTCGTCGAGCGGGCGGGGGTGGCCTGTCCGGCGCGCAGAAAGCTGCCGGTGCGTTGGGTGCCGAGCACCTCGGTGGGCTCGCCGTCGATGAAAACGGCTTGGCCACCGACGAATACGGCGTTCACGGTGTCGTCGTTGCGGTTGACCATGCGGGCCATGCCGCCGTACTGCTCGACGGTGTCCTCGGCGTAGCTCTCGAGTCCGGCGTCGAGTTTCTCCGGGTCGAGGATCATCAGGTCGGCGCGGTCGCCGATGCGCAGATGCCCGGCGTCGAGTTGATACCAGTCGGCGAGTTCGCCGGTCATCCGGTGCACCGCGTGCTCGATCGCTCATGAACGGTTTGCCCGCGCGCTCGGCGTCCCGGACATGGCGTAGCAGCCGCAGGCCGCTGTTGTAGAAGGCCATGTTGCGCAGATGCGCACCCGCGTCGGAGAAGCCCATCTGGATGCCGGGCTCGCGGGCCATCTGCTTGAGCACCTCGGGGCGGTGGTTGGAGATCGTGGTGCGCCAGCGCAGTGCGCGGCCATGCTCGAGGACCAGATCCAGGAAGGCATCCACCGGATGCAGGCCGCCGCGTTCCATGCCGACCTGGCCGAACGACTTCCCGATCACCGAGGCGTCCGGACAGTCGACGATCTCGGCGTCGAAGAAGTCCCGGTGCCACACCCGCACACCGAACTTGCTCTCGTACTCCTTACGGAATGCCCGCCGATACCGTTCGTCCCGCAGGAGGTCGTCGCGCTCCAACTCGTCACGCAGATGCAGTGCGGCGGCCCCGGAACCGAACTCCTCGAAGATCACCAGGTCGATGCCGTCGGCGTAGACCTCGAACGGCACCGGCAGATGCTGCCAACGAAAATCCCCACCGAGGCGCTTCACCGCTCGCGCCGACGGGCCCATGATCCTGATCGCGTACGGGTTGGCCTTGACGTCGGCGGCCGACAGCAGGCTGGTCTTGAGCTTGCGGCGGAACAGGCCCACCGACTGCGCAAGCTGCGAAGCCAGATTCAGCGGATTCTGAATATCGGGCCCGGACTGCAGGATCCGGCCGCTGCGGCGCAGCATCGACTTGAGCCGGCGCAGCTCGCGCGGCTTGGCGTAGGTGGACGGCAGGGTACGCGAGCGGCAGGTGTCACCGTCGATCTTGTCGAAAAGCAGTTGCTGTGAGGACATTCCGACGAACCCGGCGTCGATCGCCTCGCCGAGCATCCGCTCCATCTCGGCCTGCTCGGACTTCGTCGGTCGCTCATCCTTGCGGGTCGCACGATCGAGTCCCATCGTCGCGGTGCGCATATCGGAGTGGCCGATGAAGGCCGCGAGGTTGGGGCCCAAGGGCAGCGACTCGAGTGCGGCGACGTACTCCTTGCAGTTCGACCAGGTCTTGTTCTGATCGACGGCGGCGATGACGTGCTCGCGCGGAATCGCCTCGACGCGGCCGAACAGATCACCGGCGTCGACGCCGCCGATGTGAATGGTCGACAGTGAGCACGACCCCAGCATGACGGTGGTCACGCCGTGGCGCACCGACTCCGCCAGTGCGGGGCCACCGAGCACCTCGACGTCGTAGTGGGTGTGAATGTCGATCATGCCCGGCAACACCCACCTGCCCGACGCGTCGATGACCTGCGGGCAGTCCGTGGCGTCGAGTTCGTCGGCGGTGATGGCGGCGATGTGCCCGTCGCGGATACCGATGCTACGGATCGCCGACGGCGCGCCGGTGCCGTCGAACCAGCGGCCGTTGCGGATGATCGTGTCGTAGCTCACAAGCGTCAATAGAACCTGTTCCAGCGGTCGGAGTCAACGATCCAGTGAACAGTTTTTTCATTTTGTTTACTCAGCGGCTCTGACCTGCTAGTTCCATGCGTCGGGGCGCGACCCGTCGATGTCGGTGAACCCGTACTCGCGGGCCATCTGCGCCGAGGTGACCGACTGCTGGTTCCAGCGGTCGCGGCGCTCGTCGGCCGCCAGCGCCGCGACCGCGCGACCGACGTAGCGCGGACTCTCCGACGCAGCGAATGCCGGGGGAGCGGTGGGATAGCCGTCGTCGCGGCCGGGCTGCATGGCGTCGCGCCAGTTCTCCTCGCGCACGCCCCAGTTGTCGAGCATCATCTCCGAGCGCAGCCAGCCCGGCGTGATCGCCACCGCCGTCGCGCCGTGCCCGGCCAGTTCATGTCCCTGGGAGTACGCCAGCCGGTTCACCGCCACCTTTGCCAGGTCGTAGTACACCGAGAGCCGATAGTTCGTCGGCGTTGTACTCGGTGGTGCCGTCGGTGACCTCGACGAGCAGGCCGCCGGGGCGTGCGATCAGCAGCGGCAGCAGGAAGTGCGACGTGACGAGATGCGTCTCGACCCCCAGCCGCAGGATCCGCAGTCCGGTCGGCAGGTCGTGCTGCCAGATCGGCGTGTTCCAGGTGGCCGGCGGCCCCTTGAGCACCTCGGCTCCCCAGATGTCGTTGACCAGGATGTCGATCGAGCCGTAGTCGGTGCGCAGCCGCTCCGCGAGGGCCCGCACCTCGTCGGGGACAAGGTGGTCGACCTGGGCAGCCACGCCGACACCGCCCAGCTCGTCGACCAGTGCGGCCGTCTCCTCGATGGTCTCGGGCCGGTCGTAATCGGAGCCCGCGTTGCCCGCGACACTGCTCCGCCCGGTGCACACGACGGTGGCGCCGGCCTCGCCCAGGGCGGCCGCAATGCCACGGCCGGCGCCGCGGGTGGCACCGGCAACCACCGCGACCCTGCCCCGCAACGCATCGGGGTCGGGTGCCCAGGTCATCGTCACGAGTATCCGCCTGTCGCACCGGCTCGCGGGGCATACTCGGCAGGGTGACTCCGCTACAGCGTTACATCGCCGAAGAGATCGCCACCGATCATGTCGACGGCCTGTTGTCGCGCCGCGAGGCGATGCGCCGCTTGGCTCTGCTGGGCGTATCCGCAGCCGCCGCAACATCTTTGATCGCGGCCTGCAGCACCGAGAAGGCTGCGACCGAAGCCACCGGGACCACACCGGCACCGGCGCACCCCGACAGCCGGTGCCACGGCTGCGCCACCGCCGGGCATGGACAAGGCCGTGACGACCACACCCATCACCTGGGCCGGACCCAACGGCGAGTTGCAGGGCGCGTGGGCGCCGGCCGCCGACCCGCGCGGCGGCGTGCTCGTCATCCACGAGAACAAGGGCCTCAACGACTGGGTTCGGTCGGTGGCGGGCCGGTTGGCCGGGGCGGGCTACTCCGCACTCGCGATCGACCTGCTGTCCGAGGAGGGCGGCACCGCGACCTTCGCCGACCCCGCGGAGGCCACGGCAGCACTGGGCAAGACACCGCCGGAGCGGTTCGTCGCCGATGTCCGCTCGGGCCTCGACGAACTGGCGCGCCGGGTGCCGGACAAGAAGCTGGCGGTGGTCGGCTTCTGCTTCGGCGGCGGGCTGACGTGGCGCCTGCTGGCCGCCGGTGAGCCGCGCATCTGGCGGCGGCGGTGCCGTTCTACGGCCCGCTGCCGGACAATCCCGACTTCGCCGGCTCCAAGCAGGCCGCGGTGCTCGGCTTCTACGGGGCGCTCGACACCCGGGTCACGTCATCGAAGGCCGCCGCCCAAGCAGGCTCTCGACAAGGCCGGAATGGTCAACGAACTCGTCGTCATGCCCGGCGCCGACCATGCGTTCTTCAACGACACCGGGCCGCGCTACAACCCCGCGGCCGCCGCCGATGCGTGGCAGCGGATGCAGGCCTGGTTCGCGCACGCACCTGGGGCGGTTAAGCGCGGGCCTCGGCCACCTTGTGCGGGACCTGCATCAGCCGCAGCACCGTCACCAGGCCCAGACCACCCACGGCGTTTCCGGCGATCGCCAGCGCCACCATCTGGCCCCAGTCGGCGTAGCCGAACTCCGCGCCGACGATCAGCGCGGCGAAGCAGAAGATCGACGCCACCACGGCATGGTTGATATGGCCGATCGACAGCGTGAACCCGACGATGACCGCAGGCACCAGCCGCACACCGTCGGATTCGGTCGAATGCTGCAGGTGCGTCATCACGGTGACCAGCATGCCGCCGACCACCGCCAGCGCGAACGCCTGCCAGGTCACGCCGAGAGCGACGTAGGAGCCCGCGGTGTCGACAGCCGTGTCGGCGCAGATCCGGAAACGCCAGCATCAGCAGCGCGGCCAGCAGCCAGCCGGCGATCAGGTTCGTCACCAGCGTCGTCACCCACAGCCGGACCAGCGCCGCGCCGGTGGCCTCCTTGGCCACCACGGCGGCAACCGGGACCAGGAAGTTCTCCGTGAACAGCTCACTGCGCGCCATCGTCAACGCGATGAACCCGGTCGCGAATGCCAGCGCCGACAGCAGCGGGTTGCCGGTCAGGTGCTCCACGAGGAGCAGCGCGAGCACACCCACTCCGACGTCGAGCCCGCCCAACAGCCCGGTGGCGATCAGCTGCAGCCAGGACCTGCCGAGGCGCTGGCGGCCCTCGTCGACCGTCCGGTCGAAGGTCTCCTCCTCGTCCCGCGGCGCGACGTCGGGCTCGATGCCTGTCGGCGTCACCGTCGGGTCGGCTCACTCCGGGCGGTCCAGTTCGAGGACCACCTCGGCGCGGCCGCGGCCGGTTCGGCGCGCCACGGCGTGTCCCGTGCGGTCGACGCCGTCGAGCCGGATGGTCAACGGGCCGCCGTCGCCGAGGAAGTTGCGCCACCACTTCTTCCGCTCGGCCAGTTCGACGCCGATTGTGACGGTGTTCCGGGCGCGGCGATAGCCCACCGGCAGGGTGAACGTCCGGCCCGATTTACGGCCGCGGTAGGTGATCGGCGTGATGTAGCGGCCGACCACCCGTCCCACGACGGGCGCGTCGGACAGCGCCATCGCACCCGAGTTGAATACAGTCGAGCAATCGCCGGAACACCATGGAACCTCCCTGCGCCCGACGCTACGCGCGTCGGGCAGGATGCGGGGTGATGACATCCCCGACCTCCTCGCTGAGCGATGTGCTCGCCAGCCTGCGACTGGAACGTGTCAACGCGGCCTTCTTCGTGGGCGACCAGCTTGCCGCGCCGGACAACCACATCCTCGGCGGCCACCTCGGCGCCCAGGCGCTGATGGCCGCCAGCCACACCGCCGCGGGCCGGTCACCGCACAGCGTGCACACCTACTTCCTGCGGCCCGGTGACGCGAGGCGGCCCGTCGACTTCGAAGTGGTCGAACTGCAGGAGGGCCGGACGTTCTCGGCGCGCCGGGTCACCGCCCGCCAGGACGGCACGGTGCTGCTCGAAGCGATGTCGTCCTTCAAGGCCGTCAGGGCGGAACCCGTCCGACCCGACGTCGAGTACCAACCGCCCATGCCCGCGGTGCCCGAACCGGAGAAACTGCCTTATGTGCCACCGCATTTCGCGGAATCAGAAGCGGTGACGCAGGGCCAGTGGTCCAGCCTGCGCTGGTTCGAGCGGCGGATCGTCGACGCCGCCCGGATGCCACCCGCGCGGTCGCGGATCTGGTGGCGTCCCGACGGCGACGTGCCCGACGACCCGATGCTGCACGCCTGCCTGGTGGCCTATCTGTCGGCGGTGACGCTCACCGAACCCGCGTTCGCGGCGCGGCCGGCGTTGGGCGCGTCGGCGCAGCGGGACCACTCGGTGTGGTTCCACGGCCCCGCCGATCTGAGCGACTGGCTGCTGTACGACCAGTCGTCGCCGAGCAGCGCGGACTGCCTGGCGCTCGCGGCGGGCACGATGTTCAACCGCAACGGCGACCTGGTGTGCACGGTCAAGCAGGAGATGTACTTTCCGCCGTCTCGGGTTTGACGGCGGCCGATCCGGGAACTCCGCTTTTTGACGGGCCCGTAGAAGCGTGCCTGCCGAACATGAAGGAGCCCGACATGGCCACCAGCGCCCTTTGGATCATCGTCGCGATCGTGGCAGTGCTGATCGTCGTGGGTGTAGCTGCTTGCCGCCCGCAGCCGCCACCACACCCGGCTGCACGGTGAGGCCGAACGCATCCGCGAGGAAGTCGAGCAGGAATCGTCGAACGTCGACCGCCGCGAGGCGCCTGGCCGACGGAGACCGCCGCCAAGGCCCGGGCCGCACGGGCGGAGGCCGAGGCCAAGGACGCCGAGGCGACGCGACTCGAGCAGCGCGCCGAGGAACACCGCAGGGCCGCGGCGGCCAGTCGTGACGAACTCGACGCGCGCCTGGACCACGCCGACGAGATCGACCCGAAGGTCAAGGTCGACCGACCGTAGCCGACACCCGATGTCGCGGTCGAGCGTGAGCGCCTAAGCGCGCTGGAGCAACCGCGCTGACGAGCGCGGGCCGGTCCGAGCTGAACCGGCAGCGCCGACCAGCCGCGCAGGACTCGGGTGTCCCGTCGGACGCCCGTGCCCGCCGGCCGGGCCTGCGGGAAGCGGTTGAAGAACGTGCTCAGCCCGACTTCGCCCTCGGCACGCGCGAGCGCCGCACCCAGGCAGAAGTGCCGTCCGCCCGAAAAGGCAAGGTGGCGACCGGCATTGGCGCGCTCGACGTCGAATCGATGCGGATCCTCGAAGACCGCGGGATCGCGGTTGGCGGCTGCCAGGTAGATGACCACCATCTCGTCGCGTGCCACCGCGGTCCCGGCCACCTCGGTGTCCCGCAGCGCCACGCGCGCGCTGAGCTGCACGGGGGACTCCAGCCGCAGAATCTCCTCGACCGCGTTCGGCCAGAGCTGTGGGTTCTCGGCGCAGCACCGCAAGCTGGTCGGGCGAATCCATCAGCATCCGGATGCCGTTGCCCAGCAGGTTGACCGTGGTTTCGAAACCGGCCGCCAGCACCAGGCCCGCGGTGGCACGCAACTCCAGATCGTTGAGATGTGCACCGGATTCCGACGCCCTGATCAGCTGGCTCATCAGGTCGTCACCGGGGTTCCGGCGCAGCCTGGTGCAGGTGAGTCGGACAGCCACTCGTTGAAACCCGCCAGCCCGGCGGACACCTTGCGGTACTGCGCCCAGGTGAGTCCGACATCGAGGCTGGGCGCGGCCAACTCGCCGAACTCGAGCACCCGGGCACGGTCGCTCTCCGGAACTCCGAGGATGTCGCTGATCACCGCGACCGGCAACTGTGTGCAGTACCGGTCGACGATATCGACCTCACCGGAGTCCCGGGACAGTTCGTCCAGCAGCGCGTTGGCCGTCTCCTCGACCCGTTCCCTCAGTGCCGCAACGGCTCTGGCGGTGAACACCGACGACACCGTCTTGCGGTAGCGGGTGTGCTCGGGTGGTTCGACCGCCAGCAGGGACGGCGGTCGCAGGGGATGCAGATCACCCGACCGGGTGCGCCGCTCCAGCCGGCGCAGCGGCGCAGGCAGATTCGAGCCCAGCGAGATCACCCGGAAATCCTCGGAGCGCAACAATTCGTGGGCGACCGCGTGATCGACCGTGAGATAGCTGACCCGACACCGGATCAGCGGGCTCCGACCGGCGGTCCGGCGGCGCAGTTCGTCGTAGAAGGGGATCGGGTCGGCGCGCACCGCCGGGTCGGCCAGCAGTCGGGCCTGGGGATCGCCGCGGCGGGCGCCCACGGTGGCGAAGCCCCGGACCACACCGTGCATGGCCAGCCAGTGCAACCGTTCCCTCACCCGGCCCACGCTACGCGGCTAGGCTGCTGCCCATGTTCATCCGTGTTGCGATCGTGACGGCCGCGGTGGCGGGCGCGCTGGCCACCGCGGGCGGCGCGGGGGTCGGCCGGTGCGGATCCCGGCGGAACCGGGCCTGTGCAACTTCACCTTGTCGGACCCGCATCTCGTCGACCTGTCCGGGACTCAGACGGTCACCGCGACGCTCACGCCGGCGGCGTGCAGCGGATCCGCGATCCCCACGTTCGTCACAGGTCTGTCTGTCCAGCCCCGGCAAGGCGGGCCGGTGCGCCGAACTGCCCGGCTACACCGACCGCGCACGTCTACCTCGCGCCGTACGAGCCGGGCGTCACCTACACCGCGAAGGGTCGCGGTTGCGCGGCACGGACCAACCCGCCGGCGCCCGTCTGCACCACGGTCGGGCCGACGACCGCCACGCTGTAGCTCGGCCGCGTCAGCGCGGCGGCGTCCAACTGATGGGCAGCCGCTTGATGCCGTGGATGAACGACGACTGCAACCGGGCAGGCTCGGCCGTCGCCGTCACATCGGGGATCTGGCGCCGCAACTCGTCGAACGCCACGTTGATCTCGCGCCGGGCGAGGTTGGCGCCCAGGCAGAAATGCGCCCCGCCGCCGCCGAATCCGACCTGCGGGTTGGGGTTACGGCGCACGTCGAACCGCCACGGGTCGGCGAACTTGTCCTCGTCGCGGTTGGCCGAGCAGTACCACATGGTGACCTTGTCGCCCTCGGCCATCGGCACGCCCGACAGTTCGAAATCCCGGGTGAGCGTGCGGCGCATGTAGATGACCGGGGAGGCCCACCGGACGACCTCCTCGACCGCGGTGGGGGCGACGCCTTCGAAATCGGCCCACCAGACCCGGCGCTCATCGGGGTAGCGGGTCAACGCGAGCACACCGTGGCTGATCGCGTTGCGGGTGGTCTCGTTGCCCGCGACGGCCAGCAGGATGAAGAACGACGCCACCTCGGCGGATGTGAGTTGCTCGCCGTCGACCTCGGCCTGCACCAGGCTGGTGGTCAGGTCATCGTGCGGACTGGTGCGCCGGTCCTCGGCCATTTCGTGCGCATAGGCGCCGATTTCCATTGCGGCTCTGGCGAATTCATCGAAGTCGGTGGTCAGGTCGGGATCGCCGAAGCCGAGGATGATGTTGGTCCAGCGGAAGATCCGGTCGTGGTCTTCGGCCGGGATGCCCATCATGTCGCAGATGACCTGAAGGGGAAGCGGGCCCGCGAGTTCGGCGACCACCTCGCCGTCACCGTCAGGATTGCCGCTCGATCATCTCCGCGACCAGCCGGCGGGCGCGCTCGCGCACCGAGGATTCGACCCGCGCCACCACCTTCGGCGTGAATGCCCGGCTGACGATCGACCGCAGTCGCTGATGTCGCGGATCGTCGAGCACGATCATCGAGCCGAAGTACTCCGACAGTTCGGGGCTGCTGTCGCCGATGGTGATGTTCGGGCTGGAACTGAAGATGTCGGGATGGCGGCTCGCGAAGTGCACGTCGTCGAACCGGGTCAGTGCCCAGTGCCCGGCGATGGGCTCATAGCCCTCGACCGTCAACGCCTCGAAGAACGTGATGGGCGCGTCGCGACGAAGCGTGGCGAACGCGCCGTCGCGAAATCGTCGTCACGCGACCAGAATCTCCATCTGCCCAGGTTGATTTCGGATAGCGGGACCTCCGGCGGCGCCTGGCCGTTGATCCTCGGCGCGATTCCCACCAACGCAAGCTACCAATCACGCATCCGCCCCGGCGAGCAGTTGGTGCCGCAGCGTTGCGGCGAGCCACTTCTCGAATCTGGCCACCGTCCACCCACGGCCGCCGACGAGCCGGCGGTACAGCACCGGATCACTGAGCAACCACGCGATGTCGACGGCCTCCGCGCGGCGCAGACCGCGCCGCAGTCCCCCCAGCGATGCGACCGCGTCGACGATCATCCTGGCCCCGTCGCGGCGCTGGTCGTTGGAGGTGTCGAACACCGCGCGGGCGGCCGGATCCAGATTCGCGGCCGCCTCGATCGCGACGAACAGTTCGGCCACCCGGGCGTCGATCCCGACGAGCACCCGCGCCCAGCCGTCGAGCAGGGCCGCCGGATCCGGCAGCTGTAGCAGTGCCCGGACCTCGGAGCGGTCACCGACGGCGATCGGTGCGTCGTCACCGGCGATCGCCCAGTCCAGCGCGAGTGTGAGCAACTCGACCTTGCCGCCGACCGAGGTGAAGACGGTCTTGCGGCTGACCCCGGCAGCGGCGGCGATCGCGTCGACGGTGGTCGCCCCGAACCCCGTCGCAATGAAGAGTTCGGCTGCGGCGGTGACGATTCGGCGGCGGGTGTCCTGCGCCTGCGTCGCACGCAACTCCGACCGGTAGCCGCGCTTGACAGGCTCCCGCATTTCAGGTAACTCTCAGTGTATTCATTTCTCTGAATGTTACCTCAAATGGAGTCATCGTGCGCACAGTCGTCGTCGGCGCGGGCCCGACCGGTCTCTTCACCGCCATCGCTCTCGCGCGCCGGGGCCGTGAAGTCGTCGTCGCCGACCGCGACCCGGGCCCCGGCGACGGCGATGTCTGGCAACGCAGGGGAGTGATGCAGTTCCACCATGCGCACACCTTCCGCGGCCCGGTGGTCGAGGCGCTGCAGGCCGAGATGCCGGACGTCCTCGGCGCTTTGACGAAAGCAGGCGCCACCGTCGTCACCGATCCCGCGTGGCGCGCCGGTGGCCCTGCTCTGCCGGCGGATGGTGTTCGAGCGGGTGTTACGGGAGGCCGCTTCGGCGCATCCTCGGATCACCCTGGTGACGGGTCATGTGGACCGGGTGCGCCAGGAAGGTGGGCGCGCCGCCGGTGTCGATATCCAGGGCCGACTACTCAACGCGGACATGGTCATCGACGCCTCCGGACGCGCGAGCCGGGTGATGCGCGGACTGCGCGGAGCCGGTGAGGGCGGGCCGTGCGGGGCGTCGTACGTCAGTCGGCAGTACCGGCAGCGGCCCGGCGTCGCGCCGGGTCCGACCAACGCGCCGATCGGGCTGTCGCTCAGCTTCGACGGCTACTTCGCGGTGATGTTCCTGCACGACAACCGGACGTTCTCCATCACCATCACGCATGACGGCACCGATCCCAGGATGCGCCGGCTGCGCCACACCGCGGTCTACGAAGCCGCGGTGCGCGCGATCCCGATGCTGGCGGACTGGATCATCCCCGAACGCGCCGAGCCCGTGACGTCGGTGCTCGCCCGGCGGGCAGCTGTACAACGGCTACCGCGGGCAACTCGACGAGATCGGCCGACCGGTGCTGCCCGGGCTGATCTCAGTCGGCGACGCCGTGTGCACCACCACGCCGCTGGCGGGCCGCGGTGTGGCGCTGGCCTTCGGGCAGGCGCGGGCCCTGGTGTCCTTCCTGACCGCCAACCCGACCGACGTCGAGCTGGCCACCGCGACGTTCGACGGCTGGTGCCAGACGTACATTCGCCCGTGGTTCGAGGACCAGATGCGTTGCGACGCCGATCGGATGCGGCGGTGGGCGGGCGGGGACGTCGACCTGTCGAAGCCGCTGCCGTCGGATCTCGTTGTCGCCGCGGCCGGCGCCGACCCGCAATTGCGCGCGGCCGTCGAACCCTACGACCGGATGGCCGCGCTGCCGTCGAGCCTGCACGGGCTGCAGGACCGGGCACGGGCGATCTATGCCACCGGCTGGCGCCCACCGGTTGCCGCCGGCCCCACGCGCGAAGAACTGGGCCGGCTGTGCGCCGGGGACAGGGCTGAGATGCTTGCCGGATGACACGCACCTCGACCACATTGCGGTTCGCGCTGCTGATCACGCTGGCGTGCGGGTTCCTCGATGCCTATACCTATCTGGCCAGGGGACACGTCTTCGCCAACGCGCAAACCGGAAACGTCATCTTCTTCGCGCTCGGCGTCACCGGCCGCAACTGGGGCCAGGCCCTGCTACACCTCTGGGCCATCCTGGCTTTCATGCTCGGCGTGGTGTTGTCGTCGCACATCAAGTCCGGGCGTCTCGACCGCCCGCTGCACTACCCGCTGCGCTGGGCGATGGCAGCGCAGGCGGTGACGCTGGCCGTCATCGGCTTCGTGCCGGCGACCGTCTCGCCGACGTGGGTCAACGTCCCGATCTCGTTCGTCACCGCGATGCTGATCGGGCTGTTCCGCAACGTCGGCGAGTTGAGCTACATCGCCGTGGCGACCACCGGCAACCTGATGCGACTGGTCGAATCCGGTTACGCCGCCCTGGTGGACCGGGACGCGAAGTCGAGGTCGGCGATCCCCGTGTACGCCGCGATCGTCGCCGCGTTCACCGGAGGCGCCGTCATCGGCGGTTTCGCAACGCACGCATGGAGCGTCCACGCCGTCTGGATCCCGGCGGGACTGCTGGCCGTCACCCTCGTCCTGTTCATCGTTGACGGGCGCTCGATCCGTACGGAGTTCCCATGACCATGCCGCCACTGGTCTGCCGACGTTGCGGTGCCACTCACCCGGTCGAGTCGCTCGCGTGGCGCTGCGACTGCGGCGGTGTCCTGGACGTCCTCGACAACCCGGCGGCCCTGTCATTCACCGCCGGGCAGCAGGCCCGAAACTCGCTGTGGCGCTATGAATCCGTGCTGCCGGTGCCGTTCGACGAGCAGATCAGCCTCGGGGAGGGGATGTCCCCGATCGTGCGGTCGCGCACGCAGCCGAACGTGCGCCTGAAGCTCGATTTCCTGATGCCGACACTCTCGTTCAAGGACCGCGGCGCGGTGGTGCTGGCCACGCTGGCATCGGCGTTGGGCGTGCGTTCGGCACTGACGGACAGCAGCGGCAACGCCGGAACCGCCGCCGCCGCGTACCTTGCGCGGGCTGGGATCCCTTGTCGCGTCTTCGTTCCCGAGGCCACCTCACCGGCCAAGCTGGCGCAGATCCGCGCGCATGGGGCCGAGATCACGCTGGTCGCCGGCACCCGGGCCGACACCGCGGCCGCAGCACGGGAGATGGCGTCCCAACCGGGAATCTTCTACGCCAGCCACGTCTTTCATCCGTACTTCGCCGCACGGCGTCAAGACCTACGGATACGAGATCTGGGAGCAGAGTGGCGGTCTGCTGCCCGACACCGTGGTGGTTCCGGCCGGCAACGGCACCCTGGTGATCGGTTGCCATCTGGCCTTTCGCGAACTCGTCGAGGCGGGGCTGGCGGACCGGATGCCGACCCTGGTGGCGGTGCAGGCCGCGGGCTGCGCGCCCGTCGCCGAAGCATTCCGATCCGGGCGGCCGGATGTGGCAGCGGCAACCGGCACCGGGTCGACGGTCGCGGAGGGGATCGCCATCGCGGATCCGCCCCGTGGCGCCCAGATGCTGGCGGCCATCCGCGATTCCGGGGGCACGGTGATGACGGTCGGCGACGACGAGATTCTGGCGGCACGAGCCGAACTGGCCACCGAAGGCCTCTACGTGGAACCCACCTCGGCGGTGTGCTGGGCGGCCGTGCGGCGCGGCGAGAACGGTCTCGTTTCCGGGGATGTGGTCATCCCGCTGTGCGGAGCCGGGATAAAGGCGGGGCCGTGATCGCCGGCGGAAACCGCTTGTCGAACATCAGGCGTGCGGAATGGCCGACAGAAATCCGCTGATGGTCTGAATCAGGAACTTGCCCGGATACCAGCCGCCGCCCGTGGACGGCAATCCGCCCCGTCGGCGTTCCGATACCGGCGAAGGGCGCACCACCCTTGCTGCCGCAGGTCGGCCAGGCCCCGATGCCCTGCTTGGACAGCACGTTCTCGGCGACGCGGATCTGCTCGTCACGGGGGGCGTGGGCCGGATTCCCGATTCCACCGTTGGAAGCCCAGGTCGCCGGGCTGAACTGCAGGCCGCCGTAAAAACCGTTTCCGGTATTCGTCGACCAGTTACCACCCGATTCGCACTGCGCAATCGCGTCCCAGTTCACGCTGTCCGCATTCGCGGTTCCGGCAGACATCGCCAGGAACGCGACCAGAAAGGCACCGGTGAGTGCTGCCATGGCGACGAACTTGCGGATGGATTTCATATGGCGTGTTTCGCCCCATTTGACCCAGGTGTTACTCAGATCACAGAAGTATCTCTAAGAATTTATTGGCAATGTCCACTGAACCCCAGGGGTCGGTGGGCCGTGACATGAATGTGGTTTCAGAGAAGGAGGTAACCGCATGGACCGTCGCATCCGCACCGCGCTGACGGCGGTACTGGCGGCGCTCGCCCTGACTTCACCGGTGGCCACCGCGCCGACGGCCGGCGCCGACGATCGTCTCGACTTCACCGGAACCACGCTCAGTGGCGCACCGTTCAACGGGTCGACGCTGCAGGGCAAGCCGGCCGTGCTGTGGTTCTGGACGCCGTGGTGTCCGTTCTGCAATCAGGAGGCGCCGAACGTCAGCCAGGTCGCGGCCGCCAACCCGCAGGTGAGTTTCGTCGGCATCGCGGGGCGCTCCGATGTCGCGGCCATGCAGGGCTTCGTGTCGAAGTACCACCTGAACTTCACCAACCTCGACGACTCCGACGGCGCGCTGTGGGCCCGGTTCAACGTCCCCTGGCAGCCCGCCTACCTCTTCGTCAAACCGGACGGAACGTCCACCTTCGTCAACAACCCGACCTCCGCCATGTCCGAGCAGGATCTGGCCGGCCGCGTAGCCGCGCTGAGCGGATAGGTAGCCACGGGTGAACCACGAACTGCTGGGACTGGCGTTCGCGGCGGGACTTGTCGCGGCGCTCAACCCGTGTGGGTTTGCGCTGCTGCCCGCGTATCTGACCTTCGTCATCAGCGACACCAGCCCGGGCCGGCCGGTCGCCGTCGCGCGTGCCGCCGCGGTGACCGTCGCGATGACGCTGGGTTTCCTGACGGTGTTCGCGGTGTTCGGGGCGCTCACGATTCCGGTGGCCGCCGCCGTCCAGCGCTACCTTCCGCTGGTCACCGTGGTGGTGGGCGTGTCGCTGGTGGCGGTCGGCCTGTGGCTGCTGGCCGGCTACCGGCTGCGGATGCCGACTGCGCCGCCCGAGCGATGGGCCCCGACAACCCGGCTCGGGTCGATGTTCGGCTACGGCGTGGCCTACGCCGTGGCGTCCCTGTCGTGCACGGTGGGCCCGTTTCTGGCCGTCACCGCCGCCGGCGCGCGCAGCGGTTCGACCGCCGGGGCCGTCGCGGTGTACCTCGTCTATGCCGCGGGCTTTGCGCTCATCGTCGGAACACTCGCGGTGGCAGCGGCGTTCGCCTGCTCCGCCCTGGCGACGCGGCTGCGCCGGCTGCTGCCGGTGGTCAATCGCATCGGCGGTGCGCTGGTGATTCTGGTGGGCGTGTACGTCGCCTACTACGGCAGCTATGAACTGCGATTGTTCACCGCCGGCGGGAACCCGCGCGACGCGGTGATCGCCGCGGCCGGGCGGGTGCAGGGCACCCTGGCCGGCTGGGTGCATGGACACGGCGGTGCGCCGTGGATCCTGCTGCTGGTGGTGCTGGTGGCCGGGGCGGCGGTCTGGGCGTGGCGGCTGCGTGACGGGTTGGCCGGCATCCGACGTCAGCGGTAGCCCGGACGGACGTAGGCGTCGTGGGGCGCCGCGGGCTCAACTGGCTGCGCAGCCCGCCGGATGGGACTCGCAGTACGGCGTGGTCCCGGGAAACCGGTAGCGATGCGTGGCGACCCAGCGGTAGACACGCTCCTGCAGCCGTCGCATTCCCGGGAGCCGGTAGAGCCTCAGGGGTGCGCGGCTGCCCAGCGCGACCGACAGCGCGGCGTTCATCGCCTCGGCGGCCGCAAACACCTGGCCGGAGTCGTCCAGCCACCACACCGACTCGGGCAACCGGTCGGCGGACACCCCGAGCCGGTCGGCCGCGCCCGGGGCCTGGATGGGTTCGGTGCGCAGCGCGCCGGACCGGTCCAGCCTGACCAGGCCGTTGCGGGTCCGCGTACACATGCCGCAGTGACCATCGAAGAACAGCACACCGTCCACACCTGATTATGGCTTGGGGACCGAGGTCCCCGCAGATGGTGACCTTCGCCGGGCCTGCAGGGCGCGCGCGGTGCCTACGGTTTCAGCCATGACATATGTGATCGGTTCGGCGTGTATCGACGTGGTGGACAAATCGTGTGTGCAGGACTGCCCGGCGGACTGCATCTATGAAGGCGCCCGCTCGCTGTACATCAACCCCGACGAATGCGTGGACTGCGCGGCCTGCGCGTTCATCTGCAAGGTGGACGCGATTTTTTTCGAGACCGATCTGCCGGAGGAACAGCAACAGCACCTGGCCGACAACGCGGCCTTCTTCACCGAGGTCCTGCCCGGACGCGACGCCCCACTGGGAACGCCCGGCGGCGCGGCCGGCACCGGCCGGATCGGCGTCGATACGCCGCTGGTAGCCGGGTGGCCGATCACTGACAAGCACTGACGGCCGGTTCGCATTTCCCGCCGCGATGCGGTAGAGAAAGGTAACCCGATCCCGGCCCCACCCAGCGTGTTCTGGCGGAGCCTGGGACGCGAAGGAGTTATCCGTGGAAACCGTGCTGGGGCTGTCCGTGACTGCCACCAACGTCCAGACCGTACTTGTCGAAGGTCGCGACGCTGACGGAGCCACGCTCGAACACGACGAGTTCGCCGTGTTCGCCCGCGGCGCGTCACCCGCGAGGGCCTCCGAGCAGGTCGCCGAGGCGGTGCTGAGCATCGCGGAGGCCGACGGGCACCAACTGCACGCGATCGGCGTGACCTGGAGTCAGGACGCCGACCTGGAGGCCGCCCTGGTCCTCGACTCGCTCGCCGGTGCGGGTTTCGAGAATGTCGTCGCCGTGCAGTTGCCACAGGCGGCTGAGGCGCTGGCCCGCAGCATCGGCCGGGTGATCGGCTATGAGCGCACCGCGGTGTGTGTCGTCGAACACAACGCTGTGGTCCTGTCCCTGGTCGACACCCTCGGCGGCGAGGTCGAGACGCTCGTCAACCGAGCGATCGGTGACGGCGACCTCCTCGACTGGGTGTCATCGATCTTCGACCGCGACGACTGGCGTCCCGAAGGGCTGTTCGTGGTCGGCTCGATCGGTGGTCTTGACGCGCTGGCCGCCTCGCTCGAGCGCGGCCTGGGTGTGCCGGTGTTCGATCCGCCCGAGGCCGAATTGGCGTTGGCCCACGGCGCGGCCCTGGCCTCGGCGTACGGTCCGGCGGCTGAACTGGGCCCGGCCCACGGCTACCCCGACTTCTCGGCCACGGCGGATCGCCGCCGACCGCTGGTGGCACCGGCTGCCATGCTCGCGGGAGGCGCGGTCACGTTCGTCGTCGCGACCGCATTGGCGATCAGTCCGCACTTCCTGCCCGCGCGCGACGCTGTCCCCGCCGCACACACCCAGGTTCAGGCCGACCTCCCGGTGCAGGCCCCGGCGCCGGCGCGGGTGGCGCCCGCCCTCCCGGTCGCCGTCGAACCGCCGGCGGCCGTAGAACCTCCGGTCGCGGTCGAACCGCCCGCGGTGCAGTCACCGCCCGAGGCTCCACCGGACGCGGGCATCGTGGAAGCTCCGGTGTACCAGCCGGCACCGCCGGCCGAGGCGGTCTCGCCGCCGGCCGAGGAACCGCTGACGCAGTTCCAGCAGATCCTCCCGCCCGCGCCACCGCCCGTGGATCGCGCCGCCGGCCGTGGTGCCGCAGGTTCCGATGCAACAGCCGAGGTTGCGTGACCGCATCCTCGACAAGATCCCGGGCCTCAACCGCGGGAACTAGACGGCGCCTCTTCGTTTCAAGAGCGCGTGCCGGCATCGCGGTTGAAGAACAGGTACTTGAAGCGCAGGCCGAGCCACGGGCGGCGACCCCACGCCAGGAGCCCGCCGGGGATCGGCCAGTCACCGACTTGACATATCCCGCGCGACGGATCGGCGCATCGCTAGTTGATAGCAGATGTTGCTACCATATGATGGTGGCGAAAACAGTGACACTGCGTCTGTCCGACAGCGCCTACGAGGCGGTGAAGCGGTACGCAGATGCCGACCAGAAATCGATGAATTCCTTCATCGAGGGCTTGCTGGATGTCGAAGACATGCGGCGACGCTGCGACGCGCACGAACGGTGGATGCAAGAACACCCCGCTGCCGCCGCTTTCAGCGAGGCGTGGGCCGACCGAAATCTTGACGAGCTGTCGAAGCGTTGACATCGCCACGCCGCGGGGCGATCTGGACAATGGGCACGGGAATCGACGTGCTCATTATCTCGTCGACGGTCTACAACGAGATCCCCAGTGAGCCCACGGTGATCGTCGTGCCGATATTCGACCACGACCCCGATACCGGGTTCGGTGTGGCATTGGGTGATGGGGCGTGGGCAGCGCCCGGCCTGGTAACCAGCCTGCGCAAGTCGGCGCTGGGCGAGTTCAATCGCCAAGTTGACGTCCAGGTGCTGACCGATGTGAACAACATGCTCTTCAAGATCCTGGCCACACCGGACCGATAGCCGCGACGGCGCCGCCGCCCGGGCGGCTTCCGGTCCAATGCCACTACCGCCACGTCGCCACTTCCGCCGGTCGTGTCCCTCGCGAGCTCTGATGGACGCTTTTCCGACGGCGCAGGTTGATGGTCGCGACCCGGTAGATGAACGCCGGGTGCAGCAGGCGATTCGGCGGGTCGACGAGGCCGTTGACCTTGAAGAACTGTCCGGCGATCATGGCGTCGGACTCGCAGGCCGTCAGCACCCGGTCCATCTAGGGCGTTGGCGATGCGCACGGACAGGGGTCGCGGACCCTGCACCTCGGGCAGCGCCAGGTCACCGCCGGCTGCAAATTGCCAGGCGGCTGCGATCGGCTTCGCGGCGGCCCTGAAGAATCGCCGGGCCAACTCACTGTCACCGCGCCGCAGGCAGCCGCGCAATGCCAAAGCCTCCAGCGCCGCAACCGTCATGCCCTGTCCATAGATGGGGTTGAAGCTGCAGATGGCGTCGCCGAAGACCAGCAGTCCATCCGGGAATCGGCGCATCTTGTCGTAGCGTCGCCACTGGCTGGACGGCATACGGTGGCGCACGACCTGCCCCAGCGGTTCGGCGTCACGCATGGCCGCCAGCACGTGGGGTGGGGCGAACTCCTCAACGAATGCGAGCATGCCGGCCCGCTCACCCGTCGGCTCGCGTCCCGCCATTCCAATCGCCGTGAACAGCCAGGTGTCGCTCTCACAGCCGAACAGGGCCATCCCCGTCGGCCGACCCGGCACGGGGCCGATAAGCACGATTCCTTCCTTCAGCGTGCCCGGCGCGATCCACAGCCGTTGGCTGGCGTAGGCCGTATGCGTGACGATGTGGTCCTCGGCCGGGCGGCCGTAGCCGAGGCTCTCCAGCAAGGCCGGTGTGTGTGCGCCGCGGCCCATCGCGTCCACGACCAGGTCCGCGGTCAACTCCTTTCCGGCGCCGTTGGCGCGGTTGACCACCCGCACGCCGGTGACGCGACTGCAATCCGCCGTCGACGTCAGTTCGGCCGCGTCATGGCCCGCCAGGATCGCCACATTGCCGATGGCCTGTAGGCGCCGCCGGACATGGCATTCCAGAAACGGCCTGCTCGGCACGTACGTCGCCAGTGCCTCGTGGTCGAGTGCCGCCTTGCCGGACCGCAGCATTTCGTGGCCGCCGACCGAGAAGTAGAACCTGGACAGTTCCCCGTCGTCCAGGACGGGAGCACCGTCGGCAACCAGCCCGTTGAGAATCCCGGGGAACAGCTCCTCCAAGATCTGTGCGCCACGCGGCAGCAGAAGATGGGCATGCCGACCCTGCGGTACTCCCCGCCGGTTCGCGGGATCGTCGTGCAGCACATCTCGTTCCACCACCGTGACGGTCCGGAAGAAATCGACCAGCACCCTCGCGGCGAGCAGCCCGCCCATGCTCGCGCCTAGGACAACCGCATGCTCACGAAGCTCTTTCATGACGAGACCCCTGACGTGTTTGGTGTGAAACCCGGAGAGCCTGATGGCCTCCTCGGGTCGGTACGAGTCGACTATCCGATGTCGCCGATGCGAGATCGTCGGTCAGAACGCGTAAATGTGTGGGTAAAGGGCGGCGAAATCTACGCGGTTGCGCTGATGTTCGCGGTCCGTGGTCGCCGCATGCTGGCTAGCATGACTCGAACGAACCCGCGGGCGGACACGCCGTTGAACTGGAGCGACCTGGGTGTGAGCGAGCTTCCGACCGGAACGGTGACGTTGCTGCTGGCCGACGTGGAGGGTTCGACGCGGCTGTGGCAGACCCAGCCGGAGGAGATGACGGCCGCCATCGCGCGGCTGGATCGCACGATTTGTGAGGTCATCTCCGCCCATGATGGTGTGCGGCCGGTCGAACAGGGCGAGGGCGATAGCTTTGTGGTCGCGTTCGCGCGGGCGAGCGACGCGGTGGCGTGTGCGCTGGAGTTGCAGCGGGCGCCGCTGGCCCCGATCCGGCTGCGCATCGGCGTGCATACCGGGGAGGTGCAGCTGCGCGACGAGGGCAACTACATCGGTCCGACCATCAACCGGACCGCACGGCTGCGCGATCTGGCCCACGGCGGGCAGACCGTGCTGTCGGGCATCATCGAAGATCTGGTTCTCGACCGGCTGCCGGCCGACGCCTGGGTGACCGACCTTGGTATGCATCAGCTGCGGGATCTGCCGCGCCTGGAACGGGTGGTGCAGCTGTGCCATCCCGACGTTCGCAACGAGTTCCCGCCATTGCGTGCGCCTGAAATCGTTGTGGCCCAGCATCTTCCGGTGCAGTTCACGAGTTTCGTGGGCCGCGACGCCGAAATCGAAGATGTGCGGCAGATCCTGGTCGACAACCGGCTCGTGACGCTCACCGGCGCGGGCGGTGTCGGCAAGACGCGCTTAGCGGTGCAGGTGGCGACTGAGATCGCCGGTGGATACGGCGGCGGGGTCTGGTTGGTCGACCTGGCGCCGATCACCGATCCCGATCTGGTGCCTGCCGCCGTGATCCGCGCACTTGGCCTGCCCGACCAGCAGGGCAGTTCCACGATGGACACGCTCCTGCGTTTTGTGGGCGACCGTCGAATGCTGCTGGTGCTGGACAACTGCGAGCACCTGCTGGACGCGTGCGCGGCGCTGGTCGTCGGCTTGCGGGGGGGCTGCCCTGCGGTGACGGTTATGGCGACGAGTCGTGAGCCGATCGGGGTGTCCGGCGAGGTGAGTTGGCGGGTGCCGTCGCTACCGCTGGCCGACGAGGCGATCGAGTTGTTCGCCGACCGCGCGCGACGCGTCCGCCCCGACTTCCGGCTCACCGACGATGCCGCCACCGCGGCGGAGATCTGCCGACGCCTCGACGGCGTGCCGTTGGCGATCGAGCTGGCGGCGGCGCGGGTGCGCGTCATGTCGCTGATCGAGATCCGCGACAGCCTGCATGACCGCTTCCGGCTGCTGACCGGGGGAGCACGCACCGCGGTGCGCCGCCAGCAGACGTTGCGGGCCTCGGTGGATTGGTCACACGCGCTGCTGACCGAGCCCGAACGGGTCGTGTTCGCCCGGCTCGCAGTCTTCATGGGCGGGTTCGACCTCGACGCCGCAGAGGCGGTCGCCGGCGGCGGCGACGTGAAGCGATTCCAGGTCCTCGACCTGCTCACACTGCTGGTCGACAAGTCCCTGGTCGTCGCCGAAAGCACAAGTGGCCGAACGCGATACCGGTTGCTGGAGACGGTACGCCAGTACGCCCTGGAAAGGCTCGGCGACTCCGGCGAGGCCGACGCCGTGCGTGCCCGTCACCGCGATCACTACACGGCCGTGGCGGCCCTGCTCGACACCCCCGCTAGCACCGGCCATGAGCGGCGTCTCGAGCAGGCCGACACCGAGATCGACAACCTGCGGGCCGCGTTCGGGTGGAGTCGCGAAAACTCCGATATCGGACTTGCGTCGCAGCTGGCGTCGTCGCTGCAGCCGCTGTGGCTCGGACGGGGCCGCATCCAAGAAGGGCTGGCCTGGTTCGACGCCGCCCTTGCCGACCAATGTGCACACCCGCACGAGGTGCCGCCGAGGGTGCGCGCGGCGGTGCTCGCAGACAAGGCCACGCTCGACGTATATATGGGCGCCACCGACTGCGTGGAGCAAGCCCAACAAGCGTTGGCGATCGCGCGGGAAGTCGATGACCCCGCCCTGGTGCTCCGGGCCCTGACCGCCTGCGGAGGCATCGCGGTCTAAGACGCCGAGGCTGCCGGCCCGTACTTCGCCGAGGCGATCGGCCTGGCCCGCTCGGTAGGCGATGGATGGCGGCTCAGCTGGAATCTGAGTTGGCAGGCGTTCGGGGCGGTCATGGCGGGTGATCCGATCGCGATACGGGCGGCCGCCGAAGAAGGACGCGACCTCGCCGACGCCATCGGTTACGGGCAGGCATCGCGTGGCTGCCGGTGGAATCTCGCTGTGGCACAGGGGATGACCGGTGATGTGGTTGGAGCCGTCGCGAAGTTGAGCGAGGTCATCGCCGACGCCGACGCGGCTCACGACGTGTACTGGGGCTGCTGCGCGCGATCCATGCAGGCGCTGATGCTGGCATACCACGGGGACCCGGGTGCCGCGCGGGACGCGGCCAACGCGGCCATCGAGCTCGCGGCGGAGGTCGGCGGGTTCTTGTCAGGCTTCGCGCACGCCGGGTTGACTGCCGCGACCCTCGCCGCAGGCGACGTTGCCGCGGCGGACGGTGCGATCGCGGCCGGCTTGCCCCATCTCAGCCTCCAGCCCAAAATGGTGGCGATCTGGATTGCGTACGCGGCCCAGGCTGCGCTGGCGCGCGGGGATCTGACCGCGGCCCGGCGCTTGTCCGACGACGCGGTCGCGGCGACGAGCGGTTTTCACCTGTCGCTGGCACTCACGACGCGCGCGGGCGTTGCGATCGCCCAAGGTGAGCCCGATCAGGCCGGCCGCGACGCGCACGACGCGCTCGCAACCGCCGTCAGCACCCGGGCATACGGCTCCACGCCCGACACTCTCGAGTGCCTTGCCGCACTGGCCGTCGGCGCCGGCAGTCACCGTGAAGCGGCACGCCTGTACGGCGCCGCCGACGCCATCCGGCAGCGCGGTGGCTTTGTCCGCTTCACGATCTTCGACGCCGCTGTCGAGTTGCCGGTGGCCGCACTTCGCGATGCGTTGGGCGAGAAGGACTTTGAATCCATGTGGGCCGAGGGCGCCGCGCTGTCGACCGACGAAGCCATCGCCTACGCCCGGCGTCGCCGCGGCGAACGCAAACGGCCCAGTAGCGGCTGGGCCTCACTCACCCCCACCGAGCGCGACGTCGTCCGACTGGTCAGCGAAGGGCTCGCCAACAACGACATCGCCACCCGGCTTTTCGTCTCACCGCGCACCGTGCAAACCCACCTCACCCACGTCTACGCCAAACTCGGCCTCACCTCGCGGGTACAACTCGCGCAGGAAGCCGCCCGGCACGGCTGACGGGACGGGAACCTACGCGGAGGTGCCCTGGTAGTCCACCTGCCAGTGCTTGATGCCGTTGAGCCAGCCCGAGCGCAGCCGCTCCGGCCGCCCGACCGAGGTCAGGTCCGGCATGTTGTCGGCGATCGCGTTGAACATCAGGTCGATCGTCATCCGGGCCAGGTTGGCGCCGACACAGTAATGCGCCCCGGTGCCACCGAAACCGACGTGCGGGTTGGGGTCGCGGAGGATGTTGAAGGTGAACGGGTCGTCGAAGACCTCTTCGTCGAAGTTCGCCGACCGGTACGACATCACCACGCGCTGACCCTTCTTGATCGGCACGCCGGACAGTTCGTAGTCCTGGACGGCCGTGCGCTGGAACGACGTCACCGGCGTCGCCCAACGGACGATCTCATCAACCGCGGTGGCCGGCCGTTCCCGCTTGTAGAGCTCCCACTGATCGGGATGCTCGGCGAACGCGATCATGCCGTGGGTGATCGAGTTGCGGGTGGTCTCGTTACCCGCCACCGCGAGCAGCACCATGAAGAACCCGAACTCGTCGTCGGAGAGCTTGTGCCCGTCGACGTCAGCCTCGATCAGCTTGGTGACGATGTCCTCGCCGGGCTCCTCGGCCCGGATCGCCGCCAGTTGCATCGCATACATGATCAGTTCCATCGCGGAGCTGCGCCCGTCGTGGTGGGCGAACTCCGGGTCGTCGTCGCTGACCATCTGGTTGGACCAGTCGAAGATCTTCTTGCGGTCCTCGAGCGGGATGCCGATCAAACCGGCAATGGCCTGTAGTGGCAGTTCGCACGACACCTGCTCGACGAAGTCGCCGGAGCCTTCGGCCGCCGCCGACTTGGCGATGTTCTGGGCTCGTTCGTGGAGATCGGCCCGCAGCCTCTCGACGGCCCGCGGGGTGAACCCGCGGGCGATGATCTTGCGCAGATGCGTGTGGTGCGGTGCGTCCATGTTCAGCAGGACGAACTTGCCGGTGTCGAGCTGCTCCTGCGTGGACCCTTCCGGATACCGGGGGAGCGCGGTCTTCTCCAGGCTGGAGAACACGTCGCTGCGGATCGAGATCTCCTTGACGTCCTTGTGCTTGGTCACCACCCAGTACCCGCCGTCGTGGAAGCCCGAGTCGACCGGCTGCTCGTTCCACCAGATCGGCGCGGTGCGGCGCAACTCGGCGAGTTCCTCGACGGGCAATCGCTCACGATTCAGATCGGGGTCGGTGAAATCAAAGCCGGGCGGCAGGGTCGGACTCGGCATCGGAGGGGCTCCTCACGGGGTCAATGCGCCTACGGGCGATGTTGTGTCTACGGGGTCTAAGGGGGAGTGAGGCATCCGGAATGGCCTCAAACGTATTGGTACACCGCCGATCGCCACGCCGTGGCTGGTTGGCAAAACCTGGAACTGAAACATGTTCCCGTTCACTTCTCAAACCCCACCTGTAACAGTTATGCTCGCCGTGGAGAAGCATTGATATGGCGCGTTTCACCACAGGCAGGGCGGCATGGCCGGCTGCGCTCGGCGCAGCCGCGATGCTGATGCTCTCTGCCCCCGCATCCGCAGACCCCGTCGACCCGGTCCCGTCGCCCCCGCCGACAACCGACGTGGCGGCGGCCGTTCAGGCCGTCTCGACCGATCAGCCGGCACCGGCCCCGCCGACACCGGACACCTCGGCGCCCGTTCAGGCCGTCTCGACCGATCACTCGCCCCCGGCCGACCAGAGCGTGCCGCACCTGAGCAGTCCGGAGAATCTCCCGCCGGGCACCACCGAGGTACCCGATGAAGAGAGCCCCCGCATGTCCTACCTGCGGGAGTTGTGGCATGCCTACCAGACGCAGGAGGTCAGCGGGGGCGACGCGCTTCTGTTGCTGACGCAGCGTCCGATGGATGCGACATCCGCGCCGCCGCCGGGAATGGCCGTAGGTCCGCAGGCTGCACCGATTGCACCGGCCGCACCGGCCGCCGAGGTGCCGCCGGACGCGCCAGCGGTGCTGGCACCACCGGGACCGGCCCCCGGGCCGCCGCCGGAACTGCCGCCGCTGTTGCCGCCGACGCCGTAGTCCCTATCGGGCCGGTGCGGTACTCGTCGTCGGTGTCGGTGTCGTCGTCGTAGTCGTCGTTGTGGTCGTCGTTGCGCTGGTGGCATCGCCGTGCTCAGCCGAGAACTGGGGCTGGTGGTAGTCGATCCAGGTGTCGCGGTAGATGACCTTGCCGCCGGAAACGACCACCAGCTGGGTCGGAGAGACCGTGTAGGTCGCGCCGTCGGTGCGGGCCACGAAGCCGTCGTCGGTGGACTCGGCAGCGACCTGCAGCGTGGCGTTGTCGCTCGAGCGCACACCGATGTACTCGTAGTCGCCGCCCGCGTCCGCGCAGATCACCACCTCGGAGCGCTGGGTACGGCCGAACGCGACCGCGGTCTGGCCTTGGGGGCAGCGCGCCGCAGAGTTCGCGTAGCCGCGGTCGTCGGTCGCTGTGGTCGTGCTCGTGGTCGTGGTCGTGGCCGTGGTGGTCGGTGGTGCGGCCGCTGCCGCCGGCAGCGCGTTGTCGACGCCCGGCCGAATCGTCACACCGGCGAACACCACGACGATGGCCAGCAGCGCCCCGAGTCCGGTCAGGGCCAACAGATTCCGGATGCACAGCATGGCTCAAGGAAACCACCCTGAACAGCGAATTCAGCGTTGGCAGGGCCGCGTTTCGCCCAAAAGATGTCGGTTTCGCCGCTAGGGTGAGGCGATGCTCCGGGCCTCAGCGATCATCACCGCCGCCGGCATCGTCACCGCCGCCCTGGCAGCGCCGGGAGCGGCCGCCGCACCCACCCAACTGCTGGCGGATGTGCCCGGCATGGTCCACGGCGTCGAACTGTCCACCGGATGTACCAGCTGGGAGAGGTACATCTTCGGCCGCGGCGACACCGGCCAGACGTATGCCTGCCACTACATCCCCAACCAGTGGCCGCCGGTCGAGACGGGCTTCTGGGTGTGGTCACCGCCGCTGTACGGCGTCCAGTCGATCGGCGCCTCCTGCCCGGACCCGGGCCGGGCTGCGGCCCAGTCCCCGGACGGACTTGCCTTGGAGTGCACCGAATCCCGGGGTTGGCAGCAGGACTTCTACGCCTGAGCCACCTGCAGCGTCACCCCGAGGAACAAGGCCAGACAGACGAAGCACACGATGTGATCGCGACACACCGAACGGGCCAGCCGCGATTGTTCGAGGACGCCGTCTGTGCGCTCACCGAGCCGCACGGCATCACGCACCGTGCGCACCGCGAGCCCGATCGGGAGCACGGCCAGCACGGCCCAGGAGGTCGACAACCACCCGGATCGCCGGCCGCCCGCTATCTCAACCGCCAAGGCGCCCAACAGAACAAGCATCACCAGGACGATCAGGTAACTCATCGGGCGCGACGTCGTTGTCGCGCGGTGGTAGTAGCCGGTGATGGACGTCAGCACCGACTCGGGCAGCGCGTGACCCGCCTGCCGGTGCCGAAGGACCTGCACATCGAAGATGAGGTCCATCCACAGCACGGCAAGTAGGAACCCGCTGCACGCGGTCAGAACCGCAGTCATCCTGCGTCAGGCCCGACTCAGTGAGAGGCCGCCTCGTTGAGGGCGTCGAGCGCGGACGTCGCCTCCAGATACTCCTGCACCCAGCGCTCGATCACCGTCGCGGTCTTCTCGACCTTCGTGAACTGACCGACCACCTGGCCGACGGGGTTGAATGCGACGTCGACGCTCTCGTCGGGGTACTTGTGCGTGGCCGCGACCGCCATTCCGGACACCATGTACTGCAGCGGCATTCCCAGCGGCTTCGGGTTCTCGGGGTTCTCCCACGCCTCGGTCCAGTCGTTGCGCAGCATCCGCGCCGGCTTACCGGTGAAGGAACGGCTGCGCACGGTGTCGCGGCTGCTCGCCTTGACGTAGGCGGCCTGCTGGATCGGGGTGTTCTCGGCCTCCTCGACCATCAGCCACTGCGAGCCGGTCCACGCGCCCTGCGTGCCGAGCGCCAGGGCCGCGGCGATCTGCTGGCCGCTGCCGATGCCGCCGGCGGCCAGCACGGGCACCGGGGCGACCGCCTTGACGACCTCCGGCCACAGCACGATCGAGCCGACGTCACCGCAGTGGCCGCCGGCCTCGCCGCCCTGGGCGATGATGATGTCGACGCCGGCGTCGGCATGCTTGCGCGCCTGGTAGGCCGACCCGCACAGCGCCGCAACCACCCGGCCCTGGTCGTGAATGTGCTTGATCATGTCGGGCGGCGGAGTGCCCAGCGCGTTGGCGATCATGGTCACCTTCGGGTGCTGCAGCGCGACCTCGACCTGCGGGGTGGCCGTGGCCTCGGTCCAGCCGAGCAGCTGGAAGGCGTCCGCGCCGCTGCCCTCGACCGGGACGCCGTGGTCGGACAGGATCTTGCGGGCGAAGTCGACGTGCTCCTGGGGCACCATGTCCTGCAATGTCTTGGTCAGCTCGTCGGCGGACATGCCCGAGTCCATGCCCTCGTACTTGCTGGGGATCACGATGTCGACGCCGTACGGATGGTCGCCGATGTGCTCGTCGATCCAGTTCAGCTCGATCTCGAGTTGTTCCGGGCGTGAACCCGACGGCACCGAGGACGCCGAAGCCGCCCGCCTTGCTCACGGCGACCACGACGTCACGGCAGTGGGTGAAGGCGAAGATCGGGAACTCGATTCCCAACTGGTCGCAGAGGGCGGTGTGCATGTTGCTCCTTGGCGGAAGGGATACGAAAGAAGCGAAAACTGGAACCTGTTCTAGTTTAGTACGCCGCCCGCCCGGACTGTGACGGGTCCGCCGATCTCGTAATGTATCGACGTGCCGCGCCGAGGACTCACCCCGCTCTTCCTCGTCGCACTGCTCGTGGCGGTGCTGGCCCTGGGCGCGGGAGACTTCCCGTCGTTCGCGCGGGCACAGGCCGCACCCGGCACCGTCGAACTGGCCCAGGGTTGGAAGCTGGCCTCGGCTCTCGACGTGGCGGCGACGGGCGCCGACGTGTCGGAGGGCGGCTACGACGACTCCGGGTGGCATCCGGTCCGGCGGATGCCCTCGACGGTCCTGCGAGACCCTGCAGGACGACGGCGTCTATCCCGATCTGGACGTCGGCACCAATCTGCGCGACGACGTCCCGCAGGATCTGTACCGACAGGACTGGTGGTACCGCACGACGTTCAACGCCCCGGCCGGGCACTCGAACTACACGCTGCAGTTCCCCGGGATCAACTACCGCGCCGAGATCTGGCTCAACGGCCAGCTGCTGGCCGACAGCAACCGCATCGTCGGCATGTACAGTCGCCCACGATCTCGACGTCACCCAGTGGATCCGGCCCGGGCAGCCGAACACGTTGGCGGTCAAGGTGACTCCCGAGCAGGCGCTGCAGGACGTCGACGGCGTGGAACTCGCCGACAGCTGGTGGGACTGGATCAACTGGCGCGAGATCGGTCACCAGGGCACCCGGTGCCAACCCGGCCCGCGGCACGTCTTTCGTGCCCGACCGCAACGCCGGCATCTGGAAGCCGGTCTACCTGAAGATGAACGGCGACGTGTCGCTCGGACCGGCCGCCGTCAACACCGAACTTCCCTTGCCCAGAACGGATTCCGCTCGGCTGACGATCTATGCCGACGCCCGCAACGACTCGGCGCACACCGTGCGGGGTGTCCTGCGCGCGACGATCAGCCGGACCGGCAAGCCCGACATCCGCGTCGAGCAACCCGTGACACTGAAACCGGGCGAGGATCGCGAGATCCGGTTCGCCCCCGAGGCGTTCCGCGCACTGGCGGTGTCACACCCCGACCTGTGGTGGCCCTACACCCTCGGCGCGCCCGACCTCTACGACCTGAACCTGGAATTCCGCCAGTACGACCGCGTGGTCGACGCGGCCCACCAGCGGTTCGGTATCCGCACCGTGCAGCAGTTCCGCGACGACGACGAGCAGTATCCCGAACTGGGCCGCGGCGGCAGCTTCTACCTGAAGGTCAACGGCCGCGATTTCCTGGTGCGCGGTGCGACCTACACCCCGGACCTGCTGTTCAAGTACGACCCGGACCGCGAGACCGCGATCCTGCGGTACGTGAAGGATCTGGGGCTCAACATGATTCGTCTGGAAGGCAAGTTCCCGGGCGACCACCTGATCGAGACGGCCGACGAACTGGGCATCCCGGTGATGTACGGCTGGATGTGCTGCAACCAGTGGGAGAAGTGGGCGCAGTGGGACGACGAGGACCGTCGGCGTCGCCCAGGACAGCATGCGTTCGCAGATCGAAGCGCTGCGCTCGCACGCCGCGGCCTTCATCTGGGCCAACGCCAGCGACGGCCGCCCACCGCCGGAGGTTCTCGGCTGGTATCACGGCATCCTGTCCGACCTGCACTGGCAGAACGCGACGGTCGACACCGTCTCCTCGGTCAACCGGGACGAAGACGGTGAACCGATGTGGGATGGCATCCAGATGGCCGGCCCGTACAGCTGGCGGCCGCCGAGCTACTGGTTCGCCGGCCGCTACGCCGCCACCCGCGGGGCGTCGGCCGAGCAGGGCGACAACGAGCACATCCCGCCGTTCGCGAGCCTGAAGTCGTTCATCCCGGCCGACAAGCTGTGGCCGATCAACGACACCTGGTACTTCCACGCCGGCTCCGACGACAACAACGAACAGCTCGACAGCATCCGGACCGCCATCGTGCGCCGGTACGGATCGTCGAAGGGAGCCGAGGAGTTCACGCGCAAAGCCCAACTTGCACACTATGAATCGACCCGCGCCCAGTTCGAGGCGTTCGCCGCGGGCGGTTGGGACACCCACAAGATGACCATCTACTGGATGCTCAACAACCACTGGCCGTCGTTCTTCGGCAACCTGTTCGACTACTACCTGCGGCCCGGCGGCGCGTACTACGGCGCGAAGAAGGGCCTGCAGCCGCTGTCGGTCGTGTTCGACTCCTACGCCACCGGCGACCACAGCCAGGCCAACATCACCGTCGTCAACCAGTCCGCCGCCGACCGGGACGGTCTGCGGGTGCGGGTGCGGATCTACGACCTGCAGGGCCGGTTGCGCGACGACCGCGCCGCCGACGGCATCGCCGTCGCCGCCAACGGTGCGAGCCAGGTCATGACGCTGCCCCGGGTGGCACTCAACTCACGGGTGTTCTTCGTCCGCTGCGACCTGATGGACTCCACCGGCGCCGTCGTGGCCGACAACGTCTACTGGCAGTCCCAGCAGCGCGATGACGTGGGTGACCCCCGCAACGACACGGCGTTCGCGCTCAAGCAGGTCAGCTGGGCGGACATGACCCCGCTGAACACCATGCCGCGGGTGCCGCTGGATGTCAGCGCGCACCGCACCACCAACGACGGCCGGCGTGGGGTCACCGTGCGCCTGTCCAACGACACCGGGAAGCTGGCGTTCTTCGAGCGTGCGGAAGTGCTGTCCACCCACGACGGCGACGAGATCCTGCCGGTCGAGTACAGCGACAACTACGTCACGGTGTTCCCGGGGGAGTCCGTCGAATTGCGCGCGACGCTGCCCGGCTCGGGTGCCGAGGCGAACTGGGTTCGCGTCCAGGGCTACAACACCCCGCCGACGGTGGTGCCCGTCAGCGACGCGTCACGCTAGCGGGTGCCGGCTTCGGCGTGTTCGACGATGCCGTCGACGTTGGACTCGTCGATGAACGACGGGCCGGTCAGCGTCGGCCGGCCACCGCCGATCACCGTCGCGTTGGTCATGTGCAGCCACAGCGAATCCACCGCCAGGTAGCCCTGCAGGTACGGCTGCTGGTCGACCGCCCACTGAATCGTCCCACGCGAAATCGCCTCGATCACAGCGGGATTGGCGTCGAAGGTGACCACCCGTGCGTAGCTGTTGGCGTCGCCGACCGCACGCAGCGCGAGCAGCGCGATACTGCCGCGCCCAACGTGAGAACCCGGTCGATGCCGCGGTCCTGCTGCAGCTTGGTCACGATTGCCGCCTGCGCCGCGTGCGGGTCGACCCCGTCGACGTAGATCTTCTGCAGGTGACCGGTGAAGCTCGCGGCCGCGGCGTCGCAACGCGCCTCCAGGCCGATGTGGTTGCGCTGCTGAATCACGCACAACGTGTTGACCGCCCGTTCATGGGAGAGGCGTTCGCCGACCGCGTGACCGGCGACCGCGTCGTCCTGCCCGAAGTAGGCGAGCGCTCCCATCGCCTGCCAGGCATCGACCCCGGTGTTGACGGCGACCACCGGGACGCCCGCAGCCACCGCGGCCCGGACGGCGGGAGCCAGCGTCGGCGGGTCGGGAAGGCTGACCGCGATGCCGGCAACCCGGCTTCCGGCCGCCTGCGTCACCAGGTCGGCCTGCCGCCGGGCGTCGTCGTCGTGCTCGTAGCGCAACTCGAGGCCGTCGGCGTCGGCGGCGGCCTGCGCGCCGCGCCGCACCACGTCCCAGAACGCGTCTCCGGGTGGTTGATGGGTGATGAACGCGATGACAGGACGCGTCACGGCGGGCGGACTCGTGGGCGCAACCCGCTGTGAACCGGAACAGCCGGTGAGAGCCGCCGCCAGCAGGACGCAGATCACCCGCTGCCAACGGCGTTCACCTCGGGACATCATCGCCATTCCAGTGTCCGCCCGAATCGGCGATCCCGCACCGCCCTGGACTGAACTAGGCTGCTGATCATGCCCGACCACGACATCGCCGCGGCCCGCCGCGAGATCACCGACGCTCTGCTGAAAGCGCTCGACCGGCGCCACGAACTGCTCGACGCCATCGTCGAGGCCGAGGATCGGCCGGCCGCCGTCGCCGCCATCCAGGAGATGCTTGACACCTCGCCGCTCAGTGCCGAAGCCGTGATCGGGCTGTCGTTCGACCGGCTCACCAAACAATCCCGGCGGGCGATCGCCAAGGAACTCGACGACCTGAACTCGCAGTTGAGTTTCACCGCCCGGGAACGCCCCGCCAGCCTCGGCGACAGCCTCACGCTGCGTCCGTTCTCCGGTGACGCCGATCGCGACCTCTTCGCTGCCCGCACCGAGGACATGCACTCCGCCGGGGACGGCTCGGGTGCGCCGGCCGGCGACCTCGACGACGAGATCCGCGCCGCGGTGTCCCGGTGCGCCGCCGAAGAGGCGGCATGGTTCGTGGCGCTGGAGGGGACGGACAAGGTCGGCCTGGTGTTCGGCGAGCTCGCCGACGGCGAGGTCGACGTCCGAATCTGGATACATCCCGATCACCGCAAGCACGGTTACGGCACGGCCGCGCTGCGCCGGTCACGCTCCCAGATGGCCGCGTACTTCCCGGCAGTCCCGATGGTCGTGCGCTCACCGGGCGCCACACCCGCGTGACCACCGATCACAGGTGAGCGCACGCGCCGGCATCGTCATCACCGGCACCGAGGTGCTGACCGGGCGGGTCGCCGACGCCAACGGCCCGTTCCTCGCCGGGCAGCTGCTGGAACTCGGCGTCGAACTGGCGCACATCACCATCTGCGGCGACCGGCCCGACGACATCGCCGCGCAGCTGCGGTTCCTGGCCGGCGAGGGTGTGGACCTGATCATCACCAGCGGGGGCCTGGGACCCACCGCCGACGATATGACGATCGAGGTGGTTGCCGGGTTCTGCGGCCGCGAACTGATCCTCGACGAGGTGCTCGAGGAGAAGATCGCGGAGATCCTCCGATCGATGATGCGACGCTTTCCCGACCGCGATTTCGACGCGGTCCTGGCCGCCAACCGCAAACAGGCGATGGTTCCGGCGGGTGCGCAGGTCATCGACCCGGTGGGCACGGCGCCGGGTGTCATCGTGCCGGGCACGCCCACGGTGCTGGTGCTGCCGGGCCCACCGCGCGAACTTCAGCCGATGTGGCGCACCGCGACCGGACTGCCGGCCGTGCAGGAGGCGATCGCCGGGCGGACCGTCTACCGACAGGACATCGTGCGGATGTTCGGGCTGCCGGAGTCAGGACTGGCCGAGACGCTGCGGCAGGCGCAGCGCAGCATCGACGGATTCGACCGGCTCGAGATCACCACCTGCCTGCGCCGCGGTGAGCTCGAGATCGTCACCCGCTACGAGCCATCCGATGCGGAAACCTATGGGCGGCTGGTGGATACGCTGCACGAACAGCATCCCCGCGAGATCTTCTCCACCGACGGCTCCTACATCGACGATCAGGTCGCCCGACTACTCACCGGACGCCGAATCGCGACCGCGGAGTCGTGCACCGCGGGCATGGTCGCGGCGCGCCTGACCGACCGGGCGGGCTCCTCGGCCTACGTGATGGGCGGGGCGGTGGTGTACTCCAACGAGGCGAAATCCGAACTGCTGGACGTGGATCCGGCGCTGATCGCCGAGCACGGCGCAGTGTCGGAACCGGTTGCCGAGGCGATGGCCGCAGGTGCGCTGCGGCGTTTCGACGCCGACACCGCGATCGCCATCACCGGGATCGCCGGACCGGACGGCGGCACACCGGACAAGCCGGTGGGCACGGTCTGCTTCAGCGTCGCGGTGGCCGGCGCGCCGCCATCGACACGGACGGTACTGCTGCCGGGCAACCGGGCCGACATCCGGGACCGCTCGACGACGGTCGCGATGCACCTGCTGCGACAGGCGTTGGGCGGCTAGAGCGATCAGGCCTAGCTTCAGGCGATGTCCGCGACGAACACGCCGACCCGCCGGCCGACCAAGCGTGCCATCAGAGGCAACCCCGCGGTGTCGCCGCCGGCCGGTATCACCCGCGGCCGGACCAGGTGCACATCCCGACGGGCAGGCCGCAGATCGGCCTCGCCGGCGGCCAGCACGTTCTTCACCCAGTTGGTCTTGCCGTGCATCAGCCCGACCGCCACCACGTTGCCCTTGCGAAACGGCGAGACGACGGTCTCGTAGGCCTTGCCGGAGGTGCGGCCGCGGTGCTTGATCACCCCGAACGTCGGCAGCCGCCGGGCCACCGGCGCCATCAGCGGGTTCATGTACTTGATCTGCAGCCGCTCGACCCACGGCGGAAACACCATCGGCACACCGGGAACGTGATTGGGATGGTCCATCAGATGTGTTCCGTCACTTTCCCTCGTCGCGGTCCCAGACCGTCATCACGGTCCGCAGGATCTCCTCGGCGCGGCCGAGGCCGGCGAGGTGGCTCTCGCCGTGGATCGACATGCATCGTGGCGTCGGGCAGTCGCGGCGACGACGTGCTCACCGTGCTCGAACGGAATGATGTGGTCGCGGTCGCCGTGCCACCAGAGCACCGGAACCTTGACCTCGTCGAGCCGGAACCCCCACGGGCGGGCGAACACGACGACGTCGGCGAACGGCGCGGCCAGCTGTTTGCGGCTGCCGTTGAGCAGGTCGTCGAGGAACATCGCCTTGAACTCCGGGCGGCCCAGCAGCCGCCGGTCGCCTTCCGGCGACACCCGCGCGTACACCTCCAGGGCGGGGGAGGCAACCGGCCGGATCAGCTTGATCAGGGTGGCCGCGGCCAGCCGCACCGGCAGACCGGCGACCTCGAGCACCGGCGCGACCAGATTGCCCAGTGTCATCGCACCACCGCTGATGGCGTCCGGCCCCCGGGTGGGCGCAACGCCACCGAGGACCGCTGCTGTCACCACCCGCTCGGGCATGGCCGCCGCACACGCCAGCGTGTACGGCCCACCGCCGGACAGTCCGATGACGGCGAACCTGCTCGATGCCCAGGACGTCGGCGATGACCCGCAGATCGTGCCCGAAGTCCAGGACGGCGTCGTACTGGTGCGGTGTGGACGATCCGATGCCCGGCCGGTCGACCCCGATCAGCCGGATGTGGTGCTGCCCTGCGTAGACCCGAGCCTCGGCGGGAATCTGCCTGCGCGCCCCCGGTGTCCCGTGCAGCCAGAAGACAGCGCGCCCCTGCGGATCGCCGAACTCGGCGAAGCCGATCTGGCGATCGTTGTCGATCGCGATGTTCCCCTCGAGCTTGGGCCGGTCGATGTCGAAACCCATGGCTGAAGTCTCTCACGGGCGGTTGGGCGGCTTGACCGCCGTCAGCGCCAGTGCCGGAACGCGGCCAGTAGCCGCGCCCGGAACGCCGGGTCCAGGTGCTCGTCGCGGATGCCGCCCAGGGTCTGGACGGTGGCACGGAACTGCTGCAGGTAGTTCTCGCAGCCATCGCACTCGAGTAGATGCATGTCGAAACGGGCCCGGATGTCGGGGTCCAGCGACCCGTCTAGGTAGCCGGTCACCAGCTCCACGAGTTCGTTGCAGTTCATCGGTTCGGTGTTCATGACGAATCAGCCAGATACCCTTCCAGTGCTTGCCGGACGGCAGCACGCCCGCGGTGCAAGAGGACGCGCTGATTGGCGACGCTGATGCCGAGGAGCTGACACACCTCGGCGGAATCCATGCCGAGCAGATCGCGCAGGCTGACCACCGTGCGCTGGCGCTCCGGCAGTCCGTCGAGTTCGCACCGAGCCACCTCCATCAGTTCGCGTCCGAGCACCGATCCCTCCGGGGTGTCGGGAAAGGGGGAGGGTTCCCGGCCGTCCTTCCAATGGCCCGGCCAGTCCGGCGCCTCCGCCGGCCGGAATCGGTCCGGGTCGACCGTCGCGCCGGCGGCGGTCCGCTCGGTATCGACGATCCGCCGGTCGCGCACTCCACGCTTCTTGGCGATGTTGATCAGCACCGTGAACAGCCATGTGCGCAAAGAGGATCGCGCCTCGAACCCGGCGATGCCGTTCATCACCGCGATCCAGGTCTCCTGAACCACGTCCTCGGCCGTCTCGACGCTGGCAACGTAGCCCCGCGCCACCCGGAGCATTGCGGGGGCGTAGTGATCCACCAGCGCCGAAAATGCCGCCTCGTCACGGTCACGCAGCCGTGCGACGAGGGTCGAGTCGTCGTCGATGATCCCGGTCATCGACATCCCATGTTACGGAGATACCGGCGGCATCGCCCGATGCGACTGCCGGTCGATGCGCATCTGCCGGATCCAGTCCTGGAAAGCCATCTCCTGCTCGGCGATGGCGTCGGTCACCTTGTGGTCGCCGGGGGCGCTGTTGTCCATCACGCCGATCGGCTGACCCACGGATTCCGCTGAGGCACTGACTGTCTGGGCCGGGTAGTTCGCACACACCGTGACGAATGCGAACACCACGGCGCCACCGGTTCCGGTCATCAATGCGCGGCGGTATCTGTTCATCTCGATAATCTCCTCACCTGTTGGTTGTCAGGTGGTGTCGCGAATCGGCCGCGGCGTTACACTCAGCCGCGCTGAGACACCCGGCGGTAGGAGTGCGATGACGCAACGGACCGACGACGACAGCTGGGATCTGTCGTCGAGCGTGGGTGCGACGGCGACCATGGTGGCCGCGTCCCGGGCGCTGGCCACCCGCAGCGCCCGACCGCTCATCAACGACCCGTTCGCCGAGCCGCTGGTCCGCGCGGTCGGAATGCCGTACTTCATCCGCCTGCTCGACGGGGAGAACCCAAGCGGGGACCCCGAACACGACCCCGAGCAGTCGGCCAATCACATGGCCGTGCGGACCAGGTTCTACGACGAGTTCTTCCTCGACGCCGTTGCGGGCGGGACCCGGCAGGCGGTCATCCTGGCCGCGGGTCTCGACACCCGTGGCTACCGCCTGCCGTGGCCGGCGGGCACCGTGGTCTTCGAGATCGACCTGCCCGCGGTGCTGACGTTCAAGTCGGGCGTGCTGGCGGACCTGGGAGCGAGCCCCACCGCGACGCACCGCATCGTCGGCGTCGACCTGCGCAACGACTGGCCCGCCGCACTACGCGATGCGGGCCTTGACCCGGACGCGCCGACGGTCTGGAGCGCCGAGGGACTGCTCTACTACCTTCCTTCGGACGCCCAGGACACGCTGTTCGACCACATCACCGCGCTCAGCGCGGCCGGCAGCCGGCTGGCCGCCGACTTCATCCCCGACATGGCCGTGTTCGGCGAGCAGATCGCGGCCGCCGGTGACCGGTGGGACCGGATGGAGGTCAAAGTGAATGACCTTGTGTACCAAGATAATCGGCGGCACGCGGCCGAGCATCTCACCGAACAGGGCTGGTCGGTGTCGACCCGGACGATCGCCGAACTACACGAGGACAACGGTCTGCAGTACCCAGACCGGGAGATCTTCGCGGCATTCGCCGACACCACGTATCTCAGCGCGGAGCGGATGGGCTGACCGCGCGCATCAGGCAGGCACCACGACCGTCAGCGCGGTGCCAGAACGTTCCACCCGCATGCCGGCCCGCCGGGCGATCACGGCAACGGCCGCGGCGTCGCCGGGTTCGGACCTGCTCGACGCCAGTGCCCGGGCCAGCCGCCCCTTGTGCGCCTTGTTGAAGTGGCTGACCACCGTGCGCCGGCCGTCGGGGTGCTCGGCCAGCACATCGACGGCCACCGCACCCGGCACCCGGCCCAATGCCGCATAGGAACCCGAACGCAGGTCGACCACCAACTCCCCGGCGGCGATCCGGGCCAGCACGGGGTCCAGTAGCGGCCGCCAACGCGCGGCCAGGGTCTGCCCGCCCGGCAGTTTCGCCGACGCCGAAAGCCGATAGGCGGGTACCGGGTCGTCGGCACGCAGCAGGCCGAACAGTGCCGAACCCACCGCGAGCCGGGACCGCGCCCGCTGCGCCGCTGCGCCTTTGAGCGACCCGATGTCCAGCGCGTCGTAGAGCACCCCGGTGTAGCGGTCGATGGCAGGCAGCGTGGGGGAGCTGCAGAGCGCCGCGTTGCGGTCGATCTCGGCGTCCTGCCTGGCCGAGATGCCCAGCGCGCTGCGGCACGCCGGCCGATCGGCGGCCAATTCGACGAGCTCGTCGACCAGTGCGGAGCGCAGCGGGTTGAGGTCGGCGAACCCGAGTGCCTCCAGCGCCAACGGCGGCCCGTCGCCTTCGTCACGCTTGGTCTCCGAGGGTGGCAACAGCACAATCACGCCACAGACCGTAGCGGGCGGTCCGGGCTCAGCGGCAATGCACCGACACCGCGTAGTCGCCGCCGACGAACGGCTCCCGGTCCCAGGTCGACCAGCGCGCCACCGGAGTCAGCCCGGCGGCCCCGGCAAGCCGGTCGTATTCGGCCAGCGAGATCCGGCCGCGGCGCAGTTGAAAGCCGGCCACCAGAAGCCCGCCCGGGGCCAGTCGGGCGGTCAGCTGCTCGAGCACACGCCCTTCGGTTCCGGGGGAGACGAAGATCATCACGTTTCCGGCCAGCACGATCAGATCGAACTCGTCGTTCGGCCCGCCCTGGAGATCGGCGAGATCGGCCTGCAGCCAAGCTAATTCAGGAGCTTTGGCGCGGGCGGCGGCCAGCATGGGCGCGTCGGCGTCCACCCCGACGACCGAGAACCCGCGCCGGGCCAATTCGATTGCCACGCGGCCGGTTCCGCACCCGGCATCGAGCACACGCGTGCGACCTTTCTCCCGCAGCAGGGTTTCCACCAGGTCGGCTTCGCCGTGGACATTGGCGCCCCGCGCGGCCAGGGTCCGCCAGCGCGCGTCGTACTCGTCGCCCCGGGGCGCGTCCGATCCCTGCCAGCGTGTGTCCACCCGGGCATCCTCTCAGCCGTACGCCAACAGCAGGGGCACCCGCTGTTCGGCGGTGGTCAGGGAGCCGTGCTGTCCGACCAGCGCCGACTCGATCGGTTCGGTGGCGGGCCGTACCAGCGCCGCCGTCGCACGCGCGGCAGCGACGACATCGCCGATTCGGGGCCGGACGGCGTCGCGGACAGTCTCGCCGAACCAGCCGGCGGCGATCGCCTCGTCGCGGGTCACCACCCACGCCTTGTCGGCGAGCGTCTCACGCCAGGCTGCCAGCACCGCGTCGACGGCACCGCCTTGGACGTAGACATGGCGGGCGCGGGCCTCGCCGCCGATGGCGGCCACCCCGTCCCGCAGCGCCGGGTGAGCGTCGATGTCGACGACGTCGCCGGGCCCGATCGCGACCATTCCGTGGTCGGCCACGACGGCGAGCAGGCTGCCCGGGGGCAGACCCTCGACCATCGATTCCACCAGGCGGTCGACCTGGCGCAACTGCATGCGCCACGGTTCGGAACCGGGGCCGTGCAGGTGGCCCAGCAGGTCGAGTTCGCTGTGGTAGCCGTAGCAGAACCCACCGCGTACCAGTGCCGAGCGCACATTCGCGGCCAGATCACCGAGTCCCAGCACGCCGATATAGCGGCCGCCGCGCAGCACGGCCCGGGTCAGACCGGAGCCGGCGAATTCGGCGCCGGACACCACGCTGACCGCGACGCCGGCGGCCGCCGCCCGTTCGAACGTCGTCGGCAGCGGTTGCACGTGTTCCGGCACCAACGTGTCGCGCATGTCCTCGCCCCACGGATGCGGCCGCCAGCGCAACGCATTGAACAGCCCGGCCTCAGGCAGCCGGAAGGACATGCCGACCAGACCGTGCTCGCCGGAGCGGCAGCCGGTGCCGACAGCGGCGAGCCCGGCGACCGTGGTCGACGGGAACCCGACCTGCAGCGTTGGTCCGCGCAACCCGGCCAGTACGGGCGCGTCATGGGCGAAGGCGTCCAGCAGTTCGGCGCCGAGACCGTCGATCAGCAGCACGCAGGCGCCGGCGAGCGGGCCCGGGCAGGCCGATCCGGTCCTCGAAACCCGGCACGCCGAGCGCCGTGAGCAGCGCCGGCACCACATCGGCGAGGTGCGGCAGTCCGGGATCCGGCTGTGGCAAATCCACACCCGCGAGCCTGCCATGCCGGACCGACAGCCAGGTGCGCGGACTAGCGTTGGCGAGCATGCCCGAATACCGCTCACCGTCGACTGGACGAGTCGTACGCGCGATCCTGTTCGACACCTTCGGAACGGTCGTCGACTGGCGTTCGGGGATTGCCGCCGCGGTTGCCGATTTCGCGCAGCGCAATGAAACCACCATCGATGCAGAGGAGTTCGCCGACGCGTGGCGCGCTCAGTACCAGCCCGCCATGCAGCAGGTCCGTTCGGGCGCGCGGCAGTTCGTCACGCTGGACGTTCTGCACCGGGAGAATCTGGACGTCGTCCTGCGCGACCTGCGACTCGACACCGGCGACTTCGCGCCGGCCGATCTCGACCGCCTTGCCCTGTGCTGGCGGTGGTTGCCGGCCTGGCCCGACAGCGTCGACGGAATCGGCGCCATGAAGCGGCAATTCATCGTGGGTCCGCTCTCCAACGCGAATACCGCGCTGCTGGTGGACATGGCGAGGTTCGCCGCGCTGCCCTGGGACGTCGTGCTGGGTTCCGATGTCAGCCGCGCCTACAAACCTGATCCCGCGGCGTACCGCGCGCCGGCCGGCTTCCTGGGACTCGACGTCGGGGAGGTGCTGCTGGTCGCCGCCCACAACCGCGACCTCAGGGCGGCTCAGCGAGGCCGGTCTGGCAACGGCCTTCGTCGCCCGTCCGGATGAGTACGGTCCCGGCCGGGGTGAACCGGTTCCCGACGGCCGGTGGGATGCGGCGGGGGCGTCGCTGACCGAACTGGCACGTCAGTTCGGCGTCACGAGTTAGGCAGTCGCACCACCTGGACGAAGAACTCGTCGATCTGCCGGACGGCGCTCATGAACTGTTCCAGATCAACGGGTTTGGTGACGTAAGCGTTGGCATGCAGCTTGTAGCTGCGCAGGATGTCCTCCTCGGCGGAGGACGTGGTCAGGACGACCACCGGGATGTGGCACAGGTCCGGATCCGACTTGATCTTCTCCAGCAGTTGCCGGCCGTCGTATTTCGGCAGGTTCAGATCCAGCAGGATCAGGTCGGGGCGGGGGGCGCCCTCGTGAGCCGCCCCGCCGATACAGGAAGTCCAGGCCCTCCTCGCCGTCGTGCGCGACATGCAGGGTGTTGTTGATCTTGTTGTGCTCGAACGCTTCCCGCGTGATGAGCTCGTCGCCCGGGTCGTCCTCGACCAGCAGCACGTCGATCGGTCGGCCGGTCGGGGTCATGCGTACGTTCCTTCCTGAACGGGTGTGAGGTGGTCGGTCACGAGGGCGGGCAGGGTGAACCTGAACCTGGTGCCCGCCGTGTAGGACGGTGTCGATCCAGATGGCGCCGCCGTGGTATTCGACGATCTTCTTGCACAGTGCCAGGCCGATGCCCGTGCCGGTATATGCGTCACGGCCGTGCAGGCGCTGGAAGATGACGAACACCTTGTCGACGAACTCCTCGGCGATCCCGATGCCGTTGTCGGAGACGGTGAACAGCCACTCGTCGCGGGTGTCCGACGGCTCGCAGTCGACGACGATCCGGGCGGTGACACCCTCGCGCCGGAACTTCACCGCATTGCCGATCAGGTTCTGCCACAACATCGTCAGTAGCATCGGATCGCCGAGCACATGCGGCAGCGGGGAGTCCGGGTCGGACGACCTCGGCCCCGGATTCCTCGATCGCGGTGGCGACGTTGCCCAATGCCGAATCCAGCACGCTGTCCAGGGCGACGTCGGTCTCGGTGGCGTTCAGCCTTCCGACCCGGGAGAACATCAGCAGGTCGTTGATGAGCACCTGCATGCGTTTGGCGCCGTCGACCGCGAAGCCGATGTATTCCGTGCCGCGGGCGTCCAGTTTGTCGCCGTACCGCTTCTCCAGCAGCTGGCAGAACGAGGCCACCTTGCGCAGGGGCTCCTGCAGATCGTGCGACGCGACGTAGGCGAACTGTTCGAGTTCGGCATTGGAGCGCCGCAACTCGACGGCCTGCTCGTCGAGGGCTTGAGCCTGATCGGCCAGGGTCAACTGCGCGGCCCTCGACTCGGCGAGTTCGGCCACGATGCGCTGCCGCATGTCCTCGACGTCAGCCCCGATCGCGCGAATGTCTCTGGGCCCCTGCGTGACGATGTTCTCCTCGAAGTTGCCCCTGCTGATACGCCGGCACGTCGCGGCGAGTGCCTCCAGCGGCCGGGTGACGGCGCTTCGGATCACGATCGCCAGCAGAATCGCGGTGGCGATGAACACCAGCAGAATCGCGACCAGCAACCCGTTGCGCCAGTTCTGCGCGTGCTTGAGTTCGGCGAGGCCGTTGGACCGGATCGTGGTCAGATGGTCGTTCTGAGCGTCGAAAAGCTCACGGATACGGTCGAATTCGACCTTGCCGCGTTCTGCGGTGGCGCTGTCGGCGACGAAGGGGTAGCCCGGCGCTGACCGCGGCGATCAGCGGCTCGGCGTAGTCCGCCCGCCAGTTGGCGGCGGCCTGTTCGATGGCCTCCAGATCGGCCATCTGCTCGGGCCGGTCACCCACCCGCTGCCGAATCCGGTCGGCCGCGTCGGCCTCGGTGCGCATGCCGTCGACAGTAGGGGTCGAGGAACTGCCGGTCGGCGGCGATCACATACCCGCGGAGCGATGTCTCCTGGTCGCGCAGCGCGGCCTGCAACTGATAGGCCGCTACGCGCGCAGGTTGGATGCTCTCGCTGAGTTCGTGCGACACCCGGTCAGCGCGGACCAGCAGTAACGCCGCGGCGATTGCGCCCGCGAGCACCACCAGACCCATCAGCGCCAGCACGAGATTGAGCCATCCCTGCACCGTCAGCCGCCGGCGGCCCGGGTTCAGGCCCGCGGTCCTGTCCGTTGTCACGCTTTTCGTCTCGCCCCCCGTCATGACACCGAGGTCCGTTCGACCCGCACAACCGCGATGTCATCGGTCAGACCGCCGTGTGCCTGCGCCAACTCCTCGGCTCCGTCGATGAGCGCGTCGACGAAGGCAGCGCCGGGCAGCGCCGCCACCGACCGCGCCAACTCGAGCAATCCGTCCTCGCCCAGGCGTTCATTGCCCAGACCCGAGTGTCCCTCGAACAGACCGTCGGTCAGCAGCACCAGTCCGGCACCGGGTGGCAGCGCGACCTGATCCGCGGGCCAGTCACCGGTGTGCAGGCCCAGGGCAGGCGCACCCGGCGGCTCGACCCAGTCGACGGTCCCGTCGTGGTGCAGCAGCATTCCGGGGTGACCTGCGCGAACGGCGGTGATCAACGGGCCGGAGGGCGGGATCGCCAGGCTCATCACCGTCGCGAAGTTGCCGCTGCCGGCACGCTCGGTCTGCAGAATGCGATTCAGCTCGCGCATCCTCTCGGGACCGCGAAGGCCCGCGAAGGTGAGCGCGCGCCAGGCGATGCGCAGCGCGACCCCCAGGGCCGCCTCGTCGGGCCCGTGCCCGGCGACGTCGCCGATCATGACGTGGACGGTGCGGTCGGCGGTCTGGACGAAGTCGTAGAAGTCACCGCCGAGCAGTGCGTTCTCCCGGCTCGGCCGGTAGCGGGCGACGATCTCGACACCCGGATCGTCCAGCAGCAGGGGCGACGGCAGCAGCCCGCGTTCAAGTCGTGCGTTCTCGCGCGCGCGAAGTCGGCTTGCATGCAGTTCGACGGCGGTGAGTTCGGCGCGCTTGCGCTCGATGGCATACAACAGCGCACGCTGCAGCATCTCGGCTTCGACGCGCCCCTTGACCAGGTAGTCCTGCGCTCCTGAACTCACCGCGGAGATGCCGAAGTGCTCGTCGGTCAATCCGGTCAGCACGACGATGGGCAGCGTGGCGTCGCGGTGAGTGATCCGGTCCAGTGCTTCGAGTCCGGTGGCATCGGGCAGGTTCATGTCCAGCAGCACACAATCCGGCCTGTCCGCGGCCAGTCGCCGCTCGGCATCTGCCATCGACTCCGCCCACACCACAGCGGTGTGCAGGCCGGTGTCGGCGATCAGTTCCTCGACCAGAAGCGCATCGGCGCGATCGTCCTCGACCAGCAGCAACGACAAGGGCCGGTGAGGGTCAGAAGGTGCGGGCATCGGCCGGCCATGGTCGAGTCACAATCCCTCGACCATACCGGCTGCGAGTGCGACTACGCGGACCTGGTCAGCTTTGTCGCCAGCAGCGGAAGCAGCATGGTGCGGCGCCGGAGGTTGGCGTCGGCGAAGTGGTCCAACGCGTCCGGAACCGAGTCAACCACCGGCAGTGGCGCGTCCGCGGACTCCCTGGCCGGCATGGCGCCGCCCAGCACCGCGGTAACCACGTCACCGGCAACCATCGCCCATTCGACGCCGGCTTTCTCGCATGCCTCGCCCACCGCATCAAGCAGCTGGTCCGCCTGCGCGGCGATCGAATCCACCGCACTCAGGTCGAGCACGAAGGGCTTCTCGTCCATGATGAAACGCTTTACGTAGGCGGTGAGCTTGTCGAGGTTCTCGGCACTGACCGAGCCGCCGACCGTCACCACGTTCGCGAGCTGGCGGGACAGGGCGCGCATCCACGCGCCGTCGCAGTCGACCACCGGATTGCCGTATCGGAGGACCGACCCGGACAAAGACGAAGCATTCATTGGCGTCATGAACGGCTCCATTTCCTTGGTATTGCCGAAGGGCGACGTGCTCAAAACCTCAACCTCTGCCATGAAGGCTAAGCGGCAAATCTAAGGTGACCGGGTGCAGCGTCTAATACTCCTGTGAGAAACGCGTTACACCGATACCCGTCGGTAACAAGCCGCGGGCGTACGAAATACTTTGATTTTCAAGCAAATTCGAGTCTCACACCCGGCGGCGGGCACGCTCTTTGAGCGCGTCAGGAAGCGCCTCGGCATCGAGCAGCAGGGGCAGGAGTTCCGGTTCGGTGGTCAGTGCGCGGAAAACGACTCCGATCGTCACCGAATGGTCGGGACGACCGACCACTTCGATGTCGTCGCCGGCGCGCACGGTCCCGGGTTGGACCACCCTCAGATACGCACCCGGTAGCGCCGCACCGGTGAAGGTCTTGATCCACCCCTGCACCGAGAGCCACTGCGCAAAGGTCCGGCACGGAATGCGTGGACGCGAGACCTCCAACCGCAGCCCGTCGGAGCCGACGCGCCACAGTTCACCGATGCGCGCATTGGTGACGTCGACGCCGGCGGTGGTGACGTTCTCGCCGAACACTCCGTTGCCGAGTTCGCGTCGCATCGCGGTCTGCCACGTGTCGAGGTCCTCGCGCGCGTAGGCGTACACGGCCTGATCGTCGCCGCCGTGGACGTGGCGGTTTCCGATGGTGTCGCCCACCAGTCCACCGCCCAGCCCGCCGTCCATCGGACCGGGGTTCCGGACGGCAACCACGTCGTCCGTCGGCCGCTTGTCGATACCGGTCGTCCCACCGGCCTTCACGTCGGGGTTCGGTCGGGGGTGAGCCAGGTTGACCGTCAACACCTTCGCCATGATTCGAGGGTAGTTGCGCGCCGCCCAGACGGCAGTACTCAGCAACCACACAGCATTTCGGTCCCGCACTCCGGTCCGTCGCGCTGTTAGGCTGCTGGCTGCCGGTTGTCTGGTCGTCGGGGAGACAGACCACCCGGCCGGCCGTCTGGATGCAGCGGCGAGCGCGACGAGGCGCACAGAAAATGCAGTGGATCGTCAGGTCGTCAGAAAGAGTTTTGTGCGCAGCGGAGAGATCAAGGCCCTGACCGGTCTGCGCATCATCGCCGCCGTCTGGGTGGTGCTGTTCCATTTCCGTCCGCTGCTGCACGACGCCGCGCCCCGGTTCGCCGCAGCGTTGACGCCGGTGCTCGACTGCGGCGCGCAGGGCGTCGACCTGTTCTTCATTCTCAGCGGGTTCGTCCTGACGTGGAACTACCTGGACACGATGGGGCCGTCCTGGTCGGCGCGCGACACGCTGCGCTTCCTGTGGCTGCGGCTGGCCCGCGTCTGGCCGGTGTACCTGGTCACCATGCACCTGGCCGCGCTGTGGGTGATCTTCACCCTGAACGTGGGTCACGTGCCGACGGAGGACACCGGCGCATACAACGCGGTCAGCTACGTCCGCCAGTTGTTCCTGGTTCAGCTCTGGTTCCAGCCGTTCTTCGATGGCTCCAGTTGGGACGGCCCGGCCTGGTCGATCAGCGCCGAATGGCTCGCCTACCTGTTGTTCGGAGCGCTCGTGGTGGTCATCCTGCGGATGGCGCGGGTCACCCGGGCGCGCAGCCTGATGCTGCTGGCCTTCGCCGTGTCGCTGCCGCCGGTGCTGCTGTTGTTGATCAGCGGGCACTTCTATACCCCGTGGAGTTGGTTGCCGCGGATTCTGCTGCAGTTCACCGCCGGCGCCTTGGCGTGCGCCGCGGTACGCAAGCTCCGGCCCACGCACGGCGCTCGGGTCGCCGCTGGGTTTGCGGCCGTTGCGCTGATCGTCGCCACCGTCGGGATGCTCTATCTGTTCGAGGCCCATCCGCTGCCGGGGGTGATCGACAGCGGTGGCGTCGTCGATGTGTTCTTCATGCCGCTCGTGGTGACACTGGCGATCGGTGTGGGCACCCTGCCGCGTCTGCTGGCCACCCGGTTGATGGTGCTCGGCGGCCAGGTGTCGTTCTGCCTGTACATGGTGCACGAGTTGGTGCACACCGCCTGGGGCTGGGCTGCCGAACAATTCGGACTCTCGCTGCAGGGCACAGGCGGGAAACTCATTGTCGTCGGCCTGCTTGCGCTCTGTCTGGCCGCGTCGGTGCTGCTGTACCAGACGGTCGAAGAGCCGGCGCGCAAGTGGATGCGCGGGATGGTCGACGTCCGGGCACCCGACCCGCCGGAGTCCGGCGTCGCCGCGACGCCCCGGCAGGCGGTGTCGGTCCCGTGAGACGGATGGCCACGACGCTGCTCACACTGACCCTGCTGACTGCCTTCGCAGGTGTACCCGCGGCGTCGGGTGCAACGCCGAATCACATTGCGGTGATCGGTGACTCGTACACCACCGGCAGCGACCAGGGCGGGCGGGGACCCAACGGCTGGGCGCCACAGGTGTGGCAGATGCTGGCCCGGCAGGGTTGGAGCATCGCGCCCGATGTCGCGGCCGAGGGCGGCGCAGGCTACGGCGTCCGCGGCAACCGCGGCAGCGTGTTCGGTGACCTGACGGCCCGGGCGGTGCAACCCGACGACGCGTTGGTGGTCTTCTTCGGTTCCCGCAACGACCAGCGGATCGACCCGCAGGCACTGGCCACCACCGCCCACGACGCCTTCGCGCTGGCGCGGCGCACCGCGCCGAACGCCCGTCTGCTGGTGATCGGACCGCCGTGGCCGACCGCCGACGTGCCCGGGGTGGTGCTGCAGATCCGCGACGTCCTCTACACGCAGGCCCGGCTCGCCGGAGCAGCCTTCATGGACCCACTGACCGCCAGGTGGTTCTTCGACACGCCGAACCTCATCGGAACAGACGGCGTGCACCCGACCGACGCGGGGCACGCCTACCTGGCCCAGCTGATCGCCCCGCTGATCGCCGCGCAGCTACGCCGGTAATTTGTCCGGGGCCTGCTCGCCGATCCGGTGATTCAGCCAGCCCAGGAACATGATGATCCAGACCGCCAGCACGAATCCGGAGGCCAGCGCGGGCACCGGCGCCGTGCGGTTGATGTAGCTGAAGATCCATGTCGCCAGGAGGGCGCCGAGCAACGCCAGCCGTACGTCGGGCGTGATCACCGCGTAGACGGCGAGCGCCGCGAGCACGGCGTTGAAGCCGACGAATCCGGAGTTGATCGCGCTGCCGGCGCTGCCGACGTGAACGGCGAGGGTGACCGCGACACTCGCACCCTTCAGCGCGACGACGGCGTGGCGCCAGTTGCTCACCACCAAGCCCAGCAGGAACAGCAGACCGGTGATCAGCGCAGGGGAGAACAGTGCCGCGCCGAGCACGGTGATGGTCGCCGCGGTCAAGTGCACATCTGCGGCCTCCCACGGCCCGAGGTCAGCTTGATCACATCGGAAATGTTGTCGGCGACAAACCACATCAGCCAGAAGATCCCGATGAACGGCGCGGCCAGGAACGGGATGGGCAGGTGCCTGGCCATCGCGACCGCCGCGGCCGCGACGACCACGGCCAGTACCATCACCGTGACCCAGAGTGCGATGTTGGGTTGATAGAAGTTGCCCAGTGCCAACCCCATCAGGCCGGAGTTGAACCCGAACAGCCCGAGATCGAGCAGCACCCGGTCGCCGTTGGGCAAGCGCGCGGTCGCCGTGGCGATGACCACCGAGACGACGTAGAAGATCGCCATCCGCCAGCTGTACAAGGCTGCCGCGGCGACGAACAGCACACCGGTCACCTCGTTGGCCTGGAAGCCGCACTGCGAACAGCCGCGCAGCACCTGGCGCCAGAACGGCACGGTGCCCGCCGGCGCGTCGGGCAGCAACTGCCGGCCGAGGACCGTCACGACGGTAGCCCCCGCTCGGCGGCGTACGCACGCCATCCGCCGTAGGCGGTGATCTCCGGGTGGCCCTCGACGAGTGCCGGTTCGCCGATGACGCCGAGGACGACGGATCCGTCGTCGAGGCGCACCTTGCCCACCGACAGGCCGGCGGGCTCGGCGAGCAGGATCCCCGGCAGTCCCTCGCGCGGAACCGACCACACCTCGACGGCCACCGCGACGCCCGAGCCGTCGGTCACCCGGACCATCGCGGGGTGGTCGTCGGCAACCGTCCACAGCCGGTAGGCCGGTTCGGTGGTGGCTTCCCGGACGAATGTCGCACCGGCGTCGACCAGGTTGGGGTTGAGTTTCAGCCCGCGCATCAAGGTGCCGTTGACGGCGAAAAGGACTGCATCGGTGGGTGTTTCGATTGCAGGATCGGAGGTCTCGGCCGGCACGTCGGCCACGATGCGCGTGCCCGAGGTGCCGGCCAGGATGTCCGCGATGTCCGCGGCGGCGCCGATCACGCCGACCGCGTGCGGGGTCTTCTCGACGAAGTCGGCGATGGCGGCGACCTTCGGTTCCATGGAGCCCTCACCGAACTCGCCCGCGTCGATGTAGGCACGTGCCTGGCTGACGGTCAGGCTGTCCAGCCACTGCTGGTCGGGGGTACCGAACCGGATCGCCACCCGCGGAACGGCAGTGGGGATCAGCAGTAGGTCCGCGCCGAGTTCGTGCGCCAGCAGGCCCGAGGCCAGATCCTTGTCAACCACGGCCTCCAGCCCGACGACCGTGCCGTCCGACTCGATGACCACCGGGATGCCCCCGCCGCCGGCGGCGACGACGATGGCACCGGCCGCCAGCAGTTGCCGGATCGAGGCGGTCTCCACGATTGCGGTCGGGACGGGGGAGGGCACCGTTCGGCGCCAGCCGCGCCCGGCGTCCTCGGCGATGGTCCAACCGAGTTCGGCCGCCATCTTTTTGGCGAGGTCCTCGGGCATGAACGAACCCACCGGCTTGGTCGGATTCTGGAATGCGGGATCGTCACGTCCGACCACGGACTGGGTGACCACCGCGACGACCGGCCGGTTCAGGCCGCGCTTGGTCATTTCGTTTCGCAACGCCTTGACGAACATGTACCCGATGGCGCCCTGGGTGTCGGCGACGGCGTAGTCCACCGGGACGGGGTCGACCTCGTCCTTGGCGATCTCCGAACGCCGCAGGATGAACCCGACCTGCGGCCCGTTGCCGTGCGACACCACCAGGCCCCAGCCCTGTTCGACCAGATCCAGCAGCGGGGGAACGGTCCGGCGGACGGTGTCGTACTGCTGGGGGATCGAATCGTGCTCCGCATCGGTCACCAATGCGTTGCCGCCGAAGGCGACGACCGCCACCCGACTCACAGCGCTCCCACTTTCTGCGCCAGCGATGACAAGGCCTCGTCGAAGCACTGCATCGGGGCCGTCGTGATCCCGGCGCCGATCTGGCCCACCCCCGCCTCACGGTGCGCGATGCCGGTGTTGATGATCGGCAACACCCCGGAATCGGCCACCGCCCGGGCGTCGATCCCGGCAGGGGTGCCGCCGAAGTTCAACTGCGGCAACGTGAACGCCGGATTAGCGCCCAGCGTGATGGACAGCATCCGACGGCTGTTGGCCGTCGCGTCGGCCGGTGTCCCGCCGACGAACTGGACGATCGCGGGGGAGGCCGCCATCGCGAACCCCCCGAGCCCGTTGGTCTCGGTGATGGCCGAGTCGCCGAGATCGGCGGCCGCGTCTTCGACGGAATAACCCGGGAAGTACAGGCCGTCAACGGGATTCGCGGGCGCCTGGAACCACTCGTCGCCGGTACCGGACAACCGGATTCCGAAGTTGACGCCGTTACGGGCCATCACCGTGACCATGCTGCTGCCGGGTACCCCGGCCGCGGCGTCGGTCATCGACTTGCACGCCGCCATCGAGACGTTGAGGAAGAAGTGGTCGTTGCCCGCCACGAACTCCAGCGCGCGTGCCATCGCATCGCCGGGCACATTTGCCTTCTCCTGGGCCTTCAGCAGCGACAGTGTCAGCCGTTTGAACAGCAGGCTGGAGGCGGCGGCGTTGCGGTTGTGCAACTCGTCGCCCATGTGCAACGCCTGGGCCATCAGCGGTTTGAGGTCGTGGTCGGCCAGCCCGCGGACGGCCACCTGCATGACGGTGAAGAACTCACCGCCGAGCCACCGCAGCCGATCGAGAACCTCGTCGGAGTTGGCGCCGAACCGCAGGACCTTGCCCAGGCCTTCGTTGAGATTGCAGAACGCCCGGTTGCCTGCGGTGGTGTTCTCCACCACCCACACCGGCATGGACGGGCTGATGATTCCCGCCATCGGCCCGACGGCGCCGTGCTCATGACACGGGTCCAGAGCCACCGCACCGTCGGCGGCCAGCCGCTCGGCGCCCGCCGGGTCGTCGGCCCAGCCCTCGTAGAGGATCGCCCCGGCGATGGCACCCCGCTGCGGGCCGCACATGTCCGCCCAGGCGATCGGTGGACCGGAGTGCAGGATGCGCCGCTCGCCGAGTGCCGGTATCGCGTCGCGGGCCAGGATGAGGTCGAGCAGCCGGGGCTGAGCGGCCAGGTAACGGTCGTAGGCGGTGCGGTTGGCCTCCTCGATACGCGGATCGCCGACCAGATTCGCGAGCGTCCAGCCGAGTGCCGCGTCCGCCCCTGCGGGCGGAGCCCAGGCCAGTTGGGTGGCGCTGCCCCCGGCCGCGCCGATGTTGTCGGCGAAACTCTCCAACCCGACGTTGACCACCTTGAGGTCCTGCTGGAACAAGGTTTTCATGCGTGGGCTCCCGTCCGCTGTGAGATGAGCGCGGCGGACCACGCCGCGGCTTCGGCATTGCTCGTAGCCACCAGGACACCGGCGGACTCCAGCCTGGACACCACCTGCTCCCGGCCCTGCGGGTCGAGATCGGTGCCACACACGTAGCCGATGAAGGTGACGGCTCGGCCGGCTGTTCTCCTCGAGGACGGGCAGCAGCCCGGCGATCGGGTCGGCTGCCGATCCGTAGCCCAGCACCACGTCGAACAACACGACGGCGGTGGTGGCGTCGGCTATCTCCTCGCGAATCCGGCTGTCGCGCAACGACGGGTCGATCATCGGGTGCGGGCGGCCCTGGGTGAACTCGTCGTCGCCCATGTCGATGATGGTGTTCTCCACGCTCCTGGTGATGCCGTCGAGTGCCGTATTGCCGTCGACCGGGGTGTTCGAGTGTGCGCCGATGCCCTGGCTGCGGTGGACCAGTTGAGCTTCGAAGCAGAACGTGCCACCGGAGAAGATCCCGCGCACATATTGCTGGGCGGGGTTCATCGCAGCGGCCTTCTCCCGCAGCGTGTTCCGCACCTCATCGCCGATCGTGATGTCCTCGGCGAGCGGTTGTTCGCCGCGACCGAGCGCGGCGGCCATGTCGGCGGCCTGCGCCAGGTAGGCGGCGCCGTACACACCGTCGCGGGCGACGGCAGCGGGATCGGCCCCGAGGAAGATGACCACCACCGGCTTGGCGCTGGCCTCGGCGGCGGCAAGCACCTTGGCCGCCACGGCTTCCGCGGGCGGCTTGGACACCAGGACAATGACTTTCGTGTCGGGATCGCCGTCGAGTGCGGCCAGCCCGTGCAGCATCGAGATGCCGCCGATCGCCTCGGCGAGGTCGTGGCCGCCGGTGCCGAGCGCCTGGGACACGCCGGAGCCCACCTGGTGGATCCGGACGGTGACCTCCTGCGTCCCGGTGCCCGATGCACCGACGACCCCGATGGGGCCGCGACGCACCACATTGGCGAACCCGAGCGGAATCCCGTTGACGATCGAGGTGCCGCAGTCGGGCCCCATCACCATCAGGTCCGCCTCGCGCGCATAGGTTTTGATCGCCAGCTCGGATTCCGGCGTCACATTGTCGCTGAACACCATGACGTCCATACCGAGCCGCAACGCCTTCATCGCCTCGGCGGCGGCATAGTCGCCGGGCACCGAGATCAGTGCCAGATTCAGGTCGGCGTCCTGGGCTTTGGCCATCTGGATGCTGGTGACGGGCGCCTTGGCGGTGGCACCGTCGTCGTCGCCGGCCGAGCGACTTCGACAGGAGAGTCGTCGGCGAGTTCGAGTGCCTGGGCGCAGGCCTCCTCGGTCCCTCTGACGGCGACCACGAGATCGTTGGGCTTGACCTCGAATTCGCCCAGGCCCGCCTGCGCGAGGTTCTCGACGTTGGTGGCCGACGCCATCACCACCGATCCCGCGTCGATGCCCGGTACGTCGGTGACCTGGACGGTCACCGTCATCAGCGATACCGAGTCCTTGTAGAGGTTCGGGTAGAGCCGTGAACTGGTTGTCATCGGATTCGACCCGGGCTCAGGACGTCGGCCGCGACGAAGCTCTCGGAATCCGACACCCATCCGAAGATGGCACCCTGCGCCTTGATCATCTCCAGGCCCACCCGCTGGAACTCCGGGAAGTAGGAGGCGACGCCGTCGGACAGCACCACGCATTCGTAGCCGCGGTCGTTGGCTTCCCGCACGGTGGTGTGGACGCAGACCTCCAGGGTCACACCGCACACGATGAGGGTCTTGATGCCCCGGTTCTGCAAGATGTCCTCGAGATCGGTGGCGTAGAACGAGCCCTTGCCGGGTTTGTCGATCACCGGCTCGCCGTCGATGGGGTAGAGCTGGTCGATGATGTCGTGACCCTGTTCGCCGCGCACCAGGATGCGGCCCATCGGACCGTCCTCACCGATGAAGGTCTGCCCGCCGCGGGTCAGCTTCGCCGGCGGACAGTCGGTCAGGTCGGGGCGGTGGCCCTCCCGGGTATGGATGACCAGCATGCCGATGTCACGCGCCTGCTGCAGAACCCTCGCGATCGGGTCGACGGCCGCCAACAGCAGCGAGGTGTCGTTGCCCAGCTTCTCGCCGAAGCCGCCCGGCAGAACGAAGTCGCGCTGCATGTCGATGATGACCAGCGCGGTGGTCTTCGGGTCGAAGTCGAGGGGGAAAGGTTCCGCGTCGATGGTCGCCACAGCTCAGCCTCCAATTCGGCCCCGCCCTGTACGGGTCCGTCTGCCGGGAAGGTTAACCCGGCGCCACGACCGCAGCGCGGTAATCACAACGGTTGACGGGTTCAGCCCGTCAGGGCCGGCATCGATTCCCAGCCGCGTGTGGTCGATGTCGTTGCCAGTCGGGCATTGTCGAGATCGACGTCCCATTCGGGAAAGCGCCGGAGGATCTCCTCGAGAGCGATTCGCCCCTGCAGGCGGGCCAGCGCCGACCCGAGGCAGTAGTGGATCCCGACGCCGAATGACAGATGCTGGCGCGATTCGCGGTGAATGTCGAACACGTCACCGTCCGGTGGGTAATGCCGAGGGTCGCGGCAGGCCGCGCCGATGATCAATTCCATGACGGCGCCGGCCGGCACGGTCTGGCCGTAGTACTCCACGTCGCGGGTGACCGTGCGCGCGAACTGGGGGGCGGGTGACTCGAAGCGCAGCAGTTCCTCGATCGCCGCGGGGATCAGTGCCGGGTTCTCGACGAGCGCGCGGCGCTGTTCGGGATGCTCCGCGAGCACCTTGCCCATCCAGCCGATGAGCTTGGTGGTGGTCTCGTTTCCCGCGGTGGCCACCACGTTGATGTAGGTGAGCAGTTCGTCGCGCCGCAACCGGCGGGTGATGCCGGTCTCGTCCTCGAACTCGACGGTCAGCAGTTCGGTCATGATGTCGTCAGCCGGGTGTTCGGCCCGCCAGTCGATGTAGGCGGCGTATTTGTCACCGAGATGCTGGATCGCGGTGGCGGTGATCTTCATCGGCCTGCCCGCTTCGGTGCGCAAATTCGCGCTGGCGCGGTCCCGCACGGCCTCGTGGTCGTCGTCGGGGATGCCGAGCAGCATGCCGATGACCCGCATGGGCATCTGCGCGCCGAGATCACCGACGAAGTCGAGGTGCCCGGCGCCGACCAGGGGATCCAAACTGCGACAACAGTATTCCCGGATCTTCGGCTCGAGCTCGCTGATCTTGCGCGGGGTGAACATCCGGGCCAGCAGGCTGCGGTGGATGTTGTGAATGGGCGGATCCTCGAAGGAGACGATGCCGGGCGGGACCTCGAAGCTGCCCTTGATCCAGTCCAGGATCGCGCCGCGCGCCGAACTGAACGTGTGATGATCCACCAGGGCCGCGTTGACGTCTTCGAATCTGCTCAGCGCGTAGAAGTCGTGTTCGGCGTTGTAGTACAGCGGCGCCTCGTCGCGCAACCGGCGGAACATCGGATACGGATCGGCGTTGAGTTCGATGTCGTAAGGGTCGTAGTGGATCTCGTCTGTCACGTCAGCCGTCATGCGATTTGTCCTCCCCCGAGAACTGACCTGAACCACCCGCTCACCTGAGTATGGGGATGGAACCGCGGAAAGGGAAGAAGTCGACCCGCCACTCGAGAAGCAACTTCGAGCGCGGGCGCGACAAGATGCGTACTGTCACGCGCATGGCCGGCGTGGACACCAGGTATGACTACATCATCGCCGGCGCGGGTTCGGCCGGATGCGTGCTCGCCAACCGACTCTCGGCTGATCCCGGCGTCACAGTCCTGCTGATCGAGGCGGGTGGGCCCGATCGCCACCCGATGCTCCACATCCCCAAAGGGCTCGGGAACCCTGATGGAGAACGAGAAGTACGTCTGGCGCAATGAGACCACGCCGTTCGGGCCGAACCAGCGACCCGAGCACTGGACCCGCGGCAAGGTACTCGGTGGATCGAGTTCGATCAACGGCATGGTCTACAACCGGGGAAACAAGGCCGACTACGACGAACTCGAACGCCTGGGCAATACCGGGTGGGGTTGGGATGTGATCTTGCCCATCTTCAAGTCGTTTGAGGACAACGAGTTCGGCCCATCGGCGACGCGTGGTGCCGGCGGTCCGCTGCACATCAGTGTGGCGCACGACGTAGACCCGGTATGCAACGAAATGATCGAGGCGGCAAGGAATTTCGGGCTCGCTGCGATGCAGGACATCAACGAGTCGGACGGCCAGCGTGTCGGGTACTCACCGGCGACCATCGCCAAGGGGCGCCGGGTCAGCGCGGCAGATGCGTTTCTCAGGCCCGCCCGCCACCGCCCGAACCTGACGATCCGCACCGGCACCAATGTCGACCGGATCGTGATCGAGAAGGGCCGGGCCGTCGGAGTCGACATCAGGGGAGCCGACCGGGCACGGGCAGGTGCGTGCGACCCGGGAGGTCATCGTCTCGCTCGGCAGCCTTGGCACCCCGAAGTTGTTGCAGTTGTCCGGGATCGGCCCGCGTGAGGTCCTCGAGCACGCGGGTGTACCGGTCCTGGAGGAGCGGGACAACGTAGGGCGGCGCGTCCGCGAACACCGTTGCGTGGCAGTCAAGTACCGGTTGAACGATGATCTGGGCTACAACCGGAAACTGGCCACCAAGTCGGGGCAGGCGCTCGCCGGCCTCCGCTACCTCGCCACCCGAAGCGGACCGCTGGCCACTCCGACGTTCGATATCCTGGCGTTCTTGAAGACCGATCCAGACGTCGAGCGGGTCGACGGTCAGATGCTCATGGGACCGTTCACCATTCCCGCTTACAACGCCGGCGAACCGGTTGCGGTGGAACGCGCGCCGGGCATGTCCGCCCTGGGCTTCGTGCTGCGGCCGACCTCGGAGGGGACGGCGTCCATCACATCTGCCGAGCCCGGCACGCCGGTCCGCATCGAGGCCAACTACTTCAGCAGCGCCTACGACCGTACGACGGGCGCGAATCTATTGCGCAGGATGCGCGAGTTGTTAGCGCAGTCGCCGATCGCCGATCGGATCAGCCACGAGACGTTTCCCGGGACGGATGTGCAAAGCGACGACGACCTGATCGACTCCGCACTCGACGGCGGCTTCACCGGATATCACGCGATAGCCAGTTGCGCCATGGGCCCGGCCGAGAGCGACGTCGTGGACAGCCGGCTCAAGGTCCGCGGGGTGGACGCCCTGCGAGTGGTGGACTGCTCGGTCATACCGATCATGTTGTCCGGCAACCTCAACGGGCCGGTCATGGCGATGGCATGGCGCGCCGCGGATCTCATCCTCGAAGACCGGTAGGCCCCAGCCCACAAAGCACGGCACCCCGCGAGCCGATTGGCCCGCGGGGTGCCGCGACAAGAGATAGTGCTCAGACGTCGAACCGGTCGGCGTCCATCACCTTGGTCCACGCCGCGACGAAGTCCTTGACGAACTTCTCCTTGGCGTCGTCCTCGGCGTACACCTCGGCCACCGCCCGCAGTTGCGAGTTGGAGCCGAACAGCAGATCGACACGGCTGCCGGTCCACTTGTCGGCGCCGGTGACGCGGTCCTTGGCGACATAGGTGCCGTCGTCGGCGGGCGACGGCTTCCACTCGGTGCCCATGTCGAGCAGGTTGACGAAGAAGTCGTTCGTCAACACACCCGGCTTGTCGGTGAAGACACCCAGCTTCGAGTCCTGGTAGTTGGCACCCAGCACTCGCAGGCCACCGACCAGAACCGTCAACTCCGGGCCGGACAGGCCCAGCAGGTTGGCCCGGTCCACCAACCGGAACTCCGCAGGCAGGACGCCGCCCTTGCCCAGGTAGTTGCGGAACCCGTCGGACTTCGGCTCGAGATAGGCGAACGACTCGACGTCGGTCTGCTCCTGGGTGGCGTCGCCGCGACCCGGGGTGAACGGCACCTCGACGTCGAAACCGGCGTCCTTGGCGGCCTTCTCGACCGCGGCCGCGCCACCGAGGACCACCAGGTCCGCGAAGGACACGCTGGTGCCGGAGCGACTTCTGGATCTCCTCGAGCTTGCGGATCACCTGCGCGAGCTCGTCGGGCTCGTTGGCCTCCCAGCCCAGCTGCGGCTGCAGCCGGATGCGGCCACCGTTGGCGCCACCGCGCTTGTCGCTGCCCCGGAACGACGAGGCCGCCTTCCACGCCGTCGAAACCAGCTGCGGCACAGTCAGACCCGAGTCCAGGATGGCGTCCTTCAGCTTGGCCACGTCGTCGGCGGACAGCGCACTGCCCGCGGGCACCACGTCCTGCCACAACCAGGTCTCCGTCGGCACCTCGGGTCCGAGGTAGCGCACGACCGGGCCCATGTCGCGGTGCAGGAGCTTGAACCACGCCTTGGCGAACTCCTCGGCGAGCTCCTCCGGGTGATCCAGCCACCGGCGGGTGATCCGCTCGTAGATCGGATCGGTCCGCAACGCCAGATCGGTGGTCAGCATCGACGGGTGGGTCTTGCCGGTGCCGAACGCGTCCGGCACCGTATTGGCCCAGCCGCCGTCCTTGGGACGCCACTGGTTGGCACCGGCGGGGCTCTTGAACAGTTCCCACTCGTTGCCGTAGAGGATCTCCAGGAAGCTGTTGTCCCACTTGGTCGGCGTATGGGTCCAGATGACCTCGAGCCCACTGGTGATGGCGTCCTTGCCGACGCCGGTGCCCTGCGGGTTCTTCCAGCCCAGACCCTGCAGCTCGATCGGCGCGGCCTCCGGCTCGGGACCGACGAGCTCGGCGTCGCCGTTGCCGTGCGTCTTGCCGAAGGTGTGTCCACCGACGATCAGCGCGGCGGTCTCGATGTCGTTCATCGCCATCCGGCCGAATGTCTCGCGGATGTCGATCGCCGCGGCCAGCGGATCCGGGTTGCCATTCGGGCCTTCGGGGTTGACGTAGATCAGACCCATCTGGACCGCGGCCAGCGGGTTCTCCAGATCCCTTGTGCCGGTGTAGCGCTGGTCGTCGAGCCACTCCAGCTCGGGACCCCAGTAGACGTCCTCCTCGGGCTCCCAGCGGTCCTCGCGACCGAAGGCGAAGCCCGCGGTGTCGAAGCCCATGTCCTCCAGGGCGACGTTGCCCGCGTAGACGATCAGGTCGGCCCAGGACAGGTTCTTGCCGTACTTCTTCTTGACCGGCCACAGCAGCCGGCGGGCCTTGTCCAGGCTGACGTTGTCGGGCCAGCTGTTGAGCGGGGCGAACCGCTGCATGCCGGCGCCGCCTCCACCGCGGCCGTCGTTGACGCGGTAGGTGCCCGCGGCGTGCCAGGACATCCGGATGAACAGCGGACCGTAGTGACCGAAGTCGGCGGGCCACCAGTCCTGCGAGTCGTGCATCACCGAGACGACGTCGGCGCGCAGGGCGGCCACGTCGAGGCTCTGCACCGCCGCTGCGTAGTCGAAGCCCTTGTCCAGCGGGTTGATGACGTCGGGGTTCTTCTGGAGGATCTTCAGGTTGAGCTGATTGGGCCACCAGTCGCGGTTGGCACCACCCTCGACGGGCGGCTTGAGCCGCATCGGGCAACCGCTTTCGGCGGGGTCCGTCTGGGCTTCGCCGATGGGTGGGGTTTCGGTGATGTCGGTATCTTCAGGCACCGCATTTCCTTCCGGGAGTGGTGAATTGGGCTGTGATCACGGTTGTGATCGGGAAGTCTCCGTCAGTTCCGGTGACGAGGAGCAGTCGGGGCACAGACCCCAGTAGATGACTTCGGCCTCGTCGAGGACGTAGCCGTCGAGCAGGCCATCGTTGTCGGACGGCGTCAGACACGGCGTCGCGCCGACCGCGCAGTCGACGTCCTCGATGACGCCGCAGGACCGGCACACGACGTGATGATGGTTGTCGCCGACCCGCGATTCGTAGCGGGCCACCGAACCCGACGGCTGGATCCGACGCACCAGGCCCACGGCCGTCAGGGCGTTGAGGACGTCGTAGACGGTCTGTCGGGATACGTCGGCCGAGCGTGCCCGCACCACCCCGAAGATGGTCTCGGTGTCCGAGTGCGGATTGTCGTGCACCGCCTCGAGCACCGCGACACGCGGGCGGGTCACGCGGAGCGCAGCGGAGCGGAGCTGCTGCGCATGATCCGACGTGGAGGGCACGTCAAGAACTATTACGCCCCTTTCTGGACTCAGTCAAGAGTTGGTCCGGGTCGAGGGTTTCGTCGGTGGGTCAGATCTGGCGCGACAGTTCGAGATCCCCGATCTGTAGCATTCTGCTACCGTTGTAGCAGAATGCTACGGGCGGCACTTGAGGAGGCATCGATGTCTGAGGTAGCTGATCGCGTGACCCGGTTCGCCGCCGATCTCGTCGACAGCGCCGCGGTAGAGGGTGCCCGGCAGAGCCGCTCGGCCAAGCAGCAGCTCGACCACTGGGCTCGGGTCGGGCGCGCGGTGTCCAACCAGCACACCGCGCCGAGGCGCCGCGTAGAGGCGGCGCTGGCGGGGGAGTTGCCCCTGGCCGACCTGTCCGTCGACGAGGGCGTGGTGTTCAACGCCGAGATCTCCGCGGCGATCGACGAGAGCCTGGCCCGCACCGACTACGGCCGGGTACTGGCTGACCGTGGCATCACCACGGTCGCGCTGGACGACGCCGGCAACATTGTCGAGTACCGGCCCGACGGCACGTCGGCCGTGCTCGAAGCGGTCGTGAAACGGCCCTGAAGCGGCTCGACCTGGTCGTCGGGCCCAACGGCGCCGGCAAGTCCACGTTCGTCGCCCTCACCCTCGCGCCCCTGCTGCCCGGATGCGTGTTCGTCAACGCCGACGAGATCGCCAAGCAGCGGTGGCCCCACGACGCGGCCGCCCACGCCTATGACGCGGCACGCGTCGCCGCCGCCACGCGAACCAGACTCATCGAGTCGGGCAGGTCGTTCATCGCGGAGACCGTGTTCTCGCACCCATCCAAACTCGACCTGATCCGCGATGCCCGCGCCCGCGGCTACACGGTCGTCGTGCATGTCCTGGCGATCCCGGAAGACCTTGCCGTGCAACGTGTCACGCACCGCGTCGCCGCGGGTGGGCACCCCGTTCCCGAGGACAAGATCCGTCAGCGTCACCGCCGCCTGTGGTCCATCGTCGCCGACGCCGTTGCGATGTCCGACACCGTGACCGTCTACGACAATTCGCGGCACTCCGGGCCGCGGATCGTCGCCCGGTTCAACGGCGGCCTGGTGCTCGGCAAACCCAACTGGCCGGCCTGGACGTCCGCGGAGCTGACGCGGCGCTGGCCTGGATAAACCCCGCCGCGACGGCCTGGCTACGCGTCACCGTGCACGGGAAGAAGGCTGGACTTTCGTTTCACCCGTGCACATCCCGGGTATAGGGCGGGCCTGACAATGAGAGCGAGGCCTGATGAGATCTGACGCCAGAACGGCACTGGCGCTCTTCAGCGGAACGGCCGCACTTTTTCTAGCGGTCGGCTGCGGTAGTAGCGACAGCAACGAACCGAAAACCACCGAAACAACCGAAACGACGATCACCACCGAGACCACGAGTCCGACGTCCGAGGCGATGCCGACCGAAACCACGCCGACCGGAACGGTGACGGAAACGGCACCGGGCACCGGCGGCGGCGCCGTCCCGGGCGGTCCCACCGGCAGCGGCGGACCCGAGGGCGGCGGTGGCGCCATCCCAGGGGGTCCCACCGGCAGCGGCGGACCCGGCGGCGGCGGCGGCGCCATCCCGGGCGGACCGACCGGCAGCGGCGGACCCGGCGGCGGCAGCGGCTCCATTCCCGGCGTGGGTGGTGGCGGTGGCGGCCCGGGCGGCGGCGGTGGCTGCGTCAACGGCGTCGGCTGCGTGTCCGTCCCGTAGATCGACACTTCCTGACACGTGATGCCGGCGGAACATCCGCCGGCATCACGTGTTCTGCGTTGCAGGCGAGTCGGCTAACGTCACTGGTTTGTGAAGACACTGATCGACTTCGACGCCGCACCGGTCTTCGCCATTCCGATGCTCGACGCCGCCGGACAGGTAACGCTGCGCGAGGGAATGCTCATCGATGGACCGCAGGGTTGGGGTGAATTCAGCCCGCTCGACGCCGACGACAACCGCACGGCTGAGCGATGGCTCACCGCGGCGATCGAACCAGGCACTGTGGGCTGGCCCGACGCGGTGCGCGGGCGTATCGCGGTCTCGGTCAGCGTGTTCACCACTGATGCCGCAGTGGCACAGCAGATTACGGCGGACGCTGGCTGCCGGGCGGCCGATGTCCGGGTCGCCGAGCACCCGGGGTCGCTGGCCGATGACATCGTGCGGGTCGAGGCGGTGCGCGACGCGCTCGGGCCCGAGGGCGCCATCCGCTGCGACGCAGGAGGACGCTGGGATGTCGACACCGCCGTCGCGGCGATCGCGGCATTGGACGCCGCAGCCCACGGGCTCGAGTACATCACGCAACCCTGCCGTACCGTCGACGAGTTGGCCGCGGTGCGGCGCAGAACCGACGTACGGATCGCCGCCGAACTACGGGATCCACTGCGAGTTTCGCTGACCGAGGCCGCGGATGTCGCGGTGCTGTGCTGTGGACCGCTGGGCGGCGTACGGCGTGCGTTGCGAGTGGCCGAAAGCTGTGGCTTGCCGTGCGTGGTGTCCTCGGCATTGGAGACCACCATCGGCCTGGCCGCGGGCCTGGCGTTGGCGGGCGCGCTGCCGGAGTTGCCGTTCGCGTGCGGCCTCGGCACCAGGATGCTGCTGACCGGCGATGTCGTCGCACCGTCCCGATCGTTGTTCCCGGTCGGCGGTTATCTACCGGTTGCGCCGATAGCCCCGCCACCTGATCCCGACGCCCTCGCCCAGTACGCACTCGGCGACCCGAATCGCATCGCCTGGTGGCGAGAACGACTGCGCACCGCCGTTACCGGGACGTGAGGTCACGGCGGTCGCGTATACCGCTCGACGAATCGCCGCAAGATCCGTGGTGGATACTCGGCATTCCGTTGGCGCGCAGAGGACTTCAGCGACTCCGCGGTATCCGGAGCGAAGTAGCCGTGATTCTTGTAGACGTCGATGCGGGTGCAGATGCCGTCGAGATCCAGTTCGGGGTGGAACTGGGTTGCGTAGACGTTGTCGCCCACGCGGAATGCCTGAACGGGGCAGTCCACCGACGACGCGAGGTTCACGGCACGGGCGGGGAGTGCGGTGGCCGCTTCCTTGTGACCGCCGTAGGCGTCGAAAATCTCGGGCACATCCGTGAACAGGGGGTCGGCCCGGCCGGCCGGAGTGAGCCTGACGGTGACGCCGCCGACCGGCTCGCTGTGGGTGCGGTCGATGGTGGCGCCGACGACCGAGCCCAGCGTTCCCACCCCGTAGCAGCAGCCGAGGAACGGAAAATCGCGGTGGACGACCCGGCCGATGAGCGCGGTCAGTTCAGATTCGACGCGCTGCTGCGTCGGCGACTTCGATTCCGGTGGGTCGCTGACGTTGTACGGACCTCCGCCCAGGATGATGCCAGACCACTCGGCGAGATCGATCGGCCCTAAATCCCTGTGGGTCAATCGGATACGGTGAAGACCGCGCTCGTCCAGACCTCCGAACCGCAGCACGGCCCGGTATTCGTCGTCCGCTGCCTCGCCCTCGGCCCGAATCGACAGGAGCAGGAACGGCGCATGATCGGCGTCGGGGTCCACATGCTTCATCCTCACCTGCCGGCCATGCGATGCACCACCGTTTCGTTCGACAACCTCGGCGGACGAGTCAGCTCAGGTAGATGTTCCTCGCCATGGGGCCGAGTCCGGTGGTGCGCGGGCCGCCGGGCGTACCGCGAGCGACCGACATCAATTCACGAAGGCCGCAACCGTTTTCGCGCATTGGTGTCAGTCGTCGTGGGTCGGTCGTGGCGGGCGTTTGAGCCAGTCGCGCAGCGTCGAGATCTGGGAAATCACCAGCCCGACGCCGATCACCGCAATCGCCCCGAAGATCAGAATGGTTGTCATATCCGCATCCTCCGGTGTCCAGCGTACGCACCGGGTGACGCAGACGGCGGGATCGCGAGCCATACACTGACCGATCATGGGCATGCTCTTTGGTTTCGCACCGTGGATCGTCTACTGGGTCCTGGTCGGCAACGTCCCCTTTCTCGCCGCAGTCCTCGTCGCCCTGGCGACCGCCGTCGCCACAGTCGTAGCGGGCCGCCTGAGCGGCAAGGCGGGACGCACCCTGCAGATCGGCGCCGTCGCCACGTTTGCGGTGCTGACGGTGCTGACACTCGTTCTCAGTCAGGCGTTCATGGAACGCTGGATGCAACCACTGAGCAACGCCGGCATCTTCCTCGTCGCGCTCGTCGGCGTCCTGATCGGCAAGCCGTTCGTGCGCGAGTTCGCCGAGGAGGGGCAGCCGGCCGACGTGATCAAGAGTGACCTGTTCGGTCAGATCACCACGCGGTTGACGTGGATCTGGGTGGGTGTGTTCGCGGGAATGACGGTGTCGTCGGCGATTCCGCCGATAGTGCAGGGCGACGCGACGATTCTGGATACCAAGACGCCGATGTCGTTCGTCTTCTACTGGGTGATCCCGTTCGTGTTGTTGGCCGTGGGCGCGCTCGCGTCCAAACTCCTGCCCGACCGGATGACTGCCGGTCTCGACGACGCCGAACGCAGAACGACGTTCGTCGCCTACAGCGAAGCCGCGATCGACGAGTTGTATTACCTGGCGACCGAACACGCCAACCGCGAGGTGGGCGCGGGCAAAGAGGCCTACAAGGTCACGGTCGGCGGCAAGGGAGTGCCGCTGGTGGGCGACGATTCGCGGATGTCGTGGCCGTCGACGTACAAGGTGCGCGACCGGAAGCGTTAGTTGAGTCGACGAGGCGCCGAGGTACGAGGCGGTGAGGAGCGAGACAATCAGGCCTAGTTGAGTCGACGAGGCGCCGAGGTACGAGGCGGTGAGGAGCGAGACAATCAGGCCTAGTTGAGTCGACGAGGCGCCGAGGTACGAGGCGGTGAGGCTTAGACGGGCCAACTCTCACGTCGGTAGGCGGCGTCGAAGAACATCCACTCATAGCGCGAGGTGGTCTCGAAGTGGCCCCGCGCGACGGCGTCCTCGACCGGGGTCAGGTTCGGTCCCGTGCGGTCCGCCAATTCCAGGACTTCGGTGACGGTTGCGGCGAATTCGTCACCGCCGTAGCTGTCGATCCAGCGCTGGTAGCGGGGATCCGCCGAACCGCGGTCAAGCAGGTCCGCGCCGACCTCGGCGTAGATCCAGTAACACGGCAGGACGGCGGCCAGACCGTCGGCGAAGCTCCCGTCGTAGGCGGTGGCCAGGAGGTAACTGGTGTACGCCCGTGTCGTGGGGCTCACAGGCGTCGTGTCGACAGCGGCGGAATCCAGACCGAGTGCGGGCAACAGCTCGCCGTGCAGCGCGAGTTCGACATCGAAGACCTCAGCCGCATGCCGGGCGAACATCGCCGTATCCGCCAAAGTGGGAGCCTTGGCCGCGACGAGGGCCAGGGTCCGCGCGTAAACCCGGAGATAGTGCACGTCTTGGGCGACATAGTGAGCGAACACGTCGGCGTCGAGGCTGCCGTCGGTCAGCCCGGTCAGGAACGGATGAGCCAGGATGGCGTCGAAGGTGGGGCGGATGTCGGCCCACAGACGTGCTGACCAGGACTGCGGAAGAGCGGAGCCGATCCGCGGTGAACCGTCCATGGACACATCCTTACAGAGAGCGGTTCGCCCGGGTCTTATTAGGTTGGCCGTCAAGGTTTTTGGACTCCGCGATGCCCTGATCCGACGGCGCCCGATCACGATCGGTCACCAGTGCGGTCACAGTACGACAACACCTCGCACGCCGGTGGCACCAGATTTGGTGGCCCGGCGCGCGTTGTTGTACAAGTGGTAGTAGTGACTGTTGTGACGGATGGGGTTTGCACCCCAGGAGAGGCGGAGTTGAAATGAGGCGCATCTATGTCGTCGTGATCGCGCTCGCCCTGTTGGTGACGACGCCCGGCCTGGCGACTGCCGACACGTGGACGGGAACCCACCAACAGGCGATCCAGTACGTGATCCAGCGGGCCCTCGCGCAGCGCGGTGTGCCCTACTCCTACGGCGGCGGCAACACCCAGGGCCCCAGCGCCGGGACCGGTGCTGCGACCACTCCCGATCCGCTGCCCAGCGCGATTCCAGCAACCCCTCTGGGCGCCAATCCCGTCTTCGCGCAGGCCGCGCCCACACCGGCACCCGCCATCCCGGCTCCCAGCGTGGTCGGGTTCGACTCTTCCGGGCTCGTGCAGTACGCCTTCGCCGGTGTCGGGATCAAGATGCCGCGATCCTCGGGGGAGCAGTACAAGGTCGGCCGCAAGATCCTGCCGTCGCAGGCGCTGCCCGGCGACCTGATCTTCTGGGGCCCCGAGGGCAACCAGAGCGTGGCGCTGTTCATCGGCAACGGGCAGATGGTCGAATCGACCCCGCCCGCGGTGGTGATCTCGCCGGTGCGGACCGACGGCATGACGCCGTACCTGGTCCGGATCATCGAGCAGTGATCGGCCTTCGGCCACCCTGGTCGATCGCTGCCCGCTCGGCCTTTGACAGACTGTCCGCATGGCACAGATAACCCTGCGTGGAAATGCGATCAACACCGTCGGCGAGCTGCCCGCGGTGGGTTCCCCGGCCCCCGGCTTCACCCTGACCGGCACCGATCTCGGCGAGGTCACCAGCGAGCAGTTCCAGGGTAAGCCCCTACTGCTGAACATCTTTCCGTCCATCGATACGCCCGTCTGTGCAATCAGCGTGCGGACCTTCAACGAGCGTGCGGCAGCCGGCGGTGCCGCCGTGCTGTGCGTCTCCAACGATCTGCCGTTCGCGCAGAAACGGTTCTGCGGCGCCGAGGGGATCGACAACGTCACGACGGCGTCGGCGTTCCGCGGCAGCTTCGGCCAGGATTACGGCATCGCCATCACCGACGGTCCGTTTGCCGGACTATTTGGTCGCGCCGTCGTGGTGATCGGTACGGACGGCAACGTCGCCTACACCGAGTTGGTGCCCGAGATCGCCCAGGAGCCCGATTACGACGCGGCGATGTCGGCCCTGAGCTGATCGCCGACTGGCTTGATTTCGCCCGAAGCGCCTGTGGGTCAGGTAGTTTCGGGCCTCGTGACTGAGCGAAGTAACCGCCAGATCCTGCTGCGTCGACGACCCACGGGGCTGGTTGCACCCGATGATGTCGAGCTCGTGAGGTCACCGGCGCCAGTGCCCGCCGAGGGGGAGGCGCTGCTGCGCACCACCTACGTCGGGATGGATGCGGCCGTGCGGACCTGGCTGGACGACCAGCCGGGTTACCTTCCGCCGGTGCAGTTGGGGGAGGTGATCCGGGCCGCCGGGATCGGCGAGGTCGTGGAATCGCGTTGCGACTCTTTTTCGGTGGGCGACGTGGTGACGACGCTGACGGGCTTTCAGGATTTCGTCCTCATCCGCGACGACATGTTCAGTACGCCCGTCGCTCCGGGCCTGGATCAGCTCGCGGTGATGTCGGTGTACGGACCGACGGGAGCCACCGCCTACTTCGGCATGACGGGCATCGGCAAGCCACGGGCCGGCGAGACAGTGGTGGTGTCGGCCGCGGCGGGCGCCACCGGTTCGGTCGCCGGCCAGATCGCCAAGATCGCCGGCGCCCGGGTGGTGGGCATCGCGGGCGGTCCCGAGAAATGCCGTGTGGTGATCGACGAGTTCGGATTCGACGCCTGCATCGACTACCGCGAGGACAACCTGGCGGCAGCGCTCAAACAGCACTGTCCGCGGGGCGTCGACGTGTACTTCGACAACGTCGGCGGCCCGATCCTCGACGCGGTGCTCGGCCGCCTTGCGCCCAAGGCGCGGGTGGTGCTCTGCGGCGTCATTTCGAGCTACCTGACCGGCGACCACCCGGGTCCGGCCAACTACGTGAACCTTCTCGCCAAGACCGCGCTGATGCAGGGCTTCAACGCACTCGACGAATGGAGCCGGTTCGAGGAGGCCTACACGGCGCTGCGCAACTGGGAGGAGCAGGAACTGCTCGTACACCGCGAGACGGTCCTGGAGGGCATGGAGTCGTGCGTCGACGGGCTCAACGGGCTGTTCACCGGGGCCAACATCGGCAAGATGCTGGTCAAGGTGAGCGAGCCGGCGAGTTGACCTGGACCCGTGATCTTCGTCGCTCGCATCGTCGGTGCCGGTAACGAATTCGACTGGTAGGAAACAATGTTCGTACGTTCGCATCGCGGCAGCACGGCGGCGGAGCTGACATTGCAGGCTGGACAGCTCCTAGACTGGGCGTCATGCGCGGTGCCGGGCAACACGTGAGTACCAACGGTCTGCTGCAGGTTGAGGACTGCGTGGACGGTTCCGGCGCCGTTGTGCTGCCGACGTGGGTCACGCTCATTTCGTTGATCGACAGCAACATCGCCCATCTCGCCGATTCGGTGGCATACCGCTACCTGGATTTCACCGGTTCGGGCGACGGGCACGCCATCGACCTGACCTGGGCCGAACTGGGTGTTCGACTGCGTGCCGTCGCGGCTCACATTCAGCGGGTGGCGGCCCGCGGTGACCGGGTGGCCGTCCTGGCCCCGCAGGGTCTGGAGTTCGTCGCCGGATTCTTCGCGGCCATCAAGGCGGGAACCATCGCCGTCCCGTTGTTCTCACCGGAACTGCCTGGCCACGCCGAACGCCTGGAAACGGTCCTTCGCGACGCGCAGCCCACCGTCGTGTTGACAACCGCGGCCGCACTCGACGTCGTTGCAGCGTTCCTGGCCAAACTCACCGATTTCCGCATGCCGGAGATCGTCGTCATCGATGAGGTCCCGGATTCGGCCGAGGATGCCTTCGCGCCGATCGACATCGACGCCGACGCCGTCTCCCACCTGCAGTACACCGGCGGCGCAACGCGACCCCCGGTAGGCGTGGAGATCACTCACCGCGCGGTCGGCATCAACCTGCTGCAGATGATCCTGTCGATCGATCTGCTCGACCGGAACACCCACGGAGTCAGCTGGCTGCCGCTGTATCACGACATGGGTCTGTCGATGATCGGCTTTCCGGCGGTGTACGGCGGGCATTCCACGCTGATGTCGCCGACAGCGTTCATCCGCCGGCCAGAGCGCTGGATAAAGGCGATGGCTGCCGAGTCGCGCAACGCCCGGGTGGTCACCGCAGCGCCGAACTTCGCCTACGAGTGGACCGCGCAGCGCGGCGTCCCCGGCCAGGGTGAGGACATCGATCTGGGCAACGTGGTGATGATCATCGGTTCCGAGCCGGTCAGCGTGGACGCGATCAGAAAATTCAACGAGACGTTCGCTCCCTATGGGTTGCCGCCGACGGCCATCAAGCCCTCCTACGGCATCGCCGAGGCGACGCTGTTCGTCTCGACGACCGAACCCACCGCCGAAGCGCGGGTGACATACATCGACCGCGAACAGCTGACCGACGGCCTGGCTGTGCCCGTTCTCGCCGATGCGGCCAACGCGGTGGCCCAGGTGTCGTGCGGCCGCATCGCCCGCAGCCAGTGGGCGGTGATCGTCGACCCGGACACCGGCGACGAACTCGCCGACGGCCACGTCGGGGAGATCTGGTTGCAGGGCGACAACATCGGCCGCGGCTACTGGGGGAGACCCGCCGATACCCGGCGGACCTTCGGCGCGCGGCTGAACTCGACACTGGGTCCGGGCAGCCACGCTCAGGGCGCAGCGATCGAACGCCCCTGGCTGCGGACGGGTGATCTGGGGTTTTACCTGGACGGCGAGTTCTACGTCACCGGACGACTCGCCGATCTGGTGCTCGTCGGCGGCCGCAGCCACTATCCCCAGGACATCGAGGCCACCGTGGCGGATGCCTCACCGATGGTGCGGCGCGGATACGTTGCGGCGTTCGTCGCCCCGGGGGCCGGCAGCGCCGGCGAGGGCCTGGTGATCGTCGCCGAACGTGCGGCGGGTACGTCCCGGAGCGATCCGCAGCCGGCGCTCGACGCCATCCGGGAGGCGGTTTTGCACCGGCACGGGTTGGTGGTGTCCGATGTGCGGGTGGTGCCCGCCGGCGCCATACCACGGACCACCAGCGGCAAGCTGGCCCGCTGGGCCTGCCGGAAGCAGCTTCTGAGCGGCGCACTGCGCGTCCATTAGCTGCTTACGTCGCCGCAAATTTGCGGGACCCGTTTCCGGGTTGCTGATGTTGACAAGACACACGCTCTACCCGCATATTGGACATTGCTGGTGGCATGTCGATGTCCGTTTCCTTTACTCGTGGCTACCATTGACGCCGGTTCTGGTGCTGAGGAGACGACGATTACGACACGCTTTCGCTTGCGGGTAGGTGTCTGTGTGCTGTCAACGGGCCTGCTCATCGGTAGCACCGGCGGAGCCATCGCATCGGCCGACACCGGCACCGGAAGCGACTCGCAGACCAGTTCCAGCCAGAGCGCCGGCGGGGACAATGCCAGTAGTCCGGTGAGCCGGCCTTCCGACCGCAACGCGGATACCCTCGCCAAGGCCGTGCGGAACGCGGTTCGAGGCATCACCGGCAATCTGAGTCCGATCCGGAACCGGCTCCAGGAGCGCTCGGCGATCACCAGCCGCCCGAAGACCTCGCCCGATGCCGACGACACCACGCCCAGCGCCACACCAGCCGCCCCCACCAACTCCGACCAGGTTGCCCCGGATTCGGACGTGGCCACGGCCGACCCGGGTGTGCTTTCGACGGCGCCGGATCCGGCTGAGTCCACCTCGACGGAAGCCGCATCGAGTCCGGCTACCCAACCGACCGCATCCGCTCCCGCGCCGGCGACTCCGGCCACACAGCCTGTCGCTCCGACGTCGAACGGGACCGGAGCCGTTCCGACGGCGCATCCACCAGTGGTGAACCCGTTCGAACCCGCATCGAAAGTGGCCGCAGCCGTCACGAACGTGGCGACGTCGGTTGGCACCGCCGTTGCGTCGGTTCCCGCTCTGGTCATGTCGCTTCCGACTTCCGAGACGCCGGTCTACGACGTCATCACCACGCTTCAGGGCATGCTGACGTCGGTCACCGATTCCGCCATTCCGCTCACACAGCTGCCGGCTGACTTCGCCGCCATCCTCGTCGCCGGCTGGAACACTCCGGCGGTCACCGATGGTCGTCCCGATGCGCGGTCGGTGGCCTCATCGACGGACACGCTCTTGCGAATGCTCCAGCCCTCGCCATTGACCTCCGCCACAGCGATTTCTACGACACGTTCGGTTCCGTCGACCGCCGAGGTCGCCGGTCTTTCGACGGTCGGTGCGATCGCGGCGGCGACCAGCGTGAGTCACGACTTCGTGCCCGCGGGGACGGTGGTCGACACCGCCAAGGCAAGTGACGCCGTGCCCGCGCTCCTCAAAGGTGCGGCCGCCGCCCTTCTGATATCCGTTTCGCTCTGGGCGCTGTTCACCGCGGCGTTGCCGGGTCTGGGCGGGCTGGCGGCCATCGGCGCGACCGGCGTCCGCATCGGATACCGCCAGGCCAAAGCCGGCCTCGCGTTGCACTCGACGGAACTGGCCCGCTTCGCACCGGCTGGGCCGATCGGCATCGTCCGTTCGGATTCGCTGATCGTCATGCGGCCAAGCGCGGTGCGGGACGTCCGGCCGGACCTGCGCATTGTCGATCGGGCACCGAACCTGCGCCTTCTCGACCGGGTCGCGTAGGCGGGACCGTCGGGCGCCGCAAACGCCGAGGACGCTCAACCCAGTACACCGTCGACGACCAACGCACGCAACGTTTTCCGGTCCAGTTTGCCGCTCGGCAGCGTCGGAATCTGCTCACTTGTCGCGACGATCCACCGGGTCGGCACCTTGTAGGCGGACAACTGCTCACGGGTATGCGCCGCGACACCATTGAGATCGAGTTGCGCTGTCGCGGGCACCACGACGGCACAGACTTCCTCACCCCGCTCCGGGTGGTCCATCCCGACGACCACGCACTGCGCAATCTCGGGGCAGTGCTCGATCGCCGCCTCGACCTCGATCGGCGACACATTGGCGCCGGCAGATTTGATGAGCTCGCTGGTCCGTCCCACATAGAACAATCGAGGGTCGTCTGCCCTTCGGTAGACCCGGTCGGCGGTGTGATACCAGCCGTCGTCGTCGAACGTCTCCCAGCGCTCGCGCTTGTTGTAACCCGCCATTGCGCCGATGCCACGGATGAGGAGTTCACCGGTGGTGCCGTCGGGGACCGGTCGGCCGTCCTCGTCGACGATGCTGATATCGGTGAAAGCGAAGCCGCCGGCGGTCTCGGACATGGTGCGGTGGACCGGAAACCCGTCAGGTACGTCGGTCATGGCGATGTCCAGCGGGCCCTGCCGCAGCATCGGGGCACTGCTCAGGTCGCGGCCGGCGAAGCTCGGATGCTCGCGCATCCGTTGGGTGAACGCCGGCCAGCCGACGATCCCGGTGGCCCGTTCCCGCTCGGCGAGATCCAGCGCCGTGCCGGCGTCCAGGCGGGGCATCACCAACAACGTCACGGGTTCGTGCAGTGCGCCCATCGCCGCGAGCACGCCCCCGATCCAGAAGAACGGCATCGCACACAGGATCGTGGCAGAGCCCTCGGAGCGCGTGATCGCGCGCAGAGCGCTCGGCCATGTCGACGTCTGCCGGACCAGCGTGCCGTGAGTGTGCAACACGCCCTTGGGGTCCGCGGTGGATCCCGAGGTGTGCACCATGATGGCCAGATCGGCGGGGGAGACCTCGGCCTCGACGGCCGCCAGAACCTCAGGCGGCACGGCGACGTCCTCGTTCTCAGCGGCAACGAAACTGGTGACCCAGGCGCGGTCCGATTCACCGGTGAGCACGACGTTTCGCAGGTACGGCGCGTCGCGCAGGGCGAAGTGACCGGCCACCTGGCCGGATAACTCCGGCAATGCGGCTTCCAACCGCTCGCCGACATCGATGTCCAACACCCGGGCGGGGGCGATCAGCCATCCGATATCGGCGAGCCTGATCACCTTGGCGATCTCCGCGGGCCGGTACATCGTGCTCAGCGGTACCGCGAGAGCGCCGATCCGGGAAACGGCGAGCCACCAGGTCACCCACTCCACGCCATTGGTGAAGAAAAGCCCCACCCGGGTGCCCTTACCGACGCCGTTGTGAAGTAGCCAACGCCCGACGTGCGCAGAGCGGCGGTCCGCCTCTTCGTAGGTCAGCCGGTCGGTGGGAGTGACCAGATAGGTGTCCTTGCCGAACTCGCGCACGGCATGTTCGAGCAGCGCGGGGATGGTCGGACGCGGTCGATTCACCCGCCGATCTTCTCCTACGCGCCGACGTAGGCCGCGAGGTGCTCGCCGGTCAGCGTCGAACGATCGGCGACGAGGTCGGCCGGCGTGCCCTCGAACACGATCCGGCCACCGTCGTGGCCCGCGCCGGGCCCGAGGTCGATGATCCAGTCGGCGTGCGCCATCACCGCCTGATGGTGCTCGATGACGATGACCGACTTACCGGAATCGACGAGCCGGTCGAGCAGGTCGAGCAGCTGATCGACGTCGGCGAGGTGCAGGCCCGAGGTCGGCTCGTCGAGGATGTAGACCCCGCTTTCACCACCCCTGTCCCCTAACCGGGTGGCGAGCTTGAGCCGCTGGCGCTCGCCGCCGGACAGCGTGGTGAGCGGCTGGCCGATAGTGAGATAGCCAAGCCCGACGTCGGCGAGCCTTTCCAGGATCTTCTGCGCCGCAGGCGTCTTCGCGTCGCCGTCGCCGAAGAACGCCAACGCTTCGGTCACCGGCATCGCGAGCACCTCGCTGATATCGCGACCGCCGAAGGTGTACTCCAGCACCGCCGCATCGAACCGCTTTCCTTCGCACACCTCACATGCGGTGGCGACACCAGCCATGATGGCCAGGTCGGTGTAGATGACGCCGGCACCGTTGCAGTTGGGGCAGGCGCCCTCGGAGTTGGCGCTGAACAGGGCCGGCTTCACGCTGTTGGCCTTCGCGAACGCCTTGCGGATCGGGTCGAGCAGCCCGCTGTAGGTGGCCGGGTTGCTCCGCCGCGAGCCGCGGATCGGAGCCTGGTCGATCGCGACGACCCCATCGCGCCCTGCCACCGATCCGTCGATCAGTGAGCTCTTGCCGGAACCGGCAACGCCGGTGATGACGACGAGCACCCCGAGCGGGATGTCGACGTCGACGTCACGCAGATTGTGGGTACCGGCGCCGCGGATCTCCAACGCACCGTTGGGCTTTCGCACCGATTCGTTGAGGGTGGCGCGGTCGTCGAGATGGCGCCCCGTGATGGTGTCGCAGGCACGCAGTTCCGCTACACCGCCTTCGAAGACCACCTCCCCACCGGCGGCGCCGGCGCCGGGGCCGAGGTCGACGACGTGGTCGGCGATCGCGATCACCTCGGGCTTGTGTTCCACCACCAACACGGTGTTGCCCTTGTCCCGCAGTCGCAGCAGGAGATCGTTCATCCGCTCGATATCGTGGGGATGCAGCCCGATTGTGGGCTCGTCGAAGACGTAGGTGACGTCGGTGAGCGACGACCCGAGATGGCGAATCATCTTGGTGCGCTGTGCTTCTCCGCCCGAAAGCGTGGCTGAAGCACGGTCGAGGCTCAGATAGCCCAGGCCGATCTCGACGAACGAGTCGAGGGCATGCCGCAGCGCCGCCAGCAGGGGAGCGACGGACGTGTCTTCGACACCCTTCACCCAGTCGGCGAGGTCGCTGATCTGCATCGCGCACGCGTCGGCGATGTTCTTGCCCTTGATCTTCGACGATCGGGCCGCCTCGGACAGCCGGGTGCCGTCACAGTCGGGACACGTGGCGAAGGTGACCGCGCGCTCTACGAACGCACGAATGTGTGGCTGCATTGCGTCGACGTCCTTGGCCAGGAACGACTTCTTGATCTGCGGGATCAGGCCCGCGTACGTCAGGTTGATGCCCTCGACCTTGATTTTGGTCGGCTCCATGTGGAGCAGGGCGTTCGAGTTCCTTCTTGGTGTACTTCTTGATCGGCTTGTCCGGGTCGAAAAAGCCGCAACCGCGATAGATCCGGCCGTACCAGCCCTCCATGCTGTAGCCGGGGATGGTCAGCGCACCATCATTGAGCGACTTGGCGTCGTCGTAGAGCGCGGACAGGTCGATATCGGACACCGCGCCGCGGCCCTCGCAGCGCGGGCACATGCCGCCGGTGATGCTGAAGCTTCGGCGCTCCTTGACGGTCTTGCCGGCGCGTTCCAGCGTGACCGCGCCCGCTCCGCTGATCGAGGCGACGTTGAAGGAGAACGCCTGCGGCGAGCCGATGTGCGGTTTACCGAGCCTGCTGAACAGGATTCGCAGCATCGCGCCGGTGTCGGTGGCTGTCCCGACGGTCGAGCGGGGGTCGGTACCCATGCGCTGCTGGTCGACGATGATCGCGGTCGTCAACCCCTCGAGGACGTCGACGTCGGGCCTCGCCTGCGTCGGCATGAAGCCCTGCACGAAGGCGCTGTACGTCTCGTTGATCAGGCGCTGCGATTCCGCGGCGATGGTGTCGAACACCAACGAGCTCTTCCCCGAACCGGAAACGCCGGTGAACACGGTGAGCCGCCGCTTCGGGAGTTCGAGGTTGACGTCCTTGAGGTTGTTCTCGCGCGCACCGTAAACCCGGATCAGATCGTGGCTGTCGGCCGCGTTCCGCTTCGGTTCCACCATGGATCAGCGCAACTCCTGGATGCGGATCATGGAGCCCGCGGGATCGCGGACGGCGCAATCGCGGACGCCGTAGGGCTGCTCGGTCGGTTCCTGGACGATCTCGGCATCACCGGCCTGCAGCCGACCGAAAGTGGCGTCGAGGTCCTTCGTGCCGAGAACGATGATGGCGTATGTGCCCTTGGCCATCATCTCGGCGATGATGCGGCGCTCGTCCTCGGTGGTGCCAGGGTCGACGGCCGGCGGATGCAGAACAATAGACGTACCAGGCTGATTCGGCGGACCGACCGTGATCCATCGCATCTTGCCTCCTCCGACGTCGAGGCGGACCTCGAAGCCGAGGGTGTCGCGGTAGAACGCCAGCGATGCTTCCGGGTCCGCGTGGGGGAGGAAGGTCTGATGAATGGTGATGTCCATGACGGTCACGTTAGGTGCAGCTCGGTGATGGGCGCTTCTCGATTCCTGATCGGTCTGGTCACCTGCCTCTCCACGCAGGAGGGCATCCCCGCCTGCGCGCGGCGTCTGCTCCCGGTAGGTGCTGGGCGGCACGCCGACCAGTTCGGCGAACCGGGTACTGAAGGTGCCCAGCGACTGGCAACCGACGGCAAAGCAGACATCGGTGACGCTCAGGTCGCCACGACGCAGCAGCGCCATCGCGCGCTCGATGCGCCTTGTCATCAGGTAGGCGTATGGCGACTCGCCGTAAGCGAGCCTGAACTGCCGACTGAGGTGCCCGGCCGACATGTTCACCCCGCGGGCGAGCGCCTCGACGTCCAACGGCTGCGCGTACTCCCGGTCCATCCGGTCGCGCACACGCCGCAGCAGCGCGAGATCGCGCAGACGTTCCTCCGAGACGCCTCGACTGGTCACATCTCCGATCGTGCCATGTCCCTTAAGCGCCGGGCAGCAGCGAAATCTTCTGCCAGATTTTGTTGGACAGCTCAGTGGTCAGAGTCTCGATGTAGGACACCGTCTCCAGGACGACACCGTCGGCGCTGTGCTCGGCACACAGTGCCGCGGTCTTCGCAGTCAGGCTCAGCATCTCCGAGCAGTAGCTCAGGTAGTGGTGCAACTGGTCGGCGTCCAGACCGTGTCGGACGCTCTGCGAGGTCGGCGTGTATGTCGGGCTGACCTGCTCCGGGTCCTTGGACAGCTGGTGCATGTCGATCACGTGGGCCAGCGAGCGCAGGCGATGGAGCAGCCGCAGTAGCGCGCGTCGCTCCAGACGTTCGGGAAAGGCCCACAGGAACACCATCGCGATCGCGGCGAACACGAGGTCATTGACGACGCTCTCAACCAGAGGCACCCAGTCCACGGTCCGGGCCAGTCCGTGCAGCACGGCCGAGCGCAGGCTGAAGCTCAGTGCGAGCAGCGTTGCCACGACGATCGCGACCCCCGCGGCACGCGCTCCCAGCGTGGTCCGGCGAAGGCGAGCACGAGATTGGGCCGCCCGGGACTCGACCAGAACCACGAGGTCACCCAGGTCACGCGCCGCTTTGGTCAGGCCCCGCTCACCGAAGCGGGCGTCGATGCGGCGTTCGAGCTGCGCCACGGTGGTCCCGACGTGTCCCGCGACCAGCTGGATCTCGTCCCCGGACGCGGATGCCACGGATCGACTCTAAGTCGGTGGGCAGGCATAACCCTGTAACGCGGCCGCGGAAGCGTCGCGGAAGCGAGTCAGCGGCCCCGCCAGTCCGGCTTGCGCTTCTCACGCCAGGCCCGGACGCCTTCGGCCGCATCCTCGGTCGCGCCGGCGACCTTGCGCATGACCTCACCGAAGCGGACCGACTCGATCCAGCCCATGTCCGCGGTGCGCCACGCGACCTCCTTGGTGGCCCGCTGCGCGAGAGGTGCGGCTCGGGTGAGGGTTTCGGCCCACGCCGCGGGCCTCCGTTCGCAGCTCGTCGGGCTCCACCAGCTTCCACACCAAACCGATCTCCTTGGCCCGCTCGGCATTCATCGGTGTCCCGGTCAGCAGCAGCTCCATGGCATTGGCCCAGCCGACCCGTTGGGGGAGCCGGATGGCCCCGACGATGGTGGGGACGCCGATCGACACCTCGGGGTAGGAGAAGGTGGCCTCAGTCGTGGCAATCACGAAGTCGCAGAACAGCACTCCGGTCAACCCATAGCCGATGCAGGGACCGTGTACCGCGGCGATTGTCGGCTTGAACAGCTCCATCCCGCTCTCGAAGGAATTGATCGTCGGCTTCTCCCAGAACGTGCCCGCGAACGTTCCTACGGAGCCCTCGCCGTCCTTGAGATCACCGCCGGCGCAGAAGACGTCGCCGTTGGCGGTGAGGATCGCGACCCAGGCGTCCTCCTCGCCGCGGAACCGCTCCCAGGCCGCGTTCAGCTCGTTGCGAAGCGGGCCGTTGATGGCGTTGCGCGCCTCCGGGCGGTTGAGGGTGATGGTGGCGATGTGGTTGTCCAGTTCGTAGGTCACGAGACTCATGGCTGCACCCTAACGCGTGGTAACGTCCGCACCGGGCGCGCAGGACCGCCCGATGTCCGCTCGAAGAGGCACAGCCTCCCTGCTGGTGAAATCGATTGTCGCCGACCTCTTCTCGGCCCGACTCGCGGACACGGGCGGACGAGAGGAGGCTGCCATGGCCAGCACCCTGCCGGACAACCCGTCGCTCGACCGGCTCCACGACGACGCACGCAGGCTGCAGCGCCGGATCACTGTCGCAGATCGCCGAGCACTCGAGTTCGTCCGCCGTCACCACCCGCGATCGGACCTCGCCCTCCTCGGCGCCCCCCAGCGGTTCGCGCTGCACGACGCCCAGTTGACCGTGGCCCGCGGCTACGGCTTCACGGGCTGGCCCGCACTCGTGCGGTACCTCAGGGTCGCGGCCGCCTTCAGCGTCGACCCGAGCCGCATTGACGAGGCCGGGCTCGCACCAGCTGACCTCTTCTGCAGCCTGTCGTCGTTGCACTACGACGGCAGCGACGCCCCGCCTCGACGACACGCCGCAGCTGATCTGCTCGACGCGGACCCCGGTGTTGTGGGGCGGCATGTGTGGGCCGCCGCATCAGCCGCCGACCCGGTCGCGCTGGCCGGTCACCTCGAGAACCAGCCAGTCCTCGCGACCGAGAGCGGTGGCCCCTTCGGCTGGGTGCCGTTGATGTATCTGTGCTACGCGCGAGCCCCGATCAACCGCCGCCAGGATGAAGTGCTCGCGGCCGCCACCCTGCTGCTCGATGCCGGGGCAGACCCGAACGCCGGCTACCTCTGGCGCGGGATGTCGACACCGTTCACCGCGCTTACCGGCGTGTTCGGCGAGGGCGAGCAGGGACCGCGCAGACAGCCGGCGCACCCCTTCGCGCATCGGCTGGCCGCCCTGCTGCTCGACCGGGGCGCGCATCCGGTCGATCAACAGACGCTCTACAACCGGATGTTCCGTCCCGACGACGCGCACCTGGAACTGTTGTTCGCACATGGCCTGGCAGACGCCGGACCCAGCCCGTGGGAACACAGACTGGGTGAGGCAATGGAGACCCGCGAGCAGATGTGGCATCGCCAGATCACCTGGGCGGCCGAGCACGGGTTCGCCGACAGGCTCGACCTGCTCGCCCGCCACGGTATCGACGTCTCCGGCGTCGAACTCGTCGTGGCCTCGGAACCGGCCGACCCGAACGCCCGCGACGAGGAGGGCGCCACGCCGCTGCACCGCGCGGCCTGGGACGGCGCCCTCACTCAGATTCAGCAGCTCCTCGATGCGGGCGCGGATCCGACAATCACCGACCTGCGTTATGGGACAACACCATTGGGGTGGGCTGAGCACGCGTACCAGGATGAAGCCGCCGACATGCTCCGGTCGCGCACGCCAGAGTGAGGCCGCGCATACGTGAGATCAGGCGACCAAGGGCCGACGGCCGGCACCCTCGGGTACTGCGGTACCCGTGCGAACCGGCGGAAGATGGGGGACAGTTGGCCAATGCGGGGGTACAACACACGGTGGGCGTTGGCGGCACTGTCGGCGATGCCGGTCGCGATCGCGGTTGCCATTGCGCCGGTGCCCGCGGCGCATGCCGATGACCACGACGACGATTTTCTGCTTGCCTTGAAGCACAACGGCATCGTCGCCACCGGCGACCCGGCCGCGCTGGTGGATTGGGCGCACTGGACGTGCGACCAACTCGACCAGGGGGCGAAGAAGGAGTACATCGTCGCCTGGTTGGGTCAATACCACTTCTCCGACGGCGGCGGTTTCGGCGCTCTCGAAGGCACCTTCGTTCGCGAGGCCGCCCTGTACTACTGCCCGCAGAACAAACAGAAGGCCGGTTGGTAGCCGCGCTGGATTCCCGTGATGTGAGCGTGCAACGGCCCGCGGAGTCCTAGGCTGCGTGCCATGTCCGTGGACCGCGCAGCGCTCGCCGCGGGCGGTATCCGCCTGGCGTCGGGCATCTCGTTTCTCGTCGATCCGCTCCGCGCAAACCGGCTGTGGGGTGATCCCGAAAAGCCGGCTCCGACGGCGCAGCTGCTGCTGCGATCGATGGGTTACCGCGACGCGCTGATCGGCGGGTTGCTGTTGGCGGCCGGGCTCCGCGGCCGAGACACCCGCGGTTGGTTTCTGGCCTCCGGCGGGGCCGATGCGGCGGACCTGCTGGGCGGGTTGAGTGTCCACCACGAGATGAAGCGCTCGCAGCAGATCATCGGACTCGGCGGCGCGGCCGTGGGCATCGGCGTCGGACTGTGGGGGGCGACTCGTCGGTCCCGGGAGGTTGCCCCTAACGCGTGACCGTGAGGTCGTCGGAGCGCCCGGCGTCAAGGCGCGACCATTGGGCGATGGGGCGTCCATTCATTCGGGTGTTGGAGCCGTCGACCTGCCATTGTTGCGGCCATCCGGCGGGCGAATCCTCCCACGGCTCCTGGCGTCCGAACACGGTGAGATCCATCAGGGCATAGCTGTAGTCCATTTCCTCCACACCGCGGCGGGTCGTCCAGTACGTCTCGAAAACCCGGTCACCGTCGCGCAGGTAGCACACCAGATGCATCATGCCCACGATGCGGCCGACAAGGAGTGTCTCCAGCGAGGGCAGCGCGGAGTACCACGGCATGTCCCAGCCCATGAAGTCGTGGTACCGGATGCCTTCGTCGTAGGGCCCCTGACAGAACACCGCGTAGGTGATGTCGCGGGAATGAAGGTAGGCCAGTTCCGCGACCTGGGTGGTGCACCACGTGCACCCTTCGCACTGCTCGGCCGCGGGAAAACCGTTGTGCCACATGTAGTAGTAAGCGATGAGCTGTCGGCGTCCTTCGAAAGCGTCGAGCAGGGTCACCGGGCCGTCCGGCCCGATCAGCGCGAGGTTTGCATCGACCTCGACCATGGGCAGGCGCCGTCGGGCCGCGGCGATGGCGTCACCCTCCCGGGTGTGCGCTTTCTCCCGTGTCCGCAGCCTCTCCATTTCGGCTTCGAAGGCGGCCCGGTCGGCGACCGTGGGCGTGTTCGTTGCGTGGATCATGACCTTCCTCGTGGTGTTCAGGGCTACTCGACGAGATCGGCGTTGGCCGGGCCGAACAGGCACAGGTGATCGAGTACCGGCGCCGGATCGTTCGACCAGTCCATCGCAGCGAGCTGGGCGCGGCTACGGCGACCGGTTCGCCAGCGCAGGGCCTCGAATCGGGTAGTGCGGAGCTCTATTTCGGGCTTGTCATCTGGACCGCTGCGGTACTCGCCGTCTTCGACGGTGATACGCAGCGGCACCGGTGTGTCAAGGATCGTCAGGAGGCGGTCGGATGTATGCCACACCGCGGCCGAATCCCGGGCCCCCGCCCGGCCGATGGCACCGCGGATGTCGTGCTCATGGCAGACGATGTCGCCGAGCGGAGGTTCAACTCCATTGGTTGCGGCCAGATCGTCCAGCCGCGCGGCAGCATTCCGCCAGGCGTCCATCAGCCCGGTCGCCTCATAGCCGCTGAATCGGGCGACGTGGGCGGCGGTCTGCTCATCGGTGGGCGGTCCGGCCAAAGACCCGGCTGCCCAGTCCTCGGCGACTGCCGTCATGTGCGCCACCACATCATGGGCCGACCAGCCGGGGCAAGCCGGAACGGCCTTGTGCCACAGCGCATCGTCGGGTCCCGTCATCAACGCAAGGACGCGTTCCCGTGTTTCCTGGTACAGCCGGGCGACCATGCGGGGATCAGTGGCAGGCATCGGCATCACTTTCGGTCCGCGCGGCGTATTCGTCGTGCCAGTTCCACCATTGGTACGGCGGGCTCTGCGGATAGCCCTCCGGTGAGTCCTCCCACGTCTCCTGACGTCCCAGCGCGGTCATGTCGAGGTAGCTCCAGTCGCTGCCCAGCGCCTCGTCGCCGCGGCTGTTGATGAAATAGGTGCGGAACACGCGGTCGCCGTCGCGGATGAAAGCGTTGGTGCCATGCCATTCGTCCACGTCGAAGTCGATGTCGAAAGCCCCGTCTGCTTGCGGAATGATTGTGTACCAAGGCATCTGCCAGTTCATCCGGGCCTTCAGGCCCGCGATGTCAGGCTGCGGTGCGCGGGAGGCGAACGCCAGAGTGGTGTCGCGGGCGTTGAGGTGCGCGACGTGGCCCACGTTGTCGGCCACCATCGAGCAGCCACGGCAGGCATGCTCGGGCCAGCCGCTCACCCCGGGCTCGAAGAAGGCGCGGTAGACGATCAGTTGACGGCGGCCGTCGAACAGGTCGAGCAGGCTCAGCCTGCCCTCGGGCCCGTCGAACACGTATGGCTTGTCCACGGGCGTCCACGGCATCCGCCGGCGCATCGCCGCCAGCGCATCACGCGCACGGGTCAGCTCTTTCTCCTTTACGAGCAACTCCTGGTGGGCAGCCGCCCACTCGTGCGGCGACACGATCGGAGGGGTCTTCATTCGTCTCCTTAAGACTCTAACGTTCAACATTTCAGTTGAATATCTTTGAGTCAGGAAACCACGGATGGCCGCTATAGTCAACAGAATGGTTGAAGATCAGGTGCTGGATCGGGCGTACGCCGCGCTCGCCGACCCGACGCGGCGGCGACTGCTGCACACACTGCGCCAGGGGGATGCCCGCATCACTGATCTGGCCGAACCGCTGCCGATGACATTCGCCGGCGTATCGCGCCACATCGGCGTGCTGGAGTCGGCTGGACTCGTGCAGCGCGAAGTCCGGGGCCGAGAGCACTGGCTGTCACTGCGGCCGGAAGGATTGACGATGGCCCAGCAGTGGATCAACGAACAGACCGACTTCTGGTCCGCACGTGCGGACGCGTTGTCAGAACGGCTGCGGCGGAAAGGAAGTAAACGATGACCCAGGCAGCGGTCGTCCGTGTGCAGCGCGTCATGCCCGCCGCGCCAGAGGTCGTGTTCGACCAATGGCTGGACCCGGAGTCGTTGGAGGAGTGGATGTGTCCCCGCCCGGCTCGATGCGTGGCGGTGACTGTCGAACCCCATGTCGGGGGGCGCGTGCGCTTCGACGTCGACCATTCCGGCACCAGCGTCCTGATCACCGGACAGTTCCTCGCCATCGATCGCCCGCACCTGCTGCGCTTTACGTGGAGCAACTCCAACTGGGTGGACCCGACCGCGGTCAGCGTCGTCAACGTCGCCTTCGCACCATCCGGTGACGACCAGACACTGATGTCCATCGAGCATTCCCTGGTGCCCCCAGAGGAATTCGAGAACTTCCACAACGGCTGGAAGCTCACGTTCGATCAGCTTGCGGCATTTCTGCACGGAGGATGACGCGCGGCTGCGGCAGGGAACGCCGCCGTTAACCCGGTTGTCGGAGCGCTCGGGTGGCATGCTCATCACATGCCGGCAATCCCGGACACGGTCTACGCACGGGACGGCCACGTCCACGTCGCGTACCAGGTCGTCGGCGACGGCGGGCCCGACCTTCTGTTCGTGCCCACCGCCACGTTCCCGATCGACCTGCTGTGGGATGAGCCGACCGTCGCGGGCCATCTGCGCAGGCTCGCGTCGTTCAGCCGCCTGATCCTGACCGACCTTCTCGGGGTGGGGAGTTCGGATGCGGTGCCGATACACGATCAGCCGGCGATGCAGTCCTGGACCGACGGGCTGGTGTCCGTGCTCGACGCCGTCGGGAGCGAATCGGCGTCGGTCGTCGCGATGTCGGAGTCGGCGCTGCCCGCACTGCTCCTGGCGGCGACCCATCCGGATCGCGTGCGCTCACTGGTGCTCTGGAGCCCGTTTGCGTACTTTCTCCGCGCACCCGACCAGCCGTTCGGGATGCCGGAGTCGGCGGTCGTGGACTATGTCCGGGAGTGCGAGGAATCCGTCGGAACCGGCATGACGATGAATCTCGCGCCCAGCTGGGCCGGCGATCAGGCGAAGCGACGCTGGATGTCACGTTGCGAACGGCTGGCCGGCGGCCCGGGATACTTCGCGGCGATCTTCGACCTGTATCTGCGGACCGACGCGCGGCCGATCCTCGAGAGCATCCAGTCGCCGACGTTGGTGTTGCACCGCCGCGGCGATCGCCACGTGGCGGACGGTCACGCGCAGTACGTCGCCGACCGCATTCCACACTCGCGGTGGGTCGAGTTCGATGGTGATGACCACGAATTATTCGCCGGCAACACCGATCTCGTGCTCGATGAGATCGAGTCGTTCCTGACCGGCGCACGCAGCGCCGGGCCCACGAATCGCGTGCTGTCGACGGTGTTGTTCACCGACATCGTCGGATCGACCGAGCGGGCCGCAGCGATGGGCGACGATGCCTGGACCACGTCCCTGGGCGCTCACAACCGTCTCGTGGAACGGCACGTGGCCGGCGCACGGGGATCGGTGGTCAAATTCACCGGCGACGGCGCGCTTGCCACCTTTGACGGCCCGGCGCGCGCGATAAACTGCGCCTGCGCCATCCGCGACGCGGTCGACGACCTCGGCCTTTCCGTCCGTGCCGGCCTGCACACCGGAGAGGTCGAGATGGCCGACGGCGACGTGCACGGCATCGCGGTGCACATCGCCGCGCGGATCATGGCTCTGGCGGCGCCCGGCGAAGTGCTTGTGTCGGGCGCCATCCCACCGCTGGTGCTGGGGTCACGCATCGCATTCGACGACCGCGGTGACCACGAATTGAAAGGTGTGCCGAACCGCTGGCCGGTGCTCGCGGTGCGCGGCCAGGCGGCCCATCAGGCACTTCGATGACAGACAGGAGAAACTCGTGCGCGTGACGAGCATCGTGGCCAACCTCCCAGTAGCCGACATCGAGGCGGCAAAGGGTTTCTACGCCGACTATCTCGGGCTCAGTACCGAGGAGTTCAACATGGGCTGGGTGGCCCGCCTCACCTCGCCGGACACCGGCGCCAACGTCCAGCTCGTGACGCGCGATGCCACCGCAGCCGAGGACTCGGTCATCTCCGTCCACACCGATGACATCGACGGCGCGTACGAAGAAGCCCAGAGACTCGGTTATGAGATCGTGCATCCGATGACCACAGAACGCTGGGGTGTAAGCCGGTTCTTCGTCCGCGCGCCGGACGGCAACGTGATCAACATCGTGAACCATCGGGACTGACGAATGGGCACCCGAATCGCCGGGCTCGCCGCCTGCGTTGTTCTGGCGGTCACGAGCTGCGCATCCAACTCCGGGCCGACGCCCTCGACATCGAGCGCTGCACACCCTGCGACCACGACCGCAACCAGCTCAGCGCCAACGCATTCCGCGCTGAAGGCCATCGATCCGGCGGCGTTCCAGGCGGTCGTGGACGACGCTGCCAAGAAGCTGATGGTGCCGGGGGCGGTGGTGGTGGTGCGCACACCGCAGGGCAGTTTCGAGGCCCTGGTCGGCACCACCGAACTCGGCACGCAGACGAAGCCGAATGCAGATACACATTTCCGGATCGCCTCGAACACCAAGACGATGACGGCGGCGGTCATCGTGCTGCTCGCCCAGGAAGGCAAGCTGCAGTTCAGCGATCCCGTCTCCAAGTACGTTCCAAATGTGCCCAACGGCAACAACATCACCATTGCGGAGCTGCTGAAGATGCGCAGCGGACTGTACAACTACACCGGCGCGCCCGATCTCTCGGCGAGGCTCGACGCCGACCCGGCGAAAGTGTGGACACCGCAGGAAGTGCTGGACATCGCGTTCCGGCATCCGCCGCAGTTCGCGCCCGACACCTCATACGAGTACAACAACACCAACTACGCACTCCTGGGCCTGATCGCCGAAAAGGCCGACGGCCGCCCGTTGCGCAAGCAGCTCCAGGACCGGATCTTCGGACCGCTCGGACTGACGCAGACATCGCTTCCCGCCGCCGATGACAGCTCCATCCCGACGCCCTACTCACATGGCTACATATACGGCGGAAGCTATTACGCACTCTCCGACGAGGAGTATCCCGCCGACATGCAGGCCGCCGCGCGGGCCGGCACACTGCAACCCATCGACGAGACCAACCAGAATCCCTCCTACGCTTACGCCCCCGGGGCAGCCATTTCCACGGCCGACAACCTCGCGACGTGGATCCGCGCACTCGTTTCGGGCAAGGTCTTCGACGCCGACTATCAGCAACAGTGGCGCACCAGCCTGCAGGCCGAGGATCCGGACCAACCCGACGGACAGAAGTACGGGTATGGGATCTCCTACCAGCGTTTCGGCCCGAATGCCGCAATGTACTACCACGGCGGGGAAATGCCGGGCTTCAACTCGTTCATGGGATACGACCCGGACAACGACGTGACGCTCGTGGTGTGGACCAACCTGACGCTGTCGCCGGATGGCAAGACAACCGCACAGGCCATGCTGGCGACACTGCTCGACGAGATCTACGCCGGGCTTTCGTTGGCTCCTGCACCGACACCGACCACCACCCGGTGACGCCGCAAGTTCACTACTGACCCAGGCCGGCCGCGTCCGCCTCCAGTTCGGCGAAGGTCATCTGCAGCAGAGTCACTGAGTCGTTGACCGCGGCCACCTCAGCGTCGTTCAACGAGACGCCCATGGTGCGCGCGGTGGCCGACAGTTCCAGCAGCCCGGCGTAGACAGTGGCCACCTCGTCCACCGCGGCGATGAGCCTGTCGAACAGTTTGGCCCGGCGCGACTTCAACCGGCCGACCGTCTTCTTGATCGACGCAGCCGCGTGCTCACCCTGACCTGACACGTTGCGGGCGGCCGAAATCGCCTCGTCCAGTGCGTCGATCGCCGCGGCGACCTGCAACACCGAAGGGCGGGCCGCGTCCGCCGCCGCCAACGCGTCCTCAGCCTTGGTCTGCACGAGACCCGCCGTCCCGGTGTGCAACGCCCGCAGTGAATGCACGTGGCCGTCAAGAAGATCGATCAACTCGTGCTGCCGGGTGCCTCGTTGCAGCAGGGCCGGCGGCTCGTCCCGCGGCCGCGTGAGAGCACCGACCACAGCCGCTGTTGCGAGCATCACGGCGGCCGTACCGACGGACAGCGGGATGGAGGTGCCGAACGCCCATACCGCACCGCCGCCGAACACCGACAGCAGCAGTGCCCACGGGTCGCGGAGGCTGGCCGGCAGGCGCGGCCCAACACCGTTGCCCGCCATCAGAAGTTCGTCAGGACGTTGGTGAAGACCGCGTTGATCGTCAGCGGGTCGGTGGCGTCGTACGCGGCAGCGCGGGACGCCTCGGAGATGCGCTTGACGGCGTCCAGGTCGGCATCCTTGCCATACGCGATCGTGAACACCCGGACGCCACCCTCGAGCGCCTCGTCACCGAGCTGCCGGACCAGGCTCTCGACGTCATTGTCACCCGGATACTCGTTCTTGCCGTCAGTCATCACGACGATCGCGTTGATCGTGTCCGCGCCGGCGCCGGCGCGGACAGCCTCCACCGCCTGCCGCGTAACGGCATACAGCGGAGTGCCGCCCGACGGGATGAGCTGTTGGATGCGGTTGGTCATCTGTTGGCGCTGCGGGCCGAGCGGCGCGAGCGGCAGGGGCTGCGAATAAACCAGCTCTGGTCCGGGGAACGTCCACAATCCGACCTGGTCGGTGTCGGACAACTGGGCCAACCCATTCACCGCCGCGGCCTGTGCGAGTTCCAGCCTGGTCTTGCCGCCGCCGGCCCACGCGGCCATCGAACCGGACACGTCCAGCACGAGCAGGACGCGCGCCGGCTTGCGGAGTTCCGTCCATGCCGCGCGAACCGCGGACAGCACCGGAGGGCTGGGCGGCGACAGGACGACGCCGACGTCGTCGGCAAGGTATTCACTGTCGCGCGACAACCTTGCCGGGCCGGCCGTCGTAGGTACGGAAACCGGCGTCGGTGAACAATTCCTGTCCGGCGGGCTCCCGCAGATAGGCCAGGAAGTCTTTGGCGCCTGCCTGCTTGCCCGCCTCGGACCAGGGAGCCTGGAGAACCGCGAAGGGGCTGTCACTGTTCAGCGTTCCCTCTTTCGGGTAGATGGCGACCAGCGGCACCCGCGGGCTGCCGTGCTGACCCGCCGTGTGGAGATCGCCGGTCGGATTGCCCGTGTTGTAGTCGACGACGGACTTCTCCTCGACGGCCACCGCGCTGACGTAGCCCAGTGCGGCCCCGGCATCGTCGGCTCGTTGCAGGTTGGTCAGAAAGGTGAGCGCGGTGTCGCCGTAGTGCGCGACCGACTTCTCCACTCCGGCAACGAATTCGCGCACCCGCGGTTCCTTCAGTGTGTCCAGGGTCAGATCGCTGGAGGTCCCGGTGGCGGCCACGAATGCTCCGATGGTCGCCGAGAGGCCAGACGTGGACACGTTGGGGTTGGTCTTGCCCAGCTTGAAGGCGCCCCATTCGGGGTGGCCCTTGGACGCCCAACCTCCCGGGTCGTTGGCGAGTTCGAGCAGGTCCGCCCAACCGATTGCCGCGCCGGGCCAGCCCAGCGCCTTCGCCTTCGGCTCGGGCATCGCGAGCACGATCGGCGTGGACACCACCGACTCGTTGTCGGCGGCCAGGATGTCCGGTCGGTCGTGCGAAGTGCGGTCGTGACGAAGCAGTTGCAGCCAGGTGGACGCTGCCGGCGACCACGCATCCGGCGCGGGGCCCCAGGCGGGGTCCCAACCGGCCTCGGCGAGTTGGGACTCCGCGACGCCGGAGGGCGTTGCGTTGACCGAGATGCCGTAGCAGTTGCCGTTCACCTGACGGTCGGAAGCGTTGTACCTGTTGGCGACCTCAGCCATCAACGCGGCCTTCTCGACGGACGCGGTGACCACCACGGTGGTGCACCCCGCTCGTGGGGCATCGGCGGTGTCGTCACGCCCGTTCCACCAGTGGACTCCGCCGATCACCACCAGCCCCGCGGTTGCCGCTGCCAGTAGTGCCTTTCCGTTGTGGCTCATGATGTTTCCCCCTCGGAGCCACCGACTCGACGTCGGTGCGACTGCGTCGTTGCTGGTCGTGTGCACATCATGGGCGCGGACCATCCCGGGATGGAATAGGCGACGCCACCGGAACCGAGATTCCTTGCACAATCCACAGATTCACCGCCGGCCGGCGTTCCGGCCCCGCCCGAGCCCGTCGGAAGATGCTCAGGTGGCCTTGTAGCGCGCCAGCCATTCGTTCATCAGGTCGACCGCCTCGTCGAAGGGGCGGTCCCAATAGCCCATGATCAACCCGTCAGCTCTTACCCCGTCGTGGTCACGCAGGCCTGAAAAGACGGCCCGGAATCTGTTCGCGAGCGTGCGACGGCGTCCGGGCGGGTACCGGTAGCAGACCTGAACGCCATTGACGAGCATGAACTTGTCGATCTCGCGCCACTGATGGCGGCGTGGCCTGCGCACTCGGTCGTTGACCTCGAACCCCTCGCTCGACAGTCGCAGCCACCAGCCCCCGCGCGCGCGCCGCCAGCTCATGAGGGCGGCGCGGACAGCGAACCAGCCGACCGTCACCGTCCAGAGGGACCCACAAACGCCGGCCCAGACGGCGACGGGCCATGGCATCGAACGGTCGTCCGAAAGAACGCCCGCGAGTACGAGTAGCTCGTGCACACTGGCGGACACCAACAGCATGCCGCCGCCGACCAGCGCGAGCAGGAAGCCCGCGGCTAGCACGCCAGTCAGAACGATCAGGACGATGCGACCGAACCGGCCGTCCTCATCGCCACCGAATCGCCCGTCCGGATCCGAGAAGTGCATCAACAACTCCTGCCCGGGTCCGATCACCTTGCGAGGCATGGCATTTCCTCCCATTCCGCGGCCCCTGCAGCTTCGGCCTGTCGAATTTCGTTCGCCTACAGACGGATTCCCGTTCAGCCGTGCAGCCTTCGGTACGCGCCGACAGCACCCGGATGAAGGGGGATGAGACCTGTCTGGATCATCGAGGGCGCGTCGAGGTACTGCAGACCCCGAACGTAGGGCGGCACCAGTTGTGGTGCGTCGGTGGCAAGTACGTTCACGACCGCAGCGACCAGGTCGGCGGACGTTTGCTGGCGGCAGAGCAGCAGATCGGGCACTCCGAGAGAACGTATGCCCGGTGGCACGTAGTCTCCGGTCGGCACTCGTCGCACGACGTAGGGATAGCCGGCCAGCCGGCTCATCGGTGCCGCCAGTTCGCCGATGTCGAGCATCCGCAACGGCGTTGAGGCGGCCAGTTTGGTGATGGCGGGTGTCGGCACGCCGCCGGACCACACCAGTGCGTCCAGGCTGCCGTCGGCCAGCCCGGCCAGACCGTCGCTCAGGCGGTATCTCAAGAAGTTCATGCGAGCGGGGAAACCGGCCGCCTCGAACAGCACCTCGCTGGTCATCGCGCCGCCGGAGCCACCCGGCCCGATGGAGACCCGCAGTCCCTCGAGGTCTGCCAGCCTCTGAACCGGCGCCGAGTCGCGCACGATCACCTGCAGATAGTTCTCGTACACGCGGGCCACCGCTTGGGGCGCGGTCTGTGCGGGGCCAGTGGCGCGATCCCGCTCGGCAACGTCGGCCAGGGCGAGGCCCATATCGACCTCCGCCGAGCGCAGGCGCGCCAGGTTCTCGACGGTGCCCTCGGTGGGAAGCACGTCGACTGCGACGTTCGGGTAGCGGGTCCGGAGCTGTTGCGCCAGCACCTCCGCGAACGCCAGATACAGCCCGCCCGGATCCCCAGCGGCCAACCGCACGTGCCCGCGGGGTTCGGTTCGGATGCAGCCGGCGGTCACCACCGCCGTCGCGAGAATGAAGGTGCGACGGCTCATTTGGGCCGATCGAGTGCTCAGCACGGCGAATCACCTGCCACCGGCAGGCAGTAGCGGATCAGCAGGCCGCCTTCGGGGGCGCGCTCCACCGCGATCGCCCCGCCATGACCCGCAGTGATCTCGGCGGCGATCGCCAACCCGAGACCGGTACCGGAGCCGTCGTCGTGTCCCCGCCAGAACCGTGCAGCGGCTCTTGACAGGTCGTCGTCGGGCAGGCCGACGCCATCGTCACTGACGACGAGGTCGACGGTGCCGTCTGCCTGCGCGGTCGACACCGTGATCGTGGTGTCACGGCCGGCGTAGCGCAGTGCGTTGTCCACCGCGACGTCGAGGAGTTGCTCGACGTCATGACGGGCCACCTGCACCGCCAAGCCGGGATGATCTGAGCGGCAACGCAATTGCTGGTTTTGGCGGTCAGCGACCGGCTGCCAGAAGGCCACGCGCTGTTCGATCACGTCCTCGAGGTCGGTGGACTCCTCGACCGTGCTCGACAGACCCACTTGGCGGCTTCCGCTGACCTGCTCCGCGCGTGCCAGGCGGAGCAGCTGCTGCAGCAGATTCTCAAAACGGTCCAGCTCCGCGGTCATCGAGCCGTATGTCGGCCGTCCCGCCTCGGCCACGTAGTCCTCGAGGGTGTCCGCGCGCAAGCGGACGGCGGCCAACGGATTGCGCAACTGGTGCGACGCGTCGGCGACGAGTCGCCGCTGACGATCGAGAGACGCCCGCACCACCTGTGCCATCGTGTTGAACGCCGCAGTGAAGTGGCGCAGTTCCGGCGGCCCGGCCACGTCGGCGGGCGGCCCGGAAACTCCCTCGGTCATCTCGGCGACGGCGCGTTCCAGCCCGTTGAGCGGACGCAGCACCCACCTCGTGAGGGCACGGCCGACCACCGCGGCCAGCACGCAGCAGGCCCAGACAGCCGACCGCCACCCATGACCAGCCGATACCGACTTCGCGCGCCGCCACAGTGGTGTCGACCGCCACCACGACGGCTCCGACCAGCTCCCCGTCGCTGCGGACACCCGCGGCGGCCGGAAGCGTGCGTCGGTCCCAGGGCCGAATGCGGGGCCACGGCGAAGCCGCTGCGTCGACGAGCGCGTGGTTCGCCGCCGTCGCGACATCGGGTTCGGAGGTACTGAGCCCGCGTGCGGCCAGGGTCCGCCCGTCGGAGTCGACGATCAGCACACCTTCGCCGTACACGTCGTAGTAGCGGTCGACCAGGGGCTGCAGGGGAATTCCGGGCATTGCGGCCGCATCGGCCAGCGAGGACAAGCTGCCGGTCCCGTTCCGCTGCCAGGGCCGCCGTTCGGCGGTCCGCCAAAGTCAGCGCCAGCGGGACGGCCAGTGCCGCGATCGCGAGCAACGACAGGATGACGAGTACGACGCGAACTCTCAGGCCCATGTCAGGTGTCCAGTCGAAAACCGAAGCCGCGCACCGTATGTAGGGGAAGCCCGTCCAGTTTGGCCCGGATCTGTCCGATGAAGAAGTCCAACGACCGCGACCGGCCGACCACCGCGGTGCCCCAAACCTCGAGCATCAGCTCCTCGCGGCTGACCGCCTCACCCTGACGGCCGGCCAGGGTGGAGAGGAGCTGGAACTCTGTTCTGGTGAGGGACTGCGGGTTTCCCGCCAACGTGACTTCCTGCCGCTCGCGGTCGATGGCGACGGGTCCCGCGACGACCGGGCCGGCCGGGGGAGCGGCGTCGCCCCCGGCGCGGCGCACGCGTCGCATCACGGCGTCGATGCGCGCCAGCAGCACCGCCTTGCGGACCGGTTTGACCAGATAATCGTCAGCGCCGGCCCGAAGACCCAAGCACCACCGCACCGTCGCCGTCGCGGGCGGTCATGATGATCACCGGCACGGCCGATGCACGGCGCAGCGTGCGCAGCACGTCCAGGCCGTCCATGTCGGGCAACCCCAGATCCAACAACACCAGATCGCAGCCCTTGACGCGATGGAGGGCGTCGGAGCCGCGGCTGGTTCGGATGACCGACGCGCCGGCGTGGCCGAGAAGCTCGGCCAGCGCCGACGCGACCCCCTCGTCATCCTCGACTAGCAGCACTCGCATGGTGCTGATGCTAAGAACCCTTCACCGAAAGGTCCACGGTATTTGCGATTTCGCGTTCACCGGCATGGACTTCGAGCGTCTCCCGCTCCAAGTGCGAACGCCGTGACGATTCGCCCATGAACACATAGACCAACAGCGAGACCAACGCGGCGCCGGCCACGTAGAAGAAGAACCAGTTTTCGTGGCCGATGTTCTTCAGCCCCAGCGCGACGTACTCCGTTGTGCCACCGAAGATCGCAACGGTGAGCGCATACGGCAACCCGACGCCCAGCGCCCGAATGCGGGCCGGGAACAGCTCCGCTTTCACCACGGCGTTGATGGACGTGTAACCCGACACGATGATCAGGCCCAGCATCATCAGGCCGAACGCCGACAATGCAGAGTCCGCCCGCGACACCGCGGTGAGGAGCGGGACACTGAAAAGTGTTGCGCCGATACCGAATGCGATGAGCAGGGGTCGGCGACCGATTCGATCCGAGAGTGCCCCGAACGCCGGCTGAAGGCCCACGAAGACGACCAGCGCGATGAAGTTGATCCACGTCACCTGCTCCTTCGGCAGGCCGGTCGTGTTGATCATGAACTTCTGCATGTAGGTGGTGAACGTGTAGAAGGCGATGGTGCCGCCGAGCGTCAGCCCCACGACGGTCAGGCACTCACGGGGATATTCGAGCAGGACCTTCAGGCTGCCGCGCTCGGTGTCCGCGGTGTTCTCCCTGACGGCCAGTTCATAGTTCGCGGACTCATCCATGGTGCGCCGCAGCCACATCACGGTGAGGGCGGCCGCGGCACCGATGACGAACGCGATCCGCCAGCCCCAGGCATGCATCTGCTCGGGTGTCAGCAACTGCTGCAGGACGATCTGGACGCCCAGCGCCAGCAGTTGGCCGCTGGTCAGCGTCACATACTGAAATGAGGAGTAAAAGCCGCGGCGGTGTGGCGTGGCGACTTCACTCAGATAGGTTGCCGAGGTTCCGTACTCGCCCCCCAGTGACAGCCCCTGCAGCAACCGCAAGGCGACCAGCAGTATCGGCGCAAGTGTGCCGATCTGCGCATATCCCGGCAGGACGGCGATGCCGAGGGAACCGATGCCCATCAAGGTCACCGAAAGGGTCAACGCCGCACGGCGACCGAATTTGTCGGCGTAGCGTCCGAGCATCCAGCCCCCCAACGGCCGGATGAGGAAACCGACCGCGAAGACGCCCGGCCGTGTTCAGCAGCTGCGCTGTCTGATTCCCCGATGGAAAGAACACACTCGCGAAGTAGATGCTGAACGCTGCGTAGGCGTACCAGTCGTACCACTCGATCAAGTTGCCGAGTGATCCGCGAATCACGTTGCCGGCCACCGACCTTGTCGGTGCTTCGCCGGTCTTTCCTTCGACTGATGTCATGTTTGTGTCCCCCTGTTGTCCGTAGGTATCGACTCATCATGTGAGTGTCAGCCACAGACACGGAAGGACAAAGGTCCGCACGCCTGCTTTTCCTTGCATGATCCACAGATTCACCGCACGGTCCGGAGGACTGCGACGGGTGGCAGGCGGACGCGGCCGGCCGCGGAATGGGTCCAAAACCTTTTGACCCGGCCAAAGAACGAAACTCCAACGACGGCGTCCGTAAAATTGCTAACCCGTCGATTTGATCCCGATCCGTCGGGATCCATTGTCGAAACCGCCGCAAGGAGAACCGGATGACCAAGTACGTGTTCGACTTCACCGAGGGCGACAAGGACCAGAAGGAGCTCCTCGGCGGTAAGGGTGCGAACCTGGCCGAGATGACCAATTTGGGGTTGCCGGTGCCGCCCGGGTTCACCATCACGACGGAGGCGTGCCGGGAGTTCCTGTCGCAGGGCAGCGCGCCCGGTGAGCTGCAGGTGCAGGTCACGATGGCGCTGCGGCAGTTGGAGGACACCATCGGTCGCCGGCTCGGTGATCGTCATGATCCGCTGCTGGTCAGTGTCCGTTCCGGTGCGGCGTTTTCCATGCCCGGAATGATGGAGACGGTGCTGAACATCGGGCTCAACGACGCCAGCGTGAAGGGGCTTGCCGAGGAATCCGGCGACGATCGCTTCGCCTGGGATTCCTACCGGCGGCTGCTGCAGATGTTCGGCAAGACCGTGTTGGAGATGCCCGGCGAGGTGTTCTCCGATGCGCTTGACAAGGCGAAGTCGACCAAGGGCGTGTCCAGCGATCGTCGACCTCGATGTCGATGATCTGAAGTCGTTGGTCACCACGTTCAAGGACGCGGTGCGGGAGCACTCCGGCCAGGAGTTCCCGCAGCACCCGCGGGAGCAGCTGGAAATGGCGATCGACGCTGTCTTCAACTCCTGGAACACCGAACGGGCGCGGTTGTACCGGCGGCGGGAGCGGATCCCGCAGCACCTGGGTACCGCGGTGAACATCTGCACGATGGTGTTCGGCAATCTGGGCGAGTCCAGCGGCACCGGGGTCGCCTTCACCCGCGACCCGGCGTCCGGGCGGGCCGGTGCGTACGGGGACTACCTGTCCAATGCGCAGGGCGAGGATGTCGTTGCCGGGATTCGGAACACCTTGTCGTTGGACGATCTGAAAGCCTTGGACCCGTCGTCGCACAAGCAGCTGATGAAGGTCATGCGCCGGCTGGAGACGCACTACCGGGACCTGTGCGATATCGAGTTCACCATCGAGCGCGGCAAGTTGTGGATGCTGCAGACCCGGGTCGGGAAGCGCACCGCTGCGGCGGCGTTCCGGATCGCTGCGCAGTTGGTCGACGAGAACCTGATCACGATGGACGAGGCGCTGTTCCGGGTCTCCGGTTCGCAACTGGCGTTGCTGATGTTCCCGCAGTTCGACCGGTCGGCGACCCGCGAGCTGCTGACCAAGGGGATGGCCGCCTCACCGGGCGCTGCGGTGGGCCGCGCGGTGTTCGATTCACCCACCGCCAAGGCGTGGGCCGAACGCGGCGAGCGAGTCGTGCTGGTCCGCAAGGAAACCAACCCCGATGACCTCGCGGGCATGATCGCGGCGGACGGAATCCTGACGGCGCGCGGTGGGAAAACCTCGCACGCGGCCGTCGTTGCCCGCGGCATGGGTAAGACCTGCGTTTGTGGCGCGGAGGCGCTCGATGTCGACGCTTCGACCCGGACCGCGCGGGTCGGCACGGTGCTGATCAAGGAGGGCGATGAGATCAGCATCGACGGTTCGACCGGCGAGATCTTCCTCGGGGCGATGCCCGTCGTGCCGTCTCCGGTGGAGACCTACATCGAGTCCGGGCTCGCGCCGGCCCTGGAAGGGGCGGACGACGAGACCACCGCGTTGGTCAAGGCGGTCGACCGGGTGCTGACCCACGCCGACAGTCGCCGGCGCCTGGCCATCCGGGCGAATGCGGACACCGCCGCAGACGCGGTGCGGGCGAGATCCCTTGGTGCGCAGGGCATCGGCCTGTGCCGCACGGAGCACATGTTCCTCGGCGATCGCCGGGTGTTGATCGAGCGGGTCATCCTGGCGGGTACCACCGAGGAACGCGACGACGCGCTGGCTGCGTTGTTACCCCTGCAGCGCCAGGACTTCACCGAGTTGCTCGACGCGATGGACGGGCTGCCGGTGACCATCCGGCTGCTGGACCCGCCGCTGCACGAGTTCTTGCCGGATCGCACCGAACTCACGGTCAAGGTCGCCCTGGCCGAGGCCAGGGGTGAGACCGGTGAGCAGGTGGATGCTGACCGCAAGCTGCTGGCGGCGGTCGAGCGGCTGCACGAATCGAACCCGATGCTGGGGTTGCGCGGGGTGCGCCTCGGGCTGCTGACGCCCGGCCTGTTCGCGTTGCAGGTCCGCGCCATCGGCGAGGCGGCCAGCGAGCAGATCGCCGCGGGCAAGGACCCGAAGGTCGAGATCATGGTCCCGCTGGTCGGATCGGTGATGGAGCTGCACCTGGTCCGGGATGAAACCGCCCAGATCCTCGCCGATGTCGCCGCCGAAAAGGGGGTCACGCTGACGATCCCCATCGGCACGATGATCGAGCTGCCGCGTGCCGCGCTCACCGCGCACCGGATCGCGGACGCCGCGGACTTCTTCTCCTTCGGCACCAACGACCTGACCCAGACAACGTGGGGGTTCTCCCGCGACGACGTCGAGTCCACGGTGTTCGCCGCCTACCTGGACAAGGGTGTCTTCACCGTGTCCCCGTTCGAGACCATCGACGGCGATGGCGTGGGGCGGCTCGTGCGAGATCGCGGCCGAGGAGGGACGTAAGACCAAGCCCGGTTTGAAGCTCGGGGTCTGCGGTGAGCACGGTGGTGACCCGGAATCCATTCACTTCTTCCACAAGACGGGGCTGGACTACGTGTCCTGCTCGCCGTTCCGGTTACCGGTCGCCCGCCTGGAAGCCGGCCGGGCCGCCGTCAGCTGACCGTGTTCGCTTGCGTCCGAATCGGTTTCAGGTGGGGAGTGGACTGATTCGCGCGGCAGTCGACAATGCGTCGACGCCCGCGTAACCCAACATTATTTGCTGTGAACTGCGGGCCGCGGGTGTTACCGTAGAGCGATGACCCTGTTCCGCTACGACGATGACTTGCTCACCGGGATGCATGCCGCATCCACGGTGGGTTTGTCGTGCGCGGACGCCATGAGCACCGATGCCTCTCTCTGGACCACGGAGGATCGTCAGGACTTCAGCCGGCCCAGGTGCTTCCGGTCATTCCGCCAATCTTCCGCCCTGTCGGTGGGCGTGTGCCCCGGCCGACAGCACGGGCCCGAAGAAAACTCTCATGAATATCTCAACATCGCTGTTGTCCCAGCCAGGAACGTCGTCTGACATTCCTGTAGTTCACTGCACTCAATTTCTTTACAGCACAACGGATTACGTCGAATAAATGGGGTCGACATCCGGCGTTGCGCGTAGCAACATACATACCGCACCGCACCCGGCGAGCCCGTGTGCGTGCGACGAGGCAGGCGAATAGCTCTGTCACGTAGAACCTTTGACAACTACACAGTGGTGGCATCCGCGCTCGTGGCGGAATCTAGGTAGACGCGCCCGGCTCAGACCCGGGTGCCCTCCGGGGCACGTCAAACACGCTGCGCGGTAGGACAGTTCGGCAGTCCGCCGGTTTCATACCCCGGAAGTCGCAGGTTCGAATCCTGCCCGCGCAACCGTTTCGCCGATACCGAACCAACACGGAAAGGAGGTATGCGGCCATGGCATTCCTGATGCCCGAAATGACCGTTGAGGTGTACAACGCCGACTACCGCGTGCTGTCCCGGATTCCGTGGCAGGAGGCGGTCCGGCTGATCCTGCGGGGTGCGGTGTACGTTATCGATGTGCACAGCCCCGTCGTGCACATTCGCAGCCCGTCGCTGGCGATCGAACTGCCGGTGTCGGTGGCACTGCGCGACTACGCGCACATCCCGCACAAGCCACATGACCGGGTCACCCGCGCCGGGGTGCTGCGTCGCGACCGGCACATGTGCACCTTCTGCGGCGGGCACGCCGACACCGTGGACCATGTATTGCCTCGCTCCCGTGGCGGCGGGGACACCTGGTTCAATCTGGTGGCGGCGTGCCAACCCTGCAACGGTCGCAAGGGCGACCGGACTCCGCACGAAGCCGGGATGACCATGATCCGCGAGCCCTTCGAGCCGAAGGACCGCGACCGGTTCTGGTGCGTCCCAATGCCAGAGCCGGTATGAGCCGGGGGGTGCGAGCGGGCGGGTCTCCAACGCAGCCCGGGAACGGGTTGGTTGGCAGGTCCCGTCCGCTCGTACCGGCGGCTTCCATTCCCCGGTCGGTTAACCGGTAAACCGGCGGATTGTTAATCCGCCACTGCAGGTTCGAATCCTGCTCGGGGAGCGCGATCGACGAATCACCTTGCCTCGTAGGGTAATCGGTAGCCCGCCGGATTTTGGCTCCGGATGATTCAGGTTCGAGTCCTGACGAGGCAGCGCGGCGAGCCAGTGGTCCGTTGGTGTAGGTGGCAGCACGCCTGGTTCTCAGCCAGACGGCAGGAGTTCGAACCTCCTACGGACTGCCACGCCCCGTTCGGATATGGGTTGGTCTCCCGCCCTTTCAAGGCGGAGGAGCGGGTTCGAATCCCGCACGGGGTGCCCGTCGAGTGGGAGGATGCGGGTTGGAGTCCCTCCGCCTCCGCAATCGGCAAAGCCGAGCCATGGCGGTCGTGGTGTAACGGCAACACAGTGGTCTGTGACTCCGCAAATGACGGGTTCGAATCCCTCCGATCGCCCCAACGCCCTTGTAGCGCAACGGATAGCGCGCCGGTTTCCGGGACCGGCGGTTGCAGGTTCGAATCCTGTCAAGGGCACTTTCGCCACCAAACCCCTGTAGCTCAACGGAAAGAGTTTCAGTCTACGAAGCTGAGGATGGGAGTTCGATTCTCTCCAGGGGTACTTCGACGAAGCACCGAGTCCCCGTGGCCCAACTGGAGGAGGCAGCACGACCTAAACCCGGCAAGTGTGCGGCACGCCTATCCCGTGACGGTCGCGCGGGTTCGATCCCCGTCCGGCGCACGAGACCGCGGGCCGGTCACCGGCGGTGTCTCGAATCTTCGGCATTTCACTGTCTTGCGGTGGGGCGGGAGGCAAGGATGTGTCCGACAACGTCGATGTTCGTCGAAAGATGTAGCCGTGAGGTCACCCGTCCCGATAGGCCCCGTTCCCGGTCAGTTCGCGTCTGGCCTCTACTGTGCGCCGATGCCCCTCGCCCTAGCCCGTATCAGCCCCATGATTGCGATCCTGATCTGCGTTTTCGCATGCCTGGTCCCGGGACCGGCGCGGGCGTGGGCCAATCCACCTCAGGCAGCCCAGATGGACTTCGGCGGCCTGGTCCGGACGTACCAGTTGCACGTGCCGGCCGGGGTCGATCATCCGTCGGGTCTCGTCGTGAATCTGCACGCCGCCGGCGCGACCGGGCGGGATCAGGAGGCACTCACGCACTACAACGCCGTCGCCGACGCGCACGGGTTCGTGGCGGTTTATCCCGACGGAATTGACCTCAGTTGGGCCGACGGCCGCGGTGCGTCAGTACCGGACCGGCAGGGGGTCGACGACGTCGGATTCATCGCGACACTGGTCAGCCAGATCACCCACGATTACGGCATCGATCCCGGCCGCGTATACGCGACGGGGCTATCAGCCGGCGCGTTCATGGCGAATCGGCTCGCGTGTGAGCGTGCTGACCTGTTCGCCGCCATCGCACCCGTTGCCGGCACTCTCGGCGTCAACGTCGGATGCAGTCCGTCGCAGCCGGTCGCCGTCCTGCAGACCTCCGGGACCCTTGACCCCGTGGTCCCGTACGACGGTGGCACGATGACGGGCCGCGGCGGCACCAGTGACGTGCTGTCAGCGCCTGCGATGGTGGAGCGCTGGCGACAGATCAACGGTTGTCAGGGTGCGCCGGCACAAGACATGCTTCCGGGCACCGGTGACGGCATCGAAACTCAACGCACGACGTACTCGCAGTGCGCGGCTGGCACCGCGGTGGTGTTCATGCGCATCGACGGCGGCGGCCATACCTGGCCCGGCGCCCCGGAGATCCTTCCAGCGCTGGCAGTCGGCGCGGCCAGCCACACATTCGACGCCTCCGAGACGTCCTGGGAGTTCTTCCAAGCCCACGCGAGATAGCGGTCCGAGGATCCCGGTTCACCGACGACGGGCCAGCAGCCACGCTTCCCCGTGCGCTTCGTCATCGGCGATCACTTCAAGCGCGCCGAATGCTTGTCTCAACTCGCCGGCTTTGACTCGGAACGGTCCCGGGCCGGCTCCCACCTCGCTGAGTGCGCTGATCGCCAGCAGTCCGCCGACGGCAAGCCGTCCCATGATGGCCTGATCGAGACGAGGATCGCGAAACCTGTTGCAGACCAGCATGTCCGCCGGTGTTCCGGCCGGCAGCCCGTCGTCGAGGTCGACGACGCGGAAGTGGCAGCGCGCAGCGAGTCCGGTCGCCTTGGCGAGTTCGGTCGCCTGGGCGATCGCCACCGGCGACACGTCGTATCCCCAGACATCCATGCCGCGGCGGGCGAGCCACACTCCGGCCAAGCCCCGCCCACACGCGAGATCGAGGGCGTGCCCGGCGGTGGGGAAGTCGTCGGCGAACGGGTGAAAGACGGCTGGCAGGTGAACCGCGTCAGCCGACGCCGGAACACGATCGGCATACCGTTGGTCCCAGCGCACGCGATCCTCGTCGGACACGAGCACCAGCTTAGAAAGCCAGGGGAGTCGCAGCGCTTTCTCACTGGTTCTGCCCAGCCGGGCGTGCGAACGGGGTGACGCCGAACGTGGGAAGGCGCTAACCTTGCTCGCAAGCCGGGTCCGGTGCCCGCGCGCTGCCTGAGGGAGTCCTCGCGGGCGCCGCCAGAGAGGACAACCAGGATTCATGACCGACCGACAACGCGCCAGGACGCCCGCCAACGCCGCAAGGCTCGCTGTTGCGGGCGTCATCATCGCCGGCGGCGCGCTGGCGATGGCCGGCCAGGCCGGAGCTGATCCCGCGGTGCCCTACCCGACGCCGGTGCCATCGGGTCCGGAAGCGGCCACCCCGGCCCCCGGCCAGCCCGTGGTCGAGTCTTTGGATGGACCGGTGGGTCCACCCCTGCCCCCACCCGTCGGCGCGCCACCGGTGCCAGAGGTTTCGGACCAGGTTTACGGCCAGGGCCAGACGCCGGGTCAGCTCGGATACCTCAGGGATATCTGGCACACGTTCCACAGCGGCAACCCCCTCGACGCGCTGACGGCGGCGCCGGAAGAGGCTCCCGGACCGCCGCCCGACGCCGGGCCGGCGCCGAAACTGCCGCCCGGGTTCACGTCGCTGACGGACCCGCAGTCCTCGACCCCCGCCCTGCCGAAGGACCCCAATCAGACGGGTCCGGCTCTGCCGCCCGGGTACTACCCGTTGAACGGGCCACCGCCGCCCGGGTACGACGCGCCCCCGGGGCCCGACCCGGCCGCACCGACAACGGTCCCGCCGGTGCCTCCGACGCCCTAAACCCTTGGGCTGCATGGCAATCAACACCTTGCAGCGGACACGGCGAAGCAGCCGCATTTCTGCCGAATCGACCCAAGGATTCGTGTAGAGGTCAGAACCATCCCACAGCACAAGCTCGATACCAGCGACGCGAGAGAAGTCAATTGCCCGAAACCAAGATCACCGTCATCTACGACAACCCCACCGACCCGGACACCTTCGAAGCCGCATATGCGTCGGAGCAGTTGGAGGCCGCTCGACGGATACCGGGATACGTTCGGCTTGAGGCGTCGAAAGTCTGGCCGAAAGAAGACGGGAGTGCGACGCCCGCTCACCGCATGATCGACCTGTACTACCCGGACTACGCCGCAGCCAGTGCGGCGGTGACCACACCTGAAGCAGGCGCGTTCTTCGAGGCCATGGCGAGACTGTCCACCGGCGGCGTACGCGTGCTTTTCTCCGACATCGAGGTACCGCAGCAATAATGGAACCTGCCGCTGTAGCGAATCTGCGACAGTCGATATAAGCGGAGTCGTCAACGAAGTTCGCCGACCCCGAAGCGGAGTTACGCCGCCGACGCGAGATGAGCTTCCTGGCATACTCCGCACATGACCGCTCTTGAATTCTCCGATTCGATTTTCGTATCGGCCGAACCGCATCAGCTCTACGCGATGGTGTCGGACGTGACGCGGATAGGTGAGTGGAGTCCGGTCTGCCGGGCATGTTGGTGGGATGAGGGCGACGGCCCGCGCGTCGGCGCCTGGTTCACCGGCCGCAACGAGACGCCGCAGAGGACGTGGGAGACCCGGAGCAGAGTGGTGGCGGCAGATCCCGGCCATCGGTTCGCCTGGGAGGTCAACGACGGTTGGGTTCGCTGGGGTTTCACCTTCGACCCCGTCGACGGCGGCACTCGCCTTACGGAGTCATGGGCCTTCCTGCCTGCCGGTCTCGCCGGTTTCCGCGAGCGCTTTGGCGCCGGTGCCGATTCGGAAATCACTCAACGCAGTGAAGCGGCGCACCAGGGCATCCCGCAGACGCTGGCGGCGATCAAGCGAACTGCCGAAGCCGGATAGCGTCGCTACGTTTCATCGGACGAGGATCGCGCCGGGGAACTACCATCCAGACATGAGTCGGGCCGTCATTGTTTTGGCTGGGGTCTTCATCGCGGGGCTCACGGGCTTCGAGGGCGCCACCGTTGCGCATGCTGGACCGCCGCCGCCGTGCTCGTACACGCTGTCGCCGCCTGAGGTCGTCCAGGTTGGTGGAGCGAGCATGGTGACCGCGACAGTCGCTCCCGCCGTCTGCGGATTCCCCGGCAACCCTCGCCAGGGGGTTGCGTGCCTCCAGCGCCAGGGCGATCAATCGCCGGTTCAGTGCACGCAGGGCAGGGGTGAGGAAGCTGCGCAGGTGTATGCGCCGTACAGTCCCGGCACCTACGTCTCGACTGGCCGCGGTTGCGGAGGCTGGGCCGGCATCAATGAACCAGCCCCAGACTGCCAGTTACTCGGACCGATAACCGCGGCGTTGTAGCTTCGATGCGCAGGGTCCGCCGACGGCGGTCCCGGTCGGGGGAGTCACACCTGGCCCGCACGCCACCTGTCCAAAATCCGACGGTCCCGTTTCGTTGGCCGCCCGGCACCACGATCACGGGCCGCCACGGGAACGAAGGGAGTCGCAGGCCGCGCGGGCGTTCGGTCGAGGTAGCAGGTCACGGCATCGGCCGCACCAACCCGTTTCTGGATCACCCGTACTACTTCGACAATCCGCGTTGTGTCACCCACCCGGGCGCGCACCTCGTCACCGGGGGACACCGTCGCGGAGGGCTTTGCCGGCCGGTCATTGACCCGCACGTGCCCGCCTCGACACGCAGTGGCGGCGTCCGCACGGGTCTTCGTCAACCGGACCGCCCACAACCACCGGTCCACACGGGTCGACTCCATAGCATCCATCATGGACTGTCTACCGGTCACGAGAGCCGGGAAAGGATCGCCATGAGAATCAATCTGACCAGCGTGCTCGTCGACGACCAGAACAAGGCCCTGCGGTTTTATACCGAGGTCCTCGGTTTCAACCAAAAGCACGACGTTCCGGTGGGCAAACATCGGTGGATCACCGTGGTGTCCCCGGAGGACCCGGACGGCACCGAGATCGTCCTCGAACCCGACGAACACCCGGCAGCCAGGCCATTCAAGGAGGCGCTGGTCGCTGACGGCATCCCATTCACGTCCTTCGCCGTCGACGACGTCGCGGCGGAGTACGTGCGGTTGCGTGGTCTCGGCGTGCACTTCACCCAGGAGCCCACGGAGATGGGGCCGGTCATCACAGCAGTGTTCGACGACACTTGCGGCAACCTGATCCAGATCGCCCACCAGGCGGGATAGCAGCGGTTCTACGATGTCGACAACCGGTTACCGGCCGTCGATCACCTCGAAATCGTTGAGACTGAACGTTTTATCGAAGAACGGCTGTGAGCGCGGCTAGTGTTCAGCTTCGGGAAATGCGATCACGGAGAGGTGCTTCATGGCTGAACGGTCGCTCGACGCAAATACTCGACTGGCCGCTGAACGCAACCGTCTGGCAATGGAACGAACATTGATGGCCTGGACCCGCACCAGCACCTCGCTGATCGCCTTCGGGTTCACCATCTATCAGATCTTCCGATACCTCGCGGCGAGCGAACGGCTTCGCGACCCGTACATCAGCCCCCAGGTGTTCGGCGTCGCAATGATCCTCGTCGGGCTCGTCGCGCTGATCCTTGGCTGGATTCAGCATCGCCAGGAGTTGAAGGCGCTGAAGGCAGACTTCGGGCCGATGCGCTACTCGATTGCCGCGATCGTCGCCGCGATGATCGCCGGTCTCGGCGTCATCGCGCTGCTCGGGGTGACCTTGCGGCTGTAGCGGGGCTTGCACGATACTTCCTAAAAGCGTTGTGCCACAGACAAACTCCTGCAATGAGCGGAGGGCGCTGATCCTCGCAGCTCAACTCGAGGCGTCGAGGATCTTGATCGCGAAGATGAGCGTGTCACCCTTCTGGATTCCCGCGCTGGGCTGACCGTCGGGGTAGCCGTCGGCAGAGGTCATTGCGACAGCGACTGTGGACCCGACCTTCTGTCCCGCGATGGCCTTCTGGAAGCCCGGCACGACTCCGTCGAGCGGGAATTCAACCGGGGCGCCCCGTTCGTAGCTGCTGTCGAACACCGCCCCGTCACGCCCATTGACGCCTATGTAGCAGACCGAAACCGTCGCCGTGTCAGCGACGACCGGCCCGGCACCGGCCTGCAGCGTGTGTACCTGTGTCTCCGTCACGCCAAACGGTGCGTTCACGTTGACGAGCGGCGCCGTCGTATCGGTGGATCCGGTGACCGCGACGCTGCCAGTGCTCCCCGGCAACGTCCACTCGGGTGTGCCACCGTTCGACGGCGCTGCCGTTGGGCACGCGCCGGCCGGGGTTGCCGTTTCGGTGACGGAGGATGAGACCACGTCGGCGACGGAGGGCGTGCTTGCCGACGAAGTATCCGTATTGGAGCCGCATCCGGCGAGCGTCATGACGAACGACGCGGCACAGGCCACGATCGCGACGGAAGAAGAAGCGCGAGAGGAGTTCACCGTCGTCACGCTACAGCCGCATGACGAATTCCTTACGGCAGTAGCCCGTGCCTACAACCAGTGCCGAGCGGGAGCAGATCGTCAGGCACATCGAAACCGCCCGTCCACGTCGCCCGGCTGCGACTAGCGTCGAAGCAATGAGTGACGGTCGCACGAAGGTGCTCATCATTGGTGGCGGTTTCGGCGGCTTGTTCTGTGCGCGCAGGTTGGGGCACGCTGACGTCGATGTCACTCTGCTCGATCGCGCAGCGGGCCACCTTTTCCAGCCGCTGCTTTACCAGTGCGCGACCGGAACGCTGAGCATCGGACACATCAGCCGTCCCCTGCGCGAGCAGTTCGCGCGCGACCGCAACGTCACGACCTTGCTTGGCGAGGCGATCGAACTCGATCCCGAAGCACGTACGGTGACGGCGCTGCGACCGGACGAGACCAGGTTCACGGTTTACTACGACGTGCTCGTGGTCGCTGCGGGTATGCGGCAGTCCTACATGGGCCATGAACACTTCGCGCAGTGGGCGCCGGGGATGAAAACCCTCGACGATGCACTGAGCATCCGCCAGAGGCTGTTCACCGCGTTCGAAATCGCCGAGACGCTTCCGCCGGGACCCGAGCGTGACAGCTGGCTCACCTTCGCCGTAGCCGGAGGTGGTCCCACTGGCGTGGAACTGGCCGGACAAATACGGGAGATGGCGTCACGAACCCTGGCGAATGAGTTCCACAGCATCGAACCCGAGGAAGCCAGGGTGCTGTTGTTCGACGGGGGAGACCGCGTCCTGAAAAGTTTCGCCCCGGACTTATCCGGCAAGGCCACCCAGACGCTGCGGAAGCTTGGCGTTGAGATGCGGCTGGGTGTGCACGTCACCGACGTCAACCGTGAGGGGGTGACCGTCAGCCCGAAGGCGGGCGGTCCGGATGAGCAGTATTCGACGCGTACCGTGCTGTGGACAGCCGGCGTTGAGGCGGTTCCGTTCGCGCGACACGTCGCCGAGGTGCTGGGGGCTACGACCGACCGCGCCGGTCGCGTCGAGGTAGGGCCCGACTTGTCGGTCCCGGGACATCCCGAGGTCTTCGTCATCGGCGATCTCGCCGGGCGCGACAACCTGCCCGGCGTTGCCGAGAACGCCATGCAGGGCGGCCTGCATGCCGCCGCCTGCATCCGCCGCGAGCTCGCCGGCAAACGCCGTCGGACGTACCGGTATCACGATCTCGGCTCAGCGGCCTACATCAGCCGCGGCCAAGCCGTGCTGCAGGTCGGACCCGTCAGGATCTCCGGTTTTATTGGCTGGCTGGCGTGGGGGTTCTTACATATTGCATTCCTGACCGGCGTCCGAAACCGCGTCAGCACCGTCGTCACCTGGTTGGCCACCATCGCGCGCGCCAGTCGTTACCACCGAGCGTTCATGCTCGGTGCAGCCGCCACGCCCGAGCAGCGGTACACCTGGACGACGGACGACCAGCCAGAGCAACAATTGCCGCCCAGCGAAAGCGGACGAGCGGAACCGTGAGTCTCGTGCCTCGAACAACGTTGTGGCGCAAGGAATCCCGAACTCAACGAGGGTTCTATGAGGGACCACCCGGCAGATACACCGCTGTCTTACACTCTGTAGTACAGTTGCACCTATGGCTGATACGATCACTTTTCGGCCCGATGAGGACACAGCGCGGGCACTTGCGGTCCTGACGCGAGACGGAACGCCAATCTCGACCGCTGTTCGCGCAGCGCTCATCGAAGCCGCGCGACTCAAGGCCGCCGCAGCGATTCGCGCGGAAGCGGAGGAGCTCGCGGCCGACCCGGAAGACCGGGCCGAAGCCATGCAAGTACTTCGCGACATGGAGACGCTGCGTGCGTGGTGAGATCTTCCATTTGCACGCTCCGCGAGGGAGCCGCGGCCACGAGCAGTCCGGCTCTCGCTACGCCGTCGTGGTCCAGTCCGATCAGCTGCCGCTTGCCACGTGGCTGGTAGCGCCGACATCTACGTCGGCTAGGGCCGCAAGCTTTCGGCCTGAGGTCGAGATCGGGGGTCAACCCACGCGAGTGCTGGCTGAACAGACCGCGGCAATCGACCCCAGCCGGCTCGGCAAGAGTGCGGGTTACCTAAGTCTCGATGAGATGCGCCGCGTTGACGCGGCGCTGCGGATCGTGCTGCGACTCTAATTCCCTCGTCAGCGCGGTTCAGCCAAAGACGCTGGGAGACAAGAGAATAGGCGCGCTGATTCACCAGCGGAAGTCAGGCGGGACGGCGGGTGAGCTTGCGCCAAACCCAACTGGAGGGCACGTGCCGTCCGTGCACGACGTACTCTCGGGTGGCGTCGACCAGGAGCGTGGCGTCGAGCAGGCGCCGCGCGGACGGCCAGCCGACGAGCAGCAGCTCGTCGTCCGGGGCCAGCACGACGTCGTCGTCCGGGGCCAGCACCACCTCGTCGTCCGGGGCGACATCGACGTCGGCGCGGTTGACACGCCCGGCGGCACGAGCGAGCAGCAGCGGGACCGCGTGCAGAGGCTCGTCGCGGTCGTCCGGGTTGCGCAGCAGGTCCCCGAGGCGCGCCCCACCCTGGGCGAGCCACGCCTTCAGCGCGGGGGCCTCCGTCGCCGTCAGCCGCACCTTCCACACCGCCTGCAGCTGCTCGCCGCACAGCTGCGTCAGGCGGTCGACGACGGCGGCGGCCCAGGCGTCTTCGCGCCGGGGCACCTCCTGCAGGAACCGCCACATCAGGGGCGTGGACAGTTGCGCGTACACCTCATGTGCGACGACATCAGCGGGGACGAGCATCGAGTCGACCTCGACAGCTGCGAACAGCGGCGCACTGGCCGACTTGTTCTGCCGGGCCGCGACGAACAGCGTCGGGTTGGCCCGCCGGGCCGCTGCGATCAGCGAGAGGTTGGTGGTGTCGTTGTCCGTGCCGGCGATGAACCCGGTGGCGTGTTCGATCCCGGCGCGGGCCAGCACGCCCGGTTCGTAGCCGTACCCGACGACGGCGTCCGGGTGGTGCTCGGCCGCGTCCGAGGGCTCCACGACGGTGACGTCGAGACCCTCCGCCCTCAGGTCCTGAGTAACCTCCTTTCCGAAGCGGCCGTATCCGCAGATCACCCAGTGCCCCTGCGGCAGCCGCGATCCCCGGGGCGGCAACGGCGCGCCGGGCCCGCTCTCCAGCCAGGTCATGAGCTGGTAGGACGCGGGGGCGCGCAGGGCGATGCGGAGGTGGTCGCCAAACCGGTCGAACGGGTTCACGACCGTGGGCGTGCCGAAGGCGCGCATCCGCTCGGCCGTGGCCGGCGAGACCGCCCGGGTGATCACGGGGAGACCCGGCCGCAACAGCGCGGCCGCCTGCACGACGGCGAGGTTGGCCTCGTCGTCGTCGGTCAGCGCGAGAATCCCCTCGCAGGAAGGGAGATCCAATCCCGCGACGGCGAGGTGCCCGGGGTCGCCACCGTCTGCGACGAGGCCGGGCACGTCCGCGTGGTAGGAGTCGAGCTCGAGGTCGTCGATGCGCCCGTCGTCCCGGTCGATCACCACGAAGCGCCGCCCCAGTGCATCCAGTGAGCGGGCAAGCAGCTCGCCGGTGCGCCCGTAGCCGACGATGAGCAGGAACGGTTCGCGCATCCGCTCGACCTTGCGCGTGAAGTGCTGCAGGGCCAGCGCCTGCCGGAAGCCGCGTTCCTGCAGCAGGGCCAGAAGCGACCCGATCGCGTACGCCCAGCCCACCACCGTGAGGTAGATCGAGATGGTCAACCACATCCGCTGGTTGTAGGTGAACGGGTACGGGATCTCGCCGTAGCCGATCGTCGAGGCGGTGTAGCTCATCACATAGAAGGCGTCGAAGAAGCCCATGCGCGCACGGGCGGCCCTCCGCGTCCTGGCCGGGGATCAGAGTGAGACCCAGGGTGGTGATTGCGAAGATCACGATCAGGACGATCAGCGGCGCCCGCATCCGGCGCATGACCAAAAAGATTGTGGCCGAAGCCTTCCTGGAGGACGACATCGGCGCCCGCCAACGCGGCGCGCGGCGCACCGGCTCCGTGGCGAACAGGCGGTACCAGAAGAGCAGCAACGGATTGCTCACGGCTGGTTCCCCTAACGGCGCTGGAACGACACGGTCTCGACCACCAACAGGGTCACCGACACGATGTTCGCCATCAGCGCTCCGCCGGACAGGGAGACCACGCTGGCGGTTGCCTCCCGGGTCAGCCCCTCGGTGGCGACGTAGGAGGCGAATCCCCAGACGAGCGCTGCGGAAATCAGCTGGAGATCGGCGACCAGACTCGTGGCCAGGTGCACGGCGCCGATCTGCGTGCGGTCGCCGAACTTGAGCACGGTCGCGATGAGGTTGACGACCACCGCCGCGTAGAGCTCGTAGCTGTTGTGCAGCGCGGGGTCGTCGATGTCGCCGATGAAGAAGCCGAAGTTCAAGGTTGCGGCGAACAGCACGAAGAATCCGAAAACGACCTTCTCGAGGTTCATTCGCCCTCCTACACCCGCAACGATCGTTCTACACCGCGCCGCGGCAAACTCGACGTCACAGCGCGCACGTTAGGCCGATCACTTCGTCATTGTGCACGCCGGGCCCGAATGGTTCGGCGGTTTCATGTTTGCGGGATGCCCGGAGTCAGACTCGCCGCTCGGGCGCGAGGCAAATTGGGTCGCTTTCGGTGCGTGCTGCGGGTTAGCGTCGATGAGGTGAGTGCTCGATCACCGTTGTGTTTGCTGGTGCGTCCTATGACTGTCGACGATGCATTGCGTGTGGGTGAGTGGCGGTATCGGGATCGGTGGTCTGTTTACGACATCGGTTCGCCTGGTGTCGTTTTGGACGAGCTCGATCTGTACTGGGTGGTCACCGATCCAGCCGATGACACCCTGGTCGGCTTCGTCTGTACCGGGGCCGCCGCGCGGGTGCCCGGCCTTGACGCGGATGCGTCGTTCATCGATGTCGGCGTCGGGATCAATCCTGGCCTTGTGGGTCAGGGGAGGGGTTCAGAATTCGGCGAGGCAGTGCTAGACCACTTGGCGCGCCGTTACCCTGACCGGGCTTTGCGCGCGGTGATACAGGACTGGAATACGCGCAGTCGACGGTTCGCGACCGGGCTTGGATTCATCGACGTCGGCGAATCGATCAGCATGCGACAGATGCAGCAGGTGCGCTACCGGGTGTTGGTCAGGCATAACTAGATCGACCGCAGATGCACTGAGGCAGGACCCAAAAGTTATCCGGCCGCGTGGATTACGTTGTTGCACATGTGGATTGATGTCCACTGGTTACCCGTCGGCTTTACACGTGGGTCCGGCCATCACGCTCGGAGCGCCGCGCCGGCAGCCGGCTGGTACTGCGGCTTCGGTACCGGGAACTGCGACCGGATGACGGCGTCGCGGGCCGCACCCGGCAGCAGACGACTGATGAAGACCGCTGATTTGGCAAAGGGCCCTACGGGGTACCGGGTCCGCGGCCGGCGGGTGTGTGCGGCCTTCACGATGGTCCTGGCGACCTGGTCTGCGCTGAGCACGAGGTTCCTGGCCTTCGGTTCGTAGGCGGCGTCGATCCTGGCGGCGACCTCCGCGTGGAAATGGTCATACGTGCCCTCGCCCGTGCTGGTGGGGAGGCTGGCGTTGAGCGCCTTTCCGAACGAGGTGTCGATCGGACCCGGCTCGATGACGACGACCTTGATGCCGAACGGACGCATCTCCATCCGGAGGCCATCGGATATCGCCTCCACCGCATGTTTCGACGCGTGCAATCCGAACGAGCCGGGCAGCGTGAAGTGCCCGCCCATCGAGGAGAGGTTGATGATCCGGCCGCGGCGCCGGGCACGCATGCCGGGCAGGACGAGCTGTGTCATGCGGACCAGTCCGAACACGTTGGTCTCGAACTGCGCACGAAGATCGTCGAGCAGTACGGCCTCGACTGCGCCCTGCAACCCGTACGCCGCATTGTTAACCAGGATGCCGACCGCCCCGTGGTCCGCCTCGACCCGCCTCACGGCCGCCACCATCGATTCCTCGTCGGTGACGTCTAGCCGTAGACCCACGGCGCCCTCCTCGACAAGCTCGGCGAGCATCTCCGGGCGGCGCGCGGTCGCGTAGACCGGATGGCCGGCGTGCAGGAAGCGCCGCACGCTGGCCCGGCCCACACCCGACGAACAGCCGGTGATCAGCACTGGCTCGGTGTCGTTCATGACTTTGACTTCTTCCCATGTTCGGCTGAGGTCTCGACGGCAAAGACCGGGGGGACGGCAGGGGAGGCATCCCGCCCGTTCCCGATCGGCGTCATCGGGCCACGCGCTTGCCGGTGATGACACTGCAGAAGTCGTCGGCACGGTAGGCGAACCCACGGCAGCGCTGTGCGAGTTCGGTGATGGACAGGTTCGTCTCGACTTCGAAGCCGAACGAGGTGAGCAACTGGCCCGCGTCGTCACGTTTGAGGCCAAACGTGTATGCCTCGCCACGCCTGGCGACGGCTGCGCGTCCCCGCCGCGCGCCGGGGAAGACCGTGGTGCCGTCGACCACACCAGGGTCGAGGTAGTCGAACATGAAACGACTTCCTGGCGCGGTCACCGACGCGACTTCCGAAATCGTCCTGTGTATGGAGTGCTCGGTGAGGTAAAAGGAGACACCCCACCAGGCCACCAAGCTCGGCGCATGAACGTCGAAACCGTTGTTGCACAGCTGTTCTGAGAGTGTGTCGCGCTCAAAGTCGCACTGCACGTAGCGTACTGCGTGATCAGGCAGGCCGTGGCGCCGGATGATCTCGCGCTTGGCTTGCTGAGTTGGCGGAGCGTCGACCTCGAAGAGCGTCGCGCCGCCGAGGCCGAGGCGCAGGGAGGTCGTGTCGTACCCGGCGCCCAACAGCACGATCTGCTCGATTCCGTCAGCAAGCGCGCGCGTCAGGGCGGTCTCATACCATCGATTTCGCAGCAGCACGATCGCAGTCCATCCGGGGAACAGCCGCTCGAAGCCACGGCGGCTGAGCGCGGCCGTCACGCGGTTGGCTGTCAGCAACCGGTACCTGCTGTTGGTGAGGAAAAGCTTGGCATAGGGGTCATCGATGATTCGACGGCCGGGCGGTCTCAGCGTTTCGGCAGCACGCATGGCGCAGACGATCTCCGCGGTTCTGCTCCGCTGAACCTGCCCTGGGACCTGCCTGTTGAAATGTCGCTCTGAAGTCGCCGGACTAGCCATACAGATCAGTCCTCTCCATTTTCCAATTGATGTTTGTGGCAGAAACTTCGGCTGACGACGGCGTCGCGGGAACGGTTCCACCCGACGTCCTGATGCCGTCGCCGTCGGACTGCATGTCGGTGTGGGTCAGCGCGCCACCCTGCAGCAGCTGCCACATGTGCCGGCGCCGGGGCTTACCGCTGGAGGTGCGGTGGATCAGTCCCCGCTGCCCGCACACGATGGTGATCACGGGTTCGCGGCCCAACTCCTGGCGCAGTGCGGTGATCACCTCGTCGCGCCAGGGACCCGGGCGTGCCTCAGCGAACACCGCCACGGCGGCCCGTCCGCGATTCGTGCTGGCGACGACCAGGATCTTGCCCTTGTGGATTCCGGCGGCGGCGGCCGCCTTGGCGTCGAGGTCTTCGACGTACACGCTGCGTCCCAGCAGCTTCAGGCTGTCACCCATGCGGCCGAGCACGTACAGCTCGCCACCATGGAAGAACCCACCGTCTCCGGTCCACAGCTCGCCGTCGACGAACCGAGTCGCGTCGCCCGCCCGCCCGGCGTGGTAGCCGCCGGCCACCGAGGCGCCGGTCACCACGATCTCCCCGAGGTACCCGTCGGCGAGCGTGCCGCCGTCCTTGCCGGCGATCCGGACGCCGACGTCACCCCCGTCCGCGGGCCGGCCGTGGCCGATGAGCCAGCCGGAGCCGGGTGGTATGGGCGCGTGTCCGAGCCGGGCCACCTCCGTGACGGGTACCGGCTCGCCGAACTGCAGTCCGCTCCACCCCGGCCGGATGATGCGCGGCCGGGCGAGCCGGGCGCAACAGGTGACGCCCAGGGTGTTCTCCGCCAGTCCGTAGGCGGGCAGGAACGCGGTGCGCGAGAACCCGGCGGGAGCGGCGAAGCGCGCGAACGATTCCAGGGCCGACACGTCGATCGTTTCGGCGCCGACGCCGAGCGTGCGCAACCCGGACAGGTCCAGCGCGGCCAGCCGCTCGGGCGGGACCCGGCGGGCCGCGTAGGCGAGCCCGAACGAGGGCGAGGCGGTGTGGCTGGCCTGGCCCGGGCCGAAGCATTCCAGCCACCGCAGCGGGTTCGCGATGAACTGCTCGGGACGCATCAGCCAGAGGTCGGCCTGGTTCGCCACGGAGGACAGCAGACAGCCGATCAGTCCCATGTCGTGGTGGAGCGGCAGCCACGACGCGATGCCTTCCCCGGGTCGCCAGTCGGTCCACCGGGCCAGCATGGCGAGGTTGGCGGCCAGGTTGTCCCATGACACCCGCACTCCGCGTGGGCGTCCCGTGGAGCCCGAGGTGAACTGCAGCAGCGCAAGTTCGCCCGGCGGCCGGGGCGAGAGTTCCTCGCCGCCCTCGCGCAGCACCCACGGCAGGCCCGGCTGGCCGGACAGGTTCAGCGCCGCGCCGATCAGCGGTACGAACTCTGCCGAGCTGATGGTCAGCCTGGGGGCCGCCTGCCCGACAATGGCCGCCACGTGGCGGATGTACTCGTCAGCGGGCTGGAATGACGGCGGCACGATGGGGCACACGGTCGCGCCGGCGGTCCACACGCCGAAAATCGCGGACAAGGCGGGATATCCGGTCGGCATGAGCACGCAGACGGTGTCGCCTGGGCGCACGCCCTCGGCGGCCAGGGCGGCAGCAACCCGGCGGGCGGCGGCGGCCAGCTCTGGGTAGGACTGGACCTGCCAACCGTCCGCTGAGTCCGCCAGGTACACGCCGGCGTCCGGGCTGGGATGGGTGAGCCATTCTGTGAGCGGGTGCATCGTGACCATGGCGGGACGGTCCTTTCAGCGCCGGTAGGCGGTGGGTTGGGGGAGGACTTGGACTGGCATCACGCAGCCGGCCTCTGCAGCAGGTCGACGAGTTGTCCCAGGTTGGACACCTCGCGCAGGTCGGCCTGGGTGAAGATGACGTCGAATTCCTCCTGCAGGTCGACAGCCATCTCGACCAGCAGGAAGCTGTCGGCGGCCAGGTCCCGCAGGGTGGTTTCCGGGGTGAGGGTGGCCGCCGGGACGTTCAGCGTCTGGCTGATTCGCTCGGCGACGCACTCGAAGGTGATGGGCATGGCGGTCCTTCGGTCGACGGGATCAAGGGTGGCCGGGCCGTGGGCGGCCGCGACCGACAGGTGGGCGCCCCGAAAGCGGGCGGAGGTGAAACCGAAAAGCTCCCCGGTGCTGCGGCGACGGGCCCGGCCAGCCTGGGCGCCGGGCAACTCGGTGGCGTAGTCGCCCAGCATGGCGTCCCGGTTGGCCAGATCGGCCTTGAACACCGCCTCCTTGACCGTCCACAGCCGCAGTTGCTCCGCCGCGCGATCGGCCTCCGGCATACGGGCCAACCACGCCCGTTCCGCGTCGTCCAGAAAGAACCGTGTGGTCCGCGGATCAACCGGGCGGTCGGGTTCCAGGTCGACGCCGAGGCCTGTGGGCCGCGCCCCGACCGATCCCGCGGCGATCGCGCCCTCGTCGGCGTGCGTCAATGACAGCCGCGGATGAGGGAAGCTGCAGGTGGCGGCGTCCCGGGGCATCCCGAGCAGCCCCAGCAGCACCCGCAGCGCGTGCCGGGAGGTCAACCACTGGCGACGGCGCTCACTCCCGGCCAGGACGGACAGCTGTGCGCATTCCGGTGCCGTGAGGGAACCGACGGGGTCCGGCTGGTCGGTCCACACCCCGAGCACCGTGACCCTCATTCTGATCGCCGGGCCGCGGTATCGGCCAAGAACGCGACCCGCTCGCCGTACTCGGCGAGCGTCTTGGCGTAGACCTCTTCGTCGGCCGCCGTGTACCGGGCCAGCGTCTCCTCGATCAACTCGGCGCCGTACCTGCCGGCCATCGCGCCGAGCGCCTCCCTGACGTATTTCACATGCCACCGCTCGTCGCACATGATCCGCTCGATCGTCTGCCGGACCCCCGGATGCGTCCCCGGGACGCGGAGGTGGTGGTGATACTGGCCGATGACCCGCTTCTCGAAAACCTGGGTGATCGCCATCACCTCCATCAGGCTCGCGGGCGCACCGACCGCCTCCAGGTACTGGTCCTGGTAACTGCGGTTCTGCTTGATGGCGGTGTGACCGAGGTCCGCGATGCACTGCGTCCAATACGTGGCGTGGTTGGCCTCGTCGGAGAAGTGGTGCGTGACATCGACCTGTAGGGGGCCGCGCACCGTACGGGCGACCCGCCCGAAGAACAGTGCCCCGTTGATCTCCGAGGAGCGGTAGTAGCTCAGCAGCCAGAGCTCGTTCTCGGCCACCGGCCGCGGCGCCTGCTCGTCATTGTTGGTCACGATTCCTCCTCAGGCCGCGTCGGCGAGCTGCCGGCCCCAGCGTGATGTGACAAGTTGCTCGCACACCGCCCGCGCCAAGGTGTTCGGGTCCGGAGCCCGGTAGCCGGGCCAGGCGGCCCGCAGTGCGTCGTTGCGGAATGTCTTCGGCAAGTACAGCTGGGTCCCGAACGAGGAGACCGAGGCCAACGACTCCTGCACCGGGCCGCCGCGGAAGCGGCTCGCCGCGGCAACCAGGTCGTCGAAGCTCTCCTGGTCGCAATACTCCGGGGTCAGGAGCTGCCGTCGGCGGAAGGAGCTGTCCTGCTCGAAAACGGCGAACGCCGTGGTGAGCAACTGTCCCAGCGTTGGCGTGTCCGCCGGGTCCGGGCAAACGTGGTAGATCCCGTCGGCGACCGCCGGATCCAGCAGCCGGATGATCGCCGAGGTGGTGAACGACGCCGTGGCCAGGCTCACCGGCGTCGACGGATCCCCCGGCACCAGGGACAGCAGGCCATAGAAGTACAGCTTCAGCGTGTTGTGGAAGGCGTTGTACTGCGTGACCTGTCCGTCGTCACCGTCGGCGATGATCGTGGGCAGGCGCAGCACCGACACCGGCAGATCCGCGGCCGATAGCACCGCCTGTTCCGCGGCCCATTTCGACCACTCGTAGTGGTTGGCGAACCCTACGTCGCCGTGCTGCCGCTCGGCCACCTCGCCGCTGCGTTGCCCCGCGCTGTAGAGCGTCGACACATAAGCCAGGCGCTGCAGTTTGGGACACGTGCCAGCGAACTCGACGAGCCGCGCCGTGCCCTCGACGTTGACGCTCCGGGCCACGTCCCACTCGACGTTGAAGCGGGTGACGGCGGCGGCGTGCACGATTCGTGTGACCGCCTGCCTGTCGATCTGGTCCAGTGCCCCACCGCTGCGCAGGTCGGCGGCGGTGAAACTAATCCGGTCGAGAGCCGCTGACGGCAGCTCGCGCTCCAGCGCCGACCGCTTGCCGGCGAACTCGGCGGTATCGCCGGCCCGCATGGCCAGGACGAGATCGTCGTCTCCGTCCTCGAGGAGCGCGGCGGCCAACCGGCGTCCGACGTAACCGTCGGCCCCGGTGATCAGCGTGGTTCCAGTCATTGGTGTGCCCTCACTTTCTGTGCTGCTTCCTCGGGATCGGGCCAGGACCTCGGGTCCGTCCCGTACCGGTGTGTGATCGCGAACAGCCACCGCTCGAGTCCGAATGCCAGGCATGCGCTGTATGCGGGAGCGCCGTCGCGGGTAATGGCGAACGCCGTGCCGAAATGGTCGTGATGCCGGTTCAGCGAAGCGATGGCCAGATCCCCGCCGTAGGTGGCCTCGTGTTTGACCGGCTGTAGCCGCTGGAACAGATACTTCGGGTTGGACTGCGGCTGGAAGAACGGGTCGGTGGCGGTGAGCCACTCGACCGGCAGATCCATCAGACGCAGGAACTCGTCGGCCGCCTCTCGGGCCAGCTCAACGAACGCCACGGTTTCGGCCTTCGTGCCCAGGCAGACGACCTCCCGCATGGAGAAGCTCCACAACCGCCGCAGTGGCTCGTAGTGGGATTCGTGGCGAAAGCAGGTGTTGCGGGTGGTCAGGTAGAGCGGTCGATCGAGCGACTCGCCCTCCCGGCTGTTGTACAGGTGATAGCAGGCGGCCGGTGTGAGGACCTCAGTGATCGGCGATAGCGCGGGCACCGCGATCTCCCCGTGCTCGCCGAGAACCTCCCCGGAGAGGAAATCGCCCAGCCCTGCGGGATCCAGGCGCGCGGACAGGCTCGCCTGATGGGGAAAAGAATGCAGGTAGTCGACGCGCTGCAGCGCGGCGGCCGGCAGCGATGCCGGATGGCGCTCCTCGCTCGCATTCCAGATGACGGCCAACGAAACGAAGGCACGGTCGCAGCTGTCGGCCAGCGCCAGCAACGGGCCACGCAGGCCGGCCTGCCCGGATGGGTGCCAGCACAGCCCGATGCTGCGCAGATCCGCAACCACGGCGGTCATGACCGCACCTGAGGGGTACAGAAGCGAAGCACGAGCGTGTCGATATCGCGGAAGTCACCGGGTCGCAGGTCGTCCACTTCGATCGGCTCGCTGCGAAGCCGTTCTATCAACAGCAGCAGTTCGGGCAGGTGCAACGACCGCAGATGCCGGTCCTCGAACAAGGGCGTCGTATCGGTCAGCACACCGTCGTCGAGATTCTTGGCCTTATCCAGGACCCAGGAGCGCAGGGCGTCTCGGATCTCTTGCTCAGAACGCATCAGCCGGCTCCTTCGTGAGAATGCCTGTCGTGAACAGGAATTGGGTGCACTTTGCCGACACGCTGCGCCGGTGCTCGCGCTGGGCGGGCGCCGACCATGCCGTCTCCGCCGACCCCCACGGGTCTTCGAAGCCCGCATCGGCATACACGTCCGGGTTGTAGTACTCGCGCCAGCTCGCCACCAGGAACTGTTCGAGATAGCTGCGAACGTCGGCCACCCCGGCGTCACCCCAGTCCGGCGCGCAGGCGTTCCACAGCGCCGCGACCAGCTGTCGGCCGAAGACCAGGTGGCGCGACTCTTCGAAGTGGTGGTTGTTGTTGATGAACCGTGCGACCGGGTGCAGTCGGGCGTCGCGGCCTTGGAGCCAGTTGTACCGGTCCGCGATCTCCTCGAAGATCATGGTCTTGGCGAAGAACAGGAAGTCCTCGACCTCGCGGGGCCGGGACTCCGTCCAGGCGACCTGCCGGGTGCGGTAGACACGGGCGTACCTAGTGCAGAACCCGCCGAAGAAGATGCTGTGCTTGTTCTCCTCGTCAAGGAAGTGGTGCAGGTAGTCGGCGACGTCCGCCAGGTCCTTGCGGTACAGCCGCCCGGCCAGGCCCTGCATCAGGCTCTTCTCGCCGTGGATGTTGAGGCTGTAGAAGTTGGCTGCCTCGAAGAACGCGAGCCGTCGGCGCGCGCGGCTGGTCCAGGTTGTCCCACAACGGTGTGCCGTACACGCTGAGTAGCTCAGGCGAGCTGAACCAATCACGTTCGGGGTCAACGGCGTCCGGCCACGCCACTGCGGTGTACGGGTTCTGGTATGACCGCTGCGACAGGTGGCTCAGGCGCGCGGCCGTGTCGCTGAGCGATTCGATGGCATCCCTGAGCCGGGCCTGATTCACGGTCCGACCGCCTGCATGATCACGCACTGCCAGTTGAGGCCGGAGCCGGCCGTGACCAGCGCGATGCGGTCGCCAGGCCGGACTCGGCCAGCGCGGTCCAACTGCTCCAGGTTGATGACGTTGTCGGCCGAGATGACGTGCCCGAAGTCGGACAACGACGGGCACCACACCTTGTCGAAGTCGATCCGCAACAGCCGGCACAGGATCCGCCAGGCCTTGTCGTTGGTGTTCTGGGTGACCACCCAGTCAAGGTCGTCAGCCGTCAGGCTGGCGCGGGCAAGCGTCTCGGTCATGAGGCGCTGGACGTAGGAGAAGAAGCTACCCACCGTCTCGTCGTCGTCGGCGCGGCCCAGGCCGCCGTTGGTGATCTGGTGGGCGGTGACCAACCGGAACCCGGCGGCCCTGCGGCTGACGACGCAGGCTGCGGCACCGTCCGAGATCAGGTTGTAGGCCTGCTCGTAGAGCGCCCCAGGCGGGAACCGGTCTGCGGTCACGCAGAGCACACGCTCCCAGTCGGGCTCGGCCCCGAGCAGCGCAGCGGCTACCCGCATCGAACCCAGCATCGTGGTACAGCCCTGCTGATTCAGTCCGAATACGACCGCGCGGCGCAGATCGAAGTCTGCTTGCAGGCGGCTGGCGGGAAAGTCCATCAGGTACTTCACGTCACCGGTCCGCTCCCACTCCGCCAGGTCGCCGGCGTTACCGTTGCCGGGGAAGCACGTGGAGTACACGACCGCATCGATCTCGCCTAGCTGGTCCGCCCTGGCCAATTGCGACGTCACCGCCGCCGCAAGGTCGTAGGCGCTGGTGTCGGGCTCGCAGATGTGGTGCCACCGGAACCCGGCCGACTCCAAATCATCTGCCGCTGAGAGCAATCGGCCGTCGGCGGCCGATTGGCGCACATGCAGCTTCCGCTCGCCCAGCGAGTAGGCAAAACAGTCAGCGAAAAAGTCGGCCATCGATACCCCCATGACAACCTTGGCCCAACCGCTGCTGGCCTTCGTTGCGCCTGGTCGAGCGGTATTTGCCGACGCTAGCGCTGTACGCAGGGGCCAACACGAGTAGCCGACTACTTATCTCTACGGCGGGCGCTACCTTTGTGATCGTCACCGACCAGGCTCAGTTGCAGGACCTCTCCACGGTCTGGCGGGGTGCCGGTTATCTTGCCTCGGCCGCGGCAGCGATTGCATTGATCGTGCTAACGACCTTGACCCGCTTGACTTCTCCGCACCCGGCGCACGATGGCCGCCGGTGTTCACCCGGGCCGCAGTACCGAGAGTTCCAAAGCGCTCGCCGGCTCGACCACCGTTTGCGCTCGCCGGCGGGGGAGTGACGCAAGGAGCCCGTTAGGGCGAGAGACCCGAATCAGCGCCGTGACGTGCCCACATCGGCTAATCGTCAAGGGCGTTGCACGAGAGCATCGGCGGCTTGCTGTAATCGACGCTGAGCTATGCCTTCGTTTGCGGCGCGGCGCCACTTTATGCCCGAGGTGTCGCGCGCTTCCACAACTCGAACGGCTGCCGGCCATCTGGATGCCTGCCGGCTAACGTGAAGTGGCTCAAAACGTAAGCGCGCGTCGACCCGTCCCACTCCGCAAAAGTCGGTGGGGAATACCGCAGGAGCAGGTAATCGGCGTGCCTCATTTGTTCGACATTGGCTTCCTGCCAACGTTTGTCGGCGACGAACCCGTCCGGGTAGAAGCTCACGCGGTTGTCCCAAGTGGTGTTTTGGGTCAGGGCGACGCCGCGTCCGTCGACGTATGACGGACAGCGGGGGCTTGGCGCGGTGTAGACGCCGGCCATCAGGGGCAGGCTGATCGCGTCGGAGTAGACGCAACTGCCGCTGGGAATGGCGGCAGTGGCGGCGCGCAGGTCCTCTTGGCCCCGAAGATCGCTGAGTTGAACGCCGGTGCCGATCACGAACGCGACGGCGAATGCGATGGCGATCAGAGCGCCTCTTCGTATGTCGAGAGCGCGGCTGACCAAGAGAGCGACTGCGGGACTGAGGAATTCGCCGTAGTGCGTGAAGTAAGTCGGTGACGTCGCGAACGCCAGAGCGGTGATCACGAGCACTGACACCCACAGCCCGACGTGCGGGTCGAAACGCCGGAAACTGGCGACCGCGAGCAGCGCGATCAGCACCAGAGCGAGTGGGATCGTGATGTCTGCGAGCCCCACCATGTTGACGACACGGTCGAGGCCAGCGGGCACGAAGGGGTTGCGCGCGCGGCTGAGCTGAGTGACGACGACGTCGTGCCAGGCACGGGCGGGAGCTGAGACGACGAACGGCACGATGACCACAGCCGTCGCAAGGAGCCCGCCGCCAGCCAGCGGTAGCAGCCATCCGGGCCGTCGTGTCCACAGGAGGTACCCGACGACCGCGACCACATAGGCGAGTGCGAACAGCTTCAGCGAGACACCGGCGACGAGGAACATGCCGCAGGTAACGAGATCGAAGCGGGTGGGTTGGTCGTGCCGTAGGAGGAACCAGACCGCTGTCAGGCATGCACAGGTAGCGAGCGGCTCGAGCAGGATCGTCTGCCCGGCCACGATCGCGTTCGGCATGACGGCGTACAGGGCGGCCGCGACGAGCGCACGTCGGTTGCGAGTCAGCGGGTCACCGGGCAGGAGTGCAGCGAGCCGGTACACGAGCACGATGTTGATCGCTGCGACCAACTGCATCTCGACCCGGCCGGCGACCATTCCGAACGGGTCGCCGAGGAGGTACCCGAAGACGGCCGCGGGCAGCAGGACAAGCGACGCCCCGGGCGGGTGGACGATCGCGAAGTCGGAGTAGGGCAGGTAGCCATCGAGCAGCAGTCGCGCGGCCGCGTAGTAGACGCCGTCGTCGTACTCGAGCACGCCGAACAGGTTGTGGGACGGCCACCACACCAAAGTGCGCAGCGCCACGCCGACCACGACCACTGCCGCGAGTGGCCATGCGAATTGAAACGTTCGCGCGGGCGGGACTGCCGCTAGTAAGCGAATTTTTCGTTGACCTGTTTGGTGCGGAAGTGCAAGCGCACTCTGACTGCAAGGCTGAGCGTCGCGAGCAGGTATCGGCTCGTCCATCTCTCTTGCACCATGCGACCGTAGCGAGTGGGTGCGGGATTCGTGGTGCAATCATGCGCAAAGGGTGAGGTTTGTGACCTTTGTCCGGTCTCAATTCTGTTGGTGTGCAACATTTCGGCGGTGGCATGGGTGGCCGGAAATTCAGGTGCGTGAAACGACGCCCAGGCAGTACTTTCGATCCATGGTGGCGATGACATTGCCCGCGGGGTTCGACGCGCGGGCGATCGAAACGGGCGATGCCGAGGCATGGGCGGGTCTGCTGGCAGCCAAGGAGAGAGTCGACCAGGACGGTGTGAGCTTCAGCCCGGCGGACCTGGTCGACGAGTTGAACGATCCGCACCTGGATGCGGCACTGGACACCATCGGTGTGTGGGCCGGCAGACAGATGGTCGCGTACGCAACGCTGCGCGCCGCCGACTCGGTCGTCGACGTCGACCGGGTGAGAGGCGAGGGTGCGGTCCATCCGGAGTGGCGGCGGCGCGGGCTCGGCACAGCATTGATGCCCTGGCTGATCCAGCGGGCTGCCGAGTTGCACGTCGGCAGGTACCCGGATGTCCCGGGCGAGGTCAGCAACAGCGCGATCAGCACCAACGTCGGAGCGGACCGACTGCTGCACAGGTTCGCCTTCCAGCCATGCCGGTACTTCTTCGACATGAAGCGCTCTCTCCTTCATGCGGTACCCGAGATACCCCGGGCCGAGGGGCTGCAGGTGGTGCCGTTCGACTCGTCGATGGACGAGATTCTGCGTGTCACCCACAACGAGGTGTTCGCCGACCACTGGGGCGAGACGCCGGTGGACGAGGCGACCTGGAAGGCCTGGTTCACCAGCGCCCGCGCATTCCGGGCTGGATTGTCGTCCCTCGTGCTGGACGGGGGTTCCATCGCCGCCTATGTCCTTGGCTACGAGTGGCAGGCAGACACCGATGCCACCGGGATAAGGGAGGTCTACATCGGCCAGGTGGGCACCCGGCGGTCATACCGCCGACGCGGGCTGGCGCGGATGGCGCTGGCGATGGTTTTGACGCAGGCAGCTCAGGTCGGATATGAACGCGCCGCGCTCGAGGTGGACGCCGACAACCCGACGGGGGCGCTCGGGCTGTATCAGAGCCTGGGCTTCTCAGTGCACAGCAAGTCGGTTATGTACCACTTAGCGCTGTGACCTGCGTGGCCGACTCGTGCCTCGGGACGCTCCGCTCGGGTGGCCGATGAGTTCGTCTGCCCACCGCAGTCAGAATGACGTACTACCGGAATAGCCCACTGGATCGGAGAACCTGTGCCCAGAACCAATCTTTCGATGTCGATCTCCGCCGACGGTTACGTGGCGGGGCCACATCAAGACGAAGACAACCCACTCGGCGTCGGTGGCCCGGGCCTTCATCATTGGCACCTCGGCCCCGCTAAGGACCATCCGGTCAATCGTCAGGTGGTGTCGGACATGATGGATGGCATCGGTGCAACGATCATGGGCCGCAACATGTTTGGTCCCATCCGCGGCGACTGGGGGAACTCAGACTGGAAGGGGTGGTGGGGTGAGGTTCCGCCCTACCACTGTCCGGTGTTCGTCCTGACACACTACGGGCACGACCCGATCGAAATGGGAGGCGGAACGACCTTTCACTTTGTCACCGACGGGATCGAATCCGCGTATGCCCAGGCCGAGGCAGCCGCCGGCAACCAGGCCATCTCGATCGCGGGAGGCGCGTCCTGCGCCCGCCAGGCGATCAAAGCTGGGCTCGTCGACGAAATCGATCTGCAAGTCAACCCGGTGATACTCGGATCCGGCGAGCGCCTGTTCGACGGTTTCGACGCGGGGAAGCCTGATCTTGAACTCGAACGAGTACTTCAGGCGCCAGGCGTCGCGCACCTCCGCTTCCGCGTTATCCGGTGAGCCACTCGCATCATCGGGTACTGGCAACCCGCTGTATATCCTCCCGATGGAGCAACACATCGGTCGAGATGTGGCAGGGGAGCGGCACTGATTGCCGGGCTGGCGCCCGGGCGACGTCCGGCTAGACGAGCGCTCGCGTGGCGGACGCGCCGCCGACGGCGAACAGATCGCTGGCGGCCTTCAGCACCAGTGATTCGATACCGACGTTGGTCTTGGCAGCGAGCAGGGTTGCCCGTTGTTCGAGATCGTGCTCAACAGTGTTCCATTGTGGCGGTTAGCCATTGCCCCGAGGTGGTGGCCACCGAGCCGCCGCAACAGTTGAACGTCCAGGGCTCGATTTCTGACCGGCTCAACAACTTTCTGCATGACTGACCTCTATCAAACCGGCAGTCGTTCATCCAGCTCGTCAAGGTTGGATCGTCACTGTGACAGAACCACAGCATCCGACCCAGAAGACGGTGCCGACCGACGCGTCGGCCAAGCTGCTCGGTGCGATTGTGATGAGGCCAGAGGTTTGAGGCAAGTGCCCCATGCCTGGAACAGGCTTCCGGGTCGAACATTTCGGCATGACCATGTTAAGTACTCACCGAGAAGCCGCCACCGCGGTCGCCGAAAATCCCGCCCTGTCCGCCGTGCCGCCCTTTGTGACGGGTGGGACGTCGATGACGGAGGGCGTCTGGGAAAGCGCCGAACCTTCCATGACGCCCGTTCTCGTCGCTGAACAAGGGGTTGCCTCCAGCATTTCGGCCCCAGTGTCGTTCCCGCGCAACAAGACCACCCGTCGATGGACCCTCTCGACTCGTGTCGTCGCCGCCACTATGCGCCGGATATTTCCGACTCCAACGGCGCGTCCACGCCCGGCGCGACGACACTACCCACCGCGTTGCAGCCTCCTCGAGCACTCCCTCATGGCACGTGAAATGCACAGATTATGAGTGCTTCATGGCACGTCGCCAATCGCCTTGAGGTGGAGCCACAAAGGCTGTGACGAGTGTCAGGTCTCAATCCAAATAGCGGTCGAATACTGTTGTGCGCCAACCTAACTAAGACAAATCGGCCGTTAAGCGTCTCGCTGTAGTTGGCGGTTCCTGACGAAAGCGGAAATCGGCCAGACCGGGGGAGCACTCGGTATTGACCGACTCAGCCCAGGATCGCCCGCGCTGCGCGTTCGGCGATCAGCATTACCGGCGCGTTGGTGTTCCCGGATGTGATGGTGGGCATCGCCGAAGCATCAACCACTCGCAGGCCGGCGACGCGGTACACGCGACAGTCGGTGTCGAGCACCGTCGCAGCTGACTGCGGCAGACCGCGTGTGTCGAAGGCTCCCATCGCGCAGGTGCCCACCGGATGAAAGATGGTTGTACCGAGCTCACGGGCCGCCTGCTGCAGGTCTCCATCGCTCACCAGTTGCGGGCCGGGAAGCAATTCTTCTGGGCGGTAGCGGGCCAGGGACGGCGCCGCCATGATTTGCCGGGTCATCCTCAAGCCCCGCACGGCGGCTTGGAGATCGGCGTCAGTGGACAGGTAGTTACAGGAGATCTTCGGGTTGGTCAGCGGATCTGCGCTGGCTATGCGCACATGACCCCGCGAGCTGGGTCGCAGATTGCAGACTGAGGGAGTGATCGCACCGAATGGATGGAGCGGTTCGCCGAACTTGGGCAACGACAAGGGCTGCACATGCCACTCCAGATCGGGACTGGCCAACGCGGGATCGCTTTTGGCGAAAGCTCCCAGCGTGGAGGGCGGCATGGTCATGGGTCCTGAGCGCAGCAGCAGGTACTGAAGTCCCATGCCCGCCCGGGTGATCCAATTCCGGTACAGCGTGTTGACGGTCCGGGCGCCCCGCACCCGGTAGACCGTTCGCAGCTGCAGGTGGTCCTGGAGGTTTTCACCCACGCCCGGCAGATCGACGGCCACCGGTACCTGATGCGGGGTAAGCAGCCCGGCCGGGCCCAGACCCGAGGCCTGCATGAGCTGCGGCGACCCAATCGCTCCGGCGCTCAGGATCACCTCTCGTCGGGCCCGGACGTCGATGATTTGGCCGTCTTTGAGCAGCCGTACACCGGTGGCGCGGTGCTGAGCTGTGATCCAGGCGCCGCGACGCTGATCGTCGTGGACCTGGTCGTCCACCAGCAGCTTCAGGGCCTGGGTGTGGGTGTAGATGGTGAGATTGTGTCGGTGGGCGACGGGATGCAGGAAAGCATCGGCCATCGACCAGCGACGGCCACGACGTTGATTGACGTGAAAGTACGCGCTGCCTGCGTTGTCTCCGCGGTTGAACTCGTTGATCGGGGCAATGCCCACCTGGGCAGCGGCGGCCTGCCAGGCGTCCAAGATCTTCCAGCGCACCCGCGGCCGCTCGACAGCGATCTCACCACCGGCGCCGTGCCACTCGTCGGCTCCGCCGAAGTAGTCTTCCAACTCCTTGTAGATCGCCAGAGTCTCGCCGGCACCGTCCGGGCCACCCCAAAGCCAGCGATCGTCACCGGTGGACTGCGCCCATAGGTCGTAATCGCTGGCTTGTCCGCGCATATGGATCATGGCGTTGATCGACGAGCTGCCGCCGATCACGCGGCCCCGCGCGTAATGAATGCTGCGGCCGGCCAGACCTGGGTCAGCCTCGGTCGTGAAGCACCAGTCGGTGCGGGGGTTGGCAATGGTGTACAGGTAGCCCACCGGCACTTTGATCCAGAGCCAGTCGTCTTTGCCGCCGGCCTCAACCAAGAGCACACGGTGATCAGGGTTGGCGCTGAGCCGGTTGGCGAGCAGGCAGCCCGCACTGCCTGCTCCCACGATGATGAAATCGAATTCGGCGACGGGGCTCATTTCCGGCATCGTTCCTCCATGGCGTCGGATGCGTGTCCTAGTGTGCGATGCCCGTCTTCGTTGGGAGAGAATAAATCTACGTGGTCAGGCGTGCCTAGCTGGCTCTAGTTCCCGTCAATGGGCGTGGTGGTCATGCGGTATCGACAGCCACGGTGGAGTACAGAAATTCTGCTGCGCTTCTTTGGCGATGACTCCCACGGCCATCGTGCAGAGGCCAGAATTCCTGTGAATCGCGTGAAAAATAGCCTGCTAGGTGGCTTTCCGGCCGACAATCCTCCCAACGTTTCGGGTTTTACGACGTCGGGGGCATGTTGAAGGACGAAACCAACGCTGTCGGCTACTTCGCCGCTGACCGAGAATGGGCAGACGAGCTGTCGAGACTGAAAATTCTGGAGCAGATCGGCGATCCACAGACCACCCAGTATCTGACCGCGGTCGGGATCGGTGAAGGATGGCGGTGTCTCGAGGTCGGCGCCGGTGCCGGCTCGATCGTGCGATGGCTCTCCGATCAGGTGGGTCCGACGGGACGGGTGGTCGCAGCGGATCTCGATCCACGGTTCCTCGGCGGTATCAGCGCAGGCAACGTCGAAGTCAGACGGTGCGATGTCACCCGCGACCCCCTCGAGCCGACGACGTATGACCTGATCCACGCCCGCGCGTTGTTGACGCATATGCGTGAACCGCTTGCAGTACTGCAACGTTTGGTCGACGCTCTGCGCCCGGAAGGCTGGCTTGTCGTCGAGGAGCCCGACTACGAAGGGTTCAGAGCGACCGACGATCGTCATCCCCTGAGTTCGGCATTCGACGCCTGCACGCACGCGCGGATCACGTTCATGGCGCAGACCGGAGTGATGGATCTGCGGTACGGCAACAAGTTGCCGATCGATATCGGACGGTTGGGTTTGACCGACGTGGGCAATCAGGCGAATACGTTCTACGAGCATGGGGGCGGCCCGATTTCTCGCTTCGTGAACCAGTCGTTTGCTCCCATCGACGCCGCCATGGTCGGCCAAGGCGTCATCGACGAATCGGTGACCGCCGACGCGCAGCGCGCTCTTGACGATCCGTCGTTCATCTATCGGAGCGGGTTGATGGTCTCCGGGTGGGGTCGCAAAACCGGGTGACTAGCGAATTACCGAGTAACGTTTTCTGCCTACGTCTTCCCGGCTTCGCCGTAGCAATAACCCAGTATTTCGGCGACTAGGCGGGTGACTAGGAGCTGGTCGCCTGTTGCGCCTTCGTGCGCATCAATTGGCGGCTGCTAGGTGGAGGAAGACGCCCTCGCCTTCCACGACAATCGACCCGGAGCCATCATCGCGGGTGTCGCCGTGTTGCTCGCCAGCCGGGCATTTTCGCACGCGAGTTTGCGGCCACGGCTCGCCTTAAGAAGGTCTCACCGGTGATACACCTGCCAGATGGACAGGGTGACGGTACGCGATCTGCGGAACAACGGGGGAGAAGTGCTGCGCCGTGTTGAACACGGCGAGCGCGTCGTCGTCACGCGCGACGGTGCGCCGGTGGCCGAGCTCCGCCCCCTGCCTCGATCCAGCGCCGGCCCAGCCGAACTCATTCGTCGCCGAAAGAATCTTCCGCCGGTGAGCCCAGATGCGCTCCGGCGCGACATCGACAATCTGATCGACCCGTCGCTGTGACAGAAGCTTCGAGCCAGGGGATGCTGGATACCGCAACGGTGATTCTCCTCGGCCAGATATCCGACCCATCCGAGCTTCCAGATGAATCGGTTATCAGCGCGATAACGCTCGCCGAGCTCTCCGTAGGTCCGCATGTATCGCGCGACGATACCGAGCGCAGTGCCCGTCAGCAGCACCTGCAGCAGGCCGAGGCGGACTTTGATGTTCTTCCGTTCGATGGTGATTGCGCGCGGGCATTTGGCGCCGTCGCCGCGGTACTGCGCACATCGGGGCGTAAGCCCGCGGCACGCGCGTACGACGCACTCATCGCGGCGAGCGCGATCGCACATGCGTTGCCGCTCTACACATGCAATCCGGCCGACTTCGCGGGAATCCCGCGACTTGAGCTCCGGTCGGTCACCCATCCTGATCACCAGTAGGGAAGACCTGAAGCGGCTGCTCGGTGCCGAGAAGCGTTGACCTGCAATACAGCGTTCAGTAACTTGACATAATGTAGATTATCGGCACATTGTTGAGCTAGGGCGCATGCCGGCTGGCTCCGTTGTCACTGCTCACTGCACCCCCTGACATGTTTTACTCACTCCCGTTTTGCGCCGGCCGATGACACTCACACAATCCGCGCCATTGCCGTCTCGTTGTCGTGACGACATCGGCGGCTACGACGAGATGGATCGAGCATGCGAGGATGTTCAATTCTGCCTAAACACCCTCAGCCCCTGCGTAATTGGAGTCGACTCCATACCGTCATTACGTCACTGTGACGGAACTGCATAAGCGGCCAGCTTGCCCGCGATGTGGCCGATCTCGAGTTCACCGTTGGTCGCAACGTCATTCATCAAGATTTCAGCGTCATCGACATCGAAGTCGCCCAAAGTGACCCCGTTGATGTACAGGAACACCCAGGCCGCCGCCCACGCCGTCCGCTTGTTCCCGTCAACGAGTGCGTGGTTTCGCGCCAACGACTGAAGTAACGCAGCGGCCTTCGCGAAGTTGTCTGGATACGCGTCGAGCCCAAAGACAGTTGTCCGCGGCCGCGCAACCGCAGCATCAAGCAGGCCATAATCGCTGACCCTGACGACCTGCCCGACAGCTGCGGAGCCGGCGGTCAGCACGTCATCGCGATCGAGATACTCAGTCACGCCAGCCGTCGGTTGAGCTCAGCGGATCGCTCGGCGATAATGCGCGCCGCCTCGGCCACTCGGCGACGATGCTCGCTGGCAGCAGCCAAAATAGCTTGGTGAGCGAACGCGCGTAGCGACACATCGTCACTGGCCGCTGCGGCGCGCACCGATTCCAGCTCCTCCTCGGTAAACGCGATATTCAACGAAGGCACATCCAAATGGTACCACTCTACAGTACCGAAAGTGGTACCTCGGGGCCACGAGCGTGCCGACTCCGAAACGTAGCGGTCAAACAGTTATACGCATTCGCCCGCATGAATGGTGAAGCTGTCGGGGCACACCGTGTTCGATATCCGCGATGCACCGTCACCGTTTGATTCGTATGACGCAGTCCGGGTACTGCCGAGGTCGCCACCGCTGCCGCTCATTCTGCGAGAGGCGCAGCCGACGCGGCGCAGGACGAAGCTGCCCGTGTAGGTGACCTCTTGGTCCAGAAATATCGGACAAAAGGCGACGATCGCCTGCAACAATTGCACAGGTTGGCGAACGGGGCGGGTATCGGCCAGTGAGGCAGCGGGGGTGATCGTGCATGGCGGTGGACATCGGGTTGTGGCAGCGGCCCCGGTGGGGAGTGGGGTCAGTGCGTCTGCACCTCGATGTGGAGGACCTCGCTTTGGCGCTGCTCTTGTTCGATCGAGTCGTGTTGCCAAAACCAGATGGACCCGACGAGGAGAAGCAGTGGAAGAAATCTAACTGGGATCCCGAGCGCCAAGCGGTGCTTGGGGTCAGTCTTGACCCGCTCATTCACTACGTCGAGTGGAACAAGGATCTACGCCAACGTTGGGCAGAACGAATGAACAAGCTGGAACCCATCGCGCAAGAGGTCGAAGGGCTCGGCTACTCCATCACGACCCAGGTCATATCCCTGTCAGCGTGGAACACTGCCATCGCTGATCAGGACCACGGCTTGGTGGGCAAGCCTGTCCCGTTCGCCTGGTGTCCCCGCACAGCCGCTGAGTTGGCGCGACGTGGGATCGACACCGCCGTCCATGACGAACCCGAGGCCGCCCCGATCGACATCTTTGAGCCGGAGTACGGAACGACGACCGGACCCGCCGACTTCAGTTCTCTCGACCACGATCAGGCGAAGGATTGCCAACCCGTTGAGTCGCTAATTCTGAGTCGGCAGATGACAATACCCACAAGTAGCGCTAGCGACCCGCCAGAAGTGGTCCTCGAGAATGTGTACGACCTTGTGACTGATCCGGAGTTCGTGACGGCGCGAGCCCATATGTATGCCTACTTGGCCGGAATGGCGGCAGGTGCCATTCCCCAGGGCGAAATAGTCGAGCGGCTTCAGATCGCTTCAGCTGCTTATGACGACAAAGTGGCCGAGTACAACCAGGCGGGCGTGCGCCGCACCATCCACCAGGTCGTTCCGATGGCCGCAAACTACGGTCCCAAGCTGTTCGGGCTCTCATTCCCAGGTGTCGGCTGGATCGCACGCAAAGTCCTTGCCCGATTCGACCCTTTGCCCCCACACCCCGCAGCGCACGAGGAGCCGGCCGCTGCCCTCGCGATGGCTCGGCGTGTGCTGCCTCGGGTCCACACCGACATCTCGACCACACTCGCCGCCGCTGCGGTGCATACAGCCAACTACAGGTCCCAAAACCCACACCCAGCGTAATTGGACTGGACTCCCTAAGGTCATTACGCCACTGTGGCGAAACCGCATAAGCGGTGACCTTGGCGGCAATGTAGCCGGCGTCGAGTTCACCGTTCGTCGCAGCGTTATTCATGAACATCTCAGCGTCATAGAAGTCGAAGTCGCCCAACGCGATCCCCCGGCGTGGCGATTTCCGTTTGCCCTTCGGTTGCGTCGTTGGGCAGTCGACTCAGCCGAATACTCAGATACCGACACCGTCTGCTACCCCAAGCGCGCCGCCCGAGTCCCGCAATACGTCGCTATGACGTGCGGCGTGAGGCCCTGGAACTGGCTGCGGCTCAAGCCTTCTCGAATGAAATGTCACGACATGTCTCCGGGTGCAGTGCATCTGGCTACCAGCCATGCGACATCTGGTGGTCAAAATCCAGGATGCGCCGAAGTCCACATTGCCGGACATCGCCGCCAAGGCCGTGTTCGAGGTGATCACCGCGGTGAGCACAGTGGCAAGGCGCCTGGCGTTCTACGGATCGGACTGGATCACCAGCACCGGACGGCGGGACGCATCCCACAGTCAACGATTGCGACATCCCTGCGGTCCATGACTGACGAGATCACCGTCGGGGGCGGCATCACGTTGCCACAGCACTTCTGACCACGAAGCGTCGACCGAAGTAACTTCACTGCCAGCGACCTCTGCCTGACATGCCATTTTCACGGCGGCGCGCTGAACAGGCGTCGGCAGTCGGACTTCACCGAGAACCCGCCCATCGCGTCACTCATGATGACCGCGAGGGGCGCGTAGTGGTGGGTGATCCCACGCGGCGGCAGTGCTGCTGGCCAATGGGTTCCGGTCGCGTCGGTCGTTGTCGGCCACTCGATGTCCGCGGTCGCGGTGCGTGCGGGCACGAGCCAGTAATCCCCCGTTCGGTACGTGTTGCCGGCGGCGTGCGGAAACTGGATCTGAATGCCGCCCTCGAGATCGATCCAGCCGGTGTCGTCGGCCGATTCGACGACCAGAAGCGCACCCTCGTCACCGTTCGCCGGCCCGCCGTCGTGATCCCACCGCCGCAGAACCGGATGCCGCGACTGATCGTCGGCGACCGTCGAGGACAGCGTTCCGGTCAGCACCACGTCTGACTCGCGGTGGTCGACCGATGCGACGGCCAGCAGCGGCGGATGGCCGGCACCGAGCACCGTGGTGTCGTCAGACAGTTCCACCCAGTCGCCGGGGTTCAGCGGAAGCCGACGATCGGTCCCGCGCGGTCCGAGCCTGACGGTGACGGTGCCGGGAGCGTCGGTTCGCCTCAGGATCGGGAACGCGACGGACCCGTTCGCCCGCGACCACTTGAAGGTGGCTCCGCCGGCCGCCGCATCACCACGTGCGGTTCCACCGCGATGTATCTCGACTCGGTACAACTGGTTCTCAACGCCGAGGTAACCCGCTGTGCGGGCCCGCATCGTGCCGCTGCCGTGCGCAGGAAGGTTGGTGGCAGCCGCGTAATCGTGTGGCGTTCGGCCGTCCTCGGGCAGCAATACCTTTACCTGCCAGACGAGTTGAGCCCGGGTCGCGGTGTCCGGACCATCCAGGGCGACTTCGCGGTCGGGCCTCTCGAAGGAGCTCACGTGCCGCTCCCACACGTCGAGATAGAGCAGGAATTCGCCGGGCGCGTGCAGCTGGTCTGGCGTCGGCTCGCCGTCGAACGGGTATCCCGGCTGAGTGGTGTAGTTGACCGCGGTATCGTTTTCACACATCAAACCGCCGACGTAGTAGCGGCCCGGACCGACGACCAACTCGCCATCGGCCGTGACGGCGATCTTGAAACCTCCATCACCGTCGGCACGGGGCCCGCCGTGCGGACCGACGATGTCGGCGATAAACGTGCGCAGCTGGTGCCTGGCGATCGCCGCCTGCTCATTCCAGTCCGCATCGACCTGCACCCGACCCTGCTGCATGAGGACACTCGTGTAGTTGTTGCGGGGGTCGAACGTGTCCCGCGTGAAGTCACCTTTCATCGTGCTCCCTCACTCTTCGTCTGCGACAGCCATGAGCGCTCGGTGTGTTCGGCCGGGTGACTCCCCCGTTGGATCGTCCTCAGTCATAGGCCGATTCGCCGTCCATTTCAAGTAGCGCACTACCCGTGCCACGCCGCCACTGGCCACGGACGATCAAGGAGGACCCGAGCCCTCGTGTCCGCGATCCTCAAGGAGGCCAATCATGTCCGATCTCAATCCGCAGCCCCTGCCGCCAAAGACGGTTCGGATAAACGTAACCCGCGAAATCGCGTTCGACCTGGACAAGACCGAAAAGATCAGGCGCGAAGTGATGGAGCAGCTCGGTCACCCAGGGTGCACGTCGGGACACATACTCGACTTTCACATCCTCGACGAATTCGTGGTGAACCCCGAGAACCTGAATGTCACGCCCGTTTTCGGCAGCCGGGTTCTCTAGACCGCCGGGCCGATTGGGAGTCGGGCTGGTCTACTTTCCAGCCCTTCACCCGATCTTCGCCGACACCGACACGGATGCGGCGCCGGGCGTCCTGGAACTGGAGCCGCAGACCCTGTGGCACCGGACCTTCTCCGACGGCAACTGGTGTTACACCGTCCCCGACGACTACCTCGATCACATCGCCGCGTTGCCTCAGTCCAAACTCGTCCACGGCGTTGGGCAACCCATCGGCGGAAGCACGCGGGATCCGATTGACCACTTTCCCTTGCTGCGACGAACGGTGGATGCACTCGATCCCGCATGGGTGAGCGAACACCTCAGCTTCATGCATTTGCAGGCGGGCAGCGATGTCCAGCGAAATGGGATTCTTGCTGCCCCCAGTCCAATCGGACGAAAGCGTGCGTGTCGCCGCGGAGAACATCGCCCACTATCGGACCGAAGTGCGGAGGCCGGTCGCATTCGAGACCGGGGTCAACTATCTGCGAGGGCGATACGGAAGCCTCGACGACGGCACCTACTTCCGACGCGTGTGCGAGGGTGCAGATTCCGGCATCCTGTTGGACCTCCACAACCTGTGGTGCAACCATGTCAACGGCAGGGCCGACATTCACGAGGTCCTCGCCCAGATGCCGCTGGACCGGGTGTGGGAAGTTCACCTGGCCGGCGGAAGCTCGCTCGACGGCGTCCGACTCGACGGGCATTGTGACGCCGTGCCCGACGAGCTTCTCGCGGCGGCTGCCGACATCATTCCCAGGCTCAACAACCTTGGCGCCATTGTCTACGAAGTGATGCCCGATCACGCCGAGCGACTCGGGCACGATGCGGTGCGCGAACAACTCGCTGCCCTCCGGGACCTGTGGAAGCTGGTCCCGCCCGTTCGGGTCACCGTCGAAGCCCACACGGCTCGCACTCTTGTTGCGCCGGCATCGGACTCGGACCGGTTGGCGATGAACCATTGGCAACAGACGTTCCATCAAGTGCTGTGGTCACCGGACCCTGGCGCGGGCTCCGACTACGACGGTCTGGCCAACGATCCCGGAATCGACGTGTATCGCCGGCTCATCACGGATACCCGACTTGGGAACCTCGCGCGGATCGTCCGCTCCACGGTGTCGATCCTGCTCATCCGATTGGGGACGCGCGCCGCGCATGAGCTACTCGCCAGATATGTCAGCAGCACTGCGGCGCAGTCATTTCCAGGTGTTGAGGGCCTTCAGTTCTGCGATTACCTGCGGGGCATCATCGATGCGAACCCAGCCAATGGCCTTGCCGCGATACCCTACCTACCGGCCGTCCTCGACTACGAACAGGCGGTACTGCGGGCAGCCGTCTGCGGAGAGTCGAGCACCGTGTCATGGCCGGTGGATCCGTTTCCACTCCTCGACGCCATTGCGGCAGGCCGCTCGCCATCGGTTCTGCCATCGGCGCCGCAGTTGATGATGGTGAATGCCTAGGCCCGAGATTCATCCGCGTCATACGGGTAACTGATCACGGCCGCGACCCGACCAACGTGAGGTGTTCGAAGCCGACGATCGACGCCACTTCCGGCAGGCGACGGATCGCGCCGTTCTGCGCCCACTGTCCCTCGGGCACCTCGTGGATGACGCACGACGTGACCACCATCCTGTCGTCACAAGCGCCGGTTACCGCGAGCGCCGCCTGGTGAAGGTCCTCCGCGAACCGCGCCTTGCGGGCACCGTCGAGCACGCCGGTGCTGACTTGCCAGTCGACGAAGACGCCCGCGACCGCGTCGTCGGCGCAGGCGCCGGCCGAGAAGAAGTTCCCCGGCGCCAGTTCCTCGAGAAGCACCAACGCCCGCATCCGCTGCCCGGGCCCGTCGGGCACTCCTTCGGCGCGGCAGGCGATGTCCGTCAGCGCCGCCGCGAGGTCGGCTTTCTGAGCCGCGTCGAAAGCACCCGGGGTCAGGGTGACTCGAAGTAAGGGCATGACATCCACCTTCTTCCAACGACATTGAGCTGCTCACTAAATGCTGAACTTCACCGCGCGTCGGCGCTAGTGGCAGGATCGACAACTTTCTTGCATATTTAGACAATGATTGGTTTGGACATTCTCGTGCTGGAACACGCCAGCGCCGCGGCGGTGGGCGCCACGGTCGACATCGTGTCGGCCGCGAATCGCATCCACGGCAGCCGCATGTTCGATCTACGCTTCGTGTCGACCCAGAACCGTGTCGAGTTCCGGGGCGGCTTGGTCACACAAGCCCAACCGCTGGAACGGGCACGCCCGCGCGATGCCGTCATCACACCCGGACTCGGCGCCGCAGACCCCGAGGAGATCGAGGAACGGCTCAGCCACTCGGACGTGGGCGACGCCGGGCAGTGGCTCGCGCGTGCCCACGCCCGTGGCGCTGACGTGGCGGCCTCCTGCACGGCGGTGTTCATCCTCGCCGCCGCTGGGCTTCTGAACGGACGGCGGTGCGTCACGACGTGGTGGCTGGGCACCGATCTCGCCCGCGTCGCACCTGAAGCCGATGTCGTCATCGACGAGATGGTCGTGCGCGACGGGCCGATCTGGACCGCCGGAAGTGCGTTCGCGCATATCGATCTGATGCTGGCGCTCATGCGTCACTTCGGCGGCGCCGAGTTGACCGACCAGATCGCCAGCCGGCTCGTTGTCGACGAACGCACCTCGCAGGCAAGCTTTCTGATTCCCTCTCATCTGGCGGCACGTGACGAGACCGTCGCCCGTCTGGAACGTTTCGTGCGGTCCAATCTCGATCAGCCGCACACGCTGGACTCGTTGGCATGTTGGTGCGGCGTCAGCCCGCGAACCCTGGCCCGCAGGACCGAAAAGGCCGTCGGTCTGACACCCATGCAACTCGTGCAGAGGGCGCGACTCGCGCGGTCACTGCATCTGCTGCGCACCACGCGGATGTCCCTTGAGGAGGTCGCGACGGCGGTCGGATTGGCTGACCCCGCCACCCTGCACCGGTTGGTGAAGAGACACACCGGCCGCTCCCCCGGCGCGCTACGCCAAGGCCCCGCCGTCGAGAGGTTGCACACACCGTTGACGCCGCGGTGATAGACCGCAACCATTGGCGCTGATGTCCGCGACCGGGGATTTCTCGCAGTACGGCCCGTCGCACTGGGCGATGCTCGCCGTGTTCGCGATCGGATCCGTGGGGCTGGTCTGGGCCGGACACCGGCTGAACGAATCGCATGCCCGCCGGCTCGGCCGCGTCCTTGGCGCTCTGACCGCGGCGATATACGCGGCCATTCTGGTCTATCAACTGCACTCGCCGACCATCGCCGGGTCGGTGCCGCTGCAGCTGACCGACCTCGCGACCGTCGCGGCTGCCTACGCGTTGTGGTCGCAACGCCGTTGGGCCTATGCACTCACCTACTACTGGGGTCTGGTCCTGAGCACACAGGCGCTCGTCTCGCCGGTCTACTACGGAGCGGACTTCCCCGAACTACCGATTCCTCGCCTTCTGGGCGATTCATCTGCTCGTCGTGTGGGCGGCCATCTATCTCACCTGGGGACGTGGGATGCGGCCGCGATGGCGCAGCTATCGGTTCGCGGTCGTCACCACCCTGGTGTGGATGGCAGTCACCCTCACGTTCAACAGCATCGCCGGCACGAATTACGGGTTCCTCAACAGAAAACCCGCCACCGCGTCGCTGCTGGACCTCCTGGGCCCCTGGCCGGTCTACCTACTGACCGCGGGCGGGCTCGTACTCATTGTGTGGGCCCTCATGACCTGGCCGTGGGAGCGAGCACGAAAGATGCCGGCGAACCCGCCCGCCACCACGTGAATCCCGACAAACTGAACAACGTGCTTACCTCCGCACGCCAACAACCGATCCCACCACAATAGAAGCCGTCCATGGCCGAGCCGATAGACGAACACTTCATCACCACCATCGCCGCGATGGCCGATCCCGCCACGCCCAGGCCCTCCCAGCACCAGTCGACCGACGCTGCCTCGCATCCATCCGCGCAGGACTTGCTCGACTTGTTCGACTCCCAAATCGGCAGCCGGCACCTGGACCTGGCAGCCCGATGGCTCCGCGCGCAGGGCAAGGGCTTCTACACCATCGGTTCGTCGGGTCATGAAAGCAACGCTGCCGTCGCGGCCGCGCTTCGACCCACCGATCCGGCACTGCTGCATTACCGCTCGGGCGGCTTCTTCCTCCACCGGGCCCGGCAGGTCGGCGGAAGCGATCCGTTGCGCGACGTGCTCCTCGGGGTCGTCGCGGCCACCGAGGAGCCGATCTCCGGTGGGCGGCACAAAGTATTCGGCCGCCACGACCTGCACATCATCCCCCAGACGTCGACGATCGCCTCCCACCTCCCGCGCGCGGTCGGGGTGGCGTTCTCCATCGCGCGAGCCGCCAAACTGGGCGTCGCAACGCCGTGGCCGGCCGACGCGATCGCGGTCTGCAGTTTCGGCGATGCGTCCGTCAATCACTCCACCGCGGTCGGTGCCATCAACACCGCCATTCACGCTGCCTACCAAGGCCTTCCGCTTCCGCTGCTGTTCGTCTGCGAAGACAACGGCATCGGCATCAGCACCAAAACCCCGAAGGGCTGGGTCAACGCCAACTACGGAAACCGCCACGGTCTGACCTACGTGAGCGCCGACGGCTGCGACCTGCCGGGCGTCTACGCCGCCGCCGGCAGCGCCGCCGAGTGGGTGCGCAACCACCGCAAGCCGGCGTTCCTGCACCTGCACACGGTGCGGCTGATGGGTCACGCCGGCTCAGACGTCGAAAGCGCTTACCGCACAACCGCTGAGGTCGGCGCCGAATATGACCGTGACCCCGTGCTGTGCACCGCGAAAATGCTCATCGAACGCGCCCTGCTGAGTCCTGCCGAGGTCCTCGACCGCTACGAAGACAAGCGAACCGAGGTCATCGGCCTCGCGCGAGAGGTCAGCGAGCTGCCCCAGCTCGACAGCGCGCGTGCGGTGATGAAGCCCCTTCGCGAGGCGCGGCGCGACGCCGTCAGGGCGACGCCCGATCCCGCCCGCCGCGGTGCGGGCGTGGCCGGCAGCACCGACGACGACGGCCCGCTGACGTTGGCACAGGCCATCAACCGCGCCCTGCTCGACGTCCTCACCGACTACCCGGAAGCACTGGTCTTCGGCGAGGATGTCGCCCGCAAGGGCGGCGTCTACGGCGTCACGCGGGGGCTGATGAAAAAGGTTGGCCCAGCACGGGTTTTCGACACCGTTCTCGACGAGCAGGCGATCCTCGGCCTGGCCCTCGGAGCCGGCACGTCGGGCCTGCTGCCCATCCCCGAAATCCAGTACCTCGCCTATCTGCACAACGCCGCCGACCAGATCCGGGGCGAAGGTGCCACGCTGCAATTCTTCTCCAACCGCCAATATCGCAACCCGATGATCGTGCGGATCGCGGGATACGGTTACCAGAAGGGGTTCGGCGGCCACTTCCACAACGACAACGCCATCGGAGCACTCCGGGACATCCCCGGGCTCGTCATCGCCTCCCCCTCCCGCCCCGACGACGCCGCCGCGATGATGCACACCTGCGCGGCCGCCGCCCACCACGCCGGGGCCGTGTGCGTCTACCTCGAACCGATCGCCCTCTACCACACCCGCGACCTTCACAAAGACGGCGACGAACGGTGGCTCGCCCGCTACCCGGACGCCCGCAGCGGCCATGTTCCGCTCGGCCAGGCCCGCACCTACCGCGACGGCACCGACCTGACGATCGTGACGTTCGGCAACGGCCTCCACATGAGCCTGCGAGTCGCCCGCCGTCTCAGACGCGCGCACGTCTCCTCCCGCGTCGTGGACTTGCGCTGGCTCGCGCCGTTGCCGATCAAAGACATTCTCCGGGAAGCCAACGCCACCGGCCGAGTCCTCGTCGTCGACGAAACCCGCGCCAACGGCGGCGTCGCCGAAGGTGTGCTGGCAGCCCTCGTCGACGAGGGCTTCACGGGAGCTCTCGCCAGAGTAACCAGCAAAGACAGCTTCATACCCCTTGGCGACGCGGCCCTCAAAGTGCTGCTCGACGAGGACACGATCGAGGCGGCCGCGATAAAGCTCAGCCGCGTCCGCCGATGACCGTCCACTACGTGGGGCAACTACGCCGCGCAGCGCGTTTCCGATGGGCTACCGTGCGTTCAGTCCACGTTGGATCGAGTCCGGTATCACAGGTCCGGGCCCAACCTGCGACGAGGTGATGTCGAGTGCACAGCGGTGAGCGAGAGCGCCAGCAGACGCACACGCTCGACGAGTCCCTGCTCGTCGATCCCCGGGAATCAGACCGCCCGCTCGCCGACTTCGTCGGATCCACGCCGGGCCGCATGGCACTGGTGGCCATCGCTTTGGTAGCCGCGCTGCTCGCCGTCGGTCTGACCGCGTCGAAGACCGTGTCAGACCAGCAAGGCCGGCTGGAGACCCTTCGATTGCACACCGAACCGCTGGCCGATGCGGCCCAACGGATCTACGGAGCTCTTTCGTTCGCCAATACGACGGCGGCCACCGCGTTCCTGTCCGGCGGAGTCGAACCGAACGACGTCCGCGATCGCTACGACGCCGCCATCGGACAGGCGTCCGCCGGTTTGGTCACCGCCTCGAATGGTGTGTCGCAAAACGACATTCGCTCGCTCACGTTGCTCACCGACCTGTCCAACCAGCTGGCGGTGTACACGGGGACGATGGCCACTGCTCGTGCGAACAACCGCGCCGGCCGACCGATCAGCGTCGCCTACCTCAGCGAATCGTCCGCGCTGATGCAGCATTCCATCCTGCCGGCGGCCGAAGGGCTATATCGGACTCAATCCAACGCCGTCATCGCAACGGGAGGCACCCCGGGTCCGTCGCGCGTCGTGATCGCGGCAGTCGTGTTCGTGCTCTTTCTGCTGTTGCTGACGCAGGCGTCGCTGGCTCGGCGCAGTCATCGTCGGCTCAACCCCGGCCTGGTGCTGGCCTCGGTGTTGATGGCAGTGCTCGCGGTGTGGCTGACCGTGGCCGGTTTGGTGTCGACGCAGGCCGCCGGCGATGCCCGGACGGAAGGCGGTGAGCCGCTGGACGCGGCGGTGACCGCCCGGATCCTCGCCCAGCAGGCCCGCGCGGACGAAATCCTCGGCCTGCTCAAGCGGGGCTCCGACCCCCTCTCCGACATCAGATTCGATGAGCGAACCGCCCAGATAGGGTGGCTGCTCGACGAGCATCCGGTTGACGGGGCTGCGGACGCACTGCGGGGCTGGATGCGCTCCAACGGTGAGATCCGACGCAAGCTGAGCAGCGGCGACTATGCCGGTGCGGTGGCGATCGCACGAGATGACGGGCCGCAGCTCTCGACGGCCGAGTTCACCCGGTTGGACAATTCGTTGCGGGACGCCGTCCCGCGACTGCGCGATCGTCAACGCGACGGGATCGCACATGCCTACACGGCGCTGAACCTGCTTCCGGCCGGCGCCGCGGCCATGGGCGTGCTGGCGGCGCTCGCTGTCGCCGCCGGAGTCACGCCACGACTGAGCGAGTACCACTGATGCGCGCCGCACTGCTCGTGCTCGCGGCAATCCTGCTCTCGGGCTGTTCCAGTGTGCAACCACTCGTCGAGGTGTCCCCCTCGCTTACCACGCTGCCGATGCCCAGCGGCGCCACTGAGGTGGCATCGGCGTTCGGTGCGGCCGTCGAGAGTTGCGATGCCACGGCGAGTTTGCGCCCGTCCACCGAAGCAGGCCCGGCCGTGGAAGCGATCCGACAGCGCGGCCGGCTGATCGTCGGTATAGACCAGAGCACCAATCTGTTCAGCTTTCGCGATCCCGTCTCCGGCCAATTGGAGGGCTTCGACGTCGACATCGCCCGCGAAATAGCCCGGGACCTGGTCGGCGATCCGGACAAGGTGGAGTTCCGGTTGGTGACCTCGCCGGAACGCATCAGTGGGCTGCAGCAAAAGGCGGTTGACATCGTCGTCAACGCGATGACCATCACCTGCGCACGCGCCGAGCAGATCGCGTTCTCCACCGTGTACTTCGAAGCGCGCCAGCGACTGCTGGTGCCGAAGGACTCGCACGTGCAAGGGCCCGCCGACCTGGCCGGCAAGCGCGTTTGCGCTCAGGTGGACACCACGTCGCTGGCCACCGTATCCCGGGTCGCACCGGCGGCCACCATGCTCGCAGTTCAGAATTGGGACGACTGCCTGGTGGCGCTGCAGCAAGGGCAGGCGGACGCGGCCAGCACCGACGATTCGATCCTGGCCGGACTGGCCGTACAGGATCCGAATCTGCAAATCGTCGGGCCGAGTCTGGAGGCCGAGCCTTACGGTATCGGCGTCAACAAGGCTCAGGACGATCTGGTACGCGCGGTCAATGCCAGCCTGGAACGGATCCGCCGTGATGGGACGTGGCGGTCGCTGTACCAGAAGTGGCTCACCGCGATGGGGCCGGCGCCGAGCCCACCCGAACCGAAGTATCGGGATTGACATGGCTCGAGACGAGGGAACGCGCGCCGTTCTGGTGACCGAATCGGGACCGGCCAGGGTCGAGCTCACCCGCCCGCGGCTGCGCACCGGCCAGCGTCGCATCGGCGATGGCCTGGTAGCGGTCCCGGTCACCGAAGACATCGAGCCCGCCAGTGCGATCCTGACCAATCCTGTTGTCGCCGAGGCGAAACGAGAGTGCAGCGGCTGCGGGCGGCCGGTAGGACGGGGGGCCGCCGGCCGGCCCGGGCCCAGCGAAGGTGTGTGTCCGCATTGCGGCACGATGTTCTCGTTCTCGCCACAACTGGAGACCGGCGAGCTGGTGGCGGGCCAGTACGACGTCCAGGGCTGTATCGCCCACGGCGGGGTCGGCTGGATCTATCTGGCGACCGACCGCAACGTGAGCGACCGGTGGGTGGTGCTCAAGGGCCTGCTCCAACCGGGCGGTGAGCAGGCGCAGGCGATCGCCGTCGCTGAACGTCAGTTCCTCGCCATGGTGAACCATCCCGGCGTCGTCAAGATTTACAACTTCGTCGAACACCCGGGGTTCGATGGCCGCCCGATCGGATACATCGTGATGGAGTATGTCGGCGGCACCACGCTGGAGGCCATCCTGGCCAAGCAGCAAGCGGAGGCGCCGGAAGGTGAACCCAAGTCGATGATGCCGGTAGAGCAGGCCTTGGGCTATGTGCTCGAGGTGATGCCCGCGATGTGCTACCTGCACTCGCTGGGCCTGGTCTACAACGACCTCAAGCCCGACAACATCATGCTCACCGAGGATAACGTCGAGCTGATCGACATGGGCGCGGTATCGGGGATCGGAGACTTCGGATATATCTACGGCACCAAGGGATTTCAGGCACCCGAGATCGTGCGCACCGGTCCGACGATCGCCACCGACATCTACACCCTCGGCCGGACGCTGGCCAAACTGACGGTTGACATGCCCAATGACCGGTACGCCGAGACCTTGCCCGACCCCGCCGACGTGCCGTTGTTCCAGCGGTATGAATCGTTCTACCGGCTGCTGGTGCGTGCCACGAACTCCCGCCCAGCACAACGGTTCTCGTCCGCCGACGAGATGGCGACCCAGTGCAAGGGAGTGCTGCGCGAAATCCTCGCCGAGCAGACAGGTGTGCCGCACCCGGGGGCCTCAGTGCTGTTCAACATGCCCCGGTCGGTATTCGGGGCCGACCTGGCGCTGCAGCGCACCGATGTGTTCGTCGATGGCCGCCCCCACTACGTCCGGCTGAACGCACCCGATGTCGCCCACGCGCTGCCGACACCGGCTCCTGCTGACGATCCGGAAAGCGATTGGCGGATGGACTGGGATGACGCCCTCGCCGCGCTGGATGCCGGCAAACCGAAGGCCGCGCGGGCCTGTTTCGAGCGGGTCGTCGCCGCCCTACCCGGTGAAGTCGCACCGAAGCTGGCGTCGGCAGCGACTACCGAACTGATGCTCGAAGAGGACCAGCCGTCGGACGTCGAGCAACTGCGCACGTCGGCCGAGCGCTACTACCAGACGCTTTGGCGCACTGACCACTCCATAGTGAGCGCGGCATTCGGCCTGGCCCGCCAGCTCGTCGCCCGTGGCGATCGGGTCGGTGCGATCACTGTGCTCGACCAAGTCCCCTCGACCTCCCGCCACTACGGCGAGGCTCACCTGACGTCGGCGCTGATCCTCGTCGCCGAACGCCCAATGCACCAGATCACCGAGGCCGACCTGCGCGAAGCCGCACGGCGTGTCGGCCAGCTGGCCGACACCGAGCCGCGCGTAGTCCAGATACGCGCGCTCGTACTCGGCACCGCGCTGGACTGGCTTCGGTCCGGCGCGATACCGGCCGCCGATCCGATCTGCGACCACACGTTCGACGAGCGGGGTCTGCGCGCGGGGATCGAGGAGGCACTCCGGGAACTGGCGCGGCATTCGCCGCGGCGGCGCCATCGCTACACCCTGGTCGACCTGGCGAATTCCATCAGACCACCGAGCTGGATGTGAGCCGACTGTCGCCGTCGGCAGCCCACCCAATGGCCCTGCCGGGCAAGGCCGCTGGACTACCGGCCCAGCCGAATCACGATGCCCTGTCTCTGCAGCTGGTTGAAGGTGTAGTTGAACTCGCCGCGACGGCCCACGGAGACCACGTACGGGTCCTGGCCCTCGGTCACCGCGAAACTGAACGAGAACGTACAGGTGACCTGGTCGCCACGGCCCTGCCCGAGTGACGTGGTGGCCAGGATCTCGCCCTTGCCGTTCTTCACCGTGACCTGGGTGCCACGGCCGATGTCCGAGTAGCCATCGGTTCCCTCGCACGATGTCCCGTCCGATGCAATCGAGCTGATGTACGCGTTCGACTTCGTGTCGGCCAGCACGAAAGTTCCCGATACCGTGGCATTTTCGAGGATGCGAAAGCCCTCCGCGAACCTTGGGCAGAAGGCGTCGACGGCGATCTTATCCGCCGCCAGCCCCTGCTGAGGTCCGCCGCCGTCGAGTTGCCTGCAGACCTGTCTGCCGTGGGCCAGCGCATTGGCATCGGAGTTGAACTGGCCGGCCAGGCCGGAGTCTTTCAGTGCCGAGAGGTAACCGACGTCGGGCGACGGCGCCTGCTGGTTGCGCGGCAGCAGCAGCACCCAGACGATTGCCGCCAGCATGACGATGATGGCCGTCGCGGCGCCCGTGCCGAGCCACGCCGATCGGACGCTGGTGCGGCCCGGCGATGGAAGCTCGACGTACCCGGGCAGCATCTGTCCGCCGACCGTGTCGGTCGTCTTCGTCCTCCCGTTCCGGACCCGGCTGGTGGGTCGGCCGGCGATGTAGTAGCGCCCCTCGTGGCGTGCCGTGGGGTCGGGTCGCCATCCGGTCAATCCCCCAGTGCCATGGAGAGTCCCGCACCTCTCGCAGGTGTCGGCATTGCCAACATCCGAGCCGCAGTACGGACAGACCATCAGCAGCGAGACCTATTGATTTCCATCGTCTTCCGGCGCCGAGGCCGGCTCCGGTGCGGGGCGGGGTCGGGTGCCGGCGCCGGACCCGTCCAAGCTTCGTCGGAGACCTGGTAGTTGGCCGGCAACTTGGGCCGGTAGCCGAGATCTTTGCTGCTTCTTCGTATTTCGACGCTTCGGTGCACGGTCGCACCGTCGGGGATCGGCCGTGTCCGCCACGGTTTGAACACCCAGTGCCAGGGCGCTTGCGCGAACCTCCACAGCTTGCCCGTCGAGTGCATGTCGGCGCATGCGTCGGTGTCGTCGAGCTTTGCGTAGCGGTTGTCGTATTTTCTCTTGTTCACCTTCAGTCCGCGCTTGATCGCTCCGTCCAGTATCCAGCGCATGCTGATCAACCCGAGTTCGGGATTGTCGAAGAACCCGCCTCCGACGTCGGAGTGGACGCCGGCAAACCACATTTCCTCGAAGCCCTTGCTGTACTTGCTTTTCGGGTCGGGCGATACCCGATACTCGGGATAGAGCCGCCGGTTCTCGTCGATGGAGATGGCGTGCCGGATGTATGCCACATTGGGCAGGCTCCTGGTGTAAGGCCAGCGCACATCGGGCCCGAAGAGTTTCAGGGTCTTGACGGTGTCGAAAATGCCCAGGTACTCGATCAGGAACGACGGCCGGCCATCATGCGGCCGGATCGCCAACGCCTTGGAGAACTTGTCGATGCGATCCCACCCCTCTTCGCGATTGAGGTCCGAGTCCTTGCCCGGCTTGCGCGCATAGGCCCGCACGGCGTAGGGCACGAGGTTTTCCGATCCCGGGCGCAGCAGGCCGACCCGATAGAGCATTCCGCACAACGCGCGGGCGGTGAAGGCACCGCGGCTGAACCCGAAGATGAACACCTTGTCGCCGGGCTCCCAGGTGTTCATGAGATAGGTGTAGGCCTCGCCGATGTCGTCTCGCATCCCCCATCCCAGCGCCATGCCGCCGAGCAGCGAAAAGCGTTGCGCGAAAGCCGTGAAGGCACTCGCTGCCGGCTTCGTTCCGACTCCGGGATCGTAGTAGAGCACCTGCTCCTCGGGGTTTTCCAAGTCCGCGACCTCCGCGATCTTGAACACATTGGTGACCGCCTTGGCTTTGACCTCGTTCTTGGTGCCGTCGAGGCAGATCAGGATGTTCTTGCTCATTCGGCCACCTTGATTGTCAGCTGGGACCACCACTCTTCTTCGAGCAGCTCGTTCACGGTCTCCTCGGCACCGAGTTTCTGTGCGAGGGTCTTCTTCGTATCGTCTCGAAGCAGGTCTTTCGCGCCGAGCGGAACGATCAGTCGGTGATGTTTCGCACTGATCGATTCGACCAGTCGCTGAACCGGAATGGTGTCAGCCCACTGCTTGACGAGTCCCCACGGCACCATGGCGTCACCGTTACCCTGCCACTCGTTCTCGATGAAAGTGGTCGGCGTGGCGTTGTAGGACCCGTGGTGACCGACCTTGTAGAAGGCCGCGCTGCGGATGAGTTCCAGGGACTGCGGGTCCTTTCGCACGTGCTCCCAGGCGCCGAACTGAGCATCGCCGGGAAACAGCAACCGGGTGCCGGCCACGTCGAGCACGAAGAACAGGCTCGTATTGTTGACGGCGTTCTCCAGAATGGAAGCGGCAGCAAGCAACCCGGAGTCGTTCGACAGCCCTTTCAGGTCGAGTTGCGCCTCGCGCGCCACCAGTTCGGGCAGTTCCAGCTCGGGACCGTCGAGAACGAAGTCCTTGTTGAACAGCGGATAGGGCTTGCCGTCGGCCGGTTCTTCACCGGCAGAGTCGTCGGCGGCGTCACCGGGCGAGCCGCCGTCACCGTCGTCGGAGTCGTGGTCGGCGTCCACGCCTGCGACATCGTCAAGGTTCAGGGTCAGCCAGCCGGCCCCCTTCGGCGGATCCATCTTCTTGAGAAGTTCCGGATCCCGCGGAGGGCCGAGCACATGGGCCACCACACCACATTTTCCGGTGTCGATGACGTTCTTCGCGGGGTCGGCACTGGGGAGGTACTGCACCTTGGGCTTGTTGGCGAAGGTGGTGGCGTCGTTGCGGCTCAGTAACCGGTTGCGTGCACGTGATTTGCCCCGCGAGTTGTCCACGAAAGCCTCGGCCATGTCCAGCATTTCGGAGCTGTGCACGTCGTCGGCCGCCAGTCGTTGTCGGCGGGCGTCGATGAGGCCTTTGAGCTTCTGCGCGGTCTTGATCTGTGTCTCGAGCAGAGACTGTGCGTCCGGGTCCTTCGTGTCCTCGATGAACGGAACCCAGACCTCGCCGACTTCCACCTCCTCCCAGAAGTCGACCGCGAAGCCGCTGACGTGGTCGGTGTGATGGTGGGTTGCGACCACCACGTCGAGGCGGGGTGTTCCACCGCAGTCCGCCGTGAGGTCGTCGATGATGTTCCTCACGGATTCCTTCATGTCGCGCGCGTGGCCCTGCGAATGGACTCCGCAGTCGACCAGCATTCGAAAGGTCTCATCGCCCTTGCGGACGGTGACGCGGAAGGCGTCACCGAAACCGACGTAGTACATCCGTATCTCGATCGTCGTGTCGCCTGCCATCACGACCCCGTCTGGTTGTTGAAGTGCAGGCTGGCGAAGTTCAACCGGTGCACTGCAGGCTCGTCGGTCCAGATGCTGAGGGGGTCGGCGTCCTCGGCCTTGTCGAACCAGCGTTTGATGTCCGCCAACCGGGCTTTACCGAACTCGTGCACATACGTCGAATCCTCGTCACCGCCATCTGGTTTCACGCTCAGCGGCAGCGGTTTGGAGATGACGTATTTGACCTTTCCGTCGACGCCGGCGATCAAGGTGGTGCCCGCCCGCAGCGCCGTGCGCTTATCCGCGGCGACGTCGGGCTGAATCTTCTCCTCGAGATCTGGCCGTTGCTGGGTGAACTGCACGACGACCTCTGGACGCGGCTGGCAGTCATCGGCCTGCCGGTACGCGACATCGACGCCGTCGACCACGATCTCGTGATCCGGATCGAACCCGACGGCGATGGCGTGGGCTTGAGCCCACCGCGCCAGCGCGGAGCAGACCTCTCTGGGCGGTTCCCCGGGGTCGACGGTCGGGTCGAACTTCATCGTGGCGTCGAGAACCAGATCACCAAGTGGCACAGACGGATCCCCGACATTGAGACTGAGGCCTTCGGGTCCCGGCGGCCACACCAAGGCGCTGTCGGTCAACGACATGACGCTTGTCGGATGGATACCGCGCCGGCGTAGCGCTTCGACGAGGAGGCCACGCAGTCGGTCACCGTCTGTCGGGTAGAGCGCGTAGTCAGATGTCACGATGGCGCGCACCACGTCGCCGAATGTGACGTCGACAGGGGGAAGGTAGTCGAAGGCCCGCACCACCATTCCCAGGAATCGGTCTGCGGTCATGACCGCTTCGGCCGTCACCCGCTCGACCAGGTCTGGATGAAGTCGCCCACCTGAATAGAGTCCGGCGCCGCTGCGGGCCATCCGGAGCAGATCGGCCACCGCCGCCTGGAACCGGTCGATGTAGGCGTCGAAGACGGCGCCGACGAAGCAGGCGCCACGCTCGTGCGGTTCGGTAGCCGCGCGGTACCGATCGGGTGTACGGATTTGCGCGGTCGGCACCTTCGGGTCGATGGCCTGGCGCAGCGCCTCGCCGCGTCCGGTGGACTGGCCGAATTCCGATGCCAGATCGAACAGCGCGCCACCGCGTTCGATGTTGCCCGCCGTCGACGCTATCGCTGCGCGCACCACGCCTCGGTGGGCGAAATGCTGAAACAGCGCAATAAGATCCGCGAACGCCTCGTGCCAGGCGAAGACTTCCGGATTCGTCGCCTCGGCGAAATGCGGTCGGAGGCGGTGCACGATTCCATGGGTGACTTCATGGGCGATGATGTCGTTGGACAGGCAGGTGAAGATCATCTGCTCGGGCAGGTTCGCACCCGGATCCACCGAATCGGCCCGGTAATACCCGAACAGCACCGCTTCGCGTTCCGGGTCGAAGAACGCGTTGCGCCCCTCGAAAGCATGCGGCACCAGGGCCAGTCTGCCCTTGTCCCGCCATCGGAAGCGACGGCCGAGATATCGCTCGAACCGCTCGATCACACTCGCCGCGACCGCATAGACGATCTGCTGGTGTGACCGCGGGTCGGCCTCTGCAGGGGTCAGCCCATCCTGCAGGAGAATGAATGTTTCGTTGAGATCTATTTGCTTGTACCACAGTTTGCGGACCGGGTCATAGTCGACGACTTCGAGCAGGACGCCTCGCGGCCCACGTTCGAGGTCGGGCTCGAAGGGAACACTGATGGTGAGGAACTCCCCCGACAATCGCGTGGACATCGGGTCGAATGCGAAGGTGCGCAGATGCCTTCGCCGCGGCGCGTCTCCGGATGGCCCCGGCAGCGGGGCGAACGGTGTGGTCATCGGACAGGTGCCCCCTGCATCCTGGCAACGTGAAATGCGCTTGCCCAAGCCTACGTCCCGAACGGGGAATTCACGTCGGGTTACTGAGGGCTGGGGTTTAAAGTCTCACGTCAATTCCAGGCGCAGCGCGTACACATCCCCGACGGTCAGCCGTTGCTGTTGCTGTAGATACGGGTCGGCTGCACGAGTACGACGGTTCGTCGCTGTTCGGCCATCACCCGGTCGTAGGTGTCCCAATCGTCGTGACTACCGCCCGCCGCGGTGAACACCTCACGCAGCAGCAGACGCAACGTATCCGGGTCGGCAAGCCAGGGTTGCGGGTCGTCGGGTCCGGCGAGTTCCGCGCGTCCCTCGACGGTCGCCCACTGCCAGCCGTTGCGGAAGCTCACCGCGATCTGCGGCCTGGCCCGCAGGTTCGCCAGCTTCACCTTGCCGTAGGTGACAAACCCCAGCACCGGCTCGCCGGACACCGGGTGCGCGAGCGCTCCGGCGTTGATCAACGACGACTGGATGCTGTGATCAGCGCGCAACGTCGCGACGAACGCCAGCCCGTTGTCGGCGGCGGCCAGGCCGACGGCTTCGTTGAGGGTGACCATTTCGTACCTCCCTGCCGAGACTTTCCTGCCGAGACTTCCTTGCCGAGACTACGTCGCCGCGACGGCGCCGCGACGTACGAACGGAACATCCTCGGGTGCGGCGTGGCGGGCCGCCAGAAGTGCTCGCGCCTCGTCACCGATGGGAATCCGCAACGGCAGCGTCGCACCTTCGGCGGCGTCGGCGACCTCGGTGGCCACCTGCTCCGGCGTCGTGAACACCCGACGGGCACCACCTTTTTGGAGCAGCGCGGCGTACGGATCGTCGTCCAGGGTGTAGGTCAGCACATCGTCGAGCGCGCCGGAACTCACCGCACCCGGCTCGAGCAAGGCCGCCTGGACGCCGAACGGCGCGATCTCGATGGCCAACGATTCGACCAGTGCCTCCAACGCCCATTTGGTCGCGGCGTACGCCCCACCGGGTGGCAACACGGTACGTCCGGCGATGCTCGACATGAACAGCAGCCGACCGCTACCGCGCGCCCGCATCTGCGGCAGTACCGCCTGCGCGACGCGAATCGCGCCGACGGTGTTGAGATCGAACAGCCGTTGCAGTTCGGCGAGCGGCGTCGCTTCGACGGCCGCATAGAAGATCACCCCCGCATTGGGGATCAGGATGTCGATGTCACCGGCCGCGGCGATCGCCGCCGCGACGCTGTCGTCGTCGGACACATCGAGCGCCACGCGCTCCGCGACGTCCAGGTCGTCAAGACGTTCGGGATTACGCGCGGTCGCCACCACGCGGTGGCCACGGCGGGTGAACTCGGTCGCCAGGGCGCGGCCGATGCCACCGTTGGCGCCGGTGATGAGAACAGATGACATGTCGGGCTCCCTATTTTGTTGTGTGGGTTGGCTATTCGGCTGCAGCATCGATCAAGTAGGCCGCCGCGGCCCGTGCGTGCACCAGCGGTGCGGTGTCGTTCAACGAGGTCGCCAGCGCGGTTGCACCCTCGAAGAGCACCAGGAGCTGGTTACCGAGCTGGCGCGGATCTGCGGCACCGGCTTCGGCGGCAGTATCGGACAATCGCTGCGCGAACCGCAGTTTGTGATCGCGCACAATATCGTCGACACCGTCGAACGCACCGGCGGACTCCACCGCCGCGTTATGGAACGGGCAGCCACGAATCCGGTCAGCGGGACGTGCGTCGAAGATGGCGAGCAGCCGCTCACGCGGACGGAGTTCGCTGCGCTCGAGGTTGCGCTCGAGCACGGTTCCGCCGCTCTCGTCGAGGGCATGCAGATAGCTGCGTACCAGCTCGTCTTTACTGGAAAAGTGTTGGTAGAAGGTGCGTTTGGAGACGCCGGCCGTGCTGGTCAGCTCCTCCACACCGGTGGCGCGTATTCCCTGGCGATAGAACAGTGCCGCCGCCGACGCCGCGATGCGGTCGCGCGCACCCCGGCCACCCCGGGATGTGGGCGGCGTGGCGGTGGTCATCCAACACACGGTACCGATCGGTTTACTTCACGTCAAATAGGCTTCGCCGCTGCTACTTCAGAAACACCGATCGGTGTACAGGGCATTCCCCTGCCCCACCCGGTCAGCGCCGTTGAAGTTGTTCGGCCCAGTCGGCCGGGACGCGACCGGCGGGGCCGGGGGCCGGCTGGTCATCGGGGTGACAATCCGGCGGCGTCAACTCCGGCCCGTCGTAATAGTCGTCGGTTTCGTAATTCCAGAACCAGTCTTCGCCAGGCTCGAACGACTGGATGATCGGATGACCCGTCGCCTTCCAGTGCGCGGTGGCGTGGCGCATCAGTGAATCGTCGCAGCAACCCACGTGCCCACACGCTGCGCACCGTCGCAAATGCACCCACCAGCCGCCGGCCGCGTCGCACTCCACACACCCGGTACCACTTGGTGAGGCCTCGGGATTCACATCAACGCTCATATCGTGCGATGGTAGCCGAGATCGTCAGGGCATCGCCGGGAGGTTCCCGATCTTCACCAGTACCATTCCGGCACAACAGGATTCGACCGGTCTCTACGGCTCCTGCGGGACCATCCGCGCCCAGCCCTCGGTGAGCCGCACCCGCGAGGGCGGCAGCTCCCCGACGCCCAGCACGGGCGGGATCGGCACCTCCGGGTACGTCGCATCGTCGTCGTGCACGAAGGCCCCGCGCATGCCCTCGATGAACGGCGCCGGCATCACGGGCACCATCGTCTCGTCGCGCACGAACCCGAGAATCGGGCCGACGCGGAACGTGGGCCGCAGCCGCTCGAGAGCGGGCTCGATGAAGTCCTTCGGCATCACGATGGACTTGCGCGGCAGCATCCCGCACGTCGCGTAGATGCCGCCGCGGGCATCGGCGAGCACGGTCAGATCGAGCGGCAGGTTCGCGGGCACGTCGAACTCCGAGACCTGCCCGGCGATGAACGGATGGGTGATCTCGCGCGTCTTCTGGACGCCGGCGCTCGTCACCATCTGGTTCAGCACCGCCTCCTGTACGGCCTGCGGACTCGGCGGCGCGAACCGGTCGTCGGCGGGGGTCGCGCCGGTCACGAAGCAGCCGAGTACGCCGTCGTCGGGGCGTGTCACGTCACCGATCCGCACCCGCAGCACCGGCAGGGTCGACGCGTCGGCGATGGTGGGCGGTCCGGCTCGCAACTCGGCGACCGTCGCCTCGGATGCCTCGAACGACACCCTCGCGCGCAGTACGACGACCGGCTCACCGAGCAACCGCACGCGCCCGTCCGCGTGCTTGACGCCGGGTTCGAGCGTCGAGCGAACCGTGTCGAACACGCGCAGCATCGCGGTGAAGCCGGTCTCGTGCCATCCGGGTGTGGGTCCCGGAACGTCGAGCGACTGCACGACGAGCGCCTGGACGAGGCGCCGCAACGTCGGGTTCGCGATCGCGTCGGTCGCCGGGGCGCCGTCTGGGAGCGTGGCGGCCACCCACGGCAGAAGCGTGAACGTCACCGTGAGCGTCACCGGGCTCGTGTTGTCCTCGACCGGGTCGGTAGCCGTGAGCTGCCCGACCGGCCGCCCGTCGGCGTCGTAGACCTCGAGCGCCTGGTCGACGAAATCCGGGAGCAGGAAGCCGCAGACCGGTGAGGCGAACGGCGTCGCCTCCAGCTCGGGGGCGGCACCGGACTGCAGCCGCAGGTTGAGCCTCCCCCAGCTCGTCAGGCGGGCCGGGATCGCGGTCGCCCACTCGGGAAGCGGATCGAGCGCCGCGCTGCTACTCGACCAACCGGCGGACGCCCCGAACGTGTCGAAGACCCGGACGCGGTTCATGTGCACGAACCCGCCCTGTTCGCGCTGCCCGTCGGCGGCGAGCGCGTCGTCGAGGCCGGTGAGCGAGGCTGACACCACATCGAGCGCGTCGAACATGCCGGCATCCACGCCGTCGGGCGCCGGCTTCTTCGGGATCGGGTTGCCGTTCGGGTCTATGCCGAGCTCGGTGACGAGCGTTTCGCGCAGCACGTTCGCAACGGTCACCGTCGCGACGTGCCGCTCGGTCACGACCTGCTCGCGATCGGGCGCGACGGCCGGGTCGCGGTCGACTGTCTCGACGTGCTCCGGCGGCAGCGCCCACGCGTCGTTGAAACGTTTGCGCCGGTGCGTCGCCTCGGTGTCGAGGAAGAGCGGCCCGTACCAGTCCCGCCACGCCTGCCGCCCGACCGCGCTCGACGGCCGTCCGATGGGCTCGATGGCAGCGATGGCGTCCGCCTGCTCGTCGTCGAGGAGGCCGCTGCGATTGAGCCAGGTCGAGCGAACGGCGGCGGTCAGCTGCTTGGCAGTGGGCGCGCGGCCACGGCCGCCGGTCCGGTGCGCGACGCGCGCCATGATGGGCGCGTTCGCCGCGTCGGTGAGCGCATGCTCCGCGACGAGGCCGGCCACCACCCCCGGCAAGCCGGCGGCGCCGAACGCGCCGGTGTCGGCGAGCAGTTCGCGGCCCAGCATGGTGTGGCCGCCGACCCGCAGCCCGACCATCAGCTCGCCCGCGAAGCGCGTCCCGAGGTGCCCGTCGAGCCGGAACCGCCCGTCGCCGCCGTGGCGGAACTGGCGCTTGGCGCCGTAGAGCACCAGGTGCGGCGCCCACGGCCGGTACCACCGCGGCCCCGGAACCTCGAAGAGGTGCTCGGCGTCCGGGAGGTGCACCCGGGCCCCGGCGATCGAGCGGTACAGCTCGGCGAGCACGCGATGGGTGGGGTTCTGCGCGATGTCGATCGAGGCGTCCGGGTCGCCGAGGTCGAGCCACCATCCCGCCTGCGCCGGGCCCGATCCGTCGACCGAGCGCCCGAGCGCGGTCGGCGCGGCGTTGCGGCGATGGTCCTGGACGCGCACAAGTCGGGCGTCGATCGGATGCCCGGTGGCCTGGGCATCGTCCTGCGCCGCCGCGAACGCCGCGCGCAACGCCTCGATCCAGTCGACGATCTCGTCCTCGCTCGGCCCGGACGGCTGCGCGGCCGGGGGCTCGCTGAGGACGGCAGTCGGGATCTGCGTCTGCAGCTGGGCGACGGTCGGCGCGGCGATCGCGGCGGATCTCGCCACCAGGTCCGGGTAATGACCCATCACGGGCGTGGCCGCCGACCCACCGAGGTTGGCGAGCGCGAAACCGAGGTTCTGCAGGTTGAGCTTCGGATAGACGTCGAGGCGTGCGAACCAGCTCGACCGGCCCGGCACGCCCTGGAAGGTGCGCGCATGCTGCGCGCCCGGCAGGTCGATGACCCCGCCCACGGTGCCGGACTGCTGCCCGAGCTTGCCGAGCATCATGTCGAGGTAGTCGGTCTCGGTGTCGGCACCCGTGCGCGCGGCGACCTCGGCCATCGCCCGCTGCAGATTGGGATACAGCACCACCCCCTCGGTCTCGAGCGAACCGAACCCGATGAGGGTCGTCTGCCGGACCGGGACATCGATGATCGAGCCGTGCAACACCGTGTGGGCCTTGTGTGCCCCGGGCATGACCGCGTCGACGACTTGGGATCCGGCCGACCCGCCGCCGAGGTCGAAGGCTGCGGCGAGCGCCTCGGTCGCGGCGATGCTCGTCTGCATCAGCTCGCCCGTGTGCTTCGCGCTTGCGAGCAGCATGGTCGTCTCCGCGGCCGGCGGCGGCGGCGCGTCCGTGACGGTCAGCGGCGGGTTCCACAGCGGCTCCGCGACCGCCTGAGTCGCGACCGGCGTCATGAGCTCGGTGAAGCTCTTCAGTTCTGCCCGGTGCCCGAGCTTGTCCAGCCGCCGCAGCGGTGCCCGGTAGTACGGGTCGAACGAGGTCGAGGAGTACCACCCGACGACCGCGTAGCTCACGGTGCCCGAGGGCGACGGCCCGAGATCGGCGAGGTTGTCGTGGAAGCCGAGGCGGGTGCGGCAGGCTCGGGTAGTACGCCGTGGTGAGCTGATCGAACGGTTCGTCGAGCGCCCACTCGCCCCAACCCGGCGCCACCCGTGGCAGCACGCCGGGAGCGGTGTGGATGCGGTCGAGTGCGCGGTCCGCCGGAGGCTGCCACTGCGCCAGGGGCGTCACGGTCTCGGCGATCGAGTCGACGATCCATTCCCGGTGTGTGCGGGGCGCGTCACCCTTGACCGGATTGAAACGCACGACGAGCCACAGGTCGGGAACCCCGCGGAACCGCGGCGGCCTCGACTCGTGGGCGTCGGCCTTGGCGAGCGCGTCGGGCAGCGCCCAGTGCACGTGAATGCCCGGCTCCAGCTTGCCGCTCGCGGCGAAGGGCGCGTCGCCGAGCATCGGCACGGTCGTCGCCGCACCGACCACGCGGGCGGCGACGTCGATCGGGATGGACTTCGTCGGCTTGGGCATCGGGGCTCCTCAGTCGGTCCCGGCCTGGAAGAGCGCCTGCGGCGCGAACTTCAGGGCGAATGTCCGGCCGTTGCGCAAAGGGACCAGCAGGTTGGGCGGCGGAGTCTTCGACCCCTGGGTCTCGGCCGTCGACTGCGTGAACACCTGGACATAGGGCCGTTGCTCGAGGTGCAGCGCGACTTCCCGCGAGTCGCCGACCTCGTCGCTGAGCGCCCCGATGTCCAGTGTGCGGCGATCGGGCTCGTGGAACGTGATCGGGACCGGCCCGCCGCCGGGGGTGCCGTCCGGGTTGCGGCCGTCCACGGTGTAATCCTCACCGTCGAACTCGACGCCGTACCGCACCCCGTCGAAGGGCTCACGGAGGTGCACGCGCACGGGCACGCCGGCGAACAGGGCGATGAAGACATCGCGCGAGACGGGTTCGGCGCGCAGGACCGGCACGTTCGATTCCGCGTCGGCCTGCGGGTTGGAATAGTCGAATGCCCGGACGATCATCTTCGGCCACCGCCGAACCAGCTCCGACCGGATCAGCAACCCGGTCATCTGGTCGGGCGCCGGGTTCACGTCCGGGTTCTCGCGGATCGCCTGCAGCACGGTGAGCGAGCGGTGGAAATCGACCGTGCCGAGGTTGGTGTTCGAGACGACGCCGTCGATCACCCGGTCCACCCACGTCTGGTTGACGTGGAAGAACCGGATCGACTCGGGCGGCAGCAGCCTGGCATCCGGAACGAGATAGCTCAGCGGGATCCGGCGGAGCAGGCGGATGTCGGTCAGGAACTCGACGAGCCGCGCGGACATGTTGATGCCGTCGCCGAACCAGTCGGGAGTGGTTGCGGGCGAGGCGAACTCGAGACCGTCGGCGGTCTGCGTCAACCCGTATTCGCTGACGGCCTGACCGACCGCTTCGACGCCGGTCGCGGAGCTGAGGTGCTGATTCTGGGCCATGTCGCTACTCCTGCGCCGCCTCGGCGACATCGGCGAAGTCGACCGCCAGCTGCTGCGCCGTGACGGTGCCGACGTCGATGGCCGCGACCGGTGTGCTCACGACCTCGCCGATGTCGGTCACCGTCGCGACGATGTCACCGAGATTCCACTGGCCGAGGTGATCGAGCAGCCCGCTGGGATCGGCGATGCCCTGGTCGACGAACTGTGCCTCGTCCTTCACCAGGCTCTGGCCGCCGAAGTCCTGCCAGGGCTGGTCGACCCATGCCGGGTTCACCACCCAGTCGGGCTTCTGCAGGGCGTCCGGCAGCTGGTTGACCGCGACGGGCGGCTCGATCGGTTGCTTGACGGTCGCACGGATGTCACGCAGGTCCTCGAGGATGGCCGGGTCGGCCAGCGCGAGCAGGCGGCCGAGTTCGAAGGCCGCGGCATGCGAGTACTCCAGTGGTGCACCCTGCGGTGCCGCCTCGAACTCGCTGGGTGCGGCCGCGATCGCGAATTTCGGGCTGCGTGCCTGCGGTCCGAACGGCCGCAGCGGTCCGCGGTAGGTCGCGGCACCGACATCCTGGTCGTGCTCGAGCGGCGTGAGGAACATGCCGCTGTGGCTCAGCAGCCCCTGGAACCCGCCGGACAGCGGGGCATCCTCACCGTTGGCGACCGGCGCCGGCAGATTTCCGAAACGCAGGACGCCGCCGTTGGGCCGATAACGGATCGCCTTCACCACCTGTTCGAAGTCGCCGCCCACGTAGGGCCGAAACGTCCAGTGGTGCAACACGAGCAGTGTGGTGTTGCCCGTCGACGGGAGCCCGAACAGGCTCGGCCACCGCTCGACCGAGACGAGCGCCGCGAGGTGCAGCGGCGCGCGCTCCCCTTCCGGCGCGGTCGCGTCGGGCAGCCGGTTCGCGACGACGATCGCGTGATCGGTTTCGACGTCGTTGACGAGGCTGCGCTTGACATGGCACAGCAGCGGCAGTTCGTCCTGCTTCGGCATCACGTCGCTCAGGACCGAGTTCGGCACCTTGAGCGTGCTCACCTGGGTGTCGCCGGCGATGCCGAGCGTGTTCATCAGATGCGTCCGCGTCGGGTTCGACGGTGCGAGGTCAGCGACCGCGGTGTTCGCGACGTTCACCGTCGCCGCCTGGCGCCGTTGCGTCGGAGTCTTGAAGTCGGCCTCGGAGAAGACGAGCAGGGCAAGCCATGGCACGTCACGCGCGGGGTTCGGGCCCTCGCGTTCCCACGGCAGCGTGCGCCGGTTGAACGCGATGTGCGGCAGGTACTCGTCGGGTGAGGTCTCGCTGCCGGGGGCGGGATAGACGCCCGCGATGAGGTCGGCCGTGAGCGAAGACTGCGGCCCGTCGATGTGGACGTGGATGGCGTCCGGGCCTGACAGTTCGAGGAGCGGGCTGGTTGTTGCCGGGTCGGCTCCTTCCGGGGCGAGCGTCTGTGCCGGCTTGATCGTGACGGGTGCACCCGCGCGCACGACCGGCATCGCGCTGGAGAAGACCTGATTCATGCTCGAGCCTCCACGTTCACCTTCGTCACGAGCCCGGTGGCGGGCGCGATCGCGTCGTCGACGAGGTCGCGTCCGCCGCCCCGACGCAGTTGGGCGACAAGCGGTTTCGCGCTGCCGGGGACGAGCGCGATGCCGTCGAGCCGCCACTCGGGTCCGAGGTCGACCTCCAGCCGCCACGGACTCTCGGCGTGCGCCGCCATCGTGAGCGTGACCCGGTCGGGGCCGACGACGGGGACGAGATCCCGCAGCGTCGCGCCGATCGCGCGCCAGCGCACCTGGCGCTCCGCCGGCCCCGGCCTCTCGACGACCGGAACCACGCGGATGACGAGCGTCGCGGCCTTCGCCGTCTTGCCGAACGAGACGTCCACGCGCCGAGTGCCTTCGAACAGTTCCGCGCCCGGGACCGCGTCGAGCGCGCGGACCACAGAGGCGAGCGGTGTCCCCGCCGTCACGACGCACCCGGGTGCGAGGAAGCTCCGCGGACCCACCGCGAGCAGGGTCGTGTCCGGTTCGACGCCGGCAGTGGCGCGAGCCGCCACGGGTCCCGTCCCGACGAGTACGGCCTGCGCGGTGCCCGCAGGCAACTCGGTCGTTCCGCTGCCGCGCGCATGCCGGTCCAGCAGGACACGGCCACCCCGGTCGAACACGACGGTCCGCACGTGCTGATCCCCCGTCATCCGGAGCGCCGCGGCGGTCAGGCCACCGGCGCTGAACTCGAGAAGCTGCGCGTCGCCCGCGGGTACTTCGACGGCGGCGCGAAACCCGCCGCGCACGCCCGCGGGCTTCGTGAGCGAACGCTCGGTGAATCGCGTTGGCCGCGTGACTGTTTCGAGCTTCCGCCGCGACACGGCGTGATCCGAGCGGGCGGGCAGCACCTTGAGCGCCAACGGCTGGAGCTCGATCGAGCGGGCCGGTGAGGCCGGCGGCGACACCCGGGGTATGGCCGCGGCGGCGGTGCCCGCCACGGTGAAAGTCTGCCCGGCGGACTGCTTGACGGCGTTGAGCAGACCGGCACTCTTGGCGAGGACGCGAAGCGGCGCACGGGTGCGGCCGCGGAGCGCGGCGAGCGCCTGGTCCCGGCGGGCGGCGCCGCTCGGGACGCTCGCGGCGATGGTGGAGGCTCCAGCGAATGCGAACGACTCGACGACGGAGATCAGGGTGCCGGCGGACGCGGCGCCCAGCGGCGCCGGGTAACGCTCGGCGGTCGTGGAGACTTCGGCGAGCGAGGCGTCCAGGGTTTCCGGCGGCAGTGGGAGCTCGGGCCCGCAGTCGACGACCACACCCTCCACCAACGGCACCGACGGCTTGGCGGAGTCGAGCTTCGCGGCGGCCTGCGTCCCGGTCTGACCGGATTCCAGCGGGGTCGGCCCGAACGTGGCCGCCGGGTGGAAGTCCGTGAGCCAGGAACGGCCGATCGTGTGAGCCACCTCGGGGTCGTCCAGCGCGGCCGAGGCGATGGTCAACTGGGAAGCCAGCCCGAAGGAATTGGTGAGCGGCAGGTTGACCTCGCCGACGATGGCCGCAGGGGGCACATCACCCGGGTCTAGGTCGAGCGGCAGCCGGGTCCGCACCAGGAAACTCCACTCGGGCCCGAGGTGCACGGGCGCCGACAGGTCGGTGCCCTCCTGCTGCTCGGACTCCTCGGGGGCGACGGCGCCGACCCGGCCGCTCAGGAATTCGACACGTAGCAGCCCGGGGGCGTCTTCGGTGTTGAACGCCGGCACGCGAGCCCCATCCCCGTCCGCCTTCGCGGGCAGCGCCAGTTGGTTCGTCATGAACTCGGCGATGCTGGGGGCGGGCGGTTCGGCGATCTTGGCGCCGAAGTCCACCTCGAAGGAGACGATGGCGAGGTCGATGGTCGCGGTGCCGCCGAACTCGGGCGTGTAGATGTCCAGGTGCACGCCGATCTCGTGCCGGCCGAAGAACTCGAACCACAGCACGACCCCGAGGCCCGCGCGGATGAAGAACGGGTCCCAGGTGATGAGCACGTCGACGTAGACCTCGCACCCCGCGGCGATGCCCATGAACTCGGCCCACAGCGCCGCCTTTGCGCCGGCCATCAGCGCCTGCGGCGTGCACGCGAAGAACACCTCGACCGTCAGATGGACGAAGTCGTACAACGACGCCTTGGCGCCCACCCGCACGAGTTCGGGGTAGTGCTCCGGCTTCTTGAACTCTGGGTGGTAGCCGCCGATGCTGAAGAGGAAGTCGCCCTTGTGCGGCGGCGCATACCAGGCGCACAGGGCGATGTCGCCCTGCAGGCTGAAGATGTCGGGATGCAGGATATAGCTGTTCGGCGAGAGCGACGCCCGCAGCACGAACTTCTCCTCGTCGACGGTCGTGAGGATGCCGATCTCGATGTACGCCAGCGGCTCGAGGCTGAACGACGCCATCCCGAGGATGGTGAACGAGAACTTGTGGCCGAAGGCGATCGCGACGACGACACGGCCGGTGATGAAACCGAACGAAATGAACTGGATGCCCGCGGCGATCCAGAACTGCCCCTCCTCGACCACGAACGCGTCGGCCAGCTTGGTGAGCGCAGTGGCCGCGTCGCCGCTGACGTCGAGCTCGCCCCGCATCACCATGAGGAACGGGTGCTTGAGCATCAGCCCGGGATCGGGCAGCGACCGGTTGAGGCCGAACCCGCCGGCGACCCCGGTCATGAAGAACCACGGCGGGCCGCCCAGCGGGGCGACGAGCGACGCGAAGATGAACAGCGACGGATCGCCGTCGGGCAGCTGGGTGTATCCGCCGATCGCCGAGAGTTCGAAATACCCCGCGACCGAGACGACCGCCCCACCGATGTAGTCGGTGATCGGGACCTGCTGGCCGCCCGACTCGACCATCCGGTCGACGGCGGCGAAGAAGCCGCCGAGCTTGATCACGTCGGTGTCCATCGCGAGGCCGAGCCCGTGCAGGAACGGCGTCACCGCGCCATCGGTGAAGCCGACGCGCAGGCCGAGTTCGTAGGCGGCGACCATGATCGGACCGAGTTCGAAGCCGAGGTCGAGCCCGATCGCCAGCGACTCCTCGCGGAGATCGACCAGCAGTGCCGCGATCTCGAGCGGCCCGATGGTGCGCTGGATCGGGATCTTGCCGCCGCCGGTGAGGGTGATCCCTTGCAGCGCCGAGTAATCGAGCTGGAGGCCGAACCCCGGCATTTCGCGCATGTCGGGGATGAGGCTCGCGACGATGCCGCCGCCCGACCCGTGGTCGCCGAGGCGCATGTCCTCGAAGCCGAGCTTGAATCCGTCGAGCACGTGGGAGGTGCCGGCGAGCGAGATGACGACCCCGGCGTTGATCTTGCCGATCACGAGTTCGGGCTCGTCGCTCCCGGAGTCGACGGGACCGAATGCGACGCCGGCACTGAGCAGGTCGTCGCCGGGGAGGCCCACGGTGAGCGTGACCTCGTCGCCGAGTGGCACCGGGATGTCGGTGCCGTCGCCGCCCAGGGCGTTCGATGCGATCGCGACGATCGTCGCGAGCAGCGCCGTGCCGTCCAGGGTCGCGCCCTCGATCGCGCCGCTCGCGAGATCGGCGAGCGCATCGGTGACCGCCGCGAAGTCGCTGTCGGTCGACGCGGCCTTGATGATCGTCGAGGTGAGGTCCGCCGCGATCCCGGCCGCCTGGGCAGGTGAGGGTGGGAAGGTGAGGTCGATCAGCGGCGTCTTGAGCACGATCGCCGGCGGCTGGTTCGCACCAAGGGCCAGCGCGATCTCGAAGTCGCCCTGCAGCGGACCGTCCGGCACGTTCTGCGATAGAAGCGTGAGTCCATCCGATGTGACCGTGACGGCGCCGCCACCGAAACCGGCGAGACTCGGCCAAACTGAGGGCAACGCGGGCCGAGTGAGGGTCGTGCCGTTCCACTTCGCGATCCGGATGCGCCGCTGCTGCGACGCCGCGTTCCAGAGGTCGATCACGAGTGTGAAGGCGTCGGGCGGGTCGGTCAGCACGCCGACCCATGCGCTCGATCCCGGTGCGGCGGGCGGGTATTCGTCATCTCCGGCATTCGCCATGGTCGGCGCACTCCCGGCCGAGGGCCCGTCCACGAGTGGGAAGAACATCGAACCGGGCCAGAATTCCGGATCCTCGTTCCCGGTCAGCAGCGCCCGCAGGTGCCACAGGAACGTGAGCGCACCGCCCGCGTCCTCGCCCGGCAACACGCTCTCGCTCCATTCCGTGAAGTCGGCCTGCTGCCCCATCTCGTCGACGATCGGGAGGGGGTCGATGACTTCGGCCGGGTCATCGCCGAGCATCGGGAACAGGTGCTCGAGCACCCGCTGAAAGAACACCTCGCCCGTCGCGGCACGCTGGGCCACGAACGCCTTGAGCACATACACGGCGAGCCTGGAGGCATCCCACCCGAGGATCTCGGGCGTCGGGCCGTCCGGCGTCTGGTACGAGAGCGTGCGCGAGTCCTCGGCAGGCGATGGGGTGGTCGTCGCCTTCAGGCCCACCGACACCTCGACCGGGTTCTGGGTGGCGGTGACGCCCCCTTCGAGCGAACCCGACGCGAGGAAGTCCGGCACCGGGAAGGTCCCCTCGAACTCGACGTCGCCGAGCGCGTGGTCGGCGGGTCCACCCGTCTGGATCCGCAGCAGCTTCGCGAGCACGGCGAGGTTGATCGGCTCGCCGCCGACATTGCTCGCCTTCGCGCCGAGCCCGATGACGAGCGGGTCACCGATCGGCGTGTTCCAGGTGATGCCAAAGCCGCCGGTGATCGCGTCGATGACAACCAGCGGCTCCCAGTTGTTGTCACCGCTGAACCCACCCGTCGTCTCGGCACGGTCCAGCAGCGCACGCAGCATCTTGCCGATCCGCTCGCGCTCGTCGGGCATGGTTTCGAGGCCCTTTTTGATCGGATTGCCGAACCAGGCCCAGTTCACGGTTCCGACCTCGTCGTCCTGGGCGTTGGCTGTCGGCTCGAAGAACCCGACGAGCTTGCCGAGTTGGACGAGGGCGGCGATGAAGTTTGCCATCAGCGCGCCCCGGCGGCGATCTCGACCGTGAATCCCTGGCGGCCGACGTGGAATCCGCGCACGACGAGCGGCTGGCGCGGCTCCTTCTTCCGCACCGCGCGCACCGCCGCCTCGACCGCATCGAGCACTGCGTCCCACACGACCCGCTGCAGATCCGCACCCCAGATTTCGGCGAGCCCCAGCGCCTCGGGTGTGGCGGCGTTGATCTTCACGGCCGCCCCGGTGCCGCCACCCGCCTCGGGCGTGCCGAGGCGGTAGACGAGTTCGAGTTGCCGCCGCCCGGTCTGGTCGGTCTCGAGCTCGATCGAGACGACGAGCCAGCCCTCGAGCAGCCGCGCGCGAACGAGGTCGCTCCGGATGAGGACGGCGTGGTCCCCCGCCTGCCACACCACGTGTCGCGCCGTGCCGACGCCGATCAGACGCTGCCGGATGCGCGATTCGACGTCAGCTGCACCGACCGTGAGTGAACTCGCACGCATGGCCTCCCCAGACTCTTCCTTACAGCAGCCTGTATGTTTCCTGTGAGGGATGGTACCTCGGTGCTCGCCAACGGCGTTGAGTTCCAAGCACACTCGTCGAAGTCAGTCAGCCGGTCCCTCGTCCTGGATCGACCGTGCCGGCATCGAATTCTTTGCTGTAATCACATTCGCTCGGCGAATTCGGGGCTTCCGCCGCCGAGCCGCCGGGACGGTGTCGGCGTGAGCTTCTCGTCGATGACGATCGTTTCGGTTATGCCGTAGAGCTTTTGGACCCCTGATCTTTCATGTCCCGATGCCACCACCGGGGACACCGACTAGGACTGGTTCAGTTCCACAGCCGCACGAATCAGCGCCTTCAATGCCTTTTCATTGATCGTGTCGCCCTCATGGATATCGATGGCTCGCCTGGTGTTGCCCTCGAGGCTGGAGTTGAAAAGACCTGACGGATCGTCCAACGACGCACCCTTGGCGAAGGTCATCTTGACGTAGCTCTTGTATGTCTCACCGGTGCAGATGATTCCGTCGTGCGACCACACCGGAACCCCTCGCCATTTCCACTCCTCGACCACACCGGGGTCGGCCTGCTTGATGAGTGCGCGGATCCGATCGAGTGTCTCGCCGCGCCAATCCCCCAGTTCCTTGATGCGCGCATCGATCAGCTGAGACGGCGAATCCGTTTCCTTCGTCATGTCTCGAGTATCCCCGGTAGCCGCCTGGTCAAACCGAACCGGCCGCCATCTGCAACCGCAACACGATGAATTCGGCCGGCCGCATCGCCGCGAAGCCGACAAAGACGTTGACGACGCCCGCATCGATGTCGTCCCGCGTGGTCGTCTCGCTGTCGCATTTGACGAAGTACGCCGTCGTCGACGTGTGGCCCTGGAACGCCCCCTGCCGGTACAGAGCGTCGAGGAAGGCCCCCACGCTGAGCCGGATCGATGCCCACAAGGTTTCACTATTGGGCTCGAACGCCGCCCACCGCAACCCACGCCAGAGACTCTCTTCGACAAACAGCGCGGTACGGCGGACGGGGATGTACTTGTACTCGTCGCCGAGTTGATCTGCGCCCCTGAGGGTTCGGGCGCCCCACACGACACTGCCGATGCCCGGAAGCGTGCGCAACGCGTTGATGCCGACCCGGTTGAGTTGGCCGTTCTCGGCGTCGGTCAGGTTGTCGGCGAGTCCGGCGCTGTCGAGTGTGGCATCGACGCCGGCGGGCGCCTTCCACACGCCGCGTCGGGCGTCGGTGCGGGCCATCACGCCGGCGATCGCCCCGCACGCCGGCAAGGCGCCCAAGAGTCTCGGATAGAACACCGCGGCATTGCGCGCCGCCGGACCGGTCAGGCCGAGCGTCGCGACGGCTCCCGCCGGGTCCGACGTCACCGATTGACGAGTCCAACTCGACGACGAATCGACGATCAGGAAAGCCCGCCGCCGTACGCAGAACGTCAGCAGCTTCTGGTAGGCCTCAGTCGAAACCGAATCCCCCGGGGCGCAGACCACATTGATCAGGTCGACGGAGTCGAGGATCGACGTCGCGGCCTCGTAGTCGGTCCCGTCCAGCCGGATGATCACGGCCTGGCCGCCACCGTTGAGGAAGAAGTCTCTGACCGCGTAGCCCATCGGAAAAGTGACGTCGAGGCCGCCGTACTCGTGGACGAAGTCGGCATGGCTCAGGACGGTGGTGGCCTCGTCGATCGGCCCCATGGCCGCGTGCCCGACGAACGCGGTGATCGACGTCGGGACTCCGACGATGGCGTGGCCCCCGCCGGCGATCTCGGCAATGTGGACACCCGGATGGTCGACGGGTCCTGGCATCGGCCCGGTCCTTTCACCTACGGTGCCACGCTCATTGCGATTCTAGGTACGCGTGAACTCCGGTACATCGGTTTTCCGGCCCGCCCCTCACCGGAGGGACGCGTCGAACTCGGCACACCCGACGTGGGCAGTCGGCCTAAACTGACTCAGCATCAGCCCGAGGTGCCCGGGGCCCATGTGCGATCGGCGGTAGATCATCGATATGACTGTGGATCGAACACATGACGCGAGCCAGTCCGCGCCCTCCAGCATCGGGGTCCTCACCAGTGGAGGCGACTCCCCGGGGATGAACCCGGCCGTCCGCGCCGTCATCCGCACCGCATTGCACCACGGTATCGACGTGTACGCGATCCACGAGGGATACCGAGGCCTGGTCGAAGGCGGTGACCTCATCCGTCGCATGGAACCCGGTGACACCGAAGGCATCCTGCACAAGGGCGGCACAGGCATCGGTACCGCTCGATCGAAGGAGTTCAGAACGCGTGAGGGCCGCCGGAGCGCCGCCCGCAACATGGTCGAACGCGGCATTGACGCGCTGGTGGTGATCGGCGGCGACGGCAGCCTGACCGGCGCCAATCTGTTCCGTCAGGAATGGCCGGAGTTGCTTGCCGAACTGGTTGACTCCGGCGAGATCTCGCCGGAGTTGACCGGCGAACACCCCTTCCTGCGTCTGGTCGGTCTGGTCGGATCCATCGACAACGACATGTCCGGCACCGACATGACGATCGGCGCCGACACCGCACTGCACCGCATCGTGGAGGCGATGGACGCGCTGCGCAGCACCGCGTCCAGCCACCAGCGCACCTTCGTCGTGGAGGTGATGGGCCGGCACTGCGGCTACCTCGCGCTGATGTCCTCGCTCGCCACGGCGGCGAACTGGGTGCTGATCCCGGAGCAACCGCCGGAAAAGGACTGGGCACAGCAGATGTGCCGGGACATCAAGGCGGGCCGGCTCATCGGCCGTCGACAGAGCGTGGTGGTCGTCGCCGAAGGCGCCCAGGACCGAGAAGGCAACCCGATCACCGCTGACGAGGTCAGAACACTCCTCGAAGAGGAACTCGGCGAGGATACCCGGATCACGATCCTGGGCCACGTGCAGCGTGGCGGCGCACCGAGCGCCTTCGACAGATACCTCGCGACGCTGCTCGGCCATGCCGCCGTCGAACGGCTGCTCACCGACGACCCGCAGGCGCCTCCCCAACTGATCGGGCTGAGGGGGAACCGGGTCGTCACCTCGCCGTTGATGGACTGTGTGGAGCGGACGCAGGCCGTCGCTGACCGAATCAAGGAGCAGGACTTCGACGGGGCAATGCTGTTGCGCGGCGGCAGCTTCCGGCAGTCCTACAAAATCCTGCAGACCGTCCAACAGGCCGCGCCGCGACCCACCCCGGCGGCCCGGCGGCGCTTTCGGCTTGCCGTGGTGCATGGCGGCGGGCCCGCACCCGGGATGAACACCGCCGTGCGCGCGGCGGTCCGGCTCGGTCTGGACCGCGGGTACAGCGTGCTGGCGGTCAAGAACGGATTCCGCGGACTCCGCGCGGGCGACATCCAGGAGATGGGCTGGATGGACGTCAGCGGCTGGGTGTCGGACGGCGGCGCCGATATCGGCACCAACCGGTATGTGCCCCGCGGCGACGAGATTGCGCAGATCGCCGAACAGGTTGCCGCACACCGGATCAACGGCCTGCTGATGGCCGGCGGCTGGGCCGGCTACGAGGCCGCACACGTCCTGCACCGACATCGGAATCAGTACGCCGCCCTCGACATCCCGATCGTCTGCATGCCCATGACGATCAACAACGATGTGCCCGGAACCGAATTGAGCATCGGCAGTGACACCGCGCTCAACAGCATCGTGGCGGACGTCGACAAGATCCGGCAGTCCGCGGTGGCCACCCGCCGGGTCTTCGTCGTCGAGGTGATGGGTCGCGACTGCGGCTATCTGGCCCTGCTGAGCGGGTTGGCCTCCGGAGCCGAGCGGGTATACCTGCCGGAGGAAGGCATCACGCTCGACGACCTCACCGCGGACCTGCACGCCCTCGGGGAGGGTTTCCGATCCGGGAAGCGGCTGGGCCTGATCATCCGCAGCGAAGGCGCCGACCCCGTCTACAACACCGGATTCATCACGTCGCTGTTCGAGAAGGAGGGCGGCGATTTGTTCGACGCCCGCCAGGCGATCCTCGGCCACGTCCAGGAGGGCGGCGACCCGTCACCGTTCGACCGGATCCACGCGACCAGCCTGACGGCTCACTGCATCGAATTCCTCTCGGAGCAACTGGAATCCGGCGCCAGGGCGAGTGCGATGATCGGATTCCAATCCGGGCGGCTTCAGTTCACGGACCTGACGTCCTACCCCTCTCTTGTCGAAAAGGACGTCCAGCGGCCCCTCGAACAGCGCTGGATGGAGCGCCGTCAGCTCGCAAAGATCATGCGTGGCTGATCCTGCACACACCCATCACTCGGTCCCGCCTACTGCGGATTTGCATCCGGCGCCTCGCCGGCGAACAACGGAGCCGGTCCCTTGATGGACGGGACTGCCATCGTGATCGCCGGCGCCGTCGTCGGCGTGGTGGCCGTGACAGTCGCGCCGGCCGGGGAGGCATCGGCGTGTGCCGCTGTGGGACCCTGGTCAATGGAGACGGCAAGGGCGCCCATCGTCAGCAACGCAGCTCCGCCGACAACTGCCGCAAGGGATTTCATCGCACTTCTCCGTTCACCTTGGGCGCCTAAGCGCACCGAATCGGATGGAACAACGCGAAAAGTGGCCCGCGGCAGGGCGGTATCCACCCCGCGGGTGCAGCCCATCCCGGCGGGGGCGCCCATCCGGCGGGCGGAACCCAGTCCAGCGGTGGCGCCCATCCCGCGGGCGGAGCCCACCCTGGCGCGGGGTACCCGTCGTTCCACCCCGGCCCCCACTCGGGGTGGTGCCAGTCACCCGGAGCATCCCAGTGTTGGCCCCAGGAACCGTGATCGACGGCAAAGCCGCCGGTTGCAGCGGGCGCCGCGGCGGATGCGGTAGCCGGAAACATCAACGCTCCGACTATCGCGGCGCCGGCGGTCGCCAGGGCAAGTGTGCGCGCAGAACTCATGAGCGTCACCCTTTCTTCGCATGAGTGTCAACAACTCCCGAAGCTAAGCCGCCGCAATAAGTGTGCGAATAGTGCCCGCTACCAGATCGCTGTGAGTGCACGATCCGCAAGCGCCCCGGAGACGAGTAGGCCGATACCCTAGCCGCGCCGCGACCGGACACCCACACTTGCAGTTGTCAGGCGAATCACCGGTTCTCGAAGGAGCGTTTCATGCCACTGCGTTGTCCACGATTCTCGGGTGATCCGGTCCTCGAGGAATGCTTTGCCGGGCGCCATCGCATGTTGTTCGGCGAAGACGGGCTTCCGGTCAAACGTGTGCAACGCGCGCTGATAGACCTCGGCTTCTCCATACCCGACGGCGACACCGGCTTCTTTGGACCGCAGACCCAGGCCGTGGTGACGGACTACAAGCAACGCAAGGGGCTCTCGCCGAGCGATCCGGTCGTCGGCCCCGGTACCGCCAAGGCACTCGACGACGACTTCTTCGTCGACCCACCGGAATTGGATCCGACCTTCGCCGAGTTCAGCCCCCTCGTCGTGAACCACCGCGTCGAGCCGTTCGTGGCGCTCGAATTGGCCCAGCTCATCACGGCGCCGTTCGATACGTGGCGGCGCGTCCTGGGCAACTGGGTGCTGGCGAACCTCAACTCGGGAAGCCTGCTGGGCATCGTCGCTCAGAGCCGGGCCATCGATCTTCGGCCGGCATTTCTCCAGGCCGCCGATCCCATCCAGGGCGACCAGAGCGCAGAAGACTTCTTCGACAACCAAATCATCCTCGGCACCGCCCTGGGACGGACGATCCCATTCGGGGCGGGCCTCAACACCAACTCGTTCATCGTGCTCAAGGATTCGGTGATCCTCGACCGGGATTCGATCGAGGGGCCGGGCGGGCACCGAGCGAAAGTCACCTTGCTGGGCGTCCTCGCGCACGAGTTGACCCATGCCCGCAACCTGCCCGGCATCCACTCGCTGGATTTGACGGCCGACACGGACGGCAACGCCTACCACGACACCGCGTTGGCGCAGGCATCGTCGGCGACGGGGCACTCGACGGCGCAGGTGATGCGCGACTTCGTCCACGAGATGATCGCGCGCCACTTGCACTGGATCGTCCTGCAGGAGTCCGGTGGGGCGGACGGAACCACAGCGGTTCAGGGCCTCGATCGCGACGAGCTCGCGTCGGCGGCGTTCTTCTACTTCGTCGAAGCAACCGGCCTGTTCGATCCGAACAATGCGAACGGGTACATCGCCGGGATCATCGCGCGCGGCGATGACGCCATCTACCACCAGCTTCAGCTCTGGCTCGAGTTGGCAGCGGCCATGTCGTTCAGCGAGGACTTCACCCAGGACCAGGCGTCGACGGCCGTGTTCAACGCCGCGGCCCAGGATTTCGCCGACCGGCGCGCCGCCCTGCCGACCATCTCAGCGTTCCTGGAGGACAACGGGGTCTTTCCACGACGAGCCGACTTCATCTGACGCGGAAGGCAGGGAGGTCTTTCGATGGCGTGTCCAGAATTCTCACCGGATTTCTACAACAATGTCGCAGCCGTCGCGGTTGTGCTGATGTTCGCCAAGGTTGTCACCCACCGCTCTCGCAAGGCCCACCACGGACCCGAATGGACGTCCATCTTGGCCGGCTTCCACATCGTTGCGGTGCTCGCGGCGATAGTCACGGTGGTTGTCTGCCTCAAGGCAACCGACAGTGGGTCCGACACGGACCACGTCTGGCGGAACACCGCGTGGGTATTTCTCGCTTTGACCGGCGGGATCCTGGCGATCGATGTCATTGCCGACGCATTCTGCGATGCGCACGAGGGCAGGCGGAAGTCATGCAAGTGCACCGCCGAAAGCAACCATCACCCGAACAACACCAACAAATGAGGAGCAGCAGATGTCAGCGTTCGACGTCGTCATCTCCACCCCGGTCGACCCGTCGGGGTTCACCGGCGGGCTCGGCGGCCCCGGCTCGGGCGGCCACATCAGCCCGAATTGGTACATCCAGTACGGCATGGACATCGGCGGTGCCGCGGGCACCGCGGTCTATGCGGCCTTCGACGGGCACGTCACCGTCTTCCACCCGCATGATCCGGCGACAGACACCTCGAAGATCTACGGAGCGCAGATCTTCATGCGCGCCCCCAACGACAAGATGGGTGGGTTCTACACTCATCTGACCGATGTCCCAGCCGATATCGCGACGGGCTCGACGGTCAGCCGCGGCGACTACCTCGGCACCATCTACGAGTTCCCCGGCACCGGCGCGCACCTGCATCTCGCCGTGGTGGAGATCATCGGCGGCCTGCCCGGCGGCACCTACATGGGCGTCGACGACCTCTACGACCTGTTCCTGACGCTGGAGGAACCCGGTGGCGACGGTGCCGCCGTCGTGACGTTCAACCAGGACGGCTCGCAGCCGACACCGGGATGACACTTCTCACCTACGTCTGAGCGAGATACCAAGTCGTACCCCGACATTCACGCCACCGGGTGAAGTCTGCCGAGCAACGGCACTGTCGGGCCAGCGCCGCTGCGGTAAAGCGGGTCCGGTAGCGCCGAAGCGGTCTAGGCTGCCGAGATAGGCAAAGGAGCCAACTATGACGCGCAGCATCCAACATGGAAATCGCACCGGCTATGCCTCCCTCGGCGCGGGTGGCCTCAACCAGGAATCGTTTCCGATGCGCCTGTTCACCAAGGGCATGGCCAAACAGTGGAGCCCCACCGACATCGATTTCACCCAGGACGCCCTCGACTTCGCGGCGATGAACGACAACGAACGGCTGATGACCACCAGGTTGGCCGCCCAGTTCCTGGCCGGGGAGGAATCGGTCACCCAGGACCTGCAGCCGTTCATCGCCGCGATGGCCGCCGAAGGGCGCTTCGCCGACGAGATGTACCTGACGCAGTTCGTCTACGAGGAGGCCAAGCACACCCTGGCCTTCCGGCTCTGGTTCGACGCCGTCGGGCTCACCGGCGACCTTCACGAGTACATCGAGTTCAGCGAGCCCTACATGCAGATCTTCACCAAGGAGCTGCCGGCCAGCCTCTTCGCATTGGAGAAGGATTCCTCCCCGACCAACCAGATCAAGGCATCGGTCACCTACAACCACGTCATCGAGGGCTGTCTGGCCCTGACCGGTTACTACAGCTGGCAGAAGGTGTGCAGCAGCCGCGGGATCCTGCCCGGCATGCAGAAGGTGATCAAGCACATCGGCGACGACGAACGCCGGCACATGGCGTGGGGCACCTTCACCTGCCGGCGGCACGTCGCCGCCGACGACGGCCTCTGGCAGGTGGTACAGGACCGCGTTGCCGAGCTGATGGGTCCGGCGACCGCGACTGTCTCGGTGAGCTTCGAGGACTACGGCGACGACGTTCCGTTCGGGATTGATCCCGACGAGATGGCCGCCTATGCGGCCGACAAGCTCATGCGACGGCTCGGTGCCATCGAATCCGCCCGTGGTGCCGACCTGCTCACCATCGACCGCGACGCCTCACCCGAAGCGCTCGAAGAGACGTTCCGCGCCGAGGATCAGCTGACCCTGACCGGTTAGGCGCGGCATCGCCGGACTCAGATCTGCTTAGGGTAACCTAAGGTCAGTGAGCTTCTCGTACGCTACCGTCACCGAGACCGTTCAGCTGAACCCACGCTTGCGCCGGATCACTTTGCAGGTGGACGATCCCCAAGCCCTCGCTGTGCAGCGCGCCGCAGACTCCGCGGTCGGCATCTACTTCCCCATCCTCACCTCCGAGGGCAGGCGCACGCCGCCACCGGTGATGACCGGTCCCGACGGGACGCACTACGTCGACCCGGACGCCGGAACCCACGGCCGCAACTACACGGTGCGACATCACGTGCAGCGCCAAGGCGCCGAACTGCTCGATATCGACGTCGTGCTGCATTCGCGCGGACCCGGCACCACGTGGGCGTCGACCACCGGTCCCGGCGAACGCGTCGGACTCGACCACGCCCGGTCGTGGTACCGGCCCCCACCCACGGCGGACTGGCAGCTCCTGGTTGCCGACCTGTCCGGCCTGCCCGCCGTCGCCCGAATCATCGAGGAACTTCCCGACGGCGTCCCCGCTACGGTGATCGTCGAGGCGGCCGAGCGCGACGACCTCGACTATCTCCCACGGCGTCCGGACGTTACCGTGATCCCCAGCATCGGCACCGGAAACGGCCACGCCCCAAGCAGACTCGCGCAGCTCAGCCGCGAACTCACGCTGCCCGACGGCGGTGGCTACTGCTGGTTCGCCGCGGAGGCGGCCGAATCCCGCGCCCTGCGCAAGCATCTGCGCAGGCACGGCTGGACCATCGACCAGTACGACATCACCGGCTACTGGCGGTTCGACTCGGAGAGCTGGGACACCAGATTCGCCCTTGTCGAAGACCAGGTCCTCGCGGTCTACGAGCGCGCCCTCGCCGACGGCAAGGGCGACAAGGTGGCCTCCGAGGAATTCGACGAGGCGCTCGAACAGGCCGGGCTCTGACCGTCGTGATCGCGCTCGCTCCGCCGCGGACTCCGCCGCGCCGCCCGACTCCACGCAGCCGGATCACCGGACTTCTACTGGCCGCCGCGCTGTTGGCCGCGACGTGCGTGGCCAGTCTGGCGATCGGCACCGAGAACGTCTCCCTGTCGACCGTCTGGCAGGCCGTCACCGACTATCACGACCTCGGCGACCAGTGGATCGTGCACGACCTGCGACTCCCCCGCACGGTGCTGGCAATGCTGGTGGGACTGGCTCTGGGTCTGTCGGGAAGCCTGATCCAGGCGGTGGGCCGCAATCCGCTGGCGGACTCGGAGATCCTCGGAATCAACTCGGGTGCAGCGCTTTTCGTTGTCTTCGCGATCGCCTTCCTCGGCATGACCGGAATCTGGACCTACATCTGGTTCGCCTTCGCCGGGGCGCTGTTCGCGATGCTCCTGGTCTACCTGGTCGGCATGACCGGTCGTGCCGCGGTCACCCCGGTCCGGGTGCTGCTGGCCGGCGTCGCGGTCGGCGCGGTGATGGACGGAATCGGGTTCGCCGTCCGACTGCGCAACCCGAGAGCCTTTGACAACATGCGGTTCTGGGACGCCGGGGCACTCGACGGCCGTCCCCTCGAGGTCGCGGCGACCATCGCCCCCTTCATCGCGATCGGCGTCGTGCTGTGCATCCTCGTGGCCCGGTCACTCAATGTCACCGCACTCGGGGACGATCTGGCAAAAAGCATGGGCGGCAACGTCGCCCGCACGCAGGCGCTGAGCCTGGTGGCCGTCACGCTGCTGGCCGGGGCCGCGACCGCCGGCGCCGGGCCGATCGGGTTTGTGGGGCTGATGGTGCCGCACGCGGTGCGCCGGTTCACCGGACCGGACTGGCGGTGGATACTGGCCTACGCGTGTGTGCTCGGCCCCGCCCTGCTGCTGGCCGCCGACATCGTCGGACGGGTGATCATCCGTCCCGCCGAACTGCCCGCCGGAATCGTGACGGCGTTCCTCGGTTCGCCGGTGCTGATCTGGCTGATCCGCAAGCGCGGGGCGGACCGCACGTGACCGCGGTGGAGTTCGGCCGGCGCCAGTGCGTCCTACGGCTGGGCAGGATGTCCACCCGCGCGTCCTGGCGCGCAATCAGCGTGGTGCTGTCACTGCTGGCGGCGGCCGGTGTAATCGGCATCATCGCAATCGGTTTCGGCAAGTTCACCGTGGGGCCCGCTGATGTACTCGGCGTGCTGACGGGGTCCAACACCTCCTTCGACCGGGTGGTCGTCCTGGAGTGGCGGATGCCCCGCATGCTGATGGCCCTGCTGATCGGCGCCGCACTGGGCGTCGCCGGGGCGATCTTCCAGGCGCTCACCCGCAATCCGTTGGGCAGCCCCGACATCATCGGGATCAACGCCGGCGCCTACACGGGCGCGCTGGTCGTCATCGCCGCGATCGGCGGCAGCTACTACACCGTCGCCGCCGGCGCGCTGGTCGGTGGACTGGCCACCGCCGTCCTGGTGTACGCGCTGTCCTACCGCAACGGATTGGCCGGCTACCGGCTGATCGTCATCGGCATCGCCGTGAGCGCGGTGCTGAACTCGGTGAACCAGTGGATCGTCATCAAACTCGACCACCACACCGCGGTCACCGCGTCGGTGTGGCAACAGGGCACGCTCAACGGGCTGACGTGGATGCAGGTGCTGCCCATGACGATCTGCCTGGGCCTGGCGGCCGTGGCATTGTGCGCGCTGGGACCTCAGCTGCCCGTGCTGCAGATGGGCGACGACGCCGCCGGTGCGCTCGGCGTCCGGCCGGACCGCAGCCCGGCTGGCCTACCTCGTCGTCGGGGTCGGCTTGGTCGCGCTGGCCTGCGCCGCGGCGGGACCCATCTCCTTCGTCGCGCTGGCCGCACCCCAGCTCGCGCGGCGCCTGACCGCCGGCCCCGGTGTCGGCCTGGTGCCGTCGGCGGCAATGGGCGCGGTGCTGCTGCTGCTCAGTGATGTCATCGCCCAGCAGGTGTTTCGCAACAGCGAGCTGCCGGTGGGTGCGGTGACGGTGTCGTTGGGCGGCCTGTACCTGATCCACCTGCTCGTCGCACAGGCACGACGACGATGAGGGATTCCCGGCTCCGCGCCGAACACCTCTCGATCGGCTACGAGGACACCGCCGTCGTCGTCGATCTGTCCGTCGACGTGCCCGACGGCCGTGTCACGGCGATCGTCGGCCCCAACGCGTGCGGAAAGTCCACCCTGCTGCGGGGTCTGGCCCGCCTCCTGAAACCGTCAGGCGGACAAGTGATCCTGGACGGGCACGACATCGGCGGCCTGCACACCAAGGAAGTGGCACGCCGACTGGGGCTGCTCCCCCAGACCTCCATCGCCCCAGAGGGAATCACCGTGGCCGACCTGGTGTCCCGCGGCCGGTTCCCACACCAGAAAGTGCTGCGCCAGTGGTCCCGCGACGACGAAGCCGCCGTGGCCGACGCGATGCGCTGTACCGGAGTCACCGATCTGGCCGGCCGACTCGTCGACGAACTGTCCGGTGGACAGCGGCAACGGGTCTGGGTGGCGGTGGTGCTCGCCCAGCAGACCCCCCTGATCCTGCTCGACGAACCGACCACCTACCTCGACATCGCCCATCAGGTGGAACTGCTCGACCTGTTCGCCACGCTCAACCGGGAGCAGAACCGCACCGTGGTCGCGGTACTGCACGACCTCAACCACGCGTGCCGCTACGCCGACCAGATCGTCGTGATGAAAGAGGGAAGCATTGTCGCACAAGGAGATCCGAGCAAAGTCATGAACGAGGAATTGGTCGAGGCCGTATACGGCCTCAAGTGCCAGATCATCGACGATCCACAGACCGGCACACCGCTGGTGGTGCCACGCGCCTCGCCGCGCGGGCGGACACGGGCGTGAGCGCCGGATGCCCGCCGGGATCGCCTGCGGGCATCCGACTTTCGGGGTCCGTCAGGCGGCGGACAGGTCGGCCACCGGCCGGCCGTTGAGTGCATTCGCCAGCTGCGGGGTGAGCACGTCGAGCGCATACAGCAGCGCGTCGGGACCGCTGTAGGTCAGCGCACCGTTGAGGTTGGATTCGAAGGTGGTGTACAGCGTGCGGCCGTCGCGGACCACGCCGAGGCGCGCGAACGCCGGCGAAGCCAGCATCTGCTCCTCGGTGGCGCCGTCGACGAACAGTACGTCGCGGTCCAGCAGATCAAGCTTCTCCTCGCTGACGTCGCCGTCGACATCCTGAGCCTTGAACCCCAGTGCGGTGAACAACCCGCGGCGAGGATCGTTCTCCGGCAGCAGGTAGTGCCCCCCGCTCTCCGGGCCTTGATCGACCACCAGAGTCTTACCGTCGAACTCCGGATTGGCCCTGCGCGCCTCGTCGATCCTGCCCTGGACCTTGTCGACCAGCGCCTTGGCCTGGCCCTCCTTACCCAGCGCCTTGCCGGTGGTGAGCAGCTGAACGTTCCACGGCGTCTCCTCGTCGGCGTAGTCCGCCGACTGGATCACCGTGGGCGCGATCTGCGACAGGCGGTCGTAGGTCGGCTGGTCGATCGATTCGTAGATCGCGAAGATGAGGTCAGGCTTCTGTGCCGCGATCGCCTCGAAGTCGATCTGGTCGACGCCGCCCCAGGTGGTCACACCCTTGCCCGCGGTGGCCGCCTTGACCCACGGATAGATGTTGTAGTTCTCCTCGAACTCCCGGGTGCTCACCGGGACCACGCCGAACGGAAGCACAAAGTCCTGATCGGTCCACCCGACGGTGACCACCCGCTTCGGGTCGGCCGGCACCTTGGTCTCTCCGAATTTGTGGCTGATCGTGACCGGGCCGGCTTCCGGTGCGGCGGCCGGCTCTGATCCGCACGCGTTCACCAGGCCGACCGCGAGAACGATGGTGGCGATGGCCGCGGCGGGGTGTCGCCACCGCCGGTAGTGCAGCTTCACACGCAATATCCCTTCCTCGGCGTCAGTGCACGCAGCAGCTTAGCTTAGGCTAAGTTAACGTTGCCAACCGCCAGCGGCGGTCGGCAATGGCGCCGGGCCGGGATTTCTTGTTTCGCTACAGGTTTGGGCTCACCGTCGGAACCGCACGAAGCGGTCCACCGCCGAGGCTTCGTCCGACGAATACGTGACGCTGTCCATCTGCTCGCCGCGATCGTCGAGCAGCACCAGGTTGCCGCCGCTGTTGCCGAGCTGAATCCCGCTGCCGTCCAACGCAATTACGGCTGACGCACCACCCTCCAGCACGACGTCGAGCTTGGTTTCCCGGCGGTTGCGGTCGACGATCCGCCAGCCGTGCAGCGACGTGGTGGTGGTCGCATAGTTGCCCACCACGACGGCCTCCTGGCCGGGGTCGGTGCCGACGGGGTTGATGAGCGCCCGCTCCAGGTACGCCTGCCCGGTGGCGTCGACGACCGGAGGCGGATGGCCCGCGACGAGCTGGGACAGTGGTGTTGCCGCCGGTGCCGCGTCACCCGCGGCGTCGGTCGGCACCCGCTGTGACTGAAACGCCAGGAACAACCCGACCACCCGGTCCGGGAACGCCAGCAGCAGGCCACCGTCATGGAAGGCTCCGTTATCGCCGGCGTGGGCGCCCACGTTGCCCTGGTTCATGTGGATGTCGTGGACACCGTGCAGACCGTCCGTGTTGCCGAAATCGGTGTCGATCGGCTTGTGCAGGTTGCTGTCGAACTTCGCCCCGAACGCGTACACCTCACCGCCGGCGGCCTTGCACTGGTCGAGATAGAGACCCAGCAGGTCCTGCAGATCGTCGGCGTTGGCGTTGCCACTGGGTGGCAGGGCGCGCCCGAGGGTGAAGTCGAACAGCGGCGCTTTCACATAGTCCAGCGACACCGACGAGTTGTCGGCGGTCGGGGTGAAGCCCGGGGCGAACGTCGGCAACGTGTCCAGGATGGGGTGGCCGGTGAGCGGGTCGGCCACCCAGAAGACCACCTCACTGCCGTCGCCGGACTGGACGTTCACCGCGATGCGCCACGGTTGACCGGACGCGTCGACCACCCGGATCTGCAGATGCGGTGTGGAAGCGCCGTCTTCGCGGGTGTACCGGTCGGGTCGCCCGCGCAGCACGCCATAGTTGATGGACATCGTCCACTCCCCTCGTTGGTTTCACATTCGACCGAACGCTATGGCGCGCGCCGCGCCGTGCCACGCGTAGTCCGTTACCCGATTCGGGCAGGGGCGATCGGCGCCCTTCTCAGGTGGATATTGGGGACCCGCACAGCAAAATAGATAGTGTTACTCTCTAGCTCGGCTAGGTGAATCTGAGGGGAGTGACTCCCTGCTCGCTCGCGCCGACTGACTCGCCGGGCCCGATCCGGACGCCACGACGCCGCATGGAGGAGAGCCGCACGATGCCCGACCTGTGCCAGGCGATCCCCCCGTTCACGCCGAAGTGCGCATGACCGCGCCCGTAGACACGACGCAGCCGACCGGGGTGGCGAAGTGGATCCGCCGCCTGTCGATCCCCATCATCCTCGGCTGGATCGCCATCATCGGCGTCGTCAACACCGTCGTGCCGCAGCTGGAAGTCGTCGGCCAGATGCGCTCGGTGTCGATGACCCCCGACGAGGCGCCGTCGGTGATCGCCATGAAACGCGTCGGCGCGGTGTTCGACGAGTTCCACTCCAACAGTTCCGCGATGATCGTGCTGGAGGGCGAGCAGCCGCTCGGCGCCGACTCCCATCGCTTCTACGACGACATGGTGGACAAGCTCGAGGCCGACACCACCCACGTCGAGCACGTCCAGGATTTCTGGGGTGACACGCTCACCGCGGCCGGCGCCCAGAGCAACGACGGAAAAGCCACCTATGTGCAGGTGTACCTCGCCGGCAACATGGGCGAAGCCCTCGCCAACGAGTCGGTGGAGGCGGTGCAGAGCCTGGTCGACGGCCTCACCCCGCCACCGGGTGTGAAGGTCTTCGTGACGGGGCCGTCGGCACTGGCGGCCGATCAACATATCGCCGGTGACCGCAGTGTGAAAATGATCGAGATCATGACCTTCTCGGTCATCATCCTGATGCTGTTGCTGGTCTACCGCTCGATCATCACCGTGCTCATCGTGCTTGTCATGGTCGTCCTGGAGTTGTCCGCGGCGCGCGGCGTGGTCGCATTCCTGGGCTTCTACGACGTCATCGGTTTGTCGACGTTCGCGACCAACCTTCTGGTCACGCTGGCCATCGCCGCCGCGACGGACTACGCCATCTTCCTCATCGGCCGATACCAGGAAGCCCGCAGCAGGGGGATGGACCGGGAGGCCGCGTACTACGACATGTTCCACGGCACGGTCCACGTGATTCTGGGGTCGGGCTTGACGATTGCCGGTGCGACATTCTGCCTGCACTTCACCCGGCTGCCGTACTTCCGGTCGCTGGGTATCCCACTCGCGGTGGGCATGATCGTCGTGGTGTTCGCCGCGCTGACCCTCGGGCCTGCGGTGATCACCGTCGCCACCCGGTTCGGCCTGCTGGAACCCAAGCGCACCATGCGCATCCGGGGTTGGCGGAAGGTCGGTACCGCGGTGGTGCGCTGGCCGGGACCCATCCTCGCCGCGACCATCGCGCTGTCGCTGATCGGGCTGCTCACGCTGCCCGGCTACCAGACCAACTACAACGACCGCAACTACCTGCCGGCCGACCTGCCCGCCAACGAGGGATATGCGGCGGCCGAACGCCACTTCTCCCCCGCCCGGATGAACCCCGAACTGCTTCTCATCGAATCTGACCACGACCTCCGCAACTCCGCGGACTTCCTGGTGATCAACAGGATCGCCAAGGCCATCTCCCGGGTGAACGGCATTTCCCGCGTCCAGGCGATCACCCGTCCGCAGGGAACGACGATGGAGCACAGCACAATTCCGTTCATGCTGAGCATGGGCGGCACCAACCAGACCATGAACCGAAAGTACTTGCAGGACCGCAACGCCGACATGCTCGTTCAGGTCGCCGGCATGCAGAAGAACATCGACACCATGGACAAGATGATCGCGCTCATGGAGCAGATGAGCGCGACGATGAAGAGCATGGTGGCCAAGACGCACAACATGGTCGTCGACGTCGCCCAATTGCGCGATCACATCGCCGATTTCGACGATTTCTTCCGGCCCATGCGCAACTACTTCTACTGGGAGCCGCACTGCGCCGACATCCCGGTGTGCTGGGCGATCAGGTCGACGTTCGACAGCCTCGACGGCATCGACACGATGACCGACGCCATCCAGAGCCTGCTGCCGGACCTGGATCGGCTCAATGCGCTCATGCCGCAGATGCTCGCGCTGATGCCGTCCAACATCGCCACCATGAAGTCGATGAAGGCGATGATGCAGACGCAGTATCAGTCGCAAAAGGGTATGCAGGATCAGATGGCCGCGATGCAGGACGGCCAGACCGAAATGGGCAAGGCGTTCGACACGGCCAAGAACGACGACACCTTCTACCTGCCCCCGGAGATCTTCGACAACGCCGAGTTCAAGCGCGGCATGAAGAGCTTCCTGTCGCCGGACGGCCACGCCGTGCGCTTCATCATCAGCCACGAGGGCGATCCGATGACGGCTGATGGCATTTCACGCATCGACGGCATCAAGCTGGCCGCCAAAGAGGCGATGAAAGGCACCCCGCTGGAAGGCTCCAAGATCTACCTTGGCGGCACCGCGGCGACCTTCAAGGACATGCAGGAAGGCAACAACTACGACCTGCTGATCGCCGGCATCTCCGCGCTCGCCCTCATCTTCATCATCATGCTGCTCATCACGCGCAGCCTGGTGGCCGCGGCGGTGATCGTCGGCACCGTGGTGCTGTCGCTGGGTGCGTCGTTCGGTCTCTCGATCCTGATCTGGCAGCACATCATCGGGATCGAACTGCACTTCATGGTGATGGCGATGGCCGTCATCATCCTGCTCGCCGTCGGTGCCGACTACAACCTGCTGCTGGTGGCGCGGTTCAAAGAGGAGATCCACGCCGGACTGAACACCGGCATCATTCGCGCCATGGGCGGCACGGGATCCGTCGTGACCGCCGCCGGCCTGGTGTTCGCCTTCACGATGGGGTCGATGGCCGTCAGCCAGCTCACCGTGATCGCTCAGGTCGGCAGCACGATCGGGTTGGGTCTGCTGTTCGACACCCTGGTGGTCCGGTCGTTCATGACACCGGCGATCGCTGCCCTGATGGGCCGCTGGTTCTGGTGGCCACAACAGGTCCGGAGCAAGCCCGCACGAATCCCCGCAGCGCGGGAGCGCGAGCCTCAGGACGCCCTGTAGCCGGCGGCTGCCCCCCAGTAACAGATCACTTTCGTCGCGCCGAGCCATAGCAGCGACTTGCCGCGTGCGCGCGGTCACAACCTGTTGATAACAATATTTGCTCAAAAAGAGAATCTGATTACCATAGCGAAGGGGCTCTACGCAGGGGGCTGGTCTGACAGATTCAGTACCGGCTCACCGCTCGAACACCCACCGCAGTTTTGACGACACCGACACCAACGAGGCAATTGATGAACGAGTCCGTCGACGTCGTCGACATGCCGGATCAACTGACGGCGTTCGACGCGTTGATGCACCGCGGCGAGGCCAACCCACGGACCCGCTCGGGCATCATGGCCATTCAGATTCTGCAGTCCACTCCGGACTGGAACCGCTTTCGTGACCTGTTCGACAACGCCTCGCGGCGCATTCCGCGGATGCGCCAGAAGGTGGTGGTGCCGACGCTGCCCACGATCGCCCCGCGTTGGGTGGTCGACCCGGATTTCAACCTCGACTTCCACATCCGTCGGGCCCGCGTCACCACGCCCGGGACGCTGCGCGACGTTCTGGACATGGCCGAGTTGATGGTGCAGGCGCCGCTGGACATCTCCCGCCCACTGTGGAGCGTCACCCTGGTCGAGGACATGACCGAGGGCCGCGCCGCGGTGCTGATGCACATGAGCCACGCCGTGTCCGACGGCATGGGCAGCGTCGCCATGTTCGAGCAGATCTTCGACTTCACGCCCGACGCCCCGGCCAAACCGACCGCTCCCCTGCCGGTCCCGATGGACCTGACCGCCAACGATCTGATGCGTGCCGGCATCAGCCGGCTACCCGGCGCGTTGATCCGCGGGCTGGGCCGGACGGTCAGCGGCGCCGCGCAGACGGTCGCCAGGGCAGTCTCCCAACCGGTCACCGCTGCCACCACCGCGATCGACTACGTGCGCTCGGGTTCGCGGCTCATGACACCGGCGGCCACGCCGTCCCCGCTGCTGCGTCGCCGCAGCTTCGCCAGTCGCAGCGAGTGCCTCGACATGCCGCTGGCCGCCCTGCAGGCGGCTGCGAAGGCAGCCGGGGGCTCACTGAACGACGCCTACCTGGCCGCGCTGTGCGGTGCCTTGCGGCGCTACCACGACGCCCTGGGCATGCCCGTGACCACGCTGCCGATGGCCATTCCGGTCAGCCTGCGCGCCGAGGGCGATCCGGCCGGCGGCAACCGGTTCACCGGAGTCAGCCTGGCCGCACCGATCGCCGAAACCGATCCGGTCAAGCGGATCAACACAATTCACGCTCAGATGGTCATGCGCCGCGAGGAGGCCGCCCTGGATGTGGTGTCGGTGATCGCCCCCATCTTGAGCGTCCTGCCCGACGCCGTGATGGAGGTGATGGCCGGTTCGTTCACCCCCGCCGATGTCCAGGCGAGCAATGTGCCCGGCTTCTCCGGCGACATCTACCTCGCCGGCTCGAAGATCGTCCGCCAGTACGGCCTCGGACCGCTGCCCGGAGTCGCGATGATGGTGTCCCTGGTTTCGCTGGGCGGCGTGTGCACGGTGAGCGTGCGATACGACCGGGCCTCGATCACCGACGTGGACCTGTTCGCGCGCTGCCTCGAGGAGGGCTTCGACGAGGTGCTCGCCCTATCCGGCAACCGGAGTGCGCGGGCCACCGTCACGTCGCTGGCCGGGGACGCCTGATGCCGAAGCCCGCGTCCCCCATGCGGTTTCCCGGCTCGATCGCCGAGGTTGAGGCCAGCCCGGCAGGGCCGGGTGTCGGGGCGTTCTTCGATCTCGACGGCACGCTGGTCGCCGGTTACACCGGGATTGCGTTGACGCAGGAGCGGATTCGGCGCCGCGACGTGGGCGTGGGCGAACTGCTTTCGATGGTGCTCGGCGGAATCAACCTGCAACTGGGCATCGCCGAGTTCGAGGAACTGATCGGCGCGGCGGCCATCGGCCTGCGGGGACGCCCCCTGTCGGACATGGAGGAACTCGGCGACCGGCTGTTCGCGCAGAAGATCGAAGCACGGATCTACCCCGAGATGCGGGATCTGGTGCGGGCGCACATGGCCCGCGGGCACACCGTCGTGCTGTCGTCCTCGGCGCTCACCATTCAGGTGCACCCGGTGGCCCGCTATCTGGGCATCGAGCACACGCTGACCAACAGGTTCGAGACCGATGCCGACGGGATCCTCACCGGTCAGGTGGTCAGGCCCATCCTGTGGGGGTCCGGAAAGGCCGTCGCTGTCCAGCAGTTCGCCGCCGCCAACGACATCGACCTGGCACAGAGCTACTTCTACGCCGACGGCAACGAGGACGTCGCGCTGATGTATCTGGTGGGCAACCCGCGCCCCACCAACCCCGGCAGCAAGATGGCCGAGATCGCGACAAAGCGCGGCTGGCCGATCCTGCGGTTCACCAGCCGCGGCAGCCACGGGCTGACCGGACAGGTGCGCGCCCTGGCCGGCTTCGGCTCCTACGTCCCGGCCGCGGTCGGCGGGCTGGCGATCGGCCTGGCGACCCGCAACCGCCGGCGCGGTGCCAACTTCTTCATGTCGACCTGGCCCCGGATGCTGCTGTCCGCCAGTGGAGTTCGGCTCAACGTGCTCGGTGCGGAAAACCTCGGACACCAACGCCCGGCGGTGTTCATCTTCAACCACCGGAACAACTTCGACCCGTTGATCACCGCCTCGCTGATCCGGGACGACTGGACCGGGGTGGCCAAGAAGGAGCTGGCAAGCGACCCGGTCAGCGGTGCGCTGGGCAGACTCGTCGACACCATCTATGTCGACCGTGACGACACCGAGTCCGCCGTGGAATCGCTGCGGCAGGCCGAAACCCTGGTGGAGAAGGGACTTTCGGTGATGATCTCACCGGAGGGCACGCGGCTCGACACCACCGGGGTCGGACCGTTCAAACGCGGCGCCTTCCGCATGGCGATGGCCGCCGGGATCCCGATCGTGCCGGTGGTGATCCGCAACGCCGAGGTCATCGGCGCCCGGGATTCGAGCACCATCCATCCGGGAACGGTGGACGTGGCGGTCTTTCCGCCCATCGCCGTCGACGGCTGGACCTCCGCCAACCTGTCAAGGCGCATCGACGAGGTCCGTCAGCTCTACCTGGACACCCTGGCCGACTGGCCGGTCGACGAGCTGCCCCCACCCAAGAAGCGGACGGCCAGGACGAAATCATGAACTTCCCCACCGACGATCTGGCGTCGTTCACGGCCGCGGACAACGCCCTGGTGCTGGCCTCGGTGGGCTCGTCGGCCGAACGCGAGTTGCTCAACAGCTGGCTGGAAGAGCAGCGCCGCGACATCCCCGGGGTGCAGCTGACCATGCTGCAACTGCCCGACGACGATCCACCACCTGTGCAGCTCGCCCGGCTGGCGGATCAGCTGGACGGCAACGACGGTCGCTCCGTCGTACCGGTGCGGGTGTTCTGGGCGCCCGACGGCAACTCAAACCTGTCCAAGATGGCCGGGCTACTGGCCGGCCACGACCCGTACCGGCCCAATGAACGTCGGCAACGCAAGATCCTGCGTACCCACCCGTCACGTGCCCAGGTCGTTGCCGGCGCACCCGCGACGGTGGCTGAACTGCGTCGGCAGTGGCGCGACACCACCATCGCCGGAAGCCCGCTTGACTTCGCGCGGTTCGTCACCCGCCGGGCCGCGTTGGCCCTCGAACGCGTCGAATATCGTTTGCTGGGGCCGGAATACAAGTCGCCGCGACTCGTCAAACCCGAGATGCTGGCGTCGGCCCGCTTCCGCGCCGGCCTGGAGAAGATCCCGGGGGCCAGCGTCGAGAAGGCCGGCAAGATCCTCGACGAGATGGCCACCGGATGGAGCCGGCTGTCCGTGGACCTGTTGCCCGCGTGGTACCGGCAGGTGCTCAAGCGCGGCTTCGATCCCGCGATCGACTACGACGAACAGGAGATCGAGGTGATGCGCGCGACGATGGAGTCACACCCCGCCGTGCTGCTGTTCTCGCATCGGTCCAACCTCGACGGCGTGGTGCTCCCGGTTGCGCTGCAGTCCCACAAACTGCCGCAGGCCCACACGTTCGGTGGCGTCAACATGGCGATGCCGGTGTTGGGGTCCATCCTGCGGCGCTCCGGAATCATCTTCATCCGCCGCAACATCGGCGATGATCCGCTCTACAAGTACGTGCTCAAGGAGTACGTCGGCTACGTGGCCGAGAAGCGGTTCAACCTGATGTGGGCCATCGAGGGCACCCGGTCGCGGACCGGAAAGATGTTGCCGCCCAAGCTCGGCCTGCTGTCCTACGTCGCCGACGCCTATCTCGACGGCCGCAGCGACGACATCCGCCTGCAACCGGTGTCGATCAGCTTCGACCAACTCGGCGAGATCGCCGAATACGCCGAGTACGCCCGCGGCGCCGAGAAGAAGCCCGAAAACCTCGGCTGGGCCGTCAAATTCATCAAGTCGCAGGGCGACCGCAACTTCGGCAAGATCTACGTGCGCTTCCCCGAGTCGGTTTCGATGCGCCAGTATCTCGGCTCCCCACACGGTCCGATGGCAACCGACGCGGCGGCCAAACGCCTTGCGCTGCAGAAGATGGCGATCGAAGTGGCATGGCGGATCCAGCAGTCCACCCCGATCAATGCCAACGCCCTGGTGGCGGCGCTGCTGCTGGCCACCCGCGGGGTGGCCCTGACGCTCGGCCAGATCCACCACACCCTGCAGGACGCGCTGGATTACCTGGAGCGCCGGAAGACGCCGATGACCGACAGCGCGCAGCGGCTGCGTTCGGCCGAGGGCGTCCGCGCCACCCTGGACACGCTGTCGGGTGGCGATCCGGTCACCCGGGTCGACGGCGGCTGGGAACCGGTGTGGCGCATCGCCCCCGAACACGAACACGAGGCGGCGTTCTACCGCAACTCGGTGGTTCACGCCTTCCTGGAGACCTGCATCGTCGAGCTCGCCCTGGCACACGCGGCGCACGCCGATGGCGACCGGGTCGACGCGTTCTGGGCGCAGGCGATGCGGCTGCGCGATCTGCTCAAGTTCGACTTCTACTTCGCCGACTCCACCGCGTTCCGCGAACACATCGCCTCCGAGATGGCGTGGCAACCAGGGTGGGAAAGCCGGCTGCGCGGTACCGGCAACGTCTATGAGTTGCTGTCTCCCAAAAGGCCGTTGCTCAGTTATGTGATGCTGCGGCCGTTCTTCGAGGCCTACGAGATCCTGGCCGACGTGCTGAGCAGGGCGGCTGCGCAGATCGGCGAAAAGGAACTGGCCGCACTCGCGATGGGCGTGGGCCGGCAGTATCTTGCGCAGGGCCGGGTGCGCAGCAGCGAGTCGGTGTCCACCCTGTTGTTCGCGACCGCGAGCAAGGTCGCCACCGACAAGCACCTGCTGGAGCCGGGATCCGACCTCGACCGGCGGCGCAAGGCGTTCCACCGCGAGTTGCTGTCCATCCTGGACGACATCGACGACGTCGAGTCGATCGCCAATGAGCAGTTCAAAGCCCGGGAGCCGACGTCCCGCAATACTTTTCGCCGACCGTCGCCGCCTCAGTAAGCGGCGCGCGCCATCCGCAGCCGGGACGCAGCGGCACGGTGCTCGCCGTAGATCACTCCGAAGAACGTGGCGACGGACTGCGCCACCAGGTGGGAGCGGACGCCGGCCACCATGTCGAACATGTGGTGGGCGTTGGGCAGTTCGGCATGCAGCACCCGCCGCGCGCCGACGCCGTGCAGCGCCGCGCAGAACGTCCGCGACTGCCCGGCGGGCACCACGGTGTCCTTCTGCCCGTGCAGCACGAAGAACGGCGGCGCGTCAGCGGTGACATGGTGCACCGGCGAGGCTTTCTCGAAGAGATCCCGGTTCTGCGCGAGCGGCGCCTGCAGCACCTTGCTCTCCAGGAACGGCATCATCTGCGGATGCATCAGACGGGAATCCGTCAGATCGAACACCCCGTACATGGGTGCGGCGGCGTGCACGGTGGTGTCGACACCTTCAAAGCCTGGTTGCAGGTCGGGTTCGTTCGGAGTCAGCGCGGCCAACGCGGCGAGATGACCGCCCGCCGATCCGCCGGTGGCAGCGACGAATTCCGGGTCGCCGCCATAGTCGGCGATATTCGTCTTGACCCAGGCGAGGGCACGTTTGACGTCGATGATGTGCGCGGGCCACGCGTGGTGGGGGCTCCGGCGGTAGTTGACCGAGACGCAGACCCAGCCGCGCTCGGCCATCGCGGCCATCAGGGCGTAGCCCTGCCCGCGTTTGTCATTGACCGACCACGCACCACCCGGGATGTGCATCAGCACCGGCGCCGGGTTTGCCGGGTGGCAGATCCGGACGGCGCCAGACGTCGAGCAGGTGCGCGGGACCGGCGTCACCGTAGGCGATGTCGGCGGTGTCGGCGGCGTAGCGGCGGCGGTACCGCGCGACGGTGAGCAGACCGCTGGGTTTGTCGGCGCGCTTCGGCGTCCTCGGGTGCACAACGAGGTCGGCGTAGCCCGGCCCGAAGCCGCCGCGCAACGCGCGATGCAGTACGACATCGGCGCGCTGCGCGGCCACGCTGCGGGCGACCGTGCGCACCGGTCCCACCGACATCCTCGACACCGCCTCCGCGCTGAGCACGTGCGGCGGGACCTCCGACAGCAGCCAACCGCCGGCCATGCTCGCCATCGCCCGTGAGGCGCCCAGCACCTCGGACGCCCTGTTCGTGCCGCTCATCGGGCTCAGTATGCCGGTCGGACGGGCGTCCACCGGTCAATTCGAGATCACGGTCCCGGCACGTCAGGATCACCGACAGAGTTCCCCGCGGCTCTCCACGGGGGTGCCCCTCCCCGCGCCGTCAACACTTGATGACGTGCGGGGAAGAGGGACAACCCGGCCCGACAGGACTGACCACGCCTTCGCAACTGTGCGGTATGCCGCTGCCAAGCGTTCGACACCAGGCAGCGCCGCCGGGAAGTCGCTATGCTGGCGCCTTCCGATGGGCTCGACAGAGGAGCGACGATGACCGCTGACCCCGCCGCCGCGGGTTCGTCCGCGGGCACTGGCGCCCGCGGTCACATCCGCCTGACCTCGCATAACGCCGGCATGCACGCCCCGCCGATCCACTGGGGCGCGGCGACGGCAGCCGAACGCGGGCCCGTTGTCGGCACCACCACCAACCGGGCGCACCGCAACGTGATCGGCACCCACAGCGGCTCCTACGGCGTCTACCGTGCGCTGGCCGTCGCCGCCGGCGCGCTGTCACGCGAGCACAGGGCCGACCTCACCAACACCACCCCCACCGACACCGTCGGGCCGTACCCGCCGTGGACCGATCCCGCCGCCATCGTCAGCCTGGACCCGTGGGGCGCCACGGTGGCCGACGTGTTCGCCGGCGACCTGGCCGCCGGGTTCGACATCCGCCCCACCATCGCTGTCACCAAAGCGCACGTGATCCTGCCCGAGATCACCGAGGCCATCGCCAAAGGCCGACTGCACCCTGACGGTCACGTCCTGCTGCCCGGCGGCGCGGCACTCGTCACCAAGGCGGCCATCGAGCCCGTCTGGTACCTGCCCGGAGTGGCGGCCCGTTTCGGCTGTAGCGAAACCGCGCTGCGCCGGGCGCTGTTCGAGGAGACCGGCGGGATGTATCCCGAGCTGGTCACCCGTTCCGACCTTGAGGTGTTCCTGCCGCCGATCGGCGGTCAGACCGTCTACATCTTCGGCAGCGCCGCCGATCTGGCCGACCCGGACATCGAACTGACCGCGCGGGTGCACGACGAGTGCAACGGCTCCGATGTGTTCGGGTCCGACATCTGCACGTGCCGCCCCTACCTCACGCACGCCATCGAGGAGTGCATCAGCGGGGCGCAACGCGGTGGTGTGGGCCTGGTGTCGTATTCCCGCAAGGAGGGCCGCGCGCTGGGTGAGGTGACGAAATTCCTGGTTTACAACGCCCGTAAGCGCCAGGAGGGCGGCGACACCGCCGAGGCCTACTTCGCCCGCACCGAATGCGTGGCCGGGGTGCAGGACATGCGTTTTCAGGAACTGATGCCCGATGTGCTGCACTGGCTGGGGATCACCAAGATCCACCGGCTGGTGTCCATGAGCAACATGAAGTACGACGCCATCACCGGCTCCGGAATCGAAGTCGTTGAGCGGGTGAACCTTCCCGACGACCTGATCCCAGCCGACGCCCGGGTGGAGATCGACGCCAAGATGGCCGCGGGCTACTTCACCCCCGGCCCGGTGCCGGACGCCGACGAGCTCAAGAAAGCCAAGGGCCGGGGACTGTCGGGGTGAATCCGGCGGGTGCACGAACGGGTCTGGCCGACGCCGACCGGCCGGCGGGCGCGGCCGAGGAACTGCGCACGACAGCCGCCGTTCGCCAACGCGCCGGGCAACTGCTGAGCCGCGCCCGCGCCGGCGACTCCGAATGGTTCACCGTGCACGACGACGCCCTGCCGACAGCTGCGGGCGAAGTCGCCGACGTCACCCGGGCGCACTACCCCGACCTGGCCATCCCCTACCACAGCCGCTGGCGCCATTTCGAGGCCGGCGGTGTGGACCGCAGGGCCGAACTGGATACCAGGCTGGGGTCCTGCGATGCTGCCGCGCGCGCCCGCGCGATGATCGATCTGACCGTTGTCAGCGTGCTGCTCGACGCCGGTGCCGGACCAGGCTGGGGCTATCGCGAGGCCGGACGGCGGTTCACCCGCTCAGAAGGGCTGGGTGTGGCCAGTTTTCACGCCTTCGCTGCCGGGTTGTTCTCGGCCGACCCGTCGGACCCGCTGCGGGTGGACCCGGCCGGCCTGCGTGCGCTGACCCCTGCCCGCCTGGCCGAGGCGTTCCAGGTTCGCCCCGACAATCCGCTCGTCGGCCTCGACGGCCGGGTGGCGCTTCTGCGCCGGTTGGGCGACGCGTTGACCGACCGGCCCGGGACACTGTTCGACGTGCTGACCGACGGCGACCGCCCGGTGCCGGCCCACGACATCCTGTCCTACTTGTTAGTGTCGATGTCGGGTATCTGGTTGGCGGAGAACACTATTGGCGATCAGCTGCTCGGCGACTGCTGGCCGCACCCGGCGGTCGACGGTGCGGGCCTGACCCGGGGCTGGATGCCGCTCCACAAGTTGTCCCAATGGTTGACCTACTCGCTGCTGGAACCCTTCGAGTGGGCCGGTGTGCCGGTGACCGGTCTGGACGCGCTGACCGGCCTGCCCGAGTACCGCAACGGCGGCCTGCTGCTAGACACCGGGGTGCTGCGGCTGCGCGACCCGGACTGGGCGGCGCGCCCCTGGTCGGTGGGCGATGAACTGGTGGTCGAGTGGCGCGCCCTGACGGTGGCGCTGCTCGACGAGGTCGCGGCGCTGGTGCGTGAGCGCCTCGACACCGACGCCGAGCGGATGCCACTGGCCTGCGTGCTGGAAGGCGGCACGTGGGCCGCGGGCCGATCGCTGGCACGGCGGCTACGGGACGGGCTGCCGCCGCTGAACATCGTCAGCGACGGCACCGTCTTCTAGGAGGAACGGCGTGGACAACATGGCAGACATCGGGAACGTACACCTGATCGACCATCCCCTGGTTCAGCACAAGCTGACGCTGATGCGCCGAAAGAGCGCCTCCACCAACAGCTTCCGTCGCCTGTTGAATGAGGTCTCGGCCCTGATGGCCTATGAGGTGCTGCGCGACCTGCCCCTGCACGACATCGAGATCGAGACACCGCTGGAGACCACCACCGGTCGCGTGGTCGACGGCAAGAAGCTGGTCTTCGTATCGATCCTGCGGGCCGGCACCGGCATCCTCGACGGCATGCTGGCCGTGGTTCCCGGCGCCCGGGTGGGTCACATCGGCCTGTATCGCGATCCGAAAACACTTGTGGCCATTGAGTACTACTTCAGGATGCCGGGTGACCTGCGCGAGCGCGACGTGGTGGTGGTCGACCCGATGCTGGCCACCGGCCACTCTGCTGTCGCGGCAGTGGACCGACTCAAGGAGCAGGAGCCGAAGTCGATCAAGTTCGTCTGCCTGCTGACCTGTCCCGAGGGCATCGCCGCCATGCGGGAGGCCCACCCGGACGTGCCCATCTTCACCGCCGCCATCGACCGTCAACTCGACGAGCACGGCTATATTCTGCCGGGCCTCGGTGATGCCGGCGACCGCATCTTCGGGACAAAATAGAAGCATGTCCGATGCCCAGACTCCGACCCTGATGCCCGCCGCGTTCATCGGTCACGGCAGTCCGATGAACGCGCTGGAACTCAATCGGTACACCGCGGCCTGGCGGGCGTTCGGCCGCCAGGTCCCGCGACCGCGCGCCATCCTGGTGATCAGCGCGCATTGGTACATCAACGCCACCGCGGTGACAACCATGGCGCAGCCACGCACCATCCACGACTTCTACGGCTTCCCCCGCCCACTGTTCGATGTGCAGTACCCCGCGCCCGGTCTGCCCGAACTCGCCGATGAGATCGCCGAGACGGTCAAGCCGACGTGGGTGGGCGCCGACGTCGACAGCTGGGGTATCGACCACGGCACCTGGTCGGTGCTGATGCACGCCTTCCCCGACGCGTCGATCCCCGTCGTGCAACTGTCCATCAATGCCGACAAGCCCCTGGACTACCACGTCGACCTCGGTGCGCGGCTCGCGGACCTTCGCAGCCGCGGGGTGCTGATCATCGGCAGCGGCAACATCGTGCACAACCTGGCAGCGATGGACGGACAGCTCGGCGACAACGGATTCGGTTGGGCCGCAAGGTTCGACAACGATGCCGCCGACCTCCTCACCACGGACCCGTCGGGCATCCTGCGGCTACGAGAGCACCGCGACTACGCCGCCGCCGTCCCCACACCCGACCATTTCATTCCGATGCTCTATTTCGCCGGCCTGAGCTCAGCACAGGACAGCGGTGCCGACGTTCTCGTCGACGGTTACGCCTACGGGTCGCTGTCGATGACCTCCTACACGCTCTTCGATCCGCGCCGAGAACCACTTTCTCCACACGAAACCCCAGGATCCGCTGGCGAGAAAGTGGTTCTCGAGGTGCCTGTCGACGCTTCTAACATTTGATCCCCGGCTACGCTGAGCCCGTGCAGAAGCGGGGAGGACGTGTTCGCCGACCGCGGCTGGGGACCACCGCCCGCACCGCGGCGCAGACCCGTATTCTCGACGCCGCGCTGGATCTGATCGCCGATCACGGGGTGAGCGGAACCTCGCTGCAGATGATCGCCGACTCCATCGGCGTCACGAAAGCCGCTGTCTACCATCAGTTCAAGACCAAGGACGAGATCGTCATCGCCGTCGCCGAACTGGAGCTGGCCCAGCTGGAGGACGCGCTGGAGGCCGCGCAGGCCGAAACGGATCCGGTGCAGGTCCGCAAGGTGCTACTGACCCAGGTGATCGAAATGGCGGTCCGCCGCCGACGCTGGGTCAGGACGCTGCAGAACGATCCGATCATCGTTCGGCTGCTCGGTGAGCACCCGCCGTTTCGTGACTTCATCAGCGAGCTCTACGGCATCCTGCAGGACGAGCGTGACGACACCATGGCGCGCGTGTCGGCGGCGCTGTTCTCCGGGGCGATCGCCGGGACCGTCATCAACCCGCTCCTCGACGACATCGACGACGCCACGCTGTGTGCGGTGCTGATCCAGCTCACCACCCGCATGCTCGAACTACCGGACTGACACGCCCTCGACCATTGCTGATGGGATAGCCGATCGGCTACCCTCAGCCCATGCAGATCCTTGCCGAGGCCGAGGACCAGCCCAGGACCGCGAACATCAAGACCCAGCTGATAAGCCTGTGGACCGCTCCCGTCTTCGGCCTGGTCTACCTGATCGCGTTCATCGCGTTTCCCGGGTTTCTCCCGCCGATGTCGCCGCAGCTGACCGCCGATCAGGTCGCCGCGTTCTACGCCGACAACACCGCGATGATCCGGTTCTCCATGATCACCTACGACCTGTGCGGGGTGATGCTGCTGCCGTTCTTCATGGTGATCGTGGTTCAGATGAAGCGGATGGCCACCCAGAGCCACGTACTCGCCTACTGCTATCTGACCGCCGCGGTGAGCGGAGCGACCCTGTTTGCGCTGTCCAACATCTTCTACCTGGCGGCAGCCTTCCGGCCCGGGCGTGGACCTGAGCTGGTCATGCTCCTCAACGACATGGCCTGGATGCTGCTCGTCGCGCCGGTCGGCGCGGTCGTGGCGATGAATCTCCTGCTTGGCGCCGCGGTCCACTTCGACCGCGGCCCCAACCCCGTATTCCCGCGTTGGGTCGGATATTTCGCCATCGCGACCGCACTGGCGATGGCGCCGGCAGTGGGTGCGGCGATCTTCCAGACCGGACCGCTGGCGTGGAACGGCGCCATCTCCTTCTGGCTGCGCAACGGGGCGTTCGCACTCTTCGTCATCGTGATGTTCTTCGTCCTTCGCAACACGCTGCAGCGACAGGCCAGCGAGGAGGGCGTGACAGCATGAGCGTCACCAGTGCCGGCCCGGTCGCGACCTCGACGACACCCTCGGCGTCGAAACGCGATGTGTGGCTGGTGTTCTGGATCGTGCCGGCGTTCTACACGGCCTTCGGGATCATCTTCTTCATGCTGACGCGGACGATGCCGCCGCCGCGCCCCGACATCACCACCGGTGAGATGGTGGGCTGGTTCCAACAGCACGCCACCACCATCCGGATCGGATTCACCACCCTCCTGCTCATCGTCGGCGGCGCCGGTGTGGCCAACGGCATCGTGGCCTACCACATGAAACGGATGACCGTCGGCTCGGTGATGGCCTACACCTACATCGGGGCGATGGCGGTGGGCGCGCTGCCCGGTTGCCTGCTGGTGGCGTTCTGTTTCCTGGCCGCCACCTTTCGGCCCGACCGCGACCCAGAGTTGATCGCCCTCCTCTACGACCTCGGACTGTTGTCCTATGTCGGTTCACTCGGCTGTTTCTCCGCCGCCTACTTCGCCTTCGCGATCGCAATCTTCTACGACCGCAACGAGATCTTCCCGAAGTGGCTGGCCTACATATCGATCTGGCAGATCGTCACCGAGATCATCGCGACGCCGGTGTTCATCCTCAAGGCGGGGCCGTTCGCATGGAACGGTTCGATCTCCTTCTGGATGGGGACGGTGGTCTTCGGTATCTGGCTGATGTGCGTGATCACCTTCCTGAAGAAGGCCACCGAGCTGCAGCCGGCCGACGAACCCCCGCTGGATTAGTCGAGTCGACGATCCAGCTGAGGTTCCCGCTTGCGGGGCGGCACGAGGTGGAGAGGAGCGAGACGATTGACAAGAGGACTGCGATGACCGACACCGACCGGGCCGTCACGCCGGATCATCAACGCGCACCGCATCTTCCCGGTGACATCCACATCTGGGTGATGGTGCTCGGCGACCTCGTGATCTTCGGCGCCTACTTCCTGATCTTCATGATCTACCGCGCCATGACGCCGGGCGAGTTCCTGGCCGCCCAACAGCATCTGGATATCACCATCGGCGTGGTGAACACCATTGTGCTGCTTACCAGTTCGTGGTTCGTGGCACGCGGTGTGCTGGCCGCCCGATACGGTGACCACACCCGTGCGGTGCGGCTGACGTATCTCGGCGCCGGATTCGGTGTTCTGTTCATGGTCATCAAGGCCTACGAATGGGCCACCAAAATCGCGCACGGCGACACCATTACGTCGAACGGCTTCTTCAGCTTCTACTACATGCTCACCGGCGTACACCTGTTCCACGTCGCCCTCGGCGTGCTCATCCTCGGTGTCGTGATCCGCGACCTGCGCAATCCGAACCGCCGCCGTATGTCGATGGTCGAGTCCGGGGCGATCTACTGGCACATGGTCGACCTGCTCTGGATCGTCATCTTCGCGCTGTTCTACGTGATGAGGTGAAACCGATGACCACCAACGCCGGATCCGTTACTTCGTCGCGCGGGATCACCTCCGCATGGCTGGTGTTGTCGGCGATCACCGTGCTGTCGTGGTGGCTGGCACCGGGACACGGCCCCGATGACGCGGCGGTGGCCAGCGTGCCGATCACCGTCGCGGTGGTGCTGCTCGGTTTCATCAAGGGACGACTGATCATCCGGTACTTCATGGAGGTCCGTACCGCACCACGGTGGTTGAAGGTCGCCACGGATGCCTGGCTGACGGTGCTGTGGTTGGCGATCCTGGCGATTTATCTCTTTCAGATCTAGCGACCTCGTTTCGCCCGGTTCACCCTCTCGTGGAGGTGTCTCAGTACAGTCGGGCGGGTATCCGCTCGGGCGAGGAGGTGAGCTGTTGACCCAGGCGATCGTCATCGTGCTGGCGCTGCTCGCTGCCCTCTGTGCGGCGATCGGCATCGTCGTGCGGCAACTGGCCACTCAACATGTGCCCGCCGATCAGGGCATGAGCTCGGCGATGCTGACCTCGCTGCTGCGCAACCCGATGTGGTGGGCAGGCACCGGCACCGCGGTCGCCGGTTACGTGTTTCAGGCGTTGGCGCTGTCGTTGGGCTCGCTGCTGCTGGTGCAGCCGTTGCTGGTGTCGTCGCTGCTGTTCGCGTTGCCGATCAGCGCGCGGGTGGTGCACGAACGTGTCAGCCGCGCCGATTGGTCGTGGGCACTGCTGCTGACCGCCGGCCTGGCCGTCTTCGTTCTGGTGGGCCGACCCCGGGAGGGTCACTTCCACCCCACCGCCACGGCTTGGTTGGTGGTCGGCGCGGTATGCGTGCCGCTGATCGTCTTGTGCATCACCGGGGCCGCACGCACCATCGGCAGCCGCCGCGCGGTGCTGCTGGCGATCGCGGTAGGTGTGATGTTCGCCTTGGTCGCGCTGTTGACCAAACTTTGCGCGCACCGGTTCGAGACGGGCGGGCTGGAGGCGATGCTCAGGACGCCGGCGCCCTACCTGTTGATCCTCGTAGCCACCACGGGCACCGTGCTGCAGCAGTCGGCGTTCCACGCCGGCGCGCTGCAGGCATCGGTGCCGACGATGATCGTGCTCGAGCCGGTCGTCGCCGTACTGCTGGGGATCCTGGTACTGGGCGAGCAGCTCACGGTGCACGGCCCCGCCGTGCTGGCGCTGCCGGTGGCGGTGGCCGCGATGGTCGCCGGCACCATCGCGCTGGGTCGCGACAGCGGGGCCCTCGACGAGAAGATGGCCCACGGACACGCCGAGGAGCCTGACCTGGCGTTGTGACGATGCCGCCGAGGAACGAGGCGGCTGAGGAGCACCGCAATCAGACCCAGCGTTGTGACGATGCCGCCGAGGAACGAGGCGGCGGAGGAGCAACGCAATCAGACCCAGCGTTGTGACGAGGCGTCAGGCCTCCGACATCGCCCCAGGACGGTTGGCCGCGGCGGCGCAGTTGTCGAACCGCAACCGCACGCGTGTGCCTTCGGGCCTGCGCTCGATCGTGGCGCCGTCGGACAGGGTCTTCATCAACGGGATGCCCCGACCGCGGGTGCGACTGCGGACGGGATCCTCGTCGTACCAGACGCCGTTGTCGGACACCTCGACGACAAGACGTGCGGCGCCGTGCCTGGCTTCGATCGACACGGTGCCGGCTTCGGGAAAAGTCCGGTAGGCGAACTCGGCCGCGTTGGCCAGCGCCTCGTTGACCGCCAGCACGATGTCGCTGATGCGTTCCTCGTCGAGCGCCATCTCAGCCCGGACCCATCGTCCGAACTCGTTTCTGACACTCGACACGGTCCGGGCATCGGCCGCGACGACACGGACGAATTGTGCGTCCGCAGTGTCTGCGCGCCGAGTCGGACCGTTCATGGTGCCTAGTGACTACCCACTGCCGAGGCACTCATACCGTCACACTTTCGAGCGCTTCATCGAGGCTGGAATAGAGATCAATGAAGTCGGTGATTCCGGTGATCTTCAGCGGACGACTGGTCGCCGGTCCGTCGGCGACGACCACCAACCGGGTGTCGGGACCGGCATCCTCGTTGGCCGCCACCAGCACCTGCATCCCCGCCGAGGCCAGAAAATCGACGTTCGTGAGGTCCACGATCAGAACCTTTGGCTGCTTGCCCAGCGAGGTACGGATGCTCTGCGCCAGCTGGGGCGCGGTGAGCATGTCGACGGCCCCGGTGGCGGAAACTACCGCGACGCTGCCGATCCACTTGTCACCGACGGCGAAGTTCGTCACGTCGGAGCCGGTGGATGACGATTCTTGCTGCGCGTCCAATGCTCACCTCGTTGGTTAAGTTCCGCAGGTTACCTACCACACTTTGCGTCTCGCAAGGCTGCGGTCTGAACCAGGCAAGTGATCGTGGCGCGGTCCACGACTGCACACAGGTTAACCCCACCACCGGTTGCCCGGTTAGGGTGGTGACAGAGTCAGGTGAGGAAGTCGGTGGTGGTGGCGAAGGAGACCGTTTCGCGGGTGGGGGAGCCTTCAACGGATCTCGCCGGCGAAATCACGCTCGGACTCGCCGGTTCGCTGAATCTGCGTCGGACCGTGCTTCACCTGCTGACATTGATCCGTCCGCGGCTCGCTGACTGGGCCATGCTGGTGCTACCCGACAACTCCGGCGGGCTGGCGCTCTACGGCGGCGACAGCGCGGGATTCCACAACGTGGTCGCGCGCGCCTCGGTTGCCGCAACGGCGTTGGGCGGCGTGCTGCGCACCGGGCGCACCGAGCGGTTACCACTCGCCGACGGACTTTGGGCGCTGATCCCCGATGCGGCGTTGCGCGCGGAGGCGGGCCGGCAGGGCGCGGGCGACATGCTTGGTCTGGGTCTGACTGCGCGCGGGACAACCTTCGGCGCCCTGGTAGTCGTACGCGGCCCGAACCGCGATTTCAGCGCACACGACATCGCCGTCGCCGAGATCCTGGCCGCCAGGGCCGCGGTGCCGCTGGACTCTGCCCGGCTGTACGAGGAACGCGGCCGCATCGCCACCGCCCTCGCGCGAAGCCTCCGCCCACCGACCCTGCCGGAGGTGGCCGGGCTTCGGCTGGCCGCGCGCTACCGTCCCGCGGCCGAGCACCTCGACCTCGGTGGCGACTTCTACGACATCCACGGTTCCGCCGACGACTGGCTGCTGTCCCTGGGTGATGTGTGCGGCAAGGGCGTGGAGGCCGCGGCCCTGACCGGCCGCACTCGCCAAAGCATCCGTACCGCAGCATATTTCGATCGACGACCGGCGCGGGTCCTCGCCGCGCTGAATACCGTGCTGCACGAAACCGGATCGGACCCGTTCGTCACGGTGGTATGCGCGCGAGTGCGTCCCGAGCACGACGGTGCGCATGCTGACGTCGAACTCGCGGTCGCAGGCCACCCCGCGCCACTGGTACTGCGCTCGGACGGCCGCGTCGAACAACCCGAGGTCTCAGGGACGGCGGCCGGAATGATCCCCGCGGTCGAATACCGGTCCGTGACGATGCGTCTCGAGCGCGGCGACACGATGCTGATGTTCACCGACGGCATCGACGAAGCACAGGGCGATCGCGGCCTCTACGGAGTCGACCGGCTACGGGCACTGCTACCGGCCTACGCCGGTACCGCACCCGGCGTCGTGTGCGAGGCGGTGGAGCAGGACGTGATCGAGTATCTCGACGGCAGGCCGCACGACGATATGGCCCTGCTGGCGGTCACATGCGGGCGTTACACCTGAAAGACGGGCGCAGCGCTCGCGATGCCTATGACGCCGCCTTGGCGTCCCAGGATGGCGACGCCGCCGCGGCCGTCGTCACGACACTGCTGCTGCAGGGAACCCCACCGATCCGGGTGCTCACCGATGTCATCGCGGTGGCGCAGCGCGATGTGGGCGCGAGGTGGCAACGCGGTGAATGGACGGTCGCCGAGGAACACGCCGCGACCGCCACCTCGATGTGGGCGACGAAGATCGTGCGCGCCCACGTCGGCCGCCCGCCCCCGACCCGCGGGCGTGTCATCGTCGCGTGCGCCGAGCGGGAATGGCACGAACTGCCGGCGATGATCATCGAGTGCGCACTGCGTGCCGCCGGCTGGGACACCACACTGCTGGGTGCATCGACGTCCCCACTGCGGCTCAACCAGTACCTGCAGGATCTCGGACCTGAGGCCGTCGCCGTGAGTTGTTCTGTGCTGGGGGCACTTCCATCCGCCCGCCGGTTCATCGAGGCAAGCACCGCGTCCGGGGTCCCCATCCTCGTGGGCGGGCCGGCTTTCGGGCCCGACGATCTGCGGGCCCGCGCACTGGGCGCCACCTCCTGGGCTCCGAACGCGTCGGGGGCCGTTGCCGCCATGGACATGCTGCCGGCGGTCGTGTCCGCGGTGCCGCCGCTCGCCGTCGACGCGGCGAACGAACTCGGCACCCTGGAGGTCGATCAGCGAACTCTGGTCGAGCGGCTCAGCGCGCAATGGTCATTGACACGTGTCGTCGAGCCAGACCAGAGGCGCGTCACCCGTGGTTTCGCGGCCGAAGCGGTGCGCCAGGTGTTGCATGCCGTATCGGCGGCATTGCTGACCGGCGATCCCCGACCTGTCCCGGAGACGGCCGCCTGGATCTGCGAATTGCTGCGCACACGCGGGGTCTCGGTGTCCTTCACCGACGAACTCGGTGAACTCTTGGTTGCCGCACTTGGCGACTATCCACTGGCACAGACGATCGTGCAGCGCCACTACCCCACCGTGGGTTGAGGTCAAGCCCAACCCGCGTCCTGACCGACGGGACTGGGTCGGCTGCGGCTCCGCTCGCTACGATCTCGGTCGATGAGAGCGATCGTGTTGCTTGCCCACAGCGCCGAACTGGATCAGAGCGCAACCGTGCACGCTCTCGGGCTCGGCTGGACCACCACCCCCACACCGGTGCCTCAGCACGCGCTGCTCATCTTCGTCGAGGTGAACTGGTCAGAACTCGGCAGGACCTTCCCGATCCGCGCCGAACTCGTCGACGGTGACGGAGTGCAGGTTGCCAACACCGAGCACGGCATCATCAAGGCGCGGCGTCAGCCGGTCCATCCCGAGGGCACCCCGGTGACGATCCCGTTCATCGCCACCATCCCCACCCTGAACCTCACCGAGGGCCAGCGCTACCAGTGGCGGGTCCTGATAGACGATGAGATGCACGAGGACTGGCTGGCGAGCTTCACTGTCACGGGTGAACCGCGCTAAACACCGGTCCAGGCGGTGTCGATCATCTCCTCGACGTTGATCACCTGGGCGTCTATTGATTCCGGGGCATCGATCTGATCGGCCACGTGCGCGGCCGTGAACCGGCGGATCTCCGCGTCGACGCCACCGATGATGCGCAACAACTCACCGCGGATCGACTTCGTCGACACGTGCACGCTGATATCGCTGGGCCGCGGCTTCGCGACGTCGATCACCAGCGCCAGCGGTTCGGCCGCCGCACGCGCGATAGCGCGCAGCGCCACTTCCCCGTCGACCTTGAACCGCTGCTTGTCCAGCCGAAGGTCCACCAACAAGTCGATCTCGAGCGGGATGCGGATGTCGAATGTGATGGTGTCGCCGAGTTGCCGGGTGGCGTGCGGCTCGCCGATCTTGACCTTGGCGGTGACCCTCGCGATCCGCCCCGGTCCCTGGCCCATCGGACCCATCTCGAACTCGTCGCCGGCGATCGCGGCGAACGCCGACGCGACGCGCTCTTCGGTCACGGCGACCTCGAAGAACTTGCGGCCCCACTGCTCGTAGGTCACGTAGTCGTGCGTGTCCATAGTGCAAATACCGTCTCACGTCCACCGCCGACAACCGGTCAGTACGCGCCGATGCAGACTGATCGTGTGACCACTGCCGAAACCGCAGGCCCGACCTTCGGCTCCCTGTTACGCCATTGGCGGCAACGCCGCCGCCTCAGTCAACTCGACCTGGCGATCGACGCCGACGTCTCCTCGCGTCATGTGAGCTTCGTCGAAACGGGACGATCGGCCCCCAGTCGGGCCATGGTGCTGCGCCTTGCCGCGGCCCTGGATGTGCCGCCCCGTGAGCAGAATCAGCTGCTGCTGGCGGCCGGACTCGCGCCCGAGTACCGGGAACGCGCCCTGGACGAACCCGAGATGGCCGCGGTGCGTGCGGGTGTCGAGCAGGTGCTCGCCGCCTACCACCCCTATCCGTGTCTGGCGGTGGACCGGAACTGGAACATCGTGCGGGCCAACGCCGGCACAACCGTCATGCTCGACGGGGTCGCCCCACACCTGCTGGACCACCCCAACGCGCTGCGCATCTCGCTGCACCCTGACGGGTTGGCTCCGCGCATCCGCAATCTCGCCCAGTGGCGACACCACGTGATCGGGCGCCTGCGCCGTGAACTGGCTGTCAGCAGTACGCCGGAACTGGCGGAGTTGCTGGCCGAAGTCGAATCGTTTCCGGGCGGCGCCGAGGACTCGCTCGATCTCGGCGGCGTGGCCGTCCCGCTGGTGCTCGCCACCCCGGACGGCGCGGTGCTGTCCTTTCTGAGCACCGTGACGACCTTCGGGACCGCCCTCGATCTGACGGCCGCAGAACTGAGTATCGAGGCGTTCCTGCCCGCCGATCCCGCCACCGCAGCGGTGTTGGCAGAATCGCGCTCATGACTCACCCGACGCCGGACGCCTTCGCCATGCCGTTGCGGGTCCGCTATGTCGAATGCGACATGCAGGGCAGGGTATTCAACGGCCATTACCTCACTTGGGTCGACATGGCCCACACCGACGCCCTCGAGGAACTCGCGGGCGGGTATCAGGCGATGGTGGCCGGCGGAATCGACGTGGTGGTCGCCGCGGCCGAACTGCAGTTCCGGTCCCCTGCCCGGTACGACGACCGGCTCGAGGTCCGAACCGTGATCCATCCGCCCGGAAATACTTCTCTGCGAAGCGATTTCAGCATCATCCGCGGCGACGAGCTGCTTGCCGAATGCAGGATGACCCACGTCTGTGTCGACGCCACCACCTACCAGAAGCAGCCGTGGCCGGACTGGCTGCGCGCCAAACTGCCTCAGCCCTGAGCGTTCTGATCGAGCCAGTCGCTGATGGCCGCGACGGCGTCGCGGAAGAAGATCCCGTAAGGCCGGTCGGCGACATAGCCGATGTGCGGTGTCGCGATGACGTTGTCGAGAATGCGCAGCGGATGTCCCTCCGGCAGCGGCTCGGTGTCGAACACGTCGAGCGCCGCGCCGGCGATGTCGCGAGCGCGCAACGCCCCGATCAAGGCGCTCTCGTCAACGATCGGTCCGCGAGAAGTGTTGACCAGCAGGGCGGTCGGCTTCATGGCGGCCAGCTCGGCAGCGCCGACAAGGCCACGCGATCTGTCGCTGAGCTTCATGTGGATGGTCAGCACATCGGCGGTGCCGAACAGGGTGTCCCGGTCGACGTAGGTGGCGCCGGCTTCGCTCGCCGCCTCCGGCGTCAGATGCCGGCTCCAGGCGATCACCGGCATGCCGAACGCAGTACCGATCCGCGCGACGCGGGATCCGATCCGGCCGAGGCCCAGCACCCCCAGTGTGCGTCCCGAGAGCTCACTGCCGACTGACGTCTGCCAGCCTCCGTCGCGCACGGATACGGCTTCCCGGACCAGATTCCGGGCGCCGGCGAGGATGAGCGCCCACGTCAACTCGACCGTGGAGGCCACTGTTCCCCCCGTCGTACTGACGTGGATACCGCGCCCGGTAGCCGTATCCATGTCGATCGATGCGTTGAACGGACCCGTCGACGCGATCATCTTCAGGCGGGGCAACCGATCCAGCACGGCGCCCGTCAGTGGGGTGCGCTCCCGCATCACCATCACCACGTCGAACGGTTCGAGCCGGGCGACGACGTCGTCGTCGTGCGCCACATGGTCGGTGAAGACGGTGATCTCAGCGCGGGCCGCAACCGGCGACCAGTCCGCCATCTGCAGCGCGACGTTCTGGTAGTCGTCGAGTACTGCGACCTTCATCGGTGCCGCCCTCCCGTGGGTAGTCCAGAATGCCGCGCCAATAATCCTCCGGAATCTCCCGTCCCGTCCGCAGAACCATCGCCAGACCCGTCGCCATCGCGATGCCGAGCAGCCCCAGCCACAGCCCGGCGAGCGCGATCAGCGTCCACAGCACCGCCGTCAGCGCGGGCCACGGAGAGAGCACCGCGAGCGCCGGCGCGAAGAAGAACCCGGTGCCGATGTACCAGGACGAGCCGGCGCGATCGGACTTCAACACGAAACGCAGCCAACCCGGAATACCGTTGCCGTCTAACTGCTTCCCGGACGCCCTCATGTCTTCACGGTCCTCGTCGGATCCGCACTCCGCAATTACGCCCGACGTAAGGACCCACCCGCAGTAGTGTCGGTCCATGAGCCATGATCACCACGACCATCCGGAACGAGAACTCCCCCCCGGCATGGTTGAACAGCTCGAAATCGCCTACTCGGGCATGGTTTCCTTCGGACACCGGCCGTTCCTGACCGAACCCGAACAACTCGACTCGTGGAAGCCGGACGTGGCCATCGTCGGGGCGCCGTTCGACGTCGGCACCACCAACCGCCCCGGCGCCCGGTACGGCCCACGGGCGATCCGCGCCACCGCCTACGAGCCGGGTACCTACCACCTGGATCTCGGCCTGGAGATCTTCGACTGGCTCGAAGTCGTCGACTTCGGAGACGCATACTGCCCACACGGCCAGACCGACGTGTCGCATGCCAACATCAAGGAACGCGTGCACACCATCGCCTCGCGCGGCATCGTCCCGGTGATCCTGGGCGGCGACCACTCCATCACCTGGCCGGCGGCCACCGCCGTCGCCGACGTGCACGGCTACGGCAACGTCGGCATCGTCCACTTCGACGCGCACGCGGACACCGCCGACATCATCGAAGGCAACCTGGCCAGCCACGGCACACCGATGCGGCGCCTGATCGAATCCGGCGCGGTACCGGGCACCCACTTCGTCCAGGTCGGCCTGCGTGGGTATTGGCCGCCGCAGGACACCTTCGAATGGATGCAGGAGCAGGGCATGGTGTGGCACACCATGCAGGAGATCTGGGAACGCGGTTTCAAGGAAGTCATGCGCACCGCGGTCGACGAGGCGCTGGCAAAGGCCGAAAAGCTCTATGTCTCAGTCGATATCGACGTACTGGATCCCGCACACGCGCCGGGCACCGGAACCCCGGAGCCGGGCGGCATCACCAGCGTCGACCTGCTTCGCATGGTGCGTCAACTCTGCTACGAGCACGACGTAGCCGGCGTCGACGTGGTCGAGGTTTCACCGGCCTACGACCATGCGGAACTGACCGTCAACGCCGCACACCGCGTCGCGTTCGAGGCGTTGGCGGGCATGGCAGCCCGCAAGCGCGACGCCGCCGGCGCCAAGGCGGGACCGCCCTCACCACTGGCCCCGTAGGGTGCCGCCCATGCGGGACTCATGTCCCGATCCGCTCCGGCCGTGACGAAATGCTTTCTGCCGCAGCGGGTTAGGACCCTTACTCAGCTACTGCGGGCCCGGCGGGATCGCGCGAACCGCCACCCACCGTAAAGGACGGCGGCGACCAGGAAGTTCACGAAATACGCGGTGTCGGCACCATGCCATGCATGCGCGAAGAAACCTTGAATCAGCGTGGTGTTCATGAACGGGATGGCGGCGGCGTAGGCGACGACGAAAACGACGATCGCGGCGACGGCATCGCGTTGATCGGTGTATTCGAGTGCCGGGTTGATACTGGGCCTGCCCTTGATCCGCAATACCCAGTCGATGACGACGATCGCGACGAACGCCGGGATCCAGTATCCGACCAGCAGCAGCACGTCAGTGAACCGGGACGCGGTGTCGCTCGCTTGCAGCCACATGATCAGCGTGAACGCCAGGGCTGTCACCACCACCGCCGCCACCGGGCGTCGCACCCGAACGCCGATGGTCTGTAGCGCCAACGATCCGCTGTAGTCGTTCATCGCGCTGGACCCCACCGACGCCAACACGATCGCCAGCAGCGCGACGACCCCCAGCACGCCGCCGCCCATCACGGTTCGCACGCCCTCGGCGGTGTGGTCGGCCAGCAGATCCGCTCCGGCGATCCCGATGCCTTGTACGAACAGGTAGGCCGAGACGATGCCCGCGAAGGTGAACCCGAACACCCGCACCGACGACGACTGCGCGGGCAGGTATCGACTGAAGTCGGCGGCATAGCTCGCCCACGAGATGGCCAGACTCAGCGCAATCGTCACCTCGAACACGAACGCCCCCGCCAGGTCGGCCCCGGACACCGTCGGTGGCGTGATCACTTGGTGGCCGCCGACAAGCTTGACGGCGAAAACCAGGAACGTGCCGAACAGCACCACGGTCAGCACCGCCTGCACGCGGTGAATGAGTTCGTAGCCGAAGAATCCGACGGCACCCTGCAAGACGAGCACGATCAGCACCGCGACCCAGAACGGGATGCCGAGCAGCAGCGCCAACGCTTCACCGCCGAACAGCCCCACCAGGCCATCCCAGGCGATCGACGACAGCCATTGCAACGCCGCGGGCAGTTTCACGCCGCTGCCGAAGGCCATCCGGGAGTTCGGCACCTGCGCAGTACCCGTGCGCGGACCCCAGGTGCACAGGTAGGCAACGACCAGCGACCCCAATACGGTCCCGATGGTCATCGCCAGCAGACCCAGCCAGAAACCCAGGCCGAGCACGATGGCCAGGGTGCCGGTGAAGACTCCGGTCATCGTGACCTGCGGCGCGAACCACACGGTGAACATCCGGCCGGGGCGGCCGTAGCGCTGATCCTCGGCGATGGGCGCGATGCCGTGGGTCTCAACCGACAGGTCACCTGTGGCCGTCGGGCGGTGGCCGCTGAACACCTCGGCCGTCAACGCGGTTGGCGCGTCTGGATTCATGTGAACCATTCGATCACGGCGCGGCTCATCCGACAGCGCTCCCCCGCGCCGTGCCGCCGGAATCGCCACCCGACATACTCGTTGAATGACGACGGTCGGTGCGCGCAGATCCACCACCGTTCTGGTCGCCGCACTCAGCCTCGCGGCGCTGACCGTCGCCCTGCTGCAGACCGCGGTGGTGCCGGTGCTCGGGATCATCGCCCACCAACTGGACGTCTCCTCGGTTGCGGTCAGTTGGGCGGTAACCGCCAACCTGCTCGCGGCAGCGGCGGCAACCCCGTTGATCGGGCGACTGGCCGATCTGCACAACAAGAAGCACGTCCTGCTCGTCGTGCTCCTCATCGTGTTGGTGGGCTCGGTCCTGGCCGCGACGACATCATCGCTGCCGCTGCTGCTCGTGGCGCGGGTACTGCAGGGCGTCTCGTTCTCGCTGTACCCGATCTGTGTGGCGATCCTGCGCGACGAACTTCCCGAGGAGCAGGTGGTGCGCTCGCTGGCCGTGCTGTCGGGCACGCTGGGGTTCGGCGGCGGAACGGGTCTGGTGGTGACCGGTCTGCTGATGACCGGCACCGCCGGCTACCACCGCGTGTTCTGGCTGACCACCGGTTTCACGCTGCTGGTGATCGTGGTGGTGCTGGTGTTCGTGCCGTCCCGCGAGCGCACCGGTGAGGGGACCATCGACTGGCTGGGCGCGCTGGGCCTGGCAGTCGGCTTGACCGCGGTCCTGCTGGCGATCACCCAGGGCAACGTCTGGGGCTGGGCCTCACCGCGGACCATCGCTGTTCTCGCATTGGGTGTCAGCGTGCTGGCCTGCTGGTGGATGTGGGAGCGGCGCCGGACGCATCCGCTGGTGTCGACGCGCATGCTGACGCGACGGGCGATGCTGCTGACCAACCTGGCGACGGTGTTCGTCGGAATGGGACTGTATTTCGGGTTTCTCGGGCTGACGCAGTTCGTCCAGATGCCCCGTGACATTGCGGGGTACGGCTTTTCCGCCAGCGTTCTGCACGCCAGCGTCGCGTTCCTGCTGCCGGGGGCGCTCACCGGATTCGTCACTGCGACGGCGAGCGGGCGGTTCATCGACCGGTTCGGCGCACGACCGGTCCTGGTGACCGGCGCGGTCGCGGGAATCGTCGGGTTCACTCTGCTCGCGGTGTGGCATTCGGCACCGTGGCAGGTGATCGTCGCGGGCATCGCGACGAATGCCTACATCAGCCTGGCCTACGGCGCGCTGCCCGCGCTGGTGGTCAGCGAAGCCGGTCCCGGCGAGACCGGTGTGGCCACCGGCGTCAACGCGATCGCGCGCACCGTGGGCAGTTCGATGGCCGCCGCCGTCGTTGCGGTGCTGCTCGGGCATTCGGCGGGCGGCACGGGACTGCCCGGCGAGGGTGCGTTCGTCACGATCTTCGTCGCGGGCGCCGTCACCGCCGCCCTTGCGACGATGCTCATCGCGTTCTCCGGAACCCGCGTGCGCAAGACCGAATCACCGTTTGCGACAGTGGATTCCCGGGCGATGAATCACGAGTGGGGCTGAGCCTTCGGCGCAAGCTGCTAAAGCCGCATGCCCTTGAAAGTGGTGTCTCCGAAGTCGATCTGAGCGGTCGCGTTGGCGACGGCGGTGACCATGCCCGATCCGAAAGGTCCCTGACTGTCGAACAGTGTCGCCGTCCCGACGGCGATTCCGTCTGCGGCCCAATGGGAGTCGGCCTGTGCGCCGACCCAGTCGTCGACAGGCAGGCGGGCGAGCCCGACGGTGAGATCGCCATTGATGTAACCGACGCCGCGGGTGCCCAGGTTGGTCACCAGGCTCGTCGATTCGGCGATCATCGCGGCCTGGACGAATGGCGTGTTCCTCTCCCCGCCGACCACATCGATGGGCCGGTCGAGAAACCGGGTACGGTCGGCATTCTGATGCTCGGAGATCGATCGCGTCCAACCGGACCCGTCACTGCCCACGTACGGTCCCGAGATCTCCTCGGGACCCGGAAGCGCACCGGTGGGATACCCGAAATCGCTTGCAGCCAGCCATTGTTCACCAGGAGGTGCCGACGAACTGCGATAGCAGACCAGGATCGCACGCGCCACCGTCGCGCCGTTCTGGACGACGTCGCACTCGGCGTTGCGCACCCTTCGGCCGTCACGCACCAGCCGGGTGGTCAGCGTGGTCGGCACTCCCCGTGCCGCCTTGAACAGGTCGACGGTGAGCCGCGCCGGCATGAACTCGGCCGATCCATACTCTGATTCGAGTGTGCGCGCCGCCAGGCCGACCACTGCGGGACCGTTCAAATGATCGTCACCCCAGTGACTCTGCGCGTATCGGGTGGGCTCGAAGGCACCGTCGACAGCGGTGAAGTGCGCCGGGCGTTGCGTCATCCCGGCATCGTGTCATGCGCTCGCGGCTGCCGGCACCGCGGGTTCGGCGGCCCTCGTTCCGGATCGCGCGGCGCCGATACCCGCCGCCACGACAAAGGCGATGCCGATGACCGCTGCGGGACCCGGAACCTGATGCAGCACCAGCAACCCGATCAGCAGAGCGAAGGCCGGCTCCAGGCTCATGAGGGTGCCGAACGACGAAGTGTTGAGTCGACGCAGGGCCTGCAGCTCGAGAATGAACGGGACCACCGGCAACAGGATCGCCAGGCCGATCCCGATGAGGAGTAGTTCGGGCGTCATCCGGCCGAATGCCGACGGGCCGACGACAGCGGTGGCCACGAGCCCGGCGACGGGCATCGACACCGCGAGCCCGTTGATGCCTTCGACGCCGTCACCCACCCGCTGAGTGAGCAGGATGTAGACGCCCCAGCAGACCGCGGCGCCGAGCGCGAGCAACACGCCCACCGCATCGACCGAACCCGTCCACGGCTCGGTGAGCAGCACCACCCCGACCGCGGCGAGCAGCGGCCACATGTACCGACGGCCGGCGCCGGCGGTCGCTACCGCCACGCCGAGCGGGCCGAGGAATTCCAGCGCGCTGGCGGTTCCCAGCGGGATCCGTTCGAGCGCGGCCATGAACAGCATCGTGACTCCGGCGGTGACGACGCCGAGCGCCACACACGCCGCGAAGGTGCGCCGGGTGAACGCCGACGGACGCGGACGCACGATGATCAGCAGCAGCACACCTGCCCACAGCAAGCGCAGCCAGGCCGCGCCCTCGGCGCCGATGCGGTCGATCAACGACACCGACACAGCCAGCCCCAGTTGCACGCACAGCATCGACCCGACTGCCATCGTCGTTCCCGTGCGGGCGGCGTAATCGGTCATACCAGCATTGAAGTCCGCCGACATCGTTCATGTCCACGTGATTTTCCTGGACATAACGTTCGCGATTCATGAACAATTGGGTGATGGATCCCCGGAGGTTGCGGCTCCTCCTCGCCCTATCGCGCCTCGGTTCGATGCGCGCGGTCGCCGACTCGTTCAACATGACGACGTCGACCGTGTCTCAGCAGATCGGTGCGCTGGCGAAGGAAACCAGGACCCAGCTGATCGAGCCAGAAGGACGTCGGGTGCGGCTCACGCCCGCCGGTCGGCGGCTGGCCGAGCACGCAGTGACGATCCTGGCCGCACTCGATGAGGCACAGCTTGATCTCGACCCGGACGCCGAACCCGCCGGCACACTGCGCGTCGGCGGCTTCGCCACCGGCATTCGCGTCTCGCTACTGCCGGTGCTCGCCGAACTCGCCACCACCCACCCACGAGTCGAAGTGATCGTCAGCGAGTACGAACCGATCGAAGCCTTTCGGCTCCTGGCTGACGACGAGCTCGATCTGGCTCTCACCTACGACTACAACCTGGCGCCGGCGTCCCCAGACGCCGTCCTCGACGCGATTGCACTCTGGACGACGGAATGGGGGCTGGCAGTTCCCACCGACGCACCCGACGTCGTGAGACTTTCCGACTACGCCGACCATCCCTGGATTGTGAACTCCCGCAACACCGCCGACGAGAAGGCCGTCCGAACGCTGGCATCCCTGGCCGGCTTCAGCCCGCACATCGCTCATCAGATCGACAGCCTCGACCTCGTCGAAGACCTGATCCTGGCCGGCTACGGCGTGGGTCTGCTGCCCGTCGGCCGCCCGGCACGTGACGGGCTGAAGGTTTTGGCCCTCGATGAGCCCAGCGTCGTCATGACCGCCTACGCCGGGACCCGCCGCGGCAGATCAACCTGGCCTCCACTCAGATTGGTCGTGGACCGACTTCGCCCCGCAGGCCGGCGGTCGCCCGCGCTGGAGAGCTGGCCCAGGGCTACAGGATAGGTGCGCGCAGCCGCCGGCCATCAACTCGCTGACGTGCTCGTCGCTCAGTGATTACGCAGTCTGGCGATCAGTTTGCCTTTCGTCAGAGACGAATAGCCGGACAGCCCAAGCTCTTTGGCGCGCTGTTTCAACTGGGACACCGTCCAGTCGTCGTAGGATCCCGCCTCGCCACCCTTGCGGCCGACCGCTGAACTGCCACGTGCCGCGGCGGCATTCGAAATTCGTGCCGCCTTCTCCTTGGAGTCGCCTTCCTTGCGAAGGTCGCGGTACAGCTTCTCGTTCTTGATCGATGGATTCGGCACGATGCCCTCCTGAGGGATGATCTTCTACAACCACCAGAGTGCCCCGACCGTCGCGTGCCAAACGCCCTTCCCGGCTTCGTTTGCGTCTACGCCGTCTTTGCCAATACCGGCCCGGATGAACTGGCACCCTTGACGACTCGACAGATCAGGGCCCGGGTCGCCTTCTCCAGAATCTGCTGCGCGGTATCCGGACGCCTTGCCCGGGCGGACCGCCTGTGCGCCGTAGCAATCGTCTGGCCCTGCTCATAGGCCGTGACGATCCGAGGGTCCACATAGGAACCGCGCGCCACTGCGGGTGTGTTACCCAATGACTCGGCCACCTCCTTCATCACCGTCGACGCCACCTTCTTGGCCATGCGCTCCGACGTGGCAGGATCGGCGGCGGCGAACGCTTCCGCGGCCAGAACCGTCCCGTGCCAGGTTCGCAGATCCTTCACGCTGTAGTCGTCACCGACGAGTTCTTTGAACCGGGAATTGAGGTCCTCGGCCCGTACGTCGACCCATCCGGACGGACTGCGGCACACCAACAGTCGTTCGGTACGCCCGTCGCGGCGCAGGAGAGAGCGCACGGCGCGCGCCACCTCGGTATCCTCGATCTCCAGGGTGCGCCGGACGCCACTCTTGGCGGGATAGTCGAACGTCACCGCGTCACGACCGACTGTGACGTGCTCACACAACAAGGTGGCCAGCCCATAGGATTCGTTTTCCTCCGCGTATTGCTCTCCGCCGGCCCGGAAGTATCCGCTGTCCACGAGACGCAGCGCCAACGCCAGAACCCGGTCGCGGGTCAAGCCTCGCCCGGCCAGATCCTGCGCGATGTGGATCCGCCACGTGGGTAGTTGTTTGGATAGTTCGAGTGCACGGTCGAACTTCTCCTCGGCACGGTCGTCCTGCCAAGCCTGGTGATACAGATATTGGCGGCGCCCGGCCACATCGGTACCGACGGCCTGAATGTGCCCGTTGGGATACGGGGAGATCCACACTTTCTTCCAGGCCGGCGGTATGACGAGATCTTTGATGCGGGCCAACGTCTGCCCATCCGAGATCCGACCACCGTCAGATCCGTAGTACGCAAAACCACTTCCCCGGTGCTTACGTGTGATGCCTGGCTTGCTGAGCACACTGCGACGCAGCCGCATAAGGTCCTCCGCCTCTCTCGGCTGCCTCGGGATTACCCACCGGGTCATCCGATCACACCGATTTCCCGTGAGGAGTGCAGCCGAACGGACGCGCCCGCAGGAAAGTCCGGTCCCGTGGACCGGGACCGGACTTCCTGCCGGAGTTAACGCTCGATTTCCGGAGTTACTGCTCGGCCTTCTGACGGGCCTCATTGGCCTTCGCCGCAGCGCGGGCGCTCTCGGCCTCGGCCTCCTTCTTGGCAGCCTCACGCTGGGAGTCGGCTTTGTCCTGCTGAGCTTCGCCTTCGCGACGAAGATCGTCACGACCGGTGACAGCGCCGACGGCTTCCTTGACCTTGCCCTTGACGCCTTCGACGACGCCCGACACGCCTTCTGCGGCTCCATTCTTGTCAGCCATGAAAATGTCCTCTCGCACTTGCGATGACTTTCGGTGCGCTGCTTGCTGAACGGCACCACGGGTTGCCAAACGGGTAACCCGATGCTTGCGCCGATCGCATTCCCCGGCCGCCGCACCGGCAAACCGGACGTGATGTGCGTTGCGCCACTCCGGTCGATCGCACCGCCGCGGCGGGCGGTGACCTTCACCGACGTCAGGCGCGTACCTCAGGCTGCGTCGTCCGACTTCGTCGTGTCCTTCTCGGAGTCTGCCTTCGTCGCATGGTCGTGCCGGGACTTGACAGTCGCTCGCCCGTCCGTCGAGTCCTTGTCCGCGTCGGTGCCGTTCACGACCTTGTCGAGTTTGGCCTTGTGCTCCTTGATGGTCTTGTCGAGCTTGGCCCGGGCCTTGGACTCCGTCCTGTCCGCCTGCTTCTGGGCCTTGTCGGCCGCGGCATCGGCGTCCGACTGGCCGTCGGCGTCGGCCGCCGGTGCCGGATCGGCCGCCGGCGTCGGATCGGTAGGCGGCGTCGGATCGGCAGCCGGAGTGGCGTCCTGCTGCACGGAATCGGCGACCGGCGGGCTGTCCACCACCGCGTCAACAGCGGCCACAGAGTCCTCGATAATCCTGTTGGTATCAGCCCTCTTTGACAGTGCGGCCGCGGCGGGTGCCTGCACAGGCGTCGTCGACACCGTTGCCGACGCGATCGCATCCGTCACCGGAGCCAGCGTCTTCGCCAACACCTTGTCGGGATCGATCACCGCCAGCCGCTCATTCAGCGTGGTTTCCTCGGGCTCCCTGTTGAAGGCCTCCTGCCAGGTCGCCGGGTCGAGGACGTTGCGGATCGAGTCGACGATGCCGACGATGAGCGCCGTCAACACGTCACCCGGAACGCGCAGGTACTCGTCGAAGGTAAGGGGCAGCCGGGAATACAGCGGCGTGGGGATGGACAGCTCGGCCGGGTCGAATGTCCGGTCGTAGGGCTGCAAGCCCTGCGCGACCAGCGCCGGGTTGTCAGCCAAGTCCGTCGGTGTGACCACATCGGTGTATCCGATGTTGGCGAGGATCTTGGCAGCGGGCTCGAACGCGTCAGCGATCGGGGTGGGCAGATCCCATCCGGTGAGCAGGTTGATGATGCGCGACGGCAGCCGCAGCGGTTCGACGAGCGGCAGGTCGTTGGGTACCAGGGTGAGGTAGAAGGCCGAGCCGGTCGGCGGAGTGCCGAGCGCCGAACCGGCGACGAACGCGGCTAAGTTCGCCACCACCGCGGTCACAGAGCTGCCTTGGACGCTGAATCCGCCAAGAAGATTGGTCGGAAGGAACGCGAACAAGGAGTTCGCAACGGAGAACGGGTTCAGCGTCACGGGGAAGTCGGAAGCGGGCTGGTAGGCCCACGTCGCGTCGACGGTGAGGGTGTTGAGCCGGATGCCGGCACCGGGCACAGCACCTGCCGGCGGCGTGACGGTGTCGATCCCGAACCATCCGGCCACGTCGGCCAGCCGTGCGAGTGCACCACCGTTGGCGCGGCCCGGGTTGAGCAGCAGCGCGAGAATCAGATTGGTCTGATTGGTCGGGCTGGCGGGTTCCAGCGGGTCATAGCCGTCCCAGGTGTCTCCCGCCGCGCTCGAGCGCAACGCCTGGTAGGCACGCGACGTCGCGAAGGATCCCCAACCGAGGCCGATGACGAACCCGGTGCGGGTCCGGAACAGCGGGCGGACTTGAGGACCGATGACGCTGAAATCAATGCCGTTCAACGCATCGTTGATCGCCACCGAGTTCGCGGGCAGGTTCTCGATGGTGCCAAGGATCGCCTGTATCTGTGCGGGGAGAAGGCTGTTGATATCGATACCGAGGGCATCGAGTAGCCCGAAGATCGGACCTGTGGTGAACACGCCCGTGGACGCTTCGGCTTTAGGCTGCATTTCCGGTGGAGCGGTAGCCATGCCGCCGACGGTCAGGGTAGCTGCGGTGGCCGCCGCGGCCGCCATCACCGTCATCTTTTTCATGCTGCGAGTCGCTGCTTTACCGAACGATGCCATTGGACCGGCCCCCTTGCCGAGCGTTTGCTGAACGGTCGGAACGTAACACCGGGGATTTTGCCCCGCGGTCAATCAAGAGAACAGATCACGCGTACCAGAAAGCGACTACGCAAATTGTCATTTGCCATATCTTGCGCAGCGAGAAGGGAATGCGAATTTCCACTTCGATCAAGTCGACAGATCACCACTACACCGGGTTCAGGCACATACTCGATTGGTCGCTGCGGCGACCGGGAAAAGTTCTACAACCCCATGTCCTTGGCGATGATCAGCTTCATCACCTCGCTGGTTCCACCGTAGATGCGATTGACGCGGTTGTCCGCATACAGCCTGGCGATCGGGTACTCGTTGATGTAGCCGTACCCGCCGTGTAGCTGCAGGCATCGGTCGATGACCCGTGCACCGACCTCGGTGCAGAACAGTTTCGCCTTCGCGGCGTCCGCGGGGCTCAGTTCGTCGCGGTCGTGCGCCTCCAGGGCGCGGTCGACGACGGCCTCGGCCGCATCGACGTCGGCCTGACAGGCGGCCAGCTCGAACTTGGTGTTCTGGAACCCGGCCACCGGTTGGCCGAATACCGTGCGCTGCTTGGTGTATTCGGTCGCGAACCGCACCGCGGCTTTGGCCTGCGCGTAGGAGCCGACGGCGATGCTCAGCCGCTCCCGCGGCAGGTTCTGCCCGAGATAGGAGAACCCGCAATGCTCCTCACCGAGCAGATCCCCCGCCGGCACAACGACATCGGTGAAGGTGAGTTCGGCGGTGTCGGAGACCCGCAGGCCCAGCTTGTTCAGCTTGCGGCCGACCTCGTAGCCGGGCGACTTCGTGTCGACGACCAGCAGCGAGATGCCGAAGCGGCGATCGTCCTCGCGGGGCGGTGCGGTCCGGGCACAGACGATCATCCGGTCGGCATGCACGCCGCCGGTGATGAACGTCTTGGCGCCGTTGAGGACGTAGTGCGTGCCGTCCTCGGAAAGCCTTGCGGTGGTGCGCATCCCGGCGAGGTCGGAGCCGGTGCCCGGCTCGGTCATCGCGATCGCGAACATGGTTTCGCCGGTGAGGAAGTCCGGGAACCAGCGTCGCTTCTGCTCCTCGCTCGCCAACGTCTTGAGGTAGGGCAGGCACAGCGCGACGTGAACGCTGGAGCCACCGAACGACACCGCCGCGCGCGACAGTTCCTCGGTGATGATCGCCTGGAACTTGTAGGAGTCCAGGCCCTCGCCGCCGTACTCGGTGGGCACCTCGATACCGAAGAGACCCAGCTCCCCCAGCTTGAGGTAGAAATCACGGGGCGCGATTCCCGCCTCGAACCACTCGTCGAAGACGGGCACGACTTCTGATTCGATGAAGTCCCGGATCATGGTGCGGAAGTCTTCGTGGTCCTGGGTGTAGATGTTTCTGCGCATCGGAATCCTTTTAGCGAACAATGTTAGCCTTGTGCAGCCAGATTAAGCTAACATCGTTAGCCGAAGCAAACTCGCAGGAAGGAGGCGGTGATGGGCCGGCCCCGGGTCCCGTTGCTCAGTCGCGAACGCATCCGCGATGCGGCGCTGTCGATCATCGACCGCGATGGGCTGTCCGGGTTGTCGATGCGCAAACTCGCCGGCGGCCTGGGCGTGCAGGCGGCGTCTCTCTACAAGCACTACCCCACCAAGGACGACGTGCTCGACGACATCGCACGCGGCGTGATCGGCCGGGTGGACACGTCGGCGTTCAACGAGGGTGCGGACTGGCAGCAGGCACTGGCGTCGTGGGCCCGCTCCTACCGGGACGCCCTGGCCGCGCATCCGAATTTGGTGCCCTATCTCGCCGAGGGACCCGGCCAGCGCGAGGAGGGCATGCAACTCGCCAACGCCGTACACGGCGGCCTGGTCCGCGCGGGCTGGCCGCCCCGGGAGGCCACCCTGATCGGTGCGGCCACCCGACACCTCGTCCTGGGTTCCACGGTGGGCTCGTTCTCGCGGGGCTTCGTCGATGACGTACAGGTCTACCGCGACCGCTACCCGCACCTGGAACAGGCGCATCTGTTGCGGAGCAAGGCCGACGAGATCGACACGGCCAGTTTCGAGTTGGCGTTGTCGGCCTTCATCGACGGCCTGCAGGCCCGCTTCGACGCCATCGACGGACGACGGATGCGTCGGCGGGCCGCTACGCAGATCCGGAGCGAGCACTAGCCCCCGAAACGGGACATACCGTGTCAACATCGACGTGTGCCGAATACGGCAGCGACGATAGCCCGGGCAGCGGTGTCGGAGGTTCGAGACGATCCGCTGGCCCGATTGTCCATGCTGCACGACCTCTACGAGGTTCCGGCGAGCGTCGATCGCGGGTATCTGCCTTACCGGCGCGGAGCCTCGGCCTTCATGAACTGGCAGTTGCGCCGCGGTCTGCTGAACCCGCCCGGCGATCCGCGCCCCGGCAGTCCCTGGTGGCGGGCCGTCAACGAAGCCCTCCTGCGCGACACCGCCGAAGCGCGCGCGCTGGCCTTCGGCCATCCCGGCTCACCCAGCCGGCCCGCGGTGAACGCGCATCTCGAGTTCATCGCGGCGCCGACGGCCCGCCACTGGTATCGCGCCCACAACACCACGATCGCGGCCGCCTACCTCGACCACGAAGAACTCGCGCGGCGAGAGGACCGCGTGGAGCGGTTCTTCATCAACGTGGTGCTGGTCAGGGTTTTGTTCGCGCACGCCTTGGTGGCCGCACCCCGCCTCGCGCTGGCGTGGCTCGCTCCCGTGGGGCGGGCCGCGGGCGACCCACGGGTGGGCATGACAGGCATTTTCCTGTCGCTGTCGCGTGTCCTTCCCGACACGTATCCCCTCGGTGACGATGTGGATGCCTACATCGCCGTCGAACACGGTTTCGGCCGACTGCTCGACGTCGGGATCATCTCGCCGCGCATCCGGGCGCTCTACAACTGGTCCGCATCGGAACTCGGTCGGCCGGAACTGCGCGAGCTGTTGGACGGTCCCACCCCCGCCTACGCCTGGGACACCGAACACGCCGAGGACGCCGAGGTGTGGCAGTTCGACCCATCCCCGCTGGCCCGGGTCGCCCGCCGTCTGGTTCCGGCACCGCAGGGTTTCGACTGACGCGACCCGGCTGTTCACGGAAACAGAGCTGACACGGTCGCTACGACATGTAATACCCGGGTTTCACATGAGCTCCATGACGGCGCGCTGCCGCATGGAGGCTGTCGGCAATTGGGCTCGCGGAAGCGATGTTTGAGGCGAACCGCCGATAATGCTGTCCATCAACGGATTACCCGTGCCGCCGACAGTGAGCGCGGGAGGTGGGACCACCGCGGCACCCGCCGGGGTGATGTCATCGACGAAGTCGGACCCCGGTGCCCTCCGGATGGCACGATGCTTTACATTCGCCATATACTTTGTAACATAGGCATGATCGCCGCCGAAAGGGAGACCCATGGCCTTCGACCCCGATGTCGTGCATGCGAAGTACCTCGCGGAGCGCGACAAGCGCCTCGTTCCCGGCCGCACGGCCATCCGCGATCTGACCCGCGACGAGTTCGTCGCCGGATATCGGGCTGATCCCTTCACCCCCTACACCGAGCGCGAGGCAATCACCGACGATCCCGACGTGGTCATCGTCGGCGGTGGTATTGCCGGAATTCTCGCGGGCGCACATCTTCGCAAGGCGGGCATTGAGCGCATCAGGATCGTCGACCAGGCCGGCGGCCTCGGCGGTACCTGGTACTGGAATCGCTATCCGGGCGTCATGTGCGACGTCGAGTCGTATCAATACCTGCCGATGCTCGAGGAACTCGACTACATCCCCACCCGGCGCTACGCCTATGGCGAGGAGATACTCCAGCATCTCCAGGCGGTCGCCGACCGTTTCGACCTGGCACCGGACGCACTGTTTCACACCGGTGTCACGCAGACGATCTGGGATGACGGCGCTCGCCGATGGCAGGTCCACACCGATCGGGGCGACCAGCTCTCGTGCCGCTACTACGTGCTGGCAGTGGGAATCCTCAACCTCATGAAACTGCCGGCCATCCCGGGAATGGACGACTTCGACGGTCGGGCGTTCCACACGGCGCGGTGGGACTACGGCTTCACCGGGGGTGGCCCGGGCGAAGCGCTCACCGACCTCAGCGACAAGGCCGTCGCCCTCATCGGGACGGGAGCCAGCGGACTGCAGGCCTTGCCCCCACTCGCCGAGGCGGCCAAGCACGTCTACGTATTCCAGCGCACGCCGTCGGCGATCGGGGTGCGCGGTAACCGGCCCACGGATCCGTCCTTCGCCGACGGGCTGCAGCCGGGCTGGCAGAAGGCTCGGATGGACAATTTCCAGTCGATCATGCTGGGCCGGCCCGTCGACGCCGACCTCACCGACGACGGCTGGACGCATCACTACGCTGCGGTCCAGAACCCACCACGACGTGACGGCGCTGAGTACCGAAGAGTTCATGCGGACCGCAGAAGAACTCGACTTCGCGATCATGGAAGAACACCGCCAACGGATCGATCAGCTGGTCACCAAACCTGACGTCGCGGCCGCGCTCAAACCGTATTACCGCTACCTGTGCAAGCGACCCTGCTTCCACGACGAGTACTTCGACGCGTACAACCGCGACAACGTCACCCTCGTCGACTGCCCTGCCGGCGTCGAGCGGATCACCGAGCGGGGCCCGGTCGTCGACGGACAGCAGTACGAGGTCGACGGCATCGTCTATGGCACTGGCTTCGAGGCAGAGGTCACACCGCTGCCGCGCCGCATCGGCCACGACGTCGTCGGCCGGGGCGGCATCTCGCTCGCCGAAAAGTGGGCCGACGGCGCCGCCACCCTATTCGGCATGACGAGCCGCGGCTTCCCGAACATGTTCGTCATGCCGGCACCGGGCCAACAATCGGTCGTCACCGTCAACTACACCCAGCTCGCCGAGCTGGGGGCCGAATTCGTCTCCGGCACCGTGGAATTGCTCGAGAAGCAGGGAGTCGAGGTGTTCGACGTCAACGCCGACGCCGAGGCTGACTGGATTCGACAGATCGTCGACACGTTCACCGACCCCAGCGCCGTTATGTCGGCGTGTACGCCTTCGCGCCTCAACAATGAGGGCAACCCCGGTGACGTCAGGCCGCGCGACACCAACTTCGGTGCACGTTTCGGCGACTTCTTCGCCTACCGCGATCTCCTCGAAGGGTGGCTCGCTTCGGGCGGACTCGACGGCCTGGACCGGGCATGACCGATCGGCAGCGCGTGGTTGTCGTCACCGGTGGCGGCGGCGGAATCGGTGCAGCGATCGCTGAATCAGTCGCCCGCACAGGAGCTTTCGTCGTCACGGTAGACCCGCTGGTCTCCGTCGACGGCTCCGAGCAGCTCCCCCAGCCCCTCGAAGACACCGAGACCACGGCCGGTCGCATCGTCGCTGCCGGCGGAGCCGCACGGGCGTCAGGAGTGTCGGTCACCGATGAAGCGGGAGTACGGCAGTTGTTCCAGCGGTTGGCCGACGAGTTCGACGGCCTGGACGCCGTCGTCAATGTCGCCGGTATCAGCCGTCCGACCGGCTTTTCCAAAGGCAGCGACGAAGACTGGCGCGGCGTGCTCTCGGTGCACCTCGACGGCTACCGCAACGTCCTGTCCGCGGCCCTTCCCTTGATGGCGGCGGCCCGGCGGGGCCACATCCTCGGAGTCACTTCCGGATCGGGCTGGCGGGCGGCCGACACCGGTGCCTACGGCTGCGCCAAACGCGCCGTTGCCTCACTCACCTGGCAGCTGGGTCGGCACGCTCCCGATGGTGTGGTCATCAACGCCATCTCGCCGATCGCCGCTACCCGCATGGTGGCCGCCGCACTGGGTCGCACACAACGGACAGGCGGCTCGGCAACAGGCGGACTGTCGTTGGGGGCGATGCCCGCGCCCGAGGACCTCGGCCCGCTCGGCGCACACCTGGTGAGCGACACCTTCGAATCGTGCCACGGGCGGGTGCTCTTCCTCGGTGGCTCTGAAGTCGCGGTGATAGACGAGCCCCGGCTCATCGAGGTGGTGCGAAGCGACACAGTGCCCTCGCTGGCCCACCTGCACGAGGCCGCGACCCGCATCGCCCTCGCTCCGGCCGAGGCGAACCAGGTGAGCGGAGGCGGCAGCAATGCCCGATTCGGATCCACGTTCAACGAGCCACCCGCCGAGAGCCTTCCGGTCGCGGCCGTCCGGTCATGCGCAGTCGTCGCCGACCGGCCCGAGGTGTTGGCCGCGCTGTCCGGTGCGCTCCAGGCCCGGGGCGTGGCGTGCCAGGCGATCGAAGACCCCGCTTCGCTGGCCGGCCTCGACGCACTTGACGCCGTGGTGGTCGCCTTGGCGGGCAGACCCGCCTCGACCAATGCAGCCTCCGGCTGGGAGCGCATGCTCGACGAGCACGATGCGATCGTGGACCAGATCCAGGCCGACGCCCGGTGGTCGCGTGCCGTCGCCGACCTGGCGACGACCAATGGTCGCCCCATCCGCCTGGTGACCATCACGGATGCCACCACTGCCGGCGGCCGCAGCCTGGCACAGGCGATGGTCCAGCTTGCCCGGTCAGGCCGGCAAGCCACCGGCGATCTCGTCATGCCGTTCGTCGTGAGTGCGGAGTCCGACGAAATCCCCGCCGAGCTGGCCGCCCACCTGGTGTGCAGCCCTGAAGCTGTCGGCCTCACCGGTGCCGAATTAGTCTCGGGTGCAGGATGGTTCGGACTACGCAGCCACCCACGACCCGTCGGCAGCATCAGCTTCGGTGGGCCCGAGGTGCCGCGGTGGTTCGACGACACGCTCCGAGAGGTGGTGACGCCGAGATGACCACAGTGTCGTCGAAGCCCGCCCGTATCGTTGACGCCCACGTCCACCTGTGGGATCCGGCACGCACCGATTGGTACCCCTATCTGTCGGGTCGACGCGAGCTGGACATGGGCGACGTGTCGAAGATGTCGCGGCGCTTCGACGCGCCCACCTACTTCGCCGAGGCCGCCGGTTGGAACGTGGAGAAGTTGGTCAACGTCGCCGCCGCCACCGGGTGGCACTCGATCGACGAGACCATCGAACTCGACCGGCGGGCGGCGGTTGACGGTCAGCCCGCCGCGATCATCGGCGGCTTGCCGCCCACCGACTCGGTGGTCGAGACGGTGGCCGCACTGGACCGGCAGCTGACAGCGCCCCGGTTCCGCGGCGTCCGCCCGATGGGCGCCGCCGAGGGGCCGCTCCCCTCGGTCGACGTGCTTCGCGCGCTGGAAGAGCGAGATCTCTTGATCGAGGCGATGATTCACCCCGATCAGCTGTTGGCCACGGCACGAAGGCTGGAGACCGACGACTCCCTTGTGGTGGTCGTCGAGCATGCAGGGTGGCCGCGAAACGGATCCGACGAGGAGCGTGCCCTCTGGACCGAGGGGATCGACGCCCTCGGTGGCCTCGGCGGCAACGTGCTGTGCAAGCTTTCCGGCCTGGCCGGACCCCTGGGATCGATGGCCGCCGACGTGCTGGCCCCGTGGCTCGAGCACGCCATCGACGCCTTCGGGGTCGACCGCTGCATGTTCGCGAGCAACTTTCCGGTGGACGGGATACACGGCACACTGGATGAGCTCTACAACTCCTACTCGGCAGTCACCGCCGGCCTCGACTCCGACGCTCGCGACAAACTCTTCGCCGCCAACGCGATTCGGGTCTACCGCTGCTAGCGAGGTGCGTCGAATCGGGCTGTGCAATGCCAAGCCTCCGTCGGCGAAGACGGTCTGCCCGCCACTGTCAGCCACCGTCCAACGCGGGCAGCCTGCCGGCACTGACCACCGACTGCAGTTCGGTGAACTCGGCCAGACCCTCCTCGGCGAACTCCCGTCCGATCCCGGATTGCTTGAATCCGCCGAACGGACTCGAGATGTCGAGCATGTACATGTTGATCCCGTAGGTGCCCGTGCGGATCTGGCCGGAGATCTCCAGGCCGTGGGCGACATCCTTGGTCCACACCGAACCGGCCAGGCCGTAGTCGCTGTCATTGGCGATCCGGATGGCGTCACGTTCGTCGGTGTACGTGATGACGGTCAGCACGGGGCCGAAGATCTCCTCCCGCGCGATCGCCATGTCGTTGGTGGCGTCGGTGAACAATGTGGGCCGGACATACCAGCCGCGGCCCATCGGCGAATCGTCGCCGCCCAGAACCAATTTCGCGCCATCGTCCACACCGGCACGGATGTAGTCCTGTACGCGGTGCTGCTGTCGCTGCGAGACCAGCGGTCCGATGTCGGTAGCCGGATCGGTCGGATCGCCGATCACGAGCTCGCGCATCATCTGGGCCAGCGCGTCGACGAGTTCGTCGTGTCTGCGTTCGCTGACCAGGATGCGGGTCTGCGCCACGCAGGCCTGTCCGTTGTTCATCAGGCTGGCCATCTTGAGCCCGGCCACCGTCTTGTCGATACGTGCGTCATCGAGGACGATCGCGGCAGACTTGCCACCCAGTTCCAGGCTGTAGCGCTTGAGCTGCTCGCCGCACAGGGACGCGATGTGGCGACCCGTGGCGGAGCTGCCGGTGAAGGCGATCTTGTCGACACCCCGATGCCGCACCAGCTCCTCACCCGTCACCCGGCCGCCGGGGACGACGGACACCACACCCTCGGGAAGTCCGATCTGCTCGACCATCTCAGCCACCCACAGCGAGTCCAACGGGGTTTCCGGCGCCGGCTTGATCACTACCGAGCATCCGGCCAGGAGTGCCGGAATGAGCTTGGGCATCAACAGGTTCTGCGGCACGTTCCAGGGAATGATGATCCCCACGACGCCCACGGGCAGATGACGCAGATGCGTCTCACCGAACATGCCGTTGCGGCGTTGCTCCCAGGGGAACGACTGCGCTGACTGAGTCGCCAGGTGCATCATCGACGCGGCGCCGGCAGCCTGACCCAGACGGCTGAAACTCACCGGCGAGCCCATCTGAGCGGTGATCAGATCCGCCATCTCGTCGATGTGGGATGAGTACACCGCGGTAAGTTTCTCCACCACCGCGATCCGCTCGGCGGGGCTCATGCGCGGCCACGGACCTTCATCGAAGGCGGTCCGTGCGGCGCGAACCGCCGCATCGACATCCGCGGGAGAGCCGGCCGCCACCTGCGCGATGACGTCCTCGCTGTGCGGCGAGACCACATCGATGTGGCCGCCGGTGGCGTCCTGCCAGTGGCCGCCGACAAAGATCTGCTCGTAGGAAGGAGCATTCATCACTGGCCTCTCAAACCACTCTTGACCATGCATCACACAGTGCCGGAAGCCGTTTCGGCATAAGACCGTTGGGGCCGGTTTCGGAACTCGCCGATAGCGTGCGCCACCTCGGACATCTCCACTACCTCTCGAATCGGCTAGCTGAGATCGCAATAATGCTAACATAGCAAAAAAGACACATTGCAAGAGTTTTGTAACGTCGGAACCTGGATGGACACATGAGAACAGTGGGTGTGGGCCGAGAGACTCGGCGGCGCCTGACCTCCCCGCGCATCGCAGAGACCGTCGCCGACGAATTGCGCCGCCAGATCGTGGACGGCGAACTCGCCGACGGTGACCTGCTGCCTCCGCAGGCCGTCCTCGTCGAGCGGTTCAACGTCAGTCTGGTGTCGCTGCGGGAGGCACTCCGGATCCTCGAGACCGAGGGGTTGTTATCCGTTCGGCGCGGGAATCAGGGTGGCTCCGTGGTCCACGCCCCGACGAAGGCCAGCGCGGCCTACATGCTCGGACTGGTCCTGCAAAGCGAGCACGTACAGCTGAGCGACCTGGGCACCGCCCTGCGGGATCTGGAACCCACCTGCGCGGCGCTGGCCGCCCAACGGCCAGACCGTGTCACGACGATCGTGCCGGAGTTGCAGCGACTCAACGCCGCGATGTCGGAAAACCTCGATGACGGAACACTTTTCACCGATCTCGGTCGCCAGTTTCATGACGCCGTGGTGCATGGCTGCGGAAATTCCACGGTGACGGCCGTGATCGGCAGTCTCGAGGCGTTGTGGTCCAGCCACGAACAGCGCTGGGCCGAACGTAGCGCGGCCGCCGGCGACTATCCGTCGGCGGCCGAGCGTAAGGCAGTGCTGAAGACACACACCGCGCTTTCCGATGCCATCGAACTCGGCGATCCCGAACGCGCGCGGCGAATCGCCTCGCGACACCTCGCCGACGCGCAGACCTACGTGCTGTCCGAGAACGGTCATCAGCGCATCATCTCCACCTCCGCACACGCGATGGCCCGTAGTCGCGATTGGCGGGCATAGTGACGGCCACCCGCAACGCACTGGTCACCGGCGGGAGCGGCGGCATCGGAAAGGCCTGCGCCCGAAAGCTGGTCGAGCACGGCTACGACGTCATCCTCACCGCGCGTCGCGAGGCTCCGCTTCGCGAGACCGCCGAGGAGATCGGCGCCCGGTGGGTGGTGGCCGATGCCTCGGACCCGGAGGGCTTCGCTCCGGCCCTGGCGGACCTGACCCGGGTCGACCTGATCGTCCACGCCGCCGGAGTGCTCGGCGGCACCTATGCACGCAAACAGACCTTCGAGCAATGGCGAACCACCATGTCCGCCAACCTCGACTCTTGTTTTGTGGTGACGCACGCTGCGCTGCCGAAGATGGTGCCGGGTTCCCGCTTCGTGTTCGTCTCCTCGTCGGCAGCACACGAGCCGATGCCGGGCCGCACCGCGTATTCCGCGACCAAGGCAGGCATGAACGCCTTCGCGCGGGCGCTGGCGCTGGAGGTCGACCGCGACGGCATCAACGTCAACATCGTCACCCCTGGACCGGTGGAAACCGAGATGCTGCAAGATGTCCCATTCGAGATGCATGCCATCACCGTTGACGACGTCGCCGACACGGTGGTGTGGCTCGACACCGTCGCGACATCCGTCGATCTGCCCGAGATCAGGCTCAATGCGGTCACCCGGGGACCTTCGGCACGACCTCCGATCGTCCCGCTCGAAGCGCAACGGCGAACTCATGCCTGACCTCGCCGACGAGGGAGTGCCCTACGGCTCCCAGTTGACCGTGCGCGCCACGGCCGACCCGAACGGGACCGCGCTCATCGTCATCGCCAAGGACGGTGCGGAGACCGCACTGACCTGGGCTGGCGTGGAACGCGCGGCCAACCGGTGGGCACGCGCACTGCAGTCGTCGGCGGTGACCCAGGGTGCGATGGTCGCACTGTCGATTCCCAACTCGACCGAACTCGTCGTTGCCGCGCTCGCCGCGTGGAAGGCCGGCGCAATTCCCATCCCGATGCGGTGGGACCTGCCGGACTGGGAACAGCAACGGCTGCTCGAGGTCATCAATCCTGCGCTGGTGCTCAGCGAGACCAACCTGGCAGCGCTGGCCGATGTCGCGAAAGGCGAGGACGACAGCGCGCTACCGCACATCGTGGCGCCTGCGCTCAACGGTATCTGCAGTTCCGGTTCGACGGGGCTGCCGAAGATCATCCTCAACACCGCGCCGGCGATGTGGACCCCCTTAATGAGTACGCCGTTCATGGCGCAGTGGGCGCCGGTGAGCCAGCCGCAGACGATCCTCGTTCCAGCGCCCATGTACCACACCAACGGCTTCAACACGCTCAACTATCTGCTCGGTGGCGACCAACTGGTGGTACTCGAAAAGTTCGACGCCGCAGTGGTTCTCGATGTGATCGAGCGTCATCGCATCACGACTTTCACCGCGACGCCGACGATGCTCTCCCGCATCGCCGACATTCCCGGCGTCGAGGACCGTGACCTGTCGAGCATCGACTGGATCCTGCAGGGCGCCGCGGTGATGCCACAGAACCTGCTGCGGCGGTGGTTCGAGTTGCTGAGCCCCGAGCGGATCGTGATGGCCTACGGCATGACCGAGAACCTGGGCCTGACCGCGCTGCGCGGGGACGAGTGGCTGGACCACCCCGGTAGCGTCGGACGGGGATTCCGCGACACCGACATCCGCGTGGTCGACGACCGCGGCGATGTCGTCGGCCCGGACACCCTCGGCGAGATCTATCTGCGCGCTCCGATGAACGACCAGTACCGCTACTTCGGAGGCGCGGCGCCGCTGCCCACCACACCGGACGGCTTCACGTCCGCCGGCGACATCGGGCATCTCGACGCCGACGGTTACCTGTACATCGCGGATCGCCGGACCGACATGATCGTCACGGGCGGCGCCAATGTCTTTCCCGCCGAGGTGGAGTCGGCGCTGATCGACCATCCCGACATCGCCGACGTCGTGGTGATCGGAATCGCCGATCAACAGTGGGGCCGCCGCGTCCACGCCGTGGTTCAACCCCTCGACGTAGCCCACTCCCTGACCGAGCAGTCCGTGATCCGCTTCGCCAAGGACCGGCTCGCCGCGTACAAGGTCCCCAAGACGGTGGAGTTCGTCGACGAGATCCCCCGCACCGCGGCGACCAAGGTCAACCGCTCGGCGATGGTCCAGGCGCGCGGTGGGTGAGGCTTGAACCCAGCCTTAACCCTTCATCACCGAGAGCTTGCCCGTCGGCAACAACTCGACCATCACCCCGTCGGGGTCGGTGACGGTGGCGGCCAGACCGCCACCCGGAGTGGGCATCACGCGTGGGGTGCCGCCGAGGCCCATCCCCGCGAGTCGCGCCAGCACTGCCTGCACGTCGACCTGAAGCGACAGCAGGAACACCCCGCTCGCCGGAAGACCCGCTTGGGGCTCCTGGTCGGCGATGCCCGGCACACCGAGGTCGAGTAGCTCGACGATCCCGGAATCCGGGTGTTCGGCGTCGCCGAGGAACACCGTCCGGACGGATTCGGTGTGAACGCCGAGCAGGGCGTGCAGGTCGGCGTTGAGCACCTTGTCCGCCAGCACGGTCAGCGCCAGGCCGTCCCGGTAGAACCGCAGGGACGCCTCGATGTCGCGGACGCAGACGCCGGCGTGATGCATGGTGGTCACAGGAACGAATTCTCCGCGGTCAACCCCAGTTCGGGGATCTCACCCAGCGCGAACGTCTCGGCGTTGCCGAGGCCGACGCCACCGCCGACCGGATCCTCAACGCGGACAAGCAGATCACGCAGCTGATGCAGTTTGCGGGCGTTCTCGGGTGTATCGCAGTCGGTGAGGTGGCTGCCCTCGATCCGCAACTCGCCGACCCATTCTCCGTACACCCAGTCGTTCCATCCGTAGTAGCCCGCCGTGCCCAGATGAAAGCCGGTGGGGCCGGCGGCGGTGACGGTGATCGGGCGCTTGCTGCCGTCACTGTCGATCAGCGTGATCGTGCCACCTGTCAGACGCCGGTTGTCGTCGCGGAAACTCAGGTTCTGCTCCACCGACACGAACCGGTGCGCGCTGCCGTCGGCATTCTGTTGTTCTGCCTGGCAACGGATCTGGCTGTATCCGTCGCCACGCTCCTCCTGATAGAACACGAACAGCGAATACGTCGAACCATCCGGACGGGTCAGCGTCATGGGCAGCCATGTCATGAACATCTGATCGATCCGGTGTCGGCCCCGGCGGGGCAACCCGGGGATCGGCTTGCCGACCCCGGGCCGCAGGCCCCAGGAATGGTCACGGATCGAGATCCATTCCTGCGGCGAGAACTCGGTACGGTCGCCCTCGAGTTCGACCCAGCCCGATGCGACGCCGATCTGCCGGTAGCGCAACACGTTGTGGGTGACGCGATAGCCGTCGGGGCTGCGGTCCGGCCACGGATCCTCCAGCGCCGGCGGGAATTCGCCCTCCATCACCACGTCGAACGCGATCGGAGCGTGTTCGGACGGGTCGAGCCTGATCCGGATCGCCTTCAGCGGTTCGACGACCTCGTAGTGAATGGGTCCGACCGTGGTACCTGCCGGATCCGAGGACAGCCGTCGGCCGGCACGGACGGTCCACTGCTCGGTACCCCGGCAGACTCCGGCGGCTCCGTCGAAGACACCGCGATTGGTGTACTTGCCTACGCCCAGCACAACCTGAAGCGAGTTGTCCCGCGCATGCGCGATGGTCCAGATCTTCTCGGTCCAGGACGGATCCGACTGACTCACCGTCGCGAACGTGTCCACGATCTGGTGAGTCAGCAGTTCGTCCTCGGGAACCAGGTCCCCGTAGTTCGTTGACAGCACCCAGTCGTCCTCTCAGCGTCCGTTGCCCGCGGTCGGTGGCGCTCCGAAGAATGCCGTCATATCGGTGCCCCGGTTGTACTCCCGCATCCAGGTGTCCGCCCACTCGGGCAGGGGTTGCTCGGCCGGGTCGTGATTCGGTGTCTGCGAAAGTGCCAGGCGCCACACCATTTTTGCCAGATGACCGGTCGGCACCGCGTTGAACATCGTGGGCGCGCCACCGTGTCGGACCCGTCGGCGGGTTCCACCCGGCCCCCGAAACTTGAACTCGTCGACCAGCAGGGCCGGCGACATCAATTCCCGTGCCGAGGCCCCGCGGTCCTCAAACGGGATGTGTTCGTCGAATGCCGCGGCGATCCTCGCCGACAAATCGCTGGTGTGCCGGATCGTCTCCCGCATGTGTTTGACGCGATACCACGGATCCGGCGACAGGTGGCGGTACAGGAGCAGACCGGAACTGCGGTGCTCGATCTCCTCCACAAAGTGCCACACCATCAGTGACGCCACCCGCCGGTCGCCGCCGCCGAACAATGCGTCGCGATTGTCGAGGAAGACCTTGAACAACGGCGTGAAGGTCGCCTCCAGGTTGGCGATGTACGCCGCATGAAACTCGACGGGCTCGCTCTTGATCAGGTCGTCATAGGAGTCGACCGTGTCCTGATAGCACTGCTCCAGCGCCGGGTAGCGCTCGATGAGCGCCAGCATGTGCTTGCGGTGCGCCGCCGCGTGTTGCGCCTCCTGCCTTAGGAACGCATCAGCCTCGGCGGCGACATCGGGGTTCTCGGCCAGCCTGTCCTGGGCTTGCCGCAGTGAGCCGATGATGTACTTCTCGAAGGGAACCGCAAAGAATGTGAAGAAGTTGCAGAAGAGCCCGAAGTTCGGGTTGGCGGGCTGCCAGAGGAACGGAACACTGGCGTCGAAGTCCCACGCAATCTTGCGGACCACCAAGCCCGTCATCGCTTTCCACCCCAGATCGCGTTCGCACAAATTTACGCAGTGCCGCGCCGGTGTCTCACCCAGCTGACAACCAACATGCGACAAGAACCGACTTAGTGTGACATTATGGGTCATTGATGTAAAGGGATTGGAGGGTGGTCAGCATGGCCGCAGAAGCCGAGGTGTCGACTCGGCGCCGCATCCTCGACGCCACCCATGTCGTGCTGTCGCGCAGCGGACACCGGAACCTGCAACTGTCCGACGTGGCCGCCCAGGCACACGTTTCGCGACCGACGCTCTACCGCTACTTCGGCTCCCGAGAGGGCTTGCTGGAGGCGTTCGCGCTGTACGAGCAGGACAACTTCGACGCCGGGATCGCCGCATCGATCGCCGGCCTGCGCGGAGCGGACAGGCTTGATGCTGCACTGCAATTCATCGTGGAGTACCAAAATTCGCAGTCCGCGCGGTCGGTCGTCGACATCGAACCCGGACATGTGCTGGCCCAGATGCGGCGCGTGCTGCCGGTCATGCACGAACGCATCCGGCACGTCATCCCCGGCGAGAACGCCGACATCGCGGCGTCAGCCGTGGTGCGGATCGCGGTCTGCCACTATTTGGTTCAGGGCGGAACCCCGGAACAGTTCCTGGCCGAACTGCGGTTCGCCGCGGGCCTCGATCCCCGTCGCCGACGGCTACCGCGCAGCGCGGCCAGCTAATAGCCGCTCTGAGTAAGCTTCGCTTACTTTACATAGAGGGGGTTCTATGTAACAGTGTCGCGTATGGCTGGCATCACCCTCGCCCAGCGCGACTTCGCCGACACGCGGAATCGTCTCCAGAGTTGGATCGAGCATCGGTTCGGCCCCGGGACCACGGTCTCCGCGCTGTCCACGGCCAATCGTGCGGCCGGGTGGTCAAGCGAGACGTTGATGTTCACCCTGGCCGGGGCCGAGAAAGCGGAGACGGGCGACTACGTCATCCGCATCCCGCCCGCCGGCGGCGGCATGTTCCCCGAGTACGACTTCGAGGGCCAGACCCGCACCCAGGAACTGCTGCATCGGTACGGAGTGGCCACGCCCTCCCCCGTCTACTTCGAAGCTGACTCCTCCTGGATCGGCTCACGCTTCATGGTGATGCCGCGCATCGTCGGACATACGCCGTCCGACACGTCCTATGCCACCCGCGGCTGGCTCCACGGTTCCGGAGCCGAAGTGCAACGGCGACTTCATGATTCCTTCCTCGAAACTCTGCTCGCGGTGCAGCGGGTTCCCGTCGACGAAGCGCCCTGGCTCCGCTTGCCCACCGGTGTCGGTGTAGGCCCGGAAGTGGCGTGGTGGAAGGACTATGTCGAGTGGGCTACCGACAACAACGTTCCCGATCTGATGGTCGATGCCTTCTCCTGGCTGGAGCGCCATCAGCCGTCCGACGCCGCCCCGCTGGCCGTCAGTTGGGGCGACGCCCGGCTGTCGAACACGATTTCCGATGACACCGGTGCGATCATCGCCGCCATCGACTGGGAGCAGGCGTGCATCTGCCCAGCCGAAGCCGACCTCGGATGGTGGTTGGCCACCCGCCGGCAGACGTTGGAAGTGCAGGGCGTCCACACCGACCCCGAGCTTCCCGGGTTCGACAGTCGCGCTACGGTCGTCCGCCGCTACCAGGACATGCTCGGTCGGGAACTTCACGACCTGGCTTGGTACGAGATGTTCTCGATGGCCAGGATGGGTTGCTGCATTCTGCGCACACACGTTCTGCTACGCAGCGTCGGCCTGACCGACCACGGCTTCCTGCGCGCGCCGATCCTGCCCTCGTGGGCGGTGGAGACCCTGCGCGGATGACTCGAATCTGGTTCACCGCCTTGATGATTGCGGTGCTCGCGGCCGCGGTCGAAGGCCTGGGAAGCTGGGCTGACTTCGCCTCGGCCGGCGTGCGGAATCTCCTCGTCGCGGGCGCGGTCGTGCTCCTCACGGGAGGCGCGCGAACACCCGCACCGAGCATGCCGGTGCCCGACAGCCCGGCGTCACCCGACACCGACCGCAGCGCCGCAGGCCCGACCGCGGACAGCTTGATGGAGATGGTTCGTCGCGAAGTCGGCGAACTCACCACGCTGGCCGATCACCTGTACGGAATGGCCGACCTTGCTCGCCATGAGCCCGAGCTGGGCGAGGACACGTTCGTCCGACTCGACGATTTGCGTTGGCTTCTCGGCAGTTACGTCATCAAAGGGGGGCGCATCCGACGCTTGGCCCAACTGCCGGATCTGTTGGCATCCTGTGACGTACGCTGCCGGCCTGAGCACACCATCGACGCCGTCCGGGTGGCCGCGGCCGACTTGCTGCAGCGGATCAATGACACCAATACCGTGACCGTCGACTGGTTGCTTGCGCACCGGGTCGCGCTACCGGACCCCGACCACCTGGACTCCAATGCGCTGCTGGGCCGGTACCACCGACTCGACGTCGAGCCGATGAGCATCTCCGGCGACCCGCTGTACCTGCTGACGTGTCACATCCACGACATCCTGGAGACCGTCGAATGCGTTGGCGACGTGGAACATCCCGTGCTGGAGGTTCTCGAGACGCAACTCGCCAGGGTTCTGACTACCGTTGAGGATGAGATCACCAGCGCCCAGGCGTTCAACACCGCGCTGATCTCGCTCGCACGCGACATGCGATCGGCCGACGCCGCCTAGGGCTGTGCTTCACCAACGTGCTTCGTTGCGCGTGCCATCCGTCGTCACCGTCACGGACCGCCCGACGAGTTCGGTCGACTCGGCCTCGGCGAGCAGATCGGCGTCGTAAACCCGGGCCAGTGCCCGGCCATCCTCGGTGTCCAGCACCACCAACCCCTGCACGGGGGCACCGTCGCGGCCATGGGCAACGGTGTAAGCGCACACGGTCGCCGGGCCGGACCAGGTGGTGAGAACGTGGCGGCGCGACTGCTCGGCGTCCACTTCCACCTGGAGCGCATCCGGGTCCGGCGGTGAACCGGCGGCGGCGCCCGGCGTCGGCGACCACACGGCGGCAACGTGTTTGGCCATGTGCATGCCGACACCGGTCAGCAGGGTCCGCCCGGGAGCGTGTCCCAGCGAGTCGAATGCGCTCGCGATGGCATGCGTCATGTAGCCACTGGCCGGACCGCCGGCGTACGGGAGACCGCCGGTGATCGTGAGGCCGCGCGGGTCGTCGACTGCGAGTCCCAGTGCGTCACAGCCGAACCGGAGCGACGAGGGAAAGCAGGAATACAGGTCGAACGCATCGATCCCGTCGACGTCCACACCCGCTGACAAGAGCGCATGCCGGCCGGCGACCGACATCGCCACCGAACGTGACATGTCGGCGCGTTCCGCGATGGTCGCCGGGTCCTCGGCGTGGGCCCAGCCGTCGAGGTACAGGCGCCGGTCCTCGCTCACTCCCAGGGCATCGGCCTTCTCATGCGTCGCCAGCAGCAGTGCGGCGGACATGTCGACATCCATCACCGCGACCTCGTGCTTGGTGTACGGCCAGCCGACATACCGGTTGTCCGGGGTGGCGATTCCCACGGTGGCGGCATCCAACGCGGTCGGCCGCCAGGCGTGCGGATTGCCGGCGGCGACCACGCTCATGGCGGCCATCATGGTCGCGGCCTCGGTGGCGTCGTCCGCCAGCGACGCACCGCGTTCGGCCCGGCGTGCGGTGTCGAACAACGGAAACGTCTCCCACGCCTGCAGGACCTCGTGGGCGAGTTCGGACGGGTGCGGCGGTTCCCACGGGAACGGCGACGACTTGCGATGACTCCACGCCAACCGCTCCCCACGCTTCTTGACCGCCCGGACGGTGGCGAGCGCCTCGGCGCTGCAGAGCAACGCCAGGTCCAGCTCGCCCCGCTGCATCGCCTCCGCGGTCCGGTTCACCAGGTCCTGCGGAGTGGTCCCGCCGATGCCCGAGTAGAGCCGATGGCGCGGCGAGGCACCGAGCGCGGCCGCCAGTCTCCCGACGGGGTCGTCGTAGGGCCAGCTCTGGCAGTAAACGATCTGCAACGAATCAATATGCGGAAGAACATCTTCCAGCCCGGGAACGGCGGCGGCCTCACGGGCCCGCTGCTCCCAGCTGACGAGCGGCTCCGGCGCGGCGCCGTCGCGGACGGTGTGCTGCGCCGCGCCGATGACGCAGAGCCGGTGGCTGTCGTCCGTTGAGCCCATCAGGACCCGGACCACCGCGGCGGACGCTTCTCGGCGAAGGCCCGCGGGCCCTCCTTCGCGTCTTCGGTGGCGAAGACCTCCCTGGAGATGCGGGACTCGTTGCGATACGCCTCGCGCATGTCGAGCTTCAGACCCTCCAGCGCACTGCGTTTGGTGGCCTGGACCGCCAGCGGCGCGTTCTTGGTGATTCGCGCCGCGTACTCGAATGCGCTGTCCAGCAACGCTTCCTCGGGCACCACGGCGTTGAGGAGGCCCATGTCGAAGGCACGCCGCGCGTCGATCAGATCGGCGCACAACAGGAACTCCATCGCCTGGGCGAAGGGTATCTGGCGGGGTAGCCGAACCGTGGTGCCGCCGCCGGCGAACAGGCCCCGCGCGGGTTCCAGCACGCCGAAGGTCGCGTGTTGCGCGGCGATGCGGATGTCGACGCCGCCGAGCATCTCCATACCGCCCGCCACGCACGGGCCGTTGACCGCGGCGATGATCGGCTTGTAGATCTTGGTGCCGCGCAGTACGGCGTCGGTGCCGTCGGACAGCGAGTAGCCCTTCACCGAGGTGGCCGTGCCCGCTTGGAGCTCCTTGGCCAGTGCGGTGATCTCCGGTACGTAGGTCTTGAGATCGGCGCCCGACATGAAGGACCGACCGACTCCGGTGAAGATCGCCACCCAGGCCGCATCATCGGATTCGAACCGCTTCCAGGCCTGCGCCAGTTGGTGAAAGTGCTCGAGGTCGCAGGCATTCTTTGCCTCTGGACGATCCAGGGTGATGAGCACGACGTGCTCCGCGTCGGGGCGTGCCCCGAGTTCGTAGTGCACCGGCACGAGTGTTCCCTTCCTATCGGGCTAGTGGCTGGGGGTACGCATCGATCCTGCCGTGCGCGAGGAACTCATCGCGCAATCGGTCACGGTCGGCATCGGTCATGGGTACATAGGCGGACGAGCGGGCCGGCCGCCACCACACCGGGTCCTCGCCCAACCAGGCTTCGCGTCGCAACGGCTTCTTGTCGATCTTGTCTTGACCGACAACCGGAATCGCCGGCATGACGCGCACGAACCGAGGTGCCCACTTGGTGCCGAGGTCCGACTGGGCGTCCAGAAAGGCCGCGAACGCGTCCGGATCGAAGCAGCGGCCCGGCCGCAGCTCCATGGCTACCAGAATCTGGTCTCCGGCCAGCGGATCGGGCACCCCGATGACGGCGACGGCCACCGCGTCGTGGAATCGGCCGAGGATTCTCTCGACGGGACTGATCGCGAAGTTCTCCGAATCAACACGCAACCAGTCCCCCATGCGTCCGGCGAACCAGAACACTCCGTCGTCATCGCGATAAGCCAGATCTCCCGACCAGAACCAACCGCCGCGCAACCGATCGGACTGCGCATCGGTGTTGTTCCAATAGCCTTCGAACCCACCGGCGGCGTCGCGACGCACCAACTCGCCGATCGCGGCAGTGGCATTCGACATCTTGCCGTCCGAATCGAACTGGGCGGACTCACATTCCACGCCCGACTCGTTGACGACGGCAATGTCGGCGCCGGCGGGCGCAAGTCCCAGTGAGCCCGGTTTGCCCGCGGGTAGCAGCGCGATGCCGCCCTCGCTCGAACCGTAGCCGCTGACCACCGTGACTCCGAACCGCTCGCGGAACTCGGCGGTGTCGCGCGGGAATGCTTCCGGGGCCAGCACCACTTTCAACCGGTGGTCGCGATCGTGCTCGGTGGGTGGCGTAGCCAGGATGTAGCCGAGTGCCCGGCCGACGGTACTCGTGAAGGTCACGTTGTTGGATCGGACGTCATCGAGCCACGCACCCGCCGAGAAGCGATCGCGCAGCACCAGCCGGCAACCCGCAGAGAGGGCGGGAAACAGCGTGGCGTTCAACGCATTCCCATGCGCCAGCGTCAGTGGACAGTACAGCACCGCCTTCGGACCGAAGCCCATTCCGGCGGCCACCCCCGCCAGTCGGCCCTGGCTGCATTTGACGGCCTTGGGCGCCGAAGTCGAACCGGACGTGAAAAGCAGGAACAGCAGCGAGGACGGCGGCGGATCGGTGTCCGGCAACGAGGCACCGTCGAATTCGGCCCAGGGGGCGTCCTCGACCCGGACGGGATCGTCCACGAGATCGCCGTAGGTGGCATCGGAGATGACGAGTTGGCACGCCGTGTGTTCGATGTCGCGCGCCAACTCCGCGCCCCGGCGCGTTGCGTTCACCCCGACGATGCAGGCGCCGGCCAGTGCGGCACCGAATATCTGGAACACGTACTCCGGGACTGTCGGCAGCAGCACGCCCACGTGCGGCGGGCGGTCCGGGTCGAGAGTCGCGCGCAGCCATGCGGCCCGCGTCGCGGCCTCGGTGACCACCTCACGCCAGGTCCAGGACTGTTCCCCGGACACCAGGGCGACGTGGTCGTCGTCGGCACGTGCTCGCACCAGTGCCGCCACCGTCGGTGCGCGCACGCTTTCCGAGGTCGTCATGCGGACTCGGTCCGGCCCGCCACTTCCACCCATACGTGACGAGTCTGGTCAGCGGACGTCGTACACATGGTGGAACTCCTGGGATTCATCCGAGATTCTGAATGGCCAAGCTTTCTGGCGCGAATAACAATCATAGGAAACAGCGTCCAACCAGCGCGACTCTCCGGCGGGTCCGCCGCAGACAGTTCAGGCATCAGGCGTAGAAATCCTCCGTGCTGGCCGGCATCGAGTCAGTCATGGTCTACCTCTCTGCGGTAATTGGTATGGTCGTTATTACCGTAACGATAGCAACGGGTCCGCGACCGCTTCGGGGCCGACCCGCAGACGAAGAGCTGGTCTTCGGCCGTGACCGCAAAGACGTTGTGATTCGGGTCAGGGCAGTCGGTTCCTTCACCACATCGAGACACGGGGGATGCTGTTGCACACCAACGGGTTTTCGGCTCTCCCGGGTTCGGCCGCGACACCGGGTGGGCCGACGCCGCCATCAGCAGTGCGGTAGCCGCTACGCCGAGAATGCTCCGCCCCGTCAAGATCCCAAGCATCGCGCGTCAGTTTACGGTAAGACCTACCGTTGTTACACACGATTACATGTATCATCAACAACAACATGTAGAACGTGCCCGACGGCGCGAAATCCTGGAGGGAACATGGCCGATTCCAGCGCAGCGATGAAGGCCACTTCGTCGAACGCGCGCGGCGCCAAGGCCAAACGGCGCCCTCGCGGGTCACTCGACATTGAGGAGATCATCACTGGCGCATTCGAATTGGCCGAGGAGGTCTCGATCGCCGGATTGAGCATGCCGGTGCTCGCCAAGCACCTCGATGTTCCGGTGACGAGCATCTACTGGCACTTTCGGAAGAAGGAGCAGCTGCTCGACGCGATGACGGAACGTGCCACCAGGCAATACCACTTCTCCAATCCGTTCGTCGACGGCGGGACCTGGCAGGAGGCGTTGCGTAACCACTTCCGCAAGATGCTCCTGGTGTTCCGGGAGAATCCGGTGCTGTGTGAACTCATCCTGATGCGTGCCGGAGAGCTGAGTCCCGAGGCCACCCACACCTCCGTGGACAACCTGGAGACCGTGATCAGGACCATGGTGGACGCGGGTTTCAGCCCCGACGACGCTCTGAGTGTCTACGGAGCGCTGTCCGCACACAGCCGCGGGACCTCGATGATCGAACACCTGAACGTGAGCCAGCGTCCTGGCGGTATCCGGCGCGCCACCGGAGTGACCACCGACCACCCGTTGCTGAATGAGCTTGAGTACAAAGGGCACTCGATCGACGGCCTCGAATTCGAATTCACGCTCGAGGCGATCATCACCAAGGCCGAGAACGTCCTCGCGCAGTCCGGCAAGAAGCGGCCTGCCCGCAAGAAGTAGACCTCCAGCGCACCCGGCAGATTGCGTGAGCGACGTCAGGGCTGTTCCACTACCTTGTTCCGCCAGGTGACCGTCGCGCGGGTTCGGGCCGAACACAAGTTGCCGCTGGGCCGAGCAGTCCCACCCGGCGGACGAGGCCGCCGTTCAGAGCACCCGTACCGGCACGTTGTGCCAACCGATGACATTCGTCATCGCCACGCGATGCAGTCCCTCCGGCACGATCTCGTAACGCGGCATGAAGTCCAGCAGCTTGTCCAACGCGATGACGCTCTCCATGCGGGCCAGCGCGGCACCCAGACAGCTGTGCACCCCGTAACCCATTCCGAGGTTCTGCGCCTCGCCTCGATCCCGATCGATGTCGAAAGTGTCCGCGTCGGTGAAGGCCCGCTCGTCCCTGTTGGCCGAACCCGCACACAACAGCACGGGATTCCCCGCCGGAATCGTGGTCCCGTGCAGCTCAACGTCTTTCAAGGTGTACCGGACCAGATATTGCGCGGGAGCCTCCCAGCGCAACAACTCCTCCACAGCAGCTGGAATCTTGCTGCGATCGTCGAGCAGCATCTGCCATTGATCCGGGTTCTCGGCGAAGGTCACCACGGCGTTGCCGATCAACTTGGTGACGGTCTCGGCCCCCGCGCCGCCCAACATGGAAGCAAAGCCGGCGATCTCGATGTCGTCGAGTTTGGTCGCCGCGCCGTCACGCTCGACTTCGGCCGCGATCAGATCGCTGATCATGTCGTCCTGCGGATCGGCGCGCCGGTCCTGAATGATGTTGTAGTACATCAGTCCGGTCTCCATGCCGGCCTGGATTCCCTCTTCCGGCATCTCGACCTTGCCGTACTCCCGCTCGAGTGTCTTGTCCAACAGCAGCCTGACCTTCTGGCGGAGTTCCGGAGGCACACCGAGCATCTCGGTGATCACCTCGACGGGGAACGGCGCGGCGAAGTCCTGCACTACGTCAAAAACACCGGACTCACCGGGGTCCGCCGCGCCGAGGAATCGATCGATCTGCGCCTTGACCGTCTCGCGTTGTCGTTCGATGGCGCGCGGGGTGAACACCTTGTTGACCAGACTGCGCATGCGGCGATGGTCGGGCGGATCCATCATGATGATCAACGGCGGCGGTGGATTGCCGGACTGCACCATCTGCAGATCGATTCCGCGCGACGACGAAAACGTCTCGACATCCTTCATCGCCGCCGCGACGTCGTCGTGTCGGGTCAGCGCATAGAAGTCATACGTCTCGCTGTAGTAGACCGGCGCCTCATCGCGCATCCGCCGGTAGGTGGCAAAAGGATTGTTGAAGAAGTCGTCGGAAAACGGATCAAAGACAACTTTCGCGGTGGTCAAACTATCCTCCGGACTGCATTAACGGTAATGCTAACGGTAACGAAAATGGTAGCGAGTCGGCACTGAGCGCGCAAGAAAAACGACGTGTCAGATCGGGTCGAATCCCGAGATCAGCGACGTGTTCCCGTGCCGGTCCACCGTCACCACTAGAGGATTGCGCCGGCCTCTTTGGCTTTCTCGATGTCATCCCAGTCGACGTCGAGCTCCATCAGAATCTCTTCAGTGTGTTGGCCGTGCTCCGGAGCGCGGGCGGGCGCCGGCGGCACCTCGCCGAATTGCACGGGAGCCGCCACGGTCCGGTATTCGTTGCCCTGGTGGTCGTGGTTCGTGATGAGGTAGCCGTTGGGTCCGGCCTGCGGATCGTTGAGGGTCTCCCGCGGTGTCGCGTACGCCGCCCACACCCCCGGCTCCTGCGCCAGAACCTTCTGCCAGTGCTCGAGATCGTGCGCGGCGAATGTCTCGTCCAGCGTGGTGACGGCCTCGGCGACGTTGGCGATCAGGTTGGCCGACGGCACGAATCGTTCGTCGGTGGCGAGATCGGACCGTCCGATCCGGTGACAGAATCCGGCCCAGAACTTGTCCGGCTGAAGGAACACCAGCTGGATCCACCGTCCGTCCCGCGTCTTGTAGCGATTGACCACCGGGTTCATCGCCACGCCGGGGGGCGCTCCGGGTATGCCGTCGGTGTCGAAGAAATCGGCGACGAGGATCGAGGGCGCGATCGCCCACATCGCCTGTGCCAACAGCGATGAGTCGACGATGGTGGCCTCGCCGGTGCGTTCGCGGTGGAACAGCGCCGCGCACACACCACCCGCCAACGTGGCCCCGGCCTGCAGGTCACCGAATGCCGGGCCCTGCACTGCGGGGAATTCAGAGCCGAACGGCGTCAGCGTGTAGGCCACGCCGCCGCGTGCGGAGTAGGTCGCGCCGTCGAAACCGCCCTGATCGCTGTCGGGTCCGCGCACGCCAAGACCCGAACCGCGCGCGATGATGATGTCGGGGTTGAAGGCGCGGATGTCCTCGACCGTGAGACGGGCTCGCTCGAGAGCGCCCGGCAGCCAGTTGGTCAGCAGGACGTCGGCGCTGGCAAGCAGCCTGCCGAAGAACTCGCGACCCAACTCGGACTTGAGGTCGATCGCGACGCTGCGCTTGCCGCGGTTACCGAGTTCCAGCATGAAGTCGGCGTCGACCCGCGCGGCCTCGCGGGTGAATCCCCCGACCACCAGGGCGCGACTGGGATCGCCGAACTCCACACTTTCCACCTTGATCACGTCGGCGCCCCAGTCCGCGAGCGCTGCGCCCGCGGACGGCACGTAGGTCCAGGACGCCATCTCCACAACCCGAACACCACTGAGCACGCCTGACATAGAGATCCCTTTCATTGACACGCGGAGCGCCATCGAGAAGCCGCCGAGCGGTGCCGACGGTGATTGACACAACATTACCGTAAGACATACGGTTGTCTCTGGGAACGAGGATGTCAGGGCTCAGCAACGACCGGAGGAAAGCGCTGCCGTGGAATTGAACGTCCGGCCGGTCCCGATCCCCGATCCGATCAGCGAGTTCTACTGGGAGAGCGCCAAACAGGGACGGCTCGCGGTCCAGGGCTTCGAGGGCCTCGACCTTCTGCAGCATCCGCCGAGTCCGGTGCCCGAGATCCCGGGCGGTGGACCTGAGGGGGCCGTTCCGATCGCCGTCGAGGTCTCCGGGCGCGGGACCCTGTTCTCGTTCACGGTTCTCCGACAACCGTTCCATCCGGGGTTCGTCGACGCCATCCCGATGATGATCGGTCTGACCGAACTCGACGACGCGCCCGGCGTCCGGATCCTGACGAACATCGTCGAGGCGCAGGCAGATGAACTGTGGATCGGGATGCCGATGGAGGTCGTCTTCGAAAGCCGCGGCGATATGGCGCTGCCGCAGTTCCGGCCCGCACGGGAGACTTCTGCATGACGCCGCGCAAGGCCGCCGTCGTCGGCGTCGGGTACTCGTCGGTACACCGGGAGAAGGGCGTCGACGGGCGGGCACTCGCGGTCGCGGCGGCCCGGGAAGCGATCGCGGACGCAGGTCTGCGGGTGAGCGATGTCGACGCCATATTCGAGTACGCCGGTGACGAACTGTCCTACGACATGGCGCGCATGCTCGGCGTCGAAAACCTTGTCGCTTACGGCGATTTCGCGGCACGGGGTCCGTCTGCGCTCGGGTCGGCGCTCGGTGCGCAGATGGCTGTGCTGTCCGGCTCCTGCGAGGTTGCCCTGGTGGTTCGCTCAGTCACCCGGGAGTGGGGCCACATGTCGGCGGACAGGGCAATGCCGCCTCCATCGGGCACCTGGCAGTGGGACCTGCCCTACGGGGTCGTCGGTGGGATGATCCCGATCATGGCGATGAAGATGCGCCGACGACTCGCGACTCTCGGTGGGAGCCAGGAGGACTACGGTCATATCGCGGTCAACGCGCGGCGCTGGTCGAGTCTGAACGAGCGTGCCGTCGCCCGTGACCTGGTGACGATGGACGACTACCTGGGCGCCCGGATGATCTCGGATCCGCTCCGGCTCCTGGACTGTGACTATCCGGTGACAGGGGCCTGCGCCGTCATCATCACCACACCCGAACGCGCGGCCGACGCACCCAAACCACCGGTCTGGATCGACGCGGTCGCAATGGGCACGGGCTGGAAGCCGGACTGGACCTACACCGACGATTTCCTCTTCGGCGGAACGCAGCGCTGCGCGGAGACGATGTGGAAGCGTGCGTCGGTAACCGCGGCCGACGTCGACGTCGCGCAGCTCTATGACGGGTTCACCCACATCGCGCTGTCCTGGGTCGAGGCGATGGGGTTCTGCGGGATCGGCGAATTCGGCGATTGGGTCGACGGCGGCGGGACCATCGGTCCCGGCGGCGCCCTGCCGCTGAACACCCAGGGCGGACAGCTTGCGGAGGGCCGGCTGCACGGCCTGAGTTTTCTCGCCGAGGGGGTGGCCCAGCTTCGTGGCGAGTGCGGCCCGCGGCAGGTTGCCGGTGCCGAGGTGGCAGTGGTCTCAAACGCGCACGGGCCGCACTGCGCATCCATGGTGTTGACCCGATGACCCCGATCAACCCGCGATTTCGGTGTGATTACGCTCGCTCAGCGCGCGGTATCACACCGAAATCGCTGAACGTTGAGGAGCAGACATGACTACGAGCTCGGTGGTGAACGCGCGAGCCGCGGCCCGGGCCGAATCTCGCATGCTGATCGACGGCAAGCTGCGCGAGGCGGCCTCCGGCGCCCGGTTCGACAACCTCAGTCCGGCCACCGGCAAGGTGCTCGGCAGCACCGCCGCGGCATCGGCGCACGACATGGACGCCGCGATCGGCGCCGCGCGGCGGGCGTTCGACGACACCGATTGGAAGTCCAACCGGGAGTTGCGCAAACGCTGCCTGCTGCAACTCCAGGAGGCGCTCGAGCGTGAGCGCGAGGACCTGCGCGAGGAGATCATCGCGGAGGTCGGTGCCCCCGCGATGACCACCACCATGGCCCAGGTTGACTGGCCGATGGCTGATGCGCTCACCTATCCCGCCGAGCTGATCGATACGTTCGGCTGGGAACGCGAGATCGGCGCGGGCGCGGCGGGCGGAGACGGCAATCGGCGCCGCGTGGTCAAAGAGCCGATGGGCGTGGTGGCCGCGATCGCACCGTGGAACTACCCGTTCGAGATCGTCGCGAACAAACTGGGCCAGGCGCTGGCCACCGGCAATACCGTTGTGCTCAAACCTGATCCGAACACTCCGTGGACGTCCACCCGCATCGGCAGGCTGATCGCCGAGCACACCGACATCCCGGCCGGCGTGGTCAATGTCGTCACGACACCCGACAACGCCGTCGCCGAACTGCTGGTCACCGATCCCAGGGTCGACCAGGTGTCGTTCACCGGGTCCACCGACGTCGGACGCTTGATCGCCCGCAAGGGCGCCGAATCTCTCAAACGGGTGTTCCTCGAGCTGGGCGGCAAGTCCGCAATGGTGGTGCTCGACGACGCCGATCTCGACGCCGTGCTGCCCAACACCGCGCAGGTCTGCTTCCACGCCGGCCAGGGTTGCGCCGTCAACACCAGGCTGCTGGTCCCCGCCCACCTGCACGACACGATCATCGAAAAAGTCGTCGAGCTGTTCGGATACTTCGCCCCGGGCGACCCGGCCCGTCCGGACACCCTGCTGGGCCCGGTGATCAGCCCCAAGCAACGCGAGCGCATTCTCGGCTACGTGGACCGCGCACGTGCCGCCGGCGCCGATATCGTGACGGGTGGTACCGCGGCGACGAATCTCGATCCCGAGCTTGCGGGCGGAAACTATGTTCTGCCGACCCTTGTTGCGGGCGTGGATAACTCAGCGGAGATCGCGCGCAGCGAGGTGTTCGGCCCGGTGATGGTGGTCCTGCCTTACCAGGACGAAGCGCACGCGTTGGCGATCGCCAATGACAGCGACTACGGCCTGTCCGGCTCGGTGTTCTCCGCATCAACCGACCGGGCGATGGCCTTCGCGAGCGGGCTGCGCGTCGGATCCGTCAACGTCAACGGCGGCCTCTTCTACGGGGCTGACGCACCGTATGGCGGGTACAAGGCCAGCGGGATCGGCCGGCAGAACGGCATCGAAGGTTTCGAGCAGTACCTGGAAACGAAGACCATCGGCTACCGCTGAATCGGCAGCCGGCACACAACGCGAACGAGGAGTAACAGTGGCGGGCAGAGTTGAGGGCAAGGTCGCCGTCATCACCGGTGCGGCGCGCGGGCAGGGCCGGTCGCACGCGCGGCTGCTGGCCGCCGAGGGCGCCGACATCATCGCGATCGACCTGTGCGAGGACATCGCCACCAACGACTATCCGTTGGCCCGGCCCGAGGATCTGGACGAGACCGCACGCCTGGTCGAGAAGGAAGGCCGCAACGCCTTCACGGTTATCGCCGACGTCCGCGACCGCGCTGCCCTGTCGGCGGCCATCGACGCGGGCGTGGCCGAATTCGGCAAGCTCGACATCGTGGTGGCCAATGCCGGCATCGCCCCGCTGACCAAGGGCGGTCCGCGACAGGCGTTCGTCGATGCCGTCGACGTCGACCTGGTCGGCGTGCTCAATTTGGTGCATGCCAGTCTCAAACACCTCACGGCCGGCGCGTCGATCATCGCCACCGGCTCGTTGGGGGCCATGCTGGCATCGCACAGCACCAGCGGGATGGACGCGGGTCCGGGCGGGGCGGGCTACGGCTTCGCCAAGCAGGTGGTGGCGCACTACGTGAACAACCTTGCGCTGCAACTGGCTCCGGAGTTCATCCGCGTCAACGCGGTTCACCCGACCAACGTCAACACCGACATGCTGCACAGCCGGCCGATGTATGTGGCGTTCCGGCCCGATCTGGAGAACCCGACCCGCGAGGACGCGGAGTTGACGTTCCCGTTCCTGAATGCCATGCCTATCCCCTACGTCGAACCCGAGGACATCAGCGAGGCCGTGCTGTACCTCGCCTCCGACGCGGCACGCTACGTGACCGGTCAGCAACTGCGCATCGATGCCGGCGGTGCACTCAAGGCCATTCCGTGGTCGGGCTAGGCACTCGCTGACATGAAATTCGGCATCAGCCTCGGCCGGACGCACTCGTCCCTGTGGCCCAAGCTCACCCGGCGTGCCGACGAGCTGGGATTCGAGCCCAAGCCCGCGCAAGCCGGCGGTCCCGCACTGCACCTCGGCGGCGACGACAAGTCCGCGGTGCGGCGGCGCCTAAATGTTTCCCCAGCCACTTGACATTGCCTCGCACAAATCCGCCCGCACGTACGTTTGGGCGGGACATTCGAGGCCAGGACTTACGCAGAGCAGAGGTACCCAGGATGAGTGAACGCGGCGCCATTCTCCGCACCGTGGGAAAGCCACTGCAGATCGAGGACATCACCCTCGCGCCCCTTGCGCCCGACCAGGTCCGGGTGCGCATCGCCGCCAGCGGTGTGTGCCACTCCGACCTGTCCCAGGCCACCGGCGCACTGCCGGCCGGAACACCGTGCGTGCTGGGCCACGAGGGCGCCGGCGTCGTCGAGGCGGTGGGTTCCGATGTGCACCACCTGGCATCCGGGGACCATGTGGTGATCGCGTGGGTGGCGGCGTGCGGTCAATGCTGGTTCTGCCGACGCGGCGAAGTCCACTTGTGCCGCAACGCCATCCGCGACAGCTACTCGATGCCGTACGCCACCGACGCCGCGGGCACAGCCCTGTTCACGTCAATGGGGGTTTCCAGCTTCGCGACCGCCACGAACTGCCTGGCGCGCGCCGTCGTACCGATCGACGCCGACATCCCATTGGAGATCGCGTCACTGGTCGGTTGCGGCGTCGCTACCGGGGCCGGAGCGGCGCTCAACACGGCACCGGTCGAACACGGCAGCTCGGTGGCGGTCATCGGGCTCGGCGGCGTTGGACTGGCCGCACTGATGGCCGCGAAGATCCGCGGCGCCGCCGAGATCATCGCGGTCGACCCGGTGGCGTCGCGCCGGGAGGCCGCGATCGCGCTGGGCGCCACCCATGCCGTGGACCCAGCGGACGGGGAGGTCGCCAAGCAGATCCGCGCGATCACGGGCCGCCGGGGCGCGGACTACCTCTTCGAGGCGGTCGGTCGGCAGGCGACCATCGAGACGGCGATCGAAGCGACGCGACGGGGCGGTACCACGTGCATCGTCGGCGCGGCGCCGGTGGACGAGCGCGTATCGCTGTCCGCATACGACCTCTACATGCACGGCAAGACGCTGGTGGGATGCCAGTACGGCTCGGTGGTTCCCGGCCGGGATTTCCCAATGCTGTTGAACCTCTGGCGAACCGGACGCCTTCCCCTGGAACGGCTGATCACCGGCCGGATCACGCTCGACGACGTGAACAGTGCGTTCGACGACCTGCGCCACGGAACCGGAATCCGATCCGTCATCGTCAACGACTGAAATCGAGGCAGCTGCACATGGACCAGACACAATCCGACTGGCAGCGGTATCCGTTCCAATTGGTGCCGGGCGACACCCAGCTCGACTTCCCTGCTGCGGAAGGCACCCATCCGGACTACCAGTCCGACACCTGGTATCTCGCAGGGCATCTGACCGGTGAGCGATCCGGTCGCAAGTTCGCGTTCATCACGATCTTCAACAGGAACCGGCCCGGTGGCGATGTTGTCGCCGATTTCCACACCTTCGCCCTGTTCGACCTCGACAGTGGCAGCTATGGGACGTTCACCGACTACGACATGCCGCCGAAGAACATGGAGCCCGGCGCCGTCCCCAAATTCACCAGCGCCGAGGGGCACCTGGATCTGCGCTACGAGAGCAGTGCCGGCACCAGCACCTGGGTGGCCTGTCGTGACAGCGGGGGCGAACTGATTCCTTTCACGTATGACTTCGCCGTCGTTGGACACGATAGTGGTGGTGCCGCAATGGAATTACGGTTACACCTGGATCCGACGAGGCCACCGGTACCCGTCGGCGCGTCGAAATACAATGGCAAGATCGTCGCGAGCCTGCAGGACAACACCTACTCGTACTTCCAGACCGGTGTGCAGATGACCGGGACCATGCGCTGGGGCGAATTCACTGAAGAAGTCACAGGCCCGTCGGGCCATATCGATCGGCAGTGGTTCCCGAGCTATGCCGGCGGCGGCGCAACCGACGGCGACATTCGTGGCCAGGCACACGAATGGCACACCATCAGCCTCGACAACGGGGCCGACCTGTCCGTGTGGCGGCAGTTCGACCGCCGCATCGGGAATGCACTGGTGCCGTTCACCGGGATCACCACCACCTACGCCGACGGCACACCATCGGAGTGCGTCGAGGATCTCGAAGTCACCACCACCGGTTATGTGCGGTGGCCCAACCAGATTCGCAGCCTGATGCGCCCGCCGTCGAAACATCGGTATATGCCCAGCCAGCATGTCGTGAGGTCTGCAAAACTCGATCTCGAGCTGACGGGCGAACCGCTGGTGCACTCGCCCGCACACGCGTTGCCGGTGGAGTACCTGGAAGGTCCCTACCGCTACCACGGCACCATGCGCGGTCGACCCGTCACCGGGGTCGCGCTGTACGAATCCAGCAAGGCGATGTACCGCGACTGGGAGCTGATCGACGTCCTCGCCACGCAGATCGCCGCCGGTGACGCCGATTCCGAGGCGCTGGCGGCGGCGATCGACGAGGCCCGCTCGCTCATCGCGCGCCGCGGCAACCAGAGCACACTGCACCAGCTCGATCGCCAGGTCCGGCCGCTACTGGCAGCACTACCCGATAAGGTGGCCGGTGAGCTGCTCGAGATCCTCGACAATCTGGCCGACGCCGTACGCAACGATCTGCGGTAAATGGGTTTTCAGGTCAGTGCTGCACTTCGGCCGCAGCGGCGACAATCCAGTTCCTGAATTCAACGGCGAGGTGTTGACGGTGATGCTCGAAGACGTCCTCGGGGCATGCGGTGGGAAGGTACGCCGTCAGACTTGCGTCGAATCCGCCAGCGGTGTCGCCGAACTGGGTCAGCATGTGGCCCACCAAGGTGCCGTCCGGCAGCGTGATTCGCCCGATCCGCCGGAACGGATACTCCGATTCCGGAAGCAGTTCGTCGACGACCGCTGCATCCCAGTTCCCAGCACCGTCGAAAGCCGGAATGCGAATCTCACACACGAACTCGCCCAGGGTTTCGACGATGGTGACCGTCGAATCGGGGTTGGGCGCAATGACGAAATGGTCCGGCTCGGCCGCCAGCATGACGCTCTCCTGATCGAACTTGCTGTCCAGCCAGTGCAGGAATTGCGTCGCCGTAAGGCCTTTGATCGCCAACACCGTCGTCGCGGGTTTCACCTTCCCCTTCGACTGTTCGACCATCTCACGCATGAAGTCGACACCGACGTTGATGTCGGCGGCCAAGAGCTCCAGCAGTCCCTGACGTCCGAGGGAAGACTTGAGCCGGGCCAAGACTCGGCGCGCGTGCTCAAGTTCGAAGTCATCGATTCGTCCCGGTGCGGTGGGACCCGACACCAAGTCGACAACACAAGCCGACTGCCGCTGATCAGTGGCTACCACGTGAGAGAGCCTTTGGGATCGCGTTGAGCACAGCGATCTGGCCTGTGTCGCTTGCCTGGTGGAGGACGTTGAGGTCCATGTCGGGGTTGTGGTCGCCCATCGGTTCGGGGACCAATGGGTTTCCCGTCCAGGACATCAGGCGGCACACCCGATGCCCGATACGCCAGCCGGCATCGGTCCGGACGAGGGTGTCGTCGTACCAACCGGTGCCCTGCCAGGTGGGGCCGCCTTCCGCGGCGTGACGAATGAGAAGCCAGTTGCCGTAGCTGAACGCGTACGCCCGGTCGCCGTCGACCTTGACGACCTGGCCCATCATGGTGTGTTGGTGGCTGTCCAGTGTCTGATGGAACTCCGCGAACGATCGTTTGAACTCGGCCAGGCCCCTCCAAGCCGCCCCGGCGGGGCCGAACTCGGCGACGACGTCCTCGGTGAAGACGAGGTCGAACAGGTCCCAGCGATGAGCGTCGAGTGCGAGGCCGTAGAGGTTCAAGATCTCGCCGATCTCCGCCTTGTCTTGCATGGTCATAGGTACTTCCTGTTCTTGTCTGTTCAACGACGGATGGGCAGCTGCAGGTAGGAGGCGTGGCTGCCGCCGGTGTGGATGACGTGTTGTCCGTTGTTGGCGCCGGTGTATTCGTCGATCGCGGGCATCAGCGTTCCCAGCAGGTTGCCGGCGCTGATGATGAAGCGCAGTTGTTCACCGGGATAGAAGGCAAGACCGATTGGCAGCAGGTCGATTTCGACGTCGACGATCTCGCCTGCTGAGAGCTTCTGCACCCGGTCGAAGCTGTGGGCGGGGACCTCGTCGGTCGACAGCGTCTCGTCGAGATGGCGAGCCGAAGCGCGCAACCGTCCGTCAGATCCCTTGTACCGCAGGATGCTGGCCCCGTGATCGGTGAGGTCGTGGATCCTCGCGTTGTGATTGGGCACGGTGAACTGTTGAAGCGGCGTGCCGTGCGCATCGAGCTTTTGCACGAGCACGAAGAGGTCCATGTCGTCGGCACCTCGTGCTTCGACCCACAGGTGCGCCTTCGGGATAGCCGACCATGACCGTCTCCTGGTCGAACGTCGCGATGAACGACACCGCATTCGGGTTGGAATCGACGTCGTAATCCACCGCCACGCCCTCGCTCGGCGGCTCGGTGGTCAACGCTCGCGAGCGGACCGTCGAGGTAGTACTTCGTCGACGCGACCTGCTCGGGGGGAAATTCATCCCCGGCGACGTTGGTCAGATCTCCACCCTCGAAGTCGAGAATCGAGTAGCGAACGCGGGGCGTCTGCTCCCAACCGTTGTCCTCACCCTTGAGGAAGCGGTCGAAGAAGCGGTGCAGATCCGCAACGTTCGCCTCGTCGTAGTAGTCGGGCCATTCCTGGGAGTTGTGGACGCGCAGCCACTTGTCCTGCGAGGCAATCCGCCGCCAGGCACGGAACGTTCCCGCGGTGTGCAAGGTGTTCGAATAGCTGGCCACCACATAGGCCGGCACAGTGATCTTCTGGAAATCCGGAATCTTGTTCTCCCACAGCTCATTCATCAGTGGGTAGCGTTCCGCCTCGGCGAGAATGTCTTCCTTGCGGTTCTTGCCGAAGAAGCTGCCCTCCTGCAACTGTCGGGCGAACCCGAGTGTCAGGCATACCGCCCCGCATCACCAGGTCGCGATAGACATCACTGACGCCCTCCCACGGGTTGATCGCCGCCAGGTGCGGCGGCTGTTCGGCGGCGGTGAACCACTGCGACACCGCCAGGTACGACGTGCCGCTCATCCCGACTTTGCCGGTGCACCATGGTTGTTCGGCCAGCCACTCGATCAGGTCGTGGCAGTCGCGGCCTTCCTGGCGATCCCAGAGCACGCTGTCGCCGTCGGAATCGACCACGCCGCGAATGTCCGGATTGCAGATCGCATAGCCGTGCGCGCACCAATACGCCGGGTCCGGGCCCTCGAACTTCTCCAGACCCGAGACGACCCCGTTGTCCAGGCCGACCATGCCGAAGACGCCCATCACGCTGGCGGATGTGCCCTGACCCTTGCCGTACGGGCTCCATGCCACGATGACCGGCACCTGCTGTGCTCCAGCGGGCCGAAACACGTCGACGTGGATCGTGACACCGTCACGCAGCTGGACGGCGATGTCCTTCTCGAACACGATGTCGACCGGTATCGACCGGAACTGAGGCGCGATCTGAAAGCCCGCCTCCAGGGTTCGGGTACCGGGATCGAAACCGGTCAACAGACCCGTCCTCGCGGCCGGCAGCGGGCGGGACGGCACAAATGTCATCTTCTGTTCATCGCTAGCCATGGTCAGTCCCTTTCCGTGCGCGTCGGGAGTCCGGTTCGCGATTGGCGCATCCGTCCGGACTCCGATGCAAGATACGGCTCGTATCTTATGGCCAAGGTTACACGGCCGCGGTAAGATCCGCAACGTGTCTAAAGTGCGCCGCACCACGAGTTCGGCCGGGACGATTCGTCGACGCGACGAAGTGCTGATGGACGCCATCCGTGAGGCGACCAGAGCAGAGCTGGCTGACTTCGGCTATGCGGGAGTGACTTACGAAGGCGTTGCGCGGCGCGCGCGAACCAGCAAGCCGGTGCTGTACCGGCGCTATCCCTCACGTGCTCACATGGTCGTCGACGCGCTGCCCAATTTGCGGTGGCAACCCGACGACGACGGTATCGAGCCGTCACAGTCACTGCGAGAGGACCTCCTGGCGCTGTTCGGCGCGGTCGTGAACAACTTCCGCGCCATTGGCATCGACAACTACCGCAGTCTCATCGCCGACGCCGATGACGACTTGTTCGACGTCCTCGACGCGCAAGTGGCCGGGTTGGAGGAAAGGACGATCTACCCAGCCCTCGCCCGCGCCCGCGACCGAGGCGAGATAGGTCCGCACGAAATTCCCCGCCGGGCAGCGACAAGCATCGGCCTGTTGGTGCGCGACGAGATGGTCTTCGCGCGCAATGACGTCGGGCTCGACACCATCGCCGAGATTCTGGACACCGTGTATCTGCCCCTCATCAGGACGGTCGCCGCTCAACCATCTCGTTGAGTTCCCGAAGCGACGTAGCACGCCGCCACACGCAGAAGCCGCGCCGGCATAGGGGCTTTAGCGCGGCGGACCGAGAATGACCTGCCCGTATCGCTTCGCGCCCTCGGCCATCCGCTCCTGCTCGATCTCGAAACCCTCCGGGCGCGGTGTCGACCTGTCACGACCGGAGTAGCGGAACATGCCTTCGATTCCCGCCGGCGTATTGATCATCAGCAGGTCTGCTGTCTTGGACGTGATGCGGTAGGCATGTGGAATGTTCTTGGGCAGGAACACGATCCCACCCTCCGCAAGCTCCGTCTCCCGGTCGCCCACCCAGACCAGCGCAGTGCCCCGGATGAGCATGAACACTTCGTCTTCGCGGGTGTGCATGTGATAGGGCGGAGCTTCGCCCTCGCTGACGTCGAAGCGCCCGATCATCAGCTGACCGTCGGTTGCCGCACTGTCAAGCAGGATCGAGAGAGTGCCGCCGTCGAGCCACTCCAGTTGCTGCTGTTGTTCGGGCTGTGCCAGGTACGCCATGCTCATGTTCGGCTCCATTCGGGACGATCGCCCAACCTCTACCCCAGTCGGGTCAGTGTCAGCGGGCGTTTGACCACAATGGCAAGATTTCTGTTGCAGGCTCCACTGTCCAGGCGTCAGAACTGGTCACCGTGCCGTGGCAGTCGTCGATGACGCACGACGAGGATATCGTCCAGGTCTGCGTGACATCGGGGTACGGATATTTCCACCCGTAGTAGACGTCGTTGCGGGTGCCCAGGCCCCCGTCGGAGTACGCGGTGTACGTCCCGTTGAGCGGTTCGGCCGCCCGCGCGTCGGGGTATCAGTCATTGGGCTGCAACAGGATCGGTAGCTTCACGGTCTCCCGCAGTAGCGTCGACGCGCCCATCTGCACACCGTCGAGCACCTGATAGTGCGGCCACCGCCGCAACACCTCGGTGAACAGGATCTTGGCCTCCAACCGGGCCAACTGGGCGCCCAGGCAGAAATGCTCACCGATGCCGAACGCCAGATGAGGGTTGGGCGACCGGGTCACGTCGAATTCGCCTGCATCCGAGCCGAACACGGCCTCGTCCCGGTTCGCCGCGGCATACAGCATCACCAGGTACGAGGCCGCGTCGACGTCGGCGCCGCCCAGCGTCACCGGGCACGTCGTGGTGCGGGCCATCGCAACGATCGGCGTGGTCCAGCGCAGCATCTCCTCGACCGCGGCGGGTATCAGGGACTCGTCCCCGGCGAGCTTCGCTCGCTGCCCGGGGTGGTCCGCCAGCGCGATCAGTCCCCCGCTGATGAGGTGGCGTGTCGTCTCGTTCCCGGCCACGAGCAAACTCATACAGAACCCGAGTTGTTCGGCCCGCGTCAGCTCGGCGTCCGCGGTGATCGCGGTGAGCAGGTCATCAGGCGGGTCCGTCTCGCCTGCCCGCGCGTCGAGTTTGGCGTTGAAGTACACGAAGAAGTCGATGGCGACCATGGCGCGCGGATCGGTCGGATCCGTTGCGGCGATCGCGATTGCGTCCGACCAGGTGCGAAAAGTCGGCAGATCTTCGGCCGGCACGCCCAGCATGTGCGCGATCACCAGGATCGGCACGGGAGCGCTGATCGCGTCCACGGCGTCGGTTGGGGTTTTTGCGTCGATCGCGTCGAGCGCATCGGCCACGATCCGCTCGACGATCGGTGCCAGCTGGGCCACCCTGCGCACCGTGAAGCCCTTGTTGACGATGCGCCGCATCGCCACGTGGCGGGGCGGGTCGACATAGAGAATGGATTCGTCCCCGGTCACGGTCCGCTTGCGATCGCCGATCAGAACGCCCATGGCCGAGCTGTATGTCGCTGGGTCCTTGCTGATCTCGACGATCTGCTCGTGTCCGGCGATCGTCCAGAACCCGGCCTCAGGCTGCAGGGCAACGGGACAGGCGCGCCGTAGCTCGGCAAGCTCGTCATCGGGTCCGCGCTGCCAGAACTCCGGATCGTGGACACTCGGAACCTTCATCCGTTCCTTCCTCACGCCGGCCGCTGCCGCGTGCCCCGCCGAACAGCGCATTCGTCCAATTAACAACAACGGTATGAACAACGGTAAGCATATAGGAAGAGGTCCTGCGAAGCGAAGAGGCACGGTGATTATCGAAGATCCGACATAGTTGCATATGCTGTCGGATGAAGGCATTCCACGGCCGTTGATGGCATCGCAGAATTCCGGTATTGACAACGGATATCGACTGGCCTAGAACATAGTCGTCGGACATTCTTGATCTGGATGTCTGATCGATTCCGGCAACAGGAGCGG
>CAVZZD010000009.1:0-346006 GCA_963779655.1 uncultured Actinomycetota bacterium | reverse complement strand
TCGCCCGCGACGACGCCGCGCGGCTTTCAGCGGAACGTCGCCTTCAGGTGGCGCACCAGCTCGTCGGTGTCGACGACGCCGCGCGCGGCGATACCGAGGTAGCCGTCGGGACGAATGACGAACACGGACGTGTCAGGGACATCGTAGTTGCGCGCGAAGTCACCGGCGGCGTCGCGGATCAAGGGCAGCACGGTACCTGCCACGTCCGCGTCCAGTGCCGCGACCAGGTAGACGTCCATCTGCCCGTGCGCGGCCTGCACCACAGCATCGGCGGCCGCTTCCAGGCCCGCGACGTCGTCCGCGCCGGCGGCGTTGGCGGCATAGCGCAGGGTGGTGTGATCGCGGCCCAGCAGGGTGTACAACCGCATGGGGTCGCTGACCTCCTGGCGGTCAGCCCCCTGGCGTCGGGCGCGCGGCCGCCTCCGCCGGGCCCGACGATCGAGCTGTCCGCGTAGGAGATCAGCAGTTGCGCCTCTCGACGGATGACGAAGCTGGGATCCGTTGAGTCCGAACCGATTCCCTCGCGGGCACTGCGAACCGTGCGGCCGACCATTGTGGCATGGACATTTTCAAGACCCCACGTGACGCGGCCGTCGCCGCCCGGCGGAACCCGGTCCTGTGGCCGGGCACTGACGAGCGGTTCACCGGTTACGGCGTAATGGGGCTGCCGTTCCGCAGCGGACACTATCTGGCGATGCGGCACATACCCGCGTCATCGATCGGCCCCGAGTACAGAACCGTCTGGCGCGACGCGCCCGACGGCATGTGGACCTTCATCACCGATAGACGACCGGAGCATACGTGTGCGCGGTACGTCGCTCCGGGCGACTCGGCCCTGACTCTGTACGCAGATATCGCCTCGAAATGGGACGGACCGCACTGGTTGCGGGTAACCGTGCCCGACATGCTCGATTGGCGAATCGAGCTAGGATCCACCCCCGCTACGGTGAGATGACCGCATTGTCACACCGGCTCCCCCCAATCACCCCGCGCAGCAATGCTTTTCAGCGGGTGGTGAATGCGGTCGCCGCAGCGCTGTTACGGGCTGGACGCGTCTGGAACGCTCCTACTCTTTGCGGGCCTTACTGTTTTGGGAGAACACGAGGAAGAAAGGAGACGCAAATCCCTCGCCGTTGAACATGCCGAAGCGGAGCAGCAGTTGGGGATCTGACTCGTCAGATCAGTGGTCGATGAGCGTATGTTGTAAATCTCCCCAGTCGAATATTCCATGGTCGACATCCCGGTGTCGTTGACCACCAGGACCGCCGACCGCTGCCGGATCACGACGAATCATTCTGTACAACATGGATTTCCCCTTCGTGGATATCACTTTCAACAGGCTTGAGGTGAAAACTTCGCCGGCCAGACCCGGTCAGCGATCGCCTTTTCGATGCACGCAGCGCACATGCTTTTGACTTCCGTCTGCCACCCAGGAGGTTCCGTCGGCTCGCCGTACGTTGACGGTAGGGCCATCACAACAGCATTGCCGTCGCGGCCCCTCCCCTATTACTCGACGGGCAATCCACCGCACGGGCCTCTCATGGATAACTGTCATTATCCATGATCTACTGATCCGGTGCCCCGACCACCAACGTCCGCCTGCCCGGCCGATGCACACCGCCCAGCGTGGTTCGAACAGTTCCTGGCCGACCGCGGCACCCGCAAACCCTCGGCGCACACCCTGAAGGCCTACCGCCAGGACTTCGACGCGATCGCCGCGCTGTTGGCCGAAGACCCGCAGGATCTGGTGCGGCTACCGCTGGCGATCATCGACACCGAAGCGATGCGCTCGGCGTTCGCCGAGTACGCCCGCACCCACGAGGCCGCCTCCATTCGGCGCTGCTGGTCGACCTGGAACGTGCTGTGCACCTTCCTGTTCACCGCCGAGCTGATCCCGGCCAACCCGATGCCGATGATCGGACGACCCAAACAACCCAAGGCGCTGCCGAAATCCCTGCCCCCCGAGTCGGTCACCGCCCTGCTGGCCGCGGTGTCGACAGCGCCGCAGCGACCCCGATCGACCGACTGGCTCGAGCGGGACCGCGCCCTCATCATCACCGGACTGCTGGCCGGTCTGCGCGCCGACGAACTGCTGCGCGCCAACATCGGCGACCTCCGCCGCACCGATGACGGCGCGGTCCTGCAGGTCCGCGGCAAGGGCGACAAAGACCGCCGCATCCCCGTCGAACCCGTCCTCGTCGACGTCCTCGAGCACTACCTCGACAGCCGAAAAACCCGATTCCCCCACCTCACGCGCCGCTCCTCCCCCACCGGGGGACTGGCCGGCTGGCCGGCGTCAGCGCCGCTGTTCGTCGGCGGCGACGGCCAGCGCATCACCCGCGGCACCCTGCAATACCGCGCACTGCGCGCCTTCCGGCAGGCCGGCATCGACGGCACCCGCGCCAAAGGTGCCCTGCTGCACGGCCTTCGACACACCTTCGCCACCGAACTGGCCAACGCCGACATCAGCGTTTACGCCCTGATGAACCTCCTGGGCCACGAAGCGATGACCACCTCCCAGCGCTACATCACCGCCGCGGGCACCGACACCCGAGACGCCGCCGCGAAGAGCGGGCTGTACGAGATCGTCCGCAGTACCCAATGACACCCACCACCGCGGAATCGCTACGTCGACTCAGCGATCTGCAGGTGCCGGCACCTCGTTGAGTTCCTGGCCGGACCCGAGGAGTTTGTTGCCCTCGGCGAGCTTGCGGATGATCTGATCCGGCGTATGCCGCCGGCGGAGCAATGATCGATACCTGTGGGTGCGACGCGATGTCGCGCATGTGAGTGAGCTCGTGGATTGGAGGTCGGCGATGCCGGTCACGTAGTTCTCGGTTGGTGTTCGTGACCGATCCCCGCCCTGACGTGCGCCGACGGGTCCTGCCCGTGGGGGTGCGAAGCTCAGGGATGAAGCCCAAGGGCCCCCGTTCCGTCCGGGGGAGCAACCGGGCGAGGGGAAGACCGGACGGGCGAATGCGAATGAACCCTTGATGACGCCTCGTTATTTGAAGCCCGGGAAGGCGGGTCGAGAACCCGGGTGATAGGACCTGGCCGCTGGCAGTGGCGGCAAGCGGCGACCGGAGGCCACAGGCCGGTCGTGCGAACACCGCTGGTCTCGGGGTATAGAGGGCGCCCTCCCCGGTCGTATCTCGTGTGCGTGGAACGTGGAAACCCCGTCGGGTCCGGCCTTCGGGCCGGTAGGCCGATCGTGAGAGGGGCGGAATCCCTCGGCGGGAACAGGATGCTCAAGAAGCGAATGCCGATGGTCGAAAGGCGACGGGACTTGTGGTCGTGATTCCGCCGCTCCTCCTGGGCGGCGATCATGGGGAACCGGTCGGATACCAGCGGTGGTCGCTGGGCTCGAAGGGGCGCTGACGTGGGCAGGTGAGCCTTTGAAATGCCGAGGCCGAGGGCCTTGCGAACCGGAAGGGCAAGTTGGACACCGTTGAGGTGAACGGACCGGAGGGCGTTTTCGATTGGAGCGTCGTGGATTGGCGCGTCCATGAGGAGAACGTAGCGAGGTTGCGGCGCAGGATCTTCAAGGCGACGCGGGAGCAGGACTGGACCGCGGTCCGGTCGCTGCAGAAACTGATGCTGGGTTCCTGGTCGAACACGTTGGTCAGTGTGCGACAGGTGACTCAGCGCAATGCTGGGCGTCGAACGGCCGGGATCGATGGGGAGGTTGCCCTGTCGCCCGAGGCGAGAGCGAACATGGCGGTGCGGGTGCATGATTCGCGGTCGTCGTGGGAGCCCTTGCCGGTTCGGCGTGTGTACATTCCGAAGGCCAACGGAAATCCGCGTCCGCTCGGTATCCCCGTGGTGATGGATCGCTGTCATCAAGGGCGGGTCCGCAACGCGTTGGAGCCCGAGTGGGAGGCTCGGTTCGAGGCCCGTTCCTACGGGTTTCGTCCGGGCCGCGGCTGTGCCGATGCGATCCAGTCATTATTCCTCACGCTCAAAGGGCCACGAGCCCAACGGGTGTGGATTCTGGATGCCGATTTGTCGGCTGCGTTCGACAGAATCGACCATCCTCGGTTACTCGACAAGCTCGGATCGTTCCCCGCCAGGGAAATGGTCCGGAAGTGGCTCAAGGCCGGGGTGATTGAGAACGGCGGGTTTGCACCGACTGAGGAGGGTTCTCCCCAAGGCGGTGTGATCAGTCCGCTGTTGATGAACGTGGCGCTGCATGGTCTGGAGGAGGCCGCGGGAGTGCGTTACCGCAGTTCGACCGGTGTTTACGCCGGTGCGGCGATAGCGGGCACCCCGGTTCTGGTGAGATACGCCGACGATATGGTCGCCTGCTGCCATTCCCGGGAGCAGGCTGAACACGTCAAGGCGCAGCTTGCCCGGTGGCTGGCTCCGAGGGGGCTGGTCTTCAACGAGGTCAAGACGAACATCGTCCACCTCGAAGAGGGCTTCGACTTCCTCGGATTCAACGTCCGCCGCTACCGTCACGGTAGACGGCCAGGCAAGTTGTTGATCAAGCCGAGCCCGGAGGCGGTCGAGCGTATCCGCAAACGGTTGGCCGAGGAGATGCGCAGGTTGCGCGGCTCCAACGCCAGGGCGGTGATCGCCCGGATGAACCCAATTATCCGGGGGTGGTCCGCCTACTATCGAGGTGCGGTGTCCAGCAAGGTTTTCAGCTCGCTGGACCACTATATGTGGCAGCTCACCGCTGGGTGGGCACGCCGAACGCATCCGAAGAAGCCGAAAAAGTGGATCGCCCGCCGCTACTGGGGCCGGTTCAACAAGTTCAGGAACGATCAGTGGGTGTTCGGCGACCCCGACCGCTCGCTGGGTGATCGTCGCGAAAACATCGCGTGTCTGGTCAAATTCGCCTGGACTCCCATCGTCCGACACACGCTGGTCACGGGCCGGGCGTCTCCCGACGACCCGGACCTGACCCGCTACTGGGTCGAACGGCGACGCAAGGTCAAACCCGCACTGGACAGCTACAACCTGCGCCTGCTCGCCAAGCAGGACGGCCGCTGCCCGCTGTGCGGCGACCATGTGTTGACCGCCGATCAACCCCCGCAGTCGCCCTCCGGATGGGAACGATGGTGGTTGGGAGTTGTCAAACGAGCTCTCGCCGCTGACTATCTCACCCACTACGGAAGGGCGGCCCGGTCGGACGAAACTCACCTGGTACACGCTTCCTGCCATCGCAGCCTCCGGGCTCGGATGCGCAGGAGCCCAACGGATGCCGCAGTTCTCGCAACGTCCTCGGGGCTTGCTTGAGCCGTATGCCGGGATGACTGGCACGTACGGTTCTGAGGGGGGACCGCCGCAGCAATGCGGCGGTCCTACCCGACATGAGCCTCGGCGAGGTGGCGTGAAAGTGGGCGCACCTTCCCGAGGATGATCATCACGGAATCAGGTATTCGATCAAGACCGGCGTTGGCGCGCTGGTTGGGAAGGTACGCCCATGCTCACCGTAGTTCACCTTTGGGATCACGTCATCGGCCTGGCCGGCTTCCCGGGCTTCGCCGAACTCAAGCGCAGCCTGCGGGAAAGGCCCCAATTGGCCGGTTTCGGCGTGGTGGACGACTCGGTGGGCATCGAAGAGGACTGGCGCGGCGGTAGTTGGCGAACCACGAAATGATCACCACCGACCGCCTGGTCCCGCTCGTGGTGCGCGAACCGGCCTCTGCTCAGGCGCCGTAGACGGGCACCGCCGGGCGGGCCTTGGCCAACAGGTCGTCGACGACGGGGCCCAGTTCGGCCGGATCCCACCGCGCGCCCTTATCCACCTGCGGGCCGTGCGCCCAGCCCTCGGCGACGCGGATCTTGCCACCCTCGACCTCGAACACCTTGCCGGTGACGTCCCGGGATTCCACGCTGCCCAGCCACACCACCAGCGGCGAGATGTTCTCCGGGGCCATGGCATCGAAGTCGGCGTCCTGAGTGGACATCATGTCGGCAAACACCGTCTCGGTCATCCGGGTGCGGGCCGACGGCGCGATCGCGTTGACCGTGACGCCGTAGCGACCCATCTCGGCGGCCGCCACCAGCGTCATCCCGGCAATGCCGGCCTTGGCGGCGCTGTAGTTGCCCTGACCGACGCTGCCCTGCAGTCCGGCACCGGAACTGGTGTTGATGATCCGGGCGTCCACCGACTCGCCGGCCTTGGACTTCGCGCGCCAATAGGCCGCCGCGTGCCGCATGGTGGCGAAGTGCCCCTTGAGGTGCACGGCGATGACGGCGTCGAACTCCTCTTCGCTGGTGTTGGCGAACATCCGGTCGCGCACGATGCCGGCGTTGTTCACCAGGACGTCGAGGCCGCCGAAGGTGTCGACGGCGGTCTGAACCAGCGCGGCCGCCTGCTCCCAGTCGGCGACATTGGAGCCGTCGGCGACGGCTTCCCCTCCGGCAGCGACGATTTCGTCGACCACGCCCTGGGCCGCGCTACCACCGCCTGCGGGTGATCCGTCGAGACCGACACCGATGTCGTTGACCACCACGCGGGCACCGTCGGCGGCGAAGGCCAACGCGTGCGCACGGCCGATTCCGCCGCCCGCTCCGGTGACGATGACGACACGCCCGTCAAGCAATCCCATATCTCTCCTTGATCATTTGTTGGCGCTGGAGGCGTCCAGGTACGGCGGGGGTTCGCCACCGCCATGCACTTCGAGGGTGGCGCCGCTGATGTACGACGCCTGATCGGAAGCCAGAAAGGCTGCTGCCCAACCTATGTCGGCGGGTTTGGCCAGCCTGCCCAGCGGAACGGTGGCGCCCACGGCGGCCACCGACTCGGCGTCGCCGTAGAACAACTCGGACTGCTCGGTCTCGACCATGCCGACCACGACGGAGTTCACCCGGACCCTGGGCGCCCATTCGACGGCCAAGGTCGCGGTGAGACTGTCCACGCCCGCCTTGGCCGCACCGTAGGCCGCGGTCCCCGGCGTCGGCCGCCGACCGCTGACGCTGGAGATGTTGATGATCGAGCCGCCCCGGGGCTGCTTCTGCATCACGGCGTTGGCGTGCTGCGAAACCTGCAGCGGCGCAATCAGGTTCAACTCGATGATCTTGCGGGTGAAGTTCGCTGACGCATCGGCGGCCGGCACGTAGGGCGACCCGCCCGCGTTGTTGACCACGATGTCGAGTCGGCCGTGGCGTTCCACCACCGCGTCGATCAACCCGCGCACCGACTCGTCGTCGCGTACGTCGCAGGGATGAAACTCGTACGGCAGACCGTCGACCGGACGCCGCGCGCAGGTGACGACGGTTGCTCCCTGGCCGGCGAACACCGCGCTGATTCCGGCGCCGACGCCCCGTACACCGCCGGTGATCAAGACGACCCGCCCGGTCAGTCCGAAGTTCACCGGGGGCTCGACGGGAGCGTTGTCAGCCGCATCGGTCACTGTGCTAGCGTACCAAGCAAGTGCTTGCTTAGGTACCCGCCCCCTCCGGGACGTCGATCGGAGATCTCGTGACCATCAACTCCAAGACCGTCGAACCGGGCATCGCCTCGGTGACCGTCGACTACCCGCCCGTCAACGCGATTCCGTCGCGCGGCTGGTTCGAACTCGGCGACGCCATCACGGCTGCCGGTCGCGACCGGAGCACCCATGTGGTGATTCTTCGCGCCGAGGGTCGCGGCTTCAACGCCGGTGTCGACATCAAGGAGATGCAGAACACCGAGGGCTTCGGCGCGCTCATCGACGCCAACCGCGGGTGCTTCCACGCGTTCCGTGCGGTGTACGAATGCGAGGTGCCCGTCGTCGCAGCGGTCAACGGCTTCTGCGTCGGCGGCGGCATCGGCCTGGTCGGTAATGCCGACGTCATCGTCGCCTCCGACGACGCCACGTTCGGTCTGCCGGAGGTGGAGCGCGGCGCCCTGGGCGCGGCCACCCACCTGTCCCGGTTGGTGCCGCAGCACATGATGCGCCGCCTGTTCTTCACCGCGGCGACCGTCGACGCGGCGACGCTGCACCATTTCGGCTCCGTACACGAGGTGGTGCCGCGCGCCGAACTCGACGAGGCGGCGCTGCGGGTGGCACGTGACATCGCGGCCAAGGACACCCGAGTCATCCGTGCCGCCAAGGAGGCGCTGAACCTCATCGACGTGCAGCGGGTGAACGCCAGTTATCGCATGGAACAAGGGTTCACGTTCGAACTCAATCTGTCCGGGGTGTCCGACGAGCACCGCGATGCATTCGCCGGCACGGACAAGAAGGGGGCGAAATGACGGACAAGCGAACGACACTCGACGACGCCATCGCCTCGATCGAAAGCGGCATGACCATCGGTATCGGTGGCTGGGGCTCGCGTCGCAAGCCGATGGCGTTCGTGCGCGCGCTGCTGCGCACCGACGTCACCGACCTGACCGTCGTCACCTACGGCGGGCCGGACCTCGGACTGCTGTGCTCGGCGGGCAAGGTCAAGAAGGTCTACTACGGCTTCGTCTCGCTGGATTCGCCGCCGTTCTACGACCCGTGGTTCGCCAAGGCACGTACCACCGGGGCGATCGAGGCGCGCGAGATGGACGAGGGCATGGTGCGCTGTGGTCTGCAGGCTGCGGCACAACGCCTGCCGTTCCTGCCGATCCGCGCCGGGCTGGGCAGCGGCGTGCGCGAGTTCTGGGGCGACGAACTCAAGACGGTGCGTTCCCCGTATCCGACGGGCGAGGGCTACGAGGAGCTCATCGCCATGCCGGCACTCAACCTCGACGCCGCCTTCGTGCACATGAATCTCGGTGACGCACAGGGAAATGCGGCCTACACGGGGATCGATCCCTATTTCGACGACCTGTTCCTGATGGCGGCCGAGAAGCGGTTCCTGTCGGTCGAGAAGGTGGTGCCCACCGCGGAACTGGTGAAAGCCGTTCCACCGCAGGCACTGTTGATCAACCGGATGATGGTCGACACCGTGGTCGAGGCCCCGAACGGCGCCCACTTCACCATCAATGAACCCGACTACCGGCGGGATGAGAAGTTCCAGCGCCACTACGCCGAAGCCGCCGGATCCGACGAAACCTGGCAGCAGTTCGTGGCGACGTACCTGTCGGGCAGCGAGGCCGACTACCAGGCCGCCGTCCGTGCGTTCAAGGCAGACCAGGAGGCCTCCAAGTGATTTCCGTCAGCCGCGCCGAAGTGTGCGCCGTCGCCTGCGCCGAACTGTTCCGCGACGCCGGCGAGATCATGGTCAGCCCGATGACGACCATCGTGTCGATCGGAGCCCGACTGGCCCGCTTGACGTTCTCCCCCGACATCCTGCTGACCGACGGGGAGGCCCGCCTGATCGCCGATACCCCCGCCATCGGCGCGGCCGCGGCGATCGAGGGTTGGATGCCGTTCGGCCGGGTGTTCGAGACGCTGGCCTGGGGCCGTCGCCATGTGGTCATGGGCGCCAACCAGATCGACCGGTTCGGCAATCAGAACCTCTCGGCGTTCGGCCCCATCCAGCATCCGACACGACAGATGTTCGGCGTGCGCGGGGCGCCGGGCAACACGATCAACCATGCCACCAGCTACTGGGTCGGCAACCACTCCAAGCGGGTGTTCTGCGACACCGTTGACATCGTCTCCGGAATCGGTTGGGACAAGGTCGATCCCGAGAACCCCGCATACCGGTTCGCCAACGTTTTCCGGGTGGTGTCCAACCTCGGCGTCTTCGACTTCAACGGCCCCGACCACACGCATGCGCGCGTTGTCGCTGCATCCCGGTGTCGAGCCCGAGCAGGTGGCCGAGAACACGTCGTTCGACGTGCACGGATTGGCCGAGGCCGCCAAGACCCGGCTCCCGTCGGGCGACGAGCAGCGACTGATCCGTGAGGTCATCGACCCGAAGGCGCTGCGGGACAAAGAAGTAAAGGTATGAGCCATCTCAGGACACCGCTGACCGAGCTGGTCGGCATCGAACATCCGGTGGTGCAGACCGGCATGGGCTGGGTGGCCGGCGCCCGTCTGGTCGCGGCCACCTCCAACGCCGGCGGGCTCGGCATCCTGGCGTCGGCGACGATGACGCTCGAGGAACTGCAGACCGCGGTCACCAAGGTCAAGGCCGCCACCGACAAGCCGTTCGGCATCAACATCCGCGCCGACGCCGGTGACGCCAACGACCGGGTCGACCTGCTCATCCGCGAGGGCGTGCGGGTGGCGTCCTTCGCGCTGGCCCCCAAGCCGGATCTGATCGCGCGTCTGAAAGAGGCGGGCGTCGTGGTGATCCCGTCGGTGGGCGCGGCCAAGCATGCCAAGAAGGTGGCCGGGTGGGGCGCCGACGCCGTCATCGTCCAGGGCGGTGAAGGCGGCGGTCACACCGGACCGGTCGCAACCACCCTGCTGCTGCCCTCGGTGCTCGATGCCGTGGCCGACACCGGGATGCCGGTGATCGCGGCCGGCGGATTCTTCGACGGGCGCGGGCTTGCCGCGGCCCTGTCGTACGGTGCCGCCGGTGTCGCGATGGGCACCCGGTTCCTGCTCACCTCGGATTCCACCGTGCCCGAAGAGGTCAAGCGGCGCTACCTCGAATCGGGGCTCGACGGCACCGTGGTCTCGACCCGCGTCGACGGTATGCCGCACCGTGTGCTGCGCACGGGCCTGGTCGAGAAGCTGGAAAGCGGTTCGCGGGCACGTGGATTCACCGCCGCCCTGAGCAATGCGCAGAAGTTCAAGAAGATGACCGGCATGACGTGGCGGTCGATGATCAGCGACGGCATGGCGATGCGGCACGGCAAGGACCTCACCTGGTCGCAGGTGGTGATGGCCGCCAACACACCGATGCTGCTCAAGGCCGGCCTGGTGGAAGGCAACACCGACGCCGGCGTGCTGGCGTCCGGTCAGGTCGCCGGGATTCTCGACGACCTGCCGTCGTGCGCCGAACTGATCGACACGATCGTCGCCGACGCGGTCAAGCACCTGCAGGCGGCGGCGTCTCTCGTCCAATAGTCGGACCTCTTTGCACCGAGTGTGCGGTAGGACCCGTCGGTGACAGTCCGGCGAAACGCCACGCCGCGCGCGCACGGCTTCCTAGACTCAGCGCGGACGAATCGCTGCGACGTGGGGACATTGATGAAGACAAACGCTGCCATCCTGTGGGAATACGGGGGCAATTGGGACGTCGAAGAAATCGACCTGGATCCGCCGCAGGACGGTGAGGTCCTGGTGTCGTGGGAAGCCACCGGTCTGTGCCACTCCGACGAACACATCCGCACCGGCGACCTGCCCGCCCCGCTGCCGCTCATCGGCGGCCACGAAGGCGCCGGAATCGTGCAGGAGGTCGGGCCGGGTGTGCAGGGCCTCAAGCCGGGCGACCACGTAGTGGCGTCGTTCCTGCCGGCGTGCGGCCGCTGCCGCTTCTGTTCGACCGGACATCAGAACCTGTGCGACCTCGGCGCGATGATCATGGCCGGAACCCAACTCGACGGCACCTACCGGCGTCGCGCTCGGGACCAGAACATCGGCGTGATGGCGCTCGTGGGCACGTTCTCCCAGTACGGCACGGTGCCCGAGGCCTCGATCGTCAAGATCGACGATGACCTGCCGCTGTCGCGGGCCTGCCTGCTGGGTTGCGGCGTCACCACCGGGTGGGGTTCGGCGGTCAACACCGCCGATGTCAGCCCCGGCGATACCGTCGTGGTGATCGGCTGCGGCGGTATCGGCAGCGGAGCCATCCAGGGCGCGCGGCTGGCCGGCGCGGAGAAGATCGTCGTCGTCGATCCCGGTGGAAGCCAAGCGCGAGAAGGCTTTTCAGTTCGGCGCCACCCACTTCGTCACCTCGTTGCCGGAGGCCACCGCCCTGGTCGCCGAGCTGACCCGCGGCGTGATGGCCGATTCGGCGATCCTGACCGTCGGCCTGCTCGAGGGCGCAATGCTCGAAGACGCGGCCAACATCATCCGCAAGGGCGGCGCGGTGGTGATGACCGCCCTTGCGTCGATGGCCGATACGGCGCCGACGCTGTCGATGATGATGTTCACGCTGTTCCAGAAGCGACTGCTGGGCAGCCTCTACGGCGAGGCCAACCCACGCGCCGACATCCCGCGACTGCTCAGCCTGTACCGCGAAGGCAAGCTGCTGCTCGACGAGACCGTCACGCACGAGTACAAGTTGGCCGAGGTGAACGAGGGTTACGAGGACATGCGGGCCGGCAGCAACATCCGCGGGGTCGTCATCCACGACCACTAGCGCCGAAAGTTGCCTTGTCGCACACGTTCTGCGAGGTAGGCGCGCCAACAAGTCAACTCTCGGCGAAATAGCTCAGAGCCGTTCGATGATGGTGACGTTGGCGGTGCCGCCGCCCTCGCACATCGTCTGCAGCCCGTAGCGACCGCCGGTGCGCTCCAGGGTGTTCAGCATGGTGGTGAACAGCTTGGCGCCGGTGGCGCCGAGCGGGTGGCCGAGCGCGATCGCACCGCCGCTGGGGTTGACCTTCTCCGGGTCGGCCTTGGTCTCCTTGAGCCAGGCCATCACGACGGGCGCGAACGCCTCGTTGATCTCGACGGTGTCGATGTCGTCGATCGAAAGCCCGGTCTTCTCCAGGGCGTACTGGTCGCCGGGATCGGGCCGGTGAGCATGAACACCGGGTCGGCGCCGCGGGCGCTGATGTGGTGGATGCGGGCGCGCGGCCGCAGACCGTGCGTCCTGCACTGCGCTGCTCTGAGGCCAGCAGCACCGCGCTGGAACCGTCGGAGATCTGGCTGGCCATCGCCGCGGTCAACCGGCCGCCCTCGACCAGCGTCTTGAGTCCGGCCATCTTCTCCAGCGACGACTCGCGCGGGCCCTCGTCGATGCGGAAGGGACCGTTCTCGGTTTCGACCGCGAGGATCTCGTTGTCGAAATGGCCGGATCGGATTGCGGCTGAAGGCCTGCTGGTGGCTGCGCAGCGAGAACTCCTCCATCTCCTCGCGGGACAGCTCCCACTTCTCGGCGATCAGCTCCGAACCGCGGAACTGCGAGATCTCCTGGTCGCCGTAGCGCTGCAGCCAGCCCTTGGACTCGTTGGTCGGCGAGGTGAAGCCGAACTGCTCGCCGACGGTCATCGCCGACGAGATCGGGATCTGGCTCATGTTCTGCATGCCGCCGGCCACGATCAGGTCGGCGGTGCCGGACATGATCGCCTGGGCGCCAAAGGAGATGGCCTGCTGGCTGGATCCGCACTGGCGGTCGACGGTGACGCCGGGCACCTCTTCGGGATAGCCGGCGGCCAGCCATGACAGCCGGGCGATGTTGCCGGCCTGCCCGCCGATGGCGTCGACACAGCCGGCGATCACATCGTCGACCGCGCCCGGGTCGACGTCGACCCGGTCGAACACACCGCGCCAGGCGGCCGCGCCCAGGTCGACGGGATGGACGCCGGCAAGCGATCCGTTGCGCTTGCCGACAGCGGTACGCACAGCCTCGATGACGTACGCCTCAGCCATGTTGTGTCTCCTTCGATTTCGTGATTCCGCCAAGGACGATGGCGAGGTACTGAGCGCCCACCTGCTCGGCGGTCAGCGGCCCACCGGGCTGATACCAGCGCACCGACACCCAGGTGGTGTCGCGGATGAACCGGTACACCAGGTCGACGTCGAGATCGGGACGGAAGTAGCCCTCCTCGATGCCCTGGTTGAGCACGTCGAGCCACATCTTGCGCTGCTCGCGGTTGCGCTCTCCACGATAGGCGAACCGCGGCTGCGTGCGACAGCCGCTTGGCCTCGTCCTGATAGATGACGACCTGGGCGTGCCGGTGTCTCGATCGCCTCGAACGACGCCATGAACAGGCCCTTGAGCCGCTCCAGCGGATTCGGCTCGGTGTCGATGATCTCCTGGTAGCGAGCGAACAGCCAGTCCAGGAACCCGCGCAGCACCTCGTCGACCATCTCCTCTTTGGACGAGAAGTGGTGATACAGGCTGCCGGACAGGATCCCGGCGGAGTCGGCGATGTCGCGCACCGTGGTGGCGCGCAGGCCGCGTTCGGCGATCATCGTCGCGGCCAGTTCCAGCAGTTCGTCGCGTCTGGTCATGCGCGCCGCTCCTCCTCGCTGCGCTCCGCATCGTCGTCGCGCGGGTCATGGGTGTTGACTCGACACCGAGATCACTTCGCCGGTCAGGTAACTGGAGTAGTCACTGGCCAGGAACGCGATGGTGGCGGCCACCTCCCACGGTTCGGCGGCCCGGCCGAAGGCCTCGTCGGAGGACAACCGGTCCAGCAGATCGGACGAGCTGGTCTTCTCCAGGAACTTGTGCCGGGCGATGCTCGGCGAGACGGCGTTGATCCGCACGCCGTACTCGACGGCTTCGATGGCGCTGCACCGGGTCAGCGCCATCACGCCGGCCTTGGCCGCGGCGTAGTGCGACTGGGAATGCTGTGCGCGCCAACCCAGCACGCTGGCGTTGTTGACGATGACGCCGCCGTGTCCGGCGTCGCGGAAGTACCGCAGCGCCGCGCGGGTGGCCCGCATCACCGATGTCAGCGTGACGTTGAGGACGCGGTCCCATTCCTCGTCGGTCATGTCGACGACCGGTGTCTGCCCGCCGAGCCCGGCGTTGTTGACCAGAACGTCGATGCGGCCCATCTTCTGCGACCGTGGCGGTGATCAGCGCGTCGACGGCCGCGGTGGACGTCACGTCGCACACCACCGCTCTCGACCCGGCCCAGCCCGAGTGCCGCGAGCTCGTCGCGGGTCTCGCCCAGGCGCCGCTCGTGGTAGTCGGAGACGACGACGTCGGCCCCCTCGGCGAGAGCGCGCCGGGCGGTCGACGAGCCGATGCCGGTGCCGGCGGCGGCGGTCACCAGGACGACCTTGCCCGGTCAGCAGTCCGTGGCCGTCAATCTCTTTCGGCGCGACCGCCAGACTCATCAGCCCTTCACCTCTCGGGGCAGGCCGAGCACCCGCTCGGCGATGATGTTGCGCTGGATCTCGTTGGATCCGCCGTAAATGGTGTCGGCCCGGGAGAACAGGAACAGCCGCTGCCACTCGTCGAGGTCACCGGATCACCGTCGGCACACACCAGGCCGGCCTTGCCCAGGACGTCCATGGCGAGCTCGCCCAGGCCGCGATGCCAGTTGGCCCACAACAACTTCGACACGCTGTCCTGGCCGGGCGCGCTCGACGTCCATGGTGGCCAGCGCGTACGACCGCATGGCGCGCAGCCCCACCCAGGCGCGGGTGAGCCGCTCCCGGATCAGCGGGTCGTCGATGGCCCCGTTCTCGCGTGCCAGCGCGACGATGCCGGAAAGCTCACGCGCGTAACGGATCTGCTGACCCAGCGTGGACACGCCGCGCTCGAAGGTCAGCGTGCCCATCGCGACCCGCCAGCCGTCACCGGGCGCGCCGACCACCAGGTCGGCGTCGGTGCGGGCGTCGTCGAAGAAGACCTCGTTGAACTCGCGAGTCACCGGTCAGCTGAACGATCGGCCGCACCTCGACGCCGGGCTGATCCAGCGGCACCAGCAGATAGGACAGGCCGGCGTGCCGCTTGGAGCCCTTCTCGGTGCGCGCCACCACGAAGCACCACTGCGACAGGTGCGCCATCGACGTCCACACCTTCTGGCCGTTGATCACCCACTGGTCGCCGTCGAGCACCGCGGTGGTCGCCACGTTGGCCAGGTCACTGCCGGCGTTGGGCTCCGAGTAGCCCTGGCACCACAGTTCGGTGACGTCGAGGATGCGGGGCAGGAATCGCTGCTGCTGCTCGGGTGTGCCGAACGCGATGAGCGTCGGCCCGAGCAGTTCCTCACCGAAGTGGTTGACCTTGTCCGGCGCGTCGGCGCGGGCGTACTCCTCGTAGAACGCGACGCGGTGCGCGACCGACAGGCCGCGGCCGCCGTGCTCGACCGGCCAGCCCAGACAGGTCAGCCCGGCCTTGGCCAGATGCTGGTTCCACGCCCGGCGTTCCTCGAACGCCTCGTCCTCGCGACCCGGCCCGCCGAGGCCTTTGAGCGCGGCGTATTCGCCGACCAGATTGTCGGCCAGCCACTCGCGGACCTCCGCCCGGAACTTCTGGACCTCCTCCATCCCTGTAGGCTAACCTACCAAGCACTTGCTTTGTTAGCCCGGCGACGACGATTGCGCGCCGCGGAGCTTGCGGAACGGCGGGAAGAGGAGCCGGGCAATCAATTCCGGAGGAGCATCGATGACGACCGGTCCCGCAGACCACTCCTGCGGTGCTGGACCGGATCGCCCGCGAGCTTCCCGACCACAACGCGCTGGTCACGGCGGAGAAGACACTGACCTTCGCCGGGCTGCGCGACGAGGTGCGCCGGGCCGCCGCGGCGATGATCGACCTCGGTGTCGCCCCCGGAGACCGGGTGGCCATCTGGTCGCCGAACACCTGGCACTGGGTGGTCGCCTGCCTGGCCACGCACTACGCGGGCGCCGTTGTCGTCCCGCTGAACACCCGCTACACCGCCGGCGAGGCCGCCGACATCCTGGCCCGCACCGAGGCGCCGCTGCTGATCGCGATGGGCGAGTTCCTCGGGTACCGACCGGGTCGCCGATCTGGACCGCGATCAACTGCCCGCCCTGCGGCACATCGTGCGGGTGCCCCTCGATCAGGACGACGGCACCTGGGACGAGTTCGTCGCCCGCGGGACAGCGACCTGCGCAGGCCGCCGATGCGCGCGCCGCCGCCGTCGCGACCCGACGACGTCTCCGACATCCTGTTCACCTCCGGCACCACCGGCCGCAGCAAGGGCGTGCTGTGCGCGCACCGGCAGTCACTGTCGGCGCCGGCGGCGTGGGCCGCGTGCGGTGAGGTCACCAGCGCCGACCGCTATCTGTGCATCAACCCGTTCTTCCACAACTTCGGTTACAAGGCCGGCATCCTGGCCTGCCTGCAGACCGGCGCAACGCTGATCCCGATGCTGACCTTCGACCCCGAGGCGGCGATGCGCGCGGTCCAGGATCACCGGGCCACCGTGCTGCCGGGTCCGCCGACGATCTACCAGACGCTGCTGGATCACCCGAAGCGCGCCGACTACGACCTGACGTCGCTGCGGTTCGCGGTCACCGGCGCGGCGGTGGTGCCGGTGGTGCTGATCGAGCGGATGCAGTCCGAACTCGACATCGACATCGTGCTGACCGCCTACGGGCTCACGGAGGCAAGCGGTTTCGGGACGATGTGCCGCGCCGACGACGACGCCGTCACCGTCGCCACCACCTGCGGGCGGCCCGATCGCCGATTTCGAGCTGCGCATCGACGGCCCGGAGCCGGTGACGAAGCGGGTGAGGTGCTGCTGCGCGGACCGAATGTCATGCTCGGCTACCTCGACGACGCGGAGGCCACCGCGGCGGCGATCGACGCCGAGGGCTGGCTGCACACCGGTGACGTCGGAACCGTCGATGCCGCAGGCAATCTGCGCATCACCGACCGACTCAAGGACATGTACATCTGCGGCGGGTTCAACGTCTACCCCGCCGAGATCGAGCAGGTGCTGGCCCGGCTGCCCGGCGTGGCCGAGGCCGCGGTGATCGGCGTGCCCGACGAACGCCTCGGCGAGGTGGGCAAGGCGTTCGTGGTCCGGCTTCCGGGATCCGAGCTCGACGAACAGGGTGTGATCGCCTACACCCGTGAACATCTGGCCAACTTCAAGACGCCACGGTCGGTGGAGTTCCTCGATGTGCTGCCACGCAACCCCGGCGGCAAGGTGGTCAAGCCACAGCTAAGGGAAAGAGCCTGATGGACCTCGATTTTGATCGAGTCGGCCGACGAGTTCCGCACCGAGGTCCGCGACTTCCTGGCGGCCAACCGTGCGGCCTTCCCGACTGAGTCATATGACACCGCAGAAGGTTTCGAGCAGCACCGGCGCTGGGACAAGATCCTGTTCGACGCCGGCCTGTCGGTGATCAGCTGGCCGGAGCGCTACGGCGGACGGGACGCGAGCCTGCTGCAGTGGGTGGTCTACGAGGAGGAGTACTTCCACGCCGGCGCCCCCGGACGGGCCAGCGCCAACGGCACCTCGATGCTCGCGCCGACGCTGTTCGCGCACGGCACCGAGGAGCAGTTGGATCGGATCCTGCCGAAAATGGCCAGCGGCGAAGAGATCTGGGCGCAGGCCTGGTCCGAGCCGGAATCGGGTAGCGACCTGGCGTCGCTGCGTTCGACCGCCACCAAGGTCGACGGCGGCTGGAAACTCAACGGCCAGAAGATCTGGAGTTCACGTGCGCCGTTCGGTGACCGGGGGTTCGGCCTGTTCCGCTCCGACCCGGAGGCGCAGCGGCACAAAGGGCTGACCTACTTCATGTTCGACCTGAAGGCCGACGGCATCACCGTGCGTCCGATCGCCCAGCTCGGTGGCGACACCGGGTTCGGCGAGATCTTCCTCGACGACGTCTTCGTCCCCGACGAGGACGTGATCGGCACCGCAGGCGACGGGTGGCGCGCCGCCATGAGCACGTCGAGCAACGAGCGCGGGATGTCACTGCGCAGCCCGGCGCGGTTCACCGCGGCGGCGGACCGGCTGGTGCGAGTCTGGAAGGACAATCCGGACAACACGATTCGCGACATGTTCGCCGACCGGGTGGCCGACGCCTGGATCAAGGCTCAGGCCTACCGGTTGCAGACGTTCGGCACCGTGACCCGGCTGGCCGGGGGCGGGGAACTGGGCGCCGAATCGTCGGTGACGAAGGTGTTCTGGTCTGACCTCGACGTCGCGATCAATCAGACCGCCTTGGACCTGCAAGGGGCTGAAGGTGAAGTCGCCGACTCGTGGACCGAGGCCTACCTGTTCGCGCTCGGCGGTCCGATCTACGCGGGCACCAACGAGATTCAGCGCAACATCATCGCGGAACGGCTGCTGGGCCTGCCCAGGGAGAACAAGTGAATTTTGAACTAGACGAACAGCAGCGCGACTTCGCGGCCAGTATCGACGCCGCGCTCGGCGCGGCCGATGTGCCCGCGGCGGTGCGTGCCTGGACCGCCGGTGACACCGGCCCCGGCCGGAAGGTCTGGGCGACGCTGGCCGACCTCGGCGTCACCGCGCTGGCCGTCGGCGAGGACCACGACGGAATCGGAGCCCACCCGGTGGATCTGGTGGTGGCCCTGGAGCGCGTCGGCGCGCACTGTGTGCCCGGCCCGGTCACCGAATCCATCGCCGTCGCGCCGATCCTGTTGGCCTCGGATGACCGCAGCGCCGCACTGGCTGCCGGCGAACTGATCGCCACGGCGGCCATCGCACCGCAGATGCCGCGTGCGGTGGACGCCGGGTTCGCCGGGCTGATCCTCGTCGCCGACAGTGATCAGGTGTACGACGGCGTCGCCGGCGACTCCCGTGATTCCCTGGACCCGAGCCGAAAGCTGTTCGACGTCAGCACTTCCGGCACCGGATGGGCCGCCGATGTGCAGCGGGCCCGCGAGTACGGCGCCCTGGCCACCGCCGCGCAGTTGATCGGCGCGGGCCAGGCGATGCTGGACGCGTCGGTCGCATACGCCAAGCAGCGCTCGCAGTTCGGCCGACTGATCGGGTCCTACCAGGCCATCAAGCACAAGCTCGCCGACGTGCACATCGCGCTGGAACTCGCCCGGCCGCTGGTCTACGGCGCGGCGCTGTCGCTGGGCGCCGATTCCGCCGACACCGCACGCGATGTCAGCGCGGCGAAGGTAGCGGCGGCCGAAGCCGGATTGCTGGCGGCGCGGTCGGCACTGCAGACCCACGGAGCGATCGGCTTCACCCAGGAGCACGACCTCGGCCTGTTGCTGCTGCGGGCGCAGGCGCTGCGGTCGGCCTGGGGCGACCCGACCGCGCACCGGCGACGCGTACTGGAGGCACTGTGAGTATGTCTGACGAACGTTCCCTGCTCACCCAGACCGTCCGGGACCTCGTCGGCAAGCACGCCGGCCCGGAAGCGGTGCGCGCCGCGATGGCGTCCGAGCGCGGCTATGACGAATCGCTGTGGACACTGCTGTGCGAGCAGGTGGGTGTCGCGGCGCTGGTAGTGCCCGAGGAACTCGGCGGGGCCGGCGGTGAACTCGCGGACGCCGCCGCCGTCATCGGCGAACTCGGCCGGGCCCTGGTGCCCACCCCGTTGCTGGGGACGACCCTGGCCGAACTCGCGTTGCTGGCCGCCGACGAACCGGACACCGACACGCTGGAACAACTGGCCGCGGGCGAGTCCGTCGGCGCCCTCGTGTTCGATCCCGAGTACGTGGTGAACGGTGACATCGCCGACGTCGTGATCGCGGCCGAGGGCGGTGCGCTGACCCGCTGGACCGAGTTCACCGCGTCGCCCGCCGTCACGATGGACCCGACCCGCCGGCTCGCGCGCGTCACCGCCGGGCAGACCGCCCCGCTGGGCCGCCGACCCCGGGTTGGCCGACACCGCGGCTCTGCTGCTGGCCGCCGAGCAGGTCGGCGCTGCCACCCGCTGCCTGGAGCTGACCGTCGAGTACACCAAGGAGCGCGTGCAGTTCGGTCGGCCGATCGGCAGCTTCCAGGCGCTCAAACACCGGATGGCCGACCTGTACGTCAAGGTGCAGACCGCAGGCGCGGTGGTGGACGAGGCGCTGCAGGACCCGTCACCGACCTCGGCCGCGCTGGCCCACGTCGCCGCGACCGAGGCGTTCCGCGATGTCGCGGCCGAAGCGGTCCAGATGCACGGCGGGATCGCCATCACCGCCGAGCACGACATCCAGCTGTACTTCAAACGCGCCCACGGCAGTTCCCAGCTCCTGGGGCAGCCGATCGAGTACCTGCGTCGACTCGAGAACGAAGCACTCGCAGCCAACTAGCCTGAAAGCGTGAAGACCGCGCTGCGGGCCGGGATCCCGCCGTTCTACGTCATGGACGTCTGGCTGGCGGCCGCCGAGCGGCAACGCACCCACGGCGACCTGGTCAACCTGTCGGCGGGCCAGCCCAGTGTCGGGGCCCCCGAGCCGGTCCGTGCCGCCGCGGCGGCGGCACTGCAGGCCAACCAGTTGGGTTACACCGTCGCATTGGGCATCCCGGAACTGAGGGCCGCGATCGCGCAGTCCTACGCCGACAAGTACGCGCTGTCCGTCGACCCGGACGACGTCGTCGTGACCACCGGCTCCTCCGGAGGTTTCCTGTTGGCGTTCCTGGCGTGCTTCGACGCCGGCGACCGGGTGGCCGTCACCAGTCCCGGCTACCCGTGCTACCGCAACATCCTGTCCGCGCTCGGCTGCGAGGTCGTGGACCTGCCCTGTGGTCCCGACACGCGCTACCAGCCCACCGCCGCGATGCTGGCGGCGGCCGGGCCATTGGACGGTGTGATCATCGCCAGCCCGGCCAACCCCACCGGAACCGTGATTCCGCCGGACGAACTCGCCGCGATCGCGTCCTGGTGCGCCGAGTCGGGTGTGCGACTGGTCAGCGACGAGGTCTACCACGGACTGGTGTATCCCGGCGCGCCGCAGACCGGTTGCGCGTGGACGACCTCGCGAGACGCGATCGTGGTGAACAGCTTCTCGAAGTACTTCGCGATGACGGGTTGGCGGCTGGGATGGCTGCTGGTGCCCAAGCCGTTGCGCCGGGCCGTGGACTGCCTGACCGGTAACTTCACCATCTGCCCGCCGGTGCTGTCCCAGATCGCTGCCGTCGCGGCGTTCACCCCCGAGTCGGTCGTTGAGGCCGACGGACACCTGCGGCACTACGGTGCCAACCGAGAGTTGTTGTTGCGCGGCTTGACCGATATCGGAATCAGCCGCCTGGCACCCACCGACGGAGCGTTCTACGTCTACGCCGACGTCTCCGACTTCACCGGTGACTCGCTGTCGTTCTGCGAGAAACTGTTGGCGGACACCGGCGTGGCCATCGCTCCCGGTATCGACTTCGACACCGCGCGGGGCGGTTCGTACGTCCGGCTGTCCTTCGCGGGGCCGACATCCGACATCGCCGAGTCAGTGGCCCGCATCGGTGCCTGGATTCGGTGATGTCAGCGGGCCGTCCAGCCGCCGTCCATGGTGTAACTGGCGCCGGTCACCATTCCCGCCTCCACGGAGGCGAGCCAACCGACCAGCGAGGCAACCTCTTCGGGCTCGACGAGTCGCTTGATCGCACTCTCGGTCAACATCACCTTGGCGACGACGTCGTCCTCGGAGATGCCGTGGATGCGGGCCTGATCGGCAATCTGCTTGGTCACCAACGGTGTTCGCACATAACCGGGGTTGACGCAGTTGCTCGTGACGCCGTGCGAACCGCCTTCCAGCGCGGTCACCTTCGACAGCCCTTCCAGTCCGTGCTTGGCGGTGACGTAGCCGACCTTGTACTCGGATGCCCGGAGACCGTGTACCGACGAGATGTTGATGATCCGGCCGAATCCGTTCTCGTACATGTGCGGCAGCGCGGCGCGGATCAACAGGAACGGCGCCTCCACCATCAGTGCCAGCAGCAGCCGGAACTTGTCCGGCGGGAAATCCTCGATGGGGTTGATGCTCTGTATTCCGGCGTTGTTGACCAGGATGTCGGCGTCGAGTTTCAGACCCTCCAACGCCGCGACGTCGAGAAGGTCTACCGCCCAAGCCTTTCCGCCGAGCTCGTCGGCCAGCGACTTTGCCGCCTCTTCGTTGACATCGGCGACGGTGACGCGGGCGCCGCGGCCGGCCAGTTCGCGCGCACAGGCCGCACCGATACCGCTGGCCCCGCCGGTGACGACGGCGGTACGGCCATCCAGATCCCTCATGCGAACGCCTTCCGCTCGGTCTTCGCGACGTCTTCGGCGTCGGCCACGTCGAGTGCCTTGAGATCGATGCCCTTGGTCTCCCGGGTGAACAACACCGCGATGAGTGTCACGATGCAGGCCGCCGCCAGATACAGCGCGACCGGAACCGACGAGTCGTAGACCTCGAGCAGCTTCACCGCGATGATCGGCGCCAGCGAACCGGCCACGATCGAGGTGACCTGATAGCCAAGGGACACACCGGAATACCGCATCCGGGTGGGGAACATCTCGGACATGATTGCCGGCTGCGGAGCGTACATGAAGGCGTGGATCATCAGGCCGAGCGTGATCGCGGCCGTGATGACCACATAGTTGGCGCTGTTCATCATCGGGAAGGCGAAGAAGCCCCAGGTGGCGCCGAGCACCGCGCCGACGAAATACACCGGGCGCCGGCCGAACCGATCAGCCAACCGCCCGACCACCGGGATGATCGCGAAGTGCACCGCGTGGGCCACCAGGAGGTACCACAGGATCGAGCTCGTATCCGCACCCACCTGCACCTTCAGATAGGTGATCGAGAAGGTGACCACCAGGTAGTACATGATGTTCTCGCCGAAGCGCAGACCCATCGCGGTGAACACCCCACGGGGGTAGCGCTTCAACACCTCGACGACGCTGAACGAGGTCGCCTTGATCTTCTCCGCCTCCTGCTGTGCCTCAACGAAGATCGGCGCGTCGGTGACCTTGGTGCGGATGTAGTAGCCGACCAGGACGACGACCGCGGAGAGCCAGAACGCGACCCGCCACCCCCAGGACAGGAATGCGGCGTCCGACAGCGTGCCGGTGAGCACCAGCAGCACCACCGTGGCCAGCATGTTGCCGACCGGCACACCGGCCTGTGGCCAGCTGGCCCAGAATCCGCGTTGCGCATTCGGGCTGTGCTCGGCCACCAACAGCACCGCGCCGCCCCATTCCCCGCCGACCGCGAACCCCTGCAGGAAGCGCAACCCCACCAGCAGCGCGGGTGCCCAGTAGCCGACTTGTCCGAACGTCGGCAGGCAGCCCATCAGGAAGGTCGCGGCGCCCACGAGAAGCAGGCTGAACTGCAGGAGCTTCTTGCGGCCGTATTTGTCACCGAAGTGGCCGAACACCACGCCGCCGAGTGGGCGTGCGAGGAAGCCGACCGCGTAGGTCACGAACGCCGCGAGGATGTTGCTGAGATCGCTGTTGCCCTGGTCGAAGAACACCTTGCTGAACACCAGCGTGGCGGCAGTTCCGTAGAGGAAGAACTCGTACCACTCGACGACCGTGCCGGCCATCGAGGCCACCACCACCCGGCGTAGACCGGAGGGAACCGCCGCAGAGTCGCTCATCTGATGCTCCTTTGGGATAGTGACGGGAGCCACATTCGCTCTGAGTATTCATGCAGGTTCCCGGCCAGTGCAATGGCCAAACATGCAGGACAGATCTGCAAAAATGCAGACATGACGAACCCAGGCCGTCACCTCAGCGCCGATGACCTGCTGGTCCTCCTCGCGGTCGGCCGGTCCGGGCACTACGTCACCGCCGCCGATGTGCTCGGCATCAACCACACGACGATCGCGCGCCGCATCGCCGCCCTGGAGCAGTCGATGGGCGGACGCCTGCTGACCCGGACGGGCGGCGGTTGGGAGCTCACCGACCTCGGTCGTGACGCCCTGGTGGCCGCCGAGTCGGTGGAGGCGGCCATGCGGTCGCTGGCCACCGACGACCGTGGCATGCGCACCCTGGAAGGCGTCGTACGTATCTCGGCCACCGACGGGTTCAGCGCCTACATCGCCGCACCGGCGGCCGCTGACGTGCAGCGCCGGCATCCGAAGGTGGCCGTCGAAATCGTCACCGCAACCCGCCGGGCCAGCCAGCAGCGTTCCGGTCTCGACATCGAGGTCGTCGTCGGCGAACCCCAGGTGCACCGCGCGGAGGCCATCCGGCTCGGCGACTACCGCCTGGGCCTCTACGGTTCGGTGGACTATCTGGCCGGGCACGGCGCTCCGGTCGACCGGTCGGACCTGCAGCGGCACCCCCTCGTCTACTTCATCGACTCCATGCTGTCGGTCGACGACCTGGATCTGGCGCGCAGCGTGGCACCGACCATGCGGGAATCGGTCACCTCCACCAACGTCTTCGTCCATGTGGAAGCAACCCGGGCGGCCGCAGGCCTGGGACTGCTGCCGTGCTTCATGGCCGACCGGCATCGCGACCTGGTGCGCCTGCTGGAGGACGACATCGCCGTTCAGTTGACCTACTGGCTCGTGACCCGCCCCGAGACATTGCGACGCCCGGAGGTGGCCGCGGTGGTGGAGGCGATCAAGGCACGCATGCATGACGAGCACGACGTACTGCTGGGGCTGCCGCCGGCTTGACCCAAACCCTTGCGAGGGAACGGCAGTCCTGGTGCAGTCTTGGCATGCCCGTCTTCGACACCGACCGCGGTCCCGTCTACTACCGGCACTGGCCGGCCCCGACGCCGCGGGCCGGCGTCATCTTCCTGCACGGCTACGGTGAGCACACCGGCCTCTACCACCGCTACGGATTCGCACTCAACGCCGCGGGCATCGACCTGTGGGCGGTCGACCAGTACGGTCACGGCCTGAGTCCGGGCGAGCGCGGCGATTTCGGTTCGCTGGCCGACTCCTCGGCACTGGCGGACCGGCTCACCGCGCTGGCTGAGGCCGAGCGGGCCGGATTACCCCTTGTGGCACAAGGACATTCGTTCGGTTCGCTGGCGACGCTGTTCCGGTTGATCGAATCGCCGAAGCGATACCGGGCCGGCGTCGTCTCGGGTGCTCCGCTGGTGCCCATCCCCGAGATGCTCGACGCCGACACCTCGATGGACCTCGATCCCTCCTGGCTGTCGACCGATCCGTTCTACCTGGATTCGCTGGTGCACGACCCGCTGGCGTTCGTCGGTGGCGACGGGTCGACGCTGACCCGGGAACTCGACGCGGCGTGGGACCGGATGGGTGCCGAATTGCCGAAGCTGACCGTTCCGACGCTCGCGGTGCACGGCGACGCCGACCCGATCGCCCCGGTGGGAGCGGTGACGGCCTACGCCGAGCAGGTGGAACCGCTGTCTGCCCGGGTGTTCGCCGGTGCGCGCCACGACGTGCTCAACGAGGCCGCGCACGCCGAGGTGGCCGCCGCCGTCGTCGCGTTCGTCACCGAACACACCTGACCAGCCTCGGGGCACGGGGTGCGGAAGGTACAGTCGGCGCATGTCGTTGGTTCGCGCGCTTGCACTGGCCGCCGGTGGCGTGACCGCCGCGGCGCTGTTCGCAGCCGCGCCGGCCGCAGCGGACCCCGGTATGCCGCCGTGCGGGATGCTCGCCCCGGTGTGCAACATGGTCCCGACGATGCCCGAACTCGACCACGACATCGACCTCACCAAGCAGCAGCCGCCGGGAGCCGGAGTCGATCAGGAGAGCCTTCCGCCGCCGGACGTCTGCGCGGTCGCCTGCATCTGAACCACGCGCCCAGATCGACGTAATGGTGCGCTCCACCCGCAATTCCACGGCCGTTTGCTCGGTTTGGGCGGATGAGATGACTCGGATGAGATGACTACAGCCAGGTGTCCTGCGTGGTGGTGGTGAGGAACGCCTCGAGGTCATTGCGCCACTGTGCCGGCGTGTTCTTGTCCGGCTCGATGCCGGTGTACTCCCCGCGGTAGAACAGCAGCGGGCGCGGCTTGCGCTTCGGTATCTCCGACAGGGACTGCACCGCGCCGAAAACGACGAAATGGTCACCGCCGTCGTGCACGGATTGCACTGTGCACTCGATGTGCGCCAGCGTGTCCTTGATCACCGGTGAGCCGAGTTTCGAAGGGCTCCAGTCGATTCCGGCGAACTTGTCGGGTTCCTTCGAGCCGAACCGCGCCGAGACCTCCTTCTGCTTCTCGTGCAGGATGTTGACGCAGAAGTGCCCGCTGGCTTCGATGGCCTGCCAGGACCTCGACACCTTGGTGGGGCAGAACAGCACCAGCGGCGGGTCCAGCGACAGCGCCGCGAACGACTGGCATGCGAATCCCACCGGCGCGTCGTCGTGCATGGTGGTGATGATCGTGATGCCGGTGCAGAACTGGCCCAGCACACTGCGGAATGCGCGCGGGTCGACGTGTGCGGCCGCGGTCATTTGAGGCTCTTCGCGCAAGCGCTCATCGCCGCTACTTGAACCCTACGCTGAAGTCGTGGCCCCACAGGCTGACCGCGGTGCTCTCCCGGGCGACCCAGTCCTCATCGTCGACTTCGAGTCCCTCACAACCGAATTCGACGTCGAAGCCGCCGGGGGTCTTCATGTAGAAGGACAGCATCTTGTCGTTGACGTGCCGGCCGAGCGTGGCCGACATCGGCACCTTGCGGCGCAGTGCCCGGTCCAGGCACAGCCCGACGTCGTCGCTGTTTCCCACTTCCATCATGAGATGGACGATGCCGCTTGGGGTTTCACCCGGCATGAATGCCAGGCTGTGATGGCGCGGGTTGACGCCGAAGAACCGCAACCAGGCGGGCGGGCCGTCGGCGGGCCGGCCGACGAGTTGCGGCGGGAGCCGCATCGAGTCGCGCAGCGTGAATCCCAGGACGTCGCGATAGAAGTGCGTCGACTCGGCGTCGTCCCGGGTGGTCAACACCACGTGGCCCAGCCCCTGCTCCTCGGTGACGAACCTGTGGCCGTAGGGGCTTACGACACGACGGTGCTCCAGCGCGACACCGTGGAAGATCTCCAGCGTGTTGCCCGACGGGTCGTCGAAGACGATCATCTCGTCGACGCGGCGGTCGGCGAGTTCGGTGGCCGTGGCTTCTTTGTAGGGCGTGCCCTCCACGTCGAGCCGGTTGCGGATCTCCTGCAGCCCTGCGGCGTTGGCGGTCTCCCAGCCCGACTGCATCAGCCTGTCGTGCTCGCCGGGGACGATCACCAGCCGTGCCGGGAACTCGTCCATCCGCAGGTAGAGGGCGCCCTCTGGGCTTTTTCCGAGGCCGGCGACCCTTCCACCATGCCGAGCACCTTGAGGCCGTACTCACGCCAGGCCGCGATGTCGGTGGCCTCGATGCGCAGGTACCCCAGTGAACGGATGCTCATCACTGTCCCCCTAGCCGACCAGACGTCGGTCATCTTCTAGAAAATTGATCGTGAGCGTGTTGAACTCGTCGAACTTCTCCAACTGCGCCCAATGTCCACACTGCCCGAAAACGTGCAGTTGCACCCGGGGAATCTGCTTGAGCGCCACCAAAGCGCCGTCGATCGGGTTGACGCGGTCCTCGCGGCCCCAGATCAGCAGGACGCGCTGACGCAGTTTGTACGCGTCGCGCCACATCATGCCGAGCTCGAAGTCGGCACCCGCGAACGACTTGCCCATGGCACGCGCGGCGGCCAGCGACTCGGGCCGGCTGGCGATCGCGAAGCGCTCCTCGACCAGTTCGGGCGTCACGAGCTTCTGGTCGAAGACCATGATGCGCAGGAACTTCTCGATGTTCTCGCGCGTCGGGTCGCTGGGTGAACCTGCCGAGCAGCTTGACGCCCTCGGTCGGATCCGGCGCGAACAGGTTGACGCTCAAACCGCCGGGACCCATCAACACCAGCCGGCCCGCCCGGTCGGGGTTGTCCAGCGCGAACCGGACCGCGGTGCCGCCGCCCAGCGAATTGCCCACCAGCGCAGCATGTTCGATGCCGAGATGGTCGAACAGGTTCAGCAGGGCGGTGGCGCTGTAGCGGTTGTACTGCTCATGCTCGGTGTGTTTGTCGGAGTGCCCGTAACCGGGCTGATCCACCGCCAGGACGCGGAACTTCTCCGCGAGCACGCCGATGTTGCGGCTGAAGTTCGACCAACTCGACGCCCCCGGTCCGCCGCCGTGCAGCAGCACCACCGGTGGTGCGTCGGGGTCGCCGGCCTCGTGATAGTGCAGCCGCATGTCCTCGCGGACCTGCGCGTAGCGCGAGGTGGATTCGAACGTGATTTCCGAGTGGTTGCAGTCATCGGTTCGCCAGTTAGACCATCGTGTCCTGCGGCGGCAGCCCGAACTCGTGGTTGCCGAAGATCAGGTACGCCCGCTCCGGATCGTTCGCGGCGTGCACGCGACCCGCGTGTGCGTCGCGCCAGAACCGCTGCACGGGTGCGTCATTGGACAGCGCGGTAGCGCCGGATGCCTCGAACAGCCGGTCGATCGACGCGATGGCGCGGCCGGTCGCGCGCACCTGGTCGCGGCGGGCCCGGGCCCGCAGCTCGAACGGGATCTCCTCACCGGCCAGCAAGAGCGCGTACTCGTCGCCGATGTTGCCGATCAACTGGCGCCAGGCGGCGTCGATGTCACTGGCCGCCTCGGCGATGCGAACCTTGGCGAACGGGTCGTCCTTGGCCTTCTCGCCGGCGAACGCGGCACGCACCCGCTTGCCCTGATGCTCCACGTGCGCTTCGTAGGCGCCGTAGGCCATGCCCACGATGGGCGCCGAGATGGTGCTGGGATGAACTGTGCCCCAAGGCATCTTGTAGACGGGCGCGGTGTTGTTCTGCAGGCCGCCTGCGGTGTGGTCGTTCATCTGCCGGTAGGACAGGAATCGGTGCCGCGGCACGAACACGTCCTTGACGACCACGGTGTTGCTGCCGGTGCCCTTGAGGCCGACGACATGCCAGACGTCGTCGATCGTGTACTCGGTGCGCGGGATCAGGAAGCTGCCGAAGTCGACGGGCTTGCCGTCCTTGATCACCGGACCGCCGAGGAACGCCCAGCTGGCGTGGTCACACCCCGACGACCAGTTCCACGCGCCGCTGACCAGATAGCCGCCGTCGACGACGGTGCCGGCGCCCATCGGCGCATACGACGAGGACACCCGAACGGTCGGATCCTCGCCCCACACCTCGTCCTGCGCCTGCTGGTCGAACTGGGCCAGGTGCCAGTTGTGCACACCGAGAATCGATGCCACCCAGCCGGTGGAGCCACACGCACTGGCCAACCGGCGGACGGCCTCGTAGAACACCGTCGGGTCGCACTGCAGGCCACCCCACTGCTCGGGCTGGAGCAGCTTGAAGAAGCCGACCTCGTCGAGAGCCTGTGACGTTCTCGTCGGGCAGGCGGCGCAGGTCTTCGGTCGCCTGGGCGCGCTCGCGCAGCGCCGGCAGCAATTCGTCGATGCCGGCTAGGACCGATTGCGCATCACGCTGTTGAATGGACGTCACTGCAATGCCTCCAGTGGGACTGCGGGGGCCGAACAAGACCAGGACCGTGGACTAAGACTAGTCAAAGACTAGAACACGTTACGATTTGTGTCGAGCAGCGGGTTCTAACACCAGCTGGACCTGCGGCATTGCGTTTCTGTAACCTGTTCTAGTTATGAGCGTGGAAAGGGAGCGACCTGTGACCGACGAGCCGCTCGGCAGCCACGTGCTGGAACTGCAGGTGGCCGAGGTCATCGCCGAGACCGACGATTCCCGGTCACTGGTGTTCACGGTGCCGGACGGGGCCGACATTCCGGCCGACCGGCTGAGCTACTCCCCCGGCCAGTTCCTGACGCTGCGGGTGCCCAGCGACCGCACCGGTTCGGTGGCGCGGTGCTACTCGCTGTGCAGTTCGCCGTTCACCGACGATGCGCTGACCGTCACGGTCAAGCGCACCGCCGACGGCTACGCCTCCAACTGGCTGTGCGATCACGCGCACCCCGGCATGAAGATCCATGTGCTCGCGCCGTCGGGCACCTTCGTGCCCAAGGCGCTCGACGACGACTTCCTGCTGGTCGCCGGCGGCAGCGGCATCACGCCGATGATGGCGATCTGCAAGTCCGCGCTGTCGCAGGGCAACGGCCAGGTCACGCTGATCTACGCCAACCGCGACGAGAACTCGGTCATCTTCGCGACCGCCCTGCGCGACCTGGCGGCGAAGTATCCCGACCGGTTCTCCGTCGTGCACTGGCTGGAATCGGTGCAGGGCCTGCCGAGCGCTGCCGCGCTCGCCCGACTGGCCGCCCCGCACACCGACCGGCAGGTGTTCATCTGCGGTCCGGGCCCGTTCATGTCGGCCGCCCGGGAGGCGCTCGAGTCGCTGAGCGTGCCCGCCGGACAGGTGCACATCGAGGTGTTCAAGTCGCTGGAATCCGACCCGTTCAAGGCGGTCGTCATCGAAGACGGACGACAGCGACGAGCCACCGGCCACCGCGGTGGTCACCCTCGACGGGCAGACCCACGAGGTGAGCTGGCCGCGCAACGCCAAGCTGCTCGACGTCCTGCTCGACAAGGGTCTGGACGCGCCGTTCTCCTGCCGCGAGGGCCACTGCGGCGCGTGCGCGGTCCTGATGAAGACCGGCGAGGTCGACATGGAGATCAACGACGTGCTCGAGCAGTCCGACCTCGACGAGGGCCTCATCCTGGGTTGTCAGGCCCGGCCGAAGTCCGATTCGGTCGAAGTGACCTACGACGAATAGCGAACGGATAACTTCGATGCCCATGACGAAGCAGCGTCTGACTCGGGCCGCCGCGGGCCTGCTGCTCGTGACGGCGCTGGCGCAGCCCGGCGTCGCGGCGGCGGCCTCCGACAGCGCCGACACCTCCATCCCGGTCGACGCCGTCACGCAACTGCAGATGCACACCACCGCCAACTGTGTGATCGCCGACAACCGGTGCTACTTCACCACGCAGCGCCAACCTGATGACCCCGGACGGCCCGACCGGTTTCCCCGACGATCTGTGGGCGCGCCAGACCATCACGGTGCGTTCGTCGGACCGCGACGTGTGGCAGGAAGCCGAGTACAGCGCACCTTCGGGCGCCCCCCGGGAAACCAAGGGCGCCAACCACGACAACGTGCTGTCGAAGATGTTCAAGTCGATCAGCAACGTCGCAGATCTCCGTGACCTACTTCGGCGGCGGCCCGGTCGAGCGATTCGCGGTCGACGGCGATTCCGTGCCCACCGACTGGACCACCGGGCAGCCGAAGACCGACGCCGACTTCATCGTGTGCTCACAGATCCAGGTGGTCTACGGCGGGCACAACCTCACCTCGCCGAGCGCCTGCAGCCAGACCCGCTTCTGAGCTCTCCGTCGCCCGAAGCCCGAGCCGACGAAATGGCGTGTCTCACTCGCACTTTCGCGCCCGAACGTGCGTTTGGGCGAAAGAGGAGGCGGGACGGTCAGCGCGGCAGGCCCAGCAGCCGTTCGCCGGCCAGGGTCAGCAGGATCTGCTCGGAGCCGCCGGCGATGGTCAGGCAGCGGGTGTTGAGGAAATCGTGCACCCTCGGGCCGAACACGAGGCCGGCGTCATCGGACAGTCCCATCCGGAACTCCGCGAGGTTCTGCCGGTAACGCACCCCGATCAGCTTGCGGGCGCTGGCCTGCGGCCCGGGGTCGCCGCCACCGACGGCCAGCTGGGCGATGCGCTGATCCAGCGCCGAACCCACCTGAGCCGACACGATCAGCGCGCCGAGCCGATCCTGATCGGCCGGATCGAGGTCGAGTTCGGTGACCGTGCGCAGCAGTTCCTCCATCGGGTTGCCCAGCGCGGTGCCGTGCGCCATCGCGACGCGCTCGTTGGCCAGCGTGGTGCGGGCCAGCCGCCAGCCGTCGTCGACGGTGCCGACCACCATCTCGTCGGGCACGAAGACGTCGTCGAAGAACACCTCGTTGAACAACTCGTCGCCGGTGATCTCCCGCAGCGGCCGGACCACGATGCCGGGCGAGGTCATGTCGATCAGGAAGTAGGTGATGCCCTTGTGTTTCGGCGCGTCGGGGTCGGTGCGCGCCAGGCACACACCCCAGTGCGCCCGCTGCGCGGCCGATGTCCACACCTTCTGCCCGGTCAGCTTCCAGCCGCCGTCGGCGCGCACGGCCTTCATGCGCAGCGACGCCAGGTCCGAGCCGGCGCCCGGCTCGGAGAACAGCTGGCACCAGATCAGTTCGCCGCTCAGGGTGGGCGGCACGAACCGCTGCACCTGCTCGGGAGTGCCGTGCTCGAGGATCGTCGGCGCCGCCCACCAGCCGATGACGAGATCCGGACGCGCCACGCCGGCGGCGGCCATCTCCTGGTCGATCAGCAGCTGTTCGGCCGGCGAGGCATCGCGGCCGTAGGGCCGCGGCCAGTGCGGCGCCTGCAGCCCGGCCGCGGCCAGCGCGGCCTGACGCTGATCCGGCGGCAGCGCGGCCACCGCGGCGACGGCGGCGTCGATCTCGGGGCGCAGATGCTCCACCGAGCTCAGGTCGACGTCGAGGTTGCGGCGCACGCCCTCCCGGGTCAGCGCCACGACGCGACGCAGCCAGCGCGACCGGCCGCCGAGGAGCTGCGAAATCCCGTATGCGCGACGCAGATACAGATGCGCGTCGTGCTCCCAGGTGATACCGATGCCGCCGAGCACCTGGATGCAGTCCTTGGTGTTGGCCTGCGCGGCCTCGATGCCGGTGGCCGCGGCGACCGCGGCGGCGATGGAAAGCTGCGCATCGGCGTCGTCGTCCGCGCGGCGGCGGCCTGGGCGGCGTCGGCCGCGGCCACCGAGATCTGCTCGGAGCGCAGCAGCATCTCGGCGCACATGTGCTTGATCGCCTGGAAGCTGCCGATCGGCTTGCCGAACTGTTCGCGCACCTTCGCGTACTCGACGGCGGTGTCCAGCGCCCACCGGGCCAACCCGGCGGTCTCGGCGGCCAGCACCGTCGCCGCCAGATCCTCGACCCGCTGCCGCGGCGTCGACAGCGTCGTCGCGGGCGCATTGTCGAGCACGACGCGGGCCAGCGGCCGCGAGAAGTCCGTCGCCGACAGCGGTTCGACGGTGACCCCGTCGGCCGCCGTGTCGACCAGCAGCCAGCCGTCGGGACCCGGCAACAGCACCACACCGCCGGCCACCGCGCCCAGCACGTACCCGGCCACACCGGACACCCGGCCGTCGGCGGCGCGCAGATCGGCCGACAAGGCGAAGCCCGCGGTGCGTTCGCCGGACATCAACGCCTCGAGCACGGCGGGGTCGTCGACCACCAGCGTCGCCAGGGCGCTCGACGCCACCGGTCCGGGAACCAGCGCGGCCGCCGCCTCCTCGACCATCGCGCACAGGTCGGTGACCGACGCGCCGGCGCCGCCGGCCTCCTCCGCAACCGCCACACCGAACAGCCCCAGTTCCGCAAGGCCGACGTAGACGGGCCGCCAGGCCTCCGGCTCACCGTGCTCGACGTCGCGGGCGGCGGCGATCCCGCCGGATCCCGCGGCCCACGTGCGCACCAACTCGCGCGCGGCGGACTGCTCGGAAGTGACGGTTCCAGAGACTCCTGACACACCGGCTCCTCGGTTTGGCGAAAGAAGGCCGGTACGGCCCACTAGAACGTGTTCTAATAGTGCCAGCAATCGACAGTCAAGTCGAACGCCATCCGAGCAGGACACGCGGTGTCCCGGGGGATCACGGAGGTGCGCGATTCAAGCGGGTCCCGCGTATCTGTTGCCAGCGAGTACGCCACATGAAGGAGCGGTCCGGGGCATGTCGACGTCAGCAGATGGGGAATCCGGCGGACCCGGCTCGAATCAGGGTTCCGGCGCGCAGCCGCGGGAGGTCCTGACCGTGGCGGTACTGGCCGAATCGGAGCTCGGCTCCGAAGCGCAGCGCGAACGCCGCAAACGCATTCTCGACGCGACCATGGCGATCGCATCGAAGGGCGGCTACGAAGCCGTTCAGATGCGCGCCGTGGCCGACCGTGCCGACGTCGCGGTCGGCACGCTCTACCGCTACTTCCCGTCCAAGGTGCACCTGCTGGTGTCCGCGCTCGGCCGCGAGTTCGAGCGCATCGACGCCAAGACCGACCGCACTGCGGTGGCCGGTGGCACGTCGTATCAGCGGCTGAACTTCATGGTCAGCAAGCTGAACCGGGCCATGCAGCGCAACCCGCTGCTGACCGAGGCGATGACGCGGGCGTACGTGTTCGCCGATGCGTCGGCGGCCGGCGAGGTCGACCACGTCGAGAAGATCATCGATTCGATGTTCGCCCGCGCCATGGCAGACGGCGAACCCACCGAGGACCAGTACCACATCGCCCGCGTCATCTCGGATGTGTGGCTGTCCAATCTGCTGGCCTGGCTGACCCGGCGGGCGTCGGCCACCGACGTCAGCAAGCGACTGGATCTGGCCGTGAGGCTGCTCATCGGCGACGGCGATCGGCCTAAGATCTGACCGGTGAGCGACCTGGCAGATGATCTGCGGCATGCCCTGTCGCAGGCCGCGCGGGTACCCAGGCTGCTGGTCGCCTCCGACTTCGACGGCACGCTGGCCCCGATCGTCAACAATCCGGCCGACGCGCGGCCGCTGCCGGGGGCATCCGTGACGCTGCGCGCCCTGGCGGACCTGCCGGCCACCACCGTCGTGCTGATCTCGGGACGTTCCCTGCGCGACCTCACGACACTGTCGGGAGCGCCGGCAGGGGTGCACCTGATCGGCAGCCACGGCGCCGAGTTCGACACCGGCTTCGCCCACGAGATCGACACCACACTGCTGGCCACCATCGGTGAATCGCTGGCGGCCATCGCGGACGCGCATCCCGGTGTGACGGTCGAGCCCAAGCCCGCCAGCGTGGCGCTTGCACGTACGCAACGCCGCCCCCGACGACGCCCTGGCAGCGCTCGAGGCGGCGCGGTCGGCCGCACAGTCGTGGCGCGCCGAGCTGACCGAGGGCAAGGCCGTGCTGGAGTTCGCGGTGATCACCACCGACAAGGGCGAGGCGATCGACATCATGCGGATGCGTGAAAATGCCTCGGCGGTGGTGTTTTTCGGCGATGACGTGACCGACGAGAAGGCGTTCCGCCGACTGCGCGGCGATGACGTCGGGGTCAAGGTGGGGCCCGGCGACACGCTGGCCGGGTTTCGGGTGGAGGTGCCCACCGACGTGTCCGACGCGCTGGGGCTGCTGCTGGCCGAGCGCGCGGGGTTCGTGGAGTCAGACCGGCGCTGACGCCGCCGGAACTCCACGAAGCGTCACCCTTCAGACGGGCGGCCCGCGCGGTCGCGTCCCACGGGTCAGTTCGGTGGGCAGGATCTCGATCACCGGCAACCCGGACCGCGACGGGCTGTGCAGGATCCTGCCCGCGGCGCGGCCCTTCTCCAGACTCGGCTGCGAAACCGTGGTCAGTCCCCGCTTGACCGCCTCGGGAATCCCGTCGAATCCCGTGACGGTCATCTGCCCCGGCACGTAGATACCGCGCGCCCGCAGGTAGTCCATCGCCGAGAGGGCCAGCACGTCGGCGGTGCACATCAACGCGGTGATGCGCGGGTTGGTGGCGAGCGCCAATTCGGCAGCGGTGCCACCCGAGGCCGGGCCGTGCTCGGCGCTCTCGACGACGGTCAAGCCGTCCGGGCTCAGCCCCGCGGCGACCATGGCGTCGTGGACACCGCCGATCCGTTCGCTTTGGACCCGGTACCGGGTGGTGTGCACACGTTCGGTGTCGGCGATCGAGGCCGTCGCGCCCCCGGCCGGCCCGTTCGTTGCCGAGTCTCATTGTCAGCAGCCCGATTTCGCGGTGCCCGAGCCCGATGACGTAGTCGGCCAGTTCCCGCATCGCGGTGCGGTCGTCGATGCCGACGCGGGACGCGCCGGGAACGTCGGCGGGCTGATCGACGACCACCACGGGCAGTTGCCGCTGCAACACCAGTTGCAGATAGGGGTCGTCGTCGGCGGCCGCGTAGACGACGAATCCGTCCACGCCCGCCGACACCACGGCGTTGGAACCCTCGTCGACACTTCGGCGGGGACCGACCGCCACCAACAGCAGGCCCTGACCCGACCTCCTCGCAGGATTCGGCGAGGCCGGCGACGAAGTTGAGCGCCGCGGGATCGCTGAACGAGTAGGTCAGCGGCTCGGCGATCACCAGTCCGACCGCGCCGGCCTTGCGGGTACGCAGGGACCGCGCAACCGGGTCCGGACCGGCATAGCCCATCCGCTTGGCGGTGGCGAAGATCCGCTCACGAAGATCGGCCGACAGCTGATCCGGGCGGTTGTAGGCGTTGGAGATGGTGGTCCGGGAGACCTTGAGTTCGGCCGCCAACGAGGCGAGGGTGGCCCGTCGCCGGGGCGAGGGACTCCTGGACATGCTCTGTGAGGTTAGTGGATCGGGTGCCCTGTTTCGGTGACCCCACCGTGGACGGCCTGCGGTGTCCGGCGATCGGCGCCGGTGCGCTGGGCTGCCAGCCACACCACCAACCAGATCACACTGACGATCGTGACGATGACGAAGCTGGGCGGCATGTTGAACATCGCGGACAGCGCCAGGCCGGCCCAGACCGCGGACACCGCCAGCACCGTCGACACCACCATCGCTGCGGCCGGTCGCGCCGTCAGCATGATGGCGGTCGCCGCCGGCGTGACGACCAACGCGAACAGCAGCAGCGTCCCGACGGCCTGGACGGCCATCGTCACGGCCAGGCCCAGCAGCGCCATGAAGATCACCGAGAGCACCCGCACCGGCACGCCCTTGGCCTCGGCGACCGCCGGATTGACCGACGCGAACAGCAGCGGGCGGTAGACGAACGCGATCACCGATGCCAGCACGGCGACCGCCACCGCGAACAGCACCAACTGCTGATGCGTCACGGCGAGCAGGTTTCCGAACAACACGTTGGTCACCGTGCTGCTGCTGCGGGTGGCCAGCGAGCTGAAGAACAGCCCCAGTCCCGTCGCGGCGGCCAGCACCGTGCCGGTGGCGACCTCGCGTTCGTCGGCCCGCTTACCCAACGCGCCGATCACCAGCGCGCCGCCGATGCAGAACACCGCGAGTCCGGCGCTGACCGGCAGGCCGAGCAGCACCGCGCCGGTGGCACCGGGAAAGCCGATGTGCGCCAGCGCATGTGCCGCGAAGGCACTGTTGCGGACCACGATGAAGAAGCCGATCAGGCCGGCCGCCAGCGCAACCAGGGTGCCGCCGACCAGGGCGTTGCGCATGAACGCCGACGTCAGAATGTGCCACCAATTCTCTTGGTAGCCAAGCGCAATCAGGCTGGTGTGCATCAGATGCTCCGCATGTAGAGCTCGCCCTGCGGGGTGTGCACCACCTGGATCGACGTGCCGTACAGGTGGCTCAACAGATCCTCGTTGACCACCTCGTCCATGGTGTCGAAATGCGCGTGACCGTCCAGCAGATAGATAGCGCTGTCCAGCACGCCGAGCAGCGGGTTGAGGTCGTGCGCGACGACGAGGATCGTCACCCCGAGTTCGCCGCGGATGCGGGCGAGCAGTGTCACGATCTCGCGCTGGTTGCGCAGATCGAGCGCGGTCAGCGGCTCGTCGAGGATCAGCAGCCGGGGCCGCCCGACCAGCGCCTCGGCGATGGCGACGCGCTGCCGCTGGCCGCCGGACAACTGCGAGAGCCGGCGGTGCGCGAAGGGTCCGGCGTCGACGGCCGCCAGAATCTCGTCGACCCGCTGCCGCTCGCCGGCGCTGGCGCCGGCCGAATCCCCAACGGTTTCCGGTCAACCCGAGCAGCACCGCGTCGCAGGCCCGGATCGCGTTGCCTGCCGCCGCCGCGTAGTTCTGCGGCACGTAACCGATCGCCGCGGTGGCTTCGCCCGCCGGTCGGCCCAGCACCCGCACCTCACCGGAGGCCACCGGAATCAGGCCGAGCACCACCTGCAACAGCGTGGTCTTGCCGGAGCCGTTCGATCCGATGACCGCGGTGATCCCGCCGGTGGGCACCTCGAAGGTGCCCTCCGACCAGATGAGACGCCCGCCGCGGACGACGCTGACGTCGGTGAAGGCCAGCGCGGGCTCAGCCGCCGTCCGATGATCAGCCGCCGTCCGATGATCAGACATGGACACCGAGGGCCCCGGCCAGGGCGGTGAGTTGATCCACCTGCCAAGCCTCGAACGATTTCGCTCCGGGCGCCACCGTTTCGGTCACGTTCACCACCGGAATGCCCGCGGACTCGGCCGCACTGCGCAACTGCTGGGGCACGGCGCCCTCGGTCTGGGTGTTGTAGATCAGCACATCGACGCCCCTGCCCTTCAACAGGCTCAGGAACGCGTCGAGGTCGGCCGGCGACGGGTCGGTCTCGTTGCGCGCGGCCGCCTGGTAGCCCGGCGGCGTCCGGTTCTGCAGACCCACGGCGGCGGCCATGTCGTCGAACACGCCCTCGGTGGCTGCGTAGGTCCGGCCCGCCACGCCTGCCCTGATCGCACTGATCGCACTGTCGTAGGGCTTCATCGCGTCGGCGAACGCGCTGCGCCGGTCGGCGAAGTAGCCGGCCGCGTCGGGCGCCAGCTTGCTCAGTTCGGCGGTCACCCGGTCGGCCAGACCGGTCACCGCCGCCGGGTCGTACCAGACGTGCGGATTCTGGGCGTCGTCATCGGTGGCGGCACTGATGACCGTCGCATCCGGGGCCGACGTCGCGGCCAGCTTGGCGGCCCATTCGTCGTAGTGGGCGCCGTTGACGACAACCAACTGTGCGCCCTCGAAGGCGGCCGCGTCCGCCGGCGTCGGTTCGTAGTCGTGCGGATCGACCGACGAGCTGGCCAGCAGCGTCTTGACCCGGGCGCAGTCGCCGCCCAGCTCGGAGACGATGTCGCCCCACTGGTCGACGCTGACGACGACGTCGACCGGCGTCGTCGGGCAGGCCCCGCTGGGCGCGGCGGTCTCGGACGCGGACGGGGTGTGCGAACACCCGGCCAGACCGAGCGGAACCGCCAGCAGGACAGACCGCCGCCCGCAGGCACAGCGTGACATCCGTATCCTCACAGCGGTAATGATAACCGTTTTCATTAACGGGATACATCCGGGGCTGCCATCCCGGACCCGCCTAGGCTTGTTGCCCATGACACGTGCATGTCGACCTCAACGCCGACCTCGGCGAAGGCTTCGGCGTGTGGCGGCTCGGTGACGACGAGGCGATGCTCGGCATCGTCACGAGCGCCAACCTGGCGTGCGGGTTCCACGCCGGCGATCCGGCCGGCCTGCGCACGGTCTGCCGGCAGGCCGCCGCGGCCGGGCGTGCGCATCGGCGCGCAGGTCGGCTACCGCGACCTCGCGGGCTTCGGACGCCGCTACATCGATGTCTCGCCCGAGGACCTGGCGGCCGACGTCATCTACCAGATCGGTGCGCTGCAGGCGCTGGCGCGTTCCGCGGGCACCGCGGTCAGCTACGTCAAACCCCATGGCGCCCTGTACAACACGATCGTCACCGACATGAGCCAGGCTCGCGCGGTCGCCGAGGCGGTACACGCCGTGGACACCGGCCTGCCCGTGCTCGGCCTCGCCGGTTCGGTGTTCTTCGCCGAGGCCGACCGGCTGGGCCTGCGCACCGTCGCCGAGGCCTTCGCCGACCGCGCCTACCGGCCCGACGCAACGCTGGTGCCCCGCACGCAACCGGGTGCGGTGCTGCACGACGCCGACGAGATCGCCGAGCGGGTGCTGCGCATGGTCACCACCGGGCACGTCACCGCCGTCGACGGCACCGATCTGCGGGTGCGCGTGGAATCGGTTTGCGTGCATGGTGATTCACCCGGAGCGGTACAGATCGCCACCGCGGTGCGCAAGCGCCTGGCGGCCGGCGGTGTCGGTCTGGAGGCGTTCTGCTGATGCGGCTCAAACCCGGCCGACCCGACATCTCGCGCTATGCGGACCTTTTCGCGGTCCCCGTCGCGGCGCCGGACGCGCCGCTGACGGTGACCTGGCTCGGGGTCTCCACGCTGCTGCTCGACGACGGCGATTCGGCGGTGCTGACCGACGGATTCTTCTCGCGCCCGTCGCTGGCGCGGGTGGGGCTCGGCCGGATCGCACCGTCGCCGCCACGGATCGACGGATGCCTCGCGCGCCTCGGGGTGCGGCGACTGGACGCGGTGCTGCCCGTACACAGCCATTTCGACCACGTACTGGACTCCGCGGTGGTCGCCGAACGCACCGGCGCCATGTTGGTGGGCGGCGAATCGACGGCGAACGTCGGGCGCGGGCACGGCCTTCCCGACGACCGGATCGTGCTCGCCGTCCCGGGCGAACCGCTGCGCCTCGGCGCCTTCGACATCACGCTGATCGAGTCGCATCACTGCCCGCCGGACCGGTTTCCGGGCGTGATCACCGAACCCGTGCGGCCGCCGGTGAAGACCTCGGCCTACCGGTGCGGCGAGGCGTGGTCGACGCTGGTGCACCACCGGCCCTCCGGCCGGCGGTGTCTGATCCAGGGCAGCGCGGGCTATGTGCCCGGCGTGTTGGACGGTCAGCGCGCCGAGGTGGCCTACCTCGGGCTCGGGCAGTTGGGTCCGCAGCCGCAGCGGTACCTGACGGAGTACTGGACCGAGACGGTGCGCGCGGTCGGCGCCCGCACGGTGATCGGCATCCACTGGGACGACTTCTTCCGGCCGCTGTCAAAGCCGTTGCGCGCCTTGCCTTATGCGGCCGACGATCTGGACGTGTCGCTGCGGGTGCTGGGTGAGCTCGCGCGGCAGGACGGCGTCACGTTGCTGCTGCCGACGGTGTGGCGGCGCGAGGATCCCTGGGCTTGAGCTTCACACTGATCCTGTCGCTGGCGCTGCTGGTCGTCGTCCTGATCTTCGCGATCGCCCGTCCGGAGGGCTGGCCGGAAGCCGTGGTCGCACTGCCCGCGGCGGCCATTCTGGTTGCGGTCGATGCGATCTCGCTGCACGACGCCGCGCGCCGAGGCCAACCGGCTGTTGCCCGTCGTCGCCTTCCTCGGCGCGGTGCTCGTGCTGGCCAAGATCTGCGACGACGAGGGCCTGTTCGACGCGTTCGGCGCGATGATGGCCCGCGGCAGTTCCGGGCGTCCGGTCACGTTGCTGGGTCAGGTCTTCGTGCTGGCCGCGGCCACCACGGCGGTGTTGTCCCTGGATGCCACCATCGTGCTGCTGACACCGGTGGTGCTCGCCACGGCGCGCACGCTGGCGGTGCCGGTGCGCCCGCACGCGTATGCCACCGCGCACCTGTCGAATACGGCGTCGCTGCTGCTGCCCGTCTCCAACCTGACCAACCTGCTCGCATTCGCCACCGCCGGACTCTCGTTCACCCGGTTCAGTCTGCTGATGGCCGGGCCGTGGCTGGTCGCGATCGCCGCGGAGTACCTGGTGTTCCGGCTGTTCTTCGCCCGCGACCTGGCGCCGGTGGCCGCTGCCGGCCCGGTCGAAGCGCCGCGGCTGCCGAGGTTCGTCCTGCTGGTGCTGGGCCTGACGCTGGCCGGCTTCGCGGTCACGTCATTCCTGGGGCTGGAACCCGTCTGGGCCGCGCTGGCCGGTGTGCTCGTGCTGGGTGGGCGCAGCCTGGCGCACCGCCACAGCACCTGGTCCGGCCTGGCCCGGTCTGTGCATGTGCCGTTCCTGGTCTTCGTGCTGGCGCTCGGCGTGGTGGTGCAGGCCGTCATGGTCAACGGGCTTGCAGGCGTGGATGGACCACATCGTGCCGGACGGGACGGACCTGCTCGCACTGCTGGGGATCGCCGCCGTCGCCGCCGTGGTGGCCAACCTGGTGAACAACCTGCCCGCCGTGCTCGTGCTGCTTCCCCTGGTGGCCGCCAGTGGGCCGGCGGCGGTGCTGGCGGTGCTGATCGGCGTGAACATCGGCCCCAACCTGACCTACGTGGGCTCGCTGGCGAACCTGCTGTGGCGTCGGGTCCTCGGCGGCCAGGGGATTTCGACGAATGTCGGCGAGTTCAGCCTGCTGGGTCTGCTGACGGTGCCGGTGTCGCTGGCCCTCGCGGTGGTGGCACTCTGGGCAGGTGTCGCAGTGTTCGGCACCTGAGTGTACCGAGCAGGGATCTAACCCCTGCGCTGGCGGGCGATCTCGGCCAGCACCACGCCGGCGGCCACCGACGCATTGAGCGATTCGGTGGGCCCGGCCATCGGGATCGACACGATGGCATCGCAGTTCTCCCGGACCAGCCTCGACAGCCCCTTGCCCTCCGACCCCACGACCACCACGGTCGGCCCGGAGGCATCCAGTTCGTCGAGGGTGGTGTCGCCCTCGGCGTCCAGTCCCACCACCTGCAGGCCGGCGTCGGCCCACTCCTTGAGTGTCCGGTTGAGATTGGTGGCGCGGGCCACCGGAAGCCGGGCGGCCGCACCGGCGCTGGTGCGCCACGCCACCGCGGTCACCGACGCCGAGCGCCGCTGCGGGATCAGCACCCCGTTTCCACCGAAGGCCGCCACCGAACGCACGATGGCACCCAGGTTGCGGGGGTCGGAGATGTTGTCCAGGGCCACCAGCAGCGCCGGGGCGACGTCCGAGGTGGCGGCGCGCAGCATGTCATCGGGATGGGCGTAGTCATACGGCGGCACCTGCAGCCCGATGCCCTGATGCAGACCGTTGGTGCTCATCCGGTCCAGATCCGTGCGGGAGACCTCCAGTATCGGGATGCCGGAATCTGCTGCGCGCGTGACGGATTCGGTCAGCCGCTCGTCGGCATCGGTGCCGAGCGCGACGTAGAGCGCGGTCGCGGGGACACCGGCGCGCAGGCACTCCAGCACCGGGTTTCGGCCGAGCACGATTTCGGTGTCGTCGGTCTTCTTGCTGGGCCGGCCCTGCTGTTGCCGCGCCGCCTTGTTGGCGCGCTTGGCGGCCGGATGGTTGGGCCGCATATGGGCGGGCGGGGTGGCACCGCGCCCCTCGAGGCCGCGCCGGCGCACTCCGCCGGATCCGACCTTCGGGCCCTTCTTGGTGCCGTCCTTGCGAATCGCGCCGCGTCGTTGTGAATTGCCTGCCATTACCTGCTCGCTTCCGTCTTGGCGTCGAGCAGGCTCCACTGCGGACCGTCGGCGGTGTCGGTGACCTCGATGCCCGCCTCCTTGAGGCGGTCGCGGATCTGATCTGCACGAGCCCAGTCACGCTGCGCGCGGGCGTCCGCGCGGCTGTCGAGCGCCCACCGCGTCAGCACGTCGATGGCCGCCAGGGCCGCCGACGTCTCGTCGCGGGACTCCCAGCGCTCGTCGAGCGGATCGCAGCCGAGGATGCCCGTCATGGCGCGGATCGCCGACGCGTGCGCCAGGGCGGCGTCGTGGTCGCCGGCGTCCAGTGCCCGGTTGCCGTCCGCGCGGGCGCTGTGCACCTCGGCCAGCGCCATCGGCACCGCCAGGTCGTCATCGAGGGCGGCGGCGAATCGTCCTGTCCAGCGGCCGATTTCGACTGCGCCGACCCGGTTGCGGACACGGTGCAGGAATTCCTCGATGCCGGTGTAGGCCTTCACCGCGTCCTGCAATGCGGTCTCGGAGAACTCCAGCATCGACCGGTAGTGCGCACTGCCCAGGTAGTAGCGCAACTCGGCGGGCCGAACCCGTTGCAGCACAGCAGGAATGGACAATACGTTGCCCAGCGACTTGCTCATCTTCTCGCCACCCATGGTCACCCAGCCGTTGTGCAGCCAGAACCGGGCGAAGCCGTCGCCGGCGGCACACGCCTGCGCGATCTCGTTCTCGTGATGCGGGAAGACCAGGTCCATGCCGCCGCAATGGATGTCGAACTCGGCACCGAGATACTCGTGCGCCATCGCGACACACTCCGAATGCCAGCCCGGCCGGCCCCGGCCCCAGGGCGTGGGCCAGGACGGCTCACCCGGCTTGGCGCCCTTCCACAGGGTGAAGTCGCGCTGGTCGCGCTTACCGGTCGCCACGCCCTCGCCCTGGTGCACGTCGTCGATCCGGTGCCCGGACAGCGCACCGTACTCGGGGAAGCTCAGCACGTTGAAGTACACGTCCCCGGCACCGGTGTAGGCGTGGCCGGTGTCGATCAGTCGCTCGATGAGTTCCACGATCTGGGTGATGTGTCCGGTGGCGCGCGGTTCGTAGGACGGTGGCAGTACCCCCAGCGCGTCGTAGGCGGCCGAGAACGCCCGCTCGTGGGTGGCCGCCCACTCCCACCACGGCCGGCCCGCCGCGGCGGCCTTGTTCAGGATCTTGTCGTCGATGTCGGTGACGTTGCGGATGAACGCGACGTCGTAGCCCTTGGCCGTCAGCCAGCGGCGCAACACATCGAACGCGACGCCGCTGCGCACGTGGCCGATGTGGGGCAGACCCTGCACGGTGGCGCCGCACAGGTAGATGGAGGCGTGGCCGGGACGGACGGGGACGAATTCGCGCACGGCACCGGTCATGGTGTCGTGTAGCCGCAGGCCCCCGAGATCGGTCACGACGTGCCAGCTTACCGGCCAGTTTGCGCAGAACTGCCATCGGCGACGACAAGAGCCGTCGCGATCGCCGCCAGACCCTCACCGCGCCCGGTCAGTCCGAGCCCGTCGGTGGTGGTCGCCGAGACGGATACCGGCGCCCCGAGCAGACCCGACAGCAGATCCTGCGCCTCGTCGCGGCGCGGGCCGACCTTTGGCCGGTTGCCGATCACCTGCACCGCCGCATTGCCCACCCGGTACCCGCGCTCAGCGAGCAGCGAGCGCACATGCGTCAACATCGTCGGCCCCGCGACACCGGCCCAGCGCGGGTCGTCCACCCCGAACACGACACCGATGTCCCCCAGGCCCGCGGCCGAGAGCAACGCGTCGCACAGCGCGTGGGCCGCGACGTCGCCGTCGGAGTGACCGGCGCAGCCGTCGGCATCCTCGAACAGCAGTCCCAGCAGACGGCAGGGCCGCCCCGGCTCGATGGGATGCACATCGGTGCCGAGCCCCACCCGGGGCAGGTCACTGCCCACCCAGCACCGCCTCGGCCAGCATCAGGTCGAGCGGGGTGGTGATCTTGAATGCCATCGGGTCACCCTCCACCACCTGCACCTGACCGCCGATGTTCTCGACCATCGACGCATCGTCGGTGAAGGACGCCGTTCCGGCCCGCTGATAGGCGCGCACCAATACCTCGGTGACGAACCCCTGCGGCGTCTGCACGGCCCGCAGGCCGGCCCGCTCGGGCGTCCCCAGCACTACGCCGTTGGCGTCGACGGCCTTGACGGTGTCGGTGAGTGGCAGCGCGGGCACCACCGCGGCGGCGCCGGCCCGCAGCGCTTCGACGACCCGCGCGATCAGTGCGGGCGGGGTCAGCGGGCGGGCGGCGTCGTGCACCAGGACGAAATCGGGGGAACCGGCAGCATCCAACGCGAGTCGCACGCTTTCGGTGCGATCGGCCCCACCGGCCACCACCGTGGCGTCCGGGCCGAGGATGAGGACGGCTTCGTCGGTGCGACCTGGCGGCACCGCCACCACGATCTGGTCGACGACTCCGGATGCCCGGAGCCCCGCGAGCGCACGCTCGATCAGTGTTTGCCCCGCGAGGTCGACGAAGGCCTTGGGCACCCCGGCCGCCAGCCGGTCACCCGAGCCGGCTGCCGGGACGATCGCAACAGTGCGCCCCACTTTGTTACGGGCGCCTAGGACGCGGCGGCCAGTACCTCGTCGAGGATGATCTCGGCCTTGGCGTCGTCGGTGTTCTCGGCCAGGGCCAGCTCGCCGACCAGGATCTGTCGCGCCTTGGCCAGCATCCGCTTCTCGCCGGCCGACAGGCCACGCTCCTGATCACGACGCCACAGGTCACGAACGACCTCGGCGACCTTGTTCACGTCACCGGAAGCGAGCTTCTCCAGGTTGGCCTTGTAGCGGCGCGACCAGTTGGTCGGCTCCTCGGTATGCGGGGCACGAAGCACCTGGAACACCTTGTCCAGACCCTCCTGCCCGACTACGTCGCGGACACCGACATACTCGGCATTGTCTGCGGGAACGCGAACGGTCAGATCACCCTGGGCGACCTTCAAGACGAGATATTCTCGCTGTTCGCCTTTGATGGTTCGGGTTTCGATCGCCTCGATCAACGCAGCACCGTGATGTGGATAGACAACGGTGTCTCCGACCTTGAAAATCATCAGATTCGAGCCCCTTTCGCTCCCTCAGGATAGCACGGGCCTCCGACAGGGGCGTACCAACGGTGCAGGTCAGGGCGCACGACGGATGAGGACTAGGGGTTGACAGGGTGGCCGATAACGTGCAGTGCGCGGCCGCCGGACACCACTTCGACGAGGTTGCTGAAGGACCCCTGGACTGCCCACCGTCGCCGACTACTACGCTCCGTACTACTGTTCTTCAGTGTTCCCGTCAGTGTTCCGTCAGTGTTATGGAAGTTGGCGTCGAACTAACCGTGGCGGTCGCGAGCAGGAGGCATCCAGTGTTGCGTTTTGATACCCGTCAGCCGGCCACCACCCGCGTCGGTCTGGCCGTCGGCGGCCTGCTGGTCGCCTCGGCTCTCGCCGGCTGCGGAGCCGGGCAGGTCTCGCAGGTGGCCACCCAGGAACCCGCGGTCAACGGCACGACCGGCAACGTGGGCCCGATCGCCCTGCGAAACGTACACATCCAGGCCGTCGAGTCCGGTGACGCGCTGGAGCCCGGCAGCGACGTCGAGCTGATTTTCGCGGCCGCCAACAGCTCGCCGGACGTCAACGACCGGCTTGTCGGGATCACCTCCGACGTCGGGACCGTGACGGTGACCGGCAACACCGCACTGCCCGCCAGCGGCCTCCTGACGGTCGGCTCCCCCGATGGCGTCACCGAGCTGAGCGCCGATCGAAGCCGCCGACGCCGCCGACGCGGCCGTTGCGCTGACCAAGCCGATCCGCAATGGCCTGACCTACGACTTCACCTTCACCTTCGAGAAGGCCGGTAAGGCGACGCTGTCGGTGCCGATTTCCGCGGGCAACGCAGCCCGCCAGGACGGCCACTGACTCTCGTTGTAGCTGCCCGACGCCGTGTCTGCGGGGATCTGTCGGACCCGCCGGATACCGTCACGGCGTGGCAAAAGCCGGCTCTCGACCGCGTTCGCAGTACCGCTGCTCGGAATGCCACCACGTCACCGCGAAGTGGGTGGGCCGCTGCCCTGAATGCGGCACCTGGGGCACCGTCGACGTGGCCGCCGTCCTGACCTCGCTGGACGGCACCGGCCGCTCGAATGCGCCGGCGTCGGCCGCGGTGCCGATCAGCGCCATCGACCCGGATCACACCCGCCACCTGCCCACCGGCGTCAGCGAACTCGACCGGGTGCTCGGCGGGGGCATCGTGCCCGGGTCGGTCATCCTGCTCGCCGGCGATCCGGGCGTGGGCAAATCGACACTGCTGCTCGAGGTGGTGCATCGCTGGGCCTCGACGGGTCGGCGCGCGCTCTACGTGTCCGGCGAGGAGTCGGCGGGTCAGATCCGCATGCGGGCCGAGCGCACCGGCTGCACCCATGACGAGGTCTATCTGGCCGCCGAATCCGATGTGCACACGGTGCTGGGTCACCTCGATCAGGTGCGGCCGTCGCTGGTCATCGTCGACTCGGTGCAGACGCTGTCGACCACCGACACCGACGGCGTCGCCGGCGGCGTCACCCAGGTCCGTGCCGTCACCACCGCGCTGACGGGTTACGCGAAGTCCGGGCCCGGCGTGGCCATGGTGCTCGTCGGCCATGTCACCAAGGACGGGGCCATCGCCGGCCCGCGTTCGCTGGAACACCTCGTCGATGTGGTGCTGCACTTCGAGGGCGACCGCAACAGTGCACTGCGGATGGTCCGCGGCATCAAGAACCGGTTCGGCGCTGCCGATGAGGTCGGTTGTTTTGTGTTGCACGACAACGGAATCGAGTGTGTGGCCGATCCGTCGGGGCTGTTCCTCGACCAACGGCCCGAGCCGGTTCCCGGCACCGCGGTGACGGTGACACTCGACGGCAAGCGCCCGTTGATCGGCGAGATCCAGGCGCTCATCGGCACGCAGGAGGTGCCCTCTCCGCGGCGGGCCGTCAGCGGCATCGACCAGTCGCGGGCCGCGATGACCGCCGCCGTGCTGGATTCCCGGGCCGGCATCAGGGTCGGCAAGCACGACGTCTACCTGTCGACGGTGGGCGGCATGCGGCTGACCGACCCGTCCTCGGATCTGGCCGTCGCCCTGGCGATGGCGTCGGCGTACGCCGATCTGTGCATGCCCACGTCGACGGTGGTGATCGGCGAGGTCGGCCTGGCCGGCGATCTGCGGCGGGTGACCGGGATGGAACGCCGACTGGCCGAGGCGGCCCGGCTGGGGTTCACGTCGGCCATCGTCCCACCGGGCACCAAGACCGTCCCGAAAGGTCTGCGCACCCTGGAGGTCGCCACCATCGGCCAGGCGCTGAAGGCGATGCTGACCATCGCGGTGCGCCCCGTCAGCAAACCCCCTGAGGTCAAGCCTCCGGCTCGGCCCGACCTCAAACTGATAGACAGCCGTCCGGCACACCCGGACACAGGGGACAATGATTGGTCGTGACACCCAGCAGGACCGCCGGCCCGACACTTCGTGAGACCGTCGGGCGGCTTGCACCCGGTACCGCGCTGCGTGACGGCCTGGAGCGAATCCTGCGGGGCCGCACGGGCGCATTGATCGTGCTCGGCTACGACGACAGCGTCGAGGGCATCTGTGACGGCGGCTTCGCCCTGGACGTGCGTTATGCGCCCACCCGGTTGCGGGAGCTCTCGAAAATGGACGGCGCCGTCGTGCTGTCCACCGATGGTGAGCGGATCGTCCGAGCCAACGTCCAGCTGGTGCCGGACCCGTCTATACCGACCGACGAATCCGGCACCCGGCACCGCTCGGCAGAGCGCACCGCCATCCAGACCGGTTACCCGGTGATATCGGTAAGCCATTCGATGAGCATCGTGACGGTCTATGTGGCCGGCGAGCGTCACGTGGTCGCCGATTCGGCCACCATCCTTTCGCGGGCCAACCAGGCGATCGCCACCCTCGAGCGCTACAAGACCCGGCTCGACGAAGTCAGCCGGCAGTTGTCCACCGCGGAGATCGAGGACTTCGTCACGCTGCGCGACGTGATGACCCTGGTGCAGCGGCTGGAGATGGTCCGTCGTATCGGCCTGGAGATCGACTACGACACGGTTGAGCTGGGCACCGACGGCCGTCAGCTACGGCTACAACTCGAGGAGCTGCTGGGCGGCACCGACACCGCGCGAGAGTTGATCGTCCGCGACTACCACGCCAATCCCGACGCGCCGTCCCAGGCCGAGGTCGCCGCGACATTCGAACAGCTGGACACCCTGTCGGACACCGAACTGCTCGACTTCACCGCACTGGCGCAGGTGTTCGGCTACCCCTCTACGGTCGAGGCCCAGGACTCGGCGCTTGAGCTCACGTGGCTATCGCGCGATGGCCGGCATTCCGCGACTTCAGTTCGCCCATGTCGACCTGCTGGTCCGCACGTTCGGCTCGCTGCAGGGGCTGCTGGCCGCCAGCGCGACCGATCTGCAGTCGGTTGACGGCATCGGGGCCATGTGGGCCAGACACGTCCGCGAGGGACTGTCCCAGTTGGCGGAGTCGACGATCGCCGACCGGCTGGCCTGAGGCGCCCGCAGTCCGGGTCAGCCGGCGGGAGCGGGCGCGTCGGCGGGCGGCGCTTCCGGCGGCGGCGCATCAGCCGGCGGCGGGGGTGCGTCCGTGGATGGCTCGGCCAGGATGAACGGCACGGTCGCCGACCGCAGATTGCCCAGCTGCACGACGAGGTTGTAGGTGCCGGGTCCGATCGGCTGCCGCGGCAGCGGGCACTGCGGCCCGGATCCCATCCCGGTCCACGTCACCTCGGTGGTGACCTGCTCGCCCGGGTTGAAGGCCTTGACCAGCGTCTCGTTGGACGGCGCGCAGTCCAGGTTGGACCACAGCCGCTTGTTGTCCAGCGTGTAGACGTAGGCCGCCAGCACCGCGGCACCCACGTCACGCTGGCAGGAGGTCAGGCCGATGTTGGTGACCACCATGGTGAACTTCGGCTGATCGCCGATGGTGTAGCGGGGTTCGCTGGTGATGCCCTTGACAGCCAGCGTGGAGTCGGGGCAGTCGTCACCCGGTTTGAGCACCGGTGGCGGCTCCACGGCCGCGGTCGCGGTCGGCGTCGGGGCGGGACTCTGCTCGACCGGTGGGACAACGGGACTCTTGACATCGGGTGCCGGCGACTGCCCGAGCGGGCCCTGTGACGTGTTGGGTTCCGCGGTCTTCTGAGGTGCAGCGGACGAACCGCTACGCAAGACCATGACGACGATCGCGGCAACGATCACGACTACGAGCGCCGCGATGCCGATCGCCAGCGCCCGGCGGCGCCGGTAGATCTCGGGCGGCAACGGCCCATGCGGTTCCAATTCCAGCACGTTCTCACGGTAAGCCCAGGTCACCGCGAGCAGTCCGACCCCGCTCGGCGTGTCGCCTGTGGATCGGCATCGTCGTCCCGGGCGGCCGTCAGAACCGGGGACCCGTCAGGAGCCACGGAGGGCACCCCCAACGCCCGGAAGAACGGCAAGGGTGACCCCGCTGAGCCGAACCGATCTCGGCCGTACTACTCGCCGATGTCGCCGAGGTGCTCGCGCAGCACCACCTGCCCGTCGGCGAGTTGATAGGTCAGCCCGACGATCGCCAGCTTTCCGGCCGTCGACCCTTTCGGCGATCGCCGTGGAGCGGGCCAGCAATTGGGCGGCGGTTTCACTGACGTGGCGCGCCTCGAATTCGTCGACCCGGGTCAGACCGTCGCGGCGGCCCAGCAGGATCGACGGCGTCACCCGTTCGACCACGTCGCGGACGTAGCCGCCGGGCACGACACCGTCGTCGAGCGCGGCCAGCGTCGCCTTGACCGCACCGCAGCTGTCGTGGCCGAGCACAACGATCAGCGGCACATTGAGCACCGTCACCGCATACTCCACCGATCCGAGCACAGCCGAATCCATGACGTGTCCGGCGGTACGGACGACGAACATGTCGCCGAGGCCCTGGTCGAAGATGATCTCGGCGGCCACCCGGCTGTCGGCGCAGCCGAACACCACGGCAGTGGGTTTCTGCACGTCGGCCAGACTGGCCCGGTACTCGATGCTCTGACTCGGATGCTCCGGCTTGCCGGCGACGAAGCGCTCGTTACCCTCCTTGAGTGCCTTCCATGCGGTCACGGGACTGGTGTTCGGCATGGCTGACATTGTGCCCTGTCGCCCCGGCGGGCACGCGGTGAGCGTCCGCCCCGGTGAGTTGATCGCCTGGTTCGACCGCGAAGGCCGTGACCTGCCATGGCGCACGCCCGGGGTCAGCGCCTGGCAGATTCTGGTCAGCGAGTTCATGCTGCAGCAGACGCCGGTGGCCCGGGTGCTGCCGATCTGGATCGACTGGGTCGCCCGGTGGCCCACCCCGTCGGCAACCGCGGCGGCCGGCGCCGCCGACGTGTTGCGGGCCTGGGGCAAGCTGGGCTACCCGCGGCGGGCCAAGTGGCTGCACGAGTGTGCGACGGTGATTGCGCGCGATCACGGCGACACCGTCCCCGACGACGTCGAGACGCTGATGTCGCTGCCGGGGATCGGCAGCTACACCGCCCGCGCGGTGGCCTGTTTCGCCTACCGGCGGCCGGTCCCCGTGGTCGACACCAACGTGCGGCGGGTGGTGGCGCGGGCGGTGCACGGCCGGGCCGACGCGGGATCGCCGTCCGCGGTTCGCGACGAGGCCGACGTGGCCGCCCTACTGCCCGACGACGCTGCGGCGCCGCGGTTCTCGGCCGCGCTGATGGAACTGGGTGCGCTCGTCTGCACCGCGCGCAACCCGCGATGCGGCGTCTGTCCGCTGCCGACATGCGCGTGGCGTGACGCCGGGTATCCACCCGCCACGGGCCCGGCCAGGCGGGTGCAGAAGTACGCGGGTACCGACCGCCAGGTACGGGGAAGACTGCTGGATGTGTTGCGCGGCAGCGATTTCCCGGTCACCCGCGGCCAACTCGACGTCGCGTGGCTGACCGACACCGCCCAACGGGATCGGGCGCTGGACTCGTTGCTTGTCGACGGGTTGGTGGAGCAGACGAGCGACGGCCGGTTCGCGTTGGCAGGCGAAGGTGACGATGCGGCCGAGGCACGAGGCCGCTGAGGAGCCGAGCATCAACCCGAAGACTGCGCGCCGAAGGCTGAAGCTGCTCGAACAGCGCGCTCTAAGCAGTTGCCTCGCAATCGGATTCGCATGCGAAGCTGCGCCGGTAGTCCGACGGGGTGACACCGATGATGCGCCGGAAATGGTGGCGCAGCAGTGTCGCGTTGCCGAAGCCCGCACGTTCGGCCACCCGGTCTATCTCCAGATCGCTCTCCTCGAGCAGGCGCCGCGCGTACAACACGCGCTGATCGGTCACCCACTGCATGGGCGTGGTGCCGGTCTCATCGACGAAGCGGCGGGCGAAGGTGCGCGCCGACATGCTGGCCCGGCGCGCCAACGTGGTCACGGTGTGTGGCTTCTCGATGTTCTGCAGAATCCAATCAAGTTGGGGGGCAAAGCCTTCCGAGCATCGCACCGGAATCGGCTGGTCGATGTACTGACGCTGACCCCCGTCCCGCTGAGGCGGCACCACCATGCGCCGGGCGATCACGTTGGTGACCGCACTGCCGAGTTCGCGGCGCACGAGGTGCAGGCAGGCGTCGATGCCGGCGGCGGTGCCCGCGCTGGTGATCAGGTTTCCGTCATCGACGAACAACACATTGCGGTCCACCCGGGCCGTCGGATACCGCCGGGCCAGGTCGTCAGCGTGCATCCAGTGTGTGGTGCACTCCCGCCCGTCCAGCAGGCCGGCCGCGCCGGCGACGAACGCCCCCGAGCACACGGTCAGGATGATCGATCCCGCATCGGCGGCCGCGCGCAGCGCGTCGAGCGCCTCGACGGGGTAGCCCGCCGCGCCCGGGTCCTGGATCGCCGGTACCGCGACCAGGTCGGCGCCGGCCAGCGCAGACAGATCGTGGTCGGGGATCAACGATGCGCCGACCGACGTACGCAACGGCTTGCCCGCTTCCAGGCCGCACACCTTGAAGTCGAAGTTCGGCACCCCGTCACCGGAGCGGTCGATGCCGAACACCTCGCAGATGACCCCGAACTCGAACACCGCCAGGCCGTCGAGCACCAGAGCGGACACACTTCTGAGCATGGCAGTATTTTAACCTATAGCGTCTCTTCTGCCACTGTTGGCGGGATCTTGTCGTGAGCAAGAATTACTGCCATGAGTGATGCATTGAATTTCCTGCTTCTGGCCGTCGTCCTGCTGGCCCCGTTCGCGCTGGTGGCCACCCTCGCCTCCCGGGCGCATCGGGGTGGTTACCTGCGCTGGCATACCGACCAGTTCCGATTCGCCGCGCCGATGGCCGGCCGGCTGTTCGAAGACGACGCCGACCTGCGCCGCGCCGAACACGATGTCGACGCCATCCGCACCCGCTTCGAGCGCCAGCCGAGCTGGCCTGATTCAGGTGTGCGGGGCGAGCGTCGCTAGAAAGCCCTCCACCGCCTCGCGGTAGATCTCCGGTGCGTCGTCGTGCACCAGGTGGCCTGCCCCCGGGACGTCCAGATACGTTGTTGCCGAACCAATCTCGTGCATCTGCCGCATCTGCCCGGGCGGGGTGACCGAGTTGCCCGCCTCGATCAGCAGCGCCGGCACCCGGACCGACCGCCACTGCTGCCAGTAGTCCCGGGTGCCCCACTCGGCGGCGATCTGGACCCAGCGTTCGGGATGGCCGTGCAACCGCCAACCGGTTGGTGTCCGGTCGAACGCCTCCGCGAAATACCGGCCGGCGATCGGGCCGAACTCGTCGATCACCGCCTGCTCGGTGGGGAACTCCTCCGGCAGCGCGTGCACCCACGGTTCCCAGGGCCCGGTGGTGCGGCCGCGGAAGTCGGGCGCCATGTCCTCGACCACCACCGCAGCCACCAACTCGGGCCGGTCGGCGGCCAGGCACCAGGAATGCAGGCCGCCCATCGAGTGACCGATCAGCACCGCGGGCGCGGGCAGTGTCCTGAGGACATCCGCCAGGTCTTCGACAAAGCGCTCGGTGCTGATCGGATGCGAATCGAGCACGTCACGGCCCCGGTGCCAGGGAGCGTCGTAGGTGTACACCGTGCCCAGTCGTTTGAGCCACGGAATCTGCCGTGACCACGTCGTACCACGGCCCATCAGCCCGTGCACGAGCACCAACGGGACGCCATCGCCGCCCCGACAGGTGACGTACCGGAGCGGATCGACCGTCATACACGCATCTTGCATGCCCGGCCGGTGCCCGTGCCAGGCACGGTAGCCTTGCGCCATGGCCGTGGTGAAGATCAACGCAATCGAGGTGCCCGCGGGCGCCGGTCCCGAACTGGAGAAGCGTTTCGCGCATCGCGCTCACGCCGTTGACAGCCAGCCGGGATTCCTCGGCTTCCAGCTGCTGCGTCCCGATCAAGGGCGAGGAGCGCTACTTCGTGGTCACCCAGTGGGAATCCGACGAGGCATTCCAGGCCTGGGCAAGCGGCCCGGCCATCGAGGCGCATAAGGGGCAGCAGACCAATCCGGTCGCCACAGGGGCATCTCTACTCGAGTTCGAGGTTGTGCTGGACGTTGCCGGGTCAAACGCGCAGGCTTAGCCGGGCGATGGCGCTGATCTGCAGCGCCATCCTGGTCACCGACGCTGGCCGACGGTTGCGCGCAGACCTCGACGCCGCCCGCGAACGCCGGCGACTCGGGAGTCCGGATCAGCATCAACACCCCGCAGGGCGTGCGGGCCAAGCAGGTCATGGACATGCTGAACTCCGACTGGCCCATCGGTCCCGATCGGGATCAAGACGCTGGCCGCACCAGACCAGGTCGACTACATCGGCACGGTCATGGACGGCATGTGGTGGGAGCGGCCGTACACCGTCGCCGGTGTCGATATCGGCGCGGGTTCGGCGAAGCTGCACCTGGTGACGTCGTACGGGGCCCGGCAGGACATCGAACTGCACACCGACGACGACACCCTGGTGGACAAGTTCGTCGTGAACACCCAGACCCCGCCGGTCCGGAGCTGGGCCGACGTCGACGCCGCGCTGTCGAAGTCCGGGGCACGCTACTCCTACCGTGTCTCCAAAATCGTCAATGGCCGCTGCGAGCAGTTGGCCGGCTCCAACACCGCCGAATCTCTGCCGCTCGCATCGATTTTCAAGTTGTACGTGCTCTATGCGGTCGCCGAAGCCGTCAAGGCCGGAACGGTGTCGTGGGACGATCAGCTGACCATCACCGACGAAGGCAAGACGGTCGGGTCGTCCGCGTTCGACCACGATGCCGGCGGGCAGCCGGATCTCCGTGCGGACGGCGGCCGGCAAGATGATCGCCAACAGCGACAACATGGCCACCGACCTGCTCATCAACCGGGTCGGCACCCAGGCGGTCGAACGGGCGCTGGCCGACGCCGGCCATCACGACCCGGCCAGCATGACGCCGTTCCCGACGATGCACGAACTGTTCTCGATCGGGTGGGGCGAACCGGATCTTCGCGAACAGTGGAAGAACGCCGACCCGCATGGCCGGGCGCAGCTACTGCAGGAAGTCAGTGCCCGGCACTACGAACCAGACCCGACGCGCACGCACTCACCGGCCTCGGCGTACGGAGCCGAGTGGTACGGCAGCGCCGAGGACATCTGCCGCGTGCACGCGGCGCTGCAGAACGGCGCGACGGGGGCCGCGGCGCCGGTCAAGGACATCATGTCCGCCATCCCGGGCATCGATCTCGATCCGGCCGAGTGGCCCTACATCGGCGCCAAGGCCGGCAACCTGCCGGGCGAGTTGACGTTCAGCTGGTACGCGGTGGACCGCACCGGGCAGCCGTGGGTGGTCAGCCTGCAGACGAACTGGCCGCGGTTCCACGGCACCACCACGGGTGGCTGGCTGATGATGATCATCAAGCAGATGTTCGCGCTGATACCCGTCGGCCAGCGCTAAACGGGCAGTCAGACCACGCCCGAACGCAGCGTCCAGGCGTGGCCGCGATAGTGCAGCACGGTCCGGCTCAACGGCGCAATATCGATGCGCCAGAACGACTTCGGCGGTGCGTCGAGGACCAGCAGGACGGCCGCCCGCACCACCGCCGGATGGGTCACCACGGCAATGCGTGACGGAGTGGTCGACATCGCCTCGAGCCAGCCCCGCACCCGGGTCATCAGAGTCGACAACCGATTCGCCGCCGTGTGGGGCCCGCTGCGGGTCTGTCAACCAGACCGCGAGTTCGGCGGGCTCGACGCCATCGAGCGCATCACCACGCCAGCGCCCGCAGTCCAGATCCGCCAGCCGCGAGTCGGTTTCGGCCGCCAATCCGAGCAACTCGGCGGTCTGGCGGGTGCGCTTCTCCGAACCGCAGAACGCGCGGTCCATCGGCCCCAGATCGCTCGCGGCGCATGCCTGCCGGTGACCCAGTTCGTTGAGTGGTTCGTCGATGGGGAATCGCCCGGCTGACATCGCGTCGGTCATTGCGTGCGACAGCAGTGTCAGCCGGACGATTTCACTCACGCAGGTAGAGACTCCCGCTGTTTGGCATCCATCAGCCTCGATACCAGCGCGCCGAACACCAACCCGATGGTGGTCCACATCACGACCTGCGTACCCAGCGAGAAGAGCCGGAACTCATACAGATCGTCGGCGGGGAAGCCGCCGAAGATGATGTTGCCCGCGTCGTCGCGCAGCGGCCCGGGTGTCTCGTCGATGGCGGGCAGTATCAGCATCACCACGGCCACCGCCACGAGGTAGGCGCCGCCCGCGGCCAGCGTTGCGTTCCAGGCGCCGAGCCTGGGTACCAGCCGCCGACCCAGGTAGACCGCCGCGATGAACAGGGCGGCCGACAGCACCACCATCAGCAGGTAGAGCAACGTCCGCTGCTTGATCGTCTCGTCGAGGCTGACGGCAGGCGGATTGGGCGGGTACTTCAGCGCCGGAACGATCCACAACGAGACCAGCATGCCCGCCGGCGGTCAGGACGGCAAGCGCGCGGGCTGACAGGCTGGTTCGGCCGTAGACCACGCAGAAGACGACGGCCAGCAAGGCGCCCATCGCGGCGCTGAAGGCCAGCACGCCCAGACCCATCCCGATGTTGGACTGCACGCCCCGGGTGAAGGCCTCGACGCCGTGCTCGTGGCCGCCGCCGCCGTGGGAATGTGCCATGGCCTCGTGCGCCGCACCGACGCCGTCCTCGAAGTCGATCGCCCGGCCGATCACCGGTTCGACGAAGATCTTCGCGAAGACGAATGCCAAAAGTCCGGCCAGGGCGCCGGCCAGAATGCCGCGCCCGATGATCTGCTTTTCCATTTCCCGGCGTTTCCCCGCGCGTCAGTGGCAGGGAAATCCGAGGAGGTGACGGGCGTCGTGCACGAATTCGTGCACATAAGTGTTGTTTCCGAACACCGACGTCGCGCCCTGGTCCATACCGACGAAGTACAGCACCAGCAGGGCGAGGAACGCCGACGCGGTCAGCCACACCACAGCCTTGGTGGCCGACAGATCGATCGCGGGGACCCTGGTCCTGTGGGTCTCTGGAGTGGTCATACGGGTTCCTTTCGGGGATGCATGCGTCCCGGTTCAGGCGGGTGACGGGTCTCGGGTCTGACTGTGGACAGTGGCGCAACCGTTCTGGACTCTCACCAGATTCCTCGGCCCGTCGATTACTCGTGCATCCTAAGCTACGAAAAAGGCGGCTACCCGGTGAGGGTAACCGCCTTTTTCGTCAGGCTGTCGCGTCTACTCGGCGGCTGTCCCGGTCGTGGCCGTGGCCAGATCCGGTCCGTCCGTCGTGGTCGACTTGGGCGAGCCCGTGAAGGTGAACCGTGCGTCCTCGCCGGCACCCTCGCCGTCCCAGTTCTCGACGTCGACGGTGACGACCTGACCCGGACCGACCTCGTCGAAGAGGATCTTCTCCGACAGGGCGTCCTCGATCTCGCGTTGGATGGTCCGGCGCAGCGGGCGGGCGCCCAGCACCGGGTCGAAGCCGCGCTTGGCCAGCAGTGACTTGGCCTTGTCGGAGAGCTCCATGCTCATGTCCTTGGCCTTGAGCTGCTTGCCGACCCGGCCGATCATCAGGTCGACCATCCGGATGATCTCGTCCTGAGTCAGCTGGTGGAAGACGATGATGTCGTCGATGCGGTTGAGGAACTCCGGGCGGAAGTGCTTCTTCAGCTCGTCGTTGACCTTCTGCTTCATCCGCTCGTAGTTGTTGTCGCCACCGCCCTGCGTGAAGCCCAGCCCGACCGCCTTGGAGATGTCGGAGGTGCCCAGGTTGGAGGTGAAGATCAGCACGGTGTTCTTGAAGTCGACCGTGCGACCCTGACCGTCGGTCAGGCGACCGTCCTCGAGGACCTGCAACAGGGTGTTGTAGATCTCCTGGTGGGCCTTCTCGATCTCATCGAAAAGAACGACGGAGAACGGCTTACGACGCACCTTCTCGGTGAGCTGGCCACCCTCCTCGTAGCCGACATAGCCGGGAGGGGCACCGAACAGCCGCGACGCGGTGAAGCGGTCGTGGAACTCACCCATGTCGATCTGGATGAGCGCGTCGTCGTCGCCGAACAGGAAGTTGGCCAGTGCCTTGGACAGCTCGGTCTTCCCGACGCCGGACGGGCCGGCGAAGATGAACGAGCCCGACGGCCGCTTCGGATCCTTGAGGCCGGCGCGGGTACGCCGGATGGCCTTGGAGACGGCCTTGACGGCATCCTCCTGGCCGATGATCCGCTTGTGGATCTCGTCCTCCATGCGCAGCAGCCGAGTGGTCTCCTCCTCGGTCAGCTTGAACACCGGGATACCGGTCCAGTTGCCCAGCACCTCGGCGATCTCGTTGTCGTCCACCTCGGCGACGACATCCAGATCACCTGAGCGCCACTGCTTCTCGCGCTCGGCGCGCTGAGCGACCAGCGTCTTCTCGCGATCACGCAGATTCGCCGCCTTCTCGAAGTCCTGCGCGTCGATCGCGGACTCCTTCTCCCGGCGGGCGTCGGCGATCTTCTCGTCGAACTCGCGCAGATCTGGCGGAGCGGTCATCCGGCGAATCCGCATCCGGGCGCCGGCCTCGTCGATCAGGTCGATGGCCTTGTCCGGCAGGAACCGGTCGTTGATGTAACGGTCGGCCAGGGTGGCCGCAGCCACGATCGCACCGTCGGTGATGGACACCCGGTGGTGCGCCTCGTAGCGGTCCCGCAGGCCCTTGAGGATCTCCACGGTGTGCTCGACCGTCGGTTCGCCGACCTGCACCGGCTGGAACCGGCGCTCCAGGGCGGCGTCCTTCTCGATGTACTTGCGGTACTCGTCGAGGGTGGTGGCGCCGATCGTCTGCAGTTCACCGCGGGCCAGCTTGGGCTTGAGGATCGACGCGGCGTCGATCGCGCCCTCGGCGGCACCCGCGCCGACGAGCGTGTGCAGCTCGTCGATGAACAGGATGATGTCGCCGCGGGTGTTGATCTCCTTGAGCACCTTCTTCAGGCGCTCCTCGAAATCACCGCGGTAGCGGCTGCCGGCCACCAGCGATCCGAGGTCGAGGGTGTAGAGCTGCTTGTCCTTGAGCGTCTCGGGGACCTCGCCGTGCACGATGGCCTGCGCCAGGCCCTCGACGACGGCGGTCTTGCCCACACCGGGCTCACCGATCAGCACCGGGTTGTTCTTGGTGCGGCGGCTCAGCACCTGCATGACCCGCTCGATTTCCTTCTCGCGGCCGATGACCGGGTCGAGCTTGCCCTCCATGGCGGCGGCGGTCAGGTTGCGGCCGAACTGGTCGAGCACCAGCGACGTCGACGGGTTGCCCGCCTCGCCACCGCGGCCTCCGGTGCCGGCTTCGGCGGTTTCCTTGCCCTGGTAGCCACTCAGCAGCTGGATGACCTGCTGGCGCACGCGGGTGAGCTCGGCGCCCAGCTTCACGAGCACCTGGGCGGCCACGCCCTCACCCTCGCGGATGAGGCCGAGCAGGATGTGCTCGGTGCCGATGTAGTTGTGGCCGAGCTGCAGCGCCTCGCGCAGGCTCAGCTCGAGCACCTTCTTGGCGCGCGGCGTGAACGGGATGTGCCCGGACGGGGCCTGCTGACCCTGACCGATGATCTCCTCGACCTGACTGCGCACGCCCTCCAGCGAGATGCCGAGCGATTCGAGCGACTTGGCGGCGACGCCCTCACCCTCGTGAATGAGTCCCAGCAGGATGTGCTCGGTGCCGATGTAGTTGTGGTTGAGCATCCGGGCTTCTTCTTGAGCCAGGACGACGACCCGACGCGCACGGTCGGTAAATCGTTCGAACATCCGTGGTTACCTGCTCTCCTTGATCGGGCACGTCTGCACGTTCCCTGCTTGGAACGGAGTGCACAGCGCCTTGACCCCCACTCTAGTGGGCGGGGGGCCGGGGTGCCTTACCTTGGTGCCCCGCCCGCAGTGGATTCAAGTGAGCAACGACGGGAAATGCGTAATCGTTTCCCGTATTTGGCCGCAGTTCGCCGCTAGCGAACGAATTCGGCCAACAGCGTCAGGTGGCGGCGTGGAAGGCGTCGATGACGTCGGCGGGGATCCGGCCGCGGGTCGACACGTTGTGGCCGTTGCGGCGGGCCCAGTCGCGGATCGCGGCGCTCTGCTCACGGTCGATGGCGGCGCGGCCACGACCCGAACCGGCGGAACGACCGCGGCGGCGCCCGCCCACCCGGCGGCCGGCTTCAAGCCATTTCTTGAGGTCCGCGCGCAGCGCCTTCGCATTCTTTGCGGAAAGGTCGATCTCATAGGTAACGCCATCGAGCCCGAATTCCACGGTTTCGTCGGCGGCACCCTCACCGTCGAAATCATCGACCAATGTGACGGTAACTTTCTTCGCCATTTGAGTTCTGGCCCTTCCACCTCGGGACGCGCCCACGAGGCAAACCTCGAGACGTGATCAGAATCGTCTGATTGACAATCCTACTTGCCGGTATCCAATGTGCCATATCGGACTACCGCGTTCAACATCGCTACCGTTCCGGCAGTTCAGTTGCCGTGTCTACGCACAATCGGGAACAAAACCGTCTCCCTAATTGACAACCCCGTCAGAGCCATCAACAAGCGGTCGATACCCATTCCCGTTCCGGTGGTCGGCGGCATCGCATACTCCATCGCCGCCAGAAAATCCTCGTCGAGCTTCATCGCCTCGTCGTCGCCGGCCGCGGCCGCCCTTGCCTGCTCGACAAACCGCTCACGCTGCACGACGGGGTCGATGAGTTCGGAATATCCGGTCGCCAGTTCGAATCCGCGGACGTAGAGGTCCCATTTCTCGGTCACGCCGGGGATGCTGCGGTGCTGTCGCGTCAAAGGCGTTGTCTCAACAGGGAAATCCTTGACGAACACCGGCGCGTACAGTGAGTCGCCGACGGCGTGCTCCCAGAGTTCCTCGACGAGTTTTCCGTGCCCGTAACCGCGGTCGCGCGGTATCTCGAGGCCCAAACGATCGGCAATCGCCCACAGGTGATCGGCCGGCGTTTCCGGGGTGATCTCTTCGGACAGCGCTTCCGACAACGACGGATACATTTGCAAAGAAGCCCATTCTCCGTCCAGGTCGTAGACGGTGCCGTCGGGCAGTGGCACTTGTCGGGTACCGATCGCTTCGTCGGCGACCTCCTGAATAAGCTCGCGCGTTACACGCGCTGAATCGTCATAGTCGCCGTAAGCCTGGTAAGTCTCGAGCATCGAGAATTCCGGAGAATGTGTGGAATCCGCACCTTCGTTTCGGAAGTTGCGATTCAGCTCGAAGACCTTGTCGAAGCCGCCGACAACACATCGTTTGAGGAACAGTTCCGGTGCGATACGCAGGTAGAGGTCGGCGTCGAGTGCGTTTGAGTGGGTCACAAAGGGACGCGCCGCCGCCCCGCCGGCAAGCGTCTGCAGCATCGGCGTCTCCACTTCGAGAAAGCCCCGCCGTTCCAGCGACGAACGCACCGCGCGGACGACCGCGATGCGGGTGCGGGCGGTGTCGCGGGCCGCCGGACGAACGATGAGGTCCACGTAGCGCTGCCGCACCCGGGTCTCCTCGTTCATCTCCTTGTGCGCGACGGGCAGTGGCCGCAGCGCCTTGGCCGCCATCTGCCACGAATCGCCCATCACCGACAGTTCACCGCGCCGGGAACTGATCACTTCGCCGTGCACGAAGACGATGTCGCCGAGGTCGACGTCGGCCTTCCACGCCTCCAGGGCCTCTTCGCCCACACCTGCGAGGCTGATCATCACCTGCAACTGGGTGCCGTCGCCGTCCTGCAGTGTCGCGAAGCACAGCTTTCCCGAGTTACGGGAGAACACCACGCGCCCCGCGACGCCGACGATCTCACCGCTCCCGGTGTCGGGGGCCAGTTCGGGGTAGGCGGCGCGGATCTCAGCCAGTGTGTGGGTGCGCTGCACCGAAACCGGGTAGGGATCGCGCCCCTCGGCCAGCAGGCGTTCTCTTTTCGCCTGCCGGATCCGGAACTGTTCGGGAAGATCAGCCTCACTCACGTCGTGCCAGCCTAAATGAGAGTGCGCGCATAAATTGAATCGGTGACTGCGACGCTCGACACGGCGATGCTGGCGAGACTTGCCCGTGAACCCGTGGACTGGCGCTACAAGGGCCTGCCGCCGGGGTGGACGGGCCAGACTCCCGAGCAGATCTGCGCGGGAGCTCCGGAGCTGTTCCCGGCGGGCGCGCTCGGGCCGGTGTGCGTGTTGCGGGACGACGCCCTCACGCACAACCTGGCCACCATGGCGCGGTGGTGTGCCCAGCACGGCGTGCAGTTGGCCCCGCACGGCAAGACGCACATGTCGCCACAGTTGGCCGCCCGGCAGCTCACCGCCGGGGCCTGCGCCATCACGGTGGCCACCATCAGCCAGGCGCGGACGTACCGCGCATTCGGGGCGAGTGCCCTCATCCTGGCCAACGAACTCGTGGATCCCGCCGGATTACATTGGCTCGCTTCGGAATTGAATGATGACCCGGACTTCGACATGCTCTGCTGGGTCGACTCGGTGCGCGGGGTCGACCTGATGACCGGCGCGCTGACCGCTGCCGGGCTCCGACGTCCGCTGGATGTGTGCGTCGAGGTCGGCGTGACCGGCGGGCGCACCGGCTGCCGGTCCGGGGCCGACGTCGACACGGTCGCACGGGCCGTTGTGGCCTCGCCGCACCTGCGCCTGGCCGGCGTCTCCGGGTACGAAGGGGCGCTGGGCCACGATGTCTCACCGGCGGGCCGGACCCCGATCCGGGCCTTCCTGTCGACGATGCGGTCGGCGGTGCTGCGGCTCGCCGACGACTTCGAGACCGACGACATCGTGGTCACCGCGGGCGGCAGCACACACTTCGACCTGGTCGCCGAGATCCTGACCGGGTGGCCCGACGGCCTCGCGGTTCGCACCGTGCTCCGCAGCGGGTGCTACCTGACCCACGACGACGGGCTCTACCAGCGCACGTCGCCGCTGGCCTTCACACCCGCGTTGAGCGTGTGGGCCCAGGTGTGTTCGATACCCGAACCCGGCCTGGCGTTGCTGACGATGGGCCGTCGGGACGTGGCGTTCGACCAGGATCTGCCCATTCCGCGCGGCTTCCCCGACAGCACCGTGACCAAGCTCAACGACCAGCACGCTTTTCTGAGGCCCGGACCGACGGCGCGCCTTGAAATCGGCGACTGGGTCGAGTTCGGCATCTCACATCCGTGCACGGTGTTCGACAAGTGGCAGATGATCCCGGTGCTCGACGCCGACAACCGGGTCATCGAGTTGATCCGCACGTTCTTCTGATCGGCGCCGAGATCGACGAACCGGCGCGATCTTCTCGAAAGAATCCGCCCAGACGTACGTTTGGGCGGTTGTTCACCTCAGCGCTTGCCGCGGTGGGGGTCGCGGTTGCGTTCGTAGACCAACCGCAGCCCGTCCAGCGTCAGGTGCCGGTCGAACCGCGCCGGCGTCTGCAGATCGGGCAGCAGCAGAGGGGCGGTGTGTCCGGTGGCGACCACCACCACATCGTCGCCACCGAAACCGTCGACGTCCGCGCGGATGCGCCGGATCAGCCCGTCGACCAGACCTGCGAACCCGAACACCGCACCGGCCTGCATGCATTCCACGGTGTTCTTGCCGATGACCGACCGCGGCCTGGTCAACTCCACCCGCCGTAGCGCGGCCGACCGCGCGGCGGCCGCATCGGAGGCCACCTGGACGCCGGGCGCGATCGCCCCGCCGAGGAACTCGCCCTTGGCCGACACCACGTCCACCACTATCGACGATCCGAAGTCCACCACGATCGCCGCCGAGCCGAACTTGTGAAATGCCGACAGGCAGTTGACGATCCGGTCGGCGCCAACCTCCTTGGGGTTGTCCACGAGCAGCGGAATGCCGGTTCGCACACCGGGTTCGATCAGCACATGCGGTATCGACGGCCAGTACTGGTCGAGCATCACCCGGACCTCGTGCAGAACCGAAGGAACGGTGGCCAGCCCGACCGCACCCGTCAGACGCTCGGAATCGTCGCCGATCAGCCCGTCGATGGTCAGCGCCAGCTCGTCGGCGGTCACTTCGGGTTCGGTCCGAATTCGCCAGTGCTGCATTACCTTTGCATGATCTCCGGCACCCGAAAGCAGACCCACGACGGTGTGGGTGTTGCGGACGTCGATGGCGAGCAGCACTAGCGCGGACCCCGCGGGGCGTCCGGATCGTGGATCTTCGACGTCAGCATGGTTCGTGACATCAGTTCCTCCACGGCAATTCGTGATGGTCATCGGACCCGACGTAGGCGCCGCCGGCCGAGGCGGCCGGCCCCAGATCGACGGCGATGTTGTCCAGCAGCCTGGTGGCGCCCACCCGCGCCGCGATGAGGACCCGCCCGGGTCCCTGTACCGGGGCGGGCTCCAGACCCGGCCCGCGCACTTCGAGGTAGTCGACCTCGATCCCGGGCACCTCTTCGAGTACCGCGCGCGCCGCGTCGAGGGCCGCGGCGACGCCCGTGCCCGCGCGCGTACCGGGCGGCCAGCAGCGCCGCCGACAGCGCACCGGCCTGCTCGCGCTGATCGGCGTCGAGGTAGCGGTTGCGTGACGACATCGCCAGCCCGTCGTCCTCCCGCACGATGGGCACCCCGACGATCCGCACGTCCACGTTGAGGTCGGCGACCATCTGACGGACCAGGATCAGCTGCTGATAGTCCTTCTCACCGAAGAACGCCCGGTCCGGCCGGACGATCTGCAGCAGCTTGAGCACCACGGTGAGCATGCCCGCGAAATGCGTCGGCCGCGACGCCCCTTCAAGATCCGCGCCCAGCGGGCCGGGGTGAACCGAGGTCCGCGGACCGTCGGGGTACATCGCGGCCGCGGTCGGTGCGAAGACGATCTCCACGCCCTCGGCACGCAGCAGTTCGGCATCGGCCTCCAGCGTGCGCGGGTAGGCGTCCAGATCCTCGTTCGGGCCGAACTGCAACGGGTTGACGAAGATCGACACCACCACCACGGATCCGGGCACCCGCTTGGCCGTCCGCACCAGGGTCAGGTGTCCCTCGTGCAGCGCCCCCATCGTCGGCACCAGCATCACGCGCCGGCCGGTCAGCCGCAGCGCGCGGGTGACGTCGGAGACATCGGCGGGCGCGGTATAGGTGTTCAGTTGCCCCGCAACGAATTTCGGTGATCTGGCACTCATCGGTCCAGCACCTCGAATACCTCCCTGGGGGCGTGTGCGCGCTGCGCGGTGCGCAGTGCGGCGGCCCGGTACGCCTCGGCGAGTTCCGGGTTGACCTCGGCGAGCGCGGCGAGATGCCGGGCCACCGCCGGGGCGTCACCCCGGGCGACGGGTCCGGTCAGCGCGGCCTGCCCGCGTTGCAGCGTGTTCTCCAGTGCCGCGCGGGCCAGCGGCGCGATCACCCGTTCGGCGATCCCGCCCGGCGCGTCGCCGACCGTCTCCTGGCCCAGCAGTTCGGCGCCCCACAGCGCCGCGCGCAGCGCTTCGAGCGCGTCGGCGACGACGGTGACGACGTGGTTGGAGGCGTGCGCGAGCGCGGCGTGGTAGAGCGTCCGGGCGTCCTCGCGGACCCGGAACGGTTCGCCGCCGATCTCGAGCACCAGCGACTGCGCAATCGCGTAGCCGATCTCGTCGGCGGCGGTGATGCCGAAGCAGGTGTCGGCCAGCCGGGCGATGTCCTCGTCGGCGCCGGTGAACGTCATGGCCGGATGGATCGCCAGCGGTACGCAGCCGAGGTCGGCCAGCGGCGCGAGGATGCCGATGCCGTTGGCGCCCGACGTATGGGCGACGATGGTGCCCGGCTTGACCGCCCCCGTCGCCGCCAGACCGGAGACCAGGGACGCCAGTTCGGCGTCGGGCACCGCCAGGATCAGCAGTTCGGCGTTTGCGGCCACCTCGTCGATCGGGCGAATCAGGGTGTCCGGTAGCCGCTGCGCGGCGCGCCGCCGCGACGCGGCCGACACCGCGCTGCAGGCGACCACGACGTGGTCGGCGCGCTCCAGCGCGACGCCGAGCGCGGTGCCCACCCGGCCGGCGGAGATGATGCCCACCTTGAGCCGGGCCGGACGCACCGCAATCCATCAACATGATCCGACTGCACCATCGCAGACGACCCTCGCAAGTTCCTCGTGTTTATCGATCCGGTCCTGCCGCAGCGGGTACCGGTCGGGCTTCAAACGGTACGGAAAGGGTAGCTCAGTCCTCGCGGCGCCGGCGCCGGCCGCCCTCGGATGAACCGCTGTGCTGCAACCGTGCCAGCAGATCCGCGACCGACTGGCCGCCGGTGGCGGCCTCCTCGTCGGCGCCGCGGTGACGCGGGGCAGGATCGGCCGTGGTCGGCGGGGGCGGCGGCACTTCGGTGACAGGCGGGACGCACAGCGGAGCTCGCGCCGGCCGAGGAGTGCCGGCCCCGTCGCTCGGCTTCCGGCGCCGAACCACTCGCCTGACCGTTCTGCGGGGTGAACATCGGCGGCGGGGTCACCGACCGAGGGCGGCGGAGGCGGCATCCACTGAGCCGGCGGCGGCGGAGACCAGACGTCGCCGCTGGCGCGGATCCTGCGAGGTGGCTCAGGTGCGAGGGGGGTGGCGGCGCAGGTGGCGGCGAGTGGGGGTGGGGTCTCGGCGGTGACCGGCGGAATGTAGCGGGTCTCCTCGGCTTCCGATGGCCGGCGATGGGAGCCGCGGTACCAGTTGTTCCCGGTCGCCTCCGCAGCCTCGGGTCTGACCGGCTGCGGGGCCGGCGGCGTGGACATCAGCGGCTCTTCCGGCACGTCGATGATGGGGCTCTCGGCGGTGCGCGCGTCGTCGTCGTGGCGAACGACCGTGACGCGGCTGCTGGCGACCCGGTCCGGCCGGGGCGGGGCCGCGTCGCCGGCCCATTCCGCGAACCTGCGATCCGTCTCGATCGCGGGTCGGTGCGCAAGGTCGGTGTCGAAGAGAATCTCCAGATTCGTTCGCAGCGCAGCCAGTTCGGCCCGCAGCGCAGCGACCTCGTCGGAGGACTGGGCGCGTAGCTCGCCGGCCAGTTCCCGGCGCAGATGCGTCTCGACGTTCAGTTCGTACTCGCGTCGCGCGGAGATCTCACGGTCCAGTTGAAGGTCGTAGACCATCTTGAGATCCCGCACCTTGGCCTGATCGGCGTCGCTCTGCCTGCGGTAGATCGCCGAGACGAACGCACCGACCACCGCCGCCCACAGCGACAGGATGACCGCGAGCTTCAGCAGCTCCACCCGGTTGGTGAAGACAAGTGCTGAACTGGCCGCAATGGCGAGCACCAGCAACACTGTCAAGAGCAGCCATCCCGGCCTGCGGCCGCTGCGCCGAACCCGGTCGCCGCGGGACAGAACGGTCATGGGCTGACTGTACCCGCGCGAGGTCGCTGCGCGTGTCGCGCTACTCGGCGATTCCGCGTGTTGTTCACGGCGGCGGACCGGCGGTCACTATTCGGGGGTCGCATCGGGGTTGTCGGACGGGTCCTGCGGGGACTTGCAGCAATGCTGCAGCCACAACGCGGCGACGACGAGCGCCAGCGCGCAGGCGGCCGCCACCGCGGCTCCGGCGCTGTCCGCGGAGGCGACACGCAACTCACCGCGGCGGGGCAACAGATAGGCGAGCACGCCGACCCACCAGCCGAGCACCAGCGCCCCCACCCAGGCCGAGGCCTGCGCGATGACGACACTGCGCGCCACCGCGATCGGGTGCAGCCGCCCACCGCCGGCACCGATCTCGCCGGCGTTGATCTTCGCCCGCACATAGCCGCCCCAGATGGCCTCGGCCACCGCGACGGCGGCCAGCGACAGTCCCGTCCACACCGTCAGCGGGGGAAACCACCGGTACAGCGACAGCACCAGGACGTAGCCGACAAGCGCGGCCACACGACGATGGTGGCCAGGTCGCGCTTGCGGGTCGGCGTCATGAGTGCAGGACGAGGTCGGTCGGCCGGACACCCGCACGGTCGGCGGGATCGAGGTCGGCCAGCAACCGCGCGACCGGCCACACCGCGTCGGCCACCGGCAGTTCGGCGTCGGGCTCGACCGCCAACCACGGGATCAGGACGAACGCACGCAGGTGCGTCAACGGATGCGGCAGCGTCAGCCCGTCGTCGCGGGAGAACACCTCGGCGAGATTCCCGGCGGCCTCGGGCCGCTGGACCCGGACCAGATCGACGTCGAGCGTGCGGGGTCCCCACTTCTGGCCGCGCACCCGCTCGGCGGAACGTTCGAGATCCTGAGCCAACCGCAGCCAACCTTGCGCGTCGAGTTCGGGGTCCTCGGCGATCACCACGGCGTTGAGGAACGGGCCCTGATCCACGCCGCCCCACGGGTCGGTCTCATAGATCGGCGAGATCGCCCCCACTCGGTCGCCGAGGGTGTCGACCACCGACTGCAGCCGGGACACCCGATCCCCGAGGTTGGAACCGATGGACAGCACGACGCGCGTCATGGCGTACCGCCCCGGCCGCCGCGACGGGACCGTCGGGCCACCACCGCCACATCGCTGAACTCCAGCGGGATCGGCGCCTGCGGTTTGTGCACCACCACCTCGACGGCGTGCACCCGCTCGTCGGTCATCACGTCCTCGGCGATCTCGGCGGCGACGGTCTCGATCAGGTTGCGTGCGGTGCCACCGACGATTGCCGCGGCGCGCTGCGCGAGCACGCCGTAGTCGTAGGTGTCCGTCAGTTGATCGCTGGCGGCCGCGGCGGCGAGGTCGATCCACACCGTGATGTCGACGATGAAGTCCTGGCCGTCGCGGCGCTCGTGGTCGAACACACCGTGATTGCCGCGAACGGTCAAGCCGCGCAATTCGATTCGATCAGTCACTCGCCCCCCAGGCCTCGACGACTTTGATCGCGTCCACCGATGCGCGGACGTCATGCACCCGCACGCCCCACGCACCGTGCGTGGCCGCCAGCGCGGAGATCACCGCGGTGGCGGTCTCGCGTCCGTCGGGCGGCCGCACCTCGCCGTCGTCGCCGGCCAGCAGTGCGCCGAGGAAGCGCTTGCGGGACGCACCGATCAGCACGGGCAGACCGGTCGCGACGAATTCGGGCAGGGCGTGCAGCAGTGCCCAATTATGTTGTGCCGTCTTGGCGAAACCCAGACCTGGATCGATCACCAGCTTGGCCGGGTCCACGCCGGCGGCCACCGCGGCGTCCACGGCGCCCAGCAACTCGGTGCGCACCTCGGTCACGACGTCCCGGTACGGCGGCACCCGGTGGGGATCGTCCGCGGACACCGACCGCCAGTGCATCAGCACCCACGGCACGCCGGCGGCCGCCACCACGCCCGCCATCGCCGGGTCGGCCCGGCCGCCCGACACGTCGTTGACGATCGATGCGCCGTGCTCCAGCGCCGCCCGCGCGACATCGGCGTGCATGGTGTCGATACTCACCGTAAGGCCTTGGGCGGCAAGCTCTTTGATGACCGGTATGACGCGATCCAGCTCGACCGCGGAGTCGATGCGGACAGCGCCGGGGCGCGTCGACTCCCCGCCCACGTCGATGACGGCGGCACCTTCGGCGGCAAGTCGCAGGCCGTGCTCGACGGCCAGGCCGCAATCGAGGTAACGTCCCCCGTCGGAGAAGGAGTCGTCGGTGACGTTGACGACCCCCATGACCTGTGTGTGGATGTGACTCACCTGCGACGCAGGATGAGTTCCAGCGCCTCGGCTCGAGATGCCTTGTCGGTCTTGAACTGTCCGCGCACGGCGGAGGTGGTGGTCACCGCACCCGGCTTGCGCACCCCACGCATGGCCATGCACAGATGCTCGGCCTCGATGACGACGATGACACCGCGCGGATCGAGCTTGCGCATCACCGCGTCGGCGATCTGACCGGTGAGCCGCTCCTGCACCTGGGGGCGCTTGGCGTAGAGGTCCACCACACGCGCGATCTTCGACAATCCCGTCACCCGGCCGTCCTCCCCCGGGATGTAACCCACGTGGGCGACGCCGTGGAACGAGACCAGGTGGTGCTCGCAGGTGGAGTACATCGGGATCTCTTTGACCAGAACGAGTTCGTCGTGCTGCTCATCGAAGGTGGTGTTCAGGACGTCGTCGGGGTTGACGTACAGCCCGGCGAAGATCTCCTTGTAGGCGCGGGCCACCCGGGCCGGGGTGTCGATGAGTCCGTGCCGGTCCGGGTCCTCGCCGACCGCGATCAGCAGTTCGCGGACGGCCGCCTCAGCGCGTTCCTGGTCGAAGACCGCGGACGTGGGTGTCATCCCGTGCGGGTAGGATCGAGCCTCGGATATCTTCGGCAGCCATTCTGGCCCTTCCGTTCGTATCAGCCGTGCGCCGGCGGGTTGGGCCGGTTCGAGTCCTCACGGTCACCCGGCGGCCGACCGGCGTCGGGTTGCCCGTCGGGCGAATAGGGCTGATGCGGGTACGGCTGATACGGGTAGGGCGCTGACCCGGTTGATTCTGGGGAGGCCGCCAGCCCTGCGGCGGCGGGGGCGGCGGCGGATACCAGTAGCCCTGCGGCTGATCCGGCGGCGGCCAGCCGGGAGCGTGCCAGCCGGCCGGGGCGCCGTAGTTGGGCTGGGTGGCGCCGTTCGATCCGTTGGCACCGATGGATCCGTTCGCGCCATTGGAACCGTTGGCGCCATTGGAACCGTTGGCCTCGCGGGCCGCCTCGGCCGCGGCGATGGCGGTCTTGAACGCGGGCTCCGGCACCGGTTTCGGCCACTCCTCGCCGCGCTCGATGGCGAGCTCGCCGGGTGTCTTGATGGGCGGCTTGTCCGACGGGATCCGTCCGCCGAAGTCGTCGAACGCGGTGATCCGGGGCCGTTTCTGCACGTCGGCGAAGATGGCGTTCAGCTCGGCGCGGTGCAGGGTCTCCTTCTCCAGCAGCTCACCGGCCAGCGATGTCGAGCACGTCGCGGTACTCGGTGAGGATCTCCCACGCCTCGGTGTGCGCCGCCTCGATCAGCTTGCGCACCTCGTCGTCGATGATCTGCGCCACCTCGTGGCTGTAGTCGGCCTGGGTGCCCATGGTCCGGCCCAGGAACGGGTCGCCGTGTTCGGTGCCGTAGCGGACCGCGCCGAGCTTGGCGCTCATGCCGTACTCGGTGACCATCGCGCGGGCGATCTTGGTGGCCTGCTCGATGTCGGACACCGCGCCGGTCGTCGGCTCGCGGAACACCAGTTCCTCGGCAGCGCGCCCGCCCATCGCGAACACCAGTCGCGCGATCATCTCCGAGCGGGTCATCAGACCCTTGTCGTCCTCGGGCACCGCGACGGCGTGACCGCCGGTGCGGCCGCGCGCCAGGATCGTCACCTTGTAGATGGGCTCGATGTCGGGCATCGCCCAGGCAGCCAGGGTGTGACCGCCCTCGTGATAGGCGGTGATCTTCTTCTCGTGCTCGCTGATGATCCGGCTCTTCCGGCGCGGACCACCGACCACGCGGTCGACCGCTTCCTCGAGCGCGGCCCCGGTGATGACCGTGCCGTTCTCACGGGCCGTGAGCAGAGCGGCCTCGTTGATGACGTTGGCCAGGTCGGCACCGGTCATACCCACGGTGCGCTTGGCCAGCCCGTCCAGGTCGGCGCCGTCGGCGATCGGTTTGCCCTGCGAGTGCACCCGCAGCACCGCGCGCCGGCCGGCCAGGTCGGGATTGGAAACCGGGATCTGCCGGTCGAAGCGGCCGGGCCGCAGCAGTGCCGGGTCGAGGATGTCGGGCCGGTTGGTGGCCGCGATCAGGATGACGCCCTGCCGGTCGCCGAACCCGTCCATCTCGACCAGCAGCTGGTTGAGGGTCTGTTCGCGCTCGTCGTGGCCGCCGCCCATACCGGCGCCGCGCTGGCGGCCGACGGCGTCGATCTCGTCGACGAAAATGATGCAGGGGCTGTTCTGCTTGGCCTGCTCGAACATGTCGCGCACTCGGGAGGCGCCGACGCCGACGAACATCTCGACGAAGTCGGAGCCGGAGATGGTGAAGAAGGGCACGCCGGCCTCGCCGGCGACGGCCCGCGCCAGCAGCGTCTTACCGGTGCCGGGCGGGCCGTAGAGCAGCACGCCCTTGGGGATCTTGGCGCCCAGCGCCTGGTAGCGCGACGGGTTCTGCAGGAAGTCCTTGATCTCGTAGAGCTCTTCGACCGCCTCGTCCACGCCGGCCACGTCGGCGAACGTGGTCTTGGGCATGTCCTTGCCCAGCTGCTTGGCCTTCGACTTGCCGAAGCCGAAGCCCATCCGGCCGCCGGTCTGCATTCGGGAGAACATCACGAACAGGCCGACCAGCAGGAGCAGCGGCAGCATGTAGATCAGCAGCGAACCGACGACACTGCCCTGATTGACGACGGTGTTGACCTGGGTGTTCTTGGCCTGCAGGGCGTCGAACAGGTTGACCGCGTACCCGGTCGGATACTTGGTGATGATGCGGTCGGAGTCCGACGTGTCCGCGTTGCCGGTCTTGAGTTCCAGGCGCAGTTGCTGTTCACGATCGTCGATCTGCGCGCTCTTGACGTTGTCGCCGTGGATCTGCGCCATCGCCACCGACGTGTCGACGGGCTTGTATCCGCGGGTGTCGTCACCGAAATAGAAGAAGGACCAGCCGAGCAGCAGAACGACTGCGATCGCCGTGAGCGTACGGATGACGTTTTTTCGGTTCATCAATCTTTTCGGCAGGCAATGCGGTTCTGCCGGCCAAGTCCTTCCAAGTGCGCGCGTGAAGTATTCAGGCTACCGCGAGACCAACGATCGGCAGTTCCCACGTCGATAAACGTGCTTTGGTGTGATCGTGCCCGCCCAACGGTCAGTCGTTGTCAACGGCGTTCGTTTACAGGTTACCGAGGCGGGTCGATCCGGCAGCCCCGTCCTGCTACTGGCCCACGGGTTTCCGGAGCTCGCGTACTCGTGGCGGCGCCAGATCCCGGTGCTCGCCGACGCGGGCTACCACGTCGTCGCCCCCGACCAGCGCGGGTACGGCGGCTCGTCGTGTCCGGACGCGGTCGCCGACTACGACATCCATGCGCTGACGGCCGACCTCGTCGGCCTGCTCGACGATGTCGGGGCCGCCCGGGCGGTGTTCATCGGTCACGACTGGGGCGCCTCCGTGGTGTGGAACGCAGCGCAGTTGCATCCGGATCGGGTTGCCGCCGTCGCCGGTCTGAGTGTGCCCCCGATCCCGCGGCCGCGGGTCGCTCCCACGGAGGCGTTCCGCCGCTTCGGTGAGGACTTCTACATGCTGCGGTTCCAGGAGCCGGGGGTGGCCGATGCCGAGCTCGGAGCAGACCCCGCCGCGACCATGCGCGCGTTGTTCGCCGGCGCGGCCGACGCCCCCTTGCCGCACTGGATCAGCGAGGCGGAGCTCGACCACTACGCCGCCGAGTTCGGCCGGACCGGCTTCACCGGCGGGCTGAACTGGTACCGCAACCTCGACCGCAACTGGGCGACCACCGAACAGGTGACCGCCCGCACGATCGGGGTGCCGGCGCTGTTCATCGGCGGCCGGCTGGACCCGACGCTCAGCTTCACCCGTACCGACCGGGCGCGCGAGGTGGTCATCGGCCCCTACCGCGAGGAATTCATCGACGGCGCCGGCCACTGGCTGCAACAGGACAGTGCCGACGATGTCAACCGCATTCTGTTGGAGTTCTTGCAAGGATTGGAGCCCTGGTGAACGAACCCCTGCGCTTCGGTGTCTTCATAACCCCCTTCCACGCGCTGAACCAATCACCGACGGTCGCACTGGAATACGACCTGGAGCGCACCGTGGCACTGGACCGGCTGGGCTTCGACGAAGTCTGGTTCGGCGAGCACCACTCCGGCGGCTACGAGCTGATCGCCTGCCCCGAGGTGTTCATCGCAGCCGCCGCGGAACGCACCAAGAACCTGAGGTTCGGCACCGGCGTCGTGTCGCTGCCGTACCACCACCCGCTGATGGTCGCCGACCGCTGGGTGCTGCTGGACCACCTGACCCGGGGCCGGGTGATGTTCGGCACCGGGCCCGGCGCGCTACCGTCAGACGCCTACATGATGGGCATCGAGCCCGTCGACCAACGCCGGATGATGCAGGAGTCGCTCGACGCGATCCTCGCGCTGTTCCGGGCCGGACCCGGCGAACGGGTGGACCGGCAGTCCGACTGGTTCACGCTGCGCGACGCCGCCCTGCATATTCGTCCCTATACCTGGCCTTATCCCGAGATATCCACCGCAGCAATGGTTTCCCCGTCCGGGCCGCGACTCGCCGGCAAACTCGGCACATCGCTGCTTTCACTGTCCATGTCCGTGCCTGGTGGGTTCGCGGCGCTGGAGACCACCTGGGGCATCGTCAGCGACCAGGCCCGCAAGTCCGGCCGCGACGAACCCGACCGCCGCAACTGGCGGGTGCTGGGCATCGTGCATCTGGCCGACACGCGGGAGCAGGCCATCGAGGACTGCACGTACGGTCTGCAGGATTTCGCGAACTATTTCGGCGCGGCCGGTTTCGTGCCGCTGTCCAACACCGTCGAGGGCGAAACCCGTTCCGCGCGTGAGTTCGTCGCGGAGTATGCCGCGGGCGGCAACTGCTGCATCGGCACGCCCGGCGACGCGATCGCCTACATCTCCGGCCTGCTCGACCAGTCCGGTGGATTCGGCACCCTGCTGCTGCTCGGGCACGACTGGGCCGACCCGGAAGCCACCTACCATTCCTATGAACTGTTCGCGCGCAAGGTGATTCCCCATTTCAAAGGCCAACTGACCGCACCCGGTGAATCTCACGACTGGGCCAAAGGCATGCGCGACCAACTGTTCGGTCAGGTCGGCCAGGCCATCGTCAATGCCATCACCGAACACACGGACGAGCAGGAAGGCGAGGGCGGCAACTGATGCACCGCGACGACGTTCCCCAGCGCCACGCGAGGGCCGAATGGTGTCCTCGACGGCGTGGGGGCGGCGGTCGACGGCCTGGCCGCGCCCGACGAGCACTGCAAGGTCCTCGTCCTGCCGTAGCGCAACGGATAGGGTGCCAGGCATGCCGATCATCTCCAGGGCCAGAGTTCTGCTGCGGGTGTCCATTGTGTTGCTGACCGCTCTGGTGGTGGCCGCGTTGGCCGCGTGCGACTCGAATTCCGCGCCGCCGGCGCGGCCGGGGGCACACCGCGCCAGGTGACCGTCATCGGCAACGGCAAGGTCGACGGCACCCCGGACACCCTGACCGCCAACGCGGCGATCACGTTCATCGCGTCCGATGTCACGACGGCGATGAACCAGACCAATGAGCGTCAGCAGGCCGTGATCGACGCGCTGGTCAACGCCGGCCTCGACCGCAAGGACATCGGCACCAGCAACGTCAGCCTGCAGTCCCAGTACGGCTCCGACGGCACCGCGTCGTCGGCTACCAGGCCAGCAACGCATCAACGTGACGATCCGCGACCTGAGTTCCGCGTCACGGGTGCTGGCGTTGATCGCCAGCACCGGCGGCAACGCAACCCGGATCAACTCGGTGAACCTGTCGATCAACGACGATTCGCAGTTGGTCAAGGACGCCCGCACCCGCGCGTTCAAGGACGCCGAGGACCGCGCGCAGCAGTACGCCGACCTGTCCGGACTCAAGCTCGGCAAGGTCATCTCGATCTCGGAGGCCCCGGGCACCATTCCGCCCGTCCCGGTGCCGATGCCGCGCGGGCCGATGGCCGAGGCCGCGAGGGGCCGTTCCGATCGAGCCCGGCCAGCAGACGGTGAGCTTCGAGGTGACCGCCGTCTGGGAACTCGGCTGACGTCAGGCGCGCCGGCGGTGGCAGCCCGCCGACACCGTGACCGGCAGGCCGTTCAGCACGGCGGTGCCCGACAGCGGGTCCAGCAGCGAACCGTCGTTGAGCTGGTTGACGTTGACGCCGGGCTGCGTCGCCGCGACCGCCAGCCGGGTCCCGTCCTGGCCGTGCCCCCAGCCGTGCGGGAGGGAGACCACGCCGGGCCGGATGCCGTCGGTCACCTCGACCGGGACGACGACCTCGCCGCCGGCGCCCTTGACCACCGCGACGCCGTCGATACCGAACCGGGCGGCGTCCTCGGGGTGGATGTGCAGCGTGCAGCGGTTGGTGCCGCCGGCCAGCGCCGGCACGTTGTGCATCCAGCTGTTGTTGGAGCGCAGATGGCGCCGGCCGATCAGCACCAGCCCGTCCGCGTCCCCGTCCCGGCCAACGCGGTCACGCAGCCGGGCCGCATCGGCCACCAGCGCCTCGGGGGCCAGCTCGACCTTGCCCGACGGGGTGCGCAGCACGCCGGGCAGCCGGGGCTGCAGCGGGCCGAGGTCGACGCCGTGCGGTGCGGCCTTGAGCGTCTCCAGGGTCAGACCGTCGGGCCGGGCGCCGAACGCGTCGCCGTACGGGCCGAGCCGCAGCATCATGTCCAGCCGGCGCTCGTATCCCCGTTCCCCCGTGAGCATTTCGGTCAACTCGTCGACACTGCGTCCGGCCACCGGTGAGTCGGGGTCCGCGGTCTCCTTGGTCAGCGTCGTCGCGATCACCTGCGCGTCGGCCAGCGCCGGGTCGGCGTCCGGTCCCAGGCCGTAGAGCATCAGCGCGATCCGGGCCAGGATCTCGGCCTCGTCGGGCCGTCCGTCGGACAGCGGCAGCACCGGCGGCGAGTACCGGGCGTTGGCGCGCACCGCGAGGTTGTTCAACGCGAAGTCGAAATGCCCGCTCTGCGACGGCGGCGGCGGGGGCAGGATGACGTCGGCGTGGCGCGTCGTCTCGTTGAGGTACGGGTCGATGCTGAGCATGAACTCGACCCCGTCGAGCGCCCGGGCCAACCGGTCACCGTCGGGCGCCGACAGCACCGGGTTGCCCGCGACGGTGATCAGCGCCCGGATCTGACCGTCGCCGGGGGTGTCGATCTCCTCGGCCAGCGCGGCGGTCGGGAACTCCGAGGCGGCTTCCGGGTAGCCGGAGACCCGGCTGTGCCAGCGGCCGGTGGAGAACCCGCGGCCCGGCCGGGCCGGTCGGGGCGCGGGTGCTGTCGGGCCGAGCGGGAACATCGCCCCGCCGGGCCGGTCGAGGTTGCCGGTGAGGACGTTCACGACGTCGACCAGCCAGCTGCCCAGGGTGCCGAACTCGACGGTCGAGGTGCCGATCCGCCCGTACACCGCCGCCGACGGAGCGGCGGCGATCTCGCGGGCCAGCTCCCGAATATCTTGGGCCGCAACGCCGCAGTGCGCGGCGACCACCTCGGGAGCGAACTCGTCGGCCAGGTTGCGGACGGCCTCCACACCGACCACGTGCTCGGCGATCCCGCCGAGATCCTCGGCCACCAGACCCTCGTCGAACAGCACGTGCACGACGGCGAACAGCAGGGCCGCGTCGGTGCCGGGACGCGGCGCCAGATGCCGGTCGGCGAGTTCGGCGGTGCGGGTGCGGGCCGGGTCGATGACGGTCAGCCGGCCGCCGCGCCTGCGCAGCGCGCGCAATTTGCCGGGGAAGTCGGCGGCCGTGGCCAGGCTGCCGTTGGACACCATCGGATTGGCGCCGATCACCACCAGGTGGTCGGTGCGGTCCAGGTCCGGCACGGTGAACGCGAACGGGTTGCCGAACATGTGCCCCAGCGCCACCTGTTTGGGCATCTGGTCCAGGGTGCTCGCGGTGAACACGTTGCGGGTGCCGAGGGCCCTGATCACCAGCGGCGGGTACAGCGCGCCGGCCATGGTGTGCGCGTTGGGGTTGCCCAGGTACACGCCCACCGACCGCCCGCCGTGCTCGGCGACCACGGCGCCCAGCCGCTCGGCCACCACCGCGAAGGCCTCCTCCCAGCCGACCTCGGTCAGTTGCCCGTCGCGGCGCACCAGCGGTCGGGTCAGCCGGTCCGGGTCGCCGTCGAGTTGGCCGAAGCTGGCGCCCTTGGGGCAGACGAACCCGGCGCTGAACACGTCGTCATGGTCACCGCGGGCGGCGGTGACGCGGCCGCTCCGTCATCGCTGACCGTGAGTTCCAGCCCGCAGGTGGCCTCGCACAGCGGGCAGATGCGCAGCGCGGTTCGGGTCATGGGCGCCCCTCGCGGTCGTCAGTGCGTGTAGACCTTCGGCTCCAGGGTGCCGATGTAAGGCAGGTCGCGGTAGCGCTCGGCGTAGTCCAGGCCGTAGCCGACGACGAACTCGTTGGGGATGTCGAAGCCGACGTAGGCGATGTCGACGTCGGCCCGCACCGCATCGGGCTTGCGCAGCAGCGTGCACACCCGCAGCGAGCGGGGTGCCGGGTGGCCAGGTTGCGCAGCAGCCACGACAGCGTCAGCCCGGAGTCGACGATGTCCTCGACGATCAGCACGTCGCGGTCGTGGATGTCGCGGTCGAGGTCCTTGAGGATCCGCACCACGCCCGACGACGATGTCGACGACCCGTACGAGCTGACGGCCATGAACTCCAGCTGGGTCGGCAGCGGTATCGCGCGGGCCAGGTCGGTGACGAACATGACCGCGCCCTTGAGCACGGTGACCAGCAGCAGATCCTGCTCTCCGCCGACGTCGAGGTAGTCCTCGGCGAGCTGCGCGCCGAGCTCGGCGAGTGCGGGTCTGGATCTGCTCCTCCGACAGCAACACCGACTTGATGTCGCCCGGGTACAGCTCGGGTGTGTGGGCTGGCACGTGCTCAGATTGCCATGCCGACGCCCGCAGGACCAACGGGGCCGTCAGACCGGTTCGCGGGACAGCGTCAGAACGCCGTTGCGCCGGCCCGCGACGAGGCGCTGACCGGACAGGTCACTGCCGACCGCCACGCCGCCCTGCCCGCGCCACGAGGTGACCAGCGCGTCCACGCCGGGATCTGCTTGGCGGTCAGCCGCGCGCACCCCCGGACGCAGCCAGCCCCGGATCACCCGGCGCCGCACGGCGGCCGGCAACGGCGTCAGCGCGTCGACGGATAGTCCGGCGCCCCCGGCCTGCGCGTCGGCCAGCGCCCGCGCGGCGATGCCGTCGAGCACCTCGCCGTCCTCCCGCAGCGCGGTCGCGGTGCGGGCCAGCGCCTCGGCCACCCCGCCGCCGAGCACGTCCTCGAGCAGCGGCAGCACCTCGGCGCGCAGCCGGGCCCGGGTGAAGCGGGGATCGCGGTTGTGCGGGTCGCGCCACGGGTCGATGCCCAGTTCGGCGCAGGCCGCCTCGGTGACCGACCGGCGCACCCCCAGCAGCGGCCGGCACCACGGCGGGTCGTACGGCCTCATGCCGGCGATCGAACGGGCCCCGAACCGCGGCCCAGCCCCAGCAGCACCGTCTCGGCCTGATCGTCGAGGGTGTGACCGATCAGCACCGGAGCGCCGTCGCGGGCCTGCCGCAGCGCGGCGTAGCGCGCCGTCCGGGCCGCCGCCTCCGGTCCGCCGTCGGTTCCGACTTCGACCGGAAGCACCTGTGCTGCAACACATCCCAGTGCCAACGCGTGCGTGCGCGCGGTCTCGGCGACCGCGGCCGATCCGGGCTGCAGACCGTGGTCGACGATCAGCGCCGTGGTCGGCAGCACCGTGGCGGCGGCGGCGGCCAGCGCCAGCGAGTCGGGTCCGCCCGACAGCGCGACACACCAGCGGCGGCGCTCGGGCAGATACGCCGTCGCGAATCCCCGCAGCACAGCCCGCAGCTGCGTCAGAGCACCCGGTCGATCCATCGCTGCGGGTCGTCGATCTCGTCGGGCAGGGGCAGGGTGTCCGGACCGGTCCAGATCGCGTTGAACCGGTCCATCCCGACCCGGCCGACGACGTGGTCCACGAACGCCTTGCCGCGGGTGTACTGCGCCATCTTGGCGTCGATACCCAGCAGTGCGCGCAGCAGCCGTTGCAGCGGCGGCTGTTTGCGTTGCCGCCGACCGTCGAAGCGGCGCCGGATGGTGGCCACCGTCGGCACCACCGCGGGCCCGACGGCGTCCATCACGTGGTCGGCGTGGCCCTCCAGCAGTGTGCCCAGCACCAGCAGCCGGTCCAGCGCGTGGCGCTGCGGCTCGGACTGCACGGCGCGCAGGAGGCCCAGGATGCCGCCGAGTTCGGATCGGGATCCGAGCCGTCGCGCCGACTGCGGACGTAGTCGGCCAGCCGGCCCACGACCGCGCCGACGTCCTCACCGATGTCCTGGGTGAGCATCGCCAGCGCCCGCGACATGTATCCGGCCAGCCACGGATTCGCGGTGAACTGCACCCGGTGGGTCACCTCGTGCAGGCACACCCAGAGCCGGAAATCGGCGGGCTTCACCCGCAGTTGCCGTTCGACGGCGACCACGTTCGGGTACACCAGCAGCAGGCGGCCGCCGTCGACACCGAACGGGTCGTACTGGCCGAGAATGCCCGAGGACACGAACGCCAGCACCGCGCCGGTCTGCGCGCCGGCCACCCGCGCCGGTGAGACGCCCGGCCCGCCGTCGTGCCCGCTCGTCGGTACCGCCCGTCATCACCCGCATCGACTCGGCCGCCGCCCGGATCCACTCGGGCCGGTCGACGATGCGGGCGTCGGGGATCGGCCCGTCGGTGTGCAGTCCGGTCACCTCGCGCACCGGCGGCTCGGCCGAGCGGGACGCCGCCGCAAGTTCGTCGATGACCTGCCGGCGGGTGTAGTCGGTGGCCGGCGGGGCGGGCCGGGCCAGCCGGGAGCCGACCGTGGCGGCGAATCCCCAGTCGACCGCGCGACCGACCGTCAACTCGGTAGCGGCGCTCACGCCCGCACCCGCACGAACGCAGCGTGGCCGCCAACGCGTCGATCGCGGTGCGTCCGGTCTGGCCCGCGCCGTTGGAGATCAGCGCGAAGGTCAGCACCCGGCCGCCCTGGTCGGTCACCACACCGGCCAGCGCGTTGGTGGCCGTCAGCGATCCGGTCTTGGCGCGCAGCCAGCCGGCCGCGCCGCGGCTGGTGTCCGGATCGAGGAAGCGGTCGGACAGGGTGCCGCTGCCGCCGGCGATCGGCAGCAGGTCCAGCAGCGGCCGCAGCTCCGGCTGGTCCGGTCCCGCCGCCTGCACCGACGACGTCGTCGAGGGTGGTCGCGGTCAGCCGGTCGTCCACCGACAGCCCGCTGGAGTCCACCAGCGTAGCGCCCGTCATGTCGATGCCGGCGGACGCGAGCCGGCTGGTGACCGCGTCGACGGCGCCGGCGAAGCTCAGCGGGCGCTGCATCTCGGCGGCCACCTCGCGCGCGATGCTTTCGGCCATCACGTTGTCGGAGTCCGACATCATCTGGCGTAACCGCTCGATCAGCGGCGCGGACTGCACCGACGCCAGTTCCTTGCCGGACGCCGGACCCGGGGCGATGCGTCACGGCGCCCGGATCGACGCCGAGCGCGCCGGCCAGTGCCCGCCCGGCGTCCAGCGCGGGCGTCAGGGACCGCCTCGAGTCGACGGTCGTCGGCTGGGTCCGCCCGCCGTCGATCATCACCGACTCGATCGGGGCGATGTCGCCGCCCTCGATGTCGGCCGGGATCCCAGCCGGGCGCCATCGTCCGGTCCGGTGAACAGCGACGTGTCGACCTGCACCGCGGTGGCCTTCACCCCGCTGCGCCGGACCTGGTCGGCCAGGTCGCTGATGCGCGCCGCGCCCGGGTACCAGGTGTCCTGGCCGGGCGGCGCCGCCGACAGCGTCGGGTCGCCGCCGCCGACCAGCACGACCACGCCCGGCTGCGCGCTCTGGTCAGCGGCCACCACCTTGGTGGTGACCCGTTCGTCGCGGTCCAGGGTCAGCAGCGCCGCGGCCGCGGTGAGCACCTTGTTGGTCGACGCGGGCTGCATCGGCACGTCGGCGCCCTGCTGCCACAGCTGGGCACCGGTGTTGGCGTCGGTGACGCGGCCGGTGATCACGCCGAGGTCGGGATCGGCCAGCGGCGGAGCCAGCGCGGCGGCGAGCCCGGCGACGGTCGGCACCGGGGCGCTGTCGGCGACGGGGACCACGCCGGGCTTGGCGACGGCGACGCGGCGGATCCGGGATCTGCGTCGCTGTCGCCGCGGTGCGCCACCCGTCAGCAGCGCCGCCGCCGCAACCACGACGGCCACCACGGCGAGCACGCCGATCCCCATCGCGAAGTGCGTCGACCGGCGCCACCGGGTGGGATGCATGTACTGCAGGGTATCGCTCCTATTAGGGTTTGCCCGACGACCGACGTACCGGGCCCCTGCGGGCCGCAGCAGTCGAAGGAGCCTTGCAGTGGAATTTGACGTGACCATCGAGATCCCCAAGGGTCAGCGCAACAAGTACGAGGTCGACCACGAGACCGGGCGGGTGCGCCTGGACCGCTACCTCTACACCCCGATGGGCTACCCGGCCGACTACGGCTTCATCGAGGACACCCTCGGCGAGGACGGCGACCCGCTGGACGCGATGGTGCTGCTGCCGGAGTCGGTGTTTCCCGGGGTGCATCGTCGAGGCCCGCCCGGTGGCGATGTTCAAGATGGTCGACGAGGCCGGCGGCGACGACAAGGTGCTGTGCGTGCCGGCCGGCGACCCCCGCTGGGACCACATCCAGGACATCGGCGATGTGTCGCAGTTCGAGCTGGACGCGATCAAGCACTTCTTCGTGCACTACAAGGACCTCGAGCCGGGCAAGTTCGTCAAGGCCGCCGACTGGGTGGGCCGCGCCGAGGCCGAGGCCGAGGTGGAGCGCTCGCTCGAGCGGTTCAAGACCGCCGGGCACTGATCGCGTCAGCTGGTGAGCTGGACCACACCACGAATTTGCACCGCCGTAACACGGCGTAACGCGTGCGTGGTCTGGGCCGCAGATCATTGCGGTGTGTTGATGCATCAGGGGATCGGCCTCGAGGCCTTCAACGCGCTGCCGAGGCAGAAAGCCGTGCACGCGCTCTACGAGTGCTGCTACAGCGTCATTCTGGCCGGTGACCTGGCCGACGGCCGCCCGTACGCCGATCACGACGCCCTCTACCGGCGTGCCGATGCGCTGCTGTTCGGCCTGCCGGAGCCGCTGGTGGACCGCATTCTCGACGCCTATCCGCACATCGGCCGGCGGCCGCGCAGCGCCCGGTCGCAGGCCGAGCAGTGCTCGGTGTGGGACGACGACCCGGAAGTCATGAACCGCCTGAGCGACTCCGCGCGCAGGTACGCCGACCGGTTCGGCTTCGGTTTCGTGATGTGCGTCGGCGGCTGCTCGGCCGCCGATGTGCTGTCGGCAATGAGTGATCGCATGCACAACGACGAGGAAACCGAACGCAAGGTCGTCCACAACGAACTCGCCAAGATCAACCGGACCCGGCTCGAACGCATGCTCGGACCCGAGGGTGGCTTCCAGAACTGGTGACGCGGCCCGACTCCGCGCGCTCGCTAACCTGGGTTGAGTGGACTCGCTGCTGCACTTCTGGTGGCTGATATTTCCGCTCGGCGGCATGCTGGGCGGAGGTGTGCGGGCGATCGCGGCGGCCAATGAGCGGCGCGCCCAGCGCAGGCTCGAGCGGTACCGCATCAAGCAGCAGACCAGGGTGGCGATGGCCCAGGCGGCGGTCCGTGACCGGGACACCGCCCGTGAGAACACGGCGTTGCGCCGCCGCGAAATGACGAATCTGCTTGCGCTGCAAGATAAGACCGATGCACGCTGGCTCGACTACGAAATGGACATCGCCAAGCTGCTGGATTTTCCGATGATGACCGATATGCGCGCGCCGTTGACTGTGGCCTTCCACCGGGCCAGGCAGCGGGCCGATCTGCTGCGGCCAACCGGTCCCGACGACCTGCTGGGCGACCGCGGCGCCCAAGTCGACTACCGCGACGCGGTCGGCGACTACGTCAGCGCGTTCGACGTCGCCGAGGCCGAGGCGGTGCGCCGACGGCGCAGCGACTTCTCGTCAGAGGACCAGGAGCGCCTCGGGCGTGCGCAGCGTCTGTTGCGGCTGGCGACGGACTCCGCCGCCACTCCGCAGGAGCGTCAGAATGCGTACACCAGGGCCCGGGCGGAGTTGGACGGCCTGATCGCGCTACCCGCAGTGACGCTTGCCGAGATCGAACGCGGTATCGGCGGCGAACTCGAGTCCTGACGCCGCCAGCGCCGCCACCGCCAATGCCCGGACGTCCTGTTCGGGTGTGGCCGGCAGCAGCGTCACCCCGTCGGCCACCTCGGCCACGAAGACATCGCGAACCAACCCGGCCAGACCGTCGAGGGTGCCGACGTACCCGATGGCATCCGTGCCCGCCCCGACCTGCGCCGGCATGCCACGCCGCGCGGCACGGAAGTTCTCGGCGATCTGAACGGTGATGTCGAGGACCACCGACACGTCACGCGCCGGACCGCAGCCGGCTGCGCTCACGTTTGGCCGCTTGCAGATCGACAGCGCTGACCCGGATCGCCGGGCCGGCGCCGCTTGTCAGTTCCGTCCAGCCGCTGTCCTCACCAGCGGTGAACATCCGGAATGATCGCTGCACACCTTGCACGGTACGAGTCGCCGGCGTGCCGGTCGCCGGTTGCGATCAGCCCGAATCCAAACTCAGCCGACGAGCTCGCCGTCAGTGGCTAGGCACTGTCGGCTTTCGCCGAACTCCTCTCCACCGACCTGGTCTTCATCAGGCTCGCGATCATCGTGATGAACAACGTCAGGATGATCACCCCCAGACTCCACAGCGTCGGGATCTCCGGGACGTGCACACCTTCACCGCCGTTGATGAACGGCAGCTCGTTCTCGTGCAGCGCGTGCAGGATCAGCTTGACGCCGATGAAGAACAGGATGAACGCCAAGCCCTGCGAGAGGTAGACCAGCCGGTCGAGCAGGTCGCCCAGCAGGAAGTACAGCTGCCGCAGACCCATCAGCGCGAACACGTTGGCGGTGAACACGATATAGGGCTCGCGGGTCAGGCCGTAGATCGCCGGGATCGAGTCCAGGGCGAACAGCAGGTCGGTGGTACCGAGCGCGACGATCACCAGGAACATCGGCGTCATCAGCCGCTTGCCGTTCTCTTTGATCCAGAGCTTCAGGCCGTCCCAGTTCTCGGTGAAGCTCAAGTGGCTTGCGGGCGAACTTGACGATCCTGTTCTCGGCGTCGTCGTCATGCTCGGTGTCCTTCGCCAGCTTGATCGCCGTGTACACCAGGAACGCGCCGAAAATGTAGAAGATCCACGAGAACTCGTTGATGGCCACCGCGCCCAGCGCGATGAAGATGCCGCGGAAGATCAGCGCCAGGATGATGCCGACGAGCAACGCCTGCTGCTGGTACTTCTTCGGCACCTTGAAGCTGGCCATGATGATGATGAAGATGAACAGGTTGTCGATCGACAGGCTGTACTCGGTGAGCCAGCCGGCGAAGAACTCCAACCCGAACTGGCGAGCGTGGAAGTTCCACACGAAGATGCCGAACGCGATGGCCAGGCCGACATAGACCGACAGGAAGATCGCGCATTCGCGCATGGTTGGTTCATGCGGCCGACGGCCGATCACCACTACGTCGAAGAGCAGAACGGCGATCGTCACGCCGAGCGTGATGCCCCACTCCAGTGCAGATACGTTCAACGCAGAATCCTCCGGTCGTCAAAAAACGCCCGAGGTCTCTTCCACCGCTGCTTCGCAGCGATCCACGGTGCCGGTCGTCCGATGACGGTCGACGTGATGACGACACCGTGGCGTAGGAGTACTCCCCTCTGCGCCAAGTGTGTCAGGTCTACCCGCGATTATGCGAAGTCGAACACGAAACCGCCGCGCCGCGTGGACGGTGCCGACTCCGTCACCACTTAGTATTTTCGACTTGTGACAGCGGACGCAGTACCCGAGATTCCCGCCCAGTACCTGCTGTCCGCGCAGGCTCCCGAGCCGCGCACCCTGATCGACATCCTGTACGACACCGCGGCGCGCTACCCCGACGCGCCCGCCATCGACGACGGCACCGTGCAGCTGACCTACAGCGAACTGATCGTCGACATCGAGGCCAGCGTCGAGTGGCTGGGCGCGCGGGGCATCGGCCGCGGCGACCGCATCGGGATCCGGATGCCGTCGGGCAGCTACGCGCTCTACGTGGCGATCCTGTCGACGCTGGCCGCCGGCGCGGCCTACGTCCCCGTCGACGCCGACGATCCCGCCGAACGCGCCGATCTGGTGTTCGGCGAGGCCGGTGTGGTCGGCGTCATCACCGAGGCCGGCCTGACCCGCGGGCCGGGCTCGTCACGAGGGTGGCGTGCCGCGGCGCCGCTGGGTCGCGACGACGCCTGGATCATCTTCACCTCCGGCTCGACCGGCACCCCGAAGGGCGTCGCCGTCACCCACCGCAACGCGGCGGCGTTCGTCGACGCCGAGGCGCGAATGTTCTTGCAGGACAACCCGATCGGACCCGGCGACCGGGTGCTCGCCGGGTCTGTCGGTGGCGTTCGACGCCTCCTGCGAGGAGATGTGGCTGGCGTGGCGGCACGGCGCCTGCCTGGTGCCCGCGCCGCGGTCACTGGTGCGCAGCGGCATGGACCTCGGGCCGTGGCTGGTGGCCCGCGACGTCACCGTGGTCTCGACGGTGCCGACGCTGGCCGCGCTGTGGCCCGCCGAGGCGCTCGAGCAGGTGCGGCTGCTGATCTTCGGCGGCGAGGCCTGCCCACCGGAGCTCGCCGAGCGGCTGGCCGTCGACGGGCGCGAAGTGTGGAACACCTACGGCCCCACCGAGGCCACCGTGGTGGCCTGCGCGGCCAGACTCGACGGCGCCGGTCCGGTCAGCATCGGGCTTCCGCTGCCCGGCTGGGATCTGGCCGTCGTCGACGGATCCGGCCGGCCGGTGGGCTACGGCGAGACCGGTGAACTGGTGATCGGCGGCGTCGGACTGGCCCGCTACCTCGACCCGGAGAAGGACGCCGAGAAGTACGCGCCGATGCCCGCGCTGAGCCCGCCCTCGGCGTGGGGCCGCGCCTACCGCAGCGGCGATCTGGTGCGGCTGGAACCCGACGGCCTGTACTTCCAGGGCCGCGCCGACGATCAGGTCAAGGTCGGCGGGCGGCGGATCGAGCTCGGCGAGGTCGACTCGGCGCTGGTGAACCTGCCCGGCGTGTCCGGTGGGGCGGCCGCGGTGCGCCGCACCGCCAGCGGCACCCCGCTGCTGGTCGGCTATGTCGCGAGCGCGGACCCGAACTTCGACGTCAACGCCGCCCGCGCCGCGCTGGCCGAAAGCCTGCCCGCCGCGCTGGTGCCCCGGCTGGTCGTCGTCGACGAACTGCCCACCCGCACGTCGGGCAAGGTGGACCGCGACGCGCTGCCGTGGCCGCCCCCGGGCGCGGACGCGCAGGGCGACGAACCGGACCTCGGCGGCACGCATGGGCTGGGTGGCCGGGCTGTGGCGCGACGTGCTCGGCGCCCAGATCGACGGACCCGAGGCCGACTTCTTCGCGCTCGGCGGCGGTTCGCTGTCGGCGGCCCAACTGGTGGCCGCGCTGCGCGCGCGCTACCCGCAGCTGACCGTCGCCCAGCTCTACGACCATCCGCGGCTGGGCTCGCTGGCCGGGTTCCTCGACGAACTCGACCCGCCGATCAAGGCGACCCCACGGATCGTCGCGCCGACACCGGTGTCGACGCAGGCCGCCCAGGTTGCGCTGTCGCTGCCGTTGGCCACGCTGACGGGTCTGCAGTGGGTGACCTGGCTGGCGATCGCCAACAATGTCGTCCTGGCGGTCTGGCCGCAATCGCCGGCGCTGCCGTGGCTGGTCACCGTCAACTGGTGGTGGATCCTCGCGGCGTTCATCGTGTTCATCACGCCGCCGGGCCGGATGGGTATCGCGGTGCTCGGCGCGCGGATGCTGCTGTCCGGGCTCAAACCCGGCACCTACCGCCGCGGCGGCGGCGAACACCTGCGGGTGTGGTTGGCCGAGCGGCTGGCCGATGCCAGCGGTGCGGAGAACCTCGCCGGCGCACCGTGGCTGGTGTACTACGCCCGCGCGCTGGGTAATGACGTCGGCAAGGGCGTGGACCTGCACTCCGCCCCGCCGGTGACCGGCATGCTCACGCTGGGACACCGGAGTTCGATCGAACCGGAGGTCGACCTGTCCGGACACTGGATCGACGGCGACCTCTTCCACGTCGGCACCGTCACGATCGGCGACGACGCCACCGTCGGGGCCCGGACCACGCTGCTGCCGGGCGCGGTGGTCGGCAAGAACGCCGATGTCGCGCCCGGTTCCGGCGTGGTCGGCAAGGTCAAGAACGGGCAGTACTGGAAGGGCTCCCCGGCGGTGAAATCCGGCAAGGCCCGCCATCCGTGGCCCGACCACCGGCCCGCCGCGCGCGCCGCTGTGGGTCGCCGTCTACGGGGTGACCTCGGTGCTGCTGGGCGCGCTGCCACTGGTGGCGCTGGGCGCCGGCCTCGCGGTGATCGGCTGGGCCGTCCGCGACGCCGCGACGCTGACCGCGGCAATCCTGCCCGCCCTCCTGTGGGTGCCAGTGGCCACGCTGGTCGCCGTCGTTCGTCTACGCGGCGCTGACCGTGATCGGCGTGCGATTGCTCTCCATCGGGCTGCGCGAGGGCTACCACCCGGTGCGCAGCCGGGTCGGCTGGCAGTTGTGGGCGACCGAGCGCCTGATGGACGCGGCGCGCAACTACCTGTTCCCGCTGTACGCCAGCCTGCTGACGCCGTGGTGGCTGCGCCTGCTGGGCGCCAAGATCGGCAAGGGCACCGAGATCTCCACGGCACTGCTGATTCCCCGAAGTTCACCGCGGTCGAGGACGGCGCATTCCTCGCCGACGACACCATGGTGGGTTCCTACGAACTCGGCGGCGGCTGGATCCACGTGGCTCCGGCCACCATCGGCAAGCGGGCGTTCCTGGGCAACTCCGGAATCACCCAGCCGGGGCGCCGGGTGCCCGACGACGGGCTGGTGGCGGTGCTCTGCGCGACACCGCACAAGGCCAAGCGCGGCTCGTCGTGGCTGGGCAGCCCGCCGATCCGGTTGCGCCGCAAGCCGACCGCGGCCGATGTGCTGCGCACGTTCCACCCGTCGCCGCGGCTCAAGGCGATGCGCGGCGCCGTCGAGACCTGCCGGTTGCTCCCGCTGATGGTGACGTTCGCCATCGGCGTCGCGGTGCTGGGCGCACTGCAGGCGGCGGCCGGCGCGTGGGGCTGGGGCGGCGCGGCCCTGGTCGGCGGCGTGGTGCTGCTGGTTGCGGGCGCCGTCGCCGGCGGCATCGCGGTGCTGGCGAAATGGCTTGTGGTGGGCCGCATCCGGGCGGTCGAACATCCGCTGTGGTCGTCGTTCGTGTGGCGCAACGAGGTGTCGGACACCTTCGTCGAAACCGTCGCCGGGCCGTGGTTCGCGCGCGCCGCCAGCGGCACACCGGTGATGAACCTCTGGCTGCGCGGCGCTGGGCGCCAAGATCGGCCGCGGCGTCTGGTGCGAGACGTACTGGCTGCCCGAGGCCGACCTGGTCACCCTCGGCCGAGGGCAGCACCGTCAACCGCGGCTGCGTGGTGCAGACCCACCTGTTCCACGACCGCATCATGCGGATGGACACCGTGGTGCTCGAGGACGGGTTCGACCCTGGGCACCGCACTGCGTGGCGCTGCCCGCGGCCAAGCTCGGCGCGGGCGCCACCGTCGGCCCGGCATCGCTGGTGATGCGCGGCGACGAGGTCCCGCCGAACACCCGCTGGCAGGGCAATCCGATTGCGCCGTGGACGGTTTCACGCAAGAAGCGGGCAGGAAAGTCTGACACGTCCGATGCCGAGGACACTGCCGCGTGAGCAAACCCAAGAAAGGCAAATCCGGGCCACCGGTCATCGACCCGTACCTGCCGAACAACGGCAACTTCGGCTACCGGGTGTCGCGCTACGAACTCGACCTGGAGTACAAGGTCGCCATCAACCGGCTGACCGGGTCGGCGACCATCACCGCGGTCACGCTGGCCGCGCTGCGGACGTTCACCCTCGACCTGTCCGACGCACTGTCGGTGGCGAAGGTGACGGTCAACGGCCGCCGGCCGGCATCAGTTCCGCAGCACCGGCGGCAAGCTGCACATCGCCCTGGGCGCCGCGCTGCCGGCGGGAGCGGCCATGACGATCGCCGTCCGCTACGGCGGATCCCCGCGGCCCATCCGAAGCCTCTGGGGCGAGGTCGGTTTCGAGGAGCTGACCAACGGCGTGCTGGTGGCCGGCCAGCCCAACGGCGCCGCGTCGTGGTTCCCGTGCGACGACCACCCCAGCTCGAAGGCCAGCTACCGGATCCAGATCAGCACCGACAGCCCGTACCGCGCGGTGGCCAACGGCGAGTTGACATCCCGGCGGGTCAAGGCCGGTCTGACGACGTGGACGTACGAGCTGGCCGAGCCGACATCGACCTACCTGATCACGCTGCAGATCGGCGACTACCAGATGCGGCGGCTGCCCAAGGCGCCGGTGCCGATGAACGCGGCGCTGCCCGAACGCCTGGCCCGCAACTTCGATCACGACTTCGCGCGTCAACCGCAGATGATGAAACTGTTCGTCAAACTGTTCGGCCCGTATCCGCTGTCGACCGGCTACACCGTCGTGGTGACCGACGACGATCTCGAGATACCCCTTGAGGCTCAAGGGCTTTCGATCTTCGGGGCCAACCACTGCGACGGCACGCGGAGTTCGGAGCGCCTGATCGCACACGAACTGGCGCACCAGTGGTTCGGCAACAGCGTCACGGTCCGGCGCTGGCGCGACATCTGGTTGCACGAAGGTTTCGCGTGCTACGCCGAATGGCTGTGGTCGCAGGAGTGCGGCGGGCCGGGCACCGACGAACTGGCGCGGCAGTACTACCGCAGGCTCGTCGACTCGCCGCAGGACCTGCTGCTGGCCGATCCCGGTCCGCGGGACATGTTCGACGACCGCGTCTACAAGCGCGGTGCGCTCACCCTGCACGCTCTGCGCGGACGTCATCGGCGACGAGAATTTCTTTGCGCTGCTGCGGGATTGGACCGACTCGCTACCGTCATTCGACCGTTGTCACCGACGATTTCACCGGCCTGGCGGCCAGCTACGCACAGACCTCGCTGCGGCCGCTGTGGGACGCCTGGCTGTACTCGACCCCGGTCCCGGAGTTGTGACGGACGCGGGGACGCCGACTGGCCCGGTGACTCGCGGCAGCGTCGCGCGGGTGGGTATGGCGACCGTGGTCACCGCGCTGTGCGGCTATGCGGTGCTGTACCTCGCCGCGCGTGAACTCGATCCCGCCGGCTTCTCGGTGTTCGGCGTGTTCTGGGGGGCTTTCGGTCTGGTCACCGGCGCGGCGAACGGACTGCTGCAGCAGACCACCCGCGAGATCCGCATCGCCGCCCATGTCGATCCGGACAGCGGCGGACCCGTCACCCACCCGATGCGGGTTGCCGCGGCTGTCGGGGTGATCGCGGCCGCGGTGATCGCCGCGACCGCCATCCTGTGGTCGCCGCACGTGTTCGTCGAATCCCGGTTGCTGTCGGTAATCCTGCTGTCGGTCGGACTGGCGGGCTTCTGCCTGCACGCCACGCTGCTGGGCATGCTGGCGGGCGACAACCGCTGGTCGCAGTACGGCGCGCTGATGGTGACCGACGCGGTCATCCGGGTGGTGATCGCGGTGACCACGGTCGTGGTGGGCTGGGGCCTGGTCGGTTTCCTGTGGGCCACCGTCGGCGGCGCGCTGTCGTGGCTGCTTCTGCTGCTGACCTCGCCGACCACCCGGACGCGTCGCCGCGCTGGTCGCCCGCGAGGACACCGCGTCGTTTCTGCGCGGCGCCTCACACGCGGTGGCCGCCGCCGGCGCCAGCGCGATCCTGGTGATGGGATTCCCGGTGCTGCTCAAGGCCACGTCCAGCGACCTGGGCGCCACCGGCGGTGTGGTGATCCTGGCAGTCACGCTGACCCGTGCGCCGCTGCTGGTGCCGCTGACCGCGATGCAGGGCAACCTGATCGCCCATTTCGTCGACGCGCGCCGGCACCGGTTGCGGGCCGTGGCGGGCGCCGTGGCCGTGCTGGCCGTGGTCGGCGCGATCGGTGTCACGCTGGCCGCGGTGACAGGACCCTGGCTGCTGCGGGTCGGGTTCGGCGACGAGTACCGCGCCAGCGGCGCGCTGCTGGCCTGGCTGACCGCCGGGGCGGTGGCGATCGCGGTTCTGACGGTCACCGGCGCGGCGACCGTGGCCGCGGCGCTGCACCGCGCCTACTCGCGTTGGCTGGGTCAGCGCGACCGTCGCCTCGGCGCTGCTGCTGACCCTTCCGCTGGCCCTGGAGACCCGGACCATCGTCGCCCTGGTGTGCGGGCCGCTGGTAGGAATCGCCGTGCATCTGGGCGCGCTGGCGCGTCTGCCGGACTGAGCACCGCGTAACCTGGCCAGCATCGATATGGCTTATCAGGATGTCTGGATAGTTGTGCCCGCCTTCAACGAGGCGAGCGTCATCGGCGACGTCGTCGCCGATCTGCGCGCGGTGTTCGGCAACGTCGTGGTGGTCGACGACGGCAGCAAGGACGGCACGTCGGCCACCGCACGGCGGGCCGGCGCGCACGTGGTGCCGCACCCGGTGAATCTCGGTCAGGGCGCGGCCATCCAGACCGGCGTCGAGTACGCCCGGGCCCAACCCGGTGCGCGGGTGTTCGCCACCTTCGACGCCGACGGTCAGCACCGGGTCAAGGACGTGGTCGCGATGATCGACCGCCTCGTCGACCGACGACGTCGACATCGTGATCGGCACCCGATTCGCCGAGGGACCGCCGGCGCGGATGCCGCTGCTGAAGCGGGTGGTGTTGCAGACCGCGGCGTGGCTGAGCCCGAGCAGTCGGCGCCTGCATCTCACCGACGCCCACAACGGCCTGCGGGTGTTCAACAAGACCGTCGCCGACGCGCTGAACATCACCATGAACGGGATGAGCCACGCCAGTGAATTCATCGCGCTGATCGCCGAAAACCATTGGCGGGTAAGCGAACAACCCGTCGAGATCCTCTACACCGACTACTCGATGTCGAAGGGCCAGCCGCTGCTCAACGGCGTCAACATCGTCTTCGACGGGTTCCTGCGGGGAAGGATGCCGCGATGAACTGGATCCAGGTGCTGCTGATCGCGGCGATCGTGTCGCTGCTGTTCTACCTGCTGCGGTCGCGCACCAACGCCAAGACCCGCGCCTGGGTCAAGGTCGGCTATCTGTTCTTCGTGATCGCCGCCGTCTACGCGATCCTGCGGCCGGACGACACGACGGTGGTGGCCCGCTGGCTCGGCGTCGACCGCGGCGCCGACCTGATCGGCTACGCGCTGATCGTCGCGTTCATCTTCACCACCATGAGCACCTACATGCGGTTCAAGGATCTCGAACTGAAGTACGCGCGGCTGGCGCGGGCGGTGGCGCTGCAGAACGCACGGGCCGGATCGCTGCCGAACCCGTTCGTAGCCGGCAGTCGGGGTCGCTCAGATCCCGACGGCATGGGCGGCCAGGAACACGGCCGTGCCCAGCACGAGCGTCACGAGTACGGCCAGGCACCCGATCAGCATTCCCAACCCGATCCGACCAGTCGGGCAGCTACCCACCGACCGGAAGTACTCGACGGTCCTGCGCACGCCCTCGTCGAGCCCGACCTGCGGACGCCACCCCAGCACCTGCTCGCCCCGGCTGATGTCCAGGCATGACCGTTTCAGGTCGCCCAGCCGAGCGCGGGTGGAACTCGGGGTCGTCGGGCGCACCGACGGCATTGGCGACCGCGGTGTGCAGTTGCCGGTCCGAGGTCTCGACCCCGGTGCCGACGTTGAAGCGCTGCCCGCCGCCTGCGCTCGCCCGAGGCCTTGACGAACGCGTCCACCACATCGTCGACGAAGACGTAGTCACGGGTGTTGGAGCCGTCCCCGAACACCTTGGTGGGCTTACCCTCCAGCAGCGCCTGGGCGAAGATCGCGACCACGCCGGCCTCGCCGTGCGGATCCTGACGCGGGACCGTAGACATTGGCCGGGGCGATGTGCGAGCACTCCATGTCGTAGAGATGGCGGAACGTGTTGAGGTAGATCTCGCCGGCCACCTTGCCCGCCGCGTACGGCGAGTGCGGGTCGGTCGGCACCTCCTCGGAGGTGGGGTAGCGTGGGCGGCACGCCGTAGATCGAGCCACCCGAACTGGTGTGCACGATCTTGCGGACGCCGACCTTGCGCGCGGCTTCGGCCAGCCGGACCGTGCCGACGACGTTGACCGACGCGTCGAACGGCGGGTCGGCCACCGAATGGCGCACGTCGATCTGGGCGGCCAGGTGGAACACCACCTCGGGGCTGTACTCCTCGAGGACGGTGTCGAGGTCGGCGGTGACGATGTCCGCCTCGACGAAGAAGAACTCCGGGTTGTCGGCCAGGTGCTCGATGTTGGTCGCCCGACCCGAGGCGAAGTTGTCCACCCCGACAACGGAGTGACCGTCGCCGAGGAGACGGTCGACCAGCGTCGACCCGATGAATCCGGCCGCGCCGGTGACCAGTGCACGCATCGGCACCACCCTACCCAGGTATGAATGCAGGGATGTCTGCTCGCCGGGTGACCTGTGATCGCCGCCGCTCTGATCGCGGTGGCGCTTGTCGGTGCGCGGGGTGCTGGCGTTCGGCGGCTACTTCTACTGGGACGACCTGATCCTGGTGGGCCGGGCGGGCACCCAGGACCTGCTGTCCTGGCGATATCTGTTCGACGACCACGACGGCCACGTGATGCCGGGCGGCGTTCCTGGTCGCCGGGGTCATCACCCGGCTGGCGCCGCTGGTGTGGTTCTGGCCGGCCCTGAGCCTGGTGGTGCTGCAGCTGCTGGCGTCGCTGGCATTGCTGCGCACGCTGCACGTGATCCTGGGCTGGCGGCCGGTGCTGCTGGTGCCGCTGACGTTCGCGTTGTTCACCCCGCTGGGCGTGCCAGGGTTCGCGTGGTGGGCCGCCGGGCTGAACTCGCTGCCGATGCTGGCAGCGCTGGCCTGGGTGTGTGGTGATGCAATCCTGTTGGTGCGCACCGGCAATCAGCGCTACGCAGTCAGCGGGGTGGCTGGTGTTTCTCGGTGGGCTGCTGTTCTTCGAGAAGGCCGCGGTGATCCCGTTCGTTGCGTTCGCGGTGGTGTCGCTTGCTCGGTTACGTTGCCGGTGAACGGAACTCGGCTTCGGACGGTGGGGCGCCGTGGTGCCCGGCTGTGGATGGCGTCGCTCGTTGTGCTGGCGGTGTGGATCGTGGTGTACGTCGTGGTGGTCGACCAGCAGCGGTGGAGCTGGGATCTGGCGATGACGTGGGATCTGTTGCGGCGCTCGTTCACTCACGGCATCGTGCCCGGTTTGGTGGGTGGACCGTGGGCGTGGCAACGGTGGGCACCGGCGTCGCCGTGGGCGCGTGCCGCCAGTCGCCGGTCATGGTGCTGGGCTGGCGTCGCGCTGACGGCAGTGGTGGCGGTGTCGCTGGCCCGCAAGCAGCGGCTGTGGCCGGTCTGGGCGGCGGCGCTGGGGTACGCGGTGGCCTGCCAGATCCCGATCTACCTGATGCGCTCGTCGCGGTTCACCGCACTGGAGTTGGCGCAGACGCTGCGGTACCTGCCGGATCTGGTGTTCGTGCTGGCGCTGCTGTGCGCGGTCGGATTCTGCGCGCCCAACCGGAGCGTCGCCGCGACTCGACGTGTCGCCGGCCCGGACGGTGGCCGTCGTCGCGCTGTGCGGGGTATTCGTGGCCAGCAGCCTGTATTCGACGTCGACGTTTCTGACCAGTTGGCGCGACAACCCGACCAAGGCCTACCTGCAGACGGCGCAGGCATCGCTGGCGGCCGCGCACGCCGCGTCCGACGCGCCGATGCTCGACCAGGAGGTCGACCCGCTGATCCTGCAGCGGGTGGCATGGCCGGAGAACCTGGTCAGCCACATGTTCGCGCTGGTTCGCGACCGTCCGGAGTTCGCCGGCGCGACCACCGAACTGCGGATGCTCGACATGACCGGCCGACTGGTCGACGCCAAGGTCACGTGGGTGCGCACCATCCGGCCAGGGCCCACACCGCAGTGCGGCTACCTGGCCCAGCCCGACGCTGCCGGTCACCATGCCGCTCGACGGGCCGTTGCTGCCGTCGGAGTGGACCACCGAACTCAACTACCTGGCCAACACCGACGGGTCGATGACGCTGGCGCTCAACGAGGGTCCGGAGACCCGGGTGCCCGTGCATCCCGGCCTGAACCGCGTCTACGTGCGCCTTTCCGGTGCCGGCGACGCGATCACGGTGCGCGCGCAGACCGCCGCCCTGTCGGTATGTCTGGCATCGGGGCCGGTGGGTTATCTGGCGCCGGTATAGCGGACACCGCCGCGGGTGTCCGGGACCCGGGCCAGCAGTGACGCCCGCCGGGAACGTATGCCAAAGTAGTTCGCATGTCTAACTTGCGTGACGAGGGCCTGAATGTATTCCGGGAGATGCTGCCGGGGGTGCTGCCCGACAATCTGCCCAACGAGAAGGTGAGCTTCGGCGACGGCTTCGCGTCGGAGTTGATGGAGATCGGCATCGAGGGCATCTTCGGCCGGCTGTGGTCCCGGGAGGGACTGTCCAGACGAGACCGCAGCCTGGTGACGCTGGGCATCCTGATCGCGCTGGGCGCCGAGCAGGAGCTGGAGTCGCACTTCCGGATCGCCAAGCAGAACGGCCTGACCGAGGACGAACTCGCCGAGGTGGTGTACCACTCGTCTGGCTATGCGGGATTTCCGGCCGCGAACACCGCCAAGGCGGCGGCCCTGATGGCGCTGCGCAAGGATCACGAACTTTGAGCCGCCTGGGGGAATCGAACCCCCGACCTTCTCATTACGAGTGAGATCGCTCTACCGACTGAGCTAAGGCGGCGTGCCCGGCCTGACCGGGCGCACCGCAGTCTACGGCAGGCCCACGAACCCGCCCAAACTCATTTGCCCAGCGCCTGCCCGACGGTGGCGACCATGGCGTCCACGGCGAACTTCGGCTTGACGTTGACGGCCAGCGCCTCGCGGCATTCGAGCACCGCTTCGATACAGCGCAGCAACCGCTCAGGAGAGGCGTGTGCGGCCATCGCCCCCACCCGGTCGGCCATGTCGGGATGATTCGGGGCCACCGCGCCCGCCCCCGAGGACACCAGCAGCGCGTCTCGGAAATAGGTCGCCAGGTCGATCAGCGCACGGTCCAGGGCGTCGCGGGAAGCCCGGGTCTGACGCGACTTCTGGCGTTTCTCAAGGTCTTTGATCGCCCCGGTCGCTCCACGCAGGGTGGCGGCGGTGCCCTTCCCCGTGCCACCGGCACCGAGTGCGGTGCGCAGTTCCTCCGATCTCGGCCTCGTTGCGGCCCTCGGTGAGCGCCTTGGCCTCGGCTTCGGCGGCGGCGACCAGCTCCTCGGCGGCGGCGTACGTGCGCGATGGCGTGGCGGCATCGCGGGCCAGTCCCAGCGCCCGCTTGCGGCGCTCGCGGGCGTCGGGATCGGTGGCCAGCCGACGGGCGCGGCCGACGTGCCCGCCACTGACCGACGCCGCCCAGCCGGCCTGCTCGGCGCTGAGCCCGTCGGAGCTCATCAGCACCGAGGCGATGGCGTCGGTCGACGGTGTCACCAGCGCGACGTGCCGGCAGCGCGACCGCAGGGTGATCGCGATGTCCTCGGGATCCACCGACGGTGCGCACAGCAGGAACACCGTCGACGGCGGCGGCTCTTCGACGACCTTGAGCAGGGCGTTCGCCGCGCCCTCGGTCAGCCGGTCGGCGTCCTCGATCACCACCACCTGCCAGCGGCCGGTGCTCGGTCGCCGCGACGCCGTCTGGACGATGGCACGCATCTCGTCGACGCCGATGGACAGCCCCTCGGGCACGATGCGCCGGACATCGGCGTGGGTGCCGGCCATCGTCGTGGAACAGGCGCGGCACTGACCGCACCCCGGCACACCGTCGGACGTGCATTCCAGTGCGGCCGCGAAACACTGCGCGGCCACCGACCGCCCCGAGCCAGGTGGGCCGGTGATCAACCACGCGTGTGTCATGGTTCCGGTCGTCAGCCCACTGTGAGTTGAGTCACCGCGCGCGGCCTCGGCGGCGGCCACCAACTCGGCCTCCACGGCATGTTGGCCCACCAATCGAGCGAAAACCCCGGACATCACCGCAAGAGTAGTAGTCAGCGCCGACGCGAACGCCGGCAGACCTGCACGTCACGGTTCGGATTGGTCAGCGCCGCCCGATACGGTTGTCGGGTGAGTACGGTGCCACCCGCGAGCGGGCGAATCAGCGGGTTCATCCGCTGGGTGGTGCGCACACCGTGGCCGGTATTCACGCTCAGCATGCTGCAGGCCGACATCATCGGCGCACTGTTCGTCCTCGGGTTTCTGCGATTCGGACTGCCGCCCGAAGACCGTGTGCAACTGCAGGATCTGCCGACACCGAACCTGACCGTGTTCCTGGTCTACCTGTTCGTGTCGTTCACCATCGGTGCGATTCTGAGCCTCTGGTTACTGGTACCGGTGTTCCGGTGGCAACGCCGCGACGGCCAACTGGCCGACACCGACCCCGCCGGAACCCAACTTGCCCGGGCCCGCGCGCTGCGGATGCCGACCTACCGCACCCTGATCAGCGGCACCAACTGGCTGATCGGCGGCATCGTCTTCATCGCGGCCAGCTGGCCGGTGGCCAGCCACGCCGCGCCGGTGATGGCGGTGGCCACCGCGCTGGGCGCCACCGCGACGTCGATCATCGGCTATCTGCAGTCCGAGCGGGTGCTGCGCCCGGTTGCGGTGGCGGCGCTGCGCGGTGGGGTGCCCGAGCATTTCCACGCCCCGGGGGTGATCCTGCGCCAGGTGCTGACGTGGGTGCTGGGCACGGGCGTGCCGCTGCTGGCGATCGTGCTGGCGGTGGTGTCGAGCAAGCTGTCGATCCTGCATGCCTCGGCCGACCAGTTGTTCACCCCGATCCTGATGCTGGCCCTGCTCGCGCTGACCATCGGCCTGACCGGCACGGTGCTGGCGGCGATGTCGATCGCCGATCCGTTGCGGCAGTTGCGTTGGGCGCTCGGTGAGGTGCAACGCGGCAACTACAACGCGTACATGCAGATCTACGACGCCAGTGAGCTCGGACTGCTGCAGGCGGGGTTCAACGACATGGTGCGCGATCTGGCGGAGCGGCAGCGACTGCGCGACCTGTTCGGCCGCTACGTCGGCGAGGACGTGGCCCGTCGTGCGCTGGAACGCGGTACCGAACTGGGCGGGCAGGAGCGCGACGTCGCGGTGCTGTTCGTCGACCTCGTCGGCTCGACCCAGCTGGCGTCCACCCGCCCGCCCGGCGAGGTGGTGAACCTGCTCAACGAATTCTTCCTGGTGGTAGTGGAAACCGTTGCGCGCCATGGCGGCTTCGTGAACAAGTTCCAGGGCGATGCCGCGCTGGCCATTTTCGGCGCCCCCATCGAACACCCGGACGCCTCCGGTGCGGCGCTGGCCGCCGCCCGGGAGCTGCACGACGAGTTGCTGCCGGTGATCGGTGACGCCGAGTTCGGCATCGGGGTCTCGGCCGGCCGCGCCATCGCCGGCCACATCGGCGCACAGGCCCGCTTCGAGTACACGGTGATCGGCGACCCGGTCAACGAGGCGGCCCGACTCACCGAGTTGGCCAAACTGGAGCGGGGACATGTGCTGGCGTCGGCCAACGCGGTCAGCGACGCCGTGGACGCCGAAGCACTGTGCTGGGACGTCGGCGAGATCGTCGAACTGCGCGGACGCCTGAAGCAGACCCAGCTGGCCCGTCCCATCAAACTGGCTGTGCCGAGCGAGGTTTCGAGCTAGCCGGACAGTCGCCTCAGGCCTTCTTGGCGGCCTTTTTGGCGGGCGCCTTCTTGGTGGTCTTGCGGGCCACCTTCTTGACCGGTCCGCGCGCCCGCCGGTCGGCGAGCAACTCAGATGCCCGCGCGTCGGTGATGGACAGCACGTCGTCACCCTTGCGCAGGCTGGCGTTGGTCTCACCGTCGGTGACATACGGACCGAACCGCCCGTCCTTGATCACCATCGGCTTGTCGGACGCCGGATCGGTTCCCAGTTCCCGCAGTGGCGGCGTCGCAGCGCCCTGGCGCCCGCGACGTTTGGGTTCGGCGTAGATCGCCAGCGCCTCGTCGAGGGCGATCGAGAAGATCTGGTCCTCGGTGGCCAGTGACCGGGAATCGGTGCCGCGCTTGAGATACGGGCCATACCGGCCGTTCTGTGCAGTGATCTCCTCACCGTTACCCGGGTCGACACCCACCACCCGCGGCAGCGACAGCAGCTTCAGCGCGTCCTCGAGGGTTACCGTCTGCAGGTCCATGCTGCGCATCAGCGAACCGGTGCGTGGCTTGGGGCCGGTGGGCTTCTTACCCTTCTTGGCGGCGACGCCCGCGTCGGGATCCTCAGGAGCTTCCGGCAGCACCTCGGTGACGTACGGCCCGTAGCGGCCGTCCTTGGCGACGATCTCGTGACCGGTCTCGGGGTCGATGCCCAGGCTGCGACCCTCTTGCGGGGTGGCGAAAAGCTCCTCGGCCAACTCCAGCGACAGCTCGTCGGGTGTCAGCGCGTCGTTGAGATTCGCTCGCTGCGGTTGGAGCGCACCGTCAGGATCGTCCGGGTCGGTGATCATCCGCTCCAGATACGGGCCGTTCTTGCCCACCCGGACGTTGACCGCGCGGCCCTGCTCGTCGTCAAAGAGCTTGATGGAGTTGACTTCCCGGGCGTCGATTCCTTCGAGGTTGAGCCCGACCAGCTTCTTGAGACCGCCGTTACGGGCGATCGAGCCCTCGACGCCGTGCTCGCCACCGAAGTAGAAGTTGTTGAGCCAGTTGGTGCGTTGCTCCAGGCCGCCGGCGATCGCGTCGAGTTCGTCCTCCATGGCCGCGGTGAAGTCATAGTCGACCAGCCGCGCGAAATGGTTCTCCAACAGCCCGATCACGGCGAACGCCACCCAGGACGGCACCATGGCGCTGCCCTTCTTGTAGACGTAGCCGCGGTCCTGGATGGTCTTGATGATCGATGAGTACGTCGACGGCCGGCCGATGCCCAGATCCTCGAGCGCCTTGATCAACGAGGCCTCGGTGTAGCGGGCGGGCGGGTTGGTCGAGTGCCCGTCGGGTGTCAGCTCATTGGCGGTGACCCGCTGGCCCTGGGTGAGGTTGGGCAGCCGGCGCTCGGCGTCGTCGGCCTCCCCGCCGGCCTGGTCGTCGACCGTCTCCACATAGGCCTTCAGGAAGCCCGCGAAGGTGATCGTGCGACCACTGGCGGCAAAGGTCACCTGTTGGCCTTCGCTCGTCGACGTGGGAGCAGCCTGGCCGTTGATGCGCAGACTCAGCGTCGTGCCGCGGGCATCGGCCATCTGCGAGGCGACCGTGCGCTGCCAGATCAGCTCGTAGAGCCGGAACTCGTCATTGTCGAGTTCGCGTCGCACTGCGTCGGGGGTGGCGAAGGTGTCACCGGCGGGCCGGATCGCCTCGTGGGCCTCCTGCGCGTTCTTCACCTTGCGGGTGTACTGCCGCGGCGTCGGGTGGACGTATTCCTGGCCGTACAGCTGGCCCGCCTGCGTGCGGGCCGCGTTGATCGCCGACTGCGACAGCGTGGTCGAGTCGGTTCGCATATAGGTGATGTAGCCGTTCTCGTAGAGCCGCTGCGCCAGGCTCATCGTGCGCTCCGAGGAGAACCGCAGTTTGCGACCGCCCTCCTGCTGCAGGGTCGACGTCATGAACGGCGGGTAGGGCCGGCGCGTATAGGGCTTCTCTTCGACCGAGCCGACGGTCAGGCTGGCGCCCCGCAGACCGGCGACCAGTTCGCCGGCGCCGGCTTCGTTGAGCACCAGCACCTCGTCGGGCTTGCGGACGGCGCCCAGCGAGTCGAAATCACGGCCGGTCGCCACCCGCAGCCCGTCGACGTTGACGAGTCGGGCAGAGAAAACCGGCGGCTGCGCTGTGGGATCGGACACACTGGCGTCCAGATCGGCCGCGATGTCCCAGTAGTCGGCGCTGCGGAATGCCATCCGCTCGCGTTCACGCTGCACGATGATGCGCGTGGCCACCGATTGCACCCGACCCGCGGACAGTCGCGGGGCGACCTTCTTCCACAGCACCGGGGAGACCTCGTAGCCGTAGAGCCGGTCCAGGATGCGACGCGTCTCCTGGGCGTCCACCAGATTGTTGTCCAGCTCACGCGGGTCCTCGGCCGCCGCCCGGATCGCCGACTCGGTGATCTCGTGGAACACCATTCGCTTGACCGGTATGCGCGGTTTCAGGGTCTCCAGCAGGTGCCAGGCGATGGCTTCGCCCTCGCGGTCGCCGTCCGTTGCCAGATAGAGCTCGTCGACGTCCTTGAGCAGGCCTTTGAGCTCGGCGACCGTGGCTTTCTTATCGGGGCTGACGATGTAGAGCGGCTCGAAGTCCGCGTCGACATTGACGCCCAGCCGGGCCCACGGTTCGGACTTGTATTTGGCGGGCACATCGGCGGCCGCCCGCGGCAGGTCCCGGATGTGGCCGCGGGACGACTCCACGATGTAGTTCTTGCCCAGGTAACCGGCGATTTTGCGCGCCTTGGTGGGCGACTCGACTATGACGAGTCGCCGAACAACACCATTACGTGCACCGCTACCGCGGTCATCGTCAGCCAACTGCGCTTACGCTCCTGCTTCCTTGTGTGCCCTTGACTCAGGTCCCCTCACCCGGCGGGCAACTGCCAATTTGGCACTCCAGACGGGCGGACGCAAACCGGCTACCCCCGGCGGGCCGGTCAAACCCGGGGCCATTGGGCGAACGCTTCGGCATCCTCCGGCGGTTCCCCGATGTTCTCTACCAGCCGAGACAGCCTCCTGCGGCCACTGATCCGCAGTGCCGGACGGGCCCCGCGGGTACCGATCAACGTTGGGGCGATGCCGACCCGCATAAGCGCCGATGCAAGGGGAGAATGCGTGTCCGGTGCGTGCGGGTCCAGGCCGAGCAGATAGCGGTCCCCCTCCGGGACGCCCGCAGCCAACGTCCAGGCCCGCAGCTCCCGGGATCCCGGCAGCCACTGCGGTGGAACCGTCTTGACCGCGCCACGTGTCCATTGCGCGGCGATCTCGATCAGGCCGGGCTCGATCGCGGTCCGCACCAGCGGGGTGTCCTCATCGGTTCGGGAGATTTCCGGCGTCAGGCCGCATTCGGCGATCATCTCCGCCAGTGCCACCGCCCGCCACGGCCGGTCGACGACCACCGACAGCCGGGCGCCCTGCGGCTTCGGCGCACCGACGAGGACGATCTGGCCGGCCGCCGCGAGCAGCCCCGTCAGATCGGATACCGCGGGCGGCACCGATTCAGCGGAGAAGAACGACAGCTGGCTCACGTGTCGACACTAGGCCAGACAGAACACCCCGGGCGGTAGGCACCGTCCGGGGTGTTCTGTATCAGTACGGGTTGCTCAGACTGCGCGAACGCCCGTGGCCTGCGGCCCCTTGGGGCTCTGGCCGACCTCGAACTCCACGCGCTGGTTCTCCTCCAGGGTGCGGAATCCCGACCCCTGGATCTCCGTGTAGTGGACGAAAACGTCAGCGGAGCCGTCCTCGGGGGCAATGAAGCCAAAGCCCTTCTCCGCGTTGAACCACTTCACAGTTCCCTGTGGCATCTTCCGATCTTTCCTTACTGTGTAATCATCGGGTGCGGTACGCCACCTTTCGGCGCACCGGGCCCGTTCCGACCGCACATCCTTCGCAGGAACCGCGACCGCAACGTCGATCCTGCGAAAGCTTTGACACCACACAGAAGCTGCGACCACCCTCATCAAATCACGTCCGGGCCACTCGCAACAGTCGTGTCGCCACCATCTGGTGAACAATTCACGTTGTGACGACGAATTTCGGCAGTGAACTCCTCACTGCCGCGCTCGGAGGGGTCGATCCGGGCGAACATCCGATCCGTCACATCGCCGAGTTGCCGCCACGGCAGGGGCAGTCGCAGCGCTGGCCGGAGTGGGCTGATCCCGCGGTGGTACACGCGTTCACCGAGCGCGGTATCGCCACCCCGTGGTCCCACCAGAGCGAGGCGGCCGACCTCGCACACAGCGGTCGCCACGTCGTCATCGCCACCGGGACCGCGTCGGGCAAATCGCTGGCCTACCAATTGCCGATCCTCGACGCACTTGCCCGCGATCAACGGTCCCGCGCGCTGTATCTCGCACCGACAAAGGCGCTCGGCCACGACCAGTTACGCGCCGCGTACTCGCTGACCGCGGCGGTCCCGCGGCTCTCCGACGTCGCCCCGACGGCGTACGACGGAGACAGCGCGGCCGAAGTTCGCCGGTTCGCGCGCGAACGCTCGCGGTGGGTGTTCTCCAACCCCGACATGATCCACTTGTCGATGCTGCGCAACCATGCCCGCTGGGCGCTGTTCCTACGCGGCCTGCGATACATCGTCGTCGACGAATGCCATTACTACCGAGGGATTTTCGGCTCCAATGTGGCCATGGTGCTGCGCCGGTTGCTGCGTCTGGCGAACCGCTACTCGTCGGCGCCGGCATCGACACCTACTGTCGTTCTCGCCAGCGCGACCACCTCGTCGCCGGGAGAAACGGCGGCCGAGCTCATCGGTCAACACGTCGTCGAGGTGACCGCCGACGGGTCACCGCAGGGCGCCAGGACGGTGGCGTTGTGGGAGCCCGCCCTGCGCACCGACATCTCCGGCGAGAACGGCGCACCGGTACGTCGCTCGGCCGGGTCGGAGGCCGCCCGGGTCATGGCGGACCTCGTCGCCGAGGGGGCGCGGACGCTGACTTTCGTACGGTCCCGGCGCGGCGCCGAACTGACCGCGCTGGGCGCCCGCGCCCGCCTTGACGAGATCGCACCCGACCTCGCCGGCACGGTGGCGTCCTACCGGGCCGGCTATCTGGCCGAGGACCGCCGCGCGCTCGAGCACGCCCTCGTCGAAGGTGAACTGCGAGGTCTGGCCACCACCAACGCGCTCGAGTTGGGCATCGACATCGCCGGTCTGGACGCCGTGGTGCTGGCCGGCTTCCCGGGCACGGTCGCATCGTTCTGGCAGCAGGCGGGCCGGTCCGGACGCCGGGGCCAGGGCGCGCTGATCGTTCTCATCGCGCGGGATGACCCGTTGGACACCTACCTGGTGCACCACCCCGCTGCGCTGTTGGACAAGCCGATCGAACGCGTGGTGATCGACCCCGCAAACCCCTATGTACTTGGACCCCAGTTACTTTGCGCAGCAACCGAGTTGCCGATCGACGAGGCCGAGATTCGGTCGTGGGAGGCCGAGCCAGGTGGCGGCCACCCTTGTCGACGACGGGTTGCTGCAGGCGGCGCGCGGGCCACTACTACCCCGCCCCCGGCGTCGACCCGCACGGGGCGGTCGACATCCGCGGCTCGGCCGGCGGCCACATTGCGATCGTGGAGACCGAGACGGGCCGGCTGCTGGGCGGTGTGGGCGCGGGGCAGGCACCGGCCAGTGTGCATCCGGGCGCGGTGTATCTGCACCAGGGCGAGACGTATGTCGTCGACTCGCTGGATTTCGAGGATGCGATCGCGTTCGTCCACGCCGACGATCCCGGATACGCCACGTACGCCCGCGAGCTCACCGACATCACGGTGACCGGATCCGGCGAACGCACCGATCTCGGTGACGTCACGCTCGGCGTGGTTCCGGTGACGGTGACCAACACCGTCGTCGGTTACCTGCGCCGGCGACTGTCCGGCGAGGTGATCGACTTCGTGGAACTCGATCTGCCGCCCCAGACCCTGCCGACCGTCGCGGTGATGTACACGGTGACGCCCGAAGCGCTGGACCGCAGCGGGATCGATCCCCTACGCATCCCGGGCTCTCTGCACGCCGCCGAACATGCCGCTATCGGGTTGCTCCCGCTGGTGGCCAGTTGCGACCGCGGTGACATCGGCGGGCTGTCGACGGCGATCGGTCCCGACGGACTGCCCACGGTATTCGTCTACGACGGCCATCCCGGCGGGGCGGGCTTCGCCGAACGCGGCTACCGGCAGGCCAGGACCTGGCTGGGCGCGACGGCCGCCGCCATCGCGGCCTGCGAGTGCCCGCGCGGATGCCCGTCCTGTGTGCAATCACCGAAATGCGGCAACGCCAACGATCCCCTCGACAAGGCGGGGGCGATCGCGGTGCTGCGCACGGTGCTGACCGCGCTCGGGTGACGACCGACCCCTCGACGATCGACTTCCCAGATGCGGGACATACACGACAGCAAACGCGAAGAGCGGGCGGAGAATACGAATCCGATCCGCGTCGTTGATAGGCCAGCGCAGGCGAAAAGTTACCGCGGGAAGGCGACCCCGCGCAACCCGGCAGTTAATCATTCGCCGACGTAATATTCCACCCGACAACCGATTTCGTCGCGCTGGCGCCGCGACCGTGCGGATTGCGCCGGATGACTCGGCGAATTGCAGAGGTTCCGGCCGTCGCTACCGTGCGGTCTCGACCGGGCCCGCCCGGGCGGCCGCACGGGCCGACCCGACATCCCAGCGGCCCACCCGGACCGCAACCTCGACGGTGATCACGACGTCAAGGTCGTCGACGACGCAGTCAGCCACCGGGGTGGACATGGCGAGTGCCAGGCCGCCCGCCCGCGCGCACGCCGCGCCGGCGCCCGCGGGAAGCGCCGCCGCCGCGGCCAGCGCGGCAAGATCGGCTCCGGCCTGGGCGCGGTGGCGGGCGACGACGGCCGAACCTGCCGCCGTCACCGCGACCGTGATCGCCAGCACCACGCTGATCAACACGGCCCCCAACACGGTGGCCGATCCGCGGTCCCCGGCACACTCACCCGACCGGTTCGATGACCGCGATCGCGTCCGCGCCGAGGGTGAGTCCGGGCACGAGTGGGGCGTCGACCGCGACGGTGGCGACCACGAAATCGCCGTCCCGACGCATCCGCAGCACGGCGCTCGCGTGGGGCGATGGCGTGCACGGCGACGGCGGCCGATGCGTCGTCCCCGCGTGCCGCCAGCCGGGCCGCTTCCCGGGCGGCGTCGACGCAGCGGACCTGCGCGCTGATCGCGGCGAGTCCGCCGACGCAGAGCACGAACACCGCCACCAACGCGGCCACCGCCAGCGCCGCCTCCACGGTGCCGAGGCCGGCGTCACCTGCTCAGACGCTGGTATTGAGCGCCCGCGCGATGATGCCGGTCAGCGCCCCCACGATGGAATCCCCGGTCACCACGGTGTAGAGGATGGCTCCGAACGCCGCCGCGGCAACGGTGCCGATCGCGTACTCCACGGTCGACATCCCGGTGTCGTCGACCACCAGCACCGCGGACCGCTGTCGGATACCGCGAATCATTCTGTGCAACATGGCTTTCCCCTTCTTCTTGGACCATCACTCACAACAGGCCGGAGCTGAAGACATCGCCGGCCAGCCCCGCCACCACCGGCACCACACCGAGGCAGATGAACGCCGGCAGGAAACAGATGCCGAGCGGTCCGGCGATGACCACCCCGGCACGTTCGGCGGCCGCGTCGGCCGCGCGGGCGGCGTCGTGTCGGGACTCGACGGCCAGTTCGGCGACACTGTCGGCGAGGGCCGCGCCCGAGGCGGCGGACCTGCGTGCCAGCCGCAGCAGTGCGCGACATTGCTCGTCGACGTCGCCCGGCGGGCGGTGCCCACGCGGTGGCCGGATCCGCGCCCAGCGCAAGGAGATCGGCGGCCCGGCCGAGTATCCGGGCCAGCGGCGGAGGCGCCGACGGGGCCGTCGCACGGGCCGCGGTTGACACCGCCATACCCGAGGACAGGCAGACCGCGAAGATGTCCAGGGCTGATGCCCCGGCCAGTGGATCGTGCCCCGCAGCGGATTCGCCGACCGGCCGGCCGGCAGGCCACGAACGCGCGGAGCGCATGCCGGCGCGCATCCTGACCGCCAGCGGGTGCCCGCCGATGAGGGCTGCAATCGCCAGCGCAAGTGCCGCGGCGGTCATGCCGGCAACCCGTCGGTGATGCGGTCGGCCCACCACAGCCCGGCGCACAACAGACCGGTGCCGGCGACCAGGAACCATCCGCCGATCCCGCCGCCGGTCAGGAAGGCGATCGGGGTGGCGCCGATCAGCTCACCCAGCGCTATCCCGAGGACCGGCAGCGCGGCGAGGATGACGGCGGTAGCCCGCGCACCCGCCAGGTTCGCCTGCACCCGCGCCCAGAAGCGTTGCCGCTCAACAATATCGGTCTGTACCGTCCGCATCATCGTGGAGATGGCCATGCCATGGTCGGCGGCGAGCTGCCAGGCGACTGCCATCCGAACCCACTCGGTGCCGAGGGTGGACCGCGTCGCGGCCGCATGCAGGCCCGAAGCCACGTCGGCGCCGAGTCGGGAACGTGCGGCCACCGTCGACAACGCCGTCCCGACGGTGCCCGCTGCTCTCTTCCGCCGCGGCCTCGAAGGCCCGTACCGGATGTGCGCCCACGCGCAGTTCGCCGACGAGCACCTCCAACGCGGCCACCAGTGCCCGCCCTTCACCGGCCGCACGGCCCCGGCGGATGCTGCGCCGCCGGCGTATCACCGACATCGACGTGACGGCCGCCGCAGCCAGCAGGGTGGTCAACGGCAGGCACAGCAGGGAGACGGCCGCCAACGCGAGTCCGGCGACCAGCACAGGCACGCCACCGGCCGCCCGGCGCGGCCTGCCCACCAGCCGCCGGCGTGACACCGGTGGCATCACCATCAGCGCGCCCGCCAAGAGCGCTGCGGCCCAGACGATTCCGGTCATCTCGGCGCCCGCCCGGTGAGCAGTCGCCGCAGATCCGCCGCACCGTCGGCGAGTCCGGTGTCGGCGTGCCACGCCGTCGCGGTGCGGCAGCTGTCCGGACCGGGCACCCGCCGGAGGACCGCGATCTCGGTGAGCCGGCGCCGGCCATCCCCGCCACGGTCGACATGCAGCAGGATCTGCACCGCGGCAGCCAGTTGGGCGTGCAGTGCGGCACGATCAAGCCCGCCGATGACGCCCAACGCCTCGAGTCGGGCGGGTACCTCTGCGGTGCTGTTCGCGTGCACGGTGCCCGCTCCACCGTCGTGTCCCGTGTTGAGCGCGCCGAGCAGATCGACGACCTCGGCACCCCGAACCTCACCGACGACGATCCGGTCGGGCCGCATCCGGAGCGCTTGGCGGACCAGCTGACGGACCGTAACCTCGCCCGCCCCTTCGACATTCGCGGCACGCGCCACCAAGGTCACCAGGTGCGGGTGCGGCGGCGCGAGTTCGGCGGCATCCTCGACGCAGACGATGCGTTCGCTTGCCGGGACCGCCCCCAGAAGAGCCGAGAGCAGGGTGGTCTTGCCGGCCCCGGTGCTGCCCGACACCAGGAACGCCAGGCGGGCCGCGATGACGTCGCGCAGAATGTCCGCTGCCTGCGCCGCGATCGCACCTGACGCGGCCAACGCCGCCAGATCCTGGGTGGCCGGCCGCAGCACCCGAAGCGAAATGCACGTTCCGGCGACGGCGACCGGCGGCAGGATCGCGTGCAGGCGCACCGTGCAGCGCTCCGCGCCGATATCGGGCAGAAGTCCGTCCACCCACGGCACGGCATCATCGAGCCGTCGGCCGGCCGCCAGCGCGAGGCGTTGCGCCAGCCGCCGGACCGCACTTTCGTCGGTGAAGAAAATCGGGCTGCGCCGCAGGCCGTTTCCATCGTCGATCCATACCCTGTCAGGTGCGGTGACCAGAACGTCGGTTGTCCCCGGTGCCGTCAGCAGTGGTTCGAGGATGCCCGCACCGGTCAATTCGGTCTGCAGCACACGAAGATTCGCCAGCACATCCGTGTCGCCGAGCACTCCGCCGGATTCGTCCCGGATCGCCTGCGCCACCGTGTTCGGGCGAAGCGGCCCCGTCTCCGCGGCCAGGCGCTCGCGAACCCGGTCGATCAGTGAGGCACTCACGCCGCTCGCTCCTGCGCCGGCTTCGGGCTGTCCTCCAGCACCGCCAGCACCTGGCGGGCCGCCGTGGCCAGCGGCGAGCGGGCGGGCAACCGCAGCCCGCCACGCTCCAGCTTCTCGGCGAGCATCGGCTCCGGACGCATCGCCGAAAGGAGCGGCAAACCCACGATGTCGGCGACTTCACCCGGCCGCAGTCCACCGGGCGACGGGCCGCGCACCACCAGTCCGACATTCGGATTGACCGTGATCAGTGCCGGTGCAGCGGCGGCAGTCGCTGAGCAGGACCGCACATCACACGATGCGACGACGATGACGAGATCAGCGGTCTCCAGCGCCGACCGGGCCGCATCGGAGCGGTGCCGTGGCAGATCGCACACCACAGTTGCGCCGCCCAGTCGTCCCGCGTCGATCACGGCGTCGACGGCGCCCACGGCGATGTCGTGGGCGCGGCGGGAGGCCGACAACACGCTCATCCCCCGGTGCAGCGGCAGCGCGTCACGCACGGCCGACCAGCTCAGACGACCGTCCTGCACCGCGATGTCCGGCCAGCGCAGACCGCTGACGGCTTCGGCGCCAACCAGCAGATCGATGCCACCCCCCGACGCGTCGAGGTCGACCAACAGCGAACCGGTGGCAGACAGTGCCATCGCCGCCGCGAACAGCGACGCACCCGCGCCGCCGCGGCCGCCCGTCACGGCCGCGACGGGTCCGTGGCCACGGCCGGGGCCCGCGGCTTCCCCGAGTCTGGACAGCGCCCGGACGAGGTCGCCCGCCTGCCCGGGAAGCGTGAAGACATGCCGGGCGCCGATCGCGAGAGCGGCGGTCAGGATTTCCGCATCGGGCCGGCCCTTGTCAGTTGCGCAGTACTCCGCCACGAATATGTTTGACCTGCGCGTTAATCCCGCCGGCGGGCCTTGCCGCGCAGCGTGCCCGTCAAGGATGACGGCGCTTGCCGCGGCCCAGGTCTTACGGGTGATCGGAGCGGTCGGGTCGACATGGATGACCCGGGTGCCCGCTGCTGCCGCGATGCGGTCGACCTCGTCCCGCAGCCCGGGTTCCGATACGAGGGCCAGCACGCCGGCAGTTGTCGTCATGGCTACACCGTGCGGTGGCAGAGGTCGGCCGCGCTACCGAGATCTCAGCAATTGTGGAGCGATCCGAAGGTGTGGATAACGCCCGGCTAGCAACTACGTGAAGCTATGCAATCGTCGCCAGCGAATTGACCCTAGATATGAGACGACCCCCGCCAGGGGGGGAGGAGGCGAGGGTCGTCGTGTATCAGCCCCGGGGGGTCGGGCTGATACACACCCGGCATAAGCCGAGTGATTCCCACTATACACACGGCTTAGGGCAGTGGCACAAGTCCTTACGATCAACACGCACAACCGTCACAACCGAGAATTGCAGTCTGCGACACGTGGCTTGAAATGCCATTTTGAACACAATTCCGGTTTGTGTCACACGCCCACCTATCCTGGAAATGTGACCGGCCCCAACCTCGACGCACAGCATGCTCACAGTCACATTTCCGAAGGGCCCGGCGAACCCCAAACACGAACCGCAGCATTCTTCGATCTTGACAAGACCGTCATCGCAAAATCGAGCACGCTCGCTTTCAGCAAACCTTTCTTCAGCCAGGGACTGCTCAACCGGCGGGCGGTGCTGAAGTCCAGTTACGCCCAGTTCCTGTTCCTGATGTCGGGCGCCGACCGCGACCAAATGGACCGGATGCGGTCCTACGTCACGAGCATGTGCGCCGGCTGGGACGTCGAACAGGTCAAGTCGATCGTCGGAGAAACGCTGCACGAAATCGTCGACCCGCTGGTATTCGCCGAGGCAGCGGAGCTGATCGCCGACCACAAGCTGTGCGGCCGCGACGTGGTGATCGTCTCGGCCTCCGGCGAGGAGGTGGTGGCGCCGATCGCCCGCGCGCTCGGCGCGACCCACGCCATGGCGACCCGGATGGTCGTCGAGGACGGCAAGTACACCGGCGAGGTCGAGTTCTACTGCTTCGGCGAAGGCAAGGTGCATGCCATTCGCGAGCTGGCCGCACGGGAGGGTTACCCCCTCGAGCACTGCTACGCGTATTCGGACTCGAGCACCGACCTGCCGATGCTCGAGGTGGTCGGCAATCCGGCTGTGGTGAACCCCGACCGGATCCTCCGCAGGGCGGCCACCGCGCGGGGCTGGCCGGTGCTGACGTTCACCAGGCCGGTATCGCTGCGCGACCGGATCCCGGCCCCGTCCCGGGCCGCCGTCGCCACCACCGCGGCGGTCGGGATCAGCGCCCTGGCGGCCGGTGCGCTGACCTATTCGGTGTTGCGTCGCTTCGCATCCTGACGACGGCGACACGCCGTAACGATCCGGAATCAGCCCTTGCTGTGATCGGGGTCACGGAGTACAAAGGAGTCACGGAAGCCCAGTGAGGCCAGGGTCGATTCGGAAGAGAAGAGCTCGACCCCCCACACCAGGCTGCCCAGCACGGATCCCGGCACCCACGCGGAGCCACAGCCGCGATAATGGCAGAAGTGTTGTGGGCCTGCGTGATTGCGGAAACGCGAACGACATATACGACCCCTTGGGTGGGGTCTGCAGCCGAAACGCACCGCAAAACCGCCGAGGCCATCCCACACAACCCACAGTTGCACGCTTGGTAACCGAGGTCCGTGCTAGCGGGCGGCGCGCCGAATTCATTCGGAACGTCGCCCGCTTCATGCGTGGAAGTCGTGTTTACGACGTCGTCTTGCCCGCCTGATCCTTCGAGTCGGCGATCGCCAGCGCTTCGCGGGCCCCGTCCTGCAGGGCACGGCAGCTGAAGACCAGCCAGCGGGTCAGGCCGTCTGCCGAGCCGGACGCAAAGCCGCGCGCCGCGTCCCGGTAGTCCGCGGCCCGTCGCATCCAGAGCACCTCGGGTACACCCAGCCCGTGCGGGTCGAGTCCGGTTGCGATCGTGACCAGCCGTGCGACCCCGCGGGCGACCACGCCGTCGGCACTGCCGAACGCCGAGAGTGCGAGCAGTTCGCCGTGTGCCACCGCGGCCAGGATCGGCGCGGGCACCGTCGACGCGCCGGTCACCAGCCGCGACATCAGGTCGAGCCGCGCCGAGACCTCGGGATCCAGCCGCGGCCGGCCCAGTTGGTCATCGGCGACGAGGTCGGCCGCGGCAAGCGAGTGCAACCGTGCCAGCGCCTGCAACGGCGCCCGCTGCCAGACACCGACCAGGGCGGTGGCACCGCCTTCCAGCGCCTGGGCGACCCGCAGCGAACCGGCGAAGACCGGGTCGCCGGCCGAATCCTCGTCGAGTTGCAGCGCTCCGCCGTCGAGCACCGATGAAGCGCGGGCCGCCCGCAGCGCGGCCTCGGCGGCAGTCACCGGCCAGCCACGCAGATTGGCCCGGTGCCGGTGCGCCCTGCCGAGCGCGTCGCGGGCGTGCTCCGCCGCTTCGGCCACGCCCGGAAGGTCCAGCAGCGGGGCCAACGGGTCAGCGGTCACGGCGGCCCACCCTACCCGGGATCGCATCGAGCAAGCGCCGGGTGTAATCGTCACGTGGCGCCGTGAACACATCCTCGACGGGTCCCGCTTCGACGATCCGGCCCGACCGCATGACCAGCACGTCGTCGGCGATCTGCCGGATCACCGCCAGGTCGTGGCTGATGAACAGATACGTCAGGCCCAACCGGGCCTGCAGGTCGGTGAGCAGTTCGAGGATCTGCGCCTGCACGATCACGTCCAGCGCGGACACCGCTTCGTCGCACACCAGCAGGTCGGGCCGCAGCGCCAACGCCCGCGCGATCGCGACGCGCTGGCGCTGACCGCCCGACAGTTCACGCGGCCGGCGGCCCAGCACGGTCGCCGGCAGCGCCACTTCATCGAGCAGTTCTCGGACCGTGCGCCGGCGTCGCTCGCGATCGCCGACGCCGTGTACCCGCAACGGCTCCTCGATGAGCCGGAACACCGAGTACATCGGGTCCAGGCTGCTGTAGGGGCTCTGAAACACCGGTGCGACCCGGCGGCGGAACTCGAACGTCCGGCCGCGGTCCATGTCCGCGACGTCGGTGCCGTCGAACGTCACGCTGCCCTCGGTGGGCTCCAGCAGTCCGAGCACCATCCGCGCCAATGTCGACTTGCCCGAACCGGATTCACCGGCGACCGCCATCGTGGCACCGCGGCGCACGCGGAACGACGCTCCGTCGACGGCGGTGAGCTCGCGGTGCCGCCACGGCACGGCCCCGGCGATGCGGTACACCTTGGTCAGGCCGGTTGCCACCACGAGATCGTCGGCGGGTGGCTCGCCGCGGAACCGGCCTGGGGCGCAGTGGCCCGGCCAGCGACGGCGCGCTGGCCACCAGCCGGCGGGTGTAGGGGTGCTGAGGCTGGTTCAGAATCTGTTCTGCCGCACCTGATTCCACCACGGCTCCCGCACACATGACGACGATCTGCCCGGCGCGCTCGGCGGCCAGCGCGAGGTCATGGGTGATCAGCAGGACGGCTGTTCCGAGCTCGGTTGCCATCGCCTGCAGATGGTCGAGCACCTGGCGCTGCACCGTCACGTCCAGCGCGGACGTGGGCTCATCGGCGATCAGCAGTCGCGGCCGCCCGGCCAGGCCGATCGCGATCAGCGCGCGCTGGCACATCCCGCCCGACAGCTGATGCGGGTACCGGTGGAGCTGACTGACCGGATCGTGCATGCCGACCTCGGTCGAGCAGCTGCACCGACCGTGCCCGGGCGACGGCGCGGTCGGTGACGTCGTTGGCGCGCAAGGCCTCCCGGATCTGAAAGCCGACCTTCCACACCGGGTTGAGGTTGGTCATGGGGTCCTGGGGCACGTAGCCGATGCCGGTGCCGCGAACGGAGCGCCGCGTGCGCTCATCCGCCGCGCGTGAGGTCCGTTCCGTCGAACGCGATGTGGCCGCCGGTGATCCGTCCACCCGCGGGCAACAGGCCGAGCACCGCCGCGGCGACCGTCGACTTACCCGAACCGGATTCCCCGACGACAGCGACGGTCTGCCCGGCGTACACGGTCAGGTCGACACCGGCGACTGCGGGATCGTCGGTCCCGTATCTCACTTCGAGGCCGTCGAGGGCGAGCAGCGGTTCGCTCATTCGCGCCGTCCCCCGCTGCCGCGCGACCCAGCATCGAGCGCATCCCGCAGCGCATCACCCATCAGCATGAACGCCAACACCGTCAGCGCGAGTGCGGTCGCCGGGTAGAACAGCACCGGCGAGCCGGACCGCAACCTGCTCTGCCCGGTGTTGATGTCCCCGCCCCAGGAGACGACGGAGGACGGCAGGCCGACACCGAGGTACGACAACGTCGCCTCGGTCACGATGAACGCCCCCAGCGCGATGCTGGCGACAACGATCACCGGGCCGATCGCGTTGGGCACCACGTGCCGCACCAGAATGCGGAACCTGCTGAGCCCCATCGCCTTCGCCGCGAGGACATAGTCGGACGAACGCACCGCGATGACCGAACCGCGCGCGATGCGCGCCACCTGCGGCCAGCCGAAGACGGCCAGGATGGCGATCACCGTCCAGATGGTGCGGTGGTGCATGACCTGCATCAGCACGATGGCCGCCAGCAGCAACGGGATGCCGAAGAAGATGTCGGCGAACCGGGACACGACGGCGTCGAGCCAGCCGCCGTAGAAGCCGGCCAACGCACCCAGCGTCCCGCCGACGAGCACCGCGGCCATCATCGCGCCCAGCCCTACCGCCACCGACGCCCGCGCGCCGTAGACGGTGCGGGCGTAGACGTCGTGGCCCTGCAGATCGGTGCCGAACCAGTGTTGCGCCGACGGGCCGAGCAGGCTCTGATTCGGGTCGGCGTAGTGCGGGTCGATGCCGGTGAACAGTCCCGGGAAGGCGGCCACCAACAGCACCAGCGCGATCAGGGCGGCGGCGACGATGAACCGGGGCCGGGTCCGCAGTTGCGACCAGGCGTCACGTCCAGAATCCCCCGGGCGACTCGTCAGCCATAGCGGATCCTCGGGTCCAGCGCGGCGTAGAGCAGATCCACCACGAGGTTGGCCAGCAGGTACACCAGCACCAGCACCGTCACGATTGCGACCACCGTCGGCGCCTCCTGGCGGGTGACCGCCTGGTAGAGCGCGCCGCCGACGCCGTGGATGTTGAAGATGCCCTCGGTGACGATCGCACCGCCCATCAACGCGCCCAGGTCGGCGCCGAGGAACGTCACCACCGGGATCAGCGAATTGCGCAGGACGTGCACCGCCACGACGCGGGGCCGCGACAGCCCGGTGGCCGTGGCGGTGCGCACCCAGTCGGCCTGCGCGTTGTCGGCCACCGCCGACCGCGTCAACCGCACCACGTAGGCGAACGACACCGACCCCAGCACGATGCCGGGCAGCAGCAGGCGGGCGAAGGTGGCCTCATCGCCCACCGTCACCGGCGCGATGCCCAGGCGGACACCGAACACGAACTGGGCCAGGAACCCCAGCACGAAGATCGGGATGGCGATCACCACCAGGCTGATCACCAGGACGCTCGCGTCGAACCATCCGCCACGCCGCAGACCGGCGATCACCCCGAAGCCGATGCCGAACAACGCCTCGACGGCCAACGCCACCAGCGCCAGCCGGATCGTCACCGGAAATGCCTGCGCCAGAACGTCACTGACGGGCACACCGGAGAACGAGACGCCGAAGTCACCGCGCAGAATGCCGCCCAGGTAGCGCAGGTACTGCATCCAGAACGGCTGGTCGAGGTGGTACTGCGCGCGCAGCTGCGCGATCACGGCGGGGCTCAGCGGCCGGTCGCCGCCGAGCGCCACAATCGGATCCCCGGGCAGCAGGAAGACCATTCCGTAGATCAGCAGCGTCGCACCCAGGAACACCGGAATCATCACCAGGATCCGTCGCAGGACGTAGCCCGTCATGAGGCGCCCATGATCAGGACTTGACGATGCTCTCGTAGTCGGGCAGTCCGTTCCACGTGATCACCACGTCACTGACCGCAGCCGAGTGGCCCGCGGCGCTGATGTAGTCCCACAGCGGGACCACCGGCATGTCGTCGAGCAGGATCTGCTGGGCCGCGTTGGTCAAGCCGTAGGACTCCTCGAGTGAGGACGCCGCCTGCGCGACGGTCAGGGCGCCGTCGAACTCGCGGTTGGAATAGTCGACGTCGTTGGAGCCGGCGCCGGTGACGAACAGCGGTTCGAGGAACTCCAGCATCGACGGGTAGTCGCCCTGCCAACCGGCCCGGAACGCGGTGTCGATGCTGCGGTCGGTGATCTGGGTGCGCATCGCGGCGAAGGTCGGCTGCGGGGCGCCGACGGCGTCGATGCCCAGGGTGTTCTTGATGCTGTTGGCCACGGCGTCCACCCACTCCTGGTGTCCGCCGTCGGCGTTGTAGGCGATGACGTACTGGCCGCTCCACGGCGAGATCGCATCCGCCTGCTCCCACAGGTCGCTGGGCGCGGTCCGGGTCATAGTTCAGCACGTCGTTGCCCGCCAGGTCGGGGTCGAATCCGGGCAGCGAGCTCGCGGTGAAGTCCCTTGCCGGGGAGCGGCTTCCGCTGAATATCTGATCGCAGATCTGCTGCCGGTTGATCGCCGCGGACAACGCCAGCCGGCGCAGCCGGCCCTCCTCGCCGCCGAAGTGGTCGAGCCGCAGCGGGGTGTCCAGCGTCTGGTTCTGGGCGGTCGGGCCGGTCAGCGCGCGATCACCGAGGTCGTTGCGGAAGTTGGGCAGGGCACTGGACGGAATGGTGTCCAGCACATCGAGATTGCCGGCCTGCAGGTCGGCGTAGGCCGTGTCGAGGTTGGCGTAGAACACCAGCCGCAGACCCTTGTTCTTGACGGTGCGGTTGCCGTGATAGCCGGGGTTGGGCACCAGGTCGATGTGGACGTTGTGCTGCCACGCGTCGCCCGAGGCCAGCTGGTAAGGACCGTTGCCCACCGGGTTGCGCCCGAAGGCGGCCATGTCCTTGAACGCCGACTCCGGCAGCGGGTAGAACGGCGTGAACGCCAACCGCTGCGTGAAATCGATGGTCGGCGCCTTGAGGCGGACGGTGAACTCGGTGTCGTCGACGATCTGCAGACCCGACATCGTCTGCGCGGTCGGGTTCTCGGCGGCCACCTCGTCATAGCCGGCGATGGGTGAGAAGAAGCTCTGCTGCAACTGGGCGTTCGTGCTCAGCGCACCGTAGTTCCACGCGTCGACGAACGACTTGGCGGTCACCGGCGTGCCGTCGGTGAACGTCCATCCGGGCTTGAGTTTGATGCGGTAGTTGAGGTTGTCGGTGGTGTCGATGGACTGGGCCACCTCGGGCGTCGGATTGCCCCGGGCGTCGTAGGACATCAGTCCGGCGAAGAGGCGGTCGACGATCCGGCCGCCGTTGTTCTCGTTGGTGTTGGTCGGAATCAGTGGATTCTGCGGTTCACCGGCATTGGCGGTGACGAGCACGCCGGGTTCACCGCCACCACCGCATCCGGCCAACATGACGGCCACCAACAGCGCCGCCAACACTGCGGCCATCGCGACCCGCAACCGCCGCAATCTCGTGCCTCCTCACATCACCGGCTCAATCCCTGACCGCTCGTCCCGCGCTCCGCGACCGTTCGGCGCAACCGAGGCACCGCCCGTGGCCAGCGCTGTGAGTTGCCAACGTCGATGCAACGTTAAGTGACTACGCTCACAGGCATGACCGAGACGCACACTGAAGTTCAGTCATGTTATCCGCCGTCTGCGGAATTCGCCGCAGACGCCAACGCGACTGAAGACCTGTACGCCGCGGCCGAGGCCGACCGGCTGGCCTTCTGGGCCGAGCAGGCCAATCGGCTGACCTGGGAGACCCCGTTCACCGAGGTGCTCGACTGGTCGGAGGCGCCGTTCGCGAAGTGGTTCGTCGGCGGCCGGCTCAACGTGGCCTACAACTGTGTGGACCGGCACGTGGAGGCCGGCAACGGCGACCGGGTCGCGATCCACTGGGAGGGCGAACCCGTCGGCGACGCCCGCGACATCACCTATGCCCAACTGCAGGACGAGGTCTGTCAGGCCGCCAACACGTTGACCGAGCTCGGTCTGGTGGCCGGCGACCGGGTCGCCATCTACATGCCGATGGTGCCCGAGGCCGTCATCGCGATGCTGGCGTGCGCACGGCTGGGCGTCATGCACTCGGTGGTGTTCGCCGGGTTCTCGGCGACGGCGCTGCGCGCCCGGATCGAGGACGCCACCGCCAAGATGGTCATCACCACCGACGGCCAGTTCCGCCGCGGTCAGGCGGTACCGCTGAAGACCGGCGTCGACGAGGCCATCGACGGCCTCGGGGAGGCGAGCCCGGTCGAGCATGTACTGGTGGTGCGCCGCACCGGGATCGACGTGCCGTGGACCGACGGGCGCGACCTGTGGTGGGACGAAACCGTGCCCAAGGCGTCCACCGAGCACACGCCCGGAGGCGTTCGACGCCGAACACCCGCTGTTCCTGCTCTACACCTCGGGGACGACGGGCAAGCCCAAGGGCATCGTGCACACCTCCGGCGGCTATCTGACCCAGGCGTCCTACACGCACCACCACGTCTTCGACGTCAAGCCCGAGACCGACGTGTACTGGTGCACCGCCGACATCGGCTGGGTCACCGGGCACACCTACATCGTCTACGGGCCGCTGTCCAACGGCGTGACGCAGGTGGTCTACGAGGGCACACCGGCCTCGCCCACCATGCACCGGCATTTCGAGGTCATCGAAAAGTACGGCGTGACAATCTATTACACGGCTCCGACGGTGATCCGCACGTTCATGAAGTGGGGTCGCACGCTCCCCGACGCCCACGACCTGTCGAGCCTGCGGCTGCTGGGAACGGTCGGTGAGCCGATCAACCCCGAGGCCTGGCGCTGGTATCGGGCTGCGGTCGGCGGCGACAAGACACCGATCGTCGACACCTGGTGGCAGACCGAGACCGGCGCCGCGATGATCTCCCCGCTGCCCGGCGTGACGAACTGCAAGCCGGGTTCGGCGATGCGCCCACTGCCGGGCATCTCGGCCAAGATCGTCGACGACGACGGCAACGAACTCGAGCCGGGCACCGATCACGGCGAGCAGGTCAGTGGTTATCTGGTGCTGGACAAGCCGTGGCCGTCGATGCTGCGCGGCATCTGGGGTGATCCCGAGCGGTTCAAGGAGACCTACTGGTCACGGTTCGCCGAGCAGGGCTGGTACTTCGCCGGTGACGGCGCCCGCTACGGCAGCGACGGCGAGATCTGGGTGCTGGGCCGCATCGACGACGTGATGAACATTTCGGGTCACCGGATTTCCACGGCCGAGGTCGAGTCCGCGCTCGTCGGACACGACGGCGTGGCCGAGGCGGCGGTGGTCGGCGCCACCGACGACCACACCGGGCAGGCCATCTGCGCGTTCGTCATCCTGCAGGAAGAACACGCCGAGATTCCGCGAGACCAGATGATCGACGAACTACGCGCCCAGGTCGCCACCGAGATCTCGCCGATCGCCAAGCCGCGCGAGATCCACGTGGTTCCCGAGCTGCCCAAGACCCGCAGCGGCAAGATCATGCGGCGGCTGCTGCGTGACGTCGCCGAGGGCCGCGAACTCGGCGACACGTCAACCCTGTTGGACCCCGGCGTGTTCGAAGCGATCCGCGCCAGCCAAGTAGATCGGTCCGCCGGCGTGGGAGGCCGCCGACGGGGACGAAGCCGGAGCCCGGCCGGTTCTTCGCGGCGATGTCGGCGAGTTGGGTGTTGAACGACATCGTCACCGCCGGCGTGTGCAGCGGGATGTACTTGACGACGCACGTGGGCAGATCCTCGGTGAAGGCGCCGTGGATCATGCCGACGAGCATGTTGTCGACGGTGACCGGCGCACCCGAGTCACCGGGCTGGCCGCACACCTGGTTGACGATGGTGCCCGGATCCTTGCCCTGACCCCACGTCACCCCGCAGGAGTAGCCGGTCGTGCGGCCCAGTTTGCAGGCGATGTCGCCGAACTTCGGGTCCGGGCCGATGCCGTTGATGACGAAGCCGTTGACGTTGTTGGTGGGCGTCACCTTCGCGGGATCGAACTTGATGACCGCGTAGTCCAGTGCGTCGTTGCCGGCCACCATCTCGCCGACGGTGCCGGCGTCCTTGGCGCCCTCGGCGGCGACCGTCGCACCCGGTCCCCCGCAGTGCGCGGAGGTGAAGCCGACGAGTTCGCCGCGGTTGTCGGTCCCGATGGCGGTGAGCGTGCAGTACGCCTCACCGTCGACGACGATGCCCGATCCGCCGCCCAGCGTGACCGGGTCTGCCGCGGCGTGCCCGGCGCTGAGAACCGACAGCGCCGATCAGCCCGGTCAGGACGACGGCCGACCGCCGCCACCGGTGCCAGGTCCTCAATGTGTTCTCCCACGCAGTACGTCTCCGGGGCCCGACCGCCCGCGGTCAGTTTAGCCGCACCACAGCAGCACCTTGTGCAACAGCGAACGGTCAGCGGCCACTCTGTCGTCCCACAACGCGGCGGCATGGCACCATGAACGCGGAGTTTCTTCCAGACCGACGAGTTCAACCCATTGGGGAGGATCCTGTCCGTGAGCAATGGTGAGCGCAACGGCGTACCCGCGACCGTGACCTCGATCCCGCTGGTCGACCCGCATGCCCTGTCCGCCGACCCGTCGATCGGGGAACTGGTCAAGGACGCAACCGCTCAGGTGTCGACGCTGGTGCGCGCCGAAGTGGAGCTCGCCCGCGCGGAGATCACCCGCGACGTCAAGAAGGGCATGACCGGCAGCATCTTCTTCATCCTCGCCGGGGTGGTGCTGCTGTACTCGACGTTCTTCTTTTTCTTCTTCCTCGCAGAACTGCTCGACAGCTGGATCTGGCGATGGGCGGCGTTCCTCATCGTGTTCGTCGGCATGCTGCTGGGCGCCGCGGTACTGGGCCTGCTGGGCTGGCGCAAGGTGCGCCGGATCCGCGGTCCACAGGAGACCATCGAGACGGTCAAGGAAACCCGCTCGGCGTTCACCGGGCACGACCGGGGCCACGCCAGGATCGCCACCACCACCGCGCCCGCCACCAGCACGACACTCGAGACCGACCCGTCGGGGTGGTGACGTCCGGGTGACACCCCGACTATCCGCAAGGCCGGATCCGTCGGTCACCCGCATCGCCGGGCCGTGGCGACACCTCGACATCCACGCCAACGGCATCCGCTTCCATGTCGTCGAGGCCAACCCACCCGCCGGCGACCGGACACCGGCCACCACCCGACCGCTGGTCATCCTGCTGCACGGGTTCGGTTCGTTCTGGTGGTCGTGGCGCCATCAGCTGCGCGCCCTTTCCGGGGTCCGTGTGGTGGCCGTCGACCTGCGCGGCTACGGCGGCAGCGACAAACCGCCCCGCGGCTACGACGGCTGGACGCTGGCCGGTGACACCGCGGGCCTGATCCGGGCGCTCGGACATTCGCAGGCGACGTTGGTCGGCCACGCCGACGGTGGTCTGGTGTGCTGGGCGACCTCGGTACTGCATCCGCGGCTGGTGCGCTCGATCGCGCTGGTGAGCTCGCCGCATCCGGCCGCGCTGCGGCGGTCGGCATTGACCCGTCGAGACCAGAGCCGCGCACTGCTGCCCTCGCTGCTGTCCTACCAGGTACCGGTCTGGCCCGAGCGTCGCCTGACCAGACATGACGCTGCTGAGCTCGAGGCGTTGGTGCGCAGTCGCGCGTCGGGCAAATGGCTTGCCTCCGAGGACTTCTCGGAGACCATCGGCCACATGCGGCGCGCCTTCCAGATTCCCGGCGTGGCGCACTGCGCCCTGGAGTACCAACGCTGGGCGGTCCGCAGCCAGCTGCGCAGCGAGGGCCGCCGGTTCATGCATGCGATGGACCGGCCGCTCGGCATTCCACTGCTGCACATGCACGGCGAGGCCGACCCCTACGTGCTGGCCGCGCCCGTCGAGCGCACCCGGCACTACGCGCCGCACGGGCGCTTCGTATCACTTTCCGGCGCCGGGCATTTCGGCCACGAAGAAGTTCCCGAGCAGGCCAACGGACATCTGGCACGGTTTCTCACCCAGGTCCGACAGGCTCGCAGGCCACTAGGCCACGCAGGATCCCGTCGCCACCCGGTCCGTGCTGCCCACCCTGGCCATTTGCCGCGACACCTCGTTGGCGGTGAGCACGAACCCGGTTTCGTTGTCGTCGACCGCGGCGCCGAACACCACGCCGAGCACCTGACCGCCCCGGTTGATCAGCGGCCCGCCCGAATTGCCTTGCCTCACCACGCCTCTGATCGTGTACACCTCGCGGGTCACCGTCGTGGTGTGGTAGATGTCGGGACCGTTGAGTTCGATGGCCTCGCGGATCCGCGCGGGGGTGGCGGCGAAATCTCCGCCACCGGGGTAAGCCGAGCACCAGCGCGTCGGTGCCGGTCACCGCGGGCTTCTCCGCGAACTCCAGTGGCCGGGCGGGCAGGTCGGGCACCTGCAGGATGGAGATGTCCTCGTTGGGGTCGTAGGACACCACGGTCGCGTCGTAGACCTGCCCGTCCGATTCGACGGTGACGGTGTCCGAGCCGGCGACCACGTGCGCGTTGGACATCACCCGGTTGGGTGCGACCACAAAGCCGCTGCCTTCCAACACCTTCTGGCATCCCGGCGCCACTCCGCGCACCTTGACCACACTCGGTTGCGCGGCGGCGACCACGGCGCTGGAGGCCAGTGACTCGTCCGGCGGATCCACCACGACAATCGGGGTGCGGCCGTACTGATCGAGCACATCGGGCAGGCCGGAGCTGTCCCACAGTGCCGACAGCCGCTTCTGCACCGTTGTCTTCAGCCACGGCGGCGCAACCTCGTCGACCTGCGCGAGGACCTTCGAACCACGCACGGCCGCGGCAAGATTCGGCTGGTTCGCGGACGTCAGCGGGGTGGCCAGCAGCCACGCCGCCGCCAGCACCACCAACACCTGCAGCGCCACCCCGACCAGCGAGTCGACGAATCGCGCCCCGCCGTGGCGGATGGCCCCGCGCACCGCACGGCCGACGACCACACCCGCGATCTCGCCGATCACCACCAGGGCGAGGATCAGGAACAGCGTGGCGAACAACCTGGTCCGCCCGCCGAGCTCGCCCGACGAGGTGCGGGGCCAGCAGTACGCCGGCCACCGCGCCGAGGACCACGCCCACGAGTGACATCAACGAACCGAGCGCACCCGAGCGCCAGCCGGAAACCGCTGCCACGAAGGCGATCGCCACCACCGCGATGTCGAGCCACTGCGACGAGGTCATCGGCTGCCTCCGTCGTCGACCAGAGCCATCGCGTCGTCGAGTTCGAGCAACCTGCCGGTGTCCCACGGCTGAGCCCAACCCGCGACGTCGAGCATCGCCGAGATCACCTGACCGGTGAACCCCCACACCAGCATCTCGTTGAGCAGGAACGCGGGTCCGGCGAACCGGCGGGTGTTCGCGCTGCGGTACACCATCAGCCGGTTCTCGGGATTGATGAAGGCCCGCACCGGAACTCGCGCCACGATGGCGGTCTCGGCTTCGTCGACAACCGCGACCGGCCCGGGATCCGGGGAGTAGGCCAGCACCGGGACCACGTGGAATCCCGACGGCGGGATGAACATTCGCTCGAGCGTCGCCAGCGGATGCAGCCGGGCGGTGTCGATACCGGTCTCTTCGTGCGCCTCGCGCAGTGCGGTGCCCACCGGCCCGTCGTCGCCCGGGTCGGTGGCGCCCCCCGGGAAGGCAGCCTGTCCGGCGTGGTGGCGCAGCGTCGACGCGCGGACCGTCACGAGCAGGTCGGCGTCGGACGGCGGGCCACCATCGGCCGGGGCGTCGGGCGGACCCGAGAACAGCACCAGCACCGCGGCATCGCGTTTGGTACCCGTCGCCGAGGCCGTGTCGTTGGCGGCGGTGATCATCGCCAGCACCTCTGCCGGGACGCGCCGGCGATAGGCGCCGCGGACGGCGTCGACGTTGTCGACGAGCGGCCGCAGCCAGGCCGGACCGACGTCGGGTGCGAGCGGGAACGCTGCGCTCACCGCCGCACACCTTTCGTCGTCACCGTTGGCCGTCCGTCATTCTCAACGCCTCCCCGACCGCGGCGGCGATTTCATCGGCGTCGACGAAGACGCGCGGCAGGATTTCGGCAACGGTACCGTCCCCGCGCAGCACAACGGTCGCGGGCATCACGTTCGGGCACCCGCAGCGCGGCCGCGATGCGCCGGGATCCGTCCTGGAACGTCGGCAGCCGCACGCCCAGTTCGGCCAGCCGTTGCAGCCCCGCCCCCTCGTTCTCGTCCTGGTGCACGGTCACCACCGTCACCGCGGACCCGGCCCTGCGCTGATACTCGGCCATCGCCGGCAGTTCCTCGGCACACGGCGCACACCAGTAGGCCCACAGGTTCAGCACCACGGGACGGTCGGCCAGGGCATCGCGCGGTGTCGATCTCGGCGCCGTCGGCGGCGCATTCGACGAGCACCCCGCGCAGGGCCGGCGGCCCCGGGTGCCGGCGCTCACCGGACACGGCGGCAGGTCGGCCCGCCGCCGGGCCTCGGCCAGGCGCTGCAGCGTCCTCGGGTGCGCTGTGCGCACCGGTTGTCCCCGCCGGGTTCTCGCGGGCACCGGGCGCCGGAGTCCGGTGGGCCGCCGAGTTGCGCGGCGAATGCGGCGACGATCACCGCCGCCACCGCCAGGACGAGCAGGGTCCACCGGGTCGACGTCCTCATCTGGTGCGGCGCGCCACCGCTACAGCCCGGCCAGCGCGAGCAGGTGCTCGGTCTCGGGCCCCTTGACCAGGGGCGCGGCCAGCAGCGGATCGGTGGGCCCGAGCGCCGAATGACGGGCAGTCGGTGGCGAGCACGCACACCCCGCAGGCCGGCTTGCGGGCGTGGCACACCCGGCGGCCGTGGAAGATCACGCGGTGGCTCAGCAGGGTCCACTCGCGGCGTTCGATCAGCTCGCCGACCGCCTTCTCGACCTTGACCGGATCCTCCTCGGCCGTCCACCGCCAGCGGCGCACCAGGCGGCCGAAATGCGTGTCGACGGTGATGCCGGGGACGTCGAAGGCGTTGCCGAGGATGACGTTGGCGGTCTTGCGGCCGACGCCGGGCAGCGTCACCAGTTCGTCCATGGTGTGCGGCACCTCGCCGTCGAACCGCTCGACCAGGGCCTGGCCCAGCCCGATCAGCGACGCCGCCTTGTTGCGGTAGAAGCCGGTCGGCCGGATGAGCTCCTCGAGTTCGGTGCGGTCGGCGGTCGCGTAGTCCTCGGCCGTCCGGTACCGCGCGAACAACGCCGGAGTGGTCAGGTTGACCCGCTTGTCGGTGCTCTGCGCCGACAGAATCGTGGCCACCGCCAGTTCCAGCGGGTTGGTGAAGTCCAGTTCGCAGTAGACATGCGGGAAAGCATGCGCCAGCGTCCGATTCATCCGGCGGGCGCGGCGGACCAACCCGAGATGGGTCTCGGCGTCCCACTTGGGCCCGTGCCCGGCGCTTGGCCGCTTCGCCGCTGTCACCCTGACAGGGTACTGACCTGCGTCGGACCGGTGACAATTCGTGATCCCGCTGAGACCTTGCCGCGTGTTTACTTCACCCTTGTGTCCTGGTTGTTCGCCGCTCTGATTCCCGTGTTGCTGATGTTGGCAACCTTCGGGCTCGAGCGCCTGGAATCCAGCCTCGGGACCGACGATCGCACCGACGAGATCGACGAGTTGGTCGCCCACACGCCGCCCAACCTCGACCGGGCCGCGCATCCGGCGCCGGTGCTGACTCCGTCGTGGGCCCCGCGTGTGGCCAACGCACATTTGCACGGCCACGCCGCATTCACGGGACTCGCGGCCCTCGACGACGAGCCCGGTTTACCCACCAGGGTGTGCCGACGCGAAACGGGCAATCCGCAGTTTCAGCCGACTCGACATGCGAATCCTGTGTAGCGTTGGCACGTCGCGAAGAGGCCTACCTCTAGACTTGTCGCGGTAATCACATCGAGGCTGGTCAGCGCGATATCAGACCATTCATGAACTAAGAGGGGCAACGTGGACGAGATCCTGGCCAGGGCCGGAATCTTCCAGGGAGTCGAGCCCAGCGCCGTTTCCGCGCTGACCAAGCAGTTGCAGCCCGTCGACTTCCCGCGCGGGCACACCGTGTTCGCCGAGGGCGAGCCCGGTGACCGGCTGTACATCATCATCTCGGGCAAGGTGAAGATCGGGCGCCGCTCGCCCGACGGCCGCGAGAATCTGCTGACCATCATGGGTCCGTCGGACATGTTCGGCGAGTTGTCGATCTTCGACCCCGGTCCGCGGACCTCGAGCGCCACCACCATCACCGAGGTGCGTGCCGTGTCGATGGACCGTGACGCGCTGCGGGCGTGGATCGCCGATCGCCCGGAGATCGCCGAGCAGTTGCTGCGGGTGCTGGCCCGCCGGCTGCGCCGCACCAACAACAACCTGGCCGACCTGATCTTCACCGACGTGCCCGGCCGCGTCGCCAAGCAGCTGCTTCAGCTGGCGCAGCGGTTCGGCACGCAGGAGGGCGGCGCGCTGCGCGTCACCCACGACCTGACCCAGGAGGAGATCGCCCAGTTGGTGGGCGCCTCCCGCGAGACGGTGAACAAGGCGCTGGCCGACTTCGCCCACCGCGGCTGGATCCGCCTGGAGGGCAAGAGCGTGCTGATCAGCGACTCCGAGCGGCTGGCCCGCCGCGCGCGATAACTGATCTCGCCGAGATCGACGTTTCGGTGGATTTCGACTCGGACTTTCGCGCCGAAACCTACGTCTGGGCGACAGCTCAGGCGCGTAGGTAGTCGAGCTGGGCCTGCACCGACCATTCGGCGGCGTCCCACAGCTTCTCGTCGACATCGGTGTAGACGTGCTCGACGATCTGGCGCGCGGATGCGTCCTCGCCGAGTTCGCGTAGCGCCCCGCGCACCTGGTCGAGCCGCTCCTCGCGGTGGGTCAGGTACATCGCCGTGACGTCCCGCAGATCGGGCAGCTCGGCGCCGTGCCCGGGCAGCACCGTTCGGCCGCCGAGCCCCTGCAGCCGTCGCAGCGACTCCAGGTAGTCGCGCAGGCTGCCGTCCTCGTTGTCGATGACGGTGGTGCCGCGGCCCAGCACGGTGTCCGCGGTCAGCACGGCGTCGTCGACCAGGAACGACACCGAGTCGGCGGTGTGGCCCGGGGTGGCCAGCACGGTGATCTCCAGGCCCGCCGCGTCGATCACCTCGCCGTCGGTCAACGGGCCGCCGAGGCCGCGCAGGAATCCGCTGCCGACCGAACGCACCACGGCGCCGGTGCGCGTCGACGAGTTTGTCGATGCCATCGGTGTGGTCGCCGTGGCGGTGGCTGATCAACACCAGCGACACCGTGCCCAGCGCCGCCACGCGTTCGATGTGGGCGTCGTCGTCGGGTCCGGGATCGACGATGACGATCTCGTCGCTGCCGCGGCCGCGCAGCACCCAGGTGTTGGTGCCGTCGAGGGTCATCAGACCCGGGTTGTCGCACAGCAGCACCGACGCGGTCTCGGTGACCGGCCGCAGCTGCCCGTACGCGGGGTGCGTCATGCTCTCCCCTGGTCGCTGCGCTCCTGCCCGCCGCGCCCAGCCGACGTCATTTCACCTCGACGACGAGCTCGACCTCCACCGGCGCGTCCAGCGGCAGTTCGGAAACGCCGACCGCCGAGCGGGCGTGCGCGCCCGCCTCACCGAAGACCTCACCGAGCAGTTCGGAGGCGCCGTTGATGACGCCGGGCTGACCGTGAATCCGGGTGACGAAGCGACGAAGCCGACGACCTTGACGACCCGGACCACCGACTCCAGCCCGACCAGCGCGTCGACGGCGGCCAGGCCGTTGAGCGCGCAGGTCCGGGCCAGCTCCTTGGCCTGCCTCGGGCTTGACGTCGGCGCCCACCTTGCCCGTCTGCGGGAGCTTTCCGTCGACCATCGGAAGCTGCCCCGCGGTGAAGACCAGGTTGCCGGTGCGCACCGCAGGCACGTAGGCCGCCAGCGGGGCCACGACGGCCGGCAGTTCCAGACCGAGCTCCGACAGCCGCGATCGGTTCGAACGGGCTCACTTCGGCCTCTTGAGGTAGGCCACGTGCTGCTCGCCGGTCGGGCCCGGCAGAACGGACACCAGCTCCCAGCCGTCGGCGCCCCACTGGTCGAGGATCTGCTTGGTGGCGTGGGTCAGCAGCGGCACGGTGGCGTACTCCCAAGTGGTCAGTTCGCTCATGGGTGGAGCTTAGCCGGTGCGACGTGTTGGCTAGCATGCACCGCATGGCGACCACAGCAAGCGACGGGCATCCCGTCGGCTGGCCCTCCCGCTTGACGAAGGCCCGCCTGCACTTCGTCAGCGGCAAGGGCGGCACCGGCAAATCGACCGTCGCGGCCGCGCTGGCGCTCACGCTGGCCGCCGGCGGCCGCAAGGTCCTGCTGGTGGAAGTCGAAGGGCGCCAAGGCATTGCGCAGCTCTTCGATGTGCCTCCGCTGCCGTACAAGGAGCAGAAGATCGCGACCGCCGAGGGCGGCGGCGAGGTCAACGCACTCGCGATCGACATCGAGGCCGCGTTCCTGGAATACCTCGACATGTTCTACAACCTCGGTATCGCCGGGCGGGCGATGCGGCGCATCGGCGCGATCGAGTTCGCCACCACGATCGCGCCCGGTCTGCGCGACGTGCTGCTCACCGGCAAGATCAAGGAGTCCGTGGTCCGCGTCGACAAGAACAAGCGGCCGGTCTACGACGCCATCGTGGTCGACTCCCCGCCGACCGGCCGCATCGCCCGGTTCCTCGACGTGACCAAGGCCGTGGCCGATCTGGCCAAGGGCGGCCCGGTGCATTCGCAGAGCGAGGGTGTGGTCAAGCTGCTGCACTCCGAGCTGACCGCGATCCACCTGGTCACGCTGCTGGAGGCGCTGCCGATCCAGGAGACCGCCGAGGCCATCGAGGAGCTGCGGGCACTCGAGCTTCCGATCGGCAGCGTCATCGTGAACCGCAACATTCCGGCCATCCTGCAGCCCGACGACCTGGCCAAGGCCGCCGACGGAGTCGTCGACGCCGACGCCGTGCGCGCCGACCTCACGAAGGCCGGCATCACGCTGCCGGACGCCGACTTCGCCGGTCTGCTCACCGAGACCATCGAGCACGCGACGCGCATCGAGGCCCGTGCCGAAAGCGCCGAGGCACTCGACGAGATCGACGTGCCGCGGCTCGAACTGCCCGCCATCAACGACGGTGTCGACCTCGGCAGCCTCTACGAGCTCGCCGAAGCACTCGCCCAGCAGGGGGTCCGATGATGAGCACCACGCCGCGGACGCTGGACATGGCGTCGATCCTGGCCGACCGGACCAACCGGGTGGTGGTGTGCTGCGGCGCGGGCGGCGTCGGCAAGACGACGACCGCCGCCGCGATGGCGCTGCGCGCCGCCGAGTACGGGCGCAACGTCGTGGTGCTGACCATCGACCCGGCCCGCCGGCTGGCACAGGCGTTGGGCGTCAAGGATCTCGGCAACTCCCCGCAGCGGGTCCCGCTCGATCCGGAGGTGCCCGGCGAGCTGCACGCGATGATGCTCGACATGCGCCGCACCTTCGACGAGATGGTGCTCGAACACTCCGAACCCGGACGCGCACAAGCGATTCTGGAGAACCCGTTCTACCAGACCGTGGCCACGTCGCTGGCGGGCACGCAGGAGTACATGGCGATGGAGAAGCTGGGCCAGCTGCTGGCCCAGGACAAGTGGGATCTGGTGGTGGTCGACACCCCGCCGTCGCGCAACGCGCTGGACTTCCTGGACGCCCCCAAACGGCTGGGCAGCTTCATGGACGGCCGGCTGTGGCGGATGCTGCTGGGACCGGGCCGCGGCATCGGCAAGCTCGTCACCGGCGCGGTCGGGCTGGCGATGAAGGGCATGTCGACGATCCTCGGCTCGCAGATGCTCTCCGACGCTTCGGCGTTTGTGCAGTCGCTCGACTCGACATTCGGCGGGTTCCGCGAGAAGGCCGACCGCACCTACGAGCTGCTCAAGCGGCGCGGCACCCAGTTCGTCGTCGTCTCCGCGGCCGAGCCGGACGCGCTGCGCGAGGCGGCGTTCTTCGTCGACCGGTTGTCGCAGGAGAGCATGCCGCTGGCCGGGCTGATCCTCAACCGCACCCATCCGACGTTGTGCGCGTTGACGGTTGAGCGGGCCACCGACGGGGCCGAGGAGATCGAACGCGACGACCCGGAGTCACTGGCCGCCGCGGCGTTGCGCGTGCACGCCGATCGCGCGCTGACCGCCAAGCGTGAGATCCGGCTGCTGTCGCGGTTCACCGGCGCCAACCCGCACGTGCCGGTCGTCGGTGTGCCGTCGTTGCCGTTCGATGTGTCCGATCTCGAGGCGCTGCGCGCCATCGCCGATCAGATCACGCAGGAGAACGCGCAGAGCGCGTAAGAGGTACCGCCGCTCAGCCGACGGCGCGGTGCTTGCGCTGGGCGGCGAAGAACTCCGCCCAGGAGACCACCTCGGGATGCTGCTTGAGCAGTGCGCGGCGCTGACGCTCGGTCATGCCGCCCCACACGCCGAACTCGACGCGGTTGTCCAGGGCGTCGGCGCCGCATTCCGCGATCACCGGGCAGTGCCGGCAGATGACCGCGGCCTTGCGCTGCGCGGCACCGCGCACGAAGAGTTCATCGGGGTCGGCGCCGCGGCAACGAGCCTGGGACACCCAGGCGATGCGGGCCTCGGCCTCGGCGCCGTGGACAGGAGTGTGCAGGGATGGTGTGCTTGTCCTACGTGGCGTCGGCCGAGAACCTGACATCAGCGCTCCCCTAATCGCTCAGACCGCCCGTGTCGGACGGCACTAACCTCGGGTGTAGGCCGCTGATGCGATCTACGCCACACTGCGCAGGTCATTGTTACCTGTGTCGCACTGTGTGTTTAAGTTAGGTGGTCAGGTGGCGTTTGCGCAACAGTTCTGTAACCACTTTTTTGGGACGGGCGTGCAGACACCGCATAGGTCCGGACAAATCAACTGGGACGGGCGTCCCGCCCCGATCATCGAACACGTCGTGACCCCGGGCGCCGTCGAGCACCCGGCAACCGCCTGACCACTTGCGGTGTTGGCCGGAGCAGCGTCGAGGTGTCCGGAGCGGTCGTTACTCTGTAGGACATGTCGGACCGCTCCCCGGTCGCAGTCACCGTCATCAAGCTGGCTTGGTGCTGCCTGCTCGCCGCCGTGATCGTTGCGGCGTTGCTGTTTCCCGTGATCGGCGGTATCGGCCTGATGTCCAACCGCGCGTCCGACGTGGTGGCCAACGGATCGGCGCAACTGGTCGAGGGTGAGGTCCCCGCGGTATCGACGATGGTGGACTCCAAGGGCAACGTCATCGCGTGGCTGTACTCGCAACGCCGGTTCGAGGTGCCCAGCGACAAGATCGCCGACACGATGAAGCTGGCGATCGTCTCCATCGAGGACAAGCGATTTGCCGAACACAACGGCGTCGACTGGAAGGGCACGCTGACGGGCCTTGCCGGCTACGCCTCCGGCGACGTCGACACCCGCGGTGGATCGACCATCGAGCAGCAGTACGTCAAGAACTACCAACTGTTGGTGATCGCGCAGACCGACGCCGAGAAGCGCGCCGCGGTGGAGACCACGCCGGCGCGCAAGCTCCGTGAGATCCGGATGGCGCTGACGCTCGACAAGACGTTCACCAAACCCGAGATCCTCACGCGCTACCTGAATCTGGTGTCGTTCGGCAACGGCGCCTTCGGTATTCAGGACGCGGCGCAGACGTACTTCGGTATCGATGCCTCCGACCTGAACTGGCAGCAGGCGGCGCTGCTGGCCGGCCTGGTGCAGTCCACCAGCATGCTCGACCCCTACACCAACCCCGAGGGCGCGCTGGAGCGGCGAAACCTGGTGCTGGACACCATGATCGAGAACGTCCCGGAACACGCCGACGAGCTGCGCGCGGCCAAGGAGGAGCCGCTGGGCATCCTGCCGCAGCCCAACGAACTGCCACGCGGATGCATCGCCGCCGGCGACCGTGCGTTCTTCTGCGACTACGCCCAGGAGTACCTGGCCCGGGCGGGAATCAGCAAGGATCAGGTCGCCAAGGGCGGCTACCTGATCCGCACCACGCTGGACCCCGATGTACAGGCCCCGGTCAAGAGCGCCGTCGACGAGATGGCGCCACCCGATATCCAGGGCATCGCCAGCGTCATGAGCGTGATCCGGCCGGGCAAGGACTCGCACCCGGTGCTCGCGATGGCCAGCAACCGTACCTACGGGCTCAACAGCGATATCGGCGAAACCATGCAGCCGCAGCCGTTCTCGTTGGTCGGCGACGGCGCGGGTTCGATCTTCAAGGTCTTCACCACCGCGGCGGCGCTCGAGATGGGCATGGGCATCAGCGCCCAACTCGATGTGCCCAACCGGTTCGAGGCCAAGGGCCTGGGCAGCGGCGGCGCCAAGGGCTGCCCCAAGGACACCTGGTGCGTGCAGAACTCCGGCGGCGCCAGCTACCGGTCCCCGCTGAGCGTGACCGACGCGCTGGCGACATCGCCGAACACCGCGTTCGCCAAGCTCATCTCGCAGGTCGGCGTCCAGCGCACCGTGGACATGGCGGTCAAGCTCGGGCTGCGGTCCTACGCCGAGCCCGGCACCGCGCGGGCCTACGACCCCGAGAACAACGAGAGCCTGGCCGAATTCGTCAAGCGGCAGAACCTGGGTTCGTTCACGCTGGGACCGATCCAGGTCAACGCGCTCGAGTTGTCCAACGTCGCGGCCACCCTGTCCTCCGGCGGGGTGTGGTGCCCGCCCAACCCGATCGACAAGGTCTTCGACCGGCGCGGCAACGAGGTATCGGTGACCACGCAGACCTGCGAGCAGGTGGTGCCCGAAGGGCTGGCCAACACGTTGGCCAACGCGTTGAGCCACGACGACACCGGCAACGGCACCGCCGCCGGGTCCGCCGGGCTCGGTCGGCTGGGACCTGCCGATGTCCGGCAAGACCGGCACGACGGAGGCCCACCGGTCGTCCGGGCTTCCTGGGCTTCACCAACACCCTCGCGGCCGCCAACTACATCTACGACGACTCGTCGGACCCGGGTGAGCTGTGCTCGTGGCCGCTGCGGCAGTGCGGCGACGGCAACCTGTTCGGCGGCAACGAGCCCGCCCGCACCTGGTTCACCGCGATGAATCCCATCGCCAACAACTTCGGCGACGTTCGACTGCCGCCCACCGATCCCCGCTTCGTCGACGGCGGGCCCAACTCCAGGGTGCCGTCCATCGCCGGCCTGACGACCGACCAGGCCCGGCAGCGCCTGAAGGACGCCGGCTTCCAGGTCGCCGACAACGTGAGCTACCTCAACAGCGGTTCGTCGTACGGCACGGTCGTCGGCTCGTCACCGAGTGGGCAGACGATCCCGGGCATCATCGTGACGATCCTGGCCAGCAACGGCATCGCGCCGGCACCGCCGCCACCGCCGCCGACGGCTGCCGGCCGCCGCCACCGCCGCCGGGCGCTCCCCCCGAATTCGGGCAGACGGTGGTCGAGATTCCCGGGCTGCCGCCGATCACGGTGCCGGTGCTCGTCCCGCCTCCTCCGCCGCCGCCACCGCCACCGTGACAAACACGCTGACGGACAGTTCGGCGCAGTAGGCTGCCTTCATGTCTGCCGCACTGCCCGCACTGAGAAACACCACCGCAGTCGCTGTCGGCACGGCCATCGCCGGGCTCGGCTACGCCTCGATCGTCGAGCGCAACGCGTTCGTGGTCCGCGAGCTGACCATGCCGGTGCTGACGCCGGGCTCCTCGCCGCTGCGGGTGCTGCATCTGTCCGACATCCACATGCGGCCGACCCAGCGCCACAAGCAGTCGTGGCTGCGCGAGCTCGCCCGGTGGGAGCCCGACCTCGTCGTCAACACCGGCGACAACCTGTCGCACCCCAAGGCGGTGCCCGCGGTGGTGCAGGCGTTGGGCGACCTGCTGTCGGTGCCGGGCATCTTCGTCTTCGGCAGCAACGACTACTTCGGCCCCACGCCGAAGAACCCGGCCAACTACCTGATCCGCAAGAATCACCGGGTGCACGGTCAGGCCGCTGCCGTGGCAGGACCTGCGCGCGGCGTTCACCGAGCGCGGCTGGCTGGACGTCACCCATGCCCGCCGGGAGCTGGAGGTGGCGGGCGTGACCATCGCCGCGGCCGGCGTCGACGACCCGCACATCAACCGCGACCGCTACGACACCATCGCCGGACCCGGCGAGCCCGGCGGCCAACCTGCGGCTGGGGCTGACGCATGCGCCGTACACCCGGGTGCTGGACCGGTTCGCCGCCGACGGTTACCAGCTGGTGCTGGCCGGCCACACCCACGGCGGCCAGCTGTGCCTGCCCTTCAAGGGTGCGCTCGTCACCAACTGCGATCTGGATCCGTCGCGCGCCAAAGGTCCGTCGCGGTGGGGCGCCAACATGGCGCTGCACGTCTCGGCCGGCATCGGCACATCGCCGTTCGCGCCGTTCCGGTTCTGCTGCCGGCCTGAGGCCACGCTGCTGACCCTGGTCGCTTCGCCGATCGGCGGCGACGACTCGTTCACGCCGTCGCCGCCGGCCGAAGCCGACAGCCTGCGCACCCTGACCCGGTGACCCGGGTCGCCGATCGCAGCCAGGCGCGGCCGTGGGTGAACAACGCCGTCCGGCTGATCGAAGCCGACGCGCGGCGCAGCGCCGACACCCATCTGCTGCGCTACCCGTTGCCGTCGTCGTGGTGCGACGGCGTCGGTGACGTCCAGCTGTACCTCAAGGACGAGACCACCCACATCACCGGCAGCCTGAAGCACCGGTTGGCCCGGTCACTGTTCCTGTACGCGCTGTGCAACGGCCGGATCGACGAGAACACCACGGTGGTCGAGGCCTCGTCGGGTTCGACGGCGGTGTCGGAGGCGTATTTCGCCGCGATGCTCGGCCTGCCGTTCATCGCGGTGATGCCCGAGTCCACGAGTGCGACCAAGGTCGCGCTGATCGAAGCACAAGGCGGCCGTTGCCATTTCGTCGCGAAATCCAGCGAGGTGTACGCCGAGGCGCAGCGGCTCGCCGACGAGACCGGCGGGCATTATCTGGATCAGTTCACCAACGCCGAGCGGGCCACCGACTGGCGGGGGAACAACAACATCGCCGAGTCGATCTACGCGCAGATGCGCGACGAGCCGCACCCGATTCCGTCGTGGATCGTCGTGGGCGCCGGCACCGGTGGCACGAGTGCCACGATCGGCCGCTACATCCGTTACCGCCGCCACGACACCAGGTTGTGTGTGGTGGATCCGGAGAACTCGGCGTTCTTCGCGTCCTACGCCGAAGGACGACAACGTAGAGACAGGAGCGTCGTCACGCATCGAGGGCATCGGGCGCCCGCGCGTGGAGCCGTCGTTCCTGCCCGAGGTTGTCGACCGGATGATCAGCGTGCCCGATGCGGCCTCTGTTGCCGCAGCGCGCCACGTCAGCGCGGTGCTGGGCCGGCGGGTGGGCCCGTCAACGGGCACCAATGTCTGGGGGGCGTTCGGCCTGCTGGCCGAGATGGTCGCGGCTGGGCGCAGCGGTTCGGTGGTGACTCTGCTGGCCGACAGCGGCGACCGCTACGCCGACACCTACTTCTGCGACGAGTGGGTGGCCAGCATGGGGTTGGACCCCACTGAAGAAGTGGTGGCGGCACTTGCCGAATTCGAGAAGTCGTGCTGCTGGCCGGCGCCATCGGACTGAACCTGGTCGACGGGTGCGTCGGAGGTCAGGAACAGCCACAGCGCCGCCACCGCGAAGAACCCTGTGTAGAGGGCGGCTCCGAGCGTGGTCATGGTCTCCTGCTTTCTTGAGCATCCAAAGCGTGACAGTTCTGACATGTCAACGTCGGTGACACGCCGTTTGCTTCCCGAAATGCAGCGTGATGTTCGGTACGCCGCCGCGACCGGCGTGACCTGGGTAACTGCGGTCGCGAAAAGGCGTTTGGCTTCCGGGTGGGCCGGTGCGATACGCTGTCGTGGCTTCACGCGGGGTGTGGCGCAGCTTGGTAGCGTGCTTCGTTCGGGACGAAGAGGTCGTGGGTTCGAATCCCGCCACCCCGACTCGCGTCTTCACAGGTCAGAGGCCCTGATCCGGAATTCGGTTCGGGGCCTTCTTCCGTTCCGGTCCGCAGCCGGTGAGCGGCAGTTCAGAACCCGTGCACGGACCTCGTTGAGAGCTGCGGAACCAGCTCGAGGCATCAGATCCGTGCGGGCATCTTCACGGTGTGAGGCTGTCCGTGCTCCTGCAGTGATCGGGTCGTGGTTGCGCCCTGTCGGTCCACCGCGGGTAACGACGCGAACTGCTGGCCGGTATTCCGATCTTTTGGTCGACCATTGCACCTAGTGTCACCTGGAGGGGAGCAGTAGGCCGTCGATTTCGTCGGCCACGCGCTCAACGCTTCCAACTGAAGCGTCCAACTGTAAGGAGACGTCAGATGGCCGATCCAAGGGTGCTTGGCATCGTGCTCGCCGGCGGTGAGGGCAAGCGCCTCTCACCACTAACCCTCGACCGGGCCAAACCGGCCGTGCCGTTCGGCGGGCTGTATCGAATGATCGATTTCGCGTTGTCCAACCTCGTCAACGCCGGGGTGCTGCGGATCGCGGTGCTCACCCAGTACAAGAGCCACAGCCTGGACCGCCACATCACCACGACCTGGCGAATGAGCAACCTGCTCGGCAACTACGTGACCCCGGTGCCTGCCCAGCAGCGCCTTGGCCCGCAGTGGTACACCGGCTCCGCCGATGCGATCTACCAGTCGCTGAACCTGATCCACGACGAGAAGCCGGACCTGGTCATCGTGTTCGGCGCCGATCACGTCTACCGCATGGACCCGCGGCAGATGATCGCGCAGCACCTCGAGAGTGGGGCGGGCGCCACGGTGGCCGCCATTCCTGTGCCACGCAAAGAGGCGAGCGCCTTCGGCGTGATCAAGACCGCCGCCGACGGGCGGCAGATCGAGGCGTTCCTCGAGAAGCCGTCCGACCCGCCGGGGCTGCCAGGTCGGCCCGACGAGACGTACGTGTCGATGGGCAACTACCTGTTCTCCGCCGACGTGCTGGTCGAGGCGCTGCGCAAGGACGCTGCCGACGAGTCCAGCAAGAAGGACATGGGCGGCAACATCATGCCGATGATGGTGGACCAGGGCATCGCGCAGGTGTACGACTTCCAGAGCAACGAGGTGCCCGGCGCCGAACCCGACAACGCCGGCTACTGGCGGGACGTCGGAACGTTGGACTCCTACTTCGACGCGCACATGGACCTGTGCGCTGTGGTGCCGGTGTTCAACCTGTACAACAGCCAGTGGCCGATCCTCACCCACATCCCGGCGCACCCACCGGCGAAGTTCGTACACGAGGACGGTGACCTGGTCGGCCGTGCGGTCAACAGCGTGGTCTCCAACGGCGTCATCGTCTCTGGGGCGCTGGTGCGCGAGTCAGTGCTGTCCCCCGGTGTGCGGGTGGATGACTACGCCACCGTGGAACGCTCGGTGATCCTGGACAACACCGTCATCGGCCCCCATGCCGTGGTACGGAACGCGATCATCGACAAGGACGTGGTGGTACCCGCAGGGGCGCAGGTGGGCGTGGACAAAGACCACGACCGGGCGCGCGGATTCGTCATCTCCGACGGCGGCGTGACCGTCGTCGGCAAGAGCCAGGAGGTCACCAAGTGAGCCTGCCCAACCAGACACCCAGGAGGGCACCACACCCACGACCACGTAGCGGTCGGTGCGAGCAGGGGAGGCACAATGTCCGGGAAGAAGCCTGACCCCGGTGCGGGGGCCAATCCGTTCGGCGAACTGGCCAAGTTCGCGCTGGCGGCCACCGAGCGCAATACGGCGCTGGCTCGGAACTGGTCGGACGCGCTGCTGACAACGCTCAAGGAGCAGTCGGAGGACGCGAGGGCGACCCTGACCACCCTGGCCGCCTCGCTGGAGGCGATGGAGCGGGCGCTGGCCAGCCAGGAGGAGACCAACCGCGCCCTGCGGCAGAGCCTGGAGGGCTATCGGCAGCTCGTCGACCGCTACGCGGCCGCGCAGGAGCGCACCGCCCGGCTGGTGCAGTCCGCCGTCGACGACCTCAAGGCCGCCGGCGAGGGCCAGATGGAGGCGGCGAGGGCGCTGCTGTCGCCACCGGCGTGGGCGACGGGGGCGACGGCTGCCACCGAGCCGTTCACGCAGCTGATGCAAACGTGGACCGACGCCTTCACCCGCTTCAGCGGCGGCCGATAGCAGATACCCGATCATCCTGATCTTCGGCGATGGCGAAGGTCCTGGTGCGGTCGGTGCCGGTAACGGCCTAGATATGTTGCGCTGCAACGACATACGGAACCGATTGTCGACATCATGCAGGTCTGAACCGGATGACGACGCCCGTCGTCAACCATCTCGACATATGACGTCAACCGGCCGCCTGAGAGACGGGCCGCCGACACGTCAATACCGGTCGAGTTTTTGCTTCCCCGACCTTCAGAAGCTCAATGGCCAAGACTGAGGTTCATCACCGGAACTTCTAGCGGGACGGCACGATGACGGGCCGCGCACGACGCCAGCCGGGCGAGACGGGCGGCCTCGCGGGGCCGCGCGCCGAAAAGACCGTGTCGCTGGCCCTGCAGGGCGGCGGGGCCCACGGCGCCTTCACGTGGGGCGTGCTCGACGCCCTCCTCGAAGACGGGCGCCTCGCCGTTGAAGCGATCACCGGGGCGAGCGCCGGCGCCATGAATGCCGTCGTGATGGTGGAGGGCTGGCTGGCGGGCGGGATCGACGGGGCGCGCAGCCAGCTTGAAACGTTTTGGCGCCGGGCCAGCCTCGACGGGTCCCTTTCCCTCGCCCAGCGTCGGCTTCTCGGCCTGGTGCTGGGCTTCTGGAGCAAGCCCTGGACGGACGTCGTCGCCCCAAGCTTCAGTCCGTACCAGACGAACCCGCTCAACATCAATCCGTTGCGGGACGCGATCGCCGCGCTCATCGACTTCGATCGCGTGCGCGCCTGCACGGATGTCGAGATCTTCATCAGCGCGACCAATGTCTGGACCGGCAAGGTGGCGATCTTCAAGACACCGGAGCTCACGGCCGATCACCTGATGGCCTCCGCCTGCCTACCCACGGTCTTTCAGGCGGTGGAAATCGACGGCGTGCCCCATTGGGACGGCGGCTATATGGGCAATCCGGCGCTGTTCCCGCTCTTCGACGAGACGATGACCGACGACATCCTGCTCGTGCAGATCAACCCGCTGGAGCGCCGGCAGACGCCGCGCACGGCGCGCGAGATCCACGACCGGCTCAACGAGATCAGCTTCAACGGCACTCTCCTGCGCGAATTGCGGGCGGTGGCGTTCGTCACGCAGCTGATCGAAGAGGGAAACCTCTCGCCCGACGAATACAAGAACGTCCACTTGCACCGGATCGACGCGAGTGGCGTGCTCGACGATCACGAGGCCTCTTCGAAGGGCAGCGCGGAATGGGATTACTTCGTGCAGCTTCGCGATGCCGGGCGGCGGACCGCTCAATCCTGGCTTGCGGCCCATTACGACGCGATCGGGGTGCGCGGCACGCTCGATCTACAGGACGTTCGGCTGTGACGCGGGTCGATCGAGAGTCCGTTCCGGTGCCGTCCGGCTATCCGGTTCTCAGCGGTGTCGGCGGAACAACCGTCTCGACCAAACCGGTTTCCACGTCGTACACGAGACCCGAGACCAGGTAGGCGGCGCGTGAATGGCCTGCAGGATGACGTCGACGTCGACACGCACGGACCCGAAGGGATCACTGACCGACTTGGCTTCGAGTTCCGCCACGGGGATTTCGAAGTACTCGGCGAGCAGATCCGGGAACGGCGCCAGATCGGTCATCCCGCAATCGGTGTGGTGCAGGATGACCAGGTTCCAATCCCCGGGGCGGTGTGTGCTCGCGTTGGCGGCGCCGACCTTTCCCAGCATCCCCATCGTGCGGAGTGTCGCCGGCGTGATCCGTCCTCCGACGTTTCTGATGATGGCGGCCTCGCCGTTGCGCAGCCCCAACACGTGGGCCGGATCGACGCGCGGGTCGACGCACCCGACGACCATCATGTTGCCGGACGGATTGATGGTCAGATCCGCACTGAATTCGTTGACCGCGAACTCCGCGTTGCGCGTGATCAATTCATGCAGGTCGGTCATCAACATCTCCTTCGGCCAAGCGGGTACGGCTGCGGCTGGGGCATCGTCGCGCCGCATATCGCGAGCCACCAGTCAACATGAGGGACCGGCACGGCAACAGTGCGGCTCCGCCGTTCGCCCGACTATGACATGCTCTTGAGCCATGGCGCGCTGGTTTCCCTTGGAATCCGCGGACGCCGGGTTTTTCGACACCGCCCCGCACGTCTTCCGCTTCGAGAAGCACTTCGCGGCGCTCCCCCGAGAAGGTGTGGGAATCGCTGCAGTCGGATGAGTCACTGTCCGCGTGGGGGCCGTCCGTCTCGTCGCTGACGTGGACGTCGCCCCGCCCGTTCGGCGTCGGCACCACGAGGGAAGTCGGGTTGGGCCCAACACGGGTGCACGAGCGGTTCTTTCGCTGGGACGAGGGCAGCAGATACTCGTTCTACCTTTACGAAGCCAACGCCCCGCTGTTCCGCCGCTTCGCGGAGGACTACGTCATCGCGCCCGACGGGGACGGCACGCGGTACAACTGGACGGTCGCCATCGAACCGAGGAGCGCGCTGCGCCTGCCGTTCAAGGCGTTCGCCCCGGTCGTGAAGGCGGCATTCGGGAAGATGGCCGCCGACGGGCAGAAGTACTTCGCCGCCCGATAGGGTCGGCATCCGGCGCGAAAACACCTGGACCCGGGCTGCGCCTGCGACGTCCACCGGTGAGTTCTGGTCCTGACCACTCGGCGCAATCTTGTGCGTCCTTTGGCAGACGTAGTCCGCGCAATCCTCCATTGTCAACGCCCGCAATCTGTCGATACTGAGTGACTGAACCGGTATGCGTTGGCGCCACAGTTGCATACCGGGCTGTTGTCCCCAACGCTCAGCATCCGATCGGAAGTGCCACCGACCATGCTCGTTCAATGCGCACGGGGCCATCCCGCCCCACACCCACGTCTTGCCCCTGACCGGGTGCATCGGGCAGGGAAAGGGAAGAGGAACGGCCGAATGACATCTGCCACCGAAGAATCTCGCTCCGAGAAAGGGCTGGCGCGGGTCGCCCAGTCGTTGGCCGGTTGGACGGAGAAGTGGTTTCCGGACGCGTATGTCGTCGCCCTGGCAGGTGTCGTCCTCGTCGCCGTCGCCGCGCTGGCCAACGGTTCCTCTCCGCAGACGGTCGTCAATGCTTTCGGCGACGGCTTCTGGGATCTGACCGCATTCACTCTGCAGATGGCCATGGTGGTGCTGACCGGATACGTCGTCGCCACGTGCCCGCCGGTGGCCAGGCTGATTGATCGCCTCGCCACCGTGCCCCAGACGGCGAGGAGCGCGGTGAGTTTCGTTGCGTTCCTGTCCATGTCGGTCTCTTTCCTGAACTGGGGGCTCAGCCTGGTCTTCGGTGGCCTGCTGGCCCGGGCGATCGCACGTCGGACCGATCTGCGGGTGGACTATCGCGCGCTCGGCGCAGCGGCCTTCATGGGGCTGGGCGCCGTGTGGGCCCTGGGCATGTCCTCCTCGGCCGCACAGCTGCAGGCAACCGCCGGCTCGCTGCCTCCGGAGCTGCTGAAAATCACCGGGGTTCTCGACTTCGGCACCACGATCTTCACGTGGCAGTCCCTGCTCACGTGCGCCATCATCATCGCGCTGACCGTGGTGATCGCCCATTTCTCCGCACCGAGGGGCGCGGCCATCATGACCGCCGAGGATCTGGACGTGGACTTGGACGACCAGAACACAGGAGGTGCCGCCACGCTCGCGGCCGGGAGAGTGGCTCGAGTACAGCCGCATCCTGCCCGTGCTGGCGGGCCTGATGACGTTGGGATGGCTGATCTCCCAGCTGCTCACCAAGCCGGTCCTGTCCGTCGTCAGCAGCCTGAACGGATATCTGCTGGTCTTCCTCATATTGGGGCTCGTGCTGCACGGGACGCCACGCAAGTTCCTGCAAGCCGTCGCCAAAGCCGTGCCGGCCACGGGCGGCATCCTCGTCCAGTTTCCGCTGTACGCCGCCATGGCGGCGATCCTCACCAAGGCGGAAGGCAGCGGCGGCCAGACCGTCTCGGATCTGCTGGCGGATTTCTTCACGCAGCATCGGCAGCGGCGGGGGCTTCGCCGTCGTCATCGCCCTCTATACCGTCGTGCTGGGTATCTTCGTCCCGTCCGGCGGCGGAAAATGGCTGGTCGAGGCCCCCTACGTCATGCAATCGGCCACGGATGTCCAGATGAACCTGGGCTGGACGGTTCAGATCTACAACGTCGCCGAGGCACTGCCGAACCTGATCAATCCGTTCTTCATGCTGCCCCTGCTGGCGGTGCTGGGGCTCAGGGCGCGCGATCTGGTCGGATTCACGTTCTTGCAGTTCATTTTCCACCTGCCGGTGGTCCTGCTGCTGGTGTGGCTGCTCGGAATGACATTCGACTTCGTCCCCCCTGTAGTGCCCGCTGCACCGTAAGCCCGGCATGGTGTCCGCTTCGCGAAAAGTTTGTCTTGCAATGGTGTCGCGGTTGACGAGGATGTCGACTCGGCCGAATGCGTCGAGCGCAGCCTTGTAGGTCGTCGCTCCGCGGTCGCGGAGTCATGGTCGACGAGTGCCCGCGACGACAACCTGAAGTCCGCTGTGCGACGGGTCCTGTTGGGACGCAACCGGATCGAATCCGAGCGGTGGGTACAGTTCCGATCGCGGTAGGGCGTTGAGGCGTTCTACGCAAGAGGGCGCCGCACGGCGCGCACGAGAAGGGCGGCGTGATATGCCGGGTTCGCCGAGTATGACATGCTCTTCAGCCATGGCGCGCTGGTTTGCACTGGAATCCGCGGACGCGGGGTACTTCGACACCGCCCCGCATGTCTTCCGCTACACCAAGCATTACGACGCACCGCCGGAACGGGTGTGGGAGTCGCTGCAGTCGGACGCGTCGATATCGACGTGGGGTCCGGCGGTCAAGACGGTGACCTGGACCTCGCCGCGCCCGTTCGGCGTCGGCGCCACACGCGAGGTCGCGGCGCCGGGCGGGCCGACCAAGATGCGCGAACGATTCTTCCGGTGGGACGAGGGCCAGGGCTACTCGTTCTACGTGTACGAATCCAACGCCCCGATGTTCCGCCGCTTCGTCGAGGACTATGTGCTGGCGCCCGACGGCGACGGCACCCGGTTCACCTGGACACTTGCCATCGAACCGAAGAGCGCACTGCGGCTGCCGTTCAAAGCTCTTGCGCCGGTCCTCAAGGCGGGATTCGGCCGGATACCCGCCGACGGGCAGAAGTACTTCGCCACCCGATAAGGTCGGCACCTGATGACAGGTGTGAATCCGAGTTGGATCGCGCGGCTCCTGCAGTTCGATCGCGACGGCGACACATTCATCGCGCCGCAGCCCGCCGAGGCACAGCAGGATTCGCGATTTCATCCCGCTGCTCGTCGAGCGCCGGGCGCGCACCGAGCTGGCCGGCGCGGCCCATGCCGAGGCTGTTACAGCCGGTCTTTGATCGCCGCCGACAGCCGGGCGCCGTCGGCCTTGCCCCCGGCGATCGCTGCCGCGGCCTTCATCACCTGACCCATCTGTCTCATGCCCGGCCGCTCGCCGATCTCCTCGGCCACCTGAGCGATCGCGGTGTTGACCACGTTGGCCACCTCGTCGTCGTTGAGCGGAGAGGGCAGGTACTCCTCGATGACGCTGGCCTCCGCCCGTTCGTTGGCGGCCAGTTCGCCGCGGCCGTTGGTGATGTAGATCTGCGCCGCCTCGCCGCGCTTCTTCGACTCACGCGCGAGCACCTTGAGCACCTCGCCGTCCGTCAATTCGACGCGCCTGCTTACCCGAGACCTCCTCGGTCTGAATCGCGGCCAGCAGCATCCGCAGCGTCGCGGTGCGCAGCTTGTCCTGCGACTTCATCGCCGCGGTCAGGTCTGACCGCAACCGGTCCTTGAGTTCGGCCATGCCGCAGACGCTACGCCCTCGGCGAGAGCGGCGAGGCGCATCGGATCTCGCGTGTTCAATACAAGAGTGTTCAAATTGTGCGCCCGGTTGGCATCGGTGTCCCCGTGCCAAACTGGACGTCAGCGCTTCGATGCCGACGACAGGGGGAAATTCCGGTGACTGTGCCGCCTATGGGACCGGGTTGGCAGCCGCCGGAGAACGTGCCGGGTCCCCCGCCGTCCGGTTACCCGCCGCCCGGCTATCCACCACCCGGCTATCCAACTCCGGGCTACGGCTACCCACCGCCGGGCTATCCACCGCCGGGCTATCCGCCTCCTGGCTACCCGCCACCCGGCTATCAGTTCGGACACCCGGGCTACCCACCGCAACCGATGGCACTGCAACCGGGTGTGATCCCGTTGCGCCCGCTGACTCTCGGCGACATCTTCAACGGCGCCATCCGCTACATCCGCGCCAACCCGAAAGCCACGCTGGGCCTCACTGCCGCCGTCGTCGTCATCGCCCAGATCATCGCGCTCGCTGTCCAGATCGGGCCGCTGGCGGCGACGGGCCACATCGGCGCGCTCCGCGGAGAGGAGACCGAATCGACGGGGGCGCTGCTCCTTTCGTCTGGGTCCTCGTTGATCGGAAACCTCGTCGAGATCCTGGCCGGCATCATGCTCAGCGGCATGCTCACCGTCGTCGTGGGCCGTGCCGTGTTCGGATCAACGATCACCATCGGCGAAGCCTGGACGCGGATCCGTGGACGGCTGCTGCCCCTGATCGGTCTCACGTTGCTGGAAGTCTTCGGCGTGCTGGTGATCATCGTTGCGGTTGTTCTGGTGATCGTCGCGATGGCAGGGTCAGGCAACGAGTTTGCGGCGTTCGCCGTCGGCGTTCCGCTGGGCGTTGCTGCGGCGGGCCTGGTGATCTGGCTCTTCGTCATGTTGTCTTTCGCCCCGGTGGCGATCGTCCTCGAACACCGGCCGGTGTTTGCGGCCATCTCCCGATCGTTCGCGTTGGTGCGCAACGGATTCTGGCGAGTGCTCGGCATCCGCGTCCTGGCCGGCGTGGTCGCCGCGGCCATCGCCGCGGCGGTGTCGATACCGTTCGCGATCGTGGCGGTGATCATCGGCGCCGCATCGTCATCGACGACCGGCGCGCTGGTGCTCGGTACCGTCGTCGCCTCGATCGGTGCCGTCATCGGACAGGTCATCACCACACCGTTCAGCGCCGGCGTCGACACGCTGCTCTACACCGACCGTCGGATCCGCGCCGAAGCGTTCGACCTGGTGTTGCGCACCGGCGCCATGGGCCCGGTGGCCGGGTCCGCGACCGATCATCTGTGGCTCACCGACCACTAGGATCGCCGCCGTGCCGACCGTAGACATCGACCGTGATGCCGCGCACGAAGCCGCGCAGCGGGAACTCGACAAGCCGATCTACCCGCGGCCCTCGTTGACCCAGCGCCTCACCGACTGGCTCGACGACCAGTTGTACCGGCTTGTGCTCAAAGGATCGACACTGCCCGGCGGCTGGTTCACCGTGATGGTGCTGCTGATCCTGGTGACGGTGGCCGTCGTGGTGGCAGTGCGGGTGGCGCGGCGAACCCTGCGGACCAATCGCGGAGACTACCGACTGTTCGGCGCGGCCGAGCTCAGCGCCGCCGAGCACCGCGCGACCGCGCAGCAGTGCGCAGCCCGCGGGGAATGGGCCGCGGCCGTCCGGCACCGGCTGCGGGCCGTCGCGCGTCACCTCGAGGAAACCGGCGTGCTCACCCCGGTTCCCGGTCGCACGGCCGGCGAACTCGCCCGCGACGCGGCGACCGAACTTCCCGGCCTGGCATCGGAATTCGCCAACGCGGCAACGGCTTTCAACGACGTCACCTACGGTGAACTGCCTGGGACGTCGGCCGCCTATCAGTTGGTCGCCGATCTCGACGACCGGCTACGGACCCGCGCCGTCGCGGTCCGACCTGCGACGGCGGCACCCGGCGGCAATGACGGTTGGACCGAGGTTCGGTGACCGTCGCCTCGACAGCGCCGACCGGCACCGGCCGCGGTCGCACCTGGCGCTGGGTGGCGCTGGCACTGGTCGTCATCGCCGCGGTCGCCACGGTGACGGCCTGGCTCACCACTCCCCGCGCCGGTGGTCGGATGGATCCGACCGCCACGTCAGCCGGCGGTGCCCACGCCCTGGTTTCACTCCTTCGCGACCAGGGGGTCGACGTGGTGGTCGCCGGCACCGCCGACGATGCGCGTCGAGCCGCCCGCACCGACACCCTGCTGTTGATCGCCCAGACCCCCTATCTGATCGACGACAACCAGCTACGCACGCTGGCCGAAGCCCCCGGTGATCGCCTGCTGATCGAACCGACGTCGCACTCCCGGGAGGCGCTGGCCCCGCAGGTCCGCAGCGCGCCGAACGCGAGCCTCGGCGGCGAGCCGAACTGCGATCTGCGCGAAGCGCAACAAGCGGGAACGGTGAACCTGGGTGCCGCGGAATCCTTCGAAGCCACCTCGAACGACACGCCTGTGACCAGCTGTTACGGTGGCGCGCTGACGCGGTACCGCAGCGCCGCCGGCACCGTCACCGTGGTCGGCGCCGCGGACTTCATGACCAACTCGGGGTTGCTGCACGAGGGCAACGCCGCCCTGGCGATGAACCTGGCCGGTGCCCGGCCCCGGCTGGTCTGGTATGCACCGCAGCGCCTTGAAGGTGAACAAGGCGGAGCCGCAACGATATTCGACCTCATCCCGGATCGGGTGACCTGGATCTTCTGGCAATTGTGGCTCGTGGTGGGGCTGGTCGCACTGTGGAAGGCGCGACGGCTGGGCCCACTGGTCGCCGAGCACCTGCCGGTGGTGGTACGCGCGTCCGAGACCGTGGAGGGACGCGGGCGGCTGTACCGGTCGCGCCGTGCCAGGGACCGCGCCGCGGCGGCGTTGCGCACCGCGACGCTGCAGCGCCTGGGCCCCCGGCTCGGATTGGGCGCACAGGCGACACCGTCGGCCGTCGCCGGTGCCCTGGTCGCCCGCGCCGGCGGTGATCCGGTTGCGTTGCATCACACACTGTTCGGGCCGGCACCGACGACCGATGCCGATCTGGTAGCTCTTGCCCACGCCCTCGACGACATCGAAAGGCAGGTCGCGAACACGTGACAAACCCAACCTCCGACTCCGAATCGGCGCGCGCCGCACTACTGGCATTGCGGGCCGAGATCGCCAAGGCCGTGGTGGGTCAGGACGCCGTGGTCAGCGGACTGGTGATCGCACTGCTGTGCCGCGGCCACGTGCTCCTGGAAGGTGTTCCGGGCGTGGCGAAGACGCTGCTGATTCGGACACTGGCCGCGGCGCTGCAGCTGGATTTCAAGCGCGTGCAGTTCACCCCGGACCTGATGCCGGGGGACGTCACCGGCTCGCTGGTGTACGACGCGCGCACCGCGGCGTTCGAGTTCCGGGCCGGGCCGGTGTTCACCAATCTGATGCTCGCCGATGAGATCAACCGCACCCCGCCGAAAACCCAGGCCGCCCTGCTGGAGGCAATGGAGGAGCGGCAGGTGAGCGTCGACGGCCACCCACGGCCGCTGCCGGACCCCTTCATCGTCGCCGCCACCCAGAATCCGATCGAATACGAGGGCACCTACCAACTGCCCGAAGCACAGCTGGACCGGTTCCTGCTCAAGCTGAATGTGCCTCTGCCGCCGCGTGATCAGGAGATCGCGATCCTGAGCCGGCACGCGCACGGCTTCGATCCGCGCGACCTCTCTGCGATCCGGCCGGTGGCCGGTGCTGCCGACCTGGCTGCGGGCCGCGACGCCGTGCGCCGCGTGCTGGTGGCCGACGAGGTGCTCGGCTACATCGTCGACGTCGCCGGCGCCACCCGACTGTCCGCGGCGCTCCAGCTCGGGGTGTCACCACGCGGCGCGACGGCACTGCTCGGCACCGCACGGTCGTGGGCGTGGCTGTCGGGTCGCGCCTACGTCACGCCCGACGACGTCAAGGCCATGGCCAAACCGACGTGGCGGCACCGCATTGCGCTGCGGCCGGAAGCCGAACTCGAGGGTGCCACCGCGGACGGCGTGCTCGACGGCATCCTGGCCGCTGTTCCGGTGCCGCGGTAGTGGTCCTCACCGGACGCACCGGATCGGTGGCATTGCTGGGCTTGCTGCCTATCGCGGTGTCCCCCTGGCCGGCAACGGCATTCGTCGTCCTGCTGGTGGCACTGGCCGTCGCGGTGGTGATCGACGTGGCCCTGGCGGGCAACCCCCGGGCCGTCGTGCTGACCCGCGCGGGAGATGCCTCGGCGCGACTCGGGGAGTCCGTCGGCACTGCCCTGCTCGTTCACAACGCCGGGAGCCGCCGGTTGCGCGGGCGCGTCCGCGACGCGTGGGCGCCCAGCGCCCGGGCCGATCCGCGTTCGCATCCGGTGGACATCGAGTCCGGTCAGACAATCCGGGTCAGCACCCTTCTGCGTCCGGTCCGCCGCGGCGAGCAGGTTTCGGCGGTGGTGACCGTACGCGCGGTCGGTCCGCTCGGCCTGGCCGGCCGGCAGCGCTCGCAGCGCGTCCCCTGGTCCGTCCGCGTCCTGCCGCCATTCCTGTCACGGAAGCACCTGCCCGCACGGCTGGCGAAGCTGCGCGAGATCGACGGCCTGCTACCGGCGCTGGTACGCGGTCAGGGCACCGAATTCGACTCGCTGCGTGAGTATGTCGTCGGCGATGACGTCAGGTCCATCGACTGGCGGGCCACCGCGCGCCGTGCCGACGTGGTGGTGCGGACATGGCGACCGGAACGCGATCGGCGGGTGATCGTCGTCGTCGATACCGGGCGCACGTCGGCGGGCCGGGTCGGCGTCGACCCCACCGCCGCCGACCCCGGCGGTTGGCCGCGGCTGGACTGGTCACTGGATGCGGCACTGCTGTTGGCGGCGTTGGCGTCCCGGGCCGGTGACAACGTCGACTTCCTTGCCCACGACCGGGTCACCCGCGCCGCGGTGTTCGGCGCGGCCCGTTCCGGGCTGCTCGCCCAACTGGTGGACGCGATGGCCCCGCTGCAGCCGGCGCTCATCGAATCCGATTCCGCGGGAATGGTTTCCGCGATCAACCGGCGCGTCCGCAGGCGGGCGTTGGTGGTGCTGCTCACCGACCTCAACTCCTCGGCGATCGAGGAGGGACTGCTGCCGGTGCTGCCGCAGCTCTCGGGTCGCCACCAGGTGATCGTCGCGGCGGTGGCAGACCCCCGGGTGGAGGAGCTGGCGGCGGGCCGCTCCGATGCCGCTGCGGTGTACGACGCGGCGGCCGCAGAGGGCTCCCGCAATGATCGACGGGCCATCGCGGCCCGGCTGCGGCGCAGCGGTGTCGAAGTGGTCGATGCCGCCCCCGAGGAGCTGGCCCCGGCCCTGGCCGACCGCTACCTGGCGATGAAAGCCGCGGGCAAGCTGTAGCGCGATTTCAGCGGACCGGCAACACATCGGGGGCATTGTCGATGTCACCGGTCTCGCCGGCCCGCACGGCCCGGCGGCCGAAGTGCACGATGTAGGCGAGAAACGCGGCCTCGGCCAGTACGCCGATCCCAATGCGCACGAAGGTCGGCAACGGCGACGGCGTCACCAGGGCCTCGATCAACGCCGACACCAGCAGCACGCCGGCGAGGCCCGCCGCCACCGCGGCCACGGCCCTGCCCTGCTCGGCGAGCACCTGACCCCGGGGCCGGTCTCCGGGCGCGATCACCGACCACCCCAGCCGCATGCCCGCGGCCCCCGCCAGGAACACGGCCGTGAGTTCGAGCAGTCCGTGCGGCGTGAGCAAGCCGAACAGCACGTCGGCCTTGCCCGCGTGCACCATCAGTCCGCCGACCGCACCGACATTGGCCGCGTTCTGGAACAGGATGAACGGGATCGGCAGGCCGAGCAGTATCGCGAATGCGATGCACTGTGCGGCCACCCAGGCGTTGTTCACCCACACCTGCAGCGCGAAAGACGCGGCGGGATGCTCGCTGTAGTACGACTCGAAGTCGTGGTTGACCAGGACGTCGATATCGGTCGGTGTCCCGAGGGTGGCCTGCACCGCGGGGTCGTGGACCACCCACGCACCGATCACCACCGCCACGAGGAGGAACGCGAGCGCGGTGGCCAGCCACCACCTCCCCGCGCGGTAGGCCACCACCGGGAACGACACCGTCCAGAAGCGGGCGAACTCGCTCCACAACGGCGCGTGGGCGCCGGTCACGGCGGCCCTCGCCTGGGCGACCAAGGTGGAAAGGCGTCCTACCAGAACGGAGTCCGTCGAGGACGACCGCACCATCGACAGGTGTGTCGACACCCGCTGGTACAGCTCGACGAGTTCGTCGACCTCGTCGCCGCTGAGCTTCTTGCGCCGCTTCACCAGGGTGTCGAGGCGGTCCCAGGTCGCGCGGTGCGCCAGCACGAACGCGTCGACATCCACCGGGCCGAGTTTAGTAGCGTTGCGGCATGGCTTCTCCGTCATTGGTGACCGGGGACGCCGTCGTGCTCGATGTGCAGATCGCGCAACTGCCGGTGCGCGCGGTTGGGGCGCTGATCGACATCGCGGTGATGGTGGTGCTCAACGCGGTCGGCACGCTGATGTGGGCGCTCACCCTCAGCCAGTTCGATCCGGCGCTCAGCGGGGCCGTGGTGATCATCTTCACGGTGCTCGTCCTGGTCGGCTACCCACTGGTGTTCGAGACCGCCACGCGCGGTCGCTCCCTGGGCAAGTTGGCGATGGGTCTGCGGGTGATCTCCGAGGACGGCAGCCCGGAGCGGTTCCGGCAGGCCCTGTTCCGGGCGCTGGCAGGGGTGGTGGAGATCTGGATGTTCTTCGGTGCACCCGCGGTGATCTGCAGCATGATCTCCCCGAAGGCCAAACGGATCGGCGATGTGTTCGCCGGCACGGTGGTGATCAGTGAGCGCGGGCCGAAGGCCGCACCACCACCGGCGATGCCGCCGGCGCTGGCGTGGTGGGCGGCATCGCTGCAACTGTCCGGTCTGAGCCCGGACCAGGCCGAGTTGGCCCGGCAATTCCTTTCCCGCGCACATCAACTCGATCCGCTGCTGCGCGACCAGATGGCACAGCGGATCACCGCCGATGTGTTGGCCCGCATCTCCCCACCGCCCCCGGCGGGCGCACCGCCGCAATACGTGCTCGCCGCCGTGCTGGCCGAGCGGCACCGCCGGGAACTACTACGGCTCAGCGCCGTAGCGCCCCCGCCGGAGCCGGCGACACCACGGTGGGTCCCCTCCCCACCGCCGCCGTCACCGCCCTCACCGCCGAGCGGCTTCGCTCCGCCCGGCTAGAGACCGGCGAGTTGTTGCCGCGCGCCGAGGAGCAGTAGCACCGATCCCAGCAAGCGGACCCGCGGCTCGAAAGTGGTTGGCCATGGTCCACGTGCTCAGGTAGCTGCTCCATTCGCGGGCGGCATCGGCGGCCGAGAGCGTACCGACGTCGAGGGCGTCGAGCCGGTTGTTCAGCGGCACGTTGACGACGATCGTGACGAGCACCGCCAGCACCGCCAGCACCGCGCCCGCCAACAGATACCCGCTGCCCGGCGCGCGCCAACGGGCTGCCGCCACCACACCGGCCACCACCGCGAGCAGCGCCGAACCGAACAGCATCACCAGGAAGGGTCCATTGACCTGGGCCTCGGCGTTGATTCCCCGCATCGCGGCGATTGCCGCGCGGGGATCGAGCCGGTCCAGACCACGCATGGTGAACGTGGAGAACGCGTAGAACAGGCCGCCGACGGCGGCGCTGCCGAGCGCGGCGGCGGTGGAGATCGCGAGGTACGGGCTGAGTGTCATGACTCAACTCAACCCAACGTGAACGAGACGATCCATAGCTCTGAATCTTCAGGACATACGTAATCGTCTCGAATATGCTCGTCGGATGGACGCACTGGTCGGGCTAGTCGACGGCATCCGGGCGCGCGGCGCATTCCTGCTACGACTATCTCTGGATCCGCCGTGGGCGATGCGGATCCAGGACGAAGCGCTCACGCTGATCTGCCAGACGCTCGGGTCGGCGGTGATCACCACCGCGGCCGGCGAGACCTCCCGACTGGCACCCGGAGACGTTGCACTGGCCCGGGGCACCGAGCACTACGTGTACTCCGACGACCTCGGAAGCACTCCCCAGGTGGTGGTACACCCCGGTCAGCGTTGCACCGGTTCCGACGGGCGCGACCTGCGGTTCGAGATGGCCGTCGGTGTCCGCACCTGGGGCAACAGCGCCACCGGCGCCGACCGTGCCGTGATCGGGGCCTACGAGGGCGACAGCGAGGTGGGCTCGCGACTGCTCGACGCCCTGCCTCCGGTTCTCGTGCTGCGGTCCGCCGAACTGGATACGCCGTTGGTCGCGCTGCTGTCGGACGAAACCGCGCGCGACACCGCCGGCCAGGTTGCCTACCTCGATCGACTGCTCGACCTACTGCTGATCGATGTGCTGCGTACCTGGTTCGGGCGTGGCGACGCCGCACCGTCGTGGTGGTACGCCGAATCCGACGACCTCGTCGGCACGGCACTACGGCTGATGTACAACAACCCGTCCCATCCGTGGACGGTGGCGAATCTTGCTGCGGCAGTTGGCTCTTCGCGTGCCGTGTTCGCCCGCAGATTCACCCTGCTGGTGGGTGAGCCGCCGATCACCTTCCTGACCGGATGGCGGCTCGCCCTGGCGGCGGATCTCTTGAGGTCGGGCGAGCACACCCTGGCGGCGGTGGCGCGGCAGGTCGGCTATGCGACGCCGTTCGCGTTCAGCAGCGCGTTCAAACGGGCCCGGGGAGTGAGTCCCGCGCACTACCGGCGAGCTGTGGCATCGGCGTCCTGACGCGGGCCCGTGAATGCCAGTTTTGGGACAGCACTGTCCGATTAAAAGATAGTTGTGATATATTCTGGGTCATGTCCGTATTGGCGCAGGTAGAGGGTGGCGTGCGTGGTCGCACGCGCAAGGCCATCCTCGATGCCGCCATGACGGTTCTTGCCGACAATCCCGCGGCGCCGCTGAGTGATATCGCCACCGCCGCCGAGGTCGGTCGCAGCACGGTCCACCGCTACTACCCCGAGCGCATCGATCTGATCCGCGCGCTGGCGGTGCACGTGCACGCCCTGAGCAGCGCCGCCATCGAACAGGCAGACCCGATGTGCGGTCCGCCGGTCGAGGCACTGCGCCGCGTGGTCGAATGCCAACTCGATCTGGGACCCATCGTGCTGTTCGCCTACAACGAACCCACGATCGCCTTGGACTCCGAGTTGATGGCCCACCTCGACACCGGCGACGAAGCCATCATCGAAGTGCTCGCCCGGGTGTCCACGCAAAGCGCGACGGCACCACCCGGCTGGGCCCGCCGCGTGTTCTGGGCGCTCCTGCAGGCCGGCTACGAAGCCGCCAAAGCAGGGCGGCACGCCCAGACACCAGATCGTCGACGCGATCATGGCGAGCCTCACTCAAGGCACCATCAACCCCGGCAACCACTGATTCTTCACCGCCGCAACATATTTCGTCAGGAGTAATCCCCATGTCCACCCGCCTCGATACGGCGGCCGGTAACACCCGTTCCTCGGGCGTGACCAGCACTACTCCCGTCAGCGCGTGGGTCGCGCTGGCGGTGCTCATGCTTCCGGTCCTGCTGATCGCCATCGACAACACCGTGTTGGCGTTCGCGCTCCCGGCAATCGCCGAGGAGTTCCGGCCGTCCGCGCCCACGCAGTTGTGGATTGTCGACGTCTACTCCCTGGTGCTCGCCGCCCTGCTGGTGGCCATGGGCAGCTTCGGCGACCGGGTCGGCCGGCGCCGCCTGCTGATGATCGGCGCAATCGGGTTCGCGGTGGTGTCGGTGGGGGCAGCCTTCGCCCCCAGCGCCGAGCTGCTTGTGTGGGCCCGCGCCCTGCTCGGCGTGTTCGGCGCGATGCTCATGCCGTCGACCCTGTCGCTGATCCGCAACATCTTCACCGACGCATCGGCGCGCCGGCTCGCGATCGCCGTCTGGGCATCCTGCTTCACCGCCGGCTCGGCCCTCGGGCCCATCGTCGGCGGCGCACTGCTGCAGCATTTCCATTGGGGTTCCGTGTTTCTGATCGCGGTGCCGATTGCTGCTCCCGATGGTTGTCCTGTTGCCTCGGCTGGTGCCCGAGTCCCGCGACCCGAACCCGGGCCCGCTGGACCTCATCAGCGTCGGGTTGTCATTCGGTGCGCTGCTGCCGTTCGTCTGGGCGATCAAATCCGCCGCACACGACGGCCTGTCGGCGACGGCGATCCTGATGTTCGCAGTGGGTATCGCGGCCGGGATCATGTTCGTGCGCCGGCAGAACCGCAGCGCGACACCGATGCTGGACATGGCACTGTTCTCCAACGGTCCGTTCAGTTCGTCGATCCTGGCCAACTTCCTGTCCATCGTCGGCCTGATCGGGTTTCTGTTCTTCACCTCACAGCACCTGCAGCTGGTCCTCGGACTGTCGCCACTGGCCGCCGGGCTGGTCACGTTGCCGGGTGCGATCGTGTCGATGATCGGCGGTCTGTATGTCGTGCGGCTGGCCCGACAGGTTCGCGCCCTGGACCCTGATGGTGGCCGGGCTCATCCTGGTGTCGGCGGGCTTCCTGCTCATCCTGCTGTTCCGCCACGACCTGTCGGTGGCCGCGGTGGTCGTGTCGTTCATCGTGCTCGAACTGGGCGTCGGGGTGTCGCAGACGATCTCCAACGACACCATCGTGGCCTCGGTTCCGACGGCGAAAGCCGGTGCCGCGTCCGCGGTTTCCGAAACCGCCTACGAGTTGGGCGCGGTGGTCGGCACCGCGACGCTGGGGACCATCTTCTCCGCGTTCTACCGGTCCAACATCACGCTGACCGGTGGCCTCACGCGAGGCTCAGGCCGCCGACGCCCAGGAGAGTATCGCCGGTGCGATCTCGGTCGCCCGCGATCTGCCACCGGCGCTCAGCGAACCGCTCGCGGCATCCGCCCGCACGGCCTTCGATTCGGGCATCGCACCTACGTCGCTGATCGCCGCGGCGTTGACGCTGACCGCGGCGGTCGTGGTCGTCATGTCGTTCCGGGGCTCTCCGCAGCGGTAGCCCCGGAATCGACGGGCGGCCAACCGGCCGGCCGCCGAGGTGACGGCGACGGTGATCAACGCGCCGAGGATCAGCGCCGACGCCTCGCCGGGCAACAGCAGCTGCTCCTCGGAGCCGACGGTGGCCGCCGCCACGGGAACGCCCAACTGCGCCGCGGCAAGCGCCGCCAGCGCCAAGTGGTTGCCCCATCAGCCGGCCGACGCAATGGGCCAGTACCGCACCGAGACCCAGCGCCACGCCGAGGGCGATGAACTGCGGGCGCTCCCCCAACTCCCGCACGTGCAGTGACGCGCCGAGCCAGACGAAGAACAGCGGGCCGAAGAAGCCCTCGGTGATGCCGAACAACTGTCGGGCCAGCCGCCGCGGTTCGCCGACGGCGGCGACCACGAGGCCCAGCGCGAATCCCGCCAGCATGATCGACACGTGGGTGGCCATCGCCAGGGCCGCCAGGCCGAACAGCAGGATCAGGCTGATCCGCAGTTCCAGTGCCTGTTTGTGGTCGTCGGAGTAGTGGTGCAGCCGTTTACGCTTGCCGCTTTGCTCGAAGTAGCGCAGCACCACGAAAAGCACTGCGGCGCAGGCCGCGATCGCCAGCGCACCCAGCGCCGCCCGGGGCGCGTGTGCCGGGTCGATCGCCAGTGGCAGCAACACGATCGATGCCGTGTCGGCGATGGCGATCTGCGCCGTGGTCGACAGCACCGGCGGGCCGCTCAGGCCGAGTGAGTCGATCACGGGCAGCGCCAGCGCCGCCGATGACGACGCCATCAACACCGCGTACAGCAGCGGGTGTCCGGTGCCGAACGCCCGCGCCAGCAGCACACCGAGGACGGCCGCCACCGCGCCGACGGCCACGGCCCGCAGCAACGCCTTCGGGATCGCCGTGCGCAAGGTGCCGTCGCGTACCGGCACATGAGTGCCCACGACGAACATCACCAGCGCGAAACCGATATTGGCGAACAGTTCGAACGTCGGATCAGCCGGATCGATGAGATTGAAACCGGTTCTGCCGATGACGATTCCGGCGACCAGTTCGCCGACCACCACGGGAATACCGAGCCGTGGCACGCCCGCCAGCAGCGGTCCGGCCAGACCGACCACCGACGAGCAGCGCCAGCGTGCCGAACCCCAACTGCGACATGCGGGCTCAGGACGGCCAGGAGGCGAGTCGGCAGGGGATGACGGTGTTCTCGTCGGTGAGGTAGCCGGCGCAGACGCGGTGGTACCCGTCGGCGATCTGTAGCGGCACCGCCCGCGCCGCGTCCCCGCGCACCAGCAGGATGGGGGACAGTTTCTTGCCGTCGCTGATCTTGGACAGGTCGGACCGGACATGAACGTTGTTGCTCGGCAGCATCGGGAGTGCGCCGCGCGCAGAATGTCCTTCGCGGCGCGGTCCTCCTGAGGCGCCGCCTTGAGTGCGGTCACCACCGTGGCGACGGCGTCATCTTCGGCGACCATGCTCAAATACGCGGCGGCGGCGTCGAAGTCGTGCGCCTCGGGTTCGTCCAACCACTTGACCGCCATCGGGACAGACGTAATCCCGCTGGCTGTCAATCCGGTGTCAGGCCGCGGGATGTCGCCGTCATCGCATTGCCGCCGCCCTCGTTCGGCTAGCCGGTGATCCAGTTCCCGTGGAAACCGTACGGAACACGTTGCGGCAGATGGACTGTCGCGACAGGCGTGCCACCGAAATCGGACGCGTCGAGAATCACCAGGTCGCTGCCGTCGCGGTCCGGGTCGTAGACGTAGGTCATGTACCAGCCGTTGCTCTCGTCCGCCGTCCCCGATACCGACGGCACGAAGACCGCCTCGCCGGGCGTTCCGCGACCGAAGTCGTGCTCGGCGGCACTGCCGTCGGTCAGGTCGTAGCGCACCAGCCGGTCACCGGCGACCGAGACGGTGTAGCGGGCCTGCAGTCCGGCCAACCGGTCGTCGATGCGCGGAAACTCCACGGCCCGGTCGTCGAGTTGGCGTTCGGTCACGGTGCCGTCGGCCAGGTTGATCGTCCAGCTCCACAGCGCACCGTCGGCGTCGAACCCGCCGTTGTTCCGCCAGAGTTCGGGATATCGAACCGCCTGCAGCTCAATGGAATTGCCGTCGGCGGCGTCGATACGCGTTGGCGACGTGGAACACATAGCACGGGTCGATGCCGAACCAGCGGATCTCACCGAACGGGTCGTCGCGGCGCAGCACTCCGAACCGCGCACCGTAATTGTCGTCCCATCGGTACGGCATGCCCGTTCCGGTGATGGCCGCGTCGAGGTTGAACACGATCGGCAGGTCCATGAAGATCACGTGCCCGGCGGTCATCGCGAAGTCGTGCATCATCGTCAGCGCGGGCACCTCCACCGGACGGTTGATCACGAGTTCACCGTTCGCGTCGGCCCGGTGATAGGTGACGTGTGGCTGAAACATGTTCCCGTAGCCGAAGAAATGCAGTTCTCCGGTGGTCGGGCAGATCTTCGGGTGCGCCGTCATCGAGTCGATCAGCTTGCCGCCGAAGTCGTAGGCGCCGACGGTTTGCAGATCGTTGGTGATCTCGTAGGGAAGCGACGACTCGACCAGCGCCAGCGTCTTTCCGGCGTGGTTGACGACGTGCGTGTTGGCGACTGCTGGCGCGCAGGTTGCGGGTGCCGTCGGGGCCGTACAGCGGAAAGTCCTCGACAAAGCTGTCGGTGCGCACCCAGCGGTTCCGGTACCACTTAGCCTGCCCGTCCTCGATGCGGACGCCGTGGACCATGCCGTCGCCGACAAACCAGTGCGAGCTGTCGCCGCGCGGGTTCGGCCCGTTGCGCAGGTACCAGCCGTCGAGTTCGGGCGGGATCGCGCCGTCGACGGGCAGGTTGTATTCGGTGAGTTCGTCATGGACGGGTGCGTAGTTGCCGGTGCGGAAGAACTCGCCCCTACCGGGCAGATTGCTGCCGGTCGCGGTGACGTCGTGGGTGTCGGTCATGCATCCACAATGACACTCCACTACTGACATGTCAATAGTGGAATATTGACGCTACGATGCGCGGTGTGAGTCTTCGGATCGCGGCGCTCGGCCTGCTGGCGCAACACCCCGGCAGCGGGTACGACCTGCTGAAACGCTTCGAGCAGTCGATGGCCAACGTGTGGCCGGCCACCCAGAGCCAGCTCTACGGCGAGCTGAACAAGCTCGCCGACGCGGGCCTGATCGAGGTCAGCGCCATCGGCCCGCGCGGCCGCAAGGAGTACCGCGTCACCGCAGCCGGCCGCGCCGAACTGCTGCGCTGGATCACCAACCCCGCCGATGACCCGCCGTTTCGGCGGCCCGACCTGCTGCGGGTCTTCCTGCTCGGACAGATCCCGGCCGACGAGGCCCGCGCCTACGTCTCGGCCTTCGCCGAACACGCAGAAACCGACCTCGCCCGGTACGAGCACCTGCGGGACACCGTCCCGTGGAGCGACGACCCGGCCGACGCGCCCGCCGACTTCTTCGGCCGCGCGGCACTCGAATATGGCCTGCGTAACGCGGTCATGGAAGCGGAATGGGCGCGCTGGCTGCTCGACGAAATGGACCACCGTCCGACATAGCTGAGAATATCTGGTTGCATCGCGATAGTTATCGATATATCGTCAACGTATCGGAAGCTCAGTTCGGGCTTCCCGGACAAGAAGGAACACAGACCATGAACACCCCATTCACACCTCACGACGGCCCGTTGCGGCCCTTCGCGGGCCAACCCGGGCCCAATCTCGGGTTCGGTTCCGGACCGGGCGAACGCCGTGGACCGCACGATCGTCGCCGCCAAGGCCGGCGCGAGGCGCGCAACGATTCCGCGACCACATCCGCGCACACCGCGGCGGCCCCGGCGGACCCGGCGGACCCGGCTTCGGCCGTGACTTCGGCGGTTTCGGCGGACCCGGCTTCGGGTTCGGGCCCGGCACCCGCGGCGGACGTCGCGGCCCCGGCCCGCGCGGCGGCGGCCGCGGCAAGCGCGGCGACGTGCGCGCCGCGATCCTCAAGCTGCTCACCGACCGCCCGATGCACGGCTACGAGATGATCCAGGAGATCGCCGAGCGCAGCAACGACCTGTGGAAGCCCAGCCCCGGCTCGGTTTACCCGACGCTGCAGCTGCTCGAGGACGAGGGCCTGATCGTCGCCGCCCAGAGCGAGGGCAGCAAGAAGCTGTTCGAGCTGACCGATGACGGCAAGGCCGCCGCAGAGAAGATCGAGACGGCCCCGTGGACCGAGATCACCGAGGGCGCCGACCCCGCGCAGGTCAACCTGCGCGCCGCGCTGGGTCAGCTGTTCGGGGCGGTCGCGCAGTCGGCGAACGCCGCCAATGCCGATCAGCAGCAGCGCATCCTCGACATCGTCAACAACGCCCGCCGCGAGATCTACCAGATCCTCGGCGAGAGCTGACCGCGAGCGTGGAGTCTCGCCGGTGCTGAGCGCCGGTGAGACTCCACACCTCACTCGCGTCGAGGATGATGGACCACATGGCCGCCCCGTCATCCGACATTGCCACGATGCCCCGCGGTGGCTTCGACGCATCCTGCCTGGACCGTCTGCTGCAGACCGACCGGGACGAGTACCTCGACCGCGCCTCCGACGGAGACGCCGGCCTGGAGGACGTGAAACGCCAGGTCATCGACGCACTGGACTGGACCGGCCGGGTTTTCCGCAATCACGAGAAGTTCGCCGCGCTGGCACTCGACGTCCTCGCCGACGTGCCCGACCCGAAGATCCTCGAACTCGGCGCGGGCCACGGCGCGGTGTCACGACTGCTGCTGGAGAACCATCCGACGGCCGAGGTCACCGTCACCGACATCGACCCGGTGTCGGTGGCCCGGATGGCGGCCGGCGACCTCGGTGAACATCCCCGCGCCACGGTGCGCGAGATGGACGCGACGGCCATCGACGCGCCGGACGGCGCCTACGACCTGGCGTTGTTCGCGCTGTCGTTCCACCATCTGCCGCCCGAACAGGCGTCCCGCGTTTTCGCCGAGGGCACCCGGGTCGCGGACACGCTGATGATCATCGACCTGCCCCGCCCGCCGTCGCCGCTGCACCTGCTCCGGCTGGCGACCATGCTGCCGCTGGCACCGTTCGTCCCGTTCGTGCACGACGGGGTGATCAGCTCGCTGCGCACCTACAGTCCGTCTGCGCTGCGGACGCTGGCCGCGCACGCCGACCCGGCCATCGAGGTCGAGTTGCGCGGCGGCCTGGTCAGCGAGCAGGTGGTGCTGGCCCGCCGTCCGGTCGACGAAGCCGGGACGAGGAACGAGTCCCGGTAAGGAGCCGGACCATCAGACCCGTCCGGGATGAATTTGCGGATTCTGTTGCGGTGACGGCAGCAAGCCTGTTGCATCGGCACCGTGGGTGATGAGGTCACACGCACCGAATACAGCCGGGCGCACCGTCAGGAGTACCGGCGCAAGGTGCAGCTGTGCCTCGACGTCTTCGAAACCATGCTCGCCCAGTCCAGTTTCGAGTTCGACCGTCCCCTGACCGGGATGGAGATCGAGTGCAATCTGGTCGACTCCGACTACCAGCCCGCGATGACGAACATCGACGTGCTGGCGTCGATCGCCGACCCGGCCTACCAGACCGAATTGGGCGCCTACAACATCGAATTCAACGTGCCGCCGCGGCCGCTGCCGGGCCGGTCCGCGACTGGAACTCGAGGGCGAGATCCGCGCCAGCCTCAACGCCGCCGAGGACAAGGCCAACGCCAAGGGCGCGCACATCGTCATGATCGGGATCCTGCCCACCCTGATGCCCGAGCATCTGGCCGACGACTGGATGAGCGAGTCGACGCGGTACCAGGCGCTCAACGATTCGATCTTCACCGCGCGCGGCGAGGACATCCTGATCGACATCAGCGGCCCGGAGCGGTTGAGCCTGCACGCGGCCACCATCGCTCCCGAGTCGGCGTGCACGAGTATGCAGTTACACCTGCAGGTTTCACCCGCCGACTTCGCCAACAACTGGAACGCGGCACAGGTGCTGGCCGGTCCGCAGTTGGCGCTCGGCGCGAATTCGCCGTTCTTCTTCGGTCACCAACTGTGGGCCGAAACCCGCATCGAACTGTTCGGGCAGGCCACCGACACCCGCCCGGATGAGCTCAAGGCCCAGGGGGTCCGGCCGCGGGTGTGGTTCGGGGAGCGCTGGATCACCTCGATCTTCGACCTGTTCGAGGAGAACGTGCGGTACTTCCCGACGCTGCTGCCCGAGCTGTCCGACGAGGACCCGCTGGCCGAACTGGCGGCCGGGCGCACACCCCGGCTGCCGGAACTCCGGTTGCACAACGGCACGGTGTACCGCTGGAACCGCCCGGTCTACGACGTCGTCGACGGCCGGCCGCACCTGCGGGTGGAGAACCGGGTGCTGCCCGCCGGACCCACCGTGGTCGACATGATGGCCAACGCCGCCTTCTACTACGGCATGCTGCGGACGCTGAGCGAAGAGGACCGGCCGCTGTGGACGAAGCTGAGTTTCGCTGCGGCAGAACAGAACTTCACCTCCGCGGCCCGCGACGGCATCGAGGCGCGGATGTACTGGCCCGGCCTCGGTGAGGTCACCGCCGACGAACTGGTGCTGCGCCGGCTGCTGCCGATGGCCCACGAGGGTTTGCGCCGGTGGGGCGTGGCCGCCGAGGTGCGCGACCGGTTCCTCGGCGTCATCGAGGGCCGCGCGAAGTCCGGGCAGAACGGGGCGGGCTGGCAGGTGTCGACGGTGCGCGCGTTGCAGCAGGGCGGCCTGTCGCGACCGCAGGCACTGGCCGAGATGCTGCGGCTGTACTGCGAGCGGATGCACAGCAACGAGCCCGTGCACACCTGGGACGGCCCCGCCTGAGCACCGGTTCGCCCTGCTGTCCCCTCCTCAGCAGGGCGAACCGGTGATACGCGCGTCGATGCGGCTGGTGATCCGGTCGGCCGGCCACCCCGCACGCTGACACACGCGGCTGACAGAATCGGCCGAATCGGCGGTGAACAGGCTGTACAACACCTCGTCGGTCGGCGCGGCCAACGTCATCAGCAGCCGGACCGCCCGTCATCGGCAGTTGCGGCGCCGTCGAGTTGAGCCACCGCGTCGTCGAGCGATCCGGCCAACAGCTTCGGCTGATACCACTCGACGAGGTAGCACCGCTCGGGTGGCCCGCCGATGAACACCTACTCGACGTTAGTGCCCGGTGATGGATTCCGAATCAGGGATTTCCCTGGTATCTACGGAGGCTTGAATATCTACGGAGACTTGAGACGGTTTGCCAGCTGCGTCCGTGACCGGATGCCCAGCTTGCGATAAGCACTGCTGAGGTTCATCTCCACCGTTTTTGGCGCGACGAACAGCTCGGCGGCGATCTCCTTGTTGGACATGCCCGATGCCGCCCGCTCTGCGGCGCGATGCTCTGCCGGGGTCAGTGCGAACTCGTGGCCCGATGCGCTGCCGAGTTCGGCGTGGGCGCGCTGCGACCACAGCAGCGTGCCGATCCGATTGAAGGCCTCCAGCGCCTCCGTGAGGGCGGCCTCCGCCGCTTTCCGGTGCCGGCGACGACGTTGGATCTGCCCGAGCAGCAACTGCGTGCGGGCCCGCTCAAATGGCATCGGCAGCCGGTCGTGTTCGTCCATCGCCCGCAGCACCGCATCCTCGGCGTGGGAGAGGTCACCCTTGGCCGCCAGCCACATCGCCCGGCCCCGCGCTCCGATCGCCAGCGTCCACGGCCGGTCCAGCCGCGCACCGTTGGTTTCCATCGCCTCGATCAAGGCGCCGGCCTCCTCGAGGCGTCCCAACGCCACCAATGCGTCGATACCGTCCGGAATGAACGAGGCCGTAAGGATCTCGGCGGATGCCGGGTTTGCCCGGAACTTCGAGATCAGCGGTCCGATGATCTCGAGCGCCTCGCTGTAGCGGCCCTGCGATACCTCAAGGAAACCGAGCAGCATCGTCGGCCACTCACCGACCCGGTGGGCGCCGGTGGCCTCGGCCGCGGCCAGTGCGACGGCCCGGCCTGCCGCGCTTCGGCGACCCGGCCGGCGTAGGCGGCCCGGCGGTCTGAGGTCATGCGATCAGCTGGGACTTGTCGCCGCCGAGCTGCTCGGCGCGTTCGACGCGTCGGCCGCCAACTCGGTGGCCTCAGCCATATCTGCCCGCCAGATCGCGATCAGCACGGCCTGGGTGGCCAGGAACAGCAGCTCGCTCTCGGCGCCCCCGTCGGCGCTGGTCTGCCACACCCGGCGGATCAGCATGTGCGCGCCGTCGAGGTCGCCGGCCCACGCCCGCAACTGGGCCTCGTTGGCACTTGCGCGAAACACAATGGGCGCCTGTAGTGCGGGATCCTCCAACTCCAGGGCCCGGCGACGACTCATCAGGTCGATACCGTCGCCGCGAATGACGCCCAGCATCACCGCCATGGACAGGACCTGGCTCATCACACCGTCGGAACCGAGTTGGTCGGCCTTTTCCCGTGCCACGGCGATGCTCGCGACGGCCTCATCCAGGCGACCGGTGTTGATCTGGGTGAAAGCCAGCAACAGGTGCACCTGCACCGCCATCGCGGCATTGCCGGCGGCGCCGTCGACAAGGTGCCGCTCGGCTTCATCGAAACCCTGCGTATACACGCATATTCCAGCCATCAGGGTCAGCGCCATCGAGCGCACCGGACCAGGCGGCAGGTTCCCGATCACAGGTTCCAGTACCGTTCGGGCCCGCGCGGCATCCCCGGCGGCGAAGTGGTGGTTGGCAGACAGCAGGCGACGCAGCGCGGTGTCACCGCCGAGCCGGATGGCGAGATCGACGAGTTCGGCGGCGGTCGCCGGCGCGCCCTGAACCCGGGTGACAGCGGCCGCGGTGTCCAGTGCGTTCAGGGTGTCCGGCTCACCGGCGGCGCTGCCCAGGGCCAGGTGTCTGGCCTGCAGTTCGGGCTGCGCGACCGCGGCCGCCAGGCTGCGGTGTGCGGCGCGTCGCTGTGCGGGGGTGGCGTTGGCGGCCACGCCCGCCGCCAGCAGCGGATGCCTGAACCGGATGTGGTGTCCGTCGATGTCGATGATCCCTTGGGCTTCAACGGGTTCCAGCAGCACGACGATGTCGTCAACGGGGCGCTTGGTGGCGGTCGCCACCAGATCGGTGGTGGGACGGGCCGCCAGTGCGACCACCAGCAGCACGGCACCGAGGTCTTCTCCGAGGTCACCGATCCGCTGCCGGACCAATGCGATCAACGCATGGACGCCGCCCAGGCTCAACGGCGCTATACTGTTGCGCTGCAACATGTCCGGACGGGGTGGTTGCAACCACGTCAGGTCGTCGCCGCCGCTTTCACCGGTGCGCACTGTAGCCAGCACGCCGACCCGCCCCGACAGCCTTCGGGCCGCGTAGCCGATGCACCGTGCGCGTCGCGGCAACAGCCACTGGTGTCGTCGATGGCCACCAGAACCGGATACTCCGCGGCCAATCGTTCCAGGGCGGCGAGGAACGCCGCGGCCAGCATCCGTTCGTCGGTGGGCGGCCCATCGCCTCCGTGCAAAGTGACCCGCTCCAGGGCCAGTCGTTGCACGGGCGGCAGGTCGGCGATCACCGCCGGATCGATGTCGGCGAGCAGATCGGCGAGGGCCGAGAAGGTCAGCGTGACTTCGGTTGAGGCGCCACGTGCCGACACCACCAGGAAGCCCCGGCGGCGGGCCTGCTCGAGTGCCTCGATCCACAGCGTCGTCTTACCGATACCGGCCTCGCCCTCGAGAACCAGAAAAGCTGGTTCTGCTGGCCGCCCGATCCAGCAGGGCGGCGCTGGCATCGCCGGTCATGGCAGGGATTCTGGCAGCAGGCCGGGGATCCGTGCGGCGAATGGCTTGATCACGACCGCGGCGAGCAGGGCCGGGTGAAGTTCCCGGCATTCCTGCTGACCGCCCACAAGGCGGCCTGGCGTCACATCCCGAGGTCTCGGCGGAAGCCGTCGGGAATGACGAGGTCGGCCGGAGTCAGGTCGTGCACCGAGGACTGGCCCGAGACCCAGGAGCGCGGAGTCGATTCCGCCGCGCAGGATGTCGAGCACGTTCTCCACGCCGGTCTGCCCGCCGGCAGCCAGGCCCCACAGGTAGGCGCGGCCGATCATCACCGCACGGGCACCCAGCGCCAGTGCCTTGACGACGTCGCTGCCGCGCCGGATACCGCCGTCCAGCACGACCTCGACCTGATCACCCACGGCCTCGGAGATCGCGGGAAGGGCTCGGATCGGCGCGGGGGTGCCGTCGAGGTTGTTGCCGCCGTGGTTGGACACCGAGATGGCGGTGACCCCGGCGTCGACGGCGCGTTTGGCATCGTCGACCCGCATCACGCCCTTGAGCAGGAACGGGCCACCCCACTGTTCACGCAACCAGGCGATGTCCTCCCAGCGTGGGCAGCGGGGTCTGCATCCATTCGCCGTAGGCGGCGAAGAACGTCGGCGGAGCACCACCGTCGGCCAGGTTCGGCGCGGTCAGGTCGGGCACCTTGCCGGTCTTGGCGAACTCGAGCAACCACCGCGGGCGGCGGAGGCCCTCCGGCGCGAATCGCATCATGGCCTTCAGGTCCATCTTCTCGGGGATCGACGGGCTGCCCCAGTCGCGACCGTTGGAGAACGACCAGTCGGTGGTGATGATCAGGCCGACCGCCCCGGCTTTGCGTGCGCGTTCCATCCGGGCCACCAGCTTGTCGCGTCCGCCCGTCCAGTACATCTGGAAGAACGTCTGCGGGTTGGCGGCGGCCACCTCTTCGACGGGCTTGCTCGCGAACGAGGACAGCCCGATCGCGGTGCCGCGCGCGGCCGCGGCCCGCGCCACGGCCACCTCACCGTCGGGATGGACGGCCTGCACCCCCGTGGGTGACATGAACACGGGCAGCGAAATCTCCTGACCCATCACGGTTGTCGCGAGGTCCCGCTTACCGGACAGCCCGGCCACGTGCGGCGCGAAACCCAGTTCACCGAACGCATCCAGGTTGTCACCGACGGTGATGCCCTTCTCCGAGCCCGCGACCAGCGCGCTGTACACACTCGGTGGCAGCCGCTTGGCAGCGCGGCGCTGAGCCTCGGCGACGGTCTCGAACCAACCGGTTCTGGCCATGTCATTCTCTCCTCTACTGCAGCCCGGCAAGCGGGTTCTCGTCGCACGCCCGGCCCGGACGTTTGAGCACGGTCAGCGGCAGGGACCGGGAATGGTCAGCCGCCGGCTTGGGCACCTCGCGGTCGGCCGCGAGAGCGGATTCGCCGATATCCCTGGACACATTCGGGATCGGGTCCGTCCAACGGCAGCCCGGTGAAGAACTTGGCGGCCATACAGCCGCCCCGGCACCCGTCGAAATGCGCGCACTTGGCGCACGCACCGCCGGTGGTCGGTGTCCGTAGTTCGGTGAACAGTTCGGAGGTCTTCCAGACCCGGTCGAAGCCACCGTCGCTCAGTATGTTTCCGGCGAGGAACTGTTCGTGGATCGCGAACGGGCAGGCGTAGACGTCGCCGACGGGGTCGATGAGGCACACCACCCGACCGGCACCGCACAGATTCAGCCCGGGGAGTGCCTGGCCGAAGGCCGAGAGATGGAAAAACGAATCCCCGGTAAGTACACCGTCACCGTTGGCAACCAACCAGTCATAGAGCTGTCGCTGCTGTGCGGCCGTGGGGTGTAGCTCGTCCCAGACATCGGCGCCCCGTCCCGACGGCCGGAGCCGCGTGATCCGAAGTGTCGCGCCGTATCGATCCGCCAACGCCTTGAATTCATCGAGTTGCCCCACGTTGTGTCGAGTCGCCACCACCGAGATCTTGGCATCGGCGAATCCGGCATCTGCTCAGGTTCTCCAGCGCACGAATGGCCATGTCGAAGGAGCCGGTTCCGCGCACGGCGTCGTTGACGTCGGCGGTGGCGCCGTCCAGTGAGATCTGCACGTCGACGTAGTCGCTGGCGGCGAGCCTGGCCGCGACGGCCGGGGTGATGCGAACACCGTTGGTGGAGAACTTGACTCCCACGTGGTGCGCGGTCGCGTAGTCGACGAGTTCCCAGAAGTCGGCCCTGACGGTGGGCTCGCCGCCGCCGATGTTCACGTAGAACACCTGCATGCGCTCGAGTTCGTCGATCACGGCCTTGCACTGCTCGGTGGTCAGTTCCCGGGGGTCACGCCGGCCGGATGAGGACAGGCAGTGCACGCACGCCAGGTTGCAGGCGTACGTCAGCTCCCAGGTCAGGCAGATCGGTGCGTCCAGGCCGAGTTCGAACTGGTCGACCAGACGCGTGCTGTCGCTTCGCGAGAGAACAGAAGTCACGATCGCACCAGCATCTGCGAGTCAGCCAGCACGTTAAGCGCTTTCGCATAGCGCCCGGATTCGTCGACGCCCGCGGCGCGCAGTGCGTCCCGCGCGCTGGCGTGCTCGGGCAGCGAACGGACGATGCCCACCACGGTCCGGTCCTTCAGGAAGGACAGCTTCCTGGTGCCGAAGTGGTAGAGCAGGGCACCGAACGGTTCCGGACGCAATGCCACCTGCGGGTGCAGGCGCCACGCGGCCTGGAGGTCGAACATGTCAGTAAACTCCGCACATTCCGTCGATCGAGACTTCTTCGACCAACGTCTCGGCGACCAGGTCGTCGGTGTCACTTTCGTTGCGGTCCATGGCTGATCCTCCTGCGTTGCGGTGATGTGTTTATGACGCTATGGCACGTGGGGGTCGAGGTGTACTCGCCGAACGGGCAGTTACCTGCCCACCCGGACGGGCACTGGATTGCGCCCGTTCGGGGCACGCGCGCGCGTCCATGGCTCAATAGCGTTGTCCTACATGGAGGCCGTCGTGCTCAATCCCTTGGCGCCCTCGCCGCACGGCATGTGGAGCGGTCAGGGCGTCCAGGTGCGCCGCCGCCGCGGCCCGCACCGCCCGCACGGCGACCCCGATGCGGTGTGCACACCACGATTCTGCGTTCAACGACGCGGTCGGCTGCTGGCCGTGGAGCATGACCTGACTCCCGACGAGCTGTGCGACGAACTCGCTGTGATGCTGGCCGAGCAGTTGGTCGACGCCGGCGCACTGCGGGGCCAACCCGAGTTCGAGCTGGTGTTCACCGGCATCGTGCGCTCCACCGTCGACGGCGGTCTGCCTGCCTGGCTGCGGTTCTACCGCAACTCACTGGAAAAGCTCGAGGGCGGCACCACGGCCTTCGCCCCGGTCCACGCGTGGGCTGCTTCGCTGGTGCGCGGACACCGGCTCGTTGACCTCGGATCATGCTTCGGCTTCTTTCCGCTACGGATGGCCCACCACGGAATCGACGTCACGGCAACAGATCTCAGCGCCTCCACCATGCACCTGCTCGGGCAGGTCAGTGGTCAGCTGCGCCGGCCGTTGACAACGCTAGGATGCAATGCGGCCGACGTCCCACTGCCGGACCGTAGCGCCGACACCGTGACCGCGCTGCACCTGATCGAGCACCTGCCGGCCGACGTCGCCGATGCGGTGCTCGACGAGGCCCTCCGCCTGGCGCGGCGCCGAGTGGTGATCGCCGTCCCCTTCGAGGACGAACCACAGGACTGCTACGGGCACCTGCGGTGCTACGACCTGCCGAAGCTGCGGCGGATGGCAGACGACCTCTGCGCGCGCCACTCCGGCGTCACGGCCAGCGCCTACGAATTGCACGGCGGCTGGCTGGTTCTCGACCGCTGAGCGATCTCCCTTTCTGTGCGAGTTAGGGACCCTCCTGCTGCGAGTGTGCACAGTTGCACGCCAAATGCGGCGTGTTGCCGTACCGACACGCACGGTCGCCGGTGGGATCCCACCTCGCCGAGGGGCGCCCTAGATCAGGCCGCGCTTGCTGGCGGCGTAGACCGCTTCGGCGCGACGGCTCACCTCGAGCTTGCGCATGATGTTGCTGACATGGAACTTGGCGGTGGTCGCCGAGATGAACAGCTTCTCACCGATCTTGTTGTTGGACAGGCCCGCTGCCAACAGCTTGCAGCACCTCGATCTCCCGGTCGGTTAGCTGCTTTCGGGGTTCGGAGCGGCCGGACATCGACCGCACCACCGCGGCGGCGCTGCGTGAGTCGAACGCGCTTTCGCCGGCCGAGATCGCCCGGATCGCACGCACCAACTCGGTGGTGTCGACGTCCTTGACGACGTATCCGCGCGCACCCGCGTGCACGGCGCGCACCACCAGGTCCTCATCGAGGAATGTCGTCAGCACCAGCAGCCCGATGCCGGGATACGCACCGGAAAGCTTGGCGCACAACGACAATCCCTCGTAATCGGAGCCGGCGGACAGCTTCAGATCCAGCAGCACGACGTCGGGGTTGGTGGCCCCCACCACGGCCTCGGCCTCCGCTTCCGATGACGCCTCGCCGACGATCACCAGATCCGCGTCGCGTTCGAGCACCGAGCGCAGCCCTTGACGCAGGATCGCGTGGTCGTCGACGAGCACGATCCTGATAGGGGCTCTGGGTGCATTCACGAGTTCCGGCCTTCCGTCGCACGGGGTATCCGGGCCACGACCCGGACGCCGCCGATCCGGGACCGTCGCACGTCGAAGGTGCCGCCCTGCTCACGGGCGCGGGCCTGCATGTTCGCCAGTCCGCGGTGACGCCCGTCGACGTCGGCGGCCTCGGCCATCCGCAACATCAACCGCAGCTTGTCGGGGTCGCCGGTGCCGTCGTCGGAGATGGACAGGGTCACCGCGGCGGGGCGGTAGGACAGCCGGACGATCGCCCTCGTGGCGTGACCGTGCATGGCGGTGTTGAACAGTGCCTCACCGGCGATCCGCAGCAGTGCGTGTTCGACGTCGCTGTGCAGTTCCGCTGGGGGGCCGCTGACCCGCAGTGTCACCCGCAGGTCCTCGGGCATGTGCACGGTGGCGAGTTGTTCGAGCAGCTCCGACAGGCTGGAGCGGTGCGCATCCCCGGGGTGGTTGAGCGCGTATATGGCAGAGCGCAACTGCTCGGTTGCCGACCGGGTGAGATCCTTGGCGAGATCCAGTCGATCGACGAGATCGCCTGCCGCCGAGAGTGCTTCGACCTCGCTGCGACACACTTCGATCTGCATGCCCGCGGACAGCACGGTCTGCGCGACGCTGTCGTGCAGTTCACGCGCGATCCGGTGGCGTTCGGAGTCGAGCACCTGATGGCGCTGCACCACCCCGAGTTCGCGCTGAGTGGCCAGCAGTTCTGCGTTGTGGGCCTCCGACTGGGCCAGCAGTGTCACCGATTTCGTGAACAGAGCGGAGTTCTGCAACGCCACCGCGGTCTGGCTGGCCAGGATCCGCATCACCATGCCGTCGGTGCTGTCGAGGTTCCGGTGCGCCGGCGTCCACGCCGCGAAGGCGCCGATCACCTCGCCGTCGAGTTCGATCGGCACGTGGGCGTGCTGACGCTCGATGACCGGCAACCGGAACTTCGCCAACTGGCCGCGCAGAATGTCGTTGAGTCGGTTGAGCACCGCGTCCGGCAGATGCGATCCGGGATCGGCTGCCCCGGAGAGGCCTTCGAACGCGTAGGCCACACCGGCCGAATCCAGGATCAGGTGCCGGACACTGGCTTCGGGTAGCGCACCGTCGGCCAGAGCCAGCAGCACCCAGTCGGCGTCGAGGTTCGCCCGCGCCGCTTCGGCGACGGCCCGCACCAGGTTCTCCGGCCCCTCGATGGTCTGCACCAGTGCCCGCGAGATGGTGTCCAGTGCGGCGACCACCCGGTCCAATCGCTGTGCGGTCAACACGTAATTCGGGATAGAACGAGCCTTTGCCGGAGCGCAGTCCGGTGAGGCGCTCCAGATCCGGGTTGCCGACACCACCGCGACGGGCAGTTTCGGAGCTCACATCGCCGCCCGGAACAGCGCCTGCATCTGGGCCTCGTCGGCGGGCCGGGGGTTGGTGCTCATGCACGCGTCCTGCAGCGCGTTCTTCGCCAGGATCGGCAGGTCCTCGTCGCGCACGCCCAGCTGACCAAGCCCACGCGGCACACCCACTTCGGCGGCCAGCCGGTCGATGCGCGCGGCAAGGGCCAGCGCGGCTTCGGCGGCCGGGGCGGCCGGGTCCGCCACACCCAGGCAGGCCGCGATCACCGCGTACGGTTCCGGATCGGTTTCGGCGTTGAAACGGATGACGTGCGGCAGCAGCACACCGTTGATGACGCCGTGCGGCAGGTCCAGCAGGCCCCCCACCTGATGGCTCATCGCATGTGCCGCACCGAGAATCGCGTTGGTGAACGCCAACCCGGCCTCCAGCGCTGCCTGGGCCATCAGCACGCGCGCCGGCATTTCGTCGGGCCGCTCCATGGTGTGGACCAGGTTGTCCGTCACCATCTGCACGGCACGCAGCGCGTGATGGTCGGTCAGTTGGTTGTGGCCGAGTGAGACGAACGCCTCGATGCCGTGCGTCAGCGCATCGAGACCCGTTGCGGCATTGAGCCATTCGGGCATCGTGGTGAGGAGGCGCGGGTCGATGACGGTGATGTCGGGCACCAGTGCGCGTCCCAGGATGGTGATCTTGGTGTTGCGGGTGGTGTCGGTGACGATGCAGAACTGCGAGACGTCGGCTCCGGTGCCCGATGTCGACGGCACCACGACGAGCGGCGGGATCGGCAGGTGCGCCTTGTCCACGCCCTCGTAGTCGAGGATGTTTCCCCCGTTGGCGGCGAGGATCGCCACGCCCTTGGCGGCGTCGATCACCGATCCGCCACCGACCGCCACGAGCACATCGCAGCCGTGTTCGGCATAGACCTGATGTCCGGCGGCGATCTCGTGGTCTTTCGGGTTGGGAGTCAGGTCGCTCCAGACCCGGGCGTCGACGCCCTGCGCCTTCAGATGGCCGAGCATCTCGTCAGCCCAGCCCGCCTCGATGAGTCCGGGGTCGGTGACGAGCATCGGCCGCAGTGCGCCCAGTCGCAGGGCGGCATGCGCGGCTTCGGCCATCGAGTCGATTCCGAAGACGATCTCCGGGGCGTGGAACTTCAGCAACCGGGGCGGCTGCGCGGCCGTGCCGTGTTCGCATCCGGCGATGAGCGCCGGTGCCACCGTCGGGTAGCGCGATCGCATGGAGTACAGCTCTGCCACAGGTCCGCCTTGACCACTGTGCGCCGGGTACACCCGCTGTGACCCGGACCACACTTCACGATCCACCCTACGACCCGCGCCGAGATCGACGAAATGGTGCGCTGTACTCGCAACTTCTCGCCCAAACGTACGGTTGGGCGTCATCTGCCGACCGCCTCGGCAGCGAAGTCGTGGGCCGCCCGCTCGAGTCCGGTCAGATCGCGGACCACCCGCACGCGGTTGCAGAATTCCGCGTAGGCGGGAAGGTCGCAGCTGCCCAGCCCCCACGAATACCGGGGCTCCGGCGTCAGCCACACCGTCTCCCGCGCCCGCCGGGTGATCTCCTCGAACGCGGCCAGGTTCGGGTCGTTGGCGTTGTTGCGGCCGTCGCCGAGGACGAGCGACGGTGGTGCGCCGGGTCACCGCCGAGGCGTGCTCGGCGAGGAACTCCCCGAAGACGCTGCCGTAGTCGGAGTTGGCGTCCACGTCGATCACGTCACCGCCGAAGATCAGGCCCAACGCCCGTTCGCTCGGGTAGTCCCGGAACAGCTCGGTGGTCTCGGCGACCTGCGCGACGAAGGCGAACGAGCGCACCTGGGTGAACAGGTCCTGCAGGCCGTGCACCAGGTTGAGGGTGAACCGTGACGTGGCCCGCACCGACAGGCTGACGTCGGCGAGCACCACCAGCCGTGGCCGGTCCTCGGCGCGGCGCACGGTGACCGGCATGAACGGCACGCCGTCGAAGCGCATGTTGCGGCGCATGGTCGCACCGGAGTCCACCCGGCCCGCCGCGGCCGTGCGACGGCGGTGGGTCAGTGCACCGTGCAGGCTGCGCGCCAGCCGGCGCAGGGAATCCTCGAGTTCGGCCCGCTCCGTTTCGGCGATGCCGGTCCGACTCTCGCCTCGCGCTGCTCGCGGGTCTCGATGACCTTGTTCTCCAGCGCCAGCAGCGCCTCGAGGTGCCGTTTGAGCGCCTGCGGCAGGTTCTCCAGAACCCCGGTCAGCCGCCGACGCAGCGCGGCGGCGTCCGCTTCGTCACCCTCGGTCGTCCAGCTCGTCCAGTTCATTGAGCCAGCCCAGCAGCGCGTCCTGTTCGGCGATGGTCAGTGCCGCGTCGACACTGGTGCCGGTCGACGACGTGAGGCTGCCGGGCGCGCCCGCCCCGTGCAGCCGGTCCGCGGACAGCTCGACGCGGTACTTGTTGTCGTCCTGTCCCGCGCTCTCCTTGGAGAAGACGATCTGGTCGGTCAGTGCCGCCAGGTCGATCTTGTTGGCTTCCTGGTGCAGGTTGTACTGCTGCGCCAGGTCCTCCTGTTTGAAGTAGTCCCTGATGCTGGTGGGCTTGCCGTGCTCGTGGCCCTCCTGCGGCGTGTCGCTGGGCTCCTCGGACAACGTGAACGACTCCAGTTCGCCGGTGTCGACGAGGTCGTCATGGGCGTGGCTGTGCCCGTGCCCGGCGTCGTTGTCGCCGACGCGCACCAACGCGAAGAACGCGTCGAAGATCTCGTCGAACATCGGCTCGTCACGCTGGTCTTTGACGAGTGCCACCCGCAGTGCGGTGCGCAGGACAGCCCGGGAGGAGAGGACACCGGGCTGCCCGGCGCACCGCATCGCGTCCAGCGCCTCGGGGATCGAGACGCGCAGCCCGCCGAGACGCAGGAGCCGGACGAAGCGGTGCAGGGTCGCTTCCATCAGTGCTGCCTAGAAGGGCCTGCGACGGCCCAGCGAGGCGGTCTTGCTGGGCGTTCCGTAGTACCCGTCCTTGAACCGGCCCGGCTTGTCCTTGGCCTGCCGCACGGCCTTGCCGTCGGGTTCGGGTTCCTCCGTGGTCGTGGATCGTGGCTGTGTTCGCCGTGGTCATGCCGTCGTCATGATCGTGGTCGTGATCATTGCCGTGGTCGTGGCTGTGACCATGGTCCTGACTGTGGCGTGACCATTGCGCAGTGCCGCAGGCACTTTCGCGTTGGGATCGACCAGCCGGGGCAGCGCGTCGAGGGACTTGCGGACGTCCTTGTCGTACTTGACCACCACCGACACGGTGTCGGACGAGCACCTTCGCCGACAGTTCGTCGACCCCGAGCACCGCCAGGGTGCGGGCCCAGTCGATGGTCTCGGAGATGCTGGGCGCCTTGCGCAGATCCAGCTCGCGCAGTCCGCGCACCACGTCGACGAGTTGGGCGGCCAGCGCGTCGGTGAGTCCGGTGTTCTTGGACCGCACGATCTCCAGTTCACGTTCCGCCGACGGGTAGTCGAGGAACAGATGCAGGCAGCGGCGTTTCAAGCGCGGCCGCCAGATCGCGGGTGTTGTTCGACGTCAGGATCACATACGGCGCGTGCTTGGCCGTGAAGGTCCCGATCTCGGGCACCGAAACCTGGTACTCACCAAGGAGTTCCAGCAGCACCGCCTCCAGCGCCTCGTCGGCCCGATCGATCTCGTCGATCAACAGCACCACCGGCTCCTCGGACCGCACCGCCTCCAGCAGGGGCCGCGGCGCCAGGAACCGATCGGAGAAGAACACGCTCTCCTGCTTGCCGATCCGGTCCACGGCTTCATCGAGATCGCTTGCGTCGGCTACGATCTGGCCGATCTTCTCGCGCAGGATCTGGGTGTACAGCAGTTGCTTGCCGTAGTCCCACTCGTAGAGCGCCTTGGTCTCGTCCTGGCCCTCGTAGCACTGCAGCCGGAGTAGCCGCCGGCCGGTGGCCAAGGCGAGAGCTTTCGCCAGTTCGGTCTTGCCCGACGCCGGCCGGGCCCTCGATCAGCAGCGGCTTGTCGAGCCTGGTCTGCAGGAAAACCGTTGTCGCGAGGCGCTCGTCGGCGATGTAGCCCTCGCCGGCGAGCGCCTCACGAACCTCTTCGACAGATCGAGAGACGTGCATCATTCGACATCAGGGAAGCAGTTCGTCGAGGTCGCCGTTCATGCAGTGGTCGACAACCGGGACGGACAAGGTCGAAGGTGCACTCCTTGGCGTTGCCGGGAGTGCAGGCATCACCGAGCACGTGGTTGGTGATGCGGTCGACGTCGGCCTTGTCGCCCTTGATCACCGGGGAGTTCTTGTAGAACTTCGTCGGGCCCTGGCCCAGCCGGTTCTTCGAGTAGCTGTCCTGCTTGACGTCGGTGAACTTCTCGATGATGTTGACGTCCCGCAGCAACCGGATCGCGGCGGCCAGCGCGGCGTCGGCGGCCTGCACGTCGGTCATACCGTAGGTGTCCACGCCCATCGCCTGCGCGATGTCGGCGAACCGCTTGTAGGCCACCGGCATGTTGAACGCCCACACCCGGGGCAGCGCGATCGCGTTGTTCAGGCCGTGGTGGGTGTCGTAGAACGCGCTGATCGCGTGCGAGATGGAGTGGATGATGCCCAGGCCGCCGGAGTTGAACGCCTGCGCGGCGATGTACTGCGCGTACATCATGCCCTCGCGGCCCTTCGAGGTCCTGGCCGTTCCAGGTGGCCTCGCGCAGGTTCTCGGCGGTCAGCTTGATGGCGCGGATCGCGTTGCCCAGCGACGGCTCGAAGTTCAGCCGCGAGACGTAGGGCTCCGAGGCGTGGGCCAGCACGTCGAACCCGCACTGCGCGGTGTAGTCGACCGGGCAGTCGAAGTAGAGCACCGGGTCGTCGACGGCCAGCGTCGCCACCGAGGCGTCGTCGAAGGCGACGTACTTGTGCGGGTTGTCGGGATCGGTGGTGGTGTCGGTGATGACGTAGGCCCACGACGTCTCCGAACCCGTGCCCGCCGTGGTGGAGATGGCGATGTGCGGCGGGTTCTTCGGATTCTCGGACTTGTTGAAGCCCTCGAAGTCGTTGACGTTGCGGCCGTCGTGGGCGACGGAGATGCGGGCGCCCTTACACGCGTCGTGCGTGGAGCCGCCGCCGATGGAGATGAAGCTGTCGCATTCCTGCTCCTGGTACAGCTTCACCGAGTCCATGACGTTGTAGTCCTTGGGATTGGACTCGACCTGGTCGTACACCACGACCTCGAGGCCGTGCCACTTCAGCGACTCGGCCATGTTGTGGACGATGTCGGTGCCGCGCAGACCCGAGGACATCAGCAGCGTCTTCTTGAAGCCCATCTTCAGGGCTTCCGGGCCGACCATCTCGTGGGCGCCGGGTCCCATCATGGCGCGGGGGAACGGGTGAAACTCCTTGATGGGGAACGGCTTGAGTAGATCCTCGACCTTCATGGCGGTCGTCCTCTCTGCATGGTGCACGGGGGTGTCGGGCACCAACGTAGGCAGGCCGGTGTGACCCAGGGAACAGCCGCGGGCCAAGACTCATCGAAGGGCAGCGGAATTCGGCACGACCGGGCAGGGCGGGCCTACCCGATCGGGTAGGGCCAGGGGCCCTGCGCGCCCACGCCGAAACGGCCGCACGATCCACTGGATCGTGCGGCCGCCCGGTCGGGGTGCGGGGGGTCAGACCCCGACAGGCTGGCGCACCTCCGGTCCGGCGGGTGCGGGCCCCTCGACTGCGGGCGCCGAGTGGTCGTCGACCATGGTCAGCTCGTCGAACGGGTCCTTGCCGTCGAGGACGTCGTTGAGCTTCGTCGTAGTCGACCGTCTTGGTCCACGAACCGACCAGCACGGTGGCCACCGCGTTACCGGAGAAGTTGGTGACCGCGCGGGCCTCCGACATGAACCGGTCGATCCCGACGATCAGGCCGATGCCGTCGAGCATCTCCGGCCGGTGTGCCTGCAGTCCGCCGGCCAGCGTGGCCAGGCCGGCACCGCTGACACCGGCGGCACCCTTCGAGGCGACGATCATGAACACCAGCAGCCCCAGCTGCTCACCGAACGCCAGCGGGTTGCCCATCGCGTCGGCGATGAACAGCGACGCCATGGTCAGGTAGATCGCGGTGCCGTCGAGGTTGAACGAATATCCGGTCGGGACAACGATTCCCACGGTGGCGGGCTGAACTCCGGCGTGCTCCATCTTGGCGATCAGCCGCGGCAACGCCGACTCCGAGGATGAGGTCGCGACGATCAGCAGGTACTCGCGGGCCAGGTAGCGCACCAGCTTGAAGATCGAGGTGTCGGCGACGAACCGCAGGATCAGGCCCAGCACACCGAAGACGAAGATGGCGCAGGTGATGTAGAAGGCCAGCATCAGCACGCCCAGTTGGATGACGGCGTCGAAACCGGTGTCGCCGACGACCTTGGCCATCGCGCCGAACGCGCCGATCGGGGCCAGCCACAGGATGCCGGCCAGGATGCGGAACACCAGCTTCTGGATCAGACCCGACCGCGCGCAGCACCGGCTCACCGGTGCGTGCCCATCGCCTGCAGCGCGAAGCCGACCAGCAGCGCCACGAACAGGGCCTGCAGGATGTTGCCCTCGGTCAGCGAGGACAGCAGCGAGGTCGGGATGATGTTCTGGAAGAACTCCATCGCGCCGCCGGATGCGTGCGCCTTCTCGGCGAGTTCGGCGCCCGCGGCCGGGTCGGCGGCGATGTTCAGCCCGGTTCCGGGCTTGATGATGTTGCCGACCAGCAGGCCGATGCCCAGCGCCACGGTGGACATCGACAGGAAGTAGGTCAAGGCGATCCCGCCGACCCTGCCACCGAGGCGGCCTTGCGCACCGAGCCGATGCCCAACACGATGGTGCAGAAGATGACGGGCGCGATCATCATCTTGATCAGGCTGACGAACACCGTGCCCAGCACACCGAGCGCCGATCCGACCTCGGGGGCCAGCAGGCCGACGGCGATACCGGCGATCACCGCGACGATCACCGCGATGTAGAGCCAGTGGGTGCGGTCCCGTTTCTTGGCCCGGGGGGCGTCCGGCGGGACAGTTTTGATGTCGGTCATATTGAGGCTCCTTGTGTTGGGTACGTCACTGCGATTGGTGTAATGCTCGACTGAGCGGTGAGCCAAGTCACCAATAAGTTCATTTCGTTCACGAGGAGGTGTTCGGATGGGGCTCAGGAGTCGGGGCGGGGCGAGTGTCGCGCGTGAACTGTTCACCTGGCAGTTGGCGCTGCTGCTGATCCTGATCTTGGGCGCCGGGGCGGCGGCGGTGTTCGACGCGCGCCGCGACGCCGACGAACTCACCCGGCAGAAGGTCATCGCGGTCACCGAATCGGTCGCCAGGATGAACTCGACCGCGGCGGCCATCGCCTCCCCCGATCCGACCGCGGTACTGCAGCCGCAGACCGAGTCGATCCGGAAGGCCACCGGGATGGACTTCATCGTCGTGATGGCGCCCGACCGGACCCGGTTCACCCACACCGACGTGGCGCGGATCGGTGGCCAGTTCACCGGCAACATCGACCGGGCGCTGGCCGGGCAGACGTTCACCGAGACCTACCCGGGCACGCTCGGTCCCTCGATCCGCGCGGTGGCCCCGGTACGCGCGGCCGACGGCGACGATCGTCGGGCTGGTGTCGGCGGGTGTCACCCGCGCGCGGATCGGGCAGAGCGTGCTGGACGACCCTGCCCGCGATCGCGATCGCCGTCGGCATCGCGCTGCTGCTGGCCCTGGTCGGCGCCATCGCTCTGGAGCGCCGGCTGCGGCGCCGGACGATGGGGTTGTCGTTCCCGGATCTGCGGGCGCTCTACGAGCAGCGCGAGGCGGTGCTGCACGCGATCGGCGAGGGGCTGCTGGTGTTCGACACCGACGGCCGTGTCGAGGTCGTCAACGACGAAGCGCGACGGCTGCTTTCCCTTCCGGCGGGGCCGCTGACCCGCGCGCAGCTTCCGGGCTCGTTGGGCAGCACCGGCGCCGACGTGCTCACCGACGAAACGCACGTCACCGCCGACCGGGTGCTGCTGGTGAACCAGCAGCCGGTGCGGTGGGAGGGCCGCGAGGTCGGCACGGTGATGACACTGCGCGATCGTACTGATCTGCAACGTGTTTCGGGTGAGCTCGAGTTCGGTGACCCAGTTCGCCGAGTCACTGCGCTCACGCGCCCACGAAGCGGACAACCGGCTGCACACCGTGATCACGATGGTCGAGTTGGCCGCGCCGACGACGCGGTGGAGTTCGCGACCGCAGAACTGGCGGTGTCCCAGCAGCTCATCGACCGGCTGATGTCGACGGTCGCCGAACCCGCCCTGGCGGCGCTGCTGCTCGGCAAGATGAGCCAGGCCCGCGATCACGGCGTCGAACTCACCGTCACCGAGGAATCATCACTCGACGACCCCGGCAGCGTCGCGCTCACCCAGGGCGAATTGGTCACGCTGGTGGGCAATCTCGTCGACAACGCCATCGATGCCGCGCGCGCCGACTCACCCGGCTGGGTGGAGGTGACGGTGCGCGGCGACGTCGCGGGACTGACCGTCGCGGTCGCCGACAGTGGGCCCGGAATGTCCACGGACGCATTCGAGCAGGCCCGGATGCGCGGGTATTCGACCAAGGGCGGCTCGCGGGGCCTGGGTCTGGCGCTGGTGTGGCAGGTGATAGCCGCCCACGGCGGAACCATCACCTCGGAGAACACCTACGGCTCGGTGATCACTGCGACCATTCCGGCACCGGTTGCGGCGCGCTCGTGATCCGGGTCCTGATCGTCGAGGACGAACCGCTGATCGCCGAGGCGCACCGCCAATACACCGAGCGGGTGCCGGGTTTCGTGGTGCACGGCACCGTCGGTACCGGTCACGGCGCGATGCGCATGGTGGCGGCCGCCGCGACCACCGCATCGCCGATCGACCTTGTGCTCCTGGATATCGGACTGCCCGACGCCAGCGGCATCGACGTGGCGTCGGCGCTGGGCGGTATCCGCCCGGTACCCGACATCATCGCGATCAGTTCCGAGCGGGATCTGGCGGTGGTGCGCTCGGCAGTCGCGCACGGCATCGCGCTGTACCTGCTCAAGCCGTTCACGTTCGCGGCGTTCCGCGACAAACTCGAGCGATACCAGCAGTACCGAGACGCCCTCGGATCCGGGGGTGCCGCGGCCGGTCAACACGAAATCGACCGGGCGATGAGTGCTTTGCGCACCGCCGACCAGCGCAGCGCGGCACCCAAAGGGGTGTCAACGGACACCCTCGACCTGGTGGTCGGCGCACTGCGGGAGGAGCCCGAAGGCCTGAATGCGTCGGAAGCCGCTGCCCGGCTGGGTATTTCACGGGTCACGGCGTGGCGCTACCTGGAGCGACTGGCCGACGACGGCGCGGTGGGCCGCGCCACGGAGTACGGGAAGGCGGGCCGCCCCCAGGTCAGGTACGTACTGTCGCGGTAGTACTCACACCGTTGCGGGTGGCCGCTGCTGCTGCGGCGTGGCTCACACCTTTCCGGCCACTCAGAGTGTGCGCAGGGCGTCGACCAACCGTTCTACGTCTGCCGATGTCGCGTCCACGTGCGGCGACACCCGCAGCACCGGTCCGGTCAGTTCGAACGGCGCCCGGGCCACCTCGGCCACCGTCGTGACGATCTGGTGCTCGTCGATCAACCGGTTCCGCACCGCCTGGGGGTCGACGCCGTCGGGCGGTACCAGCGTGGTGATGGCCGTCGGTTCCCCGACCGGTTCGACCACGCGCCAACCCGCGACCCCGTCCAGCATGGTCCGGGTGGCCGCGCCGATACTCGCCAACCGCCGACGGACCCGCTGCGGTCCGGCGGCCAGGTGCTCGCCCAGCGCCAACGAATAGCCGACGCGGGCAGCGAGATTGGCCTCGTGCAGGTCGAAACTCTGCATCGCCAACCGAAACTCTGCATCGCCGACAGGGGAAGGTCCCACTCCGGGGGTGGCAGCCGACGCTCCAGTCGCTGGGCCACGGCCGGTCGCACGGCGAGGAATCCGACACCCCGGGGCCCGGCCATCCACTTCCGCGACGAGGAGTAGACGACGTCCGCACCGACCGCGCAGTCCAGGTGGCCGAACGCCTGAGCGGCGTCGAGCACCAGCGGCACACCCAGCGCCGCACACAACGCGGCGACCTCGGCCATCGGCTGGGCCACGCCACGGTGGCTGGCCACCCCGGTCAGGTGAACCAGCTGCCGGCGGGTCACGTTCGAGGTCCTCCGCGGCGTCGGCGACCCGCACCCGGCCGTCCCCGTCGACCGGAAGGGCGCGGACGTCGAACCCGTTGGCCGCCATCACCGCGAGGTTGGGACCGAATTCGCCGGGTACGCACGCCAAGGTCCGCGGCCCCGGCCAGCTCGCCCAGCAGCAGGCCCAGCGCATGCTCGCTCCCGGTGGTGAACACCACGTCGTCGGCCGCCATGCCGACCAGCAGGCCGACCGCCGCGCGGCCGGCCGCAAGGACGGGTTCGGCGGCCTGCGCGGCGACGTAGCCGCCGACCTCCGCCTCGTGCCGAGCGTGCTGGGCGGCCGCATCGATGACCGCGTTGCTCTGCCGGGAACACGCCGCCGAGTCCAGGTGAACGCCGGCCACCGCCGGCCGGGCGGCCCGCCAAGTGGCCGCCAGGTCGTCCTCGGCGATCACTTCACGGCCAACGACAATCCGAAGTCCCCCGCCGGATCGGTCCACCAGTGCGTGCGTGCCAGCCCGGCCTCGGCGAGTTCGGCAGCCACCCCGTCCGGGGTGAACTTGCACGACACCTCCGTCAGCATCTCCTCACCGTCGGCGAAGTCGACGGACAGATCGAGATCGGCGACATGAACCTGTTGGACGGTTCGCGCGCGCAACCACATCTCGATCCGTTGTTCGTCACCGTTCCACTTGGCGACGTGGTCGAATGCGTCGAGATCGAAGTCCGCGCGCAGTTCGCGGTTCACCACCGCGAGCACATTTCGGTTGAACGCGGCCGTGACACCGGCGCTGTCGTCGTAGGCCCGCACCAGCCGGTCGGTGTCCTTGACCAGATCCGTGCCCAGCAGCAGTGTGTCGCCGGGCTCGAGCGCCTCGCTCAGCGCATTCAGGAACGCCGCCCGCGGCCCCGGAGTGAGATTGCCGATGGTCGATCCCAGAAACGCCACCAATCGCCTTCCCCCACCGGGGATTTCACCGAGGTGGCGTTCGAAGTCACCGCAGACCGCGTCGATCCGCAGTCCCGGATACTCCTCGGCGAGCGCGACCCCCGCGCTCTCGAGCACGGTCTTGTCCACGTCGAACGGCACGAACCTGCGAAGGGTGCCGCGGTCGCGGAGCGCGTCGAGGAGCATCCGCGTCTTCGCCGACGTGCCGCTGCCGAGTTCCACCAAGGTGTCCGCGCCGCTGGCCGCGGCGATCACCGTGGCACGCTCGGCGAGGATGGCGGCCTCGGCACGGGTGGGGTAGTACTCCGGCAGCCTGGTGATCCGGTCGAACAGATCGCTGCCGGTGGCATCGTAGAACCATTTGGGCGGCAACGACTTCGGGGTTCCGGTCAGGCCGTCGCGGACATCGTTGCGCAGTTCCCGCGCGGCGTGGTCGGCCGACAGGTGGTTCGCCAGAAGCGTCATGGTGTTCCTCACGTTCCTTACGTTCTTTCAGAGCGGTCAGACGTCACCTGACCGTCACGCACCTCGACGAGGTGGCGGTCGGGGACGTCCTGCCAATCGGGATGGTCGTCGTAGGGTTCACTGGCCACCACGACACCGTCGGGGCGGCGCAGCACCGACAGGGTGTCGCCCCACGTGGTGGCCAGCAGTCGGGAACCGTTGGCGGCCAGGATGTTCAGGCGGGCATTCGGGTCGGCGGCACCGACCTCGGTCACGACGGCAGCCAACTGGTCGAGGCCCCGGTCGAAGATGACCGCAGCCAGCAGGGCACTGTCGACCACCGACTCTGCGCGGCGCGCGGCCGGCAGCACCTCGCGGTCGACGACGCCGTTGTGCGAAAGCAGCCACTGCCCGTCCGTGAACGGCGCGCTGGCGCTGGGCTCGATGGGCATACCGACCGTCGCCGACCGGACCGCGGCCACCACACATCCGCTGGACAGCGCGGGGGCGACCGACGCGAATGAGGCGTCACCCCACAGCGGCGCCGAGCTGCGCCAGCGCCGCGGCGCCGGCCCGTCGAAGAAGCCGACGCCCCAGCCGTCGGCGTTCATCAGTCCGTGTTTCTGCCGGCGCGGTGAATATGACTGCACCAGAAGCCCGTTCGGCGGATCGAGCACCAATGCACTCACCGGGATCGGTGCGCCCAGCCAACCCAGATGCCGGCACATCAGACGTCCCACGCCAGCCGGACGCCGGAGAAGATCTGCCGTCGGATCGGATGGTCCCAGTTGCGGAAGCTGGGACGCAGGATGTCGGGCGCCACCGCCCACGACCCGCCGCGCAGCACCCGGTAGTCGCCGTCGAAGAACGGCTCGCTGTAGCGGTCGTAGATCATCGGGGTGAAGCCGGGCCACGGCCGGATCGGTGAGGTGGTCCACTCCCACACGTCGCCGAGCATCTGCTCGGCCCCGTACGCCGACGCGCCCTGCGGGTAGGCGCCGACCGGCGCGGGTCGCAGGGCGTCGCCGCCGAGGTTGGCGTAGCTGCGGCGAGGCGGGCTGCGCTCCCCACGGGTAGCGCCGCCGCGTGTTGGTGTGCGGATCCCAGGCGCAGGCCTTCTCCCACTCGATCTCGGTGGGCAGTCGCGCACCCGCCCACGCCGCATACGCCTCGGCTTCGAAGTACGTGACGTGCTGAACGGGTTCGTCGTCGGGCACGGTTTCGACGTGGCCGAACCGCGTGCGGGTGCCGTCGGTGTTCCAGAACTGGGGTGCGGTCAGGTCCGCCTGTTGGCGGTGTTCCCAGCCGCGTTCGGACCACAGTTCGGGGCGGCGATAGCCGGCATCATCGATGAACGCGTGCCATTCGGCGTTGGTCACCGGCACCCGGCCGATCCGGAACGCCGGGAGGTCGACGACGTGCGAGGGCCGCTCGTTGTCCAGGGAGAAGGGTTCGGTGGCCGCATCCACGCCGAGCACGAACGGCCCGGCGGGCACCAGCACCGAGGAGCCGGCCACGCCGACGCGCCCCGCGGGCAGTCGCCCAAGGGAATCGAGCAGCGGCGTGCCGGAACGCAGGTTCAGCGCCTGCAACATCGTCTCGCCGTGCTGGTTCTCGTGACTGACCACCAAGCCGAAGGCGAATGCCGGGTCATCCTCGGTCAGTGTGTCGAGCGCGTCGAAAGCCTTGGCGCGCACGGTGTTCAGATAGCGATGTGCTTCGGTTGGCGTGAGCAGCGGCAGGTCCACCCGGCTGGCGCGCGGATGTACGAACGCGTCGTAGAGGCTGTCGACCCCCGGTGGCAGCAGGCCCGGTTTGTCGAGGTGGCCACCGCGGAGCAGCCAGAACTCCTCCTGCTGGCCGATGTGGGCGAGGTCCCACACCAGTGGGCTCATCAACGGGTGGTACTGCCGGCGCAACTCGTCGTCATCGAACTCGACCAGGCGCAGCGTGCGTTGCCTGGCCCGGGTCAGTTCGTCGGCCAGCCCCTGACGGCTGCTCACAGTTCGCCTTTCGCCAAGTGCTCAACGGCCGGCCCGATACCGTTCCGGACGACGCGTTCGGAGAACTCGTCACCGGGACAGCGACCGCGCTCCACCATTGCGGTCAACCGTTCCATCGACTCAGCAATTTCCGGCGGCGCGAATTGGTTCACGATCGCCAGGCACCGGTTGGCGGCCTCGAACAGATGCCGGTCGCCCAGGCCGATCCGCGCCGCGACGTCCCAGGCCGTCGCGACCGGTTCGACCGCCTCGGCGGCGGCGGCGGGCTGGTGGTCGAGCAGCGTCGCCAAGGTGAACACGACAGCCGGCCACAGCGCGTCGGGTACCGCGTCCAGGTAGCGGATCTCGAGCCAGCCCCGGGGCCGCACCGGCGGAAACAGCGTGGTGAGGTGGTAGTCCAGGTCGGCCGTGGTGGGACGTCGGCCGGCCAGCTGCGCGCGGCCGTCGGCCCAGTCGGCGAACGGCATCCAGTCGAGAACGGGCTGCGGTTCGGGGTCTTGGTCAGGGCCGTGCACGAGCATCACGGGTGCGTTCAGCGCGTAGCGCGCCCAGTCCGTGGTCGGATCGTCGCCGCTGGCCCCGAGGATCGGCCCACAGCGCGCGGAATCCAGATCGCCCCACACCTGCTGCCGGCTCGACAGCCATCCGGTGAACTGCCCGGCCAGCACTGGCGAATTGGCCGCGATCGCGATCATGGTGGGGCCCAGCGCGTGCGCCAGGCGAACCCGCTCGGCCCAGCCGTCGCGTGGCCCGGCGTCGAGATTGACCTGAATGGACGCCGTCGACGTCATCATCGCCGCGCCCGCGGCGCCGGTGCCACTGGCGGTGAAGAAGTGCTCCATCGCCCGGTAACGACCGCCCGGGTTGACCCGCTTCGGCGGGCGCAACGGGTCGGTGCCCAGCAGCACCAGGCCCAGACCGGCCTCCGCGAACGCCTGCCGCAGCACCGCACGGTCGGCCGACAGTGCGGCGATCGCGGGCAGCGGTCCGTCGGCGGGCGGACCCGGACAGCTCGACGGCGCCGCCGGGTTCCACGGTCACCGCACTGCCACCCGGCAGCGGGGGCAGTTCCTCGATGACGTGGGTCAACCGCTCCCAGCCGGGACGGCGACGCGGGTCCTCGAGATCGAAGCAGTGCGCCTCGACTTCAAGGCCGACCCGACCGATGGGGCCGTCGGCCAGAGTGTTGCCGGCAATGTGTAGCGCAGCAGCCGCCGAACTGGTCAGCTCCCGCACGGTCGGCTTACGCCCCGACGTGACGGCGAACGTCATAGGACCATCCTTGACGACAGGACCGACAAGTTCCCGCCATAAATTGGCTGCACAACCCGGACGTGTACCCAAACCGTGCACACGTTACGACCTGAGTTACTGACCGAGAATGTTCTGCATCGCCCCGGCCAGCACATTTACCGCGGGACCGCCGTTTCCGGACTGACAGACTTTCGCTTGCAGCAGAACATTCTCCCGTAGCCGGGTCTGGCTGAAGCAGCGTCGATCGGTCCCCGCTTCCTGCTTGGTCCACGCGGCGTCGGCCGGCCCGGGCGGGCCGCCGGAGAACGACCACACCTGCACCGTCCCGGGAAAAGGTGAGTCGATGCGCATGGTGGCGGTTTGCCCGGAGCAGCCGACGGTGCGGTCCACCACGCGGTGGAATGCCGCGGCGGCCGCGGCGTCGGTGGCGAACACTCCGACCGTCTGCTTCACGAAGTGCGTGTCGTCGGTAGGCGACGTCTGGGTGGTGGCACCGTTGAACGACGCGAGATCGGGGTCGTTGTAGACCTCCGGCAGGCCGATGTCGGCCCAGTTGTTGCAGACCGGGATGTCCACCGAGTACGCCTGGAACGGGTCGGTGAACACCGACTCGCTTCCCATCGGAGCGCCGACGATGTTGCCCACCGAGCCCTTGCCGAGGACGGCGTAGTTCACCACCCCCGGATCGGACGGCCGCGCCCACGCGGGCGCCGCGAAAGCGAGCAGCGCGAGCGAGGCCGCCAACGGCCCTGCCAACCGCACCGGCTAGACCTTGGCTGACAGCTTGACGTCGATGTTGCCGCGGGTGGCTTTGGAGTACGGGCACACCCCGTGGGCCTTCTCCATCAGCTCATCGGCGGCGGCCTGCTCCAGTCCCGGGATATAGCCGATCAGGTGGGCGGTCAGCCCGAACCCGCCCTCGGAGTCCTTGCCGAAGCCGATCTGGGCGGTGATGCCGGTGGCGTCGTCGATCGCGATCTTCTCGTTGCGGGCGACCAGTAGCAGCGCGCCCAGGAAGCAGGCCGCGTAGCCGGCCGAGAACAGCAGTTCGGGATTGACGCCCTCACCGCTGCCGCCCATCTCCTTGGGCGGGCGGGTGTCGAGATCGATCTTGCCGTCGGCGGACGTGACGTGGCCGTCGCGGCCGCCGCCGGACGCGGTTGATTCTGCGGTGTAAACAACTTCGATGCTCATGCGTTCGATCATGCCAGTCGGTGGATGCGCAATGTAGGGCGCAATCAGGTGGCCGGATGACGGCAAGTCCCGGCGGCCCGGGCGCGCCCCGGGCTAACCGTCGGCTTTCGCGCGCACTCCTTCCTCGACCTTCTTGCCGAGATCCGCGTCGACGTTGGTCCAGTACTCGAACACCCGGGACAGCACCGGCTCCTTCACGCCGTCCAAGACGTGGCCGATGATGTTGGACGCCAAACGTTCCCGTGCCGCATCGTCCATCACTTCGCGGACCAGAGTGCCCGCCTGACCCCAGTCGTCGTCCTCCGGCCGGAGCGTATAGGCGGTGCGGACCATGTCACCGTCGGCCACCCAGTGCGCCTCGGCCACCCGCTTCGGATCGGCAGCCACCGGGCCGCCCATCGAGTTCGGCGCATAGACCGGATCGGTGGAATTGCGGATCCGCATTGCCCCGTCCTTGGAATAGGCGTTCACCTCGACCTTGGGCTCATTGACGGGGATCTGCTTGTAGTTGACGCCGAGCCGGGCGCGATGCGCGTCGGCATAGGAGAAGCCGCGCGCCAGCAGCATCTTGTCCGGGCTCAGACCGGTCCCGGGCACGATGTTGTTCGGCTCGAACGCGGCCTGCTCGATCTGGGCGTGGTAGTCGACGACGTTGCGATTCAGCGTCATCGTGCCCACGTCGATCAGCGGGTAGTCGCTGTGCGGCCAGACCTTGGTCAGGTCGAACGGGTTGTAGCGGTACGTCTTGGCGTCCTCGAACGGCATGATCTGCACCTGCAGCGACCAGGTCGGAAAGTTGCCCGCTTCGATCGAATCGTAGAGGTCGCGCTGGTGATAGTCGCCGTCCTCGCCGGCGATGCGATCGGCGTCCTCCTGGGTCAGGAAGTCGATGCCCTGATCCGTCTTGAAGTGGTACTTCACCCAGACGAGCTCATCTGCGGCGTTGATCCAGCTGTAGGTGTGACTGGAGTAGCCGTTCATATGCCGCCACGTCTTCGGGATGCCGCGGTCTCCCATCAGGTAGGTCACCTGGTGGGCCGACTCGGGGACCAGCGTCCAGAAGTCCCACTGCATGTTGTGGTCTCGAAGGTTGTTGGCGGCCATTCGCTTCTGGCTGCGGATGAAGTTCTGGAACTTCATCGGGTCACGCACGAAGAACACCGGCGTGTTGTTGCCGACCATGTCGAAGTTGCCCTCGGACGTATAGAACTTCAGGGAGAAGCCGCGCGGATCGCGCCAGGTGTCTGGGCTGCCGCGCTCGCCGGCGACGGTGGAGAACCGGGCGACCATCTCAGTCTTGGCGCCGGGCTGGAACACCGCGGCCTTGGTGTATCGGCTGACATCGTTGGTGACTTCGAAGTGCCCGAAAGCGCCGCCACCCTTGGCGTGCGGTTGTCGTTCCGGGATGCGTTCCCGGTTGAAGTTGGCCATCTGCTCGATGAGGTAGTGGTCCTGCAGCAGGATCGGCCCGTCGGGACCGACGGTGAGCGAATGCTCGACGCTGGGTACTGGCGCGCCGGCATCGGTTGTCGCGATTTTCTCGGGCATGTCCGCGTTCCTTTCGTGCTGTGGGCTGACCCACGGTCTTCCCGGAACGGCCGGCAGTTATGCACCCGCACCTCCACCAGTCGGAGCGGACAGTACGACGCCCACCTACCGCGCGGCAGGTGGGCGTCTCGGGAAAAGATCAGCGGGTCGGCGGGGTCGGCGGCGTTCCGCCCGGTCCGCCAGGTCCGCCGGGACCGAAGTTGCCGGGTCCGGGACCGAAGTTGCCGGGCCCGGGACCACCCTGATCAGGTCCGCCCGGCCGCATCATCCCGGGACCACCCCAGCCGTCACGATTCTGCCGCTCCATCATCCCGTGTTGCCAGCCGTGCCCGCCGAAGTGCCCGGGCCCGCCGGAGTGCCTACCGAGGATGAAGCCGGAGAAGAAGATGACGGCGACGATGAACAGCGTGCCCGCGACAATCGCCACCCACGCGGCGGCCTGGTAGAGGCGGTTGGGCTTGTTCTCCGCGGTGGTGACCACGGTGTGCTCGGCGACCGGTTCGGTGGTGGTGACCACCGGTGTCGTCCCGGTGGTGTAGTCAGGTATTTCGCTCATGCCTGCATGATCCGCGTGCTCGGCGAAGTGCCGGCTGAGTACCGCTTATGAAGTTGCTGTGAACGGTTGAGCATGTCGATGCTGTCGATGACCTGTGTAATGCGCGGAAGCCGAACGAGAACGACACGGTGCGCCCATACTCCTGCCATCACGACGGACAGAAAAGAGCGTGCCATGAGTACACATACACGCCGGTCGGCTCCACTTCTTCTCGCTGCATTTGCAACGGCGGCGGTGATCGGGGCACCCGTTGCAGGCGCGGGTCCGAACAGCGTCGACTGCCAGCCGGGTCAAGTCGTCATCGACGGACAGTGTTCGGCACCCGCCGCACCAACCAACGCGCCACCCCCCGGCATGGGCACGGGCGGCGGCGACCGTGGACGCGGGTATTAGCCTCCGACAAAAGCGGGATAAGGGCGGGGATAGTGGCCGCGATTCTGCTCGGTGTCGTCGGCGTGATGATCCGAATCGACCGGGCCAACCAACGAAAGGTCGACCGCAAACGCGCCGAATGGGAGGCCGGAGGAAGGGAAGAGCCCTGGGCATTGGGCAACTGGTCCAGTTGCAGCGGTAGCGGTGGATCTTGACTTCGGGTGCGAGCCGGTCAGCCCTGTGACCACGGCTTGAACGGGTTCACCGCGAACTGGATCACCCGGTAGGGCGAGCGGTCACGAGACGCGGTGTTCCACTGGCTGACGAACACCCGCACCTCGTCCAGCGTCGACCCCGGCGAAATGTAGCCCCCGTACGGTTGCGCCAGAGTGTTGTCACCCGGATCCGGCAGCGCCTCGGCCGGGTCGGGCCACGCGTCGGCGCGAACCACCGTGGTGACCGGGGCCGTACCGAGCCCGGTCGGGTCGGCGGCGACACGGAGTTCCATGTTTCCGGTGCTGGCATTGAAATAGGACAGCGCGGCCTTGCCGTCGATCTGACGGATACTCATCTCCCCGACCCGATCACCCCACAACGGCGTCGGCGGCGCATTCCACCCCGCGGTGGCGGACCAGCCCTGCCACTTGGCGCGATCGGTGAATTCCTTTGGCGGAACACGGAACAAGCGCACCGGTGCGCTGCGGTCGAAGTTGTTGGCGACGATGTACACCCAGCCGGTCGGCGAATCCGGGGTGGGGATCGGGTCGTAGTAGCCGCTGATCTGCGACTGCCCGCCGTCCAGATAGCCGGCATCGCGGGCCGATCGCTTGACGGTTTGCCAGCGGCCTTGTGCCGCTTCGGCTTTGACCAGTCGTGAGCTGGCCGGCACCAGCGACTTGGTGGTGGTGACCAGCATGTAGTTCTGCCGGTTGATCTCCACCACCCCTGCGGGCAGTTGCGATGCTCCCGGCGGCGCCGCATCGGCCAGCAGGGGTTTGTCCACCCCGGTGACCCCGGTGTAGACCACCCCGTCGGGTGAATCGACCGATGCCCGGTCTACGTGCAGGGCGACCGGCGAGAACCAGCCCCCGAAACCCACCCCCTGTCCGGCGAAGCTGTCACCGCACACCTGCAGCAATTCGGTTGGGAATTCCATGAATTCGCAGAGGTCCGTCGCGCCGATACCGTAGTCGCGGGTCGGGGTACCGGTGCCCGCCGTCGGTCCGATGCGCACCACCTGCCCCGGTGCCAGCGGCCCGGCAATGGGCCTCGGTGCCGGGTCGGGCGGGTCGGCGTACGCGGGCGCGGCCGGGACGAGCCCACCAACAATCAGTGCCGAGATCGACGAAATGGCGAAAGTTACTCGAACTTTCTCACCCAAACGTACGTTTCGGCGCATGGAGGAAGAGGGCGCTACAACTGCGCGGCCAGCAACTCGGCGATCTGAATGGTGTTGAGCGCCGCACCTTTTCGCAGGTTGTCGCCCGAGATGAACAGCGCCAGGCCACGCCCGTCGGGCACACCGGGATCCTGGCGGATGCGGCCCACCAGCGAGTCGTCGACGCCGGCCGCGGCCAGCGGGGTCGGCACGTCCACCAGCTTCACGCCGGGGGCATTCGCCAGCAACTCGCGGGCCCGTTGCACCGACAGCGGCCGGGCGAACTCGGCGTTGATGGACAGTGAGTGCCCGGTGAACACCGGTACCCGCACACAGGTGCCGGACACCGCCAGCTCGGGGATGCCGAGGATCTTGCGGGTCTCGTTGCGCAGCTTCTGGTCCTCGTCGGTCTCTCCGGAACCGTCGTCGACGAGCGAACCCGCAAGCGGCACAACGTTGAACGCGATGGGTGCGACGTACTTGCTGGGCGCCGGGTACTCCAGCGCGCCGCCGTCGTGCACCAGCTGTTCGACGCCGTCGATCACCGCGCGGGCCTGGGTGGCCAGTTCCTCGACCCCGGCCAGGCCACTGCCCGACACCGCCTGATAGGACGACGCGATCATCCGGATCAGCCCGGCCTCGTCGTGCAGCACCTTGAGCACCGGCATCGCGGCCATGGTGGTGCAGTTCGGGTTGGCGATGATGCCTTTCGGCCGATTGCCGGCATCTCGGTCGAAGTTGACTTCGCACACGACCAGGGGGACGTCGGGGTCCTTGCGCCACGCCGACGAGTTGTCGACGACCACCGCGCCCGCAGCAGCGAACCGGGGCGCCTGCACGCGGGACATCGTCGCGCCGGCGGAGAACAGCGCGATGTCCAGACCGGACGGGTCGGCCGTCTCGGCGTCCTCGACCTCGATCTCCTGGCCCCGGAACGGCAGCTTCTTACCCTGCGACCGCGCGGAGGCGAAGAAGCGCACCGTTCCAGAAGATGCAGCCGGGAATTCCCGCTCCTCCAACAAGGTTCGCATCACCTGGCCGACCTGACCGGTGGCTCCCACCACTCCGATGTTCACCATCGCTAGCGCCCCGTTCCGCCGTAGACGACGGCCTCTTCGTCGCCGCCGAGTTGGAATGCCTCGTGCAACGCGCCGACCGCCTTGTCCAATTCCGTGTCCTTGATCAGCACCGAGATACGGATCTCCGAGGTCGAGATCAGATCGATGTTGACGCCGACCTCGGCCAGCGCCTCACAGAATGTGGCGGTTACGCCCGGATGGCTGCGCATGCCCGCGCCGATCAGTGACACCTTGCCGATGTGATCGTCGTAAAGCACTCGGGTGAAACCGATTTCGCCCTGCTCGTCGGTCAACTTCTCCACTGCGCCCGGGCCGCTCTCGCGCGAACAGGTGAAGGTGATGTCGGTCTTGCCGTCCTCCACCTTCGAAATGTTCTGCAGCACCATGTCGATGTTCACGTCCGCGTCGGCGACTGCACGGAACACCTTGGCGGCGTAGCCCGGAACGTCGGGGACCCCGACGACGGTGACCTTGGCTTCGCTGCGGTCGTGGGCTACTCCGGTCAGGATGGCGTCTTCCATGGGGATGTCCTCCATCGATCCTTTGACGAGGGTGCCGGGCTTGTCGGAGTACGACGAGCGCACATGTATCGGCAGGTTGTAGCGGCGGGCGTACTCGACGCAGCGCAGCATCAGCACCTTGGCGCCGGCCGCGGCCATCTCGAGCATCTCCTCGAAGGAGACGGTATCCAGGCGCCGGGCGTTGGGCACGATGCGCGGGTCGGCGGTGAAGATGCCGTCGACATCGGTGTAGATCTCGCAGACGTCGGCCTGCAGGGCGGCAGCCACCGCGACCGCGGTGGTGTCGGAACCACCGCGGCCCAACGTGGTGACGTCCTTGGTGTCCTGGCTGACGCCCTGGAATCCGGCGACCAGCACGATCTGTCCCTCGTCGAGCGCCTGCCGCAGACGGCCCGGCGTGACGTCGATGATCTTGGCGTTGCCGTGCGTGCCGGTGGTGATCACGCCGGCCTGCGAGCCGGTGAAGGACCTCGCCTGGGCGCCGAGCGACTCGATGGCCATCGCGACCAGGGCGTTGGAGATGCGCTCGCCGGCGGTCAGAAGCATGTCCAGCTCCCGGGCCGGCGGGGCCGGGCAGACCTGTTTGGCCAGGTCAAGCAGGTCGTCGGTGGTGTCCCCCATGGCCGAGACCACGACCACGACGTCGTTGCCGGCCTTTTTGGTCTCGACGATGCGCTCGGCAACGCGACGGATCCGGTCGGCGTCGGCCACCGAGGATCCACCGTATTTCTGCACGACGAGCGCCACTGTCTGCCCTTTCGAAGGCGGGTGCGGTTTGCACAGCTGATTCAGCACCTAAGGATAAGGGAGCCGGACACCTGATTTTTCGGCGGTAACGTGGGCACGTGCCCGACGTGCCTACCGATCGGTTGGCCGATACCGAAGTCCCGATCCATCCGGACATCGCCGCCCGTTGGAGTCCGCGGGCCTTCGATCCCGACGCCGACCTGGACGACGGCGACCTGATCGCCCTGCTGGAAGCCGCGCGGTGGGCGCCCACCTGGGGCCACCGCCAGCCGGTTCGCTTCATCGTCGGCCACCGTGGGGACGACACCTTCGTGCGCCTCACCGGCCTGCTCAAGCGTGGTAACAGCTATGCGCACGCGGCATCCGCGCTGGTCCTGCTGTGTGCCGACGAGGGTCCCGACGAGAGAACCGCGCTGTACTCCGGCGTCGACGCCGGGGCCGCGATGGCCAACCTGTTGATCGAAGCGGTCTCGCGTGGGCTCATCGCCCATCCGATGGCGGGGTTCGACGCCGACGGCGCGCGGGAGGCGTTCGTTCTGCCGGACGGGATGCGCCCACTCATGGTGATCGCGGTCGGATCACTCGGCGACCACACGGCCGTCGCGCCGGAGATCGCCGAACGGGACGGCCGGAAGCGGAAACGGTTACCTCTCGACGAGGTCGTCCTCAACTGGCCGGTCTGAAACAGCTAGCGGCGGCAGGCTTTGGTCAGTTCGGCGATGTCATTGGTGATGCGGTCGTTGAGGGCCGACATCTCATAGGTCACCGGCGGCGCCGGGGCGCCGGGTGCCCGGGCTTCGGTCGCGGCGCGGAGCACGGGCAGCCTGGCGACGAACTGGTTGGCCAGGCTCGCGAGCTCGACGGCCTGCGCCGCCAACTGCGGTGACGTCACCTTCCCCGCCCGCTCGGCCAACCCGTCGGCCCAGGCCACGTAGGCGGTCTCCTCGGCCGCGGACGGGACCGTGGACTGCTCGTCGTCGGACTTTGCGCTGATGAGCGCGGCCTGTGACGTGTTGAAGTCCAGCAGGTCGATCACCGGGCGGCATTCCTCCGACGGCCGCTTGAGCCATGTCTGCGACAGCGCCAGCGCCCCCGCGACGCCGATAGCGAGGACGATCGCGATCACCCAGCGCCGATCAAGTCTCACCGCAGGCACTGTATCGGTGTCGCTGGGCTCACGGTTGGCGGCTACCGCCAGCACCGAGGCCAGGATGAACGCCCGGCGTCAGCCCGGCCGACGCCGCGACCCGCTGCAGTAGTCCCCGCAACACCTCACGTTCCTTGGCCGACAGCGGGGCGGTGACGCTGCCTTCCAGTGCATGTCCGATTTCGTCCAGTTCTGGCAGAAGGGTGCGCGCCTTGGCCGTGAGAGTGACGGCGAATGCGCGACGGTCATCGGGGTGGGGCATGCGCTTGACCAGGCCATCGGATTCCAGCCCGTCGATCAACGCCACCATCGCATTGCGGTGGATGCCGAGGCGGGCAGAGAGTTGGCGCTGCGACTGGCCGTCCTCGGTCGCCAGCGCCATCAGGACCGCGTACACGCGGGGTCCCACCCCGGTGCCGTCGAGCCGCTCATGGAATTCGGTCGCCATGTGGGAACCCAACTGCGACAGCAGAAACGGAATGCGCTCGTCGAGCGCGGTGATGCCCGCCAGGCGGCTCTTCATGCACCGACACTAGCACTTGACATGACAGTCACGATACAGTGATGATCACTATTAGTGACTATTTGGAGGTGGCCTCATGAAATTGGCGATATTCGGCGCAAACGGGCAGACCGGGCGCCTCGCGACGGCGTTGGCCTTGAAGCGGGGTCATCAGGTTGCCGCGGCCACCCGCAACCCGGCCGAATTCCCGTTATCTGACCCGTCTTTGGAGGTGATCGAAGCCGATGCCCGAGATCCGGCCGCCGTCGCGGACGTCGTCTCCGGCGCCGACGCGGTCGTGTCCGCTCTCGGGGTGACGTTCACCCGCGAGCCGGTGGATACGTACTCGGTCGGTACCGCCAACATCGTCGCGGGCATGCACTCGGCGGGAACTCGGCGGTTGGTGGTGGTCAGTTCGACCGCCGCCTACCCCACTCGTCGCAGTCACCGTCCGTTGACGTTGCGAGTGGTCGAGCCGATCATCACGCGGACCATCGGCAGGACCGTCTACGAGGACATCCGCCGGATGGAGACGGTGGTCCGGGACAGCGGTCTGGAGTGGACCATCGTGCGACCCTCCGGGCTCTTCGATCTGCCCGAGCCGACCGCATACACGCGCGGCGAGGTGGATCCTGTCGGTCCATTCACCGCGCGCGTCGACCTGGCTGATTACCTCGTCTGGCTGGCGTCCGACTCCACGACCGACGGGCGCTCGGTGGTTGTCTCCACCACCGCGCACACCCCGAGTCTGTGGCAGCTGATTCGCCGCGAAGCATCCTGACCCACAATGACTTTCGACAGGAGCCTGCAATGGAAACGATTCTCGTCACCGGTGCCACCGGCAATGTCGGACGGCCACTGGTCAGCCTGTTGGCCGCCGCCGGAGCAAGAGTGCGCGCGGTCACCCGTGATCCCGGGTCCGCGCGGTTCCCGGCGGGTGTAGAGGTGCTGGGCTCGGCGGCAGACGGTGTCGCCGGCGCCGATGCGGTGTTCCTCAATTCCCGCGCACTCGGAGAGACACTGCCGGCGGTTGTCGAGCACGCCCGCGGCGCCGGTGTTCGCCGACTGGTGGCATTGTCGGCCATCAATGCCGACGACGACTACTCGCGTCAGCCGTCGCGCTTCCGTGGTGACCGCAACAAAGAGACCGAACAACTCGCCATCGACTCCGGCCTGGAATGGGTCAGCCTGCGACCCACGGTGTTCGCCTCCAATTTCGCCGGAATGTGGTCGCAGCAGGCGCAATCCGCGGATGTCATTTTCGGGCCCTTCGCGTCGGCCTCGACCGCGGTCATCGCCGACCGCGACATCTCGGCGGTGGCTGCCCGGGCCCTGCTGGCCGATGAACTGCTGGGCCGCAAGGTTGCGTTGACGGGCCCGCAGGCATTGACCAACGCCGAACTGGTCGAGGTGCTCGGAACCGTTCTGAACCGGCCGCTGCGCTACCAGGAGGTGCCGCCCGACGCGGTGCGCGCGCAGTTCTCCGCCATCGGCTTCCCCGCGCAGTTCGCCGACGCCTACCTGGGGCTGCTGGCTCAGACCATCGACGAGCCGGCCACTGTGACAACAGAAGTGGAACGGATCCTGGGGCGGCCGGCGGAGTCGTTCGCCGACTGGGCCCACGCGCATCGCGCGTTGTTCGCTCCGCCGGCGGTCATTCGGTCCTAGAGGCGGTGCCAGTTGGTGCCGTCGGAGAGCACCTCGGCGGTCTCGCCCGGTGCCAGGGTGACCGACGCGTGCCGGTCGATCGACTGCCCTGCGCCGGTCGCGACCCTGCAACCCCCCGGACTGGTGTTCTTCACCGTTATTCGGCAGGTGTTGCCCGCGGCGTCGGGCAGGGTGATGCCCGCGCCGTCGGACAGGAAGTAAACGTGGTCGCCGGATGTCGCCGTCAGCGTCGTGGGCGCATCGAGCGTGGCGACCACCCGCCCGTCGTTTCCTGACGTGTTGCCGGCCACCGCGACATTCGTGCCGTTCACGTTGACGGGCGCCACGGTGAAACCGCGGTTGTCCCACTGGTTTCCGGTGATCGCCACGGTGTCCACATGGTCGGCCACGACGGCATGGCTCCAGTCGGCGTCGTCGTCGGTGCACGCGAAGTAGTTGCCGGTGATGTTGAAACCGCTTGTGCGGTGTGTGGCGTCGCGTGAGTAGATGCCGATCGCCGGGTAGCGGCCCGCCTCCTCCTTGCCGCCGTTGGTGATGTTGTTGCCGACGATCTGGACCTGCGGACTGTCGGATTCGAGCCAGGACGGCATCGTGTAGATGATCGCCTCGCGGCCCGCTCCCTCGCAGATGTTGCCGATGATGGTCAGCGACTTGTTGCCGCGCAGTTCGATGTTGAACCGCGGCGACCCGTTGAGGTGGTTGGCCAGGATCCGCACCGGACCGCTCTCCACCGAGAGATTGGGCCCGCTGGAGCCGATGTTGTTGTTGACGATCCACGAGTCGTAGAACCGGTAGGTGGTGTGGACACCGGTGCCGTCACACTGCTCGACGAAGGTGTCGTCGATCCAGTTGAGCAGGCCCACCCGCGTCGGGTTGAGCGAGATGCCCTGGCCCGACCAGTTGCGCACCCAGCAGTGCCGGACATAGCTCTTGTCCAGATCGACCACCATCCCCGGACCGCCGTGCCCGCCGGCGTCGAGCATCAGGTTCTCGATGCGGCACTGCGTCCAGGCGCCCGTCACCGGCGCGAAGTTCCCGGTCGCAAGGACCGTCGACGCGCGGTCCCCGTCGCCGAGCAGGCAGACCCGCGCGATCCCGGGATCGTCAACGCCCAGCGGCGCCGACACCGCATAGACGCCGGCCGGGAAGAACACCGTGCCGCCGCCTGCCGCGTCGGCGGCGGCGATCGCGCCAGCGATCGCGGCATGGTCGTCGGTCGTCCCGTCCCCTGTCGCGCCGTGCTCACGGACGTTGGCAACCGTCATCCACCCGACGTTATCCGCACGCACATGCCCTCGCGGCAAATTTTCGGGGGAGGCGGCCGCGGGCGAATTTACCTGCCCGCAACACCCCGGGCCTGTTTCTGTAACAGAAACGCTGATTACTACCGGTGGACGGTGCTGCCCGACGATCAGGGCCGCAATAAACCCAGGAGAGGTACATGGATACAGGAACCACGGCATTCATGCTGTGTTGCATCATCGGCCTCACGCTGATGATTCCCGGACTGGCGCTGTTCTACGGCGGCATGGTCTCGGTCAAGAGTTCGACCAACATGATGATGATGACGTTCGGCGCGGCGGCCCTCGTCGGCGTGCTGTGGGTGCTGTTCGGGTTCTCCATGACGTTCGGCACGTCGACCGGCGGTTTCGTCGGCAGCTTCACCGAATTCGCCGGCATGAAGGACCTGCTCGAGTCGCAGACGACGATCAACGGTCTGCCGGTCAGCCTCTTCGCGTTGTTCCAGGCGTTGTTCGCGGCCATCACCGTCGCGCTGATCTCCGGCGCGGCCGCCGACCGGATGAAGTTCGGCGCCTGGATGGTCTTCGCCGGCCTGTGGGCAGTGCTGGTGTACTTCCCCGTCGCGCACTGGGTGTTCGCCTTCGACGGCGTGGTCACCGAGGACTCGGTTGGCGGCTGGATCGCCAACAGCCTCAAGGCAATTGACTTCGCCGGTGGCACCGCGGTGCACATCAACGCCGGTGCGGCCGCCCTGGCCGTCGCCATCGTGCTCGGCAAGGCCGCGAACTGGGGCCAGCTTCGCAAGCCGCACAACGTGCCGCTGACGCTGCTGGGTGCCGGGCTGCTGTGGGCCGGCTGGTATGCGTTCAACGGCGGTTCGGCGCTGGCCGCGGGCAACTCGGCGGCCATCGTCATGGTCACCACGTTCGTCGCGACCTGCGCGGCGACGCTGGCCTGGCTGGCGGTCGAGAAGTTCAAGGACGGTCACGTCACCGGTGTCGGTGCCGCGGCGGGCGCCATCACCGGGCTGGTCGCCATCACTCCCGCCTGTGGCGCGGTGACCCCGCTCGGCGCGATCCTGCTGGGCCTGATCGCCGGCGCGATCTGCCCGTTCGCCGTCGGACTGAAGGCGAAGTTCGGCTACGACGACTCGCTCGACGTGGTCGGCGTGCACCTCGCGGGCGGCATCATCGGCACGCTTGATGATCGGCTTCCTGGCCAGCGACAGCATGCCGAACGCCACCAATGGCCTGTTCTACGGCGGCGGCTTCAGCCAGTTGTGGAAGCAGGCGATCGCCGCGGGCGCGGTGGTGGTGTACTCCTTCACCGTCGCCTACATCATCGCCTTCGCGCTCAAGAAGACGATGGGCATCCGCATCTCGCCCGAGGAAGAGGAGAAGGGTATCGATACCCACGTCCACCGGGACGCGGCGTACGAACTCGCCTCTGCCTGAACGTGATTCGGCCGACGCGGGCAGGATCTCCACCGCCTGCCCGCGTCGGCCCACCCGCAGCGCGCCCAGAATCCACTTCTTCACACACCACGTGAATCAGTCCGCCGGGAAGTGGCTTCTGGGCAATTCTCGCGCCGCGCGATGTTTCACCACAGTGATACATTGATTCCTAACAAGAGACATGATGGAGACCATGGCATCCACCGCCGACCTATCCGCCCTGGCGGCGGAGTCCGGGACCAAATTCCTGCTCGCCCTGTTCGTGGACCTGCGCGGCAAGCCGTGCGCCAAACTCGTTCCCGTCGAGGCCGTCGAGCAGCTCGCCACCGAGGGTGTCGGCTTCGCCGGCTACGCGGTAGGCGCCATGGGTCAAGAACCGAAAGACCCTGACCTGATAGCGATTCCGGACCCGGCGTCATTCACCCCGGTGCCGTTCATCAAGGACGGCCTGGCGATCGTGCACTGCGATCCGCATGTCAGCGGCGAGCCCTGGCCGTACGCGCCACGGGTGATCCTCAAGACGCTGATCGCCCAGGCTGCCGACGCCGGTTTCGAGCCATGGGTGGGTGCCGAGGTCGAATACTTCCTGCTGACCCGCAACCCCGACGGCAGCCTGGCCACCGCCGACACCGCCGACACGGCCGCGCAGCCCTGCTACGACGCTCGCGGCGTCACGCGCATGTATGACCACCTCACCGCCATCTCGACGGCGATGAACACGCTGGGCTGGTCGAACTACGCCAACGACCACGAAGACGGAAACGGCCAGTTCGAGCAGAACTTCCAGTTCGCCGACGCACTGACCACCGCCGACCGGGTCATCACGCTGCGCTATCTGCTGTCGATGATCGCCGCCGAACGCGGCATGGTGGCCACCTTCATGCCCAAGCCGTTCGCCGACCGCACCGGTAGCGGCCTGCACCTGCACATGTCACTGACCAGTGGTGGCACACCGGTCTTTCCGGCTGTCGATGACGAGGCGAGGATCCGAAGGGGCTGGGCCTGTCACCGACGGCGTATGCGTTCATCGCCGGAATCCTCGACCACGCCTGCGCCCTGCAGGCGGTGATCGCGCCAACGGTCAACTCCTACAAGCGAACCGGCGCCGTCACCACCGCGTCGGGAGCATCGTGGGCGCCCCGCACTGCGACCTTCGGCGGCAACGACCGCACCCACTACATCCGGGTTCCCGACGATCAGCGCATCGAGTTGCGCGGTGGTGACGGGTCGGCCAACCCGTACCTGGCGATCGCCGCGGCACTCGGCGCGGGTATCGACGGCATCAAGCGCAGCGCCGACCCCGGCGCGGTCGGGGCGCCGGCCAACGGACGCGGCACGCTGCCGCCCACCCTGCTGCACGCCGTCGACGAACTGACCGCCGATTCGGTGGTCGCCGGGGTACTCGACGCCGCCGGCCCTGGTGTGGCCTCCTACTTTGCCGCCCTCAAACGCGACGAGTTCTTCGCCTACCACGGCTCGGTCTCGCCGTGGGAGGTCGACCAGTACCTGACGGCCTTCTGAAACGCCGCCGTTCTGAAACGATAAGGAGCACAACACATGTGCGGGATCGTCGGGTTGCACCTGCGCAACCCTGAACTCGTGCCTCAGCTGGGGCGGCTACTGACCGACATGCTGTGCGAAATGGCCGACCGCGGCAGCGACTCCGCCGGCGTCGCCGTCTACGGTGACCCGAGTTGGTCACCGCCGGGGCACGGGTGCGTCTCGCTGCTCGACGCCGGCGCCTCCACCGACGAGGTGGCCGCGGCCGTCGGCGCGGTGCTGTCCCGCCCGGTCACGGTGACCCGGATCGGCGCGACGTATCAGCTGTCCGCGGCGGTGGACGCCGAGGCTCTGCTGGCCGCGGCGCGTGAGGTGTGCCCCGGTGCGCTGGTCGCCGGATTCGGCGCCGATCTCACGGTGCTCAAGGGTGTCGGCCACCCGCGCGAACTCACCGACGGGTGGGGCCTCCCGGCGGCCACGGGCTGGCAGGGTGTCGGGCACACCCGGATGGCCACCGAATCGGCGGTGACACCGTCAGGTGCCCACCCCTATGCCGTCGGACCGGGACAGTGCCTGGTGCACAACGGGTCCTTCGCCAACCACGCCACCATCCGCCGTGAACTGATCGCCGACGGTGTCCGGTTCGACAGCGAGAACGACACCGAGGTGGGCGCCCGCTTCGTCGCGCAACAGTTGGCCGCCGGTCGCGACATCGAGGCCGCCCTGAAGGAACTCCTCGCAGCTTTTGACGGCTTCTACACGCTGCTGGTGTCCAACCGGGATTCGTTCGCGGTGGTGCGTGACGCGATCGCCTGCAAACCGGCGGTGATCGCCGAGACCGCCGACTGGGTGGCGATGGCCAGCGAGTACCGCGCGCTGTCCGGTCTGCCCGGCGTGGAGACCGCGGCGATCTGGGAACCCGAACCCGAGGTGGTGTACGCATGGAGGAGATAGGAACCTTCGACCTGAGGACCACGCCGCTGCGCGAGGTCAACACCGCGCTGCACCAACCCGGACTGTCCGGGGAGTTCGTCATCGAAAACCCCTCGGGGGCACACAATGTCGCCGTCGGTGTCAACGCGCCCGTGCGGATCACGATCGACGGGCACGTCGGCTACTACGCCGCCGGGATGAACCAGCAGGCCGAGATCACCGTCGACGGCAACGCCGGCACCGGGGTGGCCGAGAACATGATGAGCGGAACCGTCTGGGTGAAGGGAAACGCATCACAGTCGGCCGGGGCCACCGCGCACGGCGGACTGCTCGTCATCGAGGGCAATGCCGCTGCACGGTGCGGCATTTCGATGAAGGGCGTCGACATCGTGGTCGGCGGCAGCGTCGGCCACATGAGCGCCTTCATGGCGCAGGCCGGACGTCTCGTGGTGCGCGGCGATGCGGGCGAAGCGCTCGGCGACTCCCTCTACGAGGCGCGGATCTACGTGCGCGGAAACATCGCATCGCTGGGTGCCGACTGCGTGGCCAAGGAGATGCGCGACGAGCACCACGCCGAACTTGCCTGCCTGCTCAAGTCCGCCGGTTTCGAGGACGACGACACCGCGGCATACACGCGCTACGGCTCGGCCCGGTCCCTGTACCACTTCCACGTCGACAACGCGGGTGCCTACTGATGTCATACTCCCGCGATGACCGCGCCCGACTGGGCCTGCGCGAGTCCGCCACCTTCGACCGGCCCACCATCGCGGCCATCCAGCGCGCCGCCGAGACGGGCATCTACGACATCCGCGGCTGGGGCGCCAAGCGGCCCCTGCCCCACTTCGACGACCTGCTGTTCCTGGGCGCGTCGATGTCGCGCTACCCGCTGGAGGGCTACCGCGAGCGGTGCGGCACCGATGTGGTGCTCGGCGACCGGTACGCCAAACATCCACTGCATCTGTCGATTCCGGTCACCATCGCGGGAATGAGCTTCGGCGCGCTGTCCGGTCAGGCCAAGGAGGCGCTCGGCCGCGGCGCCAGCGAGGTCGGCACGTCGACCACCACCGGTGACGGCGGCATGACACCGGAGGAACGCGGTCAGAGCAAATACCTTGTCTACCAGTATCTTCCGTCACGCTATGGGATGAATCCAGACGATCTGCGCAAGGCCGACGCCATCGAGGTCGTGCTGGGCCAGGGCGCCAAGCCCGGCGGCGGCGGAATGCTGCTGGGGCAGAAGATCTCCGAGCGGGTTGCGGCCATGCGCACGCTGCCGCAGGGCATCGACCAGCGCAGCGCCTGCCGCCATCCGGACTGGACGGGGCCCGACGACCTCACCATCAAGATCAACGAGCTGCGCGAGCTCACCGACTGGGAGAAGCCCATCTACGTCAAGGTCGGCGCCACCCGCACCTACTACGACGTGAGACTGGCCGTCCACGCCGGCGCGGACGTCGTGGTGGTGGACGGTATGCAGGGCGGCACGGCGGCCACCCAGGAGGTGTTCATCGAACACGTCGGCATCCCGACGCTGGCCGCCGTTCCGCAGGCCGTGCAAGCCTTGCAGGAGCTGGGTGTGCATCAGAGCCGGGGCGAGCGGAGCGACGGGAAAGAAGTCGGTGCAGTTGATCGTCTCCGGCGGCATCCGGAACGGCGCCGACGTCGCCAAGGCACTGGCGCTGGGCGCCGACGCCGTCGCGATCGGCACCGCTGCTCTGATCGCGTTGGGCGACAACGATCCTCGCTACGCCGGCGAATACGAGGAGCTGGGCAGCGCGGCCGGCTTCTACGACGACTTCCAGGACGGCCGCGACCCTGCCGGCATCAGCACACAGGATCCGGACCTGGCCGCGCGCCTGGACCCGGTGGCAGCAGGCCGGCGGTTGGCCAATTACCTGCGGGTGCTGACCATGGAAGCCCAGACCATCGCGCGCGCCTGCGGTAAGGCCCACGTGACGCACCTGGAACCCGAAGACCTCGTCGCGGTCACCATCGAAGCGGCGGCCATGGCCCGGGTGCCGCTGGCGGGCACCAACTGGATTCCCGGACAGGGAGCCGGGCGGTGAGCCAGGCCGAGACCGCCGACATCGTCATCGTCGGCGGCGGACTGGAAGGCACCGCCGCGGCCTGGGCGCTGTCCCAGCGCGGGATCACCGATGTGGTTGTGGCCGAGCGCAATACCGTCGCCTCCGGGATGACGGGTAAGTCCAGCGGCATCGTGCGCTGCCACTACGGCGTCAGCTCACTGGCGGCGATGGCCACCGTCGGGCTGGAGGTGTTCGAGAAGGCCGACGAGATCTTCGGCCATGACATCGGTTTCCGGCAGACCGGCTACGTGGTCGGCGTCGGCGAACCCAACGTCGAGAACATGCGCAAAAGCCTTGCCGCACAACGAGCCGTCGGCGTGCAGACCGAGGAGATCGACGCCGCCGAGGTCGCCCGGATGTGGCCGTGGGCCGACCTGAGCCCGTTCGCGGCGTTCGGCTGGGAGGCCCGCGGCGGCTACGGCGACGCCTATCAGACCGCGCAGGCGTTCGCCACGTCGGCGCGTGCCGCCGGCGTTCGGCTGAAACAAGGCACTCCGGTCACCGATCTGTTGCTCGACGGCGACCGGGTGACCGGCGTGCGCACCGCCGACGGCACGGAGATCTCGGCCGGCACCGTCGTCGTCGCCACCGGGGTGTGGACGCGACCGTTCCTGCTGCGCTATGGGATCGACGTGCCGATCACGGTGGTGCGTGAACAGATCGTCATGGTGTCCCCCGGCATCGATATCGGGCAGGTGCCTGTGTTCTCCGACCTGGTGTCGCTGCAGTACGTGCGTCCCGAAGTGGGCGGGGACATCCTGTTCGGCAACAGCGACCTGACCGACACCACCGAAGCCGACCCCGACGACTACTCCAACCGGGCCGGCGAGGAGTTCGTCGACCTCACCGTCGAGAAGGTCGGAACCCGCTTTCCGGGGTTCACCGACGCGGCGATCGGGTCCAGCTACGCCGGGTGCTACGACGTCACCCCGGACTGGAACCCGGTGATCTCCCGCACCGGCATCGACGGGTTGGTGGTGGCGGCCGGATTCAGCGGCCACGGCTTCAAGATCGCACCCGCGGTCGGCCGACTGGTGGCCGACATCGTCGTCGACGGACGCAGCGCCGACCCGCGGATTCCGGAGTCCGATTTCCGGCTGTCCCGGTTCGCTGAGAACGACCTGCTGAAAACCCCGTACCCGTACGTGGGTGCCGGACAGATGCGTTAGACAGAGCACGTGACCGACGTTCCGCTGCTGCGCAACAAGTCCGGCACCGCCCGCGACCGGGATCCGAAGGATTCGGTCGACGAACTCGAGATCGAGTCGGCGATCGGGCACAACGTGCGCGAGTTGCGCCAACAGCAGGGTCTGACCGTCGCCGAGATGGCGACCCGCGTCGGCATCTCCAAGGCCATGCTGTCGAAGATCGAGAACGCCCAGACGTCGTGCAGCCTGTCCACGCTGGCGCTGCTGGCCAAAGGGCTCGACGTTCCGGTCACCAGCCTGTTCCGCGGCTCCGACGTCGAACGCCCGGCGGCCTTCGTCAAGGCCGGCACCGGCGCGCGGATCGTGCGCAACGGCACCCGCGAGGGTCACGAGTACGAGCTGCTGGGCTCGCTGCGCGGCGAGCACAAACGCCTCGAATGCCTGATGGTGACGCTGTCGGAGAAGAGCCAGACCTACCCGCTGTTCCAGCATCCTGGCACCGAGTTCATCTACATGCTCGAGGGCGCCATGGACTACAGCCACAGCCGCTCGGTGTACCGCTTGCAGGCCGGCGATTCGCTGCAGTTCGACGGCGAGGGCGCACACGGCCCCGCCGACCTGGTGCAGCTGCCGATCCGGTTCCTGTCGGTGATCGCGTTCCCCGACTCGCAGGTGTAGCCGCCGCTACGCCGAGAACCACTTCTCACCACCCTTCCTGCGGTTTTGTGGAGAGAAAGTGGTTCTCGCCGCGCTAACCGAACAGCCTGGCCGCCGTACCGGCCACATCGACCACCGGCTCACAGTCGCCGGTTCCGCTGTCGACCACCACCGCGGGCCGCACCACCACGTTGGCGACGTCGACGAACTCGCCGCCGGGCATCCGGCGCTGCAGCGGCGGCCCGACGAATACCGTCGCGGAACAGAACGTCTTGTCCAGATAGACGTCCGCACCGTCGAGGAACCGGTGTTCAGCGCCTGCGGTCACCAGGTCGACGATCTTGGGCTCGAGCGCCAGTCGCATCGACACCACGTCGGGATCGCCGTCGCGCCACACCCCGAACTCGCATTGATACGGCCGTGAACTGCTGATATCCCAGCGGTCGACGTCGCCGGCGAGCACCGACAGCACTTCGCAGGGATCCCGCTCAGCCAGCGCCACCGGATAGCCGGCCGCGGAGTCGCGCGGCGGCAGCGGCGCGCTGGTGAGCCATGCGGTGATCGCGCCGACCACTTTCTTGGTGAGCCCACAGTCTGGCTCGCCGATCAACCCGACCCGCAGGAACGGCTGATCGGGCTTGCGCAGCCGGGCCGCACCCGGCAGACGGCCGAGGTCCAGCGGCGTCAGGAAATCGCACGATCCGGTCGAGGTCTCGTACACCGGGGCATTGCCGACCCGGAAAGCAACCGGTGAGTCGGTGCGGGTCATGTCGAGTTGGACGGTGACGAACCTGGGGTCGGGCCGCCCCGGCAGCTTGACCTCCGCGTCGCACTCGTCAAACGCGAAAAGCGTTGACAGCGAACCAACTTCACCGATCTTGGCGAGTGCATCGGGGTTGACCAGGCCGCACACGTCGATGCGGCGGATCGCCCGCCGATAGGCCAGTGCCACCCGGTCGCTGTTGCTGACCGTCTGCCCGTAAACCGGCAACTCTCCCGCGAAGAAGAACGACGGGTCCACAGCCAGCGGACCCCGTGTCGCCACTCCGTCGACGCTCCGGCCGCATCCGCAGACCGTCAGCGTCAATACCAGCAGCACGGTCAGCACCGAGCGGACCAATTCACGCCCTCCGCGGGGACGAGCTCACGCGTCGTCTCGGCGAGCAGGTCGCAGGTTGCGCGCCCGAACCGCTCGGCCCCCGCTTGCACGCTTTCATCCGCCCAGCATGGCAGCGCTGCCGACGACGCGGCGTGTTTGACGTGGACGGATCGGGGTTTTGGCCAGGCAAGTCGACGGGAGTACAGTGTGCCTAATCATGTTGACAGTGCAGCGGCTGCTCCTCCTCGGACGCCGCGACGGGGTCTGATCCAGACTGGCTTCCCGTCGCGGGTCTTTCGCGATGCGCCGGTCTGAACTTCAACTAGACCACCCGGAGCCACCATCATGACCAGCTTCAGCAAGTCCTCACTAGATTCTCCCGACGCCTTCTCGTCGGTACGCACCATCTCGACGCCCACCGGCGCACCCAATCCCGCCCAGCCCGTCTGGAACACCCAGCGCGGCACCGCGATGCCCGTCAACCGTTACCGCAGCTTCTCCGACGAGGTCGAACAGATCCGAGTACCCGACCGCAAATGGCCGGACAAGGTCATCGACAAGGCCCCCATGTGGTGTGCGGTCGATCTGCGGGACGGCAATCAGGCGCTGATCGACCCCATGAGCCCGGCTCGTAAGCACCGCATGTTCGAGCTGTTGGTGCGGATGGGTTACAAGGAGATCGAGGTCGGCTTCCCGTCGGCGAGCCAGACGGACTTCGACTTCGTTCGCGAGATCATCGAACAGGGCGCGATCCCCGACGACGTGACGATCCAGGTGCTGACGCAGTGCCGACCGGAACTCATCACCCGCACGTTCGAGGCCTGCGTCGGCGCCCCCAGGGCGATCGTCCACTTCTACAACTCGACGTCGATCCTGCAGCGCCGTGTGGTGTTCCGCGCCGACCGCGCCGATGTGCAGAAGATCGCCACCGACGGCGCGCGACTGTGCGTCGAGGAGGCCCAGAAGTACCCCGGCACCCAGTGGCGCTTCGAGTACAGCCCGGAGTCCTACACCGGCACCGAACTGGAATACGCCAAGGAGGTCTGCGACGCGGTTTCGGAGATCATCGAGCCGACCCCGGAACGCCCGCTGATCATCAACCTGCCCGCCACCGTCGAGATGGCGACCCCCAACGTCTACGCCGACTCCATCGAGTGGATGAGCCGCAACCTGGCCCGCCGGGACTCGATCATCCTTTCGCTGCACCCGCACAACGACCGCGGAACCGCCGTTGCCGCAGCGGAATTGGGCTATCAGGCCGGAGCCGATCGCATCGAGGGCTGCCTGTTCGGCAACGGCGAGCGCACCGGCAACGTATGCATCGTGACGCTCGGGCTGAATCTGTTCTCTCGGGGCGTCGACCCGCAGATCGACTTCTCCAACATCGATGAGATCCGGCGCACGGTCGAGTACTGCAACCAACTGGCCGTGCCCGAACGCCACCCCTACGGCGGCGACCTGGTCTACACGGCGTTCTCCGGCAGCCATCAGGACGCCATCAACAAGGGCCTGGACGCCATGAAGATCAGCGCCGACGAAGCGGATGCAGACGTCGACGACATGCTCTGGCAGGTGCCCTACCTGCCGATCGATCCCAAGGACGTCGGGCGCACCTACGAGGCCGTGATCCGGGTGAACTCGCAGTCGGGCAAGGGCGGCGTCGCCTACATCATGAAGGCCGATCACGGCCTGGCGCTGCCGCGGCGGCTGCAGATCGAGTTCTCCCAGGCCATCCAGAAGATCACCGACGGGGAGGGTGGCGAGGTGTCGCCCAAGGAGATGTGGGACGCCTTCGCCGACGAGTACCTGGCGCCGATCACCCCGCTCGAGCGCGTGCGTCAGAGGGTGGACGCGGCCGAGGAGGACGGCGGCACGGACACCATCACCGCGACCGTGAAGATCGACGGGGTGGAGACGGAGATCGTGGGCGCCGGAAACGGGCCGTTGGCCGCTTTCGTCGACGCCCTGGGCGCCGTCGGATACGACGTCAACGTGCTGGACTACTCCGAGCATGCGATGTCCTCGGGCGAGGAGGCGCAGGCCGCGGCCTACGTCGAAGCGTCCATCGGCGGTAAGACCGTGTGGGGTGTCGGTATCGCCACCTCGATCACCACGGCGTCACTGCGCGCCGTGGTCTCCGCGGTGAACCGGGCCTCGCGCTAATCGACGCGACCGACCATCAGGGTTGGTCGAAGACGGCGGCCAGGATCCGGTCGATCAAACCGGCCGGATTCTCGGCGCCCGGCTGGTCTGCGGTGAAGGTGATATTGCTGAAGGCCAGTCCGTTGAGGAGCCGGCTGATCTCGCCCACCTGAGCCGTCGTGGGCTGCAGCCCCGCCGACTCGAGGATCACTGCGGCGGATTGCAGTGCCGCGGACTGCATTTCGTTCAGATACGGCACGAGTTCGGGTCGGCGGGTGCCTTCGAGGAAGAGCTCGAAGCGGGCGACCTGTCGGCGTCGGGCCTGTCGGTCCGGGTCGGTCACCATCCGGGTCATCAGCGCCGCGACGCCGTCGCGGCCCAGTGGTGTGATGGCCGATCGCAGCACCGTCACATGCTGCCAATGCAATTCGGCCACCCGCCCCGCGGTCGCCTCCACCAAGGCGAGCCGGGACCGGAAGTAGTTCGACGTGGTACCGCCGGGCAGACCCGTCCGCTCGTCGATCTGGCGGTGGGTGACCCCGCCGATCCCGTCGTCGGCGAGGATGTCGATGGCGGCGTCGAGGATCTGCGTTCGGCGCGCTGCGTTCGGTGGCATCAGTCCTTGTTGTACCGCAGGCGCCACAGCATGACCAGGAACGCCGGGTAGACCACGCACAGCAGCAGGTAGCTGAACCAGGCCGGGAAGAAGTCGACGTAGAAATCGACGTTGCCGCGGACGCCGGCGAAGTAGACATGCAGTGGCACGCTGGCCGCGATATAGGCCAGCGATGCCGTCACGGCGATCCGGTGCGGCCGATTGACGAACCGCATCCGGCGATAGCTCAAGATGCCGGCGATCGCCGCATAGGTCATCGGAATCAACAGGACGAGATCGGTCGTCGGTGTCATCACATGCTGCAGCGTCATCTCGTCGCCGAAGATCACTCGGTACAGGTGCAGACAGAAACCCGCGGCGATGGTCAGCATCGCGGCCTCACGGAAGTAGAAACCGTGCGCCCGATAGCGCGCCCACCACGTCACGTGTTGTGCGGAGAGTTCGGTCGTCGTCATGGTCTCTGACGTTACCACTACTATCGTAGTGGTAGCAATGGTGCGCGCCTGCCGTGTTCTCGGCATCGCAACGGCGCCCCGGTTCGGCCCGCTGCGCGCTGTACTATCCGCCGTGGAACAGGACGTCACGCCAATCGGGGGTCAAGAAGCGGCCCCAGTCGTCCTGTCGGACTAGGAGTTTGCGATGCATTTCGACTGGGACTCATTCTGGGGTCTGGTCTGGTACTCGTTGGTGGTGTTCGCGTTCATCGCGTACCTGATCATCCTTTTCAACATCATCGTCGACCTGTTCTGGCGGGACCACAAAACCTCGGGCCTCGTCAAAGCGATCTGGGTGGTTTTCCTGGTCGTGGTGCCGTATCTCACGGCGCTGGTGTACCTGATCGCCCGCGGCAACGGCATGGCGTTACGGGCCCGTGAAGCCGCTTCCGCCGCCAAGCAGCAGACTGACGATTACATCAAGCAGGCCGCGGGCCGGTCCCCCTCTCAGGAGATCGCCGACGCCAAGGGACTGCTGGAGGCCGGCACCATCACGCAGTCCGAGTTCGATTCGCTGAAAGCCAAGGCGCTCAGCTAGTTCGACGTCATCCGACCACTTCGCCCGGCCTGCCGATCAGGCCGGGCGGGTGGCCCGGAGACCGGGTGTCGTCAGAACAAAGCGAACTGCTGACCGTCAGCGGTTGCGTCGGTGAACTCCTCGACACCGGTTCCGCCGATCACATGGCTCACGCTGTCCATGAACTCGCCGTCTGAGACGACGGGCACACCGATCTCGCGCGCGGCGTACCCCTTCCCCTGTGTGGGGCTGGCCTCGTTGCAGATCACCATCGACGTCTCGGGGTCGACGCTCTCGCTGTAGGCGAGACCGGCGTGCAGGATCCGCTCGACGAGTTCCTCGTGGGTGCGCACCACTTCGCTGGACAGCGCCACCCGCATGCCCTGCACCATCGGACGCCCGCCGATGTAGCGGCCCGGGTTGAGATAGGGGCACGGCATTCGCGCCGCGAGCGCCTTCAGCGGCTTCAACTCCTCGTGCGTGATCCGGCCGTTGGGCCAGCGTCGGCGGGTCACCGGGCGCACCGGAAGCCACACCTGGCGCTGCCGCGCGCGGTCCAACGCCGGGGCCAACACGCGGGAAAGCACCAATGCGTCGTCGAACGCGTCATGTGGGCGGGTCTGTGTGACGCCCCAATGCTGCGCCAGGGTCTCCAGTCTGAGGTTGTCGAGCCCGAGTTCGAGCCGCCGGCTGAGTTCGACGGTGCACATTGCGGTGTCGATCGGCAGCACGACGTCGGCCAGCTCGGCCTCGGCGGCCAGGAACGCATAGTCGAACCCCACGTTGTGCGCGACGAGTGTGCGGCCCTTCAGCAGCTCAGCCAGATCGCCGGCGATCTCTGCGAACGTCGGCTGGTCCTCGAGCATCTCGGCGGTCAGTCCGTGGACATGGGTGGGACCGGGATCGACACCGGGGTTGAGCAGGCTGACCACGGAGTGCTCGACGCGCCCGTCGGCGTCCAGGGCGAGTGCCGCGACGCTGATCACCCGCGCCTGGTTGGGATGGAATCCGGATGTCTCGACATCGACGACGGCCCAACCGTCGCCGGGTTCTGTGGCCGGTCGACCCCAGGAATTCCTCACACGATCAGGATGGCACGCAGCCCTGACAATCCCCGGGTCCGGCCGACGCTGTGGACAATCGTGTCGAAGATTCGCGTGCTCAGACGAGACCGCCATCATGGCTGCGCCCCAACCCGGATCTGGTGATGCAAACAACCCTGGTGGCGGTCTCGCCTGAGCACGGCCAACGACGTCCCCCTGAGGGGAAGCGCGGCTCCGACTCCTCGCTCGCGCGAGCGCTCGCCGTCGTCCGAATTAGACTGCCCGGGTGATCACCGCCCGTGGACGCGTCGCCCTGGCCGCCGGTTCGTCGGCGCGCTGGGCATCGCGGCTGACCGGCCGCGGCGCCGGCGCGATGATCGGCGGCCTGGTCGCGATGACGCTGGACCGCTCGATCCTGGGCCAACTCGGGCAGGACCGCCGCTCCGTCGTCGTGACCGGCACAAACGGCAAGTCGACGACCACCCGGATGACCGCGGCGGCGCTGGGAACGCTCGGGCCGGTCGCGACCAATGCCGAGGGCGCCAACATGGACGCCGGGTTGATCGCGGCCCTCGCGGCGGCCCGGGACGCCCGCTACGCGGCCCTCGAGGTCGACGAGATGCATGTCCCGCACGTCGCCGACGCCATCGACCCCAGCGTCATCGTGCTGCTGAATCTGTCCCGGGACCAGCTCGACCGGGTTGGTGAGATCAACCACATCGAGCGCACCCTGCGCGCGGGCCTGGCGCGTCATCCCGGCACGATCGTCGTGGCCAACTGTGACGACGTGCTCATGACGTCGGCTGCCTACGACTGCCCCAATGTGGTGTGGGTCGCGGCCGGCGGCGGCTGGGCCGGTGACTCGGTGAGCTGTCCGCGCAGCGGCGAAGTGATCGTGCGCGACGGCCAGAAGGGCGGGGCCTGGCATTCGACCGGGACCGACTTCAAACGGCCCAGTCCGCAGTGGTGGTTCGACGACGACACGGTGTACGGCCCCGACGGGCTGGCACTGCCGATGCGGCTGGCCCTGCCGGGAGCGGTCAACCGCGGCAACGCCACGCAGGCGGTGGCCGCGGCCGTTGCGCTCGGGACCGACCCCGCCGCGGCGGTGGCCGCGGCGTCGGGTGTCGACGAGGTGGCGGGGCGGTACCGCACGGTGCAGGTGGGGCCGCATGCCGTTCGGGTGCTGCTGGCCAAGAACCCGGCCGGCTGGCAGGAAGCGTTGTCGATGGTCGACACCACTGCCGGCGGCGTGGTGATCTCCGTCAACGGCCAGGTTCCCGACGGCGAGGATCTGTCGTGGCTGTGGGACGTCAACTTCGAGCACTTCGTCGAACCGGGACGGGTTCACCCGGTGGTGGCCGCCGGTGAGCGCGGCACCGACCTCGCTGTCCGGCTGGGCTACGCGGGTGTCGCGCACACGCTCGTGCACGACACGGTGAAGGCGATCGCCTCTTGCCCACCGGGCCGCGTGGAGGTGGTGGCCAACTACACGGCCTTCCTGCAGTTGAACCGGGTGTTGGAGCGGCGGGGGGGGAGGGGAAGAAGGGGGAGGGCAGGAGCGAAGGATGGGAAAGATGCACAGTGGCTGACTCGGTGGTGCGAATCGGGCTGGTGCTGCCCGACGTCATGGGCACCTACGGCGACGGCGGCAACGCGGTGGTGTTGCGGCAACGGTTGCAGTTGCGTGGAATCGCCGCCGAGATCGTCGACACGACGCTGTCCGACCCGGTGCCCGACTCGCTGGATCTCTACACGCTGGGCGGGGCCGAGGACTACGCGCAGCGATTGGCCACCAAGCACCTGATCCGCTACCCGGGGCTGCAACGGGCCGCCGAGCGGGGCGCCCCGGTGCTGGCGATCTGCGCGGCCATCCAGGTGCTCGGCCACTGGTATGAGACGTCGGCCGGTGAGCGGGTCGACGGGGTGGGAATGCTGGATGTGACGACCTCACCCCAGCCGTCCCGCACCATCGGCGAGGTGGCCTCGATACCGTTGATCGAGGGGTTGACCCAGCCGTTGACCGGATTCGAAAATCACCGTGGTGGAACGGTTTTGGGCCCCGATGCGCGGCCGCTGGCAGCAGTCACCAAGGGGGCGGGAAACCGGGCGGGCGACGGGATCGACGGCGCAGTGCAGGGCAGCGTCGTCGCCACATATCTGCACGGCTGCTGCCTGGCCCGCAATCCGGAACTGGCCGACCATCTCTTGTCGAAGGTCGTCGGCCCGCTACCGCCCCTGGAATTGCCGGAGGTCGCCCAGTTGCGCCGCGAGCGGTTGGCCGCGCCGCGGCGCGCCTAGGCTGGCGCGGCCCTGACTTCGGTCCGACCGTCACGCTCGATTTCGCCGATGAGTCTGGTGAACCGGCGGGCCGTCTTGCGATCGGAGGCCAACTACAACACGAGGTCCTCCCACGCACGCACTCAGTGACAGTGCACGTGCTGCTCTGCCGTGCCGGCGCTGACCGGATCCTCGGGCAACGTCGCCCCGACTCGATCGGTGAGCGCCCCCGCCGAGTGAGCGATGGTCCCGCCGACGAGGGTCAGTTCGGCGTGGTGGTCGAGCAGTCCGTCGGGCGATTCCTCATGGGCGTACAGATCACTCGACCACACCACCAGATCCGCCAGTAGACCAGTCGAGATCCGGCCCCGGTCACCCTCGGCGTGCCAGGCGCGCGCACCATGCACGGTGTACGCCTGCAGAGCGCGATCCAGACCGACGCGTTCGTCCGGCGTCCAGGGATCCGAGCCGTCCAGCCCGGCACGGGTCGCCGCGGAGTAGAGCCCGACCAGTGGGTCCATCTCGCCCACCTGCCAATCGCTGGAGAAGGCCACCGTCGCACCGGAATCCAGCAGGCTGCGGAACCGCCAGGCGCGACTCCACCGCTGCTCGCCGACATTGTCCATCCAGGTGCCGGCCACCAGGTCGGGCGAGCAGTGCCTGGGCTGCATCGCCGCGGTCACGCCCAGCGCACGGAACCGGGGCAGGTCGTCGGGATGGAGGCATTCGACGTGCACGATTCCGTGCCGGCGATCGCGGGTGCCGTTCATCGTGGCCGCCTGTTCGATGGCGTCGAGCGTCAGGCGGATCCCGGCATCGCCGGTGGCATGAGTGTGGGTCTGGAAGCCCATCCGGTCCAGCTCGCCGAGCACGTTGACCAGTTCGCGCCCCGGATAGCTGGGCCGGCCCCGTACCCCGGGCCGGTTGGCGTAGTCCTCGAGCATCAGTGCGGTATGCGGCTCGATGACGTCGTCGGCGTAGAGCTTCACCGGACCGAGCCGCAGCATCGGATGATCGGCAGCCCCGTCGACCGCGTCGCGAAGTCGCTGCCGGAAGGCGCCGTCGGCGCCCACCGGATGGAACAGCGCCGCGATCACCCGCGACGTGAGCACGCCCTCGGCCAGTGCCCGCTCGAACAGCGGCAGCTCGGCCAGCGGCACCTGCGGCTCGACCACCGTGGTGATGCCGAGCGCGGTCGCCATGCGCATGCTGGACTGCAGCTTGCGATATCGGCGCTGAGGTGAGTACATCGGGATGTCGGCCTGCAACGCCGCCAGGCCCGCCTCCGTCATCGCACTGGTGTAGAAGTCGGTCACCCAGCCGGTGGGTTCACCCGTCACCTCGTCCCGTTCGGGGCGGCCCCACGGAATATCAGTGCCGCCGGCGATGCCCAGCAACGCCAGTGCCGTCCGGTTGAGCCAGACCGAGTGCTGGTCGTAGGTGGTGATGAAGATCGGCCTGTCGGTGATGCCGTCGAGGTCGGCGGCATTGGGGCGACGCCCCTCGACGACGGAGTAAACCGCGTTCTCCGCGCAGATCCAGTCGAGATCGCCACGACGCCCGGCGAACTCCGCGATCCGGCGGCGGACCTCGCCGAGGTCGGCTGCGCCTTCCAGCGACACGGCGTCCTCGTCGAAGCCGAGCAGCAGATGGTTGTGGCTGTCGATGATGCCGGGGGTCAGCAGCCGTCCGCCGGCGTCGATCCGCCGCGCCGCCATCGGGGCGTCGACGCCCGAGCCCACGTAGGCGATCCGTCCGTCCTGGATACCGACCGCTTCGGCCCAGGGCGAGGCGGAATCGAAGGTGCGTACCCGGGCATTGGTGATGAGCGTGTCCATCGGTCAGACCTCCTCGTCAGCGCTGACGTCGAGCAGCAGCAGATGGGTGCCGGCCCGCGGCCGCAGGTAGCAGAAGTAGTAGGCGAAACCGGTCGCGATGATGCCGACCGCGATCCCCAGGCTCAGCCACTGATTGGGGTCCAGCGCACCCACGACGAAGATCGCCAGGATGGCCAGCAGGGCGACCGCCGGGGGCAACGGCCACCACGGCATCCGGTAGCCGTCGCCGGCCTCGGAAGCCGCGTTGCGCCGCATGACGATCGCCGCCAGTGCGATGAACCCGTAGCTGAAGGCCAGCGTCGATCCGGTGGCGTTCAGCAGCACGTCCATCGGCACCAGGCAGCCGAGCACGGCGAGGACACCCATGACGATGGTGGCAACCCACGGCATCTTGGCCCCTTGCGAGACCCGGGTCAGCGGTTCCGCCAGCGCGGCGGGCAGCGCCTGATCGCGGGCCGCCGCGAACAACAGGCGACCCGATTGCAGGGCAATGGCGATGATGGCGTTGACGATGGCCAGTGCCACCGAAACCAGCACGAACACGGTGACGGCGTGGCCCGCTCGGTCTTCGAGGAACGCTTCCACCGGCAGATCTGCGCTGAACAGACCCGTCAGCGAGTCGGTGCCGAGCAGGATCGCGGCCAGCGGGATGATCTCGGCGGCGACGGTCACCACCGCGCTCAGCAACACGGCGCGGGCGATGCTACGGCGGGCGTTCTTGGTCTCCTCGGCGAAGTACACCGCCCCGCCGTAGCCGTTGAAGGAGAAGATGCCCTGTGTGACGGCGATGACCAGGCCGGCGATCCCGAGCGGGGCCAGGCCGCCGGTGGCCGCGTCGATGGCCTGCGGGTCAAGGAGCGCACTGACCGGCCGCTCGACGTGCACCAGACCGAGCACGGTCAGGAGCGCGAGGGCCGACATCTCGACGACCAGGAACGCCCCGGTGACCCAGGCGTTGGTCCGGATGTTCAGGCAGGCGGTGGCCGTGGCGAACACGGTGACCACCACCGCGGTCCAGACCGGGTCCAGACCGCCGATGGCCACACCGAGGTAGTCCGCGACGCCGAGGGCGAAGACGGCCACGATCAGCGGGAGCGTGACCAGGCCGACGAAGAACACCGCGACGCCCGCCGCGGGCCCAAGGGTCCGGCTGACCAGCGAGTAGTCACCGCCGGCAACCGGATGGCGGGACGCGAGTTCGGCGTAGCAGTAGGCGATGAGCAGGCTGATCACACCGGCGATGGCGAATCCCCAGAACACTCCGGTGCCGTAGGCCGCCAGTGCCGCACCGCCGAGCACGAACACGCTGGAGGCCGGCGAGATGCCGGACAGCGTGATCAGGACATTGCCGCCCACTCCAAGAGATCGGGAGAGCACGCCCTCGTACGTCGGCGCGGTGGCGGGTGGTGCGTCGGCCGCGAGCGGCGGCGTCGAATGAATCATCTCGAGTTCTCTGTTCGGGGGGTCCGGGGAGTGCCCGGAATTCTTTGACGTTAGTGTCGAAGAATTGTGACAGGTTGGCATGTGACCTCGATTACTGTCAACCCCATGGCCCGACCGCGTAACCAGGGAGCCCGCCGCCAGGCCCTCATCGAGGCGACCTACAGCGCGGGCCACAAGCACGGATTGCGTTCGCTGTCGCTGACCGACGTTGCCGCGCAGGCCGGGCTGAGCCGGGGCACGGTGCTGTACTACTACGGCGATCTGGATGCGCTGCTGGTGGAAGCTCACGCGGCCGGCGTGGAGCGGTTCTGCGACGAACGCGACCGGATGGTCGCCGCGACCGATGACCCCCGCATCAAACTCGGGACCGCCATCACGGCCGGCCTGCCGAGCGGTCCAGATGACGCGCTGATGCGGATCCTGTACGAATTCGATGTTCTGGCAGGCAATTCCGCGCTTCACGACGAGCTGGTGCAGAAGATGTACCTACGTCAGCTGGACACCTATCGCGGCATCTTCGCAGCGGGCCGATGCACCGGAGTGTTCACCCCGAACCTGGACGATGGTCAGCTGGCCATGACGTTCGTGGCGCTCGAGGATGCCTACGGCCTGCACATCGTTGCGGGCAACGCGCTGATGACGGTGGAGTCGGCGGCGGCCACCATGCGCGCGGTGGCCGCCGAACTGGGTTGCCCGCCCGCCGATTAGCTGACTGCCTCTTTCGGCTCACACCATCGCGCGGCGGCCGATCAGTGCCCGGCCGAGCGTCAACTCGTCGGCGAACTCCAGATCCCCGCCCATCGGCAGGCCCGACGCGATCCGGGTCACCGTCAGTCCCGGGATATCGCGCAGCATCCGCACCAGATACGTCGCGGTGGCCTCGCCCTCGGTGTTGGGGTCGGTGGCGATGATGACCTCGGTGATGTCCACGCCGTCGACCCGTTCACCGATACGGTTCAGCAGTTCACGAATGCGCAACTGCTCGGGACCGATGCCCGACAGCGGATCCAGCGCGCCGCCCAACACGTGGTAGCGACCGCGGAATTCGCGGGTGCGTTCGACGGCCTGCACGTCCTTGGGTTCCTCGACCACGCACACCAGCGACCCGTCACGGCGCGAATCGCCGCAGATGCGGCAGCGTTCGGCGTCGGACACGTTGCCGCACACCTCGCAGAACGTCACCCCGTCGCGCACGCGGCCGAGCACCGCGGTGAGCCGGTCGATATCCGGCGGTTCCACCGAGAGCAGATGAAACGCGATGCGCTGCGCGCTCTTCGGGCCGATACCCGGCAGCTTGCCGAGTTCGTCGATCAGATCCTGGACGGGGCCTTCAAACAAGTCAGAATCCCGGCAGACCCAGGGCGTCGTTCACGGCGTCACCCATGCCGCCGGCCAACGGACCGATGCGGGTCTGCGCCAGGATGGCGACCTGCTTGGCCGCGTCGGCCAGGGCGCCGACGATGAGATCCTGCAGCGTCTCGGCGTCGGACGGGTCGATCACCTTGGGGTCGATCGCCACGGCGACCACCTCGCCGCTGCCCTTCATGGTCACCTGGACGAGCCCGCCGCCGGCCTGACCGTGCACCTCGGTAGCAGCCAGCTTCTCCTGGGCCTCCATGAGTTGCTGTTGGATCTGCTGCGCCTGCGCGAGCAACGCCGACATGTCGGGTGCGCCTCCGGGTTGCATGACAGTCCCCTTGCATCTTGGTCTCGAACTGGTTTCGCATCCGCGATCCGGCGGTTGCGGCCTTTCAAGCCTAGACGCGAGCGGGCTACGGTGACGCGGTGCACGTACCTGCCTGCCTGCGTGTCGGCGCACAGATCGCCGCCGGCGTCCTCGTCGCAGCCTCCGTAGCGATCGCGCCGGCCCACGCCGCCCCGTCGAACATCGCGGGCATGATCGTCTTTCTGGACCCCGGCCACAACGGCGCCAACGACGCGTCCATCTCCCGGCAGGTACCCAACGGCCGCGGCGGCACCAAGGACTGCCAGGCCAGCGGCACGTCCACCGACGACGGCTTCCCCGAGCACACCTTCACCTGGGACACCACCCTGCTCATCCGGCAGGCGCTGAACAACCTCGGTGTGCGCACCGCGATGTCGCGAGGCAACGACAACGCGCTGGGCCCCTGCGTGGACGAGCGCGCGCAGATGGCCAACGCGCTGCAGCCCAACGCCACGGTGTCCATCCACGCCGACGGCGGACCGCCCAACGGCCGCGGCTTCCACGTGCTCTACTCGGCGCCGCCGCTGAACCAGATGCAGGCCGGCCCGTCGGTGAAGTTCGCACAGACCATGCGCGACCAACTGGTGGCCTCGGGCATTCCCGCGTCCAACTACATCGGCTCCAGCGGGCTCAACCCGCGCGCCGACATCGCCGGGCTCAACCTGGCGCAGTACCCGTCGATCCTGGTCGAGATGGGCAACATGAAGAACCCCGCCGACTCGGCGCTGATGAAGACGCCCGAGGGCCAGCAGAAGTACGCCGACGCCGTGGTCAAGGGCATCGTGGCGTTCCTGGCCACCCAGCCACCCCGGACGGCGTAGCCGCAGTCACGCGAAGTAGTGGCCCTGTTCGAGGTCCTCGAGCAGGCCGACCTGGGTTGGCCGCCAGCCGTAGCGCGCCCTGGTGAGCGCACTCGAGGCCGGCGCATCGAGCGCGAAGAAGGCCCCGATCCAGCCGAAGTGATCGGCCACCGCGTCGGCAGCGACGCTGGTGACGGGTACCGCGAGGTGCCTGCCGATGACGCCGGCGATGTCGCGCACGGGCACGCCTTCCTCGGCCACGGCGTGCAGGACGGCGCCCGCCGGCGCGTTCTCGACAGCCGCCCGGAAGACCTTGACGGCATCGAGGCGGTGCACCGCGGGCCAGCGATTGGCACCGTCACCGGGATACCCGGAGACGCCCTTTTCTCTTGCGACCTCGATGACCCGGGCGACGAAGCCGTGATCGTGCTCGCCGTGCACCGTCGGAGGCAACCGCACGGCGCTGACACGCACACCGCGGTCGGCGAACGCGAACGCCGCCTCCTCCGAGACCCTCGGCAGCCCCGGAGCGGTCGCGTGATCCTCGGTGAGGAGGCGCCCCGGCAGATGGCCAGCCATCCCGCTGGTGACCACGAGGGGCCGGTCGGATCCGGCGAGTACCTCACCGAGCGTCTCGATTGCCCGACGATCCAGTTGACTGGCGTGGGCGAAGTCGGCGAAATCGTGGTGGAACGCCAGATGGATGACGCCGTCGGCGTGTTCGGCACCGCGTCGGAGACTTTCCAGGTCCGTCAGGTCACCCCGGTGCGCCTGGGCCCCGGCCTCCTTGAGCACCCGCTCCGAGGCATCCGAACGGGCGAGGCCCACCACCTCGTGGCCGGCGCCGATGAGCTCGGGAACCACGGCCGTGCCAACAAAGCCGGTCGCACCCGTGACAAAGATCTTCATATTCGGACTCCTGATGTCAGTAACTGTCATCGACAGTACGCCGTGATGACAGCTGCTGTCATCACCTACAATCGGTCGCATGGGTCGATGGCAGCCCGATGCGCGGGGCCGCCTGGAGCAGGCGGCCTTGGAGCTGTACACCGAGCGCGGGTTCGACGAGACCACCGTTGCTGACATCGCCGAGCGGGCCGGCCTGACCGAGCGCACGTTCTTTCGCTATTTCACCGACAAACGCGAAGTGCTGTTCTGGGGCCAGTCGGCTCTGCTGCAACTGGCGACGGAGAAGATCGCGCAGATGCCCACCTCGGCCGCGCCGATGGAAGTCGTTGTCGCGGCGCTGAAATCCGCGGGTAGCGTTTTCAGCGAGCGTCGTGCGCATTCGCTGCAACGCCAAACGGTCATCGACGCCAATCCTGGACTTCAGGAGCGCGAGCTGAGCAAGCTGGCGTTGCTCGCGACCGCGATCGCCGACGCACTGTGCGCCCGCGGTATCGCTGCCGCGCCGGCCCGACTGCTCGCGGAGACCGGCGTTGTGGTCTTCAAGGTCGCTTTCGGGCGGTGGATCAGCGACGCCACCAACCGCGCCTTCGACATGCACCTCGCCGAATCGCTGGACCAGCTCAAAACGCTGGCCGCCGACGCGTGAAGGTCAGGCCTCGAGTTCCTTCTTCAGGTTCTCCAGCGTCTCGCCCTGGATCTTCTTCAGACCCAGCGGGGCGAACGTCTTCTCGAAGAAGCCCTTCACGCCGCCGGCGCCGGTCCAGCTGGTCTTGACGGTGACGCTCGAGCCGGTGCCCGCGGGGGCGACGGTCCAGTTCGTCACCATCGTCGAATTGGCGTCCTTCTCGATCACCGTCTTGCCGGCGACGTCGACGGCGGCCTGCACATCACGCACCCGCGACTTGGTGGCCTGCAACTTCCAGGTGGCGACGGTGCCCGCACCGACCCCGCCCTGAAGCACCCGATAGGCGCTGTACTGCGCCGGGAGGATCTTCGGCCGGACCGTGTTGTAGTCGGCGACGGCGGCGAGAACCGCGTCGGGTGCCGCATCGATCAGGACCGTGCTGGCCGCGCTGACCTGTCCCATCAGGGAGAACTCCTTGTTTCGTGATGATGAACGAAAGTGATCCCGCAGCCGTGCGGTCGCACCGACTGCTGTCGCGGACTAGCTTAGATGTGTGTCTGTTCCAGCGACCGACGCACCGGCAGCCCACACCGCGGGCGTGCAGCGACTGCTCGCCAGCTATCGCGCGATCCCGCGTGACGCCACCGTGCGGTTGGCCAAGCCGACATCGAATCTGTTTCGGATCCGGGCCGAGCGTGACGCACCCGGACTGGACACCTCCGGGCTGACGAACGTCCTGCGGGTCGACCCGCAGGGTCGCACCGCCGACGTCGCGGGCATGTGCACCTACGAGGATCTGGTCGCCGCCACGCTGCCCTACGGGCTGTCCCCGTTGGTGGTTCCCCAGCTCAAGACGATCACGCTGGGCGGTGCGGTCACCGGTCTGGGCATCGAGTCGGCGTCGTTCCGCAACGGCCTGCCCCATGAGTCGGTACTGGAAATGGACATCCTCACCGGAGCCGGGGAGGTGGTCACCGCATCGCCCACCCAGCATGCCGACCTGTACCGGTCGTTCCCGAATTCATATGGCACGCTTGGCTATTCGGTCCGACTCCGGATCGCGCTCGAAGAGGTCAAACCGTTCGTCGCGCTCACCCACGTGCGTTTCGATTCGCTGGGCGACCTGGTGGCGGCGATGGACCGGATCATCGACACCGGCGGCTACGACGGTGTCCGGGTGGACTACCTCGACGGGGTGGTGTTCAGCGCCGACGAGTCCTACCTGTGCCTGGGAACGCAGACCGCCACCCCCGGTCCGGTCAGCGACTACACCGGCAACGGGATCTACTACCGCTCCATCCAGCACCCGAGTGGCACGAAGAGCGACCGCCTGACGATCCACGACTACCTGTGGCGCTGGGACACCGACTGGTTCTGGTGCTCCCGGGCGTTCGGCGCGCAGAACCCGACCGTGCGCCGGTTCTGGCCGCAGCGCTACCGACGCAGCAGCTTCTACTGGAAGCTCATCGGCTACGACCAGCGCTTCGACATCGCCGACCGGATCGAGAAACGTAATGGCCGGCCGCCCCGCGAACGGGTGGTGCAGGACGTCGAGGTCCCGATCGAGCGTTGCACGGAGTTCATCGAGTGGTTCCTGGCGAACGTACCGATCGAGCCGATCTGGTTGTGCCCATTGCGGTTACGTGACCCCGGCGGATGGCCGCTCTATCCGATCCTGACCGGACACACCTACGTCAACATCGGATTCTGGTCCTCGGTTCCCGTCGGCCCCGAACCTGGGTATACCAATCGCATGATCGAAGCGAAGGTCAGCGAACTCGAAGGTCACAAGTCGCTGTATTCGGATGCGTATTACACGTCCGAGGAGTTCGATGAAATGTACGGCGGCGAGGCCTACAAGACGGTCAAGAAAATCTACGACCCCGATTCCCGGTTGCTCGATCTCTACGCGAAGGCGGTGCAACGACGATGACGACCTACGACGATCAGCCGGACGCCAAGCAAGGCAAGCTGACACTCGCCGAGATCCTGGAGGTCTTCACCGGGAACGAGTTGCCGCTGAAGTTCACCGCGTACGACGGCAGTTCGGCCGGGCCCGACGATGCCGAACTCGGGCTGGAGTTGCGTAGTCCGCGCGGCACCACCTACCTGGCCACCGCGCCCGGTGACCTCGGGATGGCCCGCGCCTATGTGTCCGGCGACCTCGAGATGAAGGGTGTGCACCTCGGTGACCCCTATGAACTCCTGAGGGCGCTGTCCAAGGACCTCGACTTCAAGCGTCCGCGCGCGCGGGTGCTGGCGCAGATCGTCCGCTCGATCGGTTTGGAGCGGCTCAAGCCCATCGCGCCGCCGCCGCAGGAGGCGCTGCCGAAATGGCGCCGAGTCGCGGAAGGTTTGCGGCACAGCAAGACCCGCGACGCCGATGCCATCCATCACCACTACGACGTCTCGAACGCGTTCTATGAGCGGGTGCTCGGCCCGTCGATGACCTACACCTGCGCGTGCTACCCGACAGCTGACGCGACGCTCGAGCAGGCGCAGGACAACAAGTACCGGTTGGTGTTCGAGAAACTGCGCCTGAAGGCCGGGGACCGCCTGCTCGACGTCGGCTGCGGCTGGGGCGGCATGGTTCGCTACGCAGCGCGCCGCGGCGTGCACGTGATCGGCGTCACCCTGTCGGCGGAGCAGGCCGCATGGGCGCAGAAGACGATCGCCGACGAGGGGCTGTCGGAATTCGCCGAGGTCCGACACGGCGACTATCGCGACATCCCCGAGACGAGGTTCGACGCCGTCTCGTCGATCGGGCTCACCGAACACATCGGAGTGGCCAACTATCCGGCCTATTTCCGCTTCCTGCAGTCGAAGATGCGCACCGGCGCGCTGCTGCTCAACCATTGCATCACCCGACCTGACAATCACAGCGGCGCCGGGGCGGGTGGCTTCATCGACCGCTACGTGTTCCCGGACGGCGAACTGACCGGATCCGGTCGCATCATCGCCGAGGCCCAGAACGTCGGTCTGGAAGTGGTGCATGAAGAGAACCTGCGCAACCACTACGCCCTGACCCTGCGCGACTGGTGCCGCAACCTCGTCGACCACTGGGACGAAGCCGTCGCCGAGGTCGGCCTGCCCACCGCAAAGGTGTGGGGGCTCTACATGGCGGGTTCACGGCTGGGCTTCGAAAACAACGTGGTGCAGTTGCACCAGGTGCTGGCCGTCAAACTCGACGGCCGCGGCAGCGACGGCGGCCTGCCGCTGCGGCCGTGGTGGGACGCCTAACCCTCGATCTTGCGCGCGCCCAACTCGTTCTGCAGCAATTCGAGGGCGACTTCCTCCGGGTCACGCCGGGGCGCGGCGGCGTCCACCTCGGCGGCCTCGGCCATCATGCTCGCCTCTTCGTCGTCCGGCGGCGCGGGCGGGGGCGGCACCGCCCGGTCGGTCGGCGGACCGGCGGTAACCGGCACCGCCGGAGTTCCGACATCGCAGCGCACGTTCCAGTCGACGCCGAGTGCGTCCTTGAGTGCCTCGCGGATGATCTCGACGTTGCGGCTTTCGTTGAGGCGCTTGGCCAATGGGGCCGCCGGGTGCCCGAGCACCAGGGTGTTGCCCTCGACGGCGAGCACGATCGCACCATCGAGCATCACGTCGGTGGGCCGGCGCAGCGCACGGACCTTCTCACGCACGGTCGACCACATGGTCCGCACGGCAGCCGCGTCCGGCGCGCCGGGCGTCGACACGACCGGCGGTGGTTCGGCAGGCGCCGGCTGCGCCTCGGGCGGCGGCGCGGACGGTGCCGCAACAGGATCCGGGGCCCGCGGCGCAGGCCGTGCCGGCACGGTCGGCGGCGGGGGTGGCACGACCGGCGGCTGGGACTGGGCCGGCGGCTGGGCCTGGGCCGTTGCCGTTGGCGTTGCCGTTGGCGCAGGTTCCGGAACCTGGCTTCGCCGGCTGAATTCCCGCTGCGACACCCTGGTGGCCGGACCGGAGTCGGCGCGTTCTGCCGCGGGGATCGAAATGTCCAGCCGGGTCTCGATGCGCTCGACACGCTGCAGCAGCGCCGACTCGGTGTCACTGGCCGACGGCAGCAGCAGGCGGGCACACACCACCTCGAGCAGCAGTCGCGGTGCCGTGGCGCCGCGCATCTCACCGAGGCCGGCGTGCACCACCTCGGCGTAGCGGGTCAGCGTCGCGGTGCCCATGCGGGCCGCCTGATCCTGCATCTTCTCGAGTTCGTCCTCGGGCGCCTCCACCACACCGCGATCGCCGGCATCCGGAACCGCCTGCAGCACAATGAGATCCCGGAAGCGCTCCAGGAGATCGACGGCGAACCGGCGCGGGTCGTGGCCGGCGTCGATCACCGACTCCACCGCACCGAACAGGGCCGCCGCATCGCCGGCCGCCAGCGCCTCGACCGCATCGTCGATCAACGCGACGTCGGTGGCGCCCAGCAGCGCCAGCGCGCGCTGGTAGGCCACATGGTTGCCCTCGGCACCGGCCAGCAACTGGTCCAGCACGCTCAACGTGTCACGCGGCGAGCCGCCGCCGGCGCGGATCACCAGCGGGTAGACCGCGTCGTCGATCTTGACGTCCTCCGACGCGCAGATCCTCTCGATCAGCGCGCGCATGGTGCGGGGTGCCAGCAGCCGGAACGGGTAGTGGTGGGTGCGGGACCGGATGGTCGGCAGTACCTTCTCCGGTTCGGTGGTGGCGAACACGAAGATCAGATGTTCCGGCGGCTCCTCGACGATCTTGAGGAGCGCGTTGAAACCCGCCGTGGTGACCATGTGGGCTTCGTCGATGATGAAGATGCGATAGCGCGACTGCGCCGGCGCGTAGAACGCCCGGTCGCGCAGTTCGCGGGTGTCGTCGACGCCGCCGTGGCTGGCGGCGTCGAGTTCGGTGACGTCCACGCTGCCGGACCCGTTGGGCGCCAGCGCCACGCACGAATCGCACACGCCGCACGGGGTGGGGGTGGGCCCCTGTTCGCAGTTCAGCGAGCGGGCCAGGATGCGGGCCGACGAGGTCTTACCGCAGCCGCGCGGCCCGGAGAACAGGTAGGCGTGGTTGATGCGGCCCGCCTGCAGCGCGGTGGACAGCGGTTCGGTGACGTGCTCCTGCCCCACCACCTCGGCGAAGGTTGCCGGCCGGTACTTGCGGTAGAGAGCCACGTGAGCAGGCTACCCAGTCGGTCCGACTGTCTAGTCGCGCCCCAGCATCGACTCCGTCGCCGCCAGCAGCGTGCACGTTGCCAGGCCGTCGATCGCGGCGCGCAGATCCTCGGTCGCCGGGAACGTGGGTGCGATGCGAATGTTCTTGTCCTCCGGATCCTTTCGGTACGGGAAGGACGCACCCGCTTCGGTCACCGCGATGCCGGCGTCCTTGGCCAGCGCCACCGTGCGCCTGGCCGTGCCGGGCAGCACGTCGAGGCTGACGAAGTAGCCGCCCTTGGGGTCGGTCCACGACGCCACCTTGGAGTCGCCCAACCGATCCTCCAGAATCTCGGCGACCAGCGCGAACTTGGGGGCCAGCAACTGCTGCTGACGCTGCATCTGCAAGCGGACACCGTCGGCGTCGCCGAAGAACCGCAGATGCCGCAGTTGGTTGACCTTGTCCGGGCCGATGGTCTTCTTCCCGGCGTACTGCAGGTACCAGGCGATGTTGCCCAGCGAGCCACCGAAGAAGCTGACACCCGCGCCGGCGAAAGTGATCTTCGACGTCGATGCGAACACGTACGGCCGGTGGGGGTTGCCCGCCGTGGCCGCCAGGCCCAGCACGTCGACCTGACGCAGGAAGTCGTGCGTCAGGGTGTGCACCGCATAGGCGTTGTCCCAGAACAGCCGGAAATCCGTTGCGGCCGTTCTCATCTGGACGAGCCGACGGACGTTCTCCCAGGAGTAGGTGGCGCCGGTGGGGTTCGAGAACACCGGCACGCACCACATGCCCTTGATCGCGGGGTCATTCTCGACGAGTTCCTCGACCAGGTCGACGTCGGGCCCGTCCTCGTTCATCGGCACCGTGATCATCTCGATGCCCATGGTCTCGGTGATCGCGAAGTGCCGGTCGTAGCCCGGCGACGGGCACAGGAATTTGACCCCGGTGCCGTCGCGCAGGTCGTGTATCCACGGCCGTGGCGAGTCGACGCCGCCGTGCAGCAGGGAGAACACCACCGCGTCGTGCATCATCTCGAGGCTCGCGTTGTTGCCGGCGATCAGGTTCGGCACCGGGATGCCCAGCAGCTCGCCGAAGATCTCCCGCAACTCGGGCAGCCCGTGCAGTCCGCCGTAGTTGCGGGTGTCGGTGCCCTCGCCGTCGCGGTAGGCCCCGTCTCCGCAGCCGGGAAGCTCGAGCAGTGCATTGGACAGATCCAACTGCGCGGGCGACGGCTTGCCGCGGGTCAGGTCGAGCTTCAGCTGCCGGGCCTGCAATTCGGCGTAGTTGCGCTGCTGCTGCTCATGCTCGGTCTGCAGTTCGGCTCGGCCGAGGGAGGAGAACGACACCATGGGCCTTTCGACGAGCAGGGGCCGGTAACAACGGACCTGGAAAGAATTGGGGACCCCGCGCACCCGCTAGAGCCCGTTGACCCTTGCTGCCTTCCGGCCCTGGGGGAGTTCACAGGATGGACGCCGCGCGGGGTCCACGATGAGTCTAGCGGGCCGAATTGCCCGGACCGTCCTCGCGCTCGTTGCTCTGCGATTCTGGCCTGACCACCGACCTCGGCTACCATTGCCGACGGAGGATTCGCCTAGTGGCCTATGGCGCTCGCCTGGAACGCGGGTTGGGTTAACCGCCCTCAGGGGTTCAAATCCCCTATCCTCCGCACTTGGTCCGGGGTGTCGCTGACGCGGCACCCCGGACCAGCAAAGAAGCCAAGGAGGGGTATGCGACGCGGCATAGCGGTGGTCTGGCACGCGTCGTCCTTCATTCTGGCCGCCGGGCTGTACTTCTTTTTCGTACTGCCGCGCTGGCCGGAGCTGACGGGCGATGTCACGCACACGTGGGGGACGGTGCTGCGGATCGTCACCGGTGCAGTCCTCGGGCTGACGGCCCTGCCGGTGGTGTTCACGCTGCTCAAGACGCGTCGGCCGGAGTTCGGCACGCCCCAGCTGGCGCTGAGCCTGCGCCTGTGGTCGATCATCGGGCACGTTCTCGCCGGGGCGATGATCATCGTGACCGCCGTCGTCGAGATCTGGGTCAGCCTGGACCGGGCCGGCCCATGGCTGTTCGCCGTGTACGGCGCTGCCGCCGCGATCGCGGTGCTCAGCGCGCTGGCGTTCTACCTGGCGTTCGCCGCCGAACTGCCGCCCCCGCCACCGAAGGCCCTGAAACCGAAGAAGCAGAAGGCCGTTCGCGGTGGCGACGGCGTTGAAGACACGGTTGCGGCCGAAGACGTCGAGGCCGTAACCGCTGAAGCCGACGATGCCGTGGCCGACGAAGCAGTAGAGCAGACCGTGACCGCCGAGGCCGCCGACGACGTGGCCGACGGTGACGCCGAAGCCGAAGCCGGCGAGACGGTGGAGGAAGCCGACGCCCCGCGTCGACGTCTGCGCAACCGGAGACCATCCGGCAAGGGTCGCGGCGGCGGTGTGGCGCTCTCGGACTGAGGTGCTGGCACGCACCCTCCGCCGCGGCGCCGCCGTCGGCGCAGTACTCGCGCTGACGCTGACCGGATGCGCCGGTCACCCGTCACCCGCGACGTCAACGTCCTCGGCCTGGCCCCCCGGTGCCGGTCGCGGCCCGTGTGCTGTGCAGAAGCAGACCGACGTGCCCGCGCGCATGCGCGACGGGGCCGTGCTGCGGGCCGACGTCTACCGCCCGAAGACCTCCGATGCGGTGCCGGTGATCCTGATGCGGACGCAGTACGGCAAGACCGGTGCGCAAGTCGAGCCGTCGCGGTATCAGACACCGGACTGGTTCGCATCGCACTGCTATCTGGTCGTCGTCCAGGACATCCGCGGTCAGGGCGCCTCGGGTGGCACTTTCACCGAGTTCGCGCATGACCAGGACGACGGCTACGACTCCGTGGAATGGGCCGCGGGTCTACCCGGCTCCAGCGGCAAGGTCGGCATGTACGGGTCGTCGTACGTGGGCGCCACCCAATGGCTCGCCGCGACGACCGCGCCGCCGCATCTGGTGACGATCGTTCCCGCCAACACCGCATCCGACTACTACGACGGCTGGACGTACGAGGGTGGCGAGTTCCGTCTGGCGTTCATATTGCCGTGGGCGATGGGCCTCGCCACGACCGCCGCCGAGAACCGCGGCGACACCGCCACGGTGCAGGCGTTGAAGGCGGCCTCCGCCGACCCGACGCGCTGGCTGGACTTCCGGCCGTTCAAGGACCTTCCGCCCATGCAGCCGGCCAGCCCGACCGTCGCGCCGTGGTACTTCGACTGGATCCGGCACTCCACCCGCGACGACTACTGGGCACGGTGGAGCATTCGCGACCGCTACCCGAACGTGCGGGTACCCGTGCTCGACGTCGAAGGCTGGTACGACGCCTTCCTGGCGGGCGGCGTCGAGAACTTCGCCGGCATGGTCGACCGCGGCGGCACCCCGGATGCCCGCGCCAACCAGCGTTTGGTTATCGGGCCGTGGGACCACGTCGACTGGGGCCGGCCAGACTCCGAGCCTGCCCCACTGCTCAAGGCGATCGGCGCGGTGGCGAACAGCCCGATCAACGAGCTGATGCTGAACTGGTACGACCACTACCTGAAAGGCCAGAGCAACGGCGTCGGCGGAGCACCGCGTGTCGACTACTTCCTGATGGGTGCCAACAGGTGGAAGTCGGCGACCGCGTGGCCACTGCGCAATACCCAGTGGACCACCTACTACTTGTCCGGGGCGGGCGGCATGCGCGACCGCACGGGCGCGCTGAACACATCGCCGCCGCCGGCGGGGCAACCTGCGGACGTCTACACCTACGACCCGGCCTACCCTGCCCCGAGCGCGGGCGGTCACTCCTGCTGCGGCGCCCAGTCCGGACCGCAGGGGCCGTACGACCAGACCGTCGTCGAGCAGCGGTCCGATGTCCTGACCTACAGCACCGCGCCGCTGACCGCGGACACCGAGGTGACCGGCCCGGCGACCGTCACGCTGTGGGCGTCGTCGTCGGCGCCCGACACCGACTTCACCGCCAAGCTCGAGGTGGTGCGCCCTGACGGCGGGGTGATCAATCTGAACGACGGCATCATCCGCACCTCGTTCCGGGACTCGCTGTCCCATCCGACTCCGACCACGCCCGGCCAGCCGTACCGTTACCAAATCGCTGTGTGGCCAACGAGTTACGAGTTCCGCGCCGGCGACCGCATCCGGGTGGAGATCTCCAGCAGCGACTACCCGCAGTTCGCCCCGAACCCGAACACCGGTGTGCCGTTCGGACAGGACACCGTCACGCGGTCGGCGACGCAGACGATCCTGCACGACGCGGCGCATCCGTCGTCGGTCACGTTGCCGGTCATTCCGCACCGAGACGCCGGATCCGAGAATTTTCCGTTGACAGGCTAATTATCGCGTTTATGCTGTGCGAGTGCTCAACAATTCTCCTGATGCCCCGACCTACCGCGTCGTCCAATGGACCACGGGCAACGTCGGCAAAAGCTCCGTGGCCGCCATCGCCGCCAACCCCACCCTGGAACTCGTCGGCTGCTACGCCTGGTCACCGGACAAGGTCGGCCGCGACGTCGGTGAACTCGTCGGCATCGAGCCGCTCGGTGTCGCCGCCACCAATGACGTCGACGCACTGCTCGCGCTGAAGCCCGACGTCGTGGTCTACAACCCGATGTGGATCGACGTCGACGAACTCGTGCGCATCCTGTCGGCCGGCGTCAACGTCGTCGCCACGGCGTCGTTCATCACCGGCCACAACCAGGGGGCGGGCCGCGAGAAGATCGCCGAGGCGTGCCGGCTCGGGGCCTCCACCATGTTCGGCTCGGGTATCAGCCCCGGCTACGTCAACCAGTTGTCCGTCGTCGCGGCCGGCATCTGCGACCGGGTCGACAAGATCACCGTCAACGAGGCCGCCGACACCACCTTCTACGACTCCCCCGCCACCGAGAAGCCGGTGGGCTTCGGCCGGCCCATCGACGACCCCGACCTGCAGGCGATGACCGCGCATGGCACCGGGGTGTTCGGCGAGGCCGTCCGGATGGTCGCCGACGCGCTGGGCGTCGACCTCGACGAAGTCCGCTGCGACGCCGAGTACGCGCAGACCACCGAGGATCTCGACCTCGGATCGTGGACCATTCCCGCCGGCTGCGTGGCCGGCGTCTACGCCAGCTGGAAGGGCATCATCGACGGCGTGACCCGCGTCGAGATCAACGTGCGCTGGCGCAAGGGGCAGACGCTGGAGCCGGACTGGCAGATCGACCAGGACGGCTGGGTGATCGAGGTCGCCGGACGTCCCACCGTCACCATGAAGGTCGGCTTCCTGCCACCCCCGGACTTCGAGGCCACCACGCTGGAGGAGTTCATGGTGCTCGGGCACATCATGGCCGCGACGCCGCCGCTCAACGCGATTCCCGCGGTCGTCGCCGCGGCACCCGGCATCGTCACGTACAACGACCTGCCGCTGATCCTGCCGCGTGGTGTGGTGCCCCGCGCGAAACCCTGAACTGCACGCGATCCAGCAGGTCAGTCATCGCCTCGTCACATGCGGCAGGCAAGATGGGCAGGTAACGAACCCGTCCGCTCCGCCGAGAGGCATTACATGGCCAACATTCGACGCCGTCGTTTCGAACGGCGCCGCGCAGCGCTGTGCGTGCTCAGTGCGCTGCTGCTGACCCTGATCGCCCCGCTGGCGGGCCCGGTTTCCGCACAGGCCGCACCGCTGGATCCGGCGCCCCTGATCGCCCAGGTCGAGCCGGGCCTGGTGCAGATCACCACGCTGGTCGACTTCCAGGGCGTGGTGGGCAACGGCACCGGAATCGTGCTGTCCCCGGACGGGCAGGTGCTCACCAATCACCACGTCGTTCAGGGCGCGAACGCGATCAAGGTGCTCAGCATGGCCAACGGGCAGACGTTCGAAGCCGACGTCATCGGCTACGACCGCGACGACGACATCGCGGTCCTGCAACTGCGCGGTGCCGGCGGGCTGCCGGTGGCCCCGATCGGCGACTCGAACTCGTTGGCGCTCGGCGAACCGGTGCTGACCATCGGCAACGCGAACGGCACCGGAAACCCGCTGACCCACGAAACGGGCGCGGTGACCAACCTGAACCGGTCGATCGCCGCCGAGGACGAGTTGACCGGCAGCAAGAACAGCATGGGCGGTCTGATCGAATCGTCGACCAACCTGCGCGCGGGCGACTCCGGCGGCGCTCTGGTCAACGGCGCGGGCCAGGTGGTCGGACTCAACGCGGCGGCGACGATCAACTTCAAGGTGAACGGCGAATCCACCCCGGGCGGTGAGGGATTCGCCATTCCGATCAACCGCGCGATGGACATTGCCAATCAGATCCGCGGCGGCGCGCCGTCACCGACGGTGCACATCGGTCCCTCGGCGATGCTCGGGGTGGGCATCAGCGCGACCGGGCAATCGGGCTCCGGTCTGCCGGTGCGGTCGGTGCTTCGCGGCGGGCCCGCCGATGTGGTCGGCCTGCGGCCCGGCGACACCATCACCATCATCGACGGCGTCCCGATCGACTCCGCGAACGCGCTGACCGGGCTGCTCGACCAGCGCTACCCCGGCAACGTCATCGACCTCAACTGGATCGACCGGGCCGGGATCCCGCAGAACGCCAAGGTGACGCTGGTCGCGGGTCCGGTCAGTTGATCGGCTGAGGGCTGAGTTGCTCCGGCGGGACGGTCTCCGGTGCCGGTATCGGCTTGGGTCCGGCCACCAGGCTGATCTGCGTCACCGTGGCCTGTAGTTGCGCCCCGGGCGGCCCTTCGAGTGTGACGTCCTTGAACACGCGGGCCTGGCCGTCGCTGACGGTGAAGTTGCCCGGCTGCGGCGCGTTGCCGCCGGAGATCTCGTAGAACACCGTGAAGTCCTGCTCGGGCAGTGGGTGGTAACCCACGTAGTTCGGCGAGATGGAGTACGTATAGGTGCAGACGCCGTTGTCGGCGCACTGTTGTCCGGTCACTTCCACGCCGACCCGGAATTCCTCCGGGGTGGGCAACTTGGGCTGTGGCTGCGCCAGGGACGACCTCGGCGACGACGGTGTATCGCTCGGCGAGTCGCTCTTCATGAACAGGAAGATCGCCAAGCCGAGACCCGTGACGATCATCGCCACGATGCACAGTGCCGCCAATACCCTGCGCAGGCCCATCGCGCTCCCCCATCGGTTTACATAATCAGGCCGAAAGGTTACGGGTTCGGCGAAGAACTGTCACGGGAGGGGCGAGGAACATTCGCCTGGCGAACCGAGGCGGCATAAGAACCGCCACGTCACGGCGGCGAATCCGATGGCACGGGGTCTACAGGCGTGCTGTTGCACAGAGGATTTGGGGTCTTGAACCTCAGTTTGCCGTTTCACGAAGAATTCTTCGGTTTACACAGTGCGACGGGACTGTCAATGCGCTACGTTGGCGTCAATTTCAGCGAAACGTCAGTGTTTTCACAGGGGGATCAGCCACCCATGCCCGGACGCCATCACAAGGCCCGCGATTCCAAACTTGTCGAGTCGGCCAGGACGTTGTTCTGGTCGGGTCCACGTCCGGTCGGCGAGCCGTCGTATGCCCGGCACGTCGGGCGGGTCGGTGCGCTGGCGGTGGCGTTGGGCATCGGCTCAGCCGTTGCCGTGCCGGGTGTGGCGTGGGCCGATCCGTCCGATGGGACGTCGTCATCTGACTCCGCTGACAGTCCTTCTGGCGCCGGTGCTTCGGGTGAATCGCCAGCGTCGTCGGTCGGGTCGGCGCCTCGTCGGCGCCGGATTCGGCTACGGAGACCAGTGCGCCGTCGAGTGGCGGGACATCGGAGTCGACCTCGCCGTCGGTGACATCGACCGAGGTCGCACCCGGGGTGACGCTGTCGAGCTCGGGTGGGGCGCATACCTCGCAGGACCCCGACACCGAGCCGCCCGCTACCACAACATCATCGCCGTCGGCCTCGGCGTCCGACCAATCCGGGCGTAAGCGCGGCACGCGTTCCGCGGGAGCGCCGAGGCACTCCGCGCGCGCGGAGTCCCCGTCAGCGCCGCCGGCCCGGCAGTCGTCGGCGCCCGAGGCTACCGAGGCTCCCGCGGCCGTGAAGTCGACGGCCGCGCCGGCCGTCTCCGCGGAATCCGACGAGCCCGCGACCTTCCGGGTGACAGTCGCGCCTTCGATCACGGTCGATTCGATTGCGCCCCAGCCGGTGCAGCAGATGGTGGCCGCGCCGGTGACGGCGGCCGAGTCGCCGTTGTCGTCGTTGCTGGGTTCAGGTCCGGCCGGCGCTGTGGAATCTCCGGCGTTGTGGGTGTTGCTGGCCGCGTCCCGCCGCCAGCTCGGCTCGGAGTCGTCCACCCGCAAGAACCTGAATACCGTTGCCGCAGACGCGCAGACCGGCGAGCCGTTGGACACCGATGTCGAGCCTGCCTTGACGCTGGCGGCGCTCGCCGCACCGGCGGCCGTGGCGGCGTTGGGCAATCAGCCCCCGGTCATCGCCGACCCGGTGCTCGGTGAAGCCGACACGGTTACCGGTGCGGTCACCGGACAGGTGAGCGCGTCAGATCCCGAAAGCAAGAAGCTGTCGTACGCATTGAAGTCGGGTCCGGCGCAGGGCTCGCTGTCGTTCGACAAGAAGACGGGTGCATTCACCTATACCCCGACCACCGCACAGCGCGTGCTGGCCGGGGTGTCCGACGATGAGGTGACCGCGGAGTTCACCGTCACCGTCAGCGACGGAAAGAACAAGGTCGACACGGTGATAAGCGTGCCGGTGGACCCGACACCGGTCGCGGTCCTGGGCCACGCCAACGCCGGTTCGGATGCCACCGGTGTGGCCGTCTCGAACAACCGGGCGTACGTCACGAACCTGTCCGCCGGCACGGTCACCGTGATCAACACCCTCGACAACACGGTGGTCACCACGATCCCGGTCGGCCCCGGCCCGACAACCGCGGCGATCACGCCGGACGGGTCGAAGGTGTACGTGGTCACCCAGGGCACCAACTCGGTCGCGGTGATCGACACCGGATCCAACACGGTGGTGAAGACCATCGCCGTCGGGGAGGCGCCGGTCGGAGTGGCGATCGCCCCCAACGGCAAGACCGTCTACGTCACCAACGCCATCGGCGGCACGGTCACCAAGATCGCGACGTCGACGAACAAGGTGATCGGCACCGTCAAGAACGTCGGCACTGAACCGTCGCTGATCACCGTGTCCCCGGACAGCAAGACGGTGTACGTGACCAACAGCGCCACCGACTCGGTTTCCTGGTTCGCGGCGAGTTCGTCGACCGCGAAGTCGATCACCGGTCTGGGTGATCTGCCCACCGGATTGGCGGTGTCCCCGGACAGCACCCGCCTGTATGTCACGGCGCTGGACGGCTCCGTCACCGTCATCGACACCAAGAAGAAGACGGTCGTCGAAAAGTTCTCCGTGGGTGGGGAACTAGCCGGAGCGGTCATCAACGGCGACGGCACGGTGCTGCTGGTTGCCGCGCTGGACGGCACCGTCAGCGCGGTCGACATCGCCGCCCGTGCGGTGCTGACCTCGACGGCCACTCCGGCCTCAGGTTCGTTGTCTGCGCCCATCCAGGTGGCGATCAGCCCCGATGGCCAGCAGCTATACCTGACCGATCCGGCCGGCAAGACCCTGCAGGTGGTCACCCTGCTGGCACCGGACACCGCGCCGACCGCCGACGTCACCTCGATCAGCGATCCCAGCCCGGCCACCGGAGCGGTGAAGGTGACGATCGAGCTCGACGACCTCGACGGCGACGCCATCTCCTACAACGTGCCGGTGCCGGCACACGGAACGCTCACGTTCGACACGGCGAACGGTTTCGTGGTGACGTACACCCCGACCGCGGCCGCGCGGCACGCCGCCGCGGGCTCAGGACCCACGTCCGACACCGTCACGCTGACCTTCGACGACGGCCGTCGCGGCTTCATCACCGTCACGGTCACGGTGCCGATCGACGCGGTGAACGCCGTCCCCACCGTGAAAACGTCAGTGGGTAACCCGAAGTCGTCGACGGGAGTCGTCACCGGCAGCCTCAAGGCCACCGACAAGGACAAGGACACGCTGACCTACGGCGGATCGACCACCACCGCCAAGGGCACGGTAGTGGTGGACGCAAAGGGCAAGTTCACCTACACCCCGACTGCCGAAGCCCGCCATGCGGCGGCCACCGGTGCGCCCGGCACCACCACCGACACGTTCACGCTCACCGCCTATGACGGACACGGCGGTGCCGCCGATGTGTCCGTCACGGTCAAGATCAGGGCGCTGAACAGCGCGCCTGATGACGCCAAAGCTGTTGTGACACAGACGAATACCGCGACCGGTGTGGTGACCGGAAAGATCACCGCGACCGACACTGACGGCGATGCGTTCACCTATGGGGCGCCGGCGACCACCAAGAAGGGTTCGGTGGCCGTCGCCGCTGACGGGACGTTCACCTACGCGCCGACCGAGGCCGCCCGGCAAGCCGCCAGCGCACCCAAGGCCAGCTCGTCGACCAAGACGGACTCGTTCACCGTCACCATCAGCGACGGGCACGGCGGCACCGATCAGGTGACCGTCAAGGTCACCATCGTGCCGATCAGCGCGACCCAGAATCACGCTCCGGTCGCCGGTACCACGACGATCGGAACACCCAATGCCACAACGGGTATCGTCATCGGCTCGGTGAAAGCGACCGATGCCGACGGCGACGTCGTGTCCTACAGCCTGACCACGCCGCTGGATCCGGACGTCGGCATCGTCGCGGTCGACTCCGCGACCGGGGCGTGGGCGTTCCGACCCACCGGACAGTCCCGATTCGACGCCTACTTCACCTCCGCCACCGAAGCCGCCTCCTTCTCGATCACCGCGTCCGACGGCAAGGGCGCCACGACGCCGATCTCGGTGACCGCACCGGTCGATCCCGCGGTCGAGTTGTCCTACGACTACGTGATGCCGCTGGACGGCACTCGCCCCGCCGGAATGACGGTCGCACCCGACGGGCACCTGTACGTGTCCAATTTCTCCGAGGAATCCGGGGACATCGCGCTGACGGTGCTCAATTCCGACGGCGATATCGAGACCACCATCACGCTCGACGGCAACGGGTCATGGGGGGTGGCCGTGGGCTCCGATGGACGGGTCTACGCCACCACCAATACCGCTGCCGCCGGACAGATCTGGGCCATCGACCCCAGCGACGGCTACTCGACAGAGCTGTTCGCAGAAATCCCCGGTTTCACGACGGCAATCGCGATCGACGAAGACGGGCGAGTCTATGTGGCCGGCAACGACACCCAGGCATCGACGAGCACCATCCATATTCTGAGCCCCGGCGGCGCGGTCGTCGACGCGATCGACTTCGACGGCATCATCGGCGGAATCGCGATCGGCCCCGATCAGCGGATCTTTGCCGTCGTCGGACCCAGCGACGGCGGCGACGGCGCCCTGGTGATCATCGACGCCGACGGCACCCAGAACACGATCGACCTCGGCGCACCGGCGGTCGGGGTTGCGGTCGATTCCTACGGATGGGCCTACGTCACCGGCTATGCCAGCGCCGTCGACACGACGGCCACCCTGACCGTCATCACACCCGACGGCACCGTGGCCGAACCGATCATCCTGGGCGACGAGCCGTGGATCGGTATCGCGGTCGACGGCGACGACTTCCTTTACGGAACCGACACGGCCGACAACACCGCCAACCTGATTTCCATTATCCCGGTTGGGGATTGGGACTACGGCTACGACGATGTCGACGCCGGTACCGGCGCGGTCAGCGGCGTCGTATACGTGCTCGATCCGGGTAACCGCTTCACCTACACACTGACGACGGCGCCGGATCCAACGCTCGGCTCGGTGTCGGTCGACGCCTCCACCGGCGACTGGGTGTTCACCCCGACCGCGCAGGCACGGCTGGACGCTGCCGAAAGTCCCGACGACATCTGGGTGCCGTTCACGATCACCGGCTCTTACGGGCAGACCTCCACGGTGGTCGACGTCGAGGTGTGGATCGAACCAGTAGCGACCGAGTACCACTACGAGACCACCGTGCTCGACAGTCTGGGTCTCCATCCTCTCGGCATCACGATGATCTCGGACGGCCACCTCCTCGTCACCGGCGTCGTCGATCCCCTCGCCAATCACCCCTCCGGAACACTGTCCGTGATGGACACCGACGGATCCATTGCGGGGACCGTCGACATCGGCGGTCTGCCGATCGGTGTGGTCGCCGGAACCGACGGACGCATCTACGTCAGCGACTTGAGCAGCGGAACCGTCTCGATCATCGACCCGGCCGATCCCGAATCTCCGGTTCCATTCGCGACGGTGCCCGCGGCCGCCGCCTTGGCACTCGACAGTGCCGGGCGCCTGTATGTCACGAGCTACGAACAGGGGACCTCCGCCGGTACGCTGACCATCTTCGACGCCGACGGCACAACCGCCGACAGTATCGACCTCGACGGGCCGTCGATGGGAATCGTTGTCACCGCCGACGGCCTGATCTACGTCACCCATGCGGAAACGCCCACATCCGGCGGCGGCCTCACGGTCTTCAACCCCGACCTCACCGTTGCATACAGCCTCGACTTCGATGGGAAGTTCCCCCGTGGTGTGGCGGTCGGCCCCAACGGCATCGTCTATATCGCGGACATCGGCAACTCGGAGGTCATAGCCATCGGACTCGACGGATCCACCGAGGCGATTGCGGTGGAGCAACCCGTCGGTCTCACCGTCGGCAACGATGGCCGCATCTACGTGACGAGCGTGGCGTCTGACAGCATCACCGTGATCACCGTCGTGCCGGGCGCGCTGTAGCCGCGCTACTTCCCGTCCGTATCCCTCGGCGGGACACGTTTCCGTTCGCAGCCACTACATCGAGTGAAGCCGAAGGTCCGGCAGGTCGCGTAGTCGACTACGCGTGACCCGCAGGGTCGCCTGCAGTTACTTGGACGTGGGCGCCAACGCCCCTCGGCTCAGGAACACCCATCACCGGTAAGCGGTCCGTAAGAACAAAGAAAGTGGGTCCCGATGAATACTGACCCAGGCTCGCCGCCTCATGCCGGCAAGCCAACGCCTGCAACGGGACAACATTCGGCTGGTCCTACGTATCCGAATGGGCAGAATGCACGTAGTACAGGTCTCACGCATATGGCCCGCGAGCGCTCCGACGAGAACACGAATCTCATCCATCCGCAAGCCGCAGGCATGGCACCTGATGTCACACACGTTCGACCCGTCGGGGGACCCGTCGGACTGGCATGGCGGGAAGGAACACTGACGCGGGCCTGCGAACTCGAGGCGCTGTGCGCCTGGATAAGGCTGAAGAACCCGCGGAATAGTGATCGCGCTCTGACGACGTCGATTCACTATCACCTCGAAGCCGCCAGGGACGCGGCGCTGGGCAAGAAGCCTGACCCAAAGTGGTTGCGCATCTTCCGCAATGGCCCGCTGATCGAGAGGGCCATGAGCAACCTCGACGCCGCCGAGGCTCAGCTCCTCAATCTCGCCCCGCCTGACTACGTACACGGGCAGATGCCGTCCCTGCTCAGGCACGTCCAGCGTCATCTGGGTCCGACAGACCCGGGACGGCAGGAATTCGAGCGGATCGCCCGAAGGGTCGGTATCAGCGATCCGGATCCACTGAGCCAGGACAAAGCTGACCAGGATTTCGACGAGCGGAAGGCGACGAGGACGATCGAGACGCAGCGGGGCAAAATCGTCGCGACGGTCCGAGCAGCAAGCTCGCACGGACTCCGCGAGCAGGTTCGTCTGCGCAGCTTCCGCAACACCGTGGTCGTCACCACGGCGCTGATGACAGTGCTCGCCATCGGAGTGGCGGTCACCGGTTTGCTCTTCCCGATGTTGGTCCCACTGTGCTTCGCTCCTGAACTCGGCGGTGGCAAATCGGTGGTCGTGTGCCCGACAGGGCAATCCGGACCGTTCATCCCCTTGCAGACCGCGACGGACCAACAGGTGCAGGCCGCTGGGGAAAACCCACGGGCCACACCCGTCATTGACATTGACAAGGTTGTCGAGGGCACTGCCAACAAAATGGACCTCATCATCGTCGAACTCGTCGGGATCACTGCTGCTGCCATCGCAGCAGCGGCCGCCATCAGGAACATCAGGGGCTCGTCCGAACGGTGCGGCCTGCCTGTTGCGTTAGCGGTGCTCAAACTCCCCACCGGCGCAATTACTGCGTTCCTTGGATTGTTGCTGATGCGCGGGCAATTCATCCCCGGCCTCAGTGCACTCGACAGCCCTGCGCAGATCCTGGCGTGGGCGCTGGTCTTCGGGTTCGCCCAACAGCTGTTCACCCGACTCGTCGATCAGCAGGGGCAATTCGTGCTCAACACTGTGCGCGCTGCCGACAATCCTCAGCCGACTGACAAGCCGGCCTGATCCGCAAGTGCTCCCTACTTCCGGTCGGTATCCCGTGACGGCTGAACGCGTTTCAACTCGCCCGGCATCTTGGGGTAGCTCGGCGGGTAGGGCATGCCGCCGAGGCCCTCCGCTCAGGCGCACCGTCGGTACGGTCTGCGGCTAGATGCAGACGTAGCCGGCGACGTAACCGTACGGACCGGTGGCGGTAATGCACGCATCGATCGGATTCCAGAATCCCGGCCCGCCAAGGCCGGGGCCTTTGCCCCAGTTCCCGCCTCCGTGGCCGTGGCCTCCGTCGCCATCGCCGTGGGGTTTGTCTTGCACCCACGGGGTCTCCGGAGCGGCAGGGAACAGCGGGCCGGCACTCGCTACGCCCGCGCCTATTCCGAGTGCGGTGAGGCCGAGTGCGCCGGCGATCGTTGCCTCAGCTGCGATCTTCTTGAGATCCATCATGAAAGCCCCTTGGCAGCTCGTGTCGTTCGACAGTGGCTCCGGACCAACCTGATCCAAAGCTGTTCGGGGGTGTCGGAAGCGCCAAGCCCAACGGCCTGACATCGCGCTTCTTCCGGCTTCCACTGACCACTCTATCCCCGGGTGCAAGGCAGGCGCCGGTCGATGCCCGAGCTACGCCACCAAGCATCCAGTTATTGGTTTGCCCGCTGATTCGGGTTCAATCGCCGGTGCGGTTGCCCTTCTCGTCCCAGTTGGCCGCCACCTTCTTGCTGGGCTGCACGCGCGGCGGTTCGCCCGGCATCTTGGGGTAGCTCGGCGGGTAGGGCATGTCGCCGAGGCCCGTTCTCCTCGTCGGCGGCCACCATGTCCAGCAGGGGCTGCAACGACTGCTTGACGGCGTCGATGCCGGCCCACGGATCATCACGGGCCGCAACGAGATCCGGCACCGTCGTGATCGTGTAGTCGTCGGGATCGGCATCAGCGAGCTCAGCCCAGGACAACGGCATCGACACCGTCGCGATCTGGGTGCGCCGCGCCGAATACGGCGAGGCCATGGTCCGGTCGCGCGCGTTCTGGTTGAAGTCGACGAAGATGCGCTCGCCGCGCTGCTCTTTCCACCACGACGTCGTCACCAGATCCGTTGCGCGCCTTTCCAGCTCACGCGCCAGCGCGATGCCGGCGCGACGAACGGCGATGAAATCCCACTCCGTGGCGATCCGCAGATACACGTGCACACCCCGGCCGCCGGACGTCTTCGGGTAACCGACCAGCCCCAGTTCGTCGAGCAACGGCTTCAACACATCGACCGCCACCCGGCTCGCCTCGCGAAAACCGGTGCCCGGCTGGGGATCCAGGTCGATCCGCAACTCGTCGGGATGCTCGGTGTCCGGGCAGCGCACCGGCCAGGGATGCAGCGTGACGGTGCCCATCTGCGCGGCCCACACGATCGCCGAGGCATGGGTGACCTTCAGCGCGTCGGCGGTGCGGCCCGACGGGAACGTCACCGTGCAGGTCTCCAGATAATCGGGATGCTTCTGCGGCACCCGCTTCTGGTAGATCTCCTCGCCGTCGATGCCGTCGGGGAACCGCTGCAGATGCGTGGGCCGATCCCGCAACGCGGTGAGCATCGGTCCGGCGGCAACGGCACGGTAGTAGTCGATCAGCTTGCCCTTGGTGCCGGCCGCACCGAGCTTGGGATAGAACGGCTTGTCCGGGTTGGTCACCCGGACCATCACCCCGTCGACGTCGATTTCGGTTGCCGGGCTTGCCATTACCGTGACTCCAGAACGTCGTAGAGGTCGTAGTTCACCGGAACGTCGAGCTGCTCGAAGGTGCAGCTGCGCGGATCTCGGTCGGGCCGCCACCGCACGAACCTCACGGTGTGCCGGAACCGCTGCCAGCCGGCGCCGTTCCCCTCCATCTGGTCATAGGCCACCTCGGCGACCTTCTCCGGCCGGATCGGGATCCAGCGTTTGTCCGCCGCCGAGTTCCACCGGCTGGGCTCGCCGTCGTACACCAGGTCGTCGGCCTTGCGCAGCGGCTCGAGTTCGGCGAGCAGTTCGGTGCGCGCCTTGACGGTGAACGACGCCGCGCCACCGATCATCTGCAACTCCCCGTCGTCGCGGTAGAGACCGAGCAGGATCGACCCGACACCCTCGCCACTCTTGTGGATCCGGTAGCCGATGGCCACGCAGTCGGCGTCGCGCGCGTGCTTGACCTTCACCATCTCCCGCTTGCCCGGCACATACGCACCGTCGAGGCGTTTGGCGATCACGCCATCGAGGCCGGCGCCCTCGAAAGTGCTCAGCCACTGCACACCGAGATCGGAGTCTTCAGTGGTGCGCGTGACGTGGCACCACTGCTTTGCGCGCACCAGATCGGACAGCGCGTCGCGTCGTTCCCGGAACGGGGAGCCCATCAGCGAGGTGTCCCCGGTGGCCAGCGCATCGAAACCGATGAAGTGCGCCGGAGTCTGCTCGGCGAGCATCCGCACCCGGCTCTCGGCGGGGTGGATCCGCTGCGACAACGAATCCCAGTCCAGCCGGACCCGGCCGTCGACCTCCCGCGGAACCACGACTTCGCCGTCCAGTACGCAGCGTGGCGCGAGTTCGTCGCGCAGCGCGTCAAGCAATTCAGGGAAGTAGCGGCCGAGGTCCTTGCCGTTGCGCGACAACAGCACCACCTCGTCGCCGTCCCGGAACACCAGCGCGCGGAATCCGTCCCACTTCGGCTCATACGACCACGTTCCGGGATCGTCGGGCACCTTGGTGGCGGCCTTGGCCAGCATCGGGTCGATCGGCGGCATCACCGGTAAGTCCACGGTTTCCATCTTTCATCGAATTGCCCGCGCCTGGCCAGGCCCGGCATACATGCAGACCACGCGGCGCGGCGGAAGTCATCAGGGTGCCAGAGAACGCATGTTCGTCCGCGGGGCGTCACCGTCTGTTGACGCCCCGGGAAAGCACACCGGTCCGGATTGCCCCTTGCCCTCAACCATTGTTGAGGTTGCACCGTGGAGGTACATCCACGAAGGAGGAGCACATGCATCGGATCCGAGAGGACTTGTGGGAGACCCGAGCCGACTCACCGTTCCCCGGGCTCACCACGCACGCATACCTGTGGACGGGCGGCCCGGCAGGCAACGTGTTGTTCTACTCGACACTGACGGCCGACGACTTCGCCGCGATCGAGGATCTCGGCGGTGTGGCACACCAATACCTCTCGCATCGCGACGAGGCCGGACCCATGTTGAACCGCATCGCGTCCCGCTTCGGGTCTCGGCTACACGCCCCGGCCGCCGAACTCGACCAGATCGGCCAGCACAAGCGTGTCGACGTGCCCCTGCAAAACCGCCACGTCGACGCCAACGACATCGAGGTCATCCCCACACCGGGGCACTCCCCCGGCAGTACGAGTTACCTGGTCAAGGGCAGCTCCGGGGAGCGCTACCTGTTCACCGGCGACACCGTGTTCGTCGGTGCCGACGGCAACTGGATGGCCGGTCACATCCCACCGATCAGCGATGCCGGCCAGTTGAGGTCCAGCCTGGAACTGCTGGCCACGCTGCGCCCGGATGTGGTCATCTCGAGCGCGTTCACCGGCAATACCGCGGTGCACACGTTGGGTGGTCGCGATTGGCGGGACGGCGTCGAACAGGCCGCGGCCCGCTTGGCGGCGACAGCGGATGTGACGTACTAGATTTCGGGCGTGACCGCAATCAGCGGCGCGGGCCGGTTCGCGCCGAGCCCGTCGGCGGACCTGCACATCGGCAACCTGCGTACCGCGGTGCTGGCCTGGTTGTTCGCCCGCTCCACCGGACGCCGATTCCTGCTGCGGGTGGAGGATCTCGACGACCGCACCTTCGACGACGTGGCCGCACGCCAGGTGGCGGACCTGGCCGCACTCGGCCTGACGTGGGATGCCGAGCCGGAGTACCAGACCGCGCACACCGCCCGCTACGAAGCGGTGATCGCCGGACTGAACGACCGTGGGCTTACCTACGAATGCTATTGCAGCAGAAGGGATATCCTGCAGGCACCGCGTGCGCCGCACGCGCCGGAAGGGGCATACCCGGGCACCTGCCGGGATCTGACCGAGGAGCAAAAGGCCGAACGCGGCACCGGCCGCCCACCGGCGCTGCGGCTACGGTCCGACGTCTCGGCGTACACCGTCACCGATCTGCTGCACGGCACCTACACCGGAGTGGTCGACGATCTGGTGCTGCGTCGCGGGGACGGAGTGCCGGCCTACAACCTGGCCGTCGTCGTCGACGACGCGGCGCAGGGCGTCGACCAGGTCGTACGCGGCGACGACCTGCTGTCGTCCTCGCCAAGGCAGGCCTACCTCGGTGCGCTGCTGGGCTATCCGACGCCGGTGTACGCCCACGTCCCGCTGGTACTCAATGCCGACGGGAAGCGGCTGGCCAAACGCGACGGCGCGGTGACTCTCGGTGAGATCGGGGTGCCGACCGCGCTGCACCGGATCGCGGCGTCGCTGGGCTTCACCGCGACGACCCTCACCGGGATGCTTGACGACTTCGACCCGGCGCTGCTGCCGCGCGACCCCTGGATCTACGCGCCGTTTTAGCGGGGGCTGAGCAGAACCCTTGGCGGATGCCCACCTCGTTGTTAGGTTCCGCCGGTGACCTACTACTCCCGAAGAGCGCTGCTCGCGGTGGTGCTGCTTGCAGCACTGTTGATCTCCGCCTGCGGATCGAGCCCGAACGGAGCGGACCGCACCTCGTCCTCCGGTGTGCTCAGGGTGGGTACCGAGGGTACATACGCGCCGTTCAGCTTCCAGGACCCCGCAACGGGGCAACTCGCCGGCTACGACGTCGACGTGGCCACTGCGGTCGGTGAAAGACTCGGAAAGAAGGTCGAGTTCGTTCAGACGCCGTGGGATTCCATCTTCGCCGCGCTCGAAGCCAACCGGTTCGACATCGTGGCCAACGAAGTCACGATCTCGCCCGAACGTAAGGCCAAGTACGACCTGTCCGAGCCATATTCGGTCGCTGAGGGCGTCGTGATCACCCGGGCGAACGACGACTCGATCAAGTCCGTGAACGACCTCAAGGGCAAAACCGTCGGTGCGACCATCACCAGCAACTGGGCCCAGGTCGCGCGCGACGCCGGCGCGAAGCTGGAACCGGTGGAGGGCTTCACCCAGGCGATCACCCTGTTGACCCAGGGCCGGGTGGACGCCGTGGTCAACGACAGCATCGCCTTCCACGCCTACCAAGCCGAGACCAACGACCAGTCGGTCAAGATCGGCGCGACGATCGACGAGAAGAGTGAGCAGGCCTTCGCGGCCCGCAAGAACAGCGGCCTGCTGCCCGAATTGAACAAGGCCCTCGACGAACTGAAGGCCGACGGCACGCTGGCGAAGATCTCCGAGAAGTATCTCAAGGTCAACGCCACCGGGGTGCCTGCACCCTCGACGTGGAAGCTCATCGCAAGAAACCTGTGGCCGTTGGCCAAAGCGGCGATCACCGTCACCATCCCGCTGACCATCATCAGCTTCGTCATCGGCCTGGTGATCGCACTCGTGGTGGCGTTGGGCCGGTTGTCCAAGAATGTCGTCGTCTCGAACATCGCCCGGTTCTACATTTCGATCATTCGCGGCACCCCGCTGCTGGTGCAGTTGTTCATCATCTTCTATGCGCTACCTCAGGCCGGGATCAAACTCGAACCGTTCCCCGCAGCGGTGATCGCGTTCAGCCTCAACGTCGGTGGCTACGCGGCCGAGATCATCCGCTCGGCGATCCAGAGCATCCCGAAGGGTCAGTGGGAGGCGGCCGAGACCATCGGGTTCAACTACACCGGTGCACTGCGCCGGATCATCCTGCCGCAGGCCGCCCGGGTGGCGGTGCCCCCGCTGTCCAATACGTTGATATCGCTCGTCAAAGATACGTCGCTGGCGTCGACCATCCTGGTGACCGAACTGCTGCGCGCCGCACAGGTGGTCGCAGCGCCGACGTTCCAATTCTTCGCGCTGTACGGCACGGCCGCTGCGTACTACTGGATCATCTGCCTGGTGCTCTCGTTCGGCCAGAACCGCCTCGAACGCCGACTGGAAAGGCATGTGGCTCGATGACTGCAGACAGCGTCGAATACCGGGTTGTCGCCGACGGCGTCGAGAAGGCGTTCGGCGACAACAAGGTGCTCAAGGGCGTCTCGTTCACCGTGGAGCAGGGCACGGCGACCGCCATCATCGGGCCGTCGGGTTCCGGCAAGACCACGCTGTTGCGGGCCCTCAATGCGCTCGACAGGCCCGATGCCGGAGTGATCCGGGTGGACGACGTCGAGATCGACTTCTCCAAGCCGGTGCCCAAACCCGAGGTGCGCAGGTTTCAATCGCGAAGCGGCTTCGTGTTCCAGGGGCACAACCTGTTCCCGCACAAGACGGTGCTGGAGAACATCACCGAGGGCCCGCTCATCGTGCAGAAGCGGCCCAAGGACGAAGTGGTCGCCGAGGCGGTCGAACTCCTCGATCAGGTCGGACTGTCCGCCAAGAAGGACCAATACCCGTATCAACTGTCCGGCGGGCAACAGCAGCGCGTGGGCATCGCCCGGGCACTGGCACTGAAACCCAAGCTGGTGCTGTTCGACGAACCGACGTCAGCGCTGGATCCGGAACTGGTCGGCGAGGTGCTCTCGGTGATCAAGGACCTGGCCGTCGAGGGCTGGACGCTGGTGATCGTCACGCACGAAATCCAGTTCGCCAAACAGGTTTCCAACCAGGTGCTGTTCACCGACCAGGGCGTCATCCTGGAGAAGGGTCCGCCGTCCGAGGTGATCGGCAACCCGAAAGAAGAGCGCACCCGGCAGTTCCTGGAGCGGATTCTCAACCCGCTGTAGGCGGCTCGCCGAGTGTGGACTTGATGCACGCGTTCGCGCAAAAACCGTGCATCGAGTCCACGTTCGGCATGACAATGCACCATGCCTCAGCCAAGAACCCTCGATGCGGACGTCATCGTGGTCGGTGCGGGGCTTTCGGGTCTGATCGCCGCGCGCAAGGTACTGGCAGCCGGACTTCGGCCGCTTGTCCTGGAGGCCGACGAGCGCGTCGGCGGGCGGATCCTCACCGAAGAAGTGCTGCCCGGGCTGCCGGTCGAACTCGGCGCGCAGTGGATCGGCGACACGCACCACCGGATGTTCGCGCTGGCCGCCGAACTCGGGGTGGAGACCTTCGCGCAGTACGACGAGGGCGAGACGTCCTATGACCTGACCGGCTCAGGTGTATTGCGGGAGAAGGCATTTCATGCCCGCTTCGGAAGCGAGCTGGCTGAACTCGAGCGGGTGCTGCGGCTTCTCGACGGGATGGCGGCCGAGGTCCCGCCGGAGGCGCCCTGGCTGGCACCGCGTGCCGACCGAATGGGACGCCATCACTGCCGGCGCCTGGTACGACGGCCAGGCACTTTCACCGGTCGCCCGCACGCTGCTGGAGATCTGCACGGTCGGGATCCTCGCGGTGCCCACCGTCGAGGTGTCCTTGCTGCATCTGCTGTTCACCATCCAGACCTGTGGCGTGACGTCCGAACTGTTCGCGGAATCCGAGGGCGGTGCCCAGACCACCCGCTTCGTCGGCGGCACCAGCGAGATCCCGCGCCGGCTGGCCGCGCTGATAGCCGACAACATCGTGCTCGAGGTGCCCGTGCAGACGATCGAGCACACCGCCGACAGCGTGACCGTGCATTGCCGCGGCGGACTGGTGGCGCACGGACGCCGGGTCATCGTCGCCGTCTCGCCAACCCTGGCCGGTCGGATCCTGTACGACCCTCCGCTGCCGGGTGTCCGCGACCAGCTCACCCAACGACTGCCCAACGGCTCGGCCATGAAGGCGTTCTTCGTCTACGACGAGGCGTTCTGGCGGGCCGACGGGCTCAACGGACAGCTCATCTCCGACGTCGGCCCGGCCCGGATGTCCAACGACACCTGCCTGCCCGGCGACGATCACGGGGTGATCCTGCTGTTCCTGGAAGGCGAGCAGGCGCGCACCTTCGGACGGCTGCCCGAGGATGAGCGCCGGGCCGCGCTGACGGCAGAACTGGTGCGGCACTTCGGAAGTCAGGCAGCACATCCGGAGTTCTATGTCGACGGGGAATGGTCGGACCGGCAGTGGACCCGCGGCTGCTACAACGCCAACCTCGGCCCACTCGTCTGGACCAACTACGGCCATGCCCTCGCCGCTCCCATCGGCGCGATCCACTGGGCCTCCACCGATACCGCGACCTATTGGAGCGCCTACATGGAGGGCGCCGTCGAGGCCGGCGAGCGGGCGGCTCGGGCCGTCGTCGAACAACTGATCAAGTAGTCAGACCGAGATTGGCAGCGTCGACATGCCCCGCAGCGTGACATTCGGCTTGTAGACGGGCTCGCCATCCAGTCGGGCGTTCGGGAAACGCGCCGTCAACGCCGACAGCGCGATGGTGGTCTCCAGCCTGGCCAGCGGCGCGCCGAGACAGAAGTGCGGGCCCAGGCCGAACGCCAGGTGGCGGATGGTGCCACGGTCGGGATCGAACTCGTCGGGATGGTCATAGATCGACGGATCCCGTTGTGCCGCAGCGAGAAGCAGCATCATGGTGTCACCCTTGGGAATGTGGACGTCGCCGATGACCATGTCTTCGGCGGCGATCCGCCCGACCAGTTGCACGGGTGGGTCGTAACGCAGCGTCTCCTCGGCGACCGCCGCAGCGCGGTGTGGGTCGGCGCCCACCGCCGCCCAGTGCCGGGGGTGACGCAGCAACGCCAGGATGGCGTTGGCGATCAGGTTGACCGTCGTCTCATGCCCCGCGATCAGCAGCAGGTTGCAGGTGGCGACGATCTCCTCCGCGGTGAGTTGGTCGCCGTCCTCCTCGGCGGCGATGAGCGCCGAGATCAGGTCCTCCCGCGGCGACGACCGGCGTTCGTCGATGAGGTCACGCAGATATCCGCGCAACCACAGACCCGCCTCCATCCGGGCGTCGAACTCGGCCGGCCGTTCTCCGGTGAAGCTGATGAACGGGTCGAGTCCCTGCGCCAACAGCGCCGACGCACGGCTGAACTGCGGCTCGTCCTCGATCGGCACGCCGAGCAGGCGGCAGATCACCGCGACGGGCAGCGGGTGGGCCAGTTCGGCGATCGCATCGAAGGTGCTACCGGGCTCGACGTCGTCCAGCAGTGCGTCGACCAGTCCGACGATGTCGGGTTCGAGTGCCTTGACCACCCTGGGGGCGAACGCCTTCTGGGCGAGCTTGCGAAGCCGGGTGTGATCGGGCGGATCGAGGAACAAGAACCCCGGCTCGCCGAAGGGCCGCGGCTGCTGGCCCGCCGCGATCGCCTCCTGGGCCACCGTGGACTTGAGCCGGTCGCTCGCCGAGGACGGATGCCGCAGCACTTCGTCGCATGCCGCGTAATCGGAGAACACGACGAGGTGGCCCGCCGCCAGCCGGAGCGGCCCGTGCTCACGGATCTGGCCGTAGAGCGGATACGGGTCGGCGCGGTTGGCGGGGTCGAGCAGCCGCACCAGCAGCTCCTGCGGTTCGGTGAGTTCGGGGGCGCTCATGAACTTATTGTGCACGCGGCCAACAACCCGCAGGTCAGGTCCGCGGCCGTATCGAGACCGACGAAATGGCGTGCGTTACTCGCACTTTTCTGCCCGCGCACTCACGTTTGGGCGTTCTCGGAGGCGTTCTTGGAGGCGTCCCTGGAGCCGTAGTAACGCCCCAGCACGTGCTCGCGCAGGTCGTCGAATTCACCCGCGGTGATCGCGGCGCGGATCTGATCGACGAGCCGGATGGTGAACCGTTCGTTGTGGATGGTGCACAGCATCGAGGCCAGCATCTCCTTGGCCTTGAACAGGTGGTGGATGTACGCGCGGGTGTAATGGCCGCAGGTGTAGCAGTCGCATTCGGCGTCGATCGGGGTGAAGTCCCGTCGGTAGCGTGCGCCCGTGATGTTGTACCGGCCGGTCGCCGCATAGACCGCGGCATTACGCGCGACCCGCGACGGGGACACGCAGTCGAACGTGTCCGCACCTGCGGCCACCGCGGCGAACAGGTCGTCGGGCTCGCTGATGCCCAGCAGGTGCCGCGGTTTGTCCTCGGGCAGTTCGTCGGTGACCCACCCGACGATGGTCGCCAGGTTCTGCTTCTCCAGCGCACCGCCGATGCCGTAGCCGTCGAAACCCCGACCATCCTGGTCGACCAGAGACACCAGACCCCGGGTGGCCTCGCGGCGCAGATCCTCGTACTGCGCACCCTGCACCACGCCGAAGAGCGCCTGATACGGCTTGCCCGGCCGCTCCAGCGTCAGCCGCCGGTGTTCGGCAAGGCAGCGCACCGCCCAGTCGTGGGTGCGGCGCACCGACTGCTCCTGGTAGCCGCGTGTGTTGACCAGCGTGGTCAGTTCGTCGAACGCGAAGATGATGTCGGCGCCGAGTTGATGCTGGATGCCCATCGACACCTCGGGGGTGAACCGGTGGGTCGAGCCGTCCAGATGCGAGGTGAACGTCACCCCGTCATCGTCCACGCGGGCCAGTCGGTCCTTGCCTTTCGCGATGATGTCGTCGGCCTGGACCCGCGCGGTGTCCATTGCGAGCACCTTGCGAAAGCCCGAGCCCAGCGACAGCACCTGGAAGCCGCCGCTGTCGGTGAACGTCGGGCCCGGCCAGTTCATGAACGCGCCCAGCCCGCCCGCCTCGTCGACGACGTCGGGGCCGGGTTGCAGGTAGAGGTGATACGCGTTGGCCAATACCGCTTGCGCGCCAAGTGATTTCATGGTCTCGGGGAGCACGGCCTTGACCGTCGCCTTGGTGCCGACAGCGACGAACGCCGGCGTGTGGATGTCCCCGTGCGGCGTGTGGATGACACCGGTGCGGCCCCGTGTGCCCGGCAGCCGGTCGGCCACCGTGAAGAAGTCACCCACGTCAGGTATTCAACCTGATGCCGAACCGCCGCCGTCGCGGTGCGCTCACCCGCAGGACCGGCCAGCCGTGTTCGGCGGCCGCGGCGGCCAGCCCCGCCCGCGGGTTCACCGGGCGGGGATATCCGACCACCCGCATCAGCGCCAGGTCCTCGTTGCCGTCAGCATAGAAGTAACTATGTTGCAGCTCAACATTATTCGCAGCGCAGAACCTCTCGACCGCCTCGGCTTTGCGTCTGCCCCACACGACCGGCCGGACGATGCCTCCGGTCAGCCTGCCATCCTCGTCCACCTCGAAGTGGTTGCAGATGACGTGCGGAATGCCCAGTGCCCGGGCGATGGGTGCGGCGTGCATCGTCATCGCCGACGAGCTCAGTGCCAAGGTGTGCCCGGCCTCCTGATGCGCCACCACGATCCGGCGCATGTCCGCGTAGACGCGCGGCTCGATGTGCCGGGTGAACAGGAACTCGCCCAGCTCTTCGAGTTCGGCCAGCGACTCGCCGCGCAGATACTCACCCGCCCGCTGCAGCAGGTGCGCGAACTTCATCCGCCCGAACCGGTACCGCAGTGCGGCCTCGACGGTCCCGGTCAGTTCACCGAAGCGGGCCTGCCGATGGCGGATTCGATGACCCAGGTGGACGGCGGCGGTGAAACCCTCGACGAGCGTGCCGTCCAAATCGAAGAACGCGCCGACGTGCGCGCCGGTGGGTCCGGCGGCGATCTGGGCGCGTGAGTCGTCGGGGTCCATCCGGCGCGAGTCTACCGACGGAGCACCCGTCGGTCTGTTCGCACGCACCGGCGACCATACTCGTGGGCATGAAGCATGCACTGATTCTCGGCATGACCTCCGCCGCGGTGCTGGCGGCCCTCACCGGATGCTCGACCTCGTCGAAGGAGTCCGGCACCACCACTACCGCGTCCGCGACCTCAGCGGCGGCCGCACCCGGTACCTCCGCTCCCGAAACCGCGGCCAGCCCGGCGGCGCAGCCCGGGACCGGTCGCGTCAGCCTCAACAACGCCGAACTGAGTGCGGTGACGGGTGTCGGCTGCCAGACCGACGCCGGCGTCACCACCATCACCGTCGACTCCACCCCGAAGACGACGGTGGTGCTCAGCGACGAGGTCACCCCGGCCGTCAAGTCCGTCACCATCGGCGAACTGGGTGCCGAGGGTCCGTCCCTGGCGTACGTCGTGGGGGTCTCCGGTGCGGCCGCGCAGGCCACCCGCGACGGCAACACCTACACCGTGGCAGGCACCGGCACGGGCGCCGAAGCGACCGACCCGACCAAGCCTCTTGATCTGCCGTTCGAGATTGCGGTCACCTGCCCCTGATCGGAGCGCTACATTCATCGCGTGAGCAGGGCAGCACACTTCGTCGTCGTGACACTGGCGGCCGCACTGGTCGCGGCCTGTTCGTCTCCTCCGGAGCCGGAACCGCTACCGGCGGGGGCGCTGGTGGCGGGCACCGCACAGGTCACCGTGAACGGCAACGACCTGGGGCAGTTCCACGCGGTGCAGTGCAGCCCGGCCGGCAACTTCCTCACCATCAGCACCGGCAACGATCAACAAGGCAGCACCGCGGTGGTGTCCAACGCCGACGGTCTGACCGCCGTGTCCGTTGCGATCCGCGATCTCGGCGGTTTCACCGGCAGCTTCAACCAGGGGCTCGGTGGGAACGCCACGGTGTCGCTGGACGGCTCCACGTACACCATCACCGGTAGCGCTGACGGCTTCGACACCGACAATGCCAGCTTCCGGTCCACCGGCACGTTCACCATCAAGGCCGCTTGCTGACCGCCGGCTCGTCGAAACGCACATTTTTGCTATTCGGCGTCACGGTCCGCCTGCGGCCACCCATACTTCTCGGTTAGGTCCGTCGACACCGTCGGGCACGACAAAAGGAGAAGCAGGGGTGAAGCGAGCCTTAACGATCGCCATTGGTGGGGCGGCGATTGTCGTAAGTGGGTTGGTCGGGTGTTCGAGCGACAAGTCCGCCAAGGAGAACGTCAGTTCGGCGACCGACACCGCGAAGAGCGCCGCATCTGAGGCGACGAGTGCCGCCACGTCGGCAACCGACGCCGTCAAGGGCAATCCTCCGGCAGGTGGCGCCAAGGTCAGCATCGACGGCCAGGATCAGAACGTCGAAGGCACCGTGGTCTGCACGGCCATGGGTGGCAACGTCCAGATCGCGATCGGCAATGCGACAACGGGCATCGGCGCTCAGGTGAGCGAGGGCGATGCACCGACCGTGCATTCGGTCGGCCTGGGCAATGTCAACGGTGTCGCCCTGGGCTTCCAGGAAGGCGCGCCCGGCGGTGAAGCCACCGCCACCAAGGACGGCAGCACCTACACCATCAAGGGCACCGCAACGGGAGTCGATATGGCCAACCCGATGCAGCCCATGACGAAGCCGTTCGAGATCGCGGTTACCTGCCCCTGATCGACTGAGGAACCCGACTCCGATTCAGTCGGAGCGACGAAGTCGCAGCTGTAGAGCGAACGGCGGTGTCCCGCGGGACACCGCCGTTGGCGCGTCAGACGCAGTTGCCATCTGAGGAAGTCCAGCCAGTGACCGACACCCGACCTCGGTATGAGCCGGACGAGACGTTCGTGCCCGCCGACCGCCGTTGGCTGGGGCTGGACCGACGCACCCTCGCGCCCACCCTCGTCGTCTTCGCGCTGGCGTTCGTGATGACAGTCGTGCTGCCGATCATCGACGTCGCGATCTCTTACGACGACAAGGTGATCCCGGGCGACGTGCTGGCGGTCGACGGCGACGTGACCTTCGTTCCCGAACCCGGTTGGGGGATCACGGCCGGGGTACGTCAGGGAGCCGCACCGGCGGGCGGCCAGTACCCACCCAAGGCCACCGTGGTCGACGGCGGCGTCACGTTCACCGTCCGCTCGGCCACGTTCCATGGCGATGCCAACGCGCTGCTCGACCAGATCAAGACCACCACCGACGCACTCAGCGGCGAGCGCGGCGTCCGCATCACCGGCGAGCGTTCGACGGTCACGACGGAAAGCGGCGAATCCGGGGTGCTGACCCAGGTGGCCGGCCCACGGTCGCGAGGTGTGTTGGCGGCGTTCGTATTCGGCGACTACGGCGTGCAGGCCGTCGCCACCGAGCCCGCCGACCACGCCGGCTCGCAGGACGAGGCGGTGCGCCGGATGATCGCCAGCGTCCGGCGCGACGAGAAGTCGGACAAATGAGCGCGCCAGTGGCCGACCTCGACGCGGCCCGTGACGCCGCGATCGACGCCTCGGGGTGGGGCCGGCGGTTCGTCTTCTACCAACCGCGCAATCTCGCGTTCTGGGGATACATCCTTCTGGTGATGCTCGGCGTCGTTCTTTTCGCGCAGGTGATCGCCAGGCAGTATCCGGCCTTCGGGCAAGCAATCACGCTGGCGGTGACGCTGCTGATACCGTACGGCGCGCTGTTCTGGTGGTTCACCCAGCGCATCGACCGCTACGCCAAGCTGCCCGCCAAGCTCATGGTGGCGGCATTCGTGTGGGGCGGCTTTGCGGCCACCTGGGCGATGGCGGCCAGCGCCAACGACGCGGCGCGCAGTATCTACGCCAAGCTGTTCGGGCAGACCTGGGCGCTGAACTGGGGTGCCGGGCTGACCGCACCGTTCACCGAGGAGCTGGCCAAGGGCGCCGGGCTACTGTTGCTGATCACGTTGGCGCCCAGGGTGATTCGCACCGCTTTCGACGGATTCATCCTGGGCGCGTTCATCGGCCTGGGCTTCCAACTGCTCGAGGACGTCGCCTACGCGACGACGGCCGCAGGGTCGCGCTTCGGAGCAGACCAGATCGAGTTGTCACTGACCACCGTCTGGTTGCGGATGTTCACCGGGGTGGCCGCCCACATTCTGTACAGCGCGATCTTCTGCGCCGGGCTCGTCTACCTGCTGGGCCGTCCGGCCGAACCGCGCCGCGTGGGCCGCGGGCTGCTGCTGATCGCCATTCCGGTTGTGCTGCATGGCGTGTGGAACTCGCTGCAGGCATTCGCCGGCTCCAATCCGGTGGCGCAACTGGCGCTCCTGTTCGGTGTGACCGTTGTCGCGCTGGCGATTGTGGCGTGGGTGTTCTCGCTGACGGTTGCGCGGGAGCGCGAACTGATGCGGGTCGTCATGGCACCGGAAGTGGCCCGCGGCGTCATCAATGAGATCGAACTGGCAACGATCGCCGGTAATCGGAAGGCCCGCAAACGCTTCCGTAAATCGATCCCGAGCCGTTCGGGACGCCGGCAGGGCGGCTACGTCCTCAACGCCGCCCGCGACCTGGCGGCCGAACTGGCCGCCTCGCGTGGTGCGGAATCCGACCGGGTGGCCTTCGCACGCGCGGAGGTGGACCGAATTCGTTACGGCGCACCGCCGGACTGGTGAGCTGCCCAGTGGGCCAGCAATCGGTCCAGGAGCGGCACCTGGCCTTTCAGCAACTTGACCCGGGCGACCGCCTCACCCACCCATTCCACCCGGTCGATCTCGGGAAACTCCAGCATTCGGCCCGACCCCCGCGGCCACTCCATCTCCACGGTGTTGCTACGGGCCTCGGCAATGTCGAAATCAGCGTGCACCGCGAACGCGGTCACGATCTTGCCGCCGGACTGACGGACGTCGCCGAGTTCGACCCGCGGACCGTCGGGCGCGGGGCGGCCCAGTTCCTCGGCGAATTCACGCCGCGCGGCTTGCCATGGGTCCTCGTCGGCGGCGTACTCGCCCTTCGGGATCGACCACGCGCCGTCGTCCTTACGCGCCCAGAACGGTCCACCCGGATGGGCGATCAGCACCTCGATGCCGTCGCCGCCGCCGCGGTACAGCAGCAGACCGGCACTGCGTTTCGGCATCGTCAGGCGTCAACCGTCAGACATCGAAAGCGCGCTCGAGATCCTTCAGGGCGTCCTCGAGATGGCTGAGCAACCGCTGCAGGTGCGGGACGCTGCGGCGACACCCGATCAGCCCGAAGTCGAGGTTGCCGGCATTGCTGACCAGCGTGATGTTGAGCGCCATACCGTCCAACACGATCGACACCGGGTAGTCGCCGGACATCCGGGCACCGCCCCAGTACATCGGCTCCCGCGGGCCGGGCACGTTGGAGATCACCACGTTGAACGTCGGCGGCGCCGCGGCGACGAAGCCGGGCACCGCACCCAGACCCATTGGCGCGATCATCAGAGCGGACAAGGCCAATGCCTCCATCCGCGGCAATTGGGCGAACACCTCCTTGTTGCCGCGCATAGATGCGCTGATGACGTCAAGGCGTGTTGCCGCATCCTCGATGTCGGTGCCCAGGCTGCACAAGATCGAGCCGACCATGTTGCCGCCGGCGTTCGCCTCGGCCTCCGAGCGAAGGCTCACCGGGACCATCGCGATCAGCGGAGCGTCGGGCAGCGCGTTCTGCTCGAGCAGGTAGGCGCGCAGCGCACCCGCGCACGTTGCCAGTACGACGTCGTTGAGGGTCACTCCCGCCGCGGCCTTGACACGCTTGAATCGTTCGATCGGCCAGGACTGCGCCGCGAACCGGCGCGCTCCGCCGATCTTGACGTTGAACATCGTCCTGGGGGCCGCGAAGGGCAGTGTCAACTGCTGTTTGAGGAGCGCGGCGTTCGCGATCTTCAACGTCGACGGTGCAAGGCCGACGATCGACCCCGCCGCGGAGCCCACCGAGTCGGAGATGGTTTCCCACAGGGAAGGGCTGGGCCGTTCGGACTTGGCCGGCTTCCTCGGCGGCAGGGTCCACGGCACCCGCAATTCGGTGTCGTCGGGATTCTCCGACATGCTGCGCATGGTGAGCTTGAGGGCAGAGACGCCGTCGACCAGCGAGTGGTGCATCTTGGTGTACACCGCGAAGCGGCCGTCCTGCAGTCCTTCGATGATGTGCGCCTCCCACAGCGGCCGGTGCCGGTCCAGCAGAGTGCTGTGCAGCCGCGACACCAACTCAAGCAGGTCGCGCACCCGGCCGGGCGACGGCAGCGCCGACCGGCGCAGGTGATAGCCGAGGTCGATGTCCTCGTCGAACGTCCAGCCGACGTTCGCGAAGCCGCCGAGCAGAGTCGCCGGGTGTTTACGGAAGGTGGGTGAGAAGTCGGTCAGGCCGACCATCTGCTCGTAGAGTTCCCGCACGAACTCCTTCGAGGCGCCCGCCGGCGGCTCGAACAGTTGCAGGCCACCCACGTGCATCGGGTGTTCACGGGATTCGCCGACGAGGAACATCGCGTCGGTGGGGGACATCATCTCCATGCCGTCATTCCTACCCGCACCACCATGACCTGGCACCCCGTTCCGGGCACTTGGCGACGACCCCGGGCTCAGTCGTCGACGAACCGCTTGCGGTACGCGCCGAGTCGTTCGGCCACTTCGCCGGGATCGAGTCCGAGGTCGATGGGGTCGTAGATGACGCCGCCGTACCGGCCACGGGGATGTTCGCCCCGGAACCGGGACATCGCGGCACGCACACCGTCGTCGAACGGTTGCCCGGCGAGTTCATAGATGCGCGCGACGGTGCCTTCCTCGTCGGCCATGAAGTCGCCGAACCGGACGTCGATGGACTGCCCGGCCGGCAGCACGTCACGGTCACGCACGCAGCCGCCCAGCAGGTCCTCGGCCCGGCCCAGCCAGTAGCGCGAGATCTCGGTGGGATCGGGCCGGGCCGCTGCCATCCGGGACGCGTAGCTGATCATCGTCGCCATCGACTGCGTCACCTCCACCGGATCCCGGTGCGTCACAATGAAGGTGGCGTCCGGGAAGGTGGCGAGCAGGGTGGGGAACTGCTCCAGGTGCTGCGGTGACTTCAGCACCCAGCGCGTTCCGCCCCGAAGCCACTGCATCGCCTGCAGGGAGCGCTTCAGGTAGGCATACGACGACGCCTGGTCGTGACTCTTGTAGTGCGCGGCGAAACTCGGTATCCGGTAGGTGGTTTCGAACAACATGCCGGAGATGTCGTTGGCCAGCAGCTGAATCTCCTCGTGCGCGTGGTCAACGGTCATGTCGTGCATGCGTTTGAACTCCGGCAGCGAGGCGTTCACCATGTCGAGTCCGGTCGCACACCGGTCCCGTCGGGGTTGCTCGTCGGGTTCGTCGGGGGACGGGAACGGTTCGAGGCTCTCCCAGTACGGCAGGTGGCGCAACGCCGGGTCGGCGGCCAACAGGTTGTGCAGATGCGTGGTGCCCGTGCGCGGCAGCCCGCAGATGATGATCGGCCGCTCGATCGGGATGTCCTCGATCTCCGGATGCGCGGTTGTCAACGCCTGCAACCGAAGTCGGTTGACCAGGTTGCCCACCAGCTGTTCGAAGACCACGGCGGTCCCCGTGTCGGACAGGCCGGCCTCGTCGCGCAGCGCGGTGCACAGCACGTCGAGGCGTTCCCGGAACCCCGCGTCGCCCCAGTCGTCCAGGCCGGTGCGCTCGGTGGCCGTCGCGAGCATCGCCTCGGGGTCGAGTTGGAGCATGGCGCCGTAGCCGGCCAACGCCTCCCGCATCGGTTGGGCCGCTTCGGGATACACCGGGTCGGCCAGGTCGGTGAGCCGGATGGCGGCCGGGCGTTCGGTCACCGGGCGACCTCGTCGACGTCGACGACACGACACCGCGGGCGGGCCGGGGTCGCCTCGGGAAGGAACCAGCGCAACCAGATCAGCCCTTTTGACCGGCCGGCGGTGGAAACCCAGTTCGGGTGTCCCGGATCGGTGTCGCTGATGACGATCCGCCAGGAGCCGTCCGGTTCGTAAGTGACCTGCGCTCCGTTGATGGTGACCTGCTCGTGGGTGAAGTCGTAGGTGTGCAGGAACGGGTTCCACAGGCACAGGTTCCAGAACACGCAGTCCGGCGACGTACCGTCGACGACGAGTGCCTGATGTGGTTGCAGCTCAAAGGAACCCATCGCATAGGCGGCGTCGCCCGCCGACCACCCGTACGTCTGGGTGGGCACCGGGTACGGCTCGGCGATCTCGTTGGGCGGGTCGACGTTGACCGGCAGCATGGCGAACTGCTCGTGCAGCCAGGTGCGGGCGGCTCGCAGTCGACGGGCCAAATCTTCAGGGCTGTCGCTTCGCCGCGTCGGCGGATCCACCGCCTCGACCTTCCAGACCGGGCGCCGGTCGGTCTCCCGCGCCGTCACGTAGTCGCGGGTGAGCGCGAACACCGCGTCGGGTTCGAGCTTGAGCCACGCCCCCGGCTGCGGGTCGGGGCTCATCGTGAACGCGAAATTGCCCGCGTCGTCGAAGCTCAGCGCGCGGTCGTTCATCGTCGCGACGATCCGATCGCTGTATCGGCCGTCGTCGGGCCCGCCGTAGACGGTCATCGACAGGTACACCGCGTCGCCGCGGTTGCCGGTGACCCGGTAGGTGCGGGCGGGGTCGACGGGCATGCACTGATAGAACGCGTCGGAGTTGTCGCCTCCCCACTTGAGGTACGGGCCGATGACGTCGGACAGGATCGGGTCGGCCTTGTCGCCCCAGACGAAGGCGTCGACGGCCACTCGCAGCAGCGAGAAGCCCAGCCGGCAGCCGTCGAGAAGATCGGGTTCGGGCAGCGGCGGGTCCGCGGTGTGCAATCTCCCGCTCGAAATCCCTGAGCTCGTCGAGCAATTCGTTGTACGCCTGCGACAGGTCTGGTCGGTTGGTCATTCGGTGGTCCTTTCGGTCCCGGCTCCCTGGAGCACCAGTGAGGACAGTCGGTCGACCAGGTCTGCCAGGTCGCTCGTATCGGAATGCTGCTGCACCACAACGGCGTAGAAGGTGGTGCTGATCAGCAGGTGGTAGAGCATGTCGACGTCGACATCCGCCCGAATGACGCCCTGCTCGACGCCCCGCCGCACCAGCGCGGCGAACCCGCTGAGGGTCTGTTCGTCCAGCAGTTGCTGCGTCCGGATGTGCAGCGCGGGATCGCGTTCACGTTCGGCGAGGATGCCGAGCACAGCCGTGGACACCACGGGTTGTCCCCAGAAGTCGAGCGCGTCCCGAACGAACCTCCGAAGATCGGTGCGGAAGTCGTCGGTGCCCGCGAAAACGTCGTCAGCCCCGGGGGTGTCGCCGAACGCGGCATCGAACACCACATGCGCCTTGGACGGCCAGCGGCGGTAGACGGTGGGCCGGCTGACCCCGGCCTCTTTCGCGATGGCGTCGATCGACAGCTGGTCGTACCCGTCGCGAGCCAGCAGGGCGCGGGTGGCGAGCATGATCGCCTGCTGGGTCCGTGGGTCGCGGGGACGTCCGCGGCCCGGTTCCGATGCCATGGGAATATCGTTACATCTTGTAATGTAATTAGTCAATGGACGCGCGCCTTGGGGCACTTTCCTTTCGCGCGGCGTCAGCACCTGATGACGCGCCGCGGCCGACACAGGCACCCAGCCGCCGTCCCGCAGACACCTCCCCTCCCGCGACCGTCAACACCTGATGACGCGCCGCGGCCGACACAGGCACCCAGCCGCCGTCCCGCAGACTCCTCCCCTCCCGCGACCGTCAACACCTGATGACGCGCCGCGGATCGACCTTGCCAGAGAATGATTACACGTGTAATTGTTTCGGCATGGGCACATTGGATGGCAAGGTCGCCATCGTCACGGGCACCAGTCGCGGCGTCGGTGTGGGCATCGCGCACGAACTGCTGCGCGCCGGGGCGACGGTCATCGGTTGCTCCCGGTCCGCGCTCGACGCACTGCCCGGAGCGGGGGACGAACCCGGGTGGGCCGAGCGTTCCGCCCAGATGGTCTGCGACCAAGGCGATTACCGCGGCATCGACGCCTTCGTCCAACAGGTCGTCGACACCTATGGGCGCATCGACATCCTGGTGAACAATGCCGGCGGCACGGTACCCACACCGCACGTCGAGGATGTCCCGGCGTTGGTGTCCAAACTGCAGGGGGCACCGCGCTCCGACGACGACTTCGAACGCACCGTGCTCTTCCACGCGTTCGCCGTGCAGATGAACCTGATCAGTCCGCTGTGGTTCGCCGTCCGGGTCTATCGCCAGATGAAACTGCAGGACGGAACCGGTTGCGTCATCAACGTTTCCAGCGGGGCGGGTCACCCGGCGGGATCACCGACGCTGGTGTCCTACGGCGCCGCGAAGGCCGGTCTGAACCACCTGACCCGCTCGTTGGCCGAGGAATGGGGTCCGCAGGTGCGTGTCAACTGCGTCGCGCTGGGACCGACCATCACCGAGAACTTCCGCTCGTTCGTGCTGCCCAAGGACGATCCAACCGGGGCGGCCTACTTCGACGCCGTGCCTCTCAAGCGCGGCGGTGAGCCTGCGGAAGTCGGCCGCACCTGCGTGTTCCTCGCTTCGGGCGCAGCCGATTTCATCAACGGCACCACCATCGAGATCGACGGCGGCATGCTGCCCGGCGTGCTCTACGAGTCCGGCCTGAAGACCATCACCGATCTGCTCTGAGGAGGCCGCCGTGACGCGCCGGATCATCCAGTTCTCCACCGGCAACGTGGGAGTGCATGCACTGCGCGCGATCATCGAGCGCCCCGACCTCGAACTCGTCGGCGTGCACGCGTCCGGTCCCGACAAGATCGGCCGCGACGCCGCCGATCTGTGCGGGCTCGGCCGTCCGACAGGTGTGATGGCCACCGACGACGTCGACGCGTTGGTGGCCCTGGGCGCCGACTGCGTGGTGTACACGTCACAGGCCGAGACGCGCCCGCACAAGGCGCTTTCCCAGATCACACGTTTTCTGCAGGCGGGCACGAATGTGGTTGGGACGTCGTTTGTCTGGCTGGTCGCGCCGGATCAGGCCGACGACTGGCTGCGCCGGCCGCTCGCGGATGCGTGCGCGGCGGGTGACACGACGCTGTACATCAACGGGGTCGATCCCGGCTTCTCCGGCGACACCCTGGTGTACACGGCGCTGAGTCTGGCGACCCGCGCCACCGCGATCACGGTGCAGGAGATCTGCGACTACGGCAGCTACCCCGACGCCGAATTCACCGGTGTCAGTTTCGGTTTCGGCACCACGCCCGACCACACGCCGATCCTGCTCTCGCCGGGGGTCCTGACCTCGATGTGGGGTGTCCAGGTGCGCAGCCTGGCCGCAGACCTGGGCGTCGAACTCGACGAGGTTCGCGAGCGCCACGAGAAGTGGGTGTCACCGGAGCCCATCGACTGCACGATGATGCGCGTCGAACCCGGACAGGTCGCCGCCATCCGGTTCGCGGTCGAGGGCATCCGCGACGGCCGGGCGGTGATCACCATGGAGCACGTCAACCGGCTGACGGACGCCGCCGCACCGGACTGGCCCGTAGCGCCCGACGGCCGACCGGGCGTGCACCGTGTCGTCGTGGCCGGCAGCCCCGGCGTCGAGATCAACACGCACCTGGGAACGGCCGCGGGTATCGACCACAACCAGGGCGGCGTGATCGCCACCGCGGCACGCGCCGTCAACGTCATCGAGGCGGTGTGCCGGGCGCCCAGCGGGCTGTTGGCCGCCCACGACCTGCGACCCACCGATCACCTGCGGGGTGTGCTGTGGTGAGGCCGTGACCGCTCCGCGGCGTCCTCCCACCGGAAGCCAGGAGCGGGCCGAGCGCACCCGCGCGGCCATGATCGACGAGACCGTCCGATGCGTCCTCGAGGAAGGCTTCGCCCCGCCCAGTGTCCGGCGTATCGCCGACCGCGCGGGGCTGACCTGGGGCGTCGTCCAGTACCACTTCGGGGATCTCGACGGTCTGCTGATGGCCGTGGTGGACAAGGGTTTCGGTGAGTTGATCGAGACGCTGGCCCGGTTGCCCGCGGTCGGCCCGGCGACGCCCACCCACGACCGCGTCGCCTTCGTCGTCGATGCGGTGTGGCACGCATTCTCCAGTCCGACGTCGATGGCGGCACTGGAGATCCTGATCTCCACCCGATCGATGCGCGACGCCGTGGCCAACACCCACCTCGCGGAGATCATGAAGACGTTCACCGTGCTGGGCCGTCAGATGGGCGAAGGACTCGATGCCCCAGATGCCACCGAGGTCGGCAATCTGATCTGGGCCACTCTGCGCGGCCTCGTCGTCGCGCAGATGGTGTCGCCCCACCCGGTGGACAGCGCGCGCGACCGGCGCGCCCTGGTGGAGGTGATCTCCGGCTATCTCCGGTCCACCTCGAAGGAGGAAACTGGACCCGGAGGACCCTTCCGACCGTGCGGCGATCTGTCAGGTCGCGCGTGATTCGAGGACCACGCAGCTGCGCGGGTTGGCGATGTAATGGTCGGCAGGGTCCACCCGGACCTCCGTATACGGCTCGGCGAAGTCCTGGCCGGCGGGCAGGCTGGTGTCGACGATGCGATGCCACGCGTAGGTCCCCAGCAGTGGCGGCAACACGGTCCATTTGTTCTGGTAGTCGGCGTTCAGAATGAAGAACAGGCTGGTCACCGCGCCGCCCGGAATGGTGTCGTCGGTGTCGAGTTGGTAGCACAAGGTGCGCGATTCCGGGTTCGACCAGTCGGGCGCCTGCCCGTCGGGGCCGAACCAACTGAGATCGGGAATGTGGTCGGCGTCGAGGTCGGTCCCCAACGGAAACTTCCGCTGTTGCAGCGCCGGAAATCGTCGCGTCATCGCGATCGCCTTCGTCACGAATTCGACGACATCGCTGTTGCTTTCGGGCAGCGACCAGTCGAACCAGGAGATCGCGTTGTCCTGACAGTAGGCGTTGTTGTTGCCTCCCTGGGTGCGCAGGAACTCGTCACCGCCCAGTAGCATCGGCGTACCGCAGGCGAAAAGCAGTTGGCAGAAGTGGTTTTTGACAAGTTGTCGACGCAATGCCAGGACCTGCCCGTTGTCGGTGTCGCCCTCGGCCCCGCAATTCCAGGAATTGTTGTCGTCGGAGCCGTCGCGATTGTCCTCACCGTTGGCGTCATTGTGCTTGTGGTCATAGGCGACGAGATCGTGCAGGGTGAAGCCGTCATGACAGGTGACGAAATTGATGCTGTTGTATGCCGAGCGGCCGTCGTCACCGTAGAGATCGGCCGATCCGGTCAGGCGGTGGCCCAGGTCGGGCAACTGGCCTCCATCGCCTTTCGTGAAGCGACGCAACGTATCCCGGAATCGTCCATTCCACTCTGACCAGTCAACGGGAAAGTTGCCGACCTGATACGTGCCGGTGTCCCACGGCTCGGCGACCAGGATCAGTCCGCCCAGCACCGGATCCTGGAGCAACGCGTCGAAGAACGGAGCGTTGGACGCGAAACCCTCGCCCTGGCCGGTCCGGCCCAACACCGACGCCAGGTCGAAGCGGAACCCGTCGACATGCATGTGTTGCACCCAGTACCGCAGCGAATCCGTGACCAATCGGATGACGGCGGGGCTGTCGAAGTCCAGCGTGTTGCCGCAGCCGCTGAAGTTCGTGTAATAACGGCCGGGTTGGTCCTGCGGGCCGGTGAGAATGTAGTAGCTCGGGTTGTCGATACCGCGGAACGAGATCGTCGGACCCATCTCATTGCCTTCGCCGGTGTGGTTGAAGACGACGTCGAGAATCACCTTGATGCCCGCCTTGTGCAGTTCGCGGACAAGGGTTTTGAACTCATCGACCTGGCAACCGGGCGCACGACCCGTGCCGTACGACGATTCGGGGGCGAAGAAGCCGATCGAGTTGTAGCCCCAGTAGTTGGTGAGGCCCCGATTCAGCAGGAAGTCGTCCACGTAGTACTCGTGCACCGGCAGCAACTCGACGGCGTTGACCCCCAACGCCTGCAGATACGGGATCTTCTCGATGAAGCCCAGGTATGTGCCCGGGGATCTCACACCCGAGGATTGATGTGCGGTAAAGCCTTTGGTGTGCACCTCGTAGATGATCAGCTCCTCGAGGGCCAATGCCCGGGGTGCATCGCCCTGCCAATCGAAGGCGGTGTCGTCGACGACGATCGCTTTCGGCACGACAGGTCCCGAATCGCGGGCATCCAGCGTCTGCTCGCCGGCTCCGGGCTGCGGGTCGTACGCGAGCAGAAGGTTGTCGGTATTGCGGAACTTTCCGGTGACCGCTTTGGCGTACGGGTCGAGAACGACCTTGGCGCTGTTGAATCGCAGCCCGGTCGCCGGGTCGTACTGTCCGGCCACCCGGTAACCGTAGAGCTGGCCCGGCGCCACGCCGTCGACGTGGATGTGCCACACACCGTTTGTCGGCCCCGCCAGCGCGATGACATCGGTGGGCTGCTCAGCTGCCGCGGAATAGAGCAACAGGAAGACCTCGCTGGCGTGCTGCGAGTAGACGGCGAAATTGACGCCGGCCGCCGTCGGAGTGGCACCCAAAGGCGTATCCGCACCCGCGGCCGTTGTTCGGTTGCTGCTGGTACGAACTTGATCCACCATCTGCGACTCCTCGCTGAGGTCGTCCGGTGTTCATCGCGGCCGCTGCTGCCGCAACGCCCACGGGTAGGCAGCCAAGCCTCCGGCGAATTCAATCGTCGCCGTCGCGGCACGATCTCGCAACCGACCGAAGCGGCGACACGCGATCGCGAATGTGAACACCGTCCATCCGAGTTCGGGCTCGACGACGAAAGTAGACGGATAGTCTGAAAAGTGCCAACGGGGAGCGGCCGACCGTCATAACCTGAGCACGAGCGACCCCCTGCGAGCATCCGGAGGACTCTTGACCGCGTCAGTGCAGCTGCCATTCCACCAGACACATCCGCTTCAAACTCCCGCTGAACTTCGGGCCCTGCAATCCACTGGCCCGATCCACCGAGTCCTCACCGCCGTCGGCGACGAAGCGTGGCTCGTCACCGGATACCCACAGGTGCGCCGCTTGATGGACGCCGAGGTGCTCGGCCGCTCGCACCGCGACCCGGCCAACGCACCACGCAGCAGAACGTCGGCGTTATTCGGTGGCCCCATCGGCGATTTCGACACCGAACCCGCCGACCACACCAGGATGCGCCGGTTGCTCCAGCCGCACTTCTCCCCCCGGCACATGCGCACGTTGGAACCCAAGGTCGAGGGGCTGTGCGCGGGACTGCTCGACGACATGGAGCACCAGGGTCCGCCGGCCGACCTGCTCACGGAACTCGCTGCGCCACTGCCGGTTCTGGTGATCTGCGATCTGCTCGGCGTGCCCTATGCCGATCGGGATCGCTTCCGGCTGTGGGTGGACGATGCCGCGTTCTCGCCCGACGACGCCGCCTCGGAGGCGGGCCTGCTGGCACTGCTCGGGTACGGGATGGAACTCGTCAGCGCAAAGCGTGCCCAACCGGACGACGACGTCATCTCACGGCTGTGCGACGAACCCGGCCTCACCGATCCAGAGATCGCCATGCTGGCGATGCAGCTGCTGTTCGCCGGGCACGAGACCACGGTGATGCAGATCTGGCTGGAATCGACGCTGCTGCTGACCAACCCCGATCAATGGCACGCATTGCTCGCCGACCCCGACCTGATCCCCAAGGCCATCGAGGAACTCATCCGGGTGAGCATGCCGGGCGGGATCGGGGTGCCGCGCTACGCCCGGGACGACATCGACGTCGACGGTGTGATGATCCACGCGGGTGACCTCGTCCTGCTGGACCCCGGGTCTGCCAATCACGACCCGGCCGCATTCCCCGATCCCGACCGTCTCGACATCGATCGCCGGGGCGCGGCTCACGTCGGATTCGGATACGGACTGCACTACTGCATCGGTGCGGCCCTGGCGCGAATGGAACTCAAAACCGTTTTCACGCAACTGATTCCGCGCTTCCCGACACTGCGCCTGGCCGTCGATGCGTCGACACTGACGGCGGGGTTCCATTCGTTGTCCCACGGACTCGTCGGACTGCCCGTCACCTGGTGAGGCCTCGCACGCCGTCACCCCAAACGGGGCGCGTGAGTCCCGGACACGCGATATGGTGCCCCCGTTCGGGGTTCCGGAACAACAGGGGTGGGCATGGGTCATCGGTTCTTGCTGTGGGTGATCGCTGCTGCGCTCAGCGTCTGGATCTCGATCGCGATGGTGGCTGCGCCGGGCGTTGCACTCGCCGCGCCCGACGCCGGGTCGGATTCCGACGGTGCGGAGTCGTCCGAACCGGCCAAACCGACCAAGCCGGCCAAACAGCACAAGCCCGCCAAGACGCGTGCCGAGAAGAAGGCCGATGCGGGCGGGAGTCCGTCGGGTTCCGTCGGCAGCGCCAAGGACGATGCGAAGGACCAGGCCGCCGAGCCCAAAACCGACCCGACGAAAACCGGCCCGCCGGCCGGGGACGTCACGGGCACAGACCGGGAGTCCGACGGCAAGATTCCCACCACGTCCGGCCCGGCCGTCGACAAGGACGCTGCCGAGGACGTCGGCGAAGACGCCAAAGAAGCGGTGGCCGAAGATGTTCCGGTCACCTCCGAACCGGAGCCCGACCCGTCGGGCAGCGAAGACACCATCGTCCCGGAACCCGTCGTCAAAACCGGGGAGGGCCATTCGGCCGCCGCCGCGCAGCGCGCCGACTCACGGGCAGACGGTTCGGGCACCCTGAGCCCGACCGGCGTCGAAGCCGGCACCGTCGAGGAGAACACCCAAACGCGGACCACAGCCGCGGACCTGAAGACAGAGCCCGGCGCGCCCACGGCGGGCACGGCCGCACCGATAGCCGCCGGGGAAACCGCTTTCACGAAGGTTGACGCGGTCGCAAGCTTGACCGAAAAGACTTCGGCGTCAACGGTCGTCACCTTCGCGGCCGCGGCACCTGCTGCCGAAACCGTTCAGCGCAAGCCCACCCTGCTCAACGTCATCGGGACGCTCATCTTCAGCGCGTTGGAGTTCGTGACGAAGATCCTCGAGGGCCCACCGTCGGTGCCGGCCGGCAGTACGGTCACCGTCGGCCGGTCCAAGCTGCAGATCGACTGCGGCGACGGATACACCGTGGATGCCGACTGGTATTTCCCGACCGACGACCAACCGCCGACCGGGCTGATCTACCTCCAGCACGGATTCGCGGCCAGGGCCGGGTTCTACAACACCACCGCGGCGGAGCTGGCGGAGCGGACTCACAGCATCGTGGTGGCCCCGTCGCTCTCGTCGAACCTCTTCGCGTGCGACTCGTGCCAGCTCGGCGGCGATCCGCTGCACTATGCGGTGGCCAAGCTGTTCTCCGGAGACCGGGAAGCGTTGACCGCCAGCGCCTCCGCCGCGGCCGGATACGACGTGGTCCTGCCGCAGCGGTACGTGATCGCGGGCCACTCCGGCGGCGGATCAGCTGGCCGCGGGCGCGGCGGGCTATGCGGCGCAGATCGCCGAGGTGAACGGCACCCCGCTCGACCTGGCCGGGGTGCTGCTTCTCGATACCTCCGAGGTCGGCGGCGCGGTGTCCCGGGGGATCGCCAAGATCCCCACCGACATCCCGGTGCTCTACATCACCTCCGAGCCGAGCGTGCTCAACAACTTCGGCTCGGTGGACGCGGTGCTGGAGGCGGCGCGGCCCGGACAGTTCAACGGTGTCCGACTGGTCGGTGGCACGCATTCGGATGCGATACAAACCACCAACTCCATCGTCGAGTTCGCGTTCAGCCTGCTCACCGGGGTCTCACGTCCGGAGAACGTCGACGCGGTGCGAATGCTCGCCGGCGGCTGGGTCCGGGACATGTTCGCGGGCACGGTGTACGACGAGGACGAGCGGACGGGCATCTACGGTGACCTGGGGTCGCTCATCGAGATCCCCACCGACAACGGCACCGCGAGCGCCTACGTGTTGCCCGCGCCGCCACACAAGTTCACCCTGATCGATCTCGTCCTCCGGGCGTTCATCGAGTCGACCAATGCCCTGCGGTTCGGGTACTGCGCCGTGGATCCCGACGTCGAGTTGCAGCAGGGGGCCGATGCCGCCCGGTCGGCCGGACAGCCGGCGTGTGCGGTGTCCGAGCTTGGTGAGGCCGTTTAGTCGCCGGCTACGCCAGGGCGTTCTCAGGGTGTGGGCGTTTGCGGGCGACGGCTAGGTTGCGAAATACTCTGCCGGCCGCACGCCCTGCCGTTCCTGCACGCGCCGATGTTGTGCGACCTGGCCCAAACCACCGCGCAGCACTCGAAGGGCTTGCGGCGGTGGGGATCTCGACCCAGGGGGCCACCCCCAATTGTCGGGTCCGCACGCCCAAAGGAACCTCTCACCGCTGAAGCAGGACTCCGCGGGACAGCATGCAATTGATCAGCCCGAAGTCAATGACCTCTGCCGTCAAGCGCCTGACGCCCGGAATAAGGTGCGCTGTGATTGCGCACCAACCCGAACCTCCGGTTACTGGGCTGCTACTCGTCGCTTCGCATCGGTCGCGACGGCGGCCGCGATGTCATGGACAAGCCTGGAGTGCCACCGCTTGTGCGCCTCCAAGTCTGCGGCCAACGCATGGCAGTCTGGGCACTCCTGAGCGTCCGTGTCCTTTTGCTGGGTTTGCTCCACGGTGCTACACCTCCCTGGGAGAAAACGTCTCCCGTTCCACCGTGGCACGAACCAGACCCGTAGTCCACTACCCGACTTCAGAGGCTCGGGCAGTCGCCGGATCTACTGCCGCGGCGAACAGCTCCGCCTGGTGAAACGTCCGTTGGGCTGCCCTCTTAACGCCCGGACCAGCGCGACCGAATCAGAAAGGTGTCGTCGGTTGTCATATTCAGCCGTGCGGTCCGGTCAGCCGCGGTAGGTAGTCGTAGGCCCAGTCGTTGTCCTTGCGGGCGGCGTCGCTTCACAACGCTTTGATCAGGCTCACCATGAAGGCATCGGAGTTGACCGAGAAGCCTTTCTGCTTTTCGATCCGAGCCCGGCCTTGGGCATGGGCAGGTAGCCGGGAAGCAGGTTGAAAAGCGTTGGGATTGCTAGCAAAGGCGGCTGCGGCCAGCAAGATGGTCCCGGCTGAAACACGACATATTGTGCGAAAACACCGGGCCGGTCGTGGACAGCGGACAGCGGCGGGTGTGGGATTGAGGAATGGAGCGAGTGCCTACAGGATAGGGAGGAGTTGGTTAAGGACCACCTTCAAGCCGTGGGAGTACCGGGCCGAGGCCGGGTTCGTGAGGGGGACTGAGCTGACCGGCTACAAAGTTGTCACAGTCGACCACGATCTCGGTCACGTCGAGGCAGAGTATGACGGCGAGCCGGCGTATCTCGACGTAGACGTCGGGTCGTGGCTTTTGGGCCGCCACGTGACGTTGCCGGTAGGTCTCGTGGAGCGGATCGACGCAACGGAGAGAAAAGATGGTGTGCGTCGACCGTACGAAGGATGTCCGTCACCGATAAGGACCTAACCGGTGACGCCGCTAGCAAACGAGATTTTGGGGCGAGAGGGGGGCGAGTTCCGTGGACGGTCGTCAACCCGCAGTGATGCGCGGGATCATTCTCGCCGGCGGCACTTGCCGTCTATTGCACCCGATCAGGGTTGGGACCAGCAAGCAGCTGTTGCCCGGAGAGCTCTTCTTTAAGTCTGGTGGGGCACACCCCGACACTTGCCGGACGGTCGGCATTGCTCGCAGTACTGGCGTTCGTCGGCGCTTGGTCGGTTTGCGGCGTGCTCGCCAAGCTGGATCAGGCAACTGCGCTTCTCGTCGGCTCGGCACTGGTCGCGCTGGGTGTGACGCTGAGCGCTGGCGGATAGCTCTACCAGAAGTATTTCGAACTGCCGATCGCCGCACTCACCGTGGTGACAATGACCGCGCTTGAGGCGAAGGGCTTGATCAATCGGCGATGGTCGCTGGTGGGCCTGGCGCTTCTCCAGGCAATGCTTTCTTGGGAATAGTGATAAAGCCGTTCGTCGCGGCACTTTGATGAGGTGGGGGGAAATGCACATTAGCCGGAAGTCTTCAGCAGAACCAACGCTGGGCGCTGATGCGATGAAGAGCGGCGCGCGCGATGCGCGCCGGAAAGCCCAAAGTCCCGTCCCAGAACTCAACTCCACTCGGGATCGGTCCCTGAGGCGTTCAACCGTGTTGCGGATCAGCCTCTACGCCGTCCTCGTGATCATAGGGCTTCAGACACTGGCCATTCTCGTCCTCAACGCCGGTCATCTCGTCTTCACGGTCGACGATGCATATATCCACCTCGCGCTTGCCGAGAATCTACTCCAGGGACACTACGGGGTTAACCTCACCGAGTTTTCCTCCCCCGCTTCGAGCGTCCTGTGGCCCTTTCTCATCGCCCCGTTCTCAACTACGGCGGTCGCGAGCTACGTCGTCCTGCTGATCAACGCGGGCTCGGCGCTACTGACCGTGCTCGTGATATGGCACATCCTCTCCAGTTCGAGCGTGGACATGTCCGCGGGACGGGCTGTCACCGCGGACGCTCCTGCTCTGGATGGCCTTCCTCACCGTGGCGTGCAACATCATTGGGCTGGTCTTCCTCGGCATGGAGCACTCGCTCCAGCTTCTCCTCGCGTCCACGATTGTGCTGGGGCTCATCCGCGAGACGCAAACGCGTGAAGCCGACTGGTGGCTTGTCGCCGCCCTCGTCGCGGCGCCCTTGATCCGATACGAGGACCTGTTTCTCGCCGGGCCCGCGATCGTCTTCCTTTTCTTCCGGTCGCATCGGGGCAAGGCCGTCGTGAGCGCCGGGCTCATCGCGGTCACTCTGGGAGCGTTCAGCGCTTACCTTTCCGGTCACCAGAGCGGGTTTCTCCCGACGTCCGTGATGGCCAAGAGCGGATACGGGGGGCTGCACGGCGTCGTCGGGCTCGCAGCCTCGACGTTGAGGACCAACCTCGAATCGTCCCAGGGAGCGCTGCTCGCGTTGGCGATACCAATCCTGGCCGCTGTCCTGCTTGACCGGACGCGGGACGCCGGCGACCGGTCGCTCGCGGCCGTGGTCATCACGGCCATCGCGATCCACCTGTGTTTCGGGAAGACCGGAGGGTTCGGCCGTTATGAGTCGTATATCTGGGGCGCGGCGATACTCACCAACGTGCACCTGCACAAGAACCTGTTGAATCGGATCACGCTCTCACTGGGCCACTGGCGAAGCGCAGTCGTACTTGCGGTCGTGCTCACGGTCGCCTGCCTGCCGTATACGTCTATCGCCCTGCTCACGCCCCTCGCCTCCAACAACATCTACGAGCAGCAATACCAGATGCATCGTTTCGCGACGGAGTACGTCGATGATGTGGTTGCGGTCAACGACCTCGGGTACGTGTCGTATGGGAATCCCCACTATGTGCTGGACCTCGCCGGGCTCGCGTCGCGGGAGGCTTTGATCGGTCGCTCGCAGGACGGCGACGACGGCTGGATGCAGCGGCTCACCGACCGGTACGGCGTCAAGGTGGTAATGATCTACGACGATTGGTTCGAGTCCATTCCAGAGAGCTGGACCCGAGTCGGGGAACTGCGACTGGGGAAGGCCGCGTATCTCGCCGTCGAGGAGCGTGGTCAGTATCTACGTGGTCAATAAGGCCGACTCCGGCCACGTGCGGGAGTTGCTGGCCAGGTTCGCGAGCACGGTGCCGCACGGGGTCGAAGTGCGCCAGACGCCAGAGTGATGTGCGCCGGCAACTCCCACCGAACATTGGGCTGGCGACGTTGGGAGCGTCTCAGGTGGTGAGTGGCTGGATGCAGTCGCTTCAGCTCTTGACACGAAGTGTGCCATTCTGTGCCCAAACGGGCGCTCAGCGAACGTCTTTAACCCAAAAACCACCCTGAACTGCGCAAACAGGCGGGTGGTCTTGGCGGTGGCGGAGGGATTTGAACCCTCGGACGGGGGTTACCCGTCACACGCTTTCGAGGCGTGCTCCTTAGGCCGCTCGGACACGCCACCGTGTGGCAGCTTACCGGCCCTGCGCAGCGAGCCCTAATCGCACTGAGCCGCCGTGAGCCCCACGGACATCGCCGTCACCGAGCGGGTCAGTGTGGTGCGGAAGCCGGGGCTCCGTGCCGGCGCGGTCGCGGGCTCCCCTGCACAGCCGTCTGACACGGCCTCCGGATATGTCAGCATCCACGAGCTACCCGCCAGTGCCGCCGCGCCGGCGACAATGTCGGCGGCGCCCTGCCTACCGAGCTGCGGGAGCACTCGGACGATCGCGTCGGTCATCCGGATCTGCGGCGCCAGGGCAACGCGGTGGAACTCTGTGGCGTGCTCGAGGTGCAGCGGAAGATAAGCGAGCAGGTCGCAGAAGAGCGGATCGTCGGCCAGTCCGTTCGACAGCGTCGCGGCCACCCGCGCGGCAGATATCGGGCCTGGCGCCGCCAGTCCCGCGCACACGGTGTCCGACCACCGCTGCCAGCCCTCGGCAGCCAGGTGCAGCAGGATCTCGCAGTGGGAGTTGAAGTACCGGCGCATGGCCGAGTGGTGCACACCGGCCCGTTGGGCGACGGCGGTCAATGTAACCGTCGCGACACCGGATTCCAGCGCCAGTGAGCGCGCCGCATCCATGAGCGTCGCCGCGCGCCGACGTTTGTTCTCGGCGGTGCGCGCGCGCTGGAACGTCAGCTGTGACACGGGCCAGAGGATAGCCGCCGGTGTCCGCGTTGCGGGGCTACGCGACGCCGATACCAGGGCCCGAAACGTAGGCCCCTTTACGCACGCGATGTGCGTTAGCCTGCCGACGACAACGACCCAAGGAAGGGTACCCTAAGATTCTCATCGTTCTGAGACGGACGTGGATACCCCTGGTCTTGGTTGCGGTACTGGCGGTCGGCGGATTCACCGTGTCCCGGCTGCGAAGCATGTTCGGATCCCATGAACCGCCGACGTACGCAGGCAGCATGTCCGACGACAGCCATGTCTCCGATCCCAAGCGCATGATCTACGAGATCTTGGGCCGACCCGGCACATTCGCCGACATCAGCTACTTCGACGTCAACTCCGAACCGCAACGCAGTCGAGGACGTACGCGCTGCCGTGGCGCCTCGAGATCGTCAGCCACCCTACCGGCGGTGGTCGGGAAGCATCATGGCCCAGGGCGACAGTGACAGCATCGGCTGCCGGATCACCGTGGACGGGGAGGTCAAGGCTGAACGCATCTCCAACCAGGTCAACGCCTACACGTTCTGCCTCGCTGAAGGCCGCATGAGCCGATCGACGTTCAGCAGCGCCGGCGGGCACTCTGAACCGCACGTTCATCGCGCGCACCATTCGCCGGCTCGCCGGTGCCGATCATCCTGGGGTGGCGTGGCGCTTATTGTCGCGGCGCTGGCACCACCCTGTGCCGCTCCCTGGAGGAGGTCGGCAAAGAGAACGCCGTGTCGGCCAGCCCGGCACGATGCGCCCTCCATGCAGGCCATGACCGAGATGGGCCAGCGTCTTCGAGGAGTCGGACTCCGACAGCACTCGCGATGATCGTGCTGGAGGCCGACCACGAGCTCGGTGACGCCGCGCACGCGTACTACGCCGAGTTGGTCGACGAAGCTCACGGCCGACACCGCCCACGTGCAGCACGTCCAGGACTTCTGGGGCGACCCGCTGACCGCGGTCGGCGCCCAGAGCGCCGACGGCAAAGCCGCCTACGTGCAGCTGAACCTGGTCGGCAATCATCGGCCAGGCGGTGGCCAACGACTCCATCGAGGCGGTCCGCAAATCGTCGACTCGGCGAGCCCCCGCCGGGGGTGCACGGTCTATGTCACCGGCCCGGCGGCGCTGGCTGCCGATCAGCACATCGCCGGCGACAAGCCGTGCGGCATGATCGATGCTGGTCACCTTCGTGGTGATCCTCGTCGATGCTGTTGTTGGTCTACCGGTCGATCGTCACCGTGCTGCTGCGTGCTGGTCATGGTCGTGTTTCGAACTGGCCGCCGCCCGCGGCGTCGTGGCGTTCCTCGGCTATCACAACCTCGATCGGGCTGTCGACGTTCGCCGTCAACCTGCTGGTGTCGCTGGCGATCGCCGCCGGTACCGACTACGCGATCTTCCTGATCGGTCGCTATCAGGAGGCCGCGGTCAGCCGGCGAGGATCGCGAAACGGCCTACTACACCGTGTTCCGCGGTGTCGCGCACGTCATCCTGGGCTCGGGCCTGACCATCGCCGGGGCGATTTTCTGCCTGCACTTCACCCGGCTGCCCTACTTCCAGATCGCTGGGTATCCCGCTGGCGGTCGGCATGCTGGTCGTCGGTCGCGGTGGCGCTGACCCTGGGTCCGGCGGTGATCACCGTCGCCAGCCGGTTCGGCCTGCTCGAACCCAAGCGCGCAGATGCGGATCCGCGGCTGGCGGCAGGGTCGGCGCCGTCGATCGTGCGCTGGCCGGGGCCGATCCTGGTGGCCGTCACTGGCGTCGCTCTGATCGGTCTGCTCGCGCTGCCGGGCTACCAGACCAGCTACAACGACCGGAAGTACATTCCCGCAGACATCCCCGCCAACGAGGGCTTCGCCGCCGCCGACCGGCACTTCTCGCAGGCCCGGATGATCCCGAACTGCTGCTGATCGAAGCCGACCACGACCTGCGCAACCCGGCCGACTTCCTGGTCATCGACAAGATCGCCAAGCGCGTGTTCCAGGTCGCCGGGATCGCACGGGTGCAGGCGATCACCCGCCCGCAGGGCACCCCGATCGAGCACACCTCGATCCCGTTCCAGATCAGCATGCAGAGCGCCGGTCAGCTGCAGAACATGCAGTTACCATGAAGAACCGCATGGACGACATGCTGAAGCAGGCCGAGGAGATGGCAGGACCATCGCCAGCATGCAGCGCGATGCTACGAGCTGATGAGCCAGATGGCCGGCACCACCCACGAGCATGGTCGCCGACATGGACGACATGCAGGGCGACAGTCCACGAGATGCGCGACCACATCGCCGATTTCGACGACTTCTTGCGGCCGATCCGCAACTACTTCTACTGGGAACCGCACTGCTTCGACATCCCGATCTGCTGGTCGTTGCGGTCGGTGTTCGACATCGCTCGACGGCGTCGACCCGATGACCGACGAGCATGGACAAGATGATCGCGCCGACATGGACGACATGGACGTGCTGATGCCGCAGATGCTCGAGCACGTTCCCGCCGATGATCGACACCATGGAGAACATGCAGACCGATGATGCTGACGATGCACAGCACCATGGCCGGGCATGCTCGACGCAGATGGACGAGATGAGCGACAACGCAGACCGCGATGGGCAAGGCGTTCGACGACGCCAAGAACGACGACTCGTTCTACCTGCCGCCGGAGGTATTCGACAACCCGGACTTCCAGCGCGGCATGAAGATGTTCCTGTCCCCGGACGGCAAGGCGGTGCGGATGATCATCTCGCACCGCAGGGTGACCCGGCTACCCCGGAAGGCATCGCGCACATCGACCCGATCAAGCATGCTGCCGATGAAGCGCGTCAAGGGGACGCCGCTGGAGGACGCCACGATCTACCTGGGCGGCACCGCAGCGATGTTCAAGGACATGGCACGACGGTTCGAAGTACGACCTGTTGATCGCCGGAATCGCTTCGCTGTGCCTGATTTTCATCATCATGCTGCTGATCACCCGGAGCCTGATCGCGGCGGTGGTGATCGTGGGCACGGTCGTGTTGTCGCTGGGCGCGTCGTTCGGACTCTCGGTGCTGATCTGGCAGCACATCCTGGGCATCCAACTGCACTGGATGGTGATGCCGATGTCGGTGATCGTCCTGCTGGCGGTCGGGTCCGACTACAACCTGCTGCTGGTGTCCCGGCTCAAGGAGGAGATGCACGGCGGGTTGAAAACCGGCATCATCCGCGCGATGGGCGGCACCGGCAGCGGTCGTGACGACCGCCGGGCCTGGTGTTCGCCTTCACCATGGCCTCGATGGTGGTCAGCGACCTTCGCATCATCGGTCAGCTCGGCACCACCATCGGTCTGGGCCTGCTGTTCGACACCCTGGTGGTGCGGTCGTTCATGATGCCGTCGATCGCCGCGTTGCTGGGCCGCTGGTTCTGGTGGCCGCTCAATGTCCGCTCCCGGCCCGCCCGGCAGCGTCAGCCCGACCCGGATCCGGACCAGGAGCACGTCGGGGCCGGCGTCTAACCCCGCTGCCGGGCGAAGAACTCCTCCAACGGCGCGGCGCACTCGTCGGCGAGCACCCCGCCGCGCACCTGCGGCCGGTGCGTCAGCCGCCGGTCACGAACGACGTCCCACAGCGAGCCGACCGCGCCCGTCTTCGGCTCCCAGGCGCCGAACACCAGCCGGGACACCCGGGCCAGCACCAGCGCGCCGGCGCACATCGTGCACGGTTCGACGGTGACCGCCAGTGTCGCGCCCTCCAACCGCCAGCCGTCGCCGACCACCGCGGCGGCCGCACGCAACGCCAGGATCTCGGCGTGCGCGGTGGGATCACCGCGTTCCTCACGCGCATTGGCCGCCCGCGCCAATTCCACCCCGGCGGCGTCGACCACCACGGCGCCGATCGGCACGTCGCGCGGATCGGCCGCGGCGGCCGCGGCCAGGGCAGCGCGGATCAGCTGCTCGTCAGAGATCACCGATCGAGCTTGTCGGTCACCGCCGCCATTTCGTCGTCGAAACCCATCTCGCGGGCGATTCGGGTCAGCTGCTCGTCGGCGTAGAGCTCGGTGTCGGACAGGATCACACCCAGCACGTCCTCGTGCAGGCCGATATCCGACAGGACCGCGAGGTCACCCTCCTCGAAAGGGTCCACGTCCTCGAGGTCGTCGTCGTCGATCTCGGCGTCCAGCTTCTCCAGCACCTCGGCGGCGATGTCGTAATCCAATGCCGCGGTGGCGTCCGACAACAACAACCGGGTGCCCGCCGGGGCGGGCCGCACGATGAGGAAGAAGTCGTAGTCGTCATCCCCGATATAGATGAGACCGAAAACCGCGCCGGCGCTTCTCAGTTCACGCAACTCAGTCTCGGCGGCAGTCAGGCTGGAGAGCGCAGCGCGGTGCATCGCGGTACACCGCCACTTGCCTTCCTCGCGGACGACCGCCACCCCGAAACCGTCCGGGGTGGCTTCACCGTCTGCACCGGGTGCTCCCGGCTTCGAGGCCCGCTGTCCCATGTCCGCTAACGCTAGTACCCACCGCACCGCCTGACCACGCAATCGGCGGTGCAGGCGGTGAATGTGTCAACCTTGGTCCGTGACACAAGTACCCGTGTGCGTGCTGGGCCTCGGCCTGATCGGCGGTTCGGTGCTGCGGGCGGCCAAGGCCGCCGGACGCGAGGTCTTCGGCTACAACCGGTCGGTGGACAGCGCGCAGGCCGCTCTCGCAGACGGTTTCGATGCGTCCACCGACCTGCCCGCCGTGCTGGGCAGGGCCGCCGCGACCGGCGCGCTGATCGTGCTGGCGGTGCCGATGCCTGCGCTGCCCATCATGCTCGAGCACATCGCCGAGACCGCGCCCGACTGTCCGCTCACCGACGTCATCAGCGTCAAGGGTGCGGTCCGCGACGAGGTGAAAGCCGCCGGTTTGCTGGACCGCTTCGTCGGAGGTCACCCGATGGCCGGCACCGCGCACTCGGGCTGGTCGGCCGGCGGCGCCGACCTGTTCCGCGGGACGGCGTGGGTGGTCTCGGTCGACGAGCACGTCGATCCCGAGGTGTGGTCGCTGGTGATGGGTCTGGCTCTGGACTGCGGTGCCTTCGTCGTGCCGGCACGCACCGACGAACATGACGCCGCCGCGGCCGCCATCTCCCACCTGCCGCACCTGGCCGCCGAAGCGATCGCCATCACCGCCGGTGAGGTGCCGCTGGCATTCGCCCTGGCCGCCGGGTCGTTCCGGGACGGCACGCGGGTGGCGGCGACCGCACCGGATCTGGTGCGGGCCATGTGTGAAGCGAACACCGCGGACCTGCTGACCGTCCTGGACCGGGCGATCGATCTGTTGACGCAGGCGCGCACCGGGCTGGCCGACCGGAATACCGTCGCGGAACTGGTCGAGGCCGGGCATGCGGCCCGCACCCGCTACGACAGCTTCAGCCGGCCCGACATCCTCACCGTGACGATCGGCGCGGAGGGTTGGCGTGAGGAGTTGGCCGCGGCGGGTCGCGCCGGCGCGGTGATCAGATCCGCTCTGCCAGGCCCGGGTAATCGACGATGAACCCTTCGCTGTCGACGGTGATGGTGGTGTCGGCGACCGGCGAGACCAGCTTGATGCCCTCGCCGCCATCGTCTCCGGTGCTCGTGTAGCTGATGGTCTGCGACTTGACCGTCAGCTCGGGCAGCCACACGTAGACCACCGGCAGGCTCACCGAATCGGCGCGCTTGTACAGCCCGGTGCGCCGGATCGGCAGAGCGTTGAAGAACGGGCTGAACACCACGTCCACATCCATCGCGCCGTCATAGGTCGCTCGCGAGGTCTGGCCGCTGTGGTCCTGGACCAGCCACATGTTCTCCTCGTCGCGGGCGATGGAGAGCTGGCGTTCCCGCTCGGCGAGGGTGACCGACATGGACAGGCGCTTCGTGCCGCCCGTCTCGTCGGTCACGAGGTCGTAAGAGGCGCTGAACGCCGGGGTGGACTCGGTGGCCGCCGACACGATCCGGCCGTAGGCCTTGATCCGGTTGCCACTCAGCTGGACCCGCACCGATTCCATTCGTGGCAGATTGTGCGCGCGCCAGGTCAAGATCGCCGGCCAGGCGCCTTCCTTGTGTTCGGTGGCTGCACTCACCCGTCTACCGTATGCGACTGATCGGCCCGCCCGGAACCGGAATGAGAAGTCCGTCGGGAACTCAGCCGCCGCGTCCCGCCCCCGCACGCGGGGGACCGCCAGCCGGATCGTGGACTACAGATCGGGATTCCAGCGCCACCTCGTCGCCGAGCAGTGGTTGCGGCATCGCCACGCTGCGGCCCCGCAACCGCCCCGAACCCGGCACGGACGCCCACACCGCGAACGCCAGTGCGGCGTCCAGGATCAACGCCAGCGCCGTCACCATCAGGGCGCCCACCAAGGCGATGTGGAACTGGCGCACCTTGATGCCGTCGATCAGGTAGCGGCCCAGACCGCCGAGGCTGGCGTAGGCGGCCACCGTCGCGGTGGCGACGATCTGCAGCGTGGCGGTGCGCAAACCGCCCAGGATCAACGGCATCGCGTTGGGCGTCTCCACGCGCAGCAGGATGCGGGATTCGGTCATGCCCATCGCGCGGGCCGCATCGACGATGTCCGGGTCGACGTTGGCGATGCCGGCGTAGGTGCCCGCCAGTAGCGGCGGGATGCCGAGCAGCATCAGCGCCACCGTCGGCGGCACCAGGCCCAGCCCCCACAGCAGCACGCCGAGCAGCAGCACGCCGAGCGTGGGCAGGGCGCGCAGCGCGTTGACTCCGGTGACGACGAGGAACGTGCCGCGGCCGGTGTGCCCGATGAGCATGCCGAGCGGGATCGCGATCAGCGCCGAGAACACGACGGCCACGGCCGTGTACGTCAGGTGCTCGAGGATCCGGGCGGCGAGGCCCGCGGGACCGCCCCAGTTGGCCGCGGTGAAGATGTAGGACAGCGCCTGCTGCAGGAAGTTCACGCCGGCGCCGCCGCTCTGCTCCGCCGGGGCGTACGGGTCGCCCGGACCCACGGGGTGATCGCCCAGCCCAGCGCCATGATCAGCGTGTCGATGACGATCGCCAGCACGAAGATCGCGATGATGCCGGCGACGATCTGGTCGCTCTTGTCGGCCTGGTAGCCCTCGGTGAACCAGGTGCCCAGACCGCCGATACCGATGACAGAACCCACCGCGACCATCGAGATGTTGGTCACCGCCACCACGCGCAGACTGGCAATGAGCACCGGAATGGCCAGCGGCAGTTCGACTTTCAGGATCTTCGTCAGCGGCCGGTAGCCGACGGCGGTGGCCGCGTCACGCACGTGCGCGGGTACGGCGTCCAGCGCCTCCGGCACGGCACGCACCAGCAGCGCCGTGGTGTAGAGCGTCAACGCGACGATCACGTTGGCCTCGTCCAGGATTCGGGTCGGAATGATCAACGGCAGCGCCACGAACAGCGCCAGGGACGGGATGGTGAAGATGATGCTGGCGGTCACCGTCGTGATCCGCCGCAGCAGCCTCGTGCGCTGCACCAGCGCACCCAGCGGCACCGCGATGAGCAACCCGAGCAGCAGCGGAATCAGGGCCAGCCGCAGGTGGATCAGCGTCAGCGCCCAGGCGTCGTCGAGATGGGTCAGCAGGTAGCGCACGGGTCACCCATCGCTCGGACGTTGCCTACGTTGTTGCTCCAGGGCGGCCAGCACGTCGTCGGCGCGCACACCGCCGGCCACCTGCTGCCGTCGTCGACGGCCACGCCCAGCCCCGACGGCGAGGACAGCGCCGCGTCCAGGGCCTGCCGCAGCGTGCCGTCCGGCGGGAACAGCGAGCCGCCGGCGATGGTGCTGTCGTAGAGCGACGCGCCGCCGCGGTGCAACGTCACCCCCTCGGCATTGATCCACGCAAACGGCGACCCGTCGGGTTTGGTGACCAGCACCCACTCGTCGGCGCCGAGGTTCAGGGCGTCGATGCCGTCCTCGCCGACATGGCGCAGTTCGTGGATCGGCAGCCCGGTGGCATGGCGGAACTGCAGGCCGCGGTAGCCGCGGTCGGCGCCCACGAAACCCGCCACGAAGTCGTTGGCCGGGTTGGACAGCAGCCGCGCGGGTGGGTCGTACTGCTGCAGCCGGCCGCCGGGGCCGAACACCGCGACCTTGTCGCCGAGTTTGAGGGCCTCGTCGATGTCGTGGGTGACGAACACGACCGTCTTACGCAGTTCGTCCTGCAGCCGCAGGATCTCGGCCTGCAGCCCGTCGCGGACCACCGGGTCGACGGCGCTGAACGGCTCGTCCATCAGCAGGATCGGCGGGTCCGCGGCGAGCGCCCGCGCCACCCCGACGCGCTGCTGCTGACCGCCGGACAACTGCGCCGGGTAGCGGGTGGCCAGCTTGGGGTCGAGGCCGACGCGTTCGAGCACACCGTAGGCCGCCTGCCGTGCTTCGCGGCGGGACTGACCGCGCAGCACCGGCACGGTCGCCACGTTGTCGATCACCCGCTGGTGCGGCATCAGCCCGGCGCTCTGGATGACGTAGCCGATGCCGAGGCGCAGTTTGACCGGATCGACCTTGGTGACGTCGTTGCCGTCGACGGTCAGCGTGCCCGACGTCGGCTCGATCATCCGGTTGATCATCCGCATCGCGGTGGTCTTGCCACAGCCCGACGGACCCACGAACACCGTCAGCGTGCCTTCGGGCACCTGCAGATTCAGCTGGTCGACGGCGACGGTCCCGTCGGGATACTGCTTGGTGACGTCCTCGAAGCCGATCACTCATCCTCCGATCGGTTTGTCAAGACTGTTGTCGGCCAACCACTTCCGGGCGGCTTCGTCCGGATCGATCCCCGCGTTGCCCGATACGGCGGTGTTCAGTTCGATCAGGGCCTCGGTGGTCAGCTTGGCCGACACCGCATCCAGCACGCGCTTGAGGTCGTTCGACTTCTTCTGCGAACTCACCACCGGCACCACGTTGGCGGCCGGAAAGTTGTTCTTCGGATCGGCCAGCACCACGAGGTTGTTCTGCGGGATGGCCGGCGAGGTGGAGAAGATGTCGGCCGCGGTGACGGTGCCGTCGACGAGTGCCCGCACCGTCGCGGGGCCGCCGCCGTCGCTGATCGCCACGAAGTTCTGCTCGGAGACGTCGAGCCCGTAGTTCGCCTTGAGACCGGGCAGGCCCTCGGCCCGGTTCAGGAACTCCGACGGCGCACCGAATTTCACCTCCGCCGAATGCGGTGCGAGATCGCCGATGGTCTTGAGGTTCCACTTCTGCGCGGTGGCGGCGGTGACGGCGACGGTGTCGACGTCGGCCGCCGGAGACGGCGTCAGCATCGACAGGTCACCCGGAAGCGCGCGGAACAACGCCAACTCGACGTCCGGCGGGCTGGTCACCTCCGCCTTCGGGTCGAAGTACTTCAGCAGATTGCCGGTGTACTCCGGAATCAGGTCGATCGAATGATCCTGCAGGGCAGGGATGTAGGTCTCGCGGCTGCCGATGCCGAGCTGGCGCCCGACGGTGAAGCCGTTGGCCTCCAACGCCTGTGCGTAGATCTCGGCGAGGATCTTGGACTCCGGGAAGTCCGCGGAGCCGACGACAACGGATTTCAGGTCGCCCGAGGCGCTCCCACCGCCGAGCGGATTGGAACTGCCGCAGGCCGATACCACCAGCGCGACAACCATCACCGCCGCCGCCAGCCGGTTCCGCGTGCGGTGTCGCAGCGTGGTCATTCGTCCGACCCTAACGGCGTACAGGGGCCCGCGCCGTGCTTTGACTCAGCGTGAACACGCCGCCGAGTTGTTTGCTTCTGTGCCGGAAAGGGCAAAGATGGCGGTATGAGTACCGATCCGACCGTGCCACCGCCCCCGGACGTCCCGCCGGTTGCGCTGGAACCCGACTCGAGGACGGGGTACACCAGGGCCGCCGCAATGTGGACGGCACTCATCCTCGGGTTCTTCATCCTGATCGTGTTGCTGATCTTCATCGCACAGAACACCACGACGACACCGTTCCAGTTCCTCGGCTGGCACTGGAGCCTGCCCTTGGGCGTCGCCATCCTGTTCGCCGCGGTGGCCGGCGGATTGATCACCGTGGCGGTCGGTGCGGTACGCATGTTCCAGTTGCGCCGGGCGGCCAAGCACAATCTCACCGTCGGGCACTAGCCCAGCGAAACCAGGTCTTCCACGGAGTCGGCGGGTAGTTCGCCGTCGACGACCGCGGTGACCGTGCAGTTGTTCAGCACGATTCCGCCCTTGTGGTTGTCCAGGAACGCGGTGTCGGCCGCGTCGCGTCCGGTCGCGATGCGCACCATGGTCTGGCGCGGCGCCAGGCAGGTGGCGTCCACTACCCGCCACACGCCGTCGACGAACGCCTCGGCGACAGCGTGGAAGTCCATCGGCTGACAACCCGGCGCGTAGACGGCGACCAACCGCGCCGGCACGTTCACCGCGCGCAGCAGTGCCACCACCAGGTGCGCGTAGTCGCGGCAGACGCCGGCGCCGGCCAGCAGCGTGTCGACCGCTCCGTCGATCGGGTCGCTCGATCCCGGCACGTAGTCCAGTCGGGTTCCCACCCAGGACGACACCGTCTCCAGCAGCGCCGCGGCGTCGGTGTAGTCACCGAACTCCGTAGCAGCGAAACCGAAGAACTTGTCGGCCTCGGCGTAGCGACTGGGCCGCAGATAGGTGGACAGATCGATGTCCCTGCGCGGGGCCGGGTCGGTCCGGCCGATGATCGTGGCGGAGTAACTGGCCTTGAGGTTGCCCACACCGGCATCGAATACGTGGATCCGGTTGCCGTGCTCTCCGGAGATCTCGGTTGCTTGAATCTCCTTGCCGTCCAACGTGAATGACAGTTGCTCGGTCACCTGGGCGCCGGGTTGGGGCGCCACCGCGATCTGGAACTCGACGGTGGTGGGCGCGGTGATGTCCACGTCCAATTCGGCACTGACGTCACGCTTCATGGAGGCACGCTTTCTGCTGGGGAAATCTGAGGGCCGACGCCCGTCTCTACCCGGTCCGGGAGCGCGGGAAACTGTGATGTCTACCCTAGTGCCTCGAGGCCGGCGGCGAGCAGTGGGGCGACGGCCTCACCGACCTGGTGTGCGTCGGCGGCGCCGCTGCCCTGCCGGGCGCGGTAGTGGATGCCGGCGGCGATGATCGCCACCTTGAAATACGCCAGCGCCAGGTAGAAGTCCCAGTGCGCCAGCGGTTGTCCGGACGCCTGCGAATAGCGCTGCGCCAACTCGTCGGCGGACGGCATCAGCGGTGAGGACCACGCGGCGTTCACGTGCACCAGGTCGAACATCGGGCTGCGGTACACGCACATCAGGGCCGCGTCGGACAGCGGGTCACCCAGCGTCGACATCTCCCAATCCAGCACGGCACGAACGGTTTTGGCGTCCGTGGCATCCAGCATCGTGTTGTCGATGCGGTAGTCGCCGTGCACGATCGAACTGCGGCTCTGCGGCGGAAGCGCGTCGCCGAGCCCGGCGTGCAGTCGTCTGACGTCGGCGTCGCGCGGGTCGTCATCAAGGCGCACCAGGTCCCACTGCGATCCCCACCGCCGGACCTGCCGCTCCAGGTAGCCGTCGGGTCTGCCGAAGTCGGCCAGCCCGACGGCTGCCGGATCGATCGCGTGCAGGTCGGCCAGCACCCGGATCAGCGCGTCGACACAGCCGCTGATGGTCTGCCGATCACCGAGCGCCGCCAGTTCGTCGGCGTAGCGGACCACCCGGCCCGGCACGTACTCCACCATCTGGAACGGCGCGCCGAGCACCGAATCGTCGTCGCGCATCGTGACCGCTCGCGCAACCGGTACCGGACTGTCCTCCAGCGCGGCGACCACCCGGTATTCGCGGGCCATGTCGTGTGCCGACGGTGTCAGCCCGTGCAACGGCGGCCGGCGCAGCACCCATTTCGACGCGTCGTCGCGCACCAGGAACGTGAGGTTGGACCGCCCGCCAGAGATCAGTTCCGCGCGCAGTTCACCCGTCGCGCGGGATGCCCACTGCCCGCAGGTGGCGGTCCAGCGCGGTCAGGTCCAGGCCGTCCGGTGATGTCACCCGCTCTGTCTATCACTCCCCTGATCCGGGTCGAGGGTGCATAGAAGTACGCGAATGCCGGCGTGTCCGTGTACCGCCACGCACACTCGCGCGAGATTCCGCGAATGCTACCAGCGGTTGTTGCGCGGCAGCAGGTCCCACACGTGATCGGTGCCGTTGGTTGCCACGACGGTGGCCTCACCCGTCCTCGAGAACAGCAGGCGCGTCACCGACACGTAGTCGATGGGGAACGACAGCATCCGCCGAGTGCCGAGGATCTCGTGCAGAAGGACGTTGATCACCCCGCCGTGGCTGAATACCGCGACGGTCTGGTCATGGTCGGCGGCCGCGACGACGTCGGCGACGGCCGCGCCGATCCGCGCCCGGAACGCGTCCTCGTCGACCCCGGCCGGCAGATGACCCTCGGCCATCCGCGCCCAGTCCTGCGGTCGCTCCGTCCGCAAGTGCTCGATCGGCACGTAACCGGCCAGTTCGCGGTCGTACTCGGCGAGCCGATCGTCGATGTCGACCCCCAACCCGAGCGCCGCGGCCACCGGTTGAGCGGTTTGCACGGCGCGCCGCTGCGGGCTGCTGACCAGCCGGGCCAGCGGATACCGGGCCAGCGCCGCAGGCAGCCGCCCGGCCTGTTGGATGCCGACATCGGACAGCTCAGGGTCCGAGCCCTGCCCGTGCTCGCTGCGGTGCGGCAGCGCGTGCCGGACCAGAAGCAGTTGCATATGGCTCCTCCGGATCTGTTTCGCCCGTGCAACCATATGGCCCATGCGTGCGTTCGCCTGTCCGGTGTGCCATGGCTTCATCTCGTTCGAAAGCCCCCAATGCCCCACCTGCCAGGCCCACGTCGGTCTACACCCGCCGACCAAGTCGATGGTGGTCACCGACGGCGATGCCGCGACGATCGACGGGCAACGCTGGGTGCGCTGCACTCAGCGGTCGACGCTGAACTGCAACTGGCTCGCGCTCGAGGATTCGGAGGCCTACGCCCGTGGCCGCTGCCGGGCCCATTCGCTGATCCGCCGCGAACCCGCCCCCGATGACACCCTTGCGCGCGAGAAGCTGGTCACGACCGGGGAGGCACTGCGCCGGCTGGTGTATCAGCTCGACGATCTCGCCCTGCCTATCGACCCGTGGTGGCAGCAGGACGGCGGACTGGCGTTCGACCTGCTGTCCAGTTACACCACCGGCAAGAAGGTGATCATCGGCCACGCCGACGGAGTCATCACGATCGACGTCGTCGAAACCCTGGACGCCTATCGCGAACAGTTGCGGGTCCGCCTCGGTGAGCCCTACCGCACCATGCTGGGCCACTTCCGCCACGAGGTCGGCCACTACTACCAGAACATCCTCGTGGAGAACGGTCCCGGCGCGCAGCGCTACCTCGACGAGTGCCGGGCACTGTTCGGCGACGAACGCGCCAGCTACGCCGACGGGATCGACCGGCACTACAAGTTCGGCGCTCCCGACGACTGGCAGGCGTCGTTCATCAGCGAGTACGCCACCATGCACCCGTGGGAGGACTTCGCCGAATGCTTCGCGCACTACCTGCACATCACCGACACCATCGACACCGCCCGCGAGGCCGGGATGGTGCTGCACGCCGACCGGGTACGGTTCAGCGCCCCGCGCGATGTGGCGCCGCTGGAGTCCTACGACGAAGCCCCGATCGAACGTCTCCTCTACGACTGGAAATGGATGTCGACGTTCTTCAACCGGATCAACACCTCGATGGGGAAACCGCCGTTGTACCCGTTCGAGATCCCCACCGCCGGTGGTCGCCAAACTGGGCTTCGTGCACAAGGTCGTGCGTGAGAGCGCCCGGAAGAGTGCGCCGCCCGCCACCGTCACGGAGTGATGATGTTGAACCCGGGATCCGCCTTGTCGAGCACACCCACCAACTGCTGCAGCACCTGAGGGTCACCGCCGATCTGCAGCCCCGGCGACGTCGAATCGCCCGCCGCCAAAGCCAGTAGCCGAGCCTTGGCGTCCACCGTCACAGTCGCGCCGGCCGTCGTGGGGTCCGCGGAAACCTTTCGGTGGACCAGGACCCCGTTGCGCAACGTCAGCCGGTAGTTGGCCGCCAGGTCCGTGAACGAAACATCAAGGGCCAGATCGAGATCCCATGCTTTCGGCCCGTTCACGCTGATCGCCAGCGCATCGAAGATCTGTTCGGGGGTGAGCTGCGACATCAGCGTCGGAGATGAGCTTTGGGTAGGGCTACCGAAGTTGCCGTCGGCCAACTCGGTGGCACCGGCGAGGAAGAAGTTGCGCCACGGTCGCGTTCTCGGCGCCGTAGGCCAGCTGCTGCAGGGTTTCGACGTAGAGTTCCCTGGCGCCGGCGTGCTTCTCGTCGGTGAACATCGCGTGGTCCAAAAGTGTTGCTGCCCAACGATAATCGCCGTCATCGAAGGCGGCCTGCGCGATCTCGACGACGCGATCGATGCCACCGATGGCTTCGACATACCGCGGACCGATGGCTTCTGGCGGGTGCGCCCACAACCGGCCGGGGTTTCCGTCGAACCAACCCATGTAACGCTGGTAGACGGCCTTGACATTGTGGCTGACCGAGCCGTAGTAGCCGTGGGTATGCCAGGCCTTCTCCAATGCGGGCGGCATCTGGAAGTTCTCGGCGATCTCGATTCCGGTGTAGCCCTGGTTGAGCTGACGAAGCGTCTGGTCATGCAGGTAGGCATACAGATCACGTTGCAGCGCCAGGTATTCGACGATGTTCTCGCGGCCCCAGGTGGGCCAGTGATGCGACGCGAACACGACGTCTGCGCGATCGACGAACGTGTCGATGGCCTCGGTGAGATAGCCCGCCCACCCGTGCGGGTCGCGTACCAGGGCACCGCGCAGTGTCAGCAGGTTGTGCAGGTTGTGGGTGGCGTTCTCGGCCATGCACAACGCTTTGTAGCGAGGGAAATAGAAGTGCATCTCGGCGGGCGCCTCGGTGCCGGGCGCCATCTGGAACTCGATCTCGACGCCGTCGATGGTGTGCTTCTCACCGGTGGTGGTGATATCGATGGTGGGCACGATGATCGCCACCTCGCCCGTGGACGGCGTCTGACCCAGCCCACACCCCACCTGTCCCTGCGGGCCACGGTCGAGTGCGGCGCCGTACATGTACCCGGCCCGCCGCGCCATCGCGGTACCGGCGTAGACGTTCTCCTGGACAGCGTGTTCGGTGAACCCTTCCGGCGCCAGCACCGCGACCTTGCCCGCGTCGACGTCGGCCTGCGACGTGACACCGAGCACGCCACCGAAATGGTCGACATGGCTGTGGGTGTAGATCACCGCGACGACGGGGCGCTCCCCGCGGTGTGTGCGATAGAGCGCCAGGGCGGCGGACGCCGTCTCCGTGGACACCAATGGGTCGATGACGATGATCCCGGTGTCGCCCTCGATGAAGCTGATGTTGGACAGATCCAGGCCGCGCACCTGGTAGATGCCTTCGACGACTTCGTACAGACCTTGCTTGGCGCACAACTGCGACTGCCGCCACAGGCTCGGGTGCACCGAGGTGGGTGGCTCGCCGGCCAGGAACGCGTAGCCGTCGTTGTCCCAGACGACCCGACCGTCGGCGGCCTTGACCACACACGGACTCAATGCGCCGAGGAACCCCCGGTCGGCGTCGTCGAAATCGGCGGTGTCGTCGAACGGCAGCGAACCGCTGCTGCTGGGCATGCGCGGCTTCGATGACCGCGGTGGGCGGATTCTGCTTCATACAAATCAGCGTGCCACCGCCCGACTCGCCGACAACGGATAATGCCGGAACCGATTGCGTCGGAACGTCGCTCGCGGCGGTCAGCCCCGCAGGTCGTAGACCGTGGTGCCGTCGACCGTCTGGGCATCGAAGTTCGCCTTGACCCACTCGGTGATCTGGCTGCCCGACGAGTCGGCGTCGCGGCCGCCGCCCCAGCCCCGTCCCGTCGTTGACCAGGAAGTAGCGGACCTGCCCGTCGTGGACGTACTGCTGGAACTGCGCCAGCGTCGGAGCGGGGTCACCGCCGTTGAATCCGCCGACGGCCATGATGGAGGTGCCGGTGGACAGTTCCAGGCCGCCCGCCTGATGCGAGCCGACAGCGGCTGCGGCCCAACGGTTGTCGGTCGCCTTCAGCATCGCCTGCAGCTGCTCGGTGGACTGGTTCTGCCCGCCGGGCCCGCCGAAGCCACCGGGTCCGCCGAAGCCGTGGTCACCGGGGCGCACGGGCCCCGAGGTCGGGATGCCGCCGCCGTGCGAACCTGCCACCGTCTGGACGGTGTAGGCCGCCGTCGCGCCCAGACCGAACAGCAGCCCCGCCATCGCCAGCACCGCGGTGTAGCGACCCAGTTGATGTCCGCCGACGATCAGCACCGCGGCCACCAGTATCGCGCCGACCAGCACCGTCCACCGCAGCCACGGCTGCCAGTCGGGTGTCCGGTTGAGCAGCAGCGAAGTTCCACACACCGGTGGCGGCCAGCATCAGGCCCAGCCAGATGCGGGGGCCGACGTACTGCCGGCCGCGCCAGAGTTCAGCCACCGCGATGGCGGCCACGGCGGCAACTCCGGGAGCCAGGGCGATCGTGTAGTAGGGGTGCATGATGCCCTTCATAAAGCTGAACACCACGGTCGTCACCACCGTCCAGCCACCCCACAGCAGCAGGCCCGCCCGGGTGGGGCTGGTGCGCGGCTCACGCCGGGTGAACCACAGTCCGGCGATCAGGCCGATGAGCGCGGCCGGCAGCAGCCAGGAGATCTCGGTGCCCATCGACTCGCCGAACATCCGGGTGATGCCGGCACTGCCGCCGAACATCGAACCGCCAGGGCCACCGCCACCGCCGGGTCCGCCGGAACCGTTGGTCGGGTTGCCGTCGCCGCCCAGGACGCGGCCCAGGCCGTTGTAGCCCAGCGCCAGCTCCAACAGGCTGTTGTCGGTGGAACCGCCGATGTAGGGCCGCGAGTCCGCGGGCCACAGGCTGACCAGTGCCACGAACCACCCAGCCGAGACCACGACGGCGACCAGCCCGACGAGAAGATCGCGCAGCCGCTTCCAGAAGCTGCCCGGCATCGCGACGAGAACCACCAGGCCCAGCGCCGGCAGCACCAGGAATGCCTGCAGCAGCTTGGCCAGGAAGGCGAAGCCGATTGCGGTGCCCGACAGCGCGATCCAGCGGGTGGAGTGTGCGCTCTGCAACGCCCGCACCACGCAGTAGCCGGCGGCCACCAGCAGCAGCACCAGGAGGGCGTCGGGGTTGTTGAACCGGAACATCAACGCCGCCACGGGCGTCAGCGCCAGGGCGGAGCCCGCCAGCAGACCCGCACCCGGGCCACTGGTACGGCGCACCGCGGCATACAGCAGCGCCACCGCCGCAACGCCCATCAGCGCCTGCGGCGCCAGCATGCTCCAGGAGTTGAACCCGAACAGCCGGCCCGACAGGCCCATCACCCACATCGCGGCCGGCGGCTTGTCCACCGTGATCGCGTTGCCGGCGTCCAGCGAGCCGAACAGCAGCGCCTTCCAGCTCTGCGTGCCGGCCTGCACGGCGGCGGCGTAGAACTCGTTGGCCCAGCCGAGCGATCCCAGCCGCCACAGGTACAGCACTGCGGTGCCGACCAGCAGGGCGAGCAGGCCGGGGCGCTCCCAGCGCGGTGCTTGGGGTGGGCCCAGCACCCAGTTCCGCAGCGGCGCGCGGCGGGTGGAGCGTTCATCGGTGGCAACCCAGATGTGGTTGGTTGCCCGGTCTTCCATGATGGTCATGATCCGGTGTCCTTCAGTTGATGTGTCAGGCGGTGCGGCGTGGGTGGAACACCCAGCCGCGTAGCAGTACGAAGCGGACGACGGTGGCCAGCAGGTTGGCGGCCACGAGAACGACGAGCTCGACGACGCGGGACGGTTCGGCCACCGCGGTCAGCAGCGCAAGCGATCCGCTGGTCAACGCCAGACCGATGCCGAACACCAGCAGGCCCTCGAACTGGTGGCGCGCCACGCCGGTCCGGCCCCGCACGCCGAAGGTGAAGCGGCGGTTGGCGGCGGTATTGGCGACCGCAGTCACCAGCAGGGCGACCAGGTTGGCGCCCTGGGCTCCGGTGAGTCCCCGCAGCGCCAGGAACAGCAGCAGGTACGCCACGGTGCTGACGATTCCGATCGCGGCGAAGAGAACCCCTTGGCGCAGAAGCGATCTCGGTGCAGCCGCATTGATGCCCGCGCTGAACTGCGCCGCGATGGCGCCGACCGGGATCTCCCCGGAGGCGAAGCCCTTCAGCAGCCGGGCCACGCCTTTGAGGTCGGCGACGGCGGTGGAGACGACGTCGACGCGGCTGTCGGAGTCGTCGACCCAGTCGACCGGCACCTCGTGGATGCGCAGGCCGCTGCGCTCGGCGAGGACCAGCAACTCGGTGTCGAAGAACCAGCCGGTGTCCTCCACGTGCGGTAACAGCGCATGGGCGACGTCGGCCCGGATCGCCTTGAAGCCGCACTGCGCATCGGAGAACCGGGCCGCCAGCGTCGAACGCAGGATCAGGTTGTAGCAGCGCGAGATGATCTCACGCTTGGGCCCGCGGACCACGCGGGAGCCGCGGGACAGCCTGGTTCCGATCGCGACGTCGGAGTGGCCCGAGATCAGCGGTGCCACCAACGGGAGCAGCGCGGCGAGATCGGTGGACAGGTCGACGTCCATGTAGGCCAGCACCTGGGCGTCGGAGTCATCCCACACCGCGTGCAGGGCGCGGCCGCGACCCTTCTCCTCCAGTCGGCGCACCCGCACCTCGTCGAACTCGTCGGCCAGCCGCGCCGCGATCGCCGGTGTGGCATCGACACTGGCGTTGTCGGCGATGGTGATCCGGAACGTGAACGGAAACTGCTCGGCCAGGTGCCGGTGCAGCCGCCGCACCGAATCGGCAAGGGCCGCCTGCTCGTTGTAGACCGGCACCACAACGTCGAGCACCGGCACCCCCCGCTCGGCGGCGATGCGGGCCGCGTTGCGGGAGAACCCGGCGGATGCGGTGTCGTTCGGTTCGAGTGCGATGGTCATGTCTTCATGTTGTGGGTTCAGGTTTGGACCTGAATTTGTCCTTGCTATGCCGGGCCTGTGAATCATTCCGACACGTCGTAAATCGTCACGGCGTCCGAGCCGGACCCGACGGTCTGCGCGACGAAGTTGGCCTCGACCCAGTCGGCGATCTGCTGGGCGGCATCGCTACCAGCTGGCGTCGCCGCGGGGCCGCATCATCGTGCCGCCGACGAAGTAGTGGATGCGGCCGTCGGCGACGTCGGCCTGGAACTGCGCGAGCGTCGGCGCGGGGTCGGTGCCGTTGAAGCCGCCGACCGCCATCACCGGTGCGCCCGTGGCCAATTGGTAGCCGGCGGCATTGTTGGAACCCACCGCGGCGGCCACCCAGGTGTAGTCGGTGGCGTTCTCAGTGAGCAGCGCGGTCAGCGCGGCGCCGGGCCGGCTGGCGTCGAGGAATCCCGGCGGTCCGCCGAAGCCCGAGCCGGGGCCCGCCGACGGGATGGCCCCACGATGCGGGGTGGCCGCGGTGGCCAGCGAGTAGGCCGCGGGTCCGGCAAGCGCGGCCACTACCGCGACGGCGCCCAACGCCGTCGCGGCCGATGCGGACCAGCGCCCGACGACGGTCAACAGCAGGCCCGCCGCCACGCCGACCACCAGGACGGCCCACCGCAGCCACGGCAACCACTCTGAATTTCCCTGCAGCAGAACGAAACTGAGCACCGCAGTGATCAGCACGATGCCCGACAGCGTGGTCGCCGCCCGGACGTCGGTGCGTCGCTCCCAGAGCATGACGACACCGATGCCCACGGCCGCCGCCACCGCGGGCGCCAACGCCACCGTGTAGTAGGGATGCACGATGCCGTTCATGTAGCTGAACGTCGCCGCGGTGACCACCAGCCAGCCGCCCCACAGCAGCAACGCGGCCCGCAGCGGGTCGGTGCGCGGGGCCCGTCCCGCGATGAACAGGCCGGCCACCACGGCGATCAGCGCCGCGGGCAGTAGCCAGCCGATCTGGCCACCCATCTCACCGCCGAGCAACCGACCCCAGCCGACGTCGTGGTTCATATTGCCCAGGCCGCCGGTCTCGTCACCGGTCAGCCGGCCCAGCCCGTTGTAGCCCAGGGCCAACTCGAGAATCGAATTGGTTTGTGAGCCACCGATATACGGACGGGACTGCGCCGGCCACAGGGCGACCAGGGCCAGATACCATCCCGTCGACGCGGCCAGCGCCGCGGCGCCGCCGAGCAGCCGCAGCACCCGGTTTCGCCACGGCAGGTCCGCGCACACCAGGAACACCAGCGCGAACACCGGCGCCACCAGGAACGCCTGCAGCATCTTGGCGAGGAACCCGACCCCGAGCGCCATCCCGGCCCCGGCCAACCACCAAGGGCTGCTGGACTTCTCGAGCGCGCGTAGGACGCAGTAGGCAGCGACCAGCAGTGCCAGCACCAGCAGGGCGTCAGGGTTGTTGAACCGGAACATCAGCGCCGCCGCGGGGGTGAGTGCCAGTACGACACCCGACAGCAGCGCGGCACGCGGCCCCGCCACCCGGCGCACCGCGGCATAGAGCACACCGACCGCGGCCACCCCCATCAGCGCCTGCGGCACCAGCATGCTCCACGCGTTGAACCCGAACAGCCGCACCGAAATCCCCATCACCCACAGGGCCGCCGGCGTCTTGTCGACGGTGATGGCGTTGGCGGCATCGCTGGACCCGAACAGCAGCGCCGTCCAACTCTGCGAGCCGGCCTGAACCGCAGCCGCGTAGAAACTGTTGGCCCAGCCGCTGGCGCCGAGGTTCCACAGATAGAGCACCGCGGTCCCGGCCAGCAGGGCGATCAGCGCCAGCCCTTCCCGGCGATCCCGCCGGCTGCCCGGGGCGTCGGCCACCGGATTGGGCGCAGGGCGGGCCGCAGTGATCGTCACCCTTTCAGGGTGGCGTGCAAGTGTGGTGCCCCGATGAGCGCGGGCTATGCGCCAGCTGTGAAAGGCAATTCGACGACGAACACGGTGTCGCCGGGGACGCTGTGCACGTCGATGGTGCCGTGGTGCGCCCGGACCACCGCCGCGACGATGGCCAGGCCCAGTCCCGTGCTGCCGCTGTGGCGGGACCGCGACGAGTCCCCGCGCGCGAACCGCTCGAAGACCTCCGACTCGAGGTCCTGCGGCAGGCCCGGGCCGTTGTCGGCGACCGTCAGCCGCGCGCCGCGCCCGTCGGTGCTCAACGACAGCGTGACCGCGGTGCCCGGCGGGGTGTGCACGCGCGCGTTGCCCAGCAGGTTGGTCAGCACCTGGTGCAGCCGGGCGGCGTCGCCCTCGACGAGCACGGGTTCGTCGGGCAGATCGAGGTTCCAGTCGTGGTCGGGACCGGCGATGTGGGCGTCGGAGAGGGCGTCGACGGCCAGTTGGGACAGGTCGACCTGTTCACGTTCGAGCGGGCGGCCGGAGTCGAGGCGCGCCAGCAGCAGCAGATCCTCGACGAGGTGCGTCATCCGCTCGGCCTCTGAGGCCACCCGGCCCATCGCGTGGGCGACCTCGTCGGGCACCTCCGCACGGTGGCGCTGGGCGAGTTCGGTGTACCCGCGGATCGCGGTGAGCGGGGTGCGAAGTTCGTGGCTGGCGTCGGCGACGAACTGGCGCACCCGGGTCTCGCTGGCCTGCCGGGTCGACAGCGCGGTGGAGATGTGGTCGAGCATCCGGTTCAATGCCGAACCCATCTGTCCCACTTCGGTATTGGGGTTGGCGTCCCGTTCGCGCACCCGGACGGGCAGCTCCACCTCGCCGCGGTCCAGCGGCAGGTTGGCCACCTTGGTGGCGGTCGCCGCGACCCGGGTCAGCGGCATCAGCGCGCGCTGGATGATGACGACACCCAGGGTGGTCGCCGCCACCAGCGCCACCCCGGCGACGATCACGAAGATCAGCAGCACGCGCAGCATGGTGTCGTCGACCCCCGACATCGGCAACCCGGTGACGATCACCTCGCCGAGCCGGTTGTAGGTGGCCATCAACCGGTAGCTGCCCAGGCCGTCGACGTCGACGGTGGCCGCGTCGTGATACGGCTCGATCTCGCCTACCTGCATCTCGGCGGTGCGGGTCAGTGCCGCGCGCTGCCCGTAGGTGGTGAGCACGCCGGCGTTGATCTGGCCGTTGTATTCGAGGACGGCGGCGATGATCCCGACGGGTTGTGCGGGAGCGTCGAGGAAGTCGGGTCCCGGGCCGGGCCGCCGGATCGGCCGCGAGCCGTCCGGCAGTGGCGGCGGCGGGTTGCCGGACATCATCGACGAACGGTGGGCCGCGTCGCGCAGTTGGAGGTCGAGCTGGTTCTCGAGGTACTGGTGCAACGCCAGTTCGGTGACCGCACCGATGCCGAGGCACGCGAGTGTCAGCAACAGCACCTGACCGATGAGCAGCCGGGACCGCAGCGACCAGGTGCTGGGCGACCAGCGCCCTTTCACCCCCTCAGCCGGCGGGCTTGAGGACATACCCCGCCCCTCGCAGGGTGTGGATCATCGGGTCCCGCCCGCTGTCGATCTTCTTGCGCAGGTACGAGATGTAGAGCTCGACGATGTTGGACCGGCCACCGAAGTCGTAGCTCCACACCCGGTCGAGGATCTGCGCCTTGGAAAGCACGCGCTTGGAGTTGCGCATCATGAAGCGCAGCAACTCGAACTCGGTGGAGGTCAGGGTGATGGCCTCGCCGGCGCGGGTGACCTCATGGCTGTCCTCGTCGAGGACGAGGTCGCCGACGACGACCTGGGCGCCACTGTCCTCGGTGGTCACGCCGGTGCGGCGCAACAGGCCGCGCAGGCGCAACACGACCTCTTCGATGCTGAACGGCTTGGTGACGTAGTCGTCGCCGCCGGCGGTCAGACCGGCGATCCGGTCCTCGAGCGCGTCCTTGGCGGTCAACAACAGCACGGGCAGTCGGGGGTTCTGCTCACGCAGCCGGCGCAGCACATCCAGGCCGCTCATATCGGGCAACATCACGTCGAGGACCACGACGTCGGGCCTGGCGGTGCGCGCCGCAGCGATGGCCGACGACCCGTCGCCCGCGGTGGTGATGTCCCAGCCTTCGTAGCGCAGCGCCATCGACACCATCTCGGCCAGCACCGATTCGTCGTCGACGACGAGCACGCTGATCGGGTTGCCGTCGGCACGGCGCATCACGACTCGTTCGGCAGCTCCAGACGTCATAACTCCTAGTATTCGGATCCCGATGGGGCGACCCTGTGGCGATCCTATGCGCCGGCTGTGAAGAATCGGCCACATCCGTTACTGATCCGCCACACAGCGCACGCACAGACTCCGCCGTCACCGTGGTCGCCATGGACAGCGATACCACCTCTCCTCCGTCCCCCGTCTCGCCCACCTGGGGCGCGCCGCCCACGGAGCCGGCGCACTGGTCACGGAACAAGACCCTGGCGTCCGTCGGGATCGCGGCGGTACTCGCCGCCGGCGGGGCAGCCGTCATCTACGCCGCCGACAGTGGTTCCGGGCAGGGCGGTCCCGGCGGCGGGCCTGGTGGTGGGCCCGGATGGGGCGGCCCGCCCGGCGGTCCCGGCGGCGGTCCGGGTTTCGGCGGGCCCGGCGCTGGGGTGAGCGATGCGCTGCACGGCGAGTTCGTCGTGTCCGACGGCAACGGCGGCTACAGCACGGAGCTGACCCAGACCGGCACGGTCACCGACATCTCCGATGCGTCGGTCACCGCCCGCAGCGAGGACGGTTTCACGCAGACCTATGCCATCACCACCGATACCCGTCAGGGCAGGCAGCCGGTCCACGCCGGCGACGCCGCGACCATTCGCGCCGTGGAGCGCAACGGCACCAACACCGCGACGGCCATCTCGCCGGTGCGCTGAGCTCGCACACCGGTTATCCACAGTTGCGGTTTTGTCCACAGTTGTGGCCGGATGGGGTTGTGTAGAACAGGTGTTCGAATAGCGTTGGTGTCATGTCCAGCCTCCCGCCCGAGATCGTCCGGGACCGGGTGTGCGCGCAGTTGGCGGTCATCGACGCCGCCCACGCCCGGTTGCGGGGATTGTCGACCGATCTGGTCGGCAACGCGTTCCGGATCGAGGTGGCGGGCCGGTTGGAAACCCAGGAACGGGTGAATCGCGGACTGTCGTATCGGGTGTGCGGGGAGATCGCCGACCCGCCGGATGGCCCGGATGATCCGGGGCTGCCGCCCGGGGTGAAGGTGATCGACCTGCTGCGGTCCCGGTTGCACCTCACCGCCGACGAGGTGCGCCGCCGGATGAAGGTCGCCGCCCGGATCCGGCCGCGGCGGTCGTTGACCGGGCCGCCGCGGCCCCCGGAGTTGCCCGCCCTGGCCGCCGCGGTGGAGGCCGGTGCGGTCGGGGAGGACCACATCCGCGAAACGTTCAAGGGTCTGGACCGGTTACCGCGCGATGTGTCGCCGGCCGACCGGGACACCGCCGAGCAGATCCTGGTCACCCATGCCACGACCCAGGATGCGGTGTTCGTGGCGACGGTCGGCCGCAAGATCGCCGAAACCCTCAACCCCGACGGCGTCTTCGACGACCGCGACCGGCAGAACCGGCGCCGCCTGACCCTGGGCCCCCAGGGTGTGGACGGGTTGTCGAAACTGTCCGGATACGTGACCCCGACCGCGCGGGCCGCGTTCGAAGCCGTCGCCGCCGCCGTCCGCCCCGGCCACCACCTGCCCGGCAGTGACCAGACCGTCGTCGACGCCGGCACCGACACCCGGTCCAAATCGCAGCGCCTGCACGACGCGTTCGAGTGGGGGTTGGGGACCGCGCTGGCCTCCGGGCCGCCTCGGCAGCCACCGCGGCCTGCCGGTCACCGTCATCGCCACCACCACCCTGGCCGATCTGGAGGCGGCGGCCGCGGCGGTCGCCGATCCGGGCCTGCCGATGCCGGCGCCGGCGCGCACCGGCGGCGGATCGGTGCTGCCGATGCGCGACCTCATCACCCGGGCCGCCGGACAGATTCACTACCTGGCGGTGTTCGAGAACCACTCCGCGCGACCGCTGTACCTGGGCCGGTCGCGACGGCTGGCCAGCCCGGATCAGCGGATCTTCTGCCACGCCCGCGACCGGGGCTGCACCCACCCCGACTGCGCCGAACCGGGCTACCACTGCGAAGTGAACCACGCCGTCGACTACGCCGCGGGCGGCCCGACCGACGCCGACAACCTGTTCTTCACCTGCGGGCCCGTCCAACCGGGCCGCCGCCGACGGCACCTACACCACCCACATCACCGACGACGGCCGCCTGGCCTGGACCGACGGCACCGGCCCACCGGAAATCAACCGACTACACCACCCCGAAGAACTCCTCCGCGACCACCAACCACCCGACCACCCACCCGAGGACGACCCGTGAGCACACCCCGCGGCCGCAACGCAGAATTGGACCGCGGTCGGTGTGTCACGATGACGCCATGACGGTGGTGTTCGTGCACGGCAATCCGGAGACGGCCGCGATCTGGGGACCGTTGGTATCCGAACTCGGGCGCGACGACGTCGTGCTCCTGTCACCACCCGGCTTCGGCGCCCCGTTGCCCGCCGACTTCCCGGCGACCCATCTGGCCTACCGGGACTGGCTCGAGACGGAGTTGGGTGTTTTCGACGAACCGATCGATCTCGTCGGCCACAACTGGGGCGGCGGACACGTGCTGAATGCGGTGATGCACCAACCGGAATTGGTGCACAGCTGGGCCAGCGATGTCCTCGGAATATTCGACGCCGAGTACGTGTGGCACGACATGGCACAGGTGTGGCAGACACCCGGCGCAGGCGAGGAACTGGTCGAGGGGATGCTCGGCGCCCCACTGGCGGAGCGGTCGGCCACCCTTGTCGCACTGGGCATCTCCGAATCGGTCGCCGCCGACGTCGCCGCCGGACAGGGACCCGAGATGGGGCGCGCGATCCTGGCACTGTACCGATCGGCCGCGCAACCCGCGGTCGTCGAGCTCAGCGGCAATCTGGAGAACGCCGCCAGCAGGCCAGGTCTGTCGATTGTGGCCACCGAAGACCCGTACGTCGGCACATCGGAGATGAAGGAACGCGCCGCGCGACGTGCGGGAGCGCGTACTGAGGTCCTCGATGGCCTCGGGCACTGGTGGATGCTGGAGGACCCCGCTCGCGGCGCGGAGATGCTGACCCGATTCTGGGGTTCGCTGCGTACCTCGCCACCGTGGAAGACGGCGGCACGCGAGTTCCGAGAGTCTCGAAACATGTTCGCACTCCGCGTCATCAAGGGCGGACGTGGACTTCCGTGCCGACGCACTCGCCGGATCCGCCGAAGGACGAGGTACGCGCGGTCTTCTGTGAGATTCTGCGTGGGTGTCCGCTGATCCGGCGGCTGCTCCGTCGGAGGTGGTGACGTTTCTGTTCACCGACGTCGATGCCATGCCACATCTGGGCAAATCGTGCGAAACCGCCTCTTGCAGCGGTTTTTCAGATGAGATCGAGCGGTCGGGGCTCGGCATTGGTCAGCGCTTGGCGGATCGCCGCGCTGGCACTGGCTGGTGCCGTTCTTGTGCAATGCAGTTCCTTGCCGCCGCCTCAGGCGGCGACGTCGCCACCGTCCGTCGCCGGCACCTCACCGTCTGCCGCGACGGCGCCGCCCGCCACCACGACGATCCGGCACGTCAGCGCCGCCGACCTCGGCCCGAGCTGGCATCCCGGATGCCCAGTTGAGCCCCGCCACCTGCGCCGGGTTGACGTCAACTACATCGGCTTCGACGGCCAGACCCACCGCGGCGACGTGATCGTGCATGAAGATCTCGCATCGGAGGTCGTCGCGATCTTCGAGCAACTCCGTCAACTCCGCTATCCGATCGAGAAGATCCGCACGGCGGACACCTATCCGGGCGCCGACGATGAGTTGTCCATGGAAGACAACAACACCTCGGCGTTCAATTGCCGAGACATTCCCGGTACAGGCCGCTGGTCGCAGCACGCATTCGGTAGAGCCATCGATCTCAACCCATTGCTCAACCCCTCCATCGATCGGACGGGCGCCTTCCAACCCAAGGACGCCGCGCCATACCTCGACCGCAACCGCACAGACCCCGCAGTCCTGCACGCGGGCGATGCTGCCGTGCGCGTCTTCACCGATCGCGGTTGGCGCTGGGGTGGTAACTGGCGAGCTCCCCTCGACTATCAGCACTTTGAGCGATGATCGTCGGCATCTACTAGTGAGACAGTTTCGTGGCCCACGACCCAGACGACCACCGTGTCACTATTGAGGAGCGATGTGCGCCATATCGCCGCGCCGCCTCCAACACCCACTTCGGCTCTGGTCTCGAAATAGACGACAGCCGTGTCCGTTCCGTTCCGTTCAGACCGTCTCGGCAAGTGGTGAAGTTCGGGCGTCACACCGTCGATCACCACTGGAGTTCCCTCGAAACCCGACGAACGTCCGTAGCGCCCGCGCGCCCCACCGGCGTTGCCCCGCACCGCGGTTAGCGTTCTGCCATGGGTTTCTACGAGAACATCGAAACCGTCGGCAAGATCATCGATGCCGCAGGCGTGGGCGCCATCGCGATTGGCGGTGTGCTGGCAGCCGGTATCACGATCGGAAGACTCCTGCGCCGCACCCCGAACACCTACAAGCTGTTCCGGAGTCAGCTCGGCCGTGCGATCTTGCTCGGGCTCGAATTGCTGGTGGCCGCGGACATCATCCGCACGGTGGCGATCACGCCAACCGCTGCAGAGCGTCGGTGTGCTGGCAGGCATCGTTGTGATCAGAACCTTCCTGAGTTGGTCGCTGGAGTTGGAGATCACCGGTCGGTGGCCTTGGCAACAGGAGATTCCAGCCACGCCTGAGCCCGCCGCGCCGACGCCCGGGACAGCCACGCGTCCTGGATGAGTTCGGTCAGCTCGGTGACGCCTATCTCGCCAATTCGACTGGTGCGCAACAAAACCGAGGGGTGATCGTCGAACCGGTCGGTGGTGAAGAACGGCGAGCCGGGATCCTGCGTCAGCGCCAACTTGTCTTCCTCGGATCCGACCCAGACCATCACCACGTCCGGATACTTCGCACCGGTTTCGGAATCAACGGCGTCGGGCTGCGGCGTCCGGAAGAACACGAACGACTTGCCGCCGACCTGGTAGATCGCATTGCCCTTGGGCCCCTCGATCCGCTTCACATGCGGCATACCGGCCGCGATCTGATGAATATCGCTGAGCCGGGCGGGTCGATCGGCCATGCGCACCACGCTACTGCGACACAATCAGACCCCTATGTGGACAACTCGGATACGGCACTGGTGGTCCGGGCTGCAGGAGGACATCCCCGCGTCGCTGGCTCCGCCGGACAGCTACGACGACGCCGACGTCGCGGCGATGCTGCGCGAACTCGGGATCGCGCTGGTGGAAGTGGTCCAACCCGCGCAACTGGTGCAAACGCGCCTGCTCAACGTGGCCAGGCGGTACACCACCAAGCCCGTCCGGGTCGTCGTGCTGCCGACCGTGCTCCTGCTTCAGCTCGGCACCGACACCTACGAGATCGACGCGACGACGCGTGCGACGACTCAACTGAACCTCGCCGACCGGGTCGACCACATCGCCCGACTGGCCGCGGCCGGTGCCGTCACGCCGAAGGACGCGATCCGTGCGCTCGTGCAGGCGCGCGGGATGCCACCCCGGTTCAACCCTGTCGTCACCGTCCTCGGCTACGTCATCACCACGCTCGGCTTCAGCATGATCATCAACCCCACGTGGGCATCGTTGTGGGGGCATGAGTTCCTCGGCCTGATCGTCGGCGTCATCGTGGCGGCGGCCCGGCCGTTCCCGGCGCTGAGCGCCATCGTCCCGACGGTGGCTGCGGCGGCCGTGACCATGCTTGCCACCTGGTTCGTCGCCGACGCCGCCAACGACGGTCTGGTGCGGGTGATCGCGCCGGCGCTGGTGGCCATCCTGCCCGGCCTGGCGCTGACCGTCGGGGCGATGGAACTGGCGGGTTCGGAGATCATCGCCGGCGCGACCCGCCTGGTGTACGGCGTCGTGCAACTCATGCTGATGGTGTTCGGCGTCGCGATCGGCATGGCCGTCGCCGGTCCGGTCGCACCGCAGCAGCCATCGCCGCAGACGGGTCCGTGGGCTTTCTACGCCGCCATCGTGGTGGTCGGCGTGGGCCTCTACATCTACCTGTCGGCGCCGCGCGGATCGCTGGCGTGGCTGATCGCGGCCGTCGCGGTCGCTCTGCTCGGGCAGAAGTTCGGCGAACTCTTCCTGTCACCGGCCCACGCCGGCGCATTGGGGGCGGCGTTGGTATTGCCGTTCGCGGTGCTCGCGGCACAACTGAGAACCGCGCCCACCGCCATGGTGATGGCGCTCGCCGCATTCTGGGCGCTGGTCCCCGGGGCGCTGAGTTTCGAGTCGCTGAGCCAGGCGGCCACCGGCGGTGCTGCCGATGTCGCCACACTCGGTTCCACCGTCGGAGCGATCTTCTCCATCGCCCTGGGCACGCTGGTCAGTTGGAGCGTGCTCACCACCATCGGTACCCGACTGCAGGCCCGCTCAGACAAACCCGCGTAAACGCCCAGGTTCGGTCGCGACAATCGGCGGCCATGACACAACGCCGGAGCCGACCCCGGCGCGCTCACTTTCCGCCACTCCCGCCGGGGTCCCCCGTCACACCGCCCAACCAACCGGTAGGTTTAGGCGCCGTGGACGACCACGAGAAGATCGCCGCCTGGATGTCGGTGCAGGGCCTCGGTGAGGGTCCCCTGGAGAACGTCGCCGCCATCGGCGGAGGCACCCAGAACATCATGCTGCGGTTCGAGCGCGCCGGGCGGCCGTATGTGTGCCGGCGCGGCCCCGCGCACCTGCGGCCGATCAGCAACAAGGTGATCCTGCGCGAGACACAGGTGCTGGCGGCGCTCGCCGGGACCGATGTCCCGCATCCACGGCTGATCGCGGTGTGCGACGACCCGTCGGTTCTCGGTGACGCGGTGTTCTACCTGATGGAGCCGATCGACGGGTTCAACGCCGGCGAAGGACTGCCGGCGCTGCACGCATCCGACAGGTCGGTGCAGTTCGACATGGGCCTCTCGATGGCCGACGCGCTGGCCCGACTCGGCGCCGTCGACCATGTCGCCGTGGGCCTCGGCGGTTTCGGAAAGCCGGACGGATTTCTGGAACGTCAAGTGCCCCGGTGGCTTTCGGAGCTGGAGGGCTACTCGGCCTTCGACAACTACCCCGGTCCCGACATCGGAGACGTCGACGGCGTCGCGAAATGGCTCGACGAACACCGGCCCACCGACTGGACGCCGGGCATCCTGCACGGCGACTACCACGGCGCCAACGTGATGTTCTCGCGCACCGGACCCGATCTGGTCGCCATCGTCGACTGGGAGATGAGCACCATCGGCGATCCACTGCTGGACCTCGGCTGGATGCTGGCCACCTGGCGCTATCCGGGACAGGAAGACGTGCTGGGCCAGGCGCTGATGGATGCCGAAGGTCTTTGCGCGCCAGATGATCTGGTGAATCGCTACGCGCAGAACACCACCCGCGACCTGTCGAACATCAACTGGTACGCGGTGCTGGCCTGCTTCAAGCTCGGCATCATCCTGGAGGGCAGCAATGCCCGGGCCGCTGCGGGCCTGGCGCCCAAGGAGATCGGCGACCATCTACACGCCGCCACCGTGCGACTGTTCGAGCGCGCACACGCGCTCATTGAGGGAGAGCAGTGATCGACTTCGAGATACCCGGCGAGACAGCGGCTCTGCGCGACACGATCCGCGCATTCGTCGCCGAGAAGATCGTGCCGTACGAGACGCGACCCTCGGCTGACCCGGCATGGACCGAACGAGGAGTTGCGCACCGAACTCGTCGAACTGGCCCGCGACGCCGGGCTGCTGACGTTCCAGGCGCAGCGGCGGTTCGGCGGGCGCGAACCGTCGCATATCGAGCAGGCGGTGCTCTTCGAAGCGGCGGGTTGGTCCACGCTCGGGCCCATCGCCCTGAACTGCGCCGCCCCCGACGAGGGCAACATGTTCCTGCTGTCCAAGATCGCCAACGACGATCAGGTGGAGAAGTTCCTCGTCCCGGTGATCGACGGCCGGCAACGGTCGGTGTTCGCGATGACCGAACCCGACGGCGCGGGCTCGGACCCCAACCAGTTGGCCACCGAGGCCGTGTTCGACGGCACCGACTACGTGATCAACGGCCTCAAGTGGCTGATCACCGGGGCCAACGGCGCACGGACCTGGATCATCATGGCGCGCGTCGCCGCCGAACTCACTCCGGGGCCTTCCCGGAAATGGCGGCCCCACGCTGTTCCTGTGCGACGGCCAGACTCCGGGCATCGAACTCGAGCGCGTGATGAACACCATGGACCGCAACTACGTCGAAGGCCACGGCGTGGTGCGGTTCAACGACCTGCGACTGCCCGCCTCCGCGGTGCTCGGCGAGGTGGGTGAAGCGCTGCGCTACGCCCAGTTGCGGCTGGCTCCCGCGCGCCTGACGCACTGCATGCGCTGGCTCGGCGCCGCATCGCGCGCGCAGTCGATCGCCATCGAACATGCCCGCACCAGGACGGCTTTCGGCAAGCCGCTCGGCGAGCACCAGGGTGTGGGCTTCATGATCGCCGACAACGAGATCGCACTGCAGCAGTGCCGGCTGGCGATCTGGTGGGCGTGCTGGACGCTCGACTCGGGAGCCAAGGGCCGGCACGAGAGTTCGATGGTGAAGGCCTACGTGTCCGAGGAGCTGTTCAAGGTCGCCGACCGCTGCGTGCAGATCCTCGGTGGCATCGGCATTTCCGACGAGACGCCCGTCGGCATGATCTTCTCCGACATGCGTGCCTTCCGGCTCTACGACGGGCCGACCGAGGTGCACAAGTACGCCATCGCCCGCCAAGTACTGAGGAATCCGTCATGACCCGAGTCGAGGAGCGAGGAAAACCATGAGTGTTCTCGATTCATTCCGGCTGGACGACAAGGTCGTCATCGTCACCGGCGCGTCCTCCGGACTCGGCGTCGCCTTCGCGCAGGCCTTCGCCGAAGCCGGCGCCGACGTGGCGCTGGGCGCCCGTCGGGTGGAGAAGATGGCGGCCACCGCGGCACTGGTCGAACAAGCGGGCCGCCGGGCGCTGACGGTGCAGACCGACGTCGCCGATCCCGCGCAATGCCAGGCGCTGGTCGACGCCACCGTGGCGGCCTTCGGCCGCGTCGACATCCTGATCAACAACGCCGGCGTCGGCACCGCGGTACCCGCCACCCGGGAGACCGCCGACGCATTCCGCTCCGTCATCGACGTCAACCTCAACGGCTCGTACTGGATGGCGCAGGCCTGCGGACGGGTCATGCAGCCGGGCAGCGCGATCATCAACATCGCGAGCGTCCTCGGCATCACCACCGGCGGACTGCCGCAGGCGGCATACAGCGCCTCGAAGGCCGGAGTCATGGGGCTCACCCGCGACCTGGCCCAGCAATGGGGCGGACGCAAGGGAATTCGCGTCAACGCGATCGCGCCGGGCTTCTTCAAGTCGGAGATGACCGACGAGTACAAGCCCGGCTACCTGGACAGCCAGCTGCCCCGGATCCCGTTGGGCCGCACCGGCGACCCCGCGGAACTCGCCGCGACGGCGGTGTGGCTGGCGTCGCCGGCCGGTGGCTACGTGGCGGGACAGACGATCGTCGTCGACGGTGGGCTGACGATCTCCTAGGTCGCGAAGACGGTGGGCACCGAAAGCGGCCCGCGAATGGCCGGGGTGTCCCGCCATGTCGGAGGGCCGCAAAGCTCGGGGCGACGAGCCACCGCGCCCTGTTCGCCGGGCTCGGCGACCTTCGGGCCGAACTCACCGTCCTCGGCCGGTACCTGCTGACGGTCGTCGATGAGGAGATCGAGCTACTACAGATTGCCGCCCGCACACCGGCGGGCCGATCGACCCGCCTCGACACCGCATACGCGGCGCTCGTCGACGGCCTCAACGCCGAACTGGCCGACTGGATCACCGCCTGGGCGCCGACACTGACACGACAGGAATGCGCCGTGCTCGCCGCACTCGGGCTCAACAGCATCCTCGGGGCGCGCTTCGCGACCAGCCTCTTCCACCAGTCCGAGCCACGCGTACCCGACGACCGCTACCTCACCGAATGGACAGCGCTGCTGGCCACCCGCATCGAAACGCTCACCTGATCCCGGCCGACTCGGGCGGTGCTAGCCTGCCGAACCGTGACCTACTGGCATCCCGAATCCCTGCGCGGCCACGTCGTGATCGTCACCGGCGCCGCCCGCGGAATCGGCAAGGGCGTCTCGGCAGCACTGTTGGAACGAGGCGCGTCGGTGCTGCTTGTCGACGTCGACAGCTGATCGATTGGCCTCCACCACAAGCGAATTCACGGATCCGGGCTTCCAGCCGAGCAGTTGGTGGCCGACCTGCGCGACCCGGATGCCGCACCGGAGATCGTCGCCACCGCCCTCGACCGTCTCGGCGGACTCAACGGGCTGGTCAACAACGCGATCGCGAGCAACGAACCCAAGCGGTTCATCGATCTCTCGTTGGACGACTTCGCTCTCGTCTCCGATATCGGCCCGCGGGCCACCCTGCTGCTGATGCAGGCGGCATATCCTGCGCTCCTCGAAGCCGGCGGCGGCTCCATCGTCAACTTCGGCTCGGGGTCGGGCACCGCGGGCGAACCCATGTTCGGCGCCTACGCCGGAGCAAAGGAGTCGGTCCGCGGCATCTCGAAGGTCGCGGCAATGGAATGGGGCCGCGACGGAATCCGGGTCAACAGCATCTGCCCGTTCGCGGCATCGGACGGCATCGCCGCCTGGCGCGAGATGGCGCCCGACGACTACGCAAAGGCACTGCGCAAAGTGCCGATGAAACGCATCGGCGACGTCCGCACCGACGTGGGCGCGCTGGTCGCATTTCTCCTCGGCGATGACGCCACCTTCATCACGGGCCAGACGATCCACGTCGACGGCGGCACCGGCTCCTTCCGTTAGTGAACCTCGGTAGCTAGTACCGTCGAAGGTATGACCCATGACATGGGAAAGGCGCCGCGACGCAGCTTCAACGAGGCGGTCACGAAATTCTGGAGCTTCGCCGCGCCCGCCTACGACCTGCCCTTCCTGCAGCAGTGGGTGTACCGGCCCGCCCAGAACGAGGTCATCGAGCTGCTGCGCGCCCACGGCTCGCAGAAGGTCGCCGACATCGCTTGCGGCACCGGCATTCTCGCGGACCGTATTGAACGCGAACTACATCCCGAACAGGTCTACGGGGTGGACATGTCCGAGGGCATGCTCAAACAGGCCAAGGCGCGCTCGACGGCGGTGCAGTGGCTGACCGGTCCCGGCCGAGCAGTTGCCGTTCGACGACGGTGCGCTCGACGCTGTGGTGACGACGTCGGCATTTCACTTCTTCGACCAGCCCGCCGCGCTGCGCGATTTCCACCGCGCACTCAAGCCCGGCGGCATTGCGGCCGTCGCCACCATCAGCCCGCGGCAACCCTTCCTGTTGTCGAAACTGACGGTCGACCGGTTCAACCCGGCGCACAACCCGTCGCCCCGGGAAATGCGCGCGCTGTTCGAGGGCGCAGGGTTCACCGTCGGCGAGCAGCACCGGGTGAATCGGCCGCTGTGGACGCAGTTCGTGTCGGACCTCATCACCGTGGGAACCAAGGCCTGACCGCCTTTGCCGGGGACTCCGTCGGGGCGCTCCGCGAGACGCGGCCCGACGAGCCTGGCGCGGTGCCTCAGTTGGAGCAGTAGCGCACCGCCTCACGGCTGCCGTAGTTCGGTGGTTCGAGCGCGCTGTCAGCGCACGGGCGACTGAACCCGACCTCCATGTGGACCGGCGCTTTCTGATTTGCCTTGCTGATCTGGGGAATGAACCACACGAAGACGACCACGAGACCGGACGCCAGAAGGAGCACGTAAACCCAGAACCTCCGCGTGGACGGCCAGCCCAGGGTCATGGCAGGAGGCTAGCAACAAACCCGCGCCAAGAAGCGGGCCCACACCGAAGGAGTCGTGCCCGTTCAGAGCGATCCCTGGTGCCAAGGCACATATTCGAGCAACTTGCGCCCGGCGACGGCGGCAACCGTCGCCGTCTCGACATGCAGATGTTCTCTCGATCGGTCCGGCGGGGACAACTCTCTCGCGCGAAGCCCGTCGATCTGCTTGCGACCACGCCATTGCCACATCACCACCGAGTGCCGTCTGGTCGGCCGCCGTGGTCCGCGCAGAGATACCTCCCCCGGACCAGAATTCTCGTTGCGCAACGAGGCACCGGCTCGTCAGGTGCGTCCTAGGCTATCGGCATGTCAGATCAGCGCCCGGCGGCGGTGGCGACCGTGGCCAAGCTGATGCTGCACTGCTTGCTGGGCGGCGTGCTCGCGGCAGCGTTGATGCTTCCGATTGTCGGTGGCGCCGGTGTGGTGGCCAACCGGCTCTCGGAAGTGGTGGCCCAGGACTCGGCTCAGCTCGTGGAGGGCGAGGTGCCGATCGTCTCGACGATGGTGGACGCCGCCGGGAACCCGATCGCGTGGCTTTTCACGCAGCGTCGCTGGGAGGTGCCCGGCGAAAAGATCGCCGACACGATGAAACTGGCGATCGTCTCGATCGAGGACAGGCGTTTCGGCGAGCACAACGGCGTGGATGTGCAAGGCACCCTGACCGGGCTGGCCGGCTTTCTGCGAGGTTCGGACGACACCCGGGGCGGTTCGACGATCGAGCAGCAGTACGTCAAGAACTACAACCTCCTGGTGAACGCCCAGACGGACGCGGAGCGGCGGGCGGCGGTGGAGACCACGCCGGCGCGCAAGCTGCGCGAGATCCGCATGGCGCTCGAGCTCGACAAGGTGCTCTCCAAACCGGAGATCCTGACTCGCTATCTGAACCTGGTGCCGTTCGGCAACGGCAGCTACGGCGTGCAGGAAGCGGCGAAGACCTACTTCGGCGTCGACGCAGCGCAGCTCGAATGGCATCAGGCGGCGCTGCTGGCCGGGATGGTGCAGTCCTCGAGCGCGCTCAATCCCTACACCAACCCCGAAGGGGCCTTGGCGCGACGCAACCTGGTGCTCGACACCATGATCGAGAACCTGCCCGACCGCGCCGACGAACTCCGTGCCGCCAAGGCGCAGCCGCTGGGCGTTCTGCCTCGGGCCAAACCCCTGCAGCAGGGCTGCATCGCCGCTGGCGATCGCGCCTTCTTCTGCGATTACGTGCTGTCCTACCTCGCGCGCGCGGGAATCGACAAGGACGAGGTGGCGCGCAACGGCTATCTGATCCGCACCACCCTCGACCCGAAGGTGCAGGATTCCGTGAAACAGGCGGTCGACGCCGTCGCGAAGCCCACGCAGAAGGGCGTCGCGAGCGTGATGAGTGTGATCAGGCCCGGCAAAGACGCGCACCGCGTGCTGGCGATGGCGGACAACCGCACGTACGGTCTCGACCTCGACGCGGGCCAGACGGTACAGCCGCAGCCCTTCACCGCTGTCGGTGACGGTGCCGGCTCGATCTTCAAGATCTTCACCACCGCGGCAGCGCTCGACATGGGGATGGGTATCAACGCTCAACTCGACGTCCCGCAGAAGTTCGAGGGCGCGGGGCTGGGCAGCAGCAACACCCCCGGGTGTCCGCCGCGCACCTGGTGCGTCAAGAACGCCGGCGGCTATCGGAGTCCCATGAGCGTCACCGACGCGCTGGCGCAGTCGCCGAACACCGCCTTCGCCAAGCTGATTCAGCAAGTCGGTGTGCCGCGGGCGGTGGACATGGCGGTCAAGCTGGGGCTGCGGTCGTACGCCGAGCCGGGCACGGCCCGCGCCTACGATCCCGACAACAACGGCAGCATCGCGGACTTCGCCAAGCAGCAGAACCTCGGCTCCTTCACGCTCGGCCCGTTCGAACTCAATGCGCTTGAGCTGTCCAACGTGGCCGCGACGCTGGCATCGGGCGGCATGTGGTGCCCGCCGAGCCCCATCGACAAGGTCTTCGACCGCCATGGCCGCGAGGTGGCCGTCACGACGGCGACCTGTGAACAAGTGGTTCCCGAGGGGCTGGCCAACACGCTGGCCAACGCACTGGGCAAGGACTCCATCAACGGAACCGCCGCCGGTTCGGCCGGCTCCGTCGGCTGGAGCCTGCCGATGTCGGGCAAGACCGGAACCACCGAGTCCCATCGGTCGTCGGCATTCCTGGGTTTCACCAACCAGTACGCGGCCGCGAACTACATCTTCGACGACACTCCCAAACCCTCCGGTCTGTGTTCGTTCCCGCTGCGCAGGTGCGCCAACGGCGACCTGTACGGCGGCAAGGAGCCGGCGCGCACCTGGTTCTTGGCGATGGACCCGATCGCCGACGACTTCGGTCCGGTGAAGTTGCCCCCCACCGATCCACGTTATGTCACGGGCGGTCCGGGCAGCGAAGTGCCCAGCGTGACCGGCCTCAAGCTCGACGCGGCGCGTAAACGCCTGCAGGACGCCGGTTTCCAGGTTGCCGACAAACCCACACCGATCAACAGTTACTCATCGAGAGGCGCCGTCGTCGGCACCACGCCGAAGGGTCGAACGATCCCCGGTTCGATCATCGCGATCAACACGAGCAACGGGATCGCCCCGGCACCGGTGTATTGGCCGCCGACTCCTCGGTATGACCCTGGCCCGGCCCGCCGCCGCCACCACCCGCGGCTCCGCCGCCGCCACCGCCCCCGGATGTCAACATCATCAACATCCCGGGGCTGCCGCCGATCACGTTGCCGGCTCCGGCTCCTCCGCCGCCGCCACCATCCGCCACTTACCGCCACCGGGGCCTCCACCGCCCGTCGAGGCACCGCCACCGCTACCGCCTCCTCTGCCGCCACCGGGGCCCCCACCACCGGGGCCGCTACCGCCGCCTGCCGACGCGCCGCCACCGCCGCCCTGAACCGCGGGACGCGGGATCGGTCTTCACTCGCGCCCGCCACGGTCCTGGGCGTCGACCCCGAGTTCTGTCAACAGCTTCCGCACGCGCTGCTCGATTTCGTCCCGGACGGGTCGAACAGCATCCAAGGATTTACCGGCCGGGTCAGGCAGTACCCATTCGTCGTATCGGCGCCCGGGCAGGACGGGGCAGGCGTCGCCGCATCCCATGGTGACCACCACGTCAACCGCTTCGAGCATGTCGGGTGTCCAGCGTTTGGGCTGTTCGGTCGCGATGTCGATGCCCTTTTCGGCCATTGCCGCGACGGCTGCGGGGTTCACCTCGGCGGCTGGTTCAGAACCGCCCGAGTAGACGGTCGCCTGATCTGCGGCGAGGTGCCTGAAGAAGCCCATGGCCATTTGGGATCGGCCGGCGTTGTGGGTACAGAGGAAGAGGACAGCAGGTTTGGTCATGTCGGCTCCGTGGGTGACGTGTTCGGTGCGGCAGAGGCGGGGTGCGCGATGACGACCTGGTCTGCGGTGCGGCCGGCATCGGGATAGAGGTAGACGGTGACGGCGAGGCCGACCATCGCGCCGACGATCTGTGCGGCGATGAACGGCGCCACAGACATTGGGGCGATGCCTGCGAAGGTGTCGGAGAACATCCGGCCCACGGTGACGGCGGGGTTGGCGAACGATGTGGAACTGGTGAACCAGTAGGCCGCGCCGATGTAGGCACCCACGGCCGCTGCCGAGACGCCCGCGCGTCCGGTTCGGGCCAGAGCGAAGATGACGGCGATCAGTCCAGCCGTGGCGACGATCTCGCCAAGGACGTGGCCGCTGGAAACCCGTTCTCTGGTGGCCACTTCCAGCACCGGACGATCGAACATCGCGTTGGCCAACAGTGCCCCGACGATGGCGCCCGGCACCTGCACCAGGGTGTAGAGGCACACCGTCCGCCCGTCGAGACCTGCGCCCGAACGTCTCCCCAGCAGCCAATCTGCCAGGGAAACAAGCGGATTGAAGTGCGCACCCGACACCGGCCCGAACGTCAGGATCAGCACGCCGAGGCCGAGGGCCGTCGCGAGCGAGTTCTCCAGCAACTGGATTCCCACATCAGCGGGTGACAGTGTCTCGGCAGCGATGCCGGAGCCGACCACGACCGCGACGAGCAGCGCCGAACCCGTGAACTCTGCGACCAAACGGCGGGCCAACTGCGAAGCGGGCGCGCGTGCGGTCACGGCTGGCTCAGCAGCACGCCACACCGGCCTGCTCGGAATCGCCTGTGCTGTCGCAGGAGTCGCACGAGCACCCATCCGAGGAGGCCGCGGCCGTGCCGAATGTCTCGGAGTCGGCGAGCACGGTGTAGATTTCCCACTTCTCCCCGGCGGGACCCGTCACCCACACCTTGTCTTGCGTAGCGAAGCAGCAGGTTGTCCCGATCTCCTCTTCGGTGAAGATGCCTTCATCGGTCAGGCGGGCGATCTCGTCGTGCACGGCGTCGCTGTCTTCGACTTCGACGCCGAGATGGTTGAGAGTCCCGCCGTGGCCACGGTTCTCGATCAGCACCAACTTCAACGGAGGTTCGGCGACGGCGAAGTTGGCATAGCCCGGCTTGACCTTGGCGGGCGGCGTGTTGAAAAGCTTGGAGTAGAACGTGACCGCCTCATCGAGATTGTCGACGTTCAGCGCGAGCTGCGTGCGGGCCATCACGACCTCCTACCTATGTGACTTATGTCGAACTCGTCGGATACGACACATGATGCCACCTCTTCGATATATGTCAATATCGTGTGGCAACATGGTGGCCATGCCGAAGACGTTGCCCGTCGTGGACATGTCCGCCCCCGTATGTTGCTCGCCCGTGGCTGCCGGTCCGGTCGACGACGCGGCGGCGTTGGAGATTGCGCTGCGCCTCAAGGCGTTGGCCGACCCGGTGCGGGTCAAGCTGGTCTCGTTACTGTTCAGCAGCCCGGCCGGCGAGGAGTGCAGTTGCGACCTTGCCGCGGCGGTCGACGTGTCGGAATCGACGGTCAGCCATCACCTGTCGCAGTTGCGGCGGGCCGGGTTCGTGGAGTCGGAGCGGCGCGGCATGAATGTCTTCCATCGTGCACGCCGTGAGTCGTTGGTGGCGCTGTGCTCGGTTCTTGATCCCAACTGCTGCGGGTAGGCGGCTCTAGCGCGGTCCCATCATCGCTTGCATGCCCTCGTTCACGAACCCGCTCACCTCTCGCAGCGTGGGCGCGAATCGTTTGGGTGAGAGCGGGATCGTCGGCGGTTTCCTCGGCGATGACACCGGTGGGCGTGAAGGTGAGCCGGCGGCGGTAGCCGCGGGAATTCCGGAAGAGCGTCGGCAGCGTCTGGCTCCTGCAGGTGACCTCGGCGTTCTGGTCGAGACGGGAGTACATGCTCGACACATGGGCCTTGAGTTGTGCGGCCAGCTCGGGTGAACTGGATTGCGTGGTCGTGCGGACCCCGCCGGGCATCTCCTCGACCACCCTGGTGATTTCGTTGTGCCGGTTGAACATATCCATGTAGAGGCGCATGTCGGCGGGTCCGGCGTTGCCCATCATTCCGGAGCCCATCATTCCGGAGCCCATCATTCCGGAGCCCATCATGCCGTCGTCACCGCCGCCGTCGCCGAACTCGATTGGGGGCGCAGGCTGGCCGAAGCCGCGAATGACGTACCCCAACGCCAGTGCGACGCCGCCCGCACCGAGCGTGGCAAGCACCGCCCGCCGAGACATCGACGCCATGGTTGACTCACCCACCTCCCAGCGCCCTCAGCAAGCACTGTCACGGCAAGAATGCGCCCTGAGCGGGAAGCGTCCTAGTGTCGAAAGTCCCTCAATTCGAGAACTTCTGAGGCCGCGACGCTACTGCCGAGCCATGGCTATGCGGAACCTCTCGTCGGGGTCGATGTAGTGATCGGCGTCCTTGGCGTCCTCACCGAGGTCGATCCGTACCCATTCGATCTTGCCGGTGAATCGGCTGGTGTGTGCGGTGTAGTCCGGGCTGACGGTGGTGCCGGATTCGTAGCCGACGTCGGTGGTTTCGTCGGCGGAGAAGATGAAGCCCTGGGTCTGCTCGACGCGGCCTCGACCAACCTCTGCGCCGTCGTAGTAGAGGGTGACCTCTCCCCCCTTGCCCATGCCGCCGCCGTCATAGGCGAACTCCATGCGCACCTGCGTGGTGCCTGCCGGGATGGGGGCGGTCGCGTCGATGCTGAATGACTTGATGCCCAGCACGTTGTAGTGGAACTTGGCGTGGCCATCCTTGGCGTAGAGACTCCAACCGCCAAAGCGGCCACCCTGGGCGATGATCACCCCGCCTGCCCCGTCCTGGGGTACCTCGACCTCAGAGGTGACCGCGAAGGACTTGTTCTTGATGTCGACAACACTGTTCTCAGAGAGGCGGCCCATCCCTGAGAACAGCAATTGGCTGTTGCTCTTGATCAGCGACGGCCGACCGGCGGTAGTCGGGTTGATGCGTTCAATCTGGCGGTCATCAAGCGGGAGCACGTTGTACTTGACCGCCTCGATCAACCAAAGCCGTTGCAACTCATGCAGTTTGTCCGGGTACTCTTTCGACAGGTCGTTGGCTTGCGTCCAGTCCACGTTGCCGTCGTAGAGTTCCCAGACGTCATCGTCGAAGGCGGGCATCACCTGACCGCCCATCGCCCACGGCGTGCGGTGTTTGGTCACCGCGCTCCAGCCTTTGTGGTAAATGCCTCTGTTGCAGAACATTTCGAAGTACTGGGTGGTGTGCCGCTCGGCAGCGTCAGCGGCATTGAAGGTGTACAGCATGCTGGTGCCCTCGTACGGGCTTTGTAAGACGCCGTTGACCATCGTCGGCGCTGGAATGCCGGCCGCTTCGAGCACGGTGGGTGCGAGATCGATGACGTGACTAAACTGGTTGCGCTGCCCGCCTTTGTCCTCGATTCCGTTGGGCCAGTGCACGATGGTGCCATTGCGGGTGCCACCCCAGTGCGAGGCGACCTGCTTGGTCCACTGATACGGGGAGTCCATCGCCCAAGCCCAGCCGACCGCGTAGTGGCCGTAGGAACCTTCCCCGCCGAACTCATCGATCTTGGACGCCAGGAACTCGGGGGTCTCGATGTCAGCCATGCCGTTGAAGTTGGCCATCTCGTTGAAGCAGCCCTGCAAGGTGCCTTCTGCCGACGCACCGTTGTCGCCGATAATCAGGTACACCAGCGTGTCGTCGAGCACCGGCCCGAGCGAGTCCAGCAGCCGCCCGACGTGGTGGTCGGTGTGCTCCAGGAACGCCGCGTAGACCTCCATCTCGCGCTCCAGCACCGGGCGCAGCGCCGGGTCCATGTCCTCCCAGGCTGGTATCTCCGCATCGCGTGGGGTGAGGACGGCGTCAGCGGCGATGACGCCGAGTTCCTTCTGCTGCTCGAAGGTGATCTCGCGCTGGCGGTCCCAGCCGTGGGCGAACTTGCCCTTGTACTTCTCGATCCATTCCTGGGGCACCTGATGTGGTGCGTGGGTGGCACCGGGCGCGAAGTACATGAAGAATGGCTTGTCGGGCAGCAGCGCCTTCTGTTGGCGCGCCCAGTTGATCGCCTTGTCGGTGAGGTCCTCGGTGAGGTGATAGCCCTCGGCCGGTGTCTTCGGCGGCTCGATGGGGGTGGTGCCCTCATAGAGGGCGGGGTCCCACTGGTTGTTCTCCCCGCCGATGAAGCCGTAGAAGTACTCGAATCCTCCGCCGCCGGTCGGCCAGGCGGTGAACGGTCCGGCTGGGCTGGTCTGCCAGACCGGAACCTCGTGGCACTTGCCGAACTGCGCGGTGGCGTACCCGTTGAGTTTCAGCGTCAACGGGAGCGGGGCCTTCGTGTTCGGCAGTACGGAGGTGTAGCCGGGTGCGGCGGTCGCGGTCTCGGTGATGTTGCCCATGCCGACCGAGTGATGGTTGCGTCCGGTCAGTAGCGCCTGGCGCGTCGGCGAGCACAGCGCGGTGGTGTGAAACCGGTTGTACTTCAACCCGCCAGCGGCGAGCTTTTCGAAGTTGGGTGTCTGGCACGGTCCCCCGAAGGCACTGCTTGCTCCAAACCCAACGTCGTCGATCAGGACGACCAAAACGTTCGGGGCGGTGGCCGGTGGCCGCACGTCCCTGATCGGTGGATAACTGGTGTCAGGGTCTTTGGCGTCGTACGTCGTCAGTCCAACATGCGCCACATCGGGCACCGGCAGAATGTCGCGGCGCACGGTGTCATGCTGCTGTGCTTCGGTCATCGTGGGTCGGCCTTCCGCGTGTGGAGACCGACGCCGGAGGGCTGAGCGCCGCCTCCTGGACACCCGCTGACGATGGTAGATCAGCAGCGTAAGTCACCCGACTCTGTTGCCAGGCCAACACCAATACTTCCGATCTCCGGTTGTCCGAGGGGATTCAGACCCGCGACCTTCTGATTCACGAACAACAGGTCTTCCGGCGCCGGAGCACCCCCGGGATCTGTTAAAACTGTCGTCAAAGAAACAAAGGCGTCGATTCAAGAATGGCGGAAAGCACCTGTGAGCTGAGTGCGCCCGAAGGGATTCGAACCCCCAACCTTCTGATCCGTAGTCAGATGCTCTATCCGTTGAGCTACGGGCGCTTGCTATTCAGTTGTGTGGCGGAGGCGAGAGGATTTGAACCTCCGGTCCCGTTTTAGCGGGACAACTCATTAGCAGTGAGTCCCATTCGGCCACTCTGGCACGCCTCCTTGAACCACTCAGAGGTTACCGGAACCCACTCTGGTACCAGAGCCGGTGCTGGAACCGCCGAGCGCAAATCGTACACAGCCTCACTTATGCTGGCCAAATGACCGCCCGCCTCCGCCCCCTGATGGCCGATCTACCGGCCTATACGCCGGGCAAGACGGTGCCCGGCGCGATCAAGCTGGCCAGCAACGAGACGGTGTTCGGCCCGCTGCCCAGTGTCCGGGCAGCCATCGAGCAAGCCACCGACACGCTCAACCGGTACCCGGACAACGGCTACGTCGAACTCCGGGAGCACCTGGCCAAACACGTCAATTTCGCCCCGGAGCACATCGCCGCGGGCTGCGGATCGGTCAGCCTGTGCCAGCAGTTGATCCAGATCAGCGCTTCGACCGGCGACGAGGTGATGTTCGGCTGGCGCGCGTTCGAGGTGTACCCGCTGCAGGTCCGCGTCGCCGGCGCCACCCCGGTGCCGGTGCCGCTGACAGACCACACCCACGACCTCGCCGCGATGCTGGCCGCCGTCACCGACCGCACCCGGCTCATCTTCGTGTGCAACCCGAACAACCCGACGTCGACGGTGGTGCCGCCCGACGAGTTGGCCCGGTTCGTCGAGGCGGTGCCGAGCGACGTCCTGGTGTGCATCGACGAGGCCTACGTCGAGTACATCCGCGACGGCCTGCTGCCCGACAGCCTCGGTCTTATCCGCGACCACCCCAATGTGATTGTGCTGCGGACATTTTCGAAGGCCTACGGGCTGGCCGGGGCCCGCGTCGGCTACGCGGTGGGCGATCCGGACATCATCACCGCGCTCGGCAAGGTGTATGTGCCGTTCACCGCGAGCAGCCTGGCGCAGGCAGCGGCGATCGCGTCGGTCAGCGCCTCCGAGGAACTACTGGCCCGCACCGACGCCGTCGTCGCCGAACGTACCCGGGTGAGCGGCGCCCTGCGTGACGCCGGCTACCAATTGCCCGACTCCCAGGCCAACTTCGTCTGGCTGCCGCTGGGCCCCGAGCACACCGCCGACTTCGTCGAGAAGGCCGCCGACGCGCGTATTCTTGTGCGCCCCTACGGCACCGACGGCGTGCGCGTCACCATCGGCGCGCCCACCGAGAACGACGCCTTCCTGGCGTTCGCCACCGACTGGATCGGAGACAGATGAGCCGCACGCAGTTCACGTCAGACCCGGCAAACCGCTACCCCGACCGGGAGCGGGTGCGAAGCGCGCGGCGGCCGTCGCGCTGGCGGCGCTGTGCCTACTGACCGGCTGCGGCCGCACCACGGCGGGACAGGTCGCGATGACCACCGAACCGCTGTCGCCCGACCTGACCTGTGGTGAGTTCATCACCCTCGGCGACGGCGACCGGATCAAGGTGGTCAACGAGATTCTCGCCAAACAGGGCGGTCAGTCGTCGGACAGCCAGGCGTTCCTGCTCTCGGCGCTGGCGGGCATCCTCTGCAAGGGCACGCCCGAGGCCCCCCTGAAAGACATCCTGGTGCGGATGAAGGTGCGCTGACGGCACAGTTTCACGCAGGCCGGCGTCCGGTGAACGCAACGAGCCGCTCCATGGGCCCGCCGTCGTCGGGAACAACGACCGGGTCGTCGAAACCGGCGCGCTTCCTGCCCTCCGGGGTGATGACGTCGAGCGCGCCGTCCAGCACGGTCTGCGCGACGTCGTCGGGTACCTCGATTCCGATGTCCAGTGCGTTGGCGTAGTCCCAGGCGTGCACGAGGTACTCCAGCGCCAGGATGGCCACCGCGAGGCGGGCCGGGAACGGCTGCGGGCCGAACTCGACGTCGCCCTCGACACCGCGGCGCTGCCAGGCCTGCAGGGCGGCCCGAGCGGCCGGTATCAGCTGCTCCCGCACCGGGGTGGCCGGGTCGGCATCGGGCGGCTGCGCGCCCGCGGCCGCGCCCAGCAGGTCGATGGATCGGCGCAGGTGAACGGTCAGGGAGGCCACGTCATATTCACGGCAAGGCGTCTGCCGATCCAGATCGTCGGCGCCGATCCGGGCGACCACATCTTCGAGCACGGCGAGCGCACCCGCCGTGGCTTCAAGTTGGTTCATGGTGAGTAGTCTCGCCTGCATGCCTGACATGTATGAGTCTGTTTCCGTCGAAACCAGAGACCGCGTCGCCACGGTGACTCTGATCGGTCCGGGCAAGGGCAATGCCATGGGCCCGGCGTTCTGGGCCGAGCTGCCCGAAGTGTTCGGCAAGCTCGACGCCGATCCCGAGGTACGCGCAATCGTGCTGACCGGCTCGGGCAGGAACTTCAGTTACGGCTTGGACGTCGCCGCGATGGGCGACACGCTGTCCCCGATGCTCGCCGACGGCGCACTGGCCCGGCCGCGCGCGGACTTCCACGCCCGGCTCAAGGCCATGCAGCAGTCCATCACCGCGGTGGCCGACTGCCGCACCCCGACCATCGCGTCGGTGCACGGCTGGTGCATCGGCGGGGGCGTCGACCTGATCAGCGCCGTGGACATCCGCTACGCGAGCGCCGACGCGAAGTTCTCCGTGCGCGAGGTCAAGCTGGCGATCGTCGCCGATGTGGGTTCGCTCGCCCGGCTGCCACTGATCCTTTCCGAGGGCCACCTTCGGGAGTTGGCGCTGACGGGCAAAGACATCGACGCCGCACGCGCCGAGAAGATCGGCCTGGTCAACGACGTGTACGACGACGCCGACGCGTCGCTGGCCGCCGCGCACGCCACCGCCGCCGAGATCGCCGCCAACCCGCCCCTGGTGGTGCAGGGCATCAAGGACGTGCTCGACGAGCAGCGCACGGCCCAGGTGTCGGCCAGCCTGCGTTATGTCGCGGCGTGGAACTCGGCGTTCCTGCCGTCGAGGGACCTCACCGAGGGCATCACCGCGATGTTCGCCAAGCGGCCGCCGGAGTTCACGGGCGAGTGACCGGGCCCCATCCCGACCTGCATCCCGACGTCGCCGTGCTGGCGCCGTTGCTCGGCACCTGGGCGGGCGAAGGCGCCGGCGAATACCCGACGATCGAGTCGTTCGGGTACCTCGAGGAGATCACGTTCGGACACGTCGGCAAGCCCTTCCTGACGTACGCGCAGCGCACCCGCGCCGCGGACGACGGCCGACCGCTGCACGCCGAGACCGGGTATGTGCGCGCGCCGGGGCCGGGGCTCATCGAATGGGTGCTGGCACATCCGACGGGAGTCACCGAGATCCAGGAGGGCCCGCTGTCGGTCGCCGGTGACACGCTGGACATGGATCTGGTCTCGACGGCGATCGGCCTCACCGGATCGGCGAAAGTGGTTATGGCCGTGGAGCGTTCGATACACGTCGACGGTGACACCCTGACCTATTCGCTGCGGATGGCCGCGGTCGGCCGGCCGCTGCAGCACCATCTCAGCGCGACACTGCACCGGAAGCCGGCGTGACCGAAGGCCGGATCCGCGTCCCCGCCGATCTCGACGCGGTGACCGACGTCGGCGCCGAGGACCACTCCGGCATCGACCCGGCCGCCGTCGAGCGGATCTGGGCGGCGGCGCGGCACTGGTACGCCGCCGGCATGCACCCGGCGATCCAGGTGTGCCTGCGGCACAACGGGAATGTCGTGCTGAATCGCGCCATCGGGCACGGCTGGGGCAACGGTCCCGACGATCCGCCCGACGCCGAACGGGTTCCCGTCGCCACCTCCACCCCGTTCTGCGTGTACTCGGCGGCCAAGGCGATCACCACCACCGTCGTGCACATGCTCGCCGAACGCGGGCACTTCTCGCTCGACGACCGGGTCTGCGACCACCTGCCCGGCTACACCAGCCACGGCAAGGACCGCACCACCATCCGGCACGTGGTGACCCACAGCGCCGGCGTCCCGTTCGCCACCGGACCGCGGCCGGACCTGCGCCGGATGAACGACAGCGAGTACGCCCGCGAGATGCTGGGCAACCTGCGGCCGGTCTACCCGCCCGGGCTGGTGCACATCTATCACGGTGTGACGTGGGGTCCGCTGATCCGGGAGATCGTCTCGGCGGCCACCGGCCGCGACATCCGGGAGATCCTGGCCACCGAGATCCTCGAACCGCTCGGCTTTCGCTGGACCAATTACGGTGTGGCAGAACAGGACGTGCCGTTGGTGGCGCCCAGCCACGTGACCGGCAAACCACTGCCCGCGCCGATCTCCCGGGCGTTCAAGCTCGCGGTCGGCGGGACGATGCACCAGATCATCCCGTTCTCGAACACCCCGGCATTCCTGACCAGCGTCGTGCCGTCGTCGAGCACGATATCCACCGCTGAGGAGTTGTCCCGGTTCGCCGAAATCCTGCGCCGTGGCGGCGAACTCGACGGCGTGCGGGTCATGCGTCCGGAAACCCTGCGGGCCGCCACCGCGCAGGCCCGGCGGCTGCGGCCCGACGTCGCGACCGGGCTGATGCCGCTGCGCTGGGGCACCGGCTACATGCTGGGCTCGACGAGGTTCGGCCCGTTCGGGCGAAACGCGCCGCGCGCGTTCGGCCATACCGGCCTGGTCGACATCGCGGTGTGGGCCGACCCGGCGCGCGGGCTCGCGGCGGCGGTGGTCAGCAGCGGCAAGCCCGGCAGACATGCCGAGGCGCACCGCTACCCCGACCTGCTGGACGCCATCACTGCCGAGATCCCGCCGGTAAACCACTAACGCAACCGGTGCGGAATCAACTCCACCTCGAAACTTCCCCTCGGACAACGGATCTTGGCGTAGGGCCGCAGCGCGAGTTGGGCGCTCACAGCGTCGGCGGCGGCGATCAGCGCCTCGGCCGGCTCGTCGTCGAGTGACAGATCGTGGGCTGCCGACTCGACTCCGTCGCCGAGGCATATCGGTCCGCGGGGACTGTTCGCGTCGAGGTACCCGCCGGCGACGACGCGTGGCGGGCCGCCGTCCCCCGGTGTCCAGGTCACCCGGCACCATGCGTCGTGCCACCCCGGCCAGCGGGGTTCGGGATCGATGAACGGCGCGGTGCGGTACCGGGTCATCGGCACAGTGTGCCGGTGGGGCCTGACAGCGCCGTGCAAGAGCGGTGGCGGAGGGATTTGAACCCCCGGTCGGTGTTTAACCGACTCTCGCTTTCAAGGCGAGTGCATTAGGCCGCTCTGCCACGCCACCGCCGACAAGACTAATGGGAGTCGAGCTTGTCCGGGGCACCGGCGGTCTTCAGGGCCGAACTGATCCGCCGGCAGTTCTCCCCCATCGCCGCGACCTGCGACCGGGACAGCTGAGCCAGGAAGTGGGCGCGCACCGCCTCGCTGTAGGTGACCATCGCCTTGCGAACCGCCTCACGGCCGTCGTCGGTGATGGTGGCCAGCACGCCGCGACCATCGTCCGGGCTGGCGGTCCGCTGCACCAGCCCCTGCGCCTCGAGCCGGCGGATCTGCCGGGTGACCCGACTCGGCAGGGACATCAACGCCCCGGCGAGATCGCCCATCCGCGCCGATCCCGTCGGCGACCTGTCGAGCATGTCGAGCAACCGAACGTCGACGAGCGTGAGCTTGTGTGAGTCGGTCAGTCCCCGGTTCATCGTGGCGTACAGCCGCAGCGCCGCATCGAGAAAGTTCTGCCACGATCTCTGCTCGGCGATGTCGAGCCCAGGCATATCGCTTGCAGTACGGCCGGCAATCGTCCCCTCCATGGCGTCATGGTAGGTGACAGGACCGAAAGCGGGAAGTGGATCTTCTGCTAGTAGCGTGAAATCCATGCACGCCATCGTTGCAAACGGACCCGATCAGCTCGCGTGGCGGGAAGTCGCCGACATCACCCCCGATCGGGACGAAGTCCTGATCAAGGTCGCCGCCGCCGGTGTCAACCGCGCCGATCTCCTGCAGGCCGCGGGCCGCTACCCACCGCCGCCGGGCGCCAGCCAGATCCTCGGCATGGAGGTCTCCGGCACGGTGGCGGCGGTGGGCGAAAATTGCCCGCAGTGGCAGATCGGGCAAGAAATCTGCGCTTTGCTGGCGGGCGGCGGCTACGCCGAATACGTCGCCGTTCCGGCCGGGCAGATCATGCCGATTCCGGCCGGGGTCAGCCTGCGCGACGCGGCCGGGCTGCCCGAGGTGGCCTGCACGGTGTGGTCCAACCTGGTCCTGACAGCGAACCTCGAGGCGGGCCGGACACTGCTCATCCACGGCGGAGCCAGCGGCATCGGCACACACGCCATCCAGGTGGCCCGCGCGCTCGGAGCCACCGTGGCGGTCACCGCCGGATCCGCCGCGAAACTCGACCTGTGCCGCGAGTTGGGCGCCGACATCGTCATCTGCTACCGCGATGAGGACTTCGTTGCCCGCATCAACTCCGAGACCGGCGGCGCCGACGTGATCCTCGACATCATGGGCGCGGCATACCTGGACCGCAATATCGATGCGCTGGCCGCCGACGGTCAGTTGGTCGTGATCGGCATGCAAGGCGGTGTGAAGGGCGAGCTGAACATCGGCAAGCTCATCGGCAAGCGTGCCCGGGTCATCGGCACCGCGCTGCGCGGCCGCCCGCTCGACGGCCCGACGGGCAAGGCCGCGATCGTGGCCGCGGTGGTCGAGTCGGTGTGGCCGATGATCGCGGACGGACGGGTGCGCCCGGTCATCGGCGCGACGTTCCCCATCGAACGGGCCGGGGAGGCGCACGCGCTGCTGGATTCCGGCGACGTGACCGGGAAGGTCCTCCTGACGGTGGGGTGAAGTCTCAGCCCAACGACGCCAGCGCGCGGACCAACTGGTCCACCTCGTACATCGAGGAGTAGTGCGCCAGGCCGATGGTGACGGCGCCGCCGATGTCGTTGACACCGATCAGGTCGAGCACCCGCGAACCCGCATTGGGAATGGCCAGGATCCCGTTGTCGGCCAACCGCTGCACCACGCGTTCCGCGGGGACGTTCGACACCGCGAAGCTCACCACCGGGATCCGGGACTCGGGCTGGCCGAGCACCATCACCAGCGGCAGCGACCGCAGCGAATGCAGCAGGTAGTCGAACAGGCCGTCGAGGTAGGCGCCCGCGGATTGCATTGAGGTGGAGAGTTTTTCGCGGCGGGAACCGGTGGCCGACTCGTCCAGGTTCGCCAGGTACTCGACGCTGGCGACGACACCGCCGAGCAGGCCGTACTGATGCACACCCATCTCGAGCCGGCCGGTGCCGACCGCGTGCGGGTTCATCGACATCGACGTGAACGAGTCGATCAGCGACGGATCGCGGAACACCAGCGCACCGATCGGCGGACCGCCCCAGCCGGCCGCGTTGAGCGCCACCACATCGGCCCCGGACGCCCCGATGTCGAGCAGTCGGTAGGGCGCCGCCGCGGTGTGGTCGACGATCACCAATCCGCCGGCATCGTGCATCAACTTGGTCACCGGACGCACGTCGACGACGGTGCCCAGGGTCGACGACGCCGACGCGATCGCGACGAGCCGGGTCGGCTTGGTGATCAGGTTCTCCCACTGCCAGGCCGGCAACTCGCCCGTCTCGATGTCGACCTCGGCCCACTTCACCTTGGCGCCGTACCGGTTGGCCGCGCGCAGCCACGGCGAGATGTTGGCCTCGTCGTCGAGCCGGGTCACCACGATCTCGTAGCCGAGCCCCGACCGCGACGACGACGCATCGGCCAGCAGGGTCAGCAGCACCGCACGATCGGCGCCCAGCACGACGCCGGCCGGATCTCCGTTGACCATGTCGGCCACGGCCTGGCGGGCGGCGTCCAGCAGCGTCGCACTGCGCCGCGCCAGCGGATGCGGCCCCGCGGCACTGGCCCCGGACGTCCGGAACGCAGTGGAAACCGTCGTTGAAACCGAATCGGGGATGAGCATCCCGGCCTGGGGGTCGAAGTGCACCCAGCCGTCGCCCAGCGTCGGATGCAGACCACGCACCCGGGCGACGTCGAAAGCCATGCAAGCCACCTTAGAGGGTCAAAAAAGTGCCGAACGATCGTCCGACCACGGCAACCAGGACCGGCTGGGACTGCCCGCCGGGGCACCCCTCCAAGTACCCCGCCGATCCAAACCGGGTCACTTGGCCAGCCATACTAGTGCAGTGGGCTTGGGCTTCGGGACGCTAACGGCAGTGCTGTTGCTCGTCCTCCCCGGCACCGTCGTCGCCCGTGCCGCCCGGCTAACCTGGCCGATCGCCGTCGCAGTTGGCCCAGCCCTCACCTACGGTGTGGTCGGGCTCGTCATCATCCCGTACGGTGCGCTCGGAATCCCTTGGAACGCATGGACGGCGCTGCTGGCGCTGGTCGTGGTGAGCGCCGTCGCGGCGAGTTTGCCGGTGGTGTTCGCCCGCTACCGCGACACGGTCGGCGAAGCGCAGACGGTGTCGCTCGGACCGGCCCTGACCGTTGCCGCCGGCGTCCTGCTCGGCGCCCTGCTCATCTGGTTCGCCGCCTACCGCGGGATGGCGCACTGGCAGTCCATCCCGAGCACCTGGGACGCCGTATGGCACGCCAACGAGATCCGTTGGATCCTCGACACCTCTCAGGCGTCGTCGACCCACATGGGCGAACTGCGCAACGTCGAAACCCACATGCAGCTGTACTACCCGTCGACGTTCCACGCGCTGGGCGCGGTGCTCGCTCAGGTCACCGGCGCCGCGCCCACGACGGCGTACACCCTGAGTTCGCTCGCCGCGGCGGCCTGGCTGTTCCCGGTCAGCGCCGCGGTGCTGACGTGGAATCTGCTCCGGTCGGGTCGACCCCGGATCGGGTCAGCACCCAGTGGCGTACCGCCGGAGCGGCCGCCACCGCCGCCGCGCTGTCGGCGTCGTTCACCGCGGTGCCCTACGTCGAGTTCGACGTGGCCGCGCTGCCCAACCTGGTGGCCTACGGCCTGGCCGTACCGACGACGGTGCTCATCATGAGCTGCCTGCGGCACCGCGACCGGATTCCGCTGGCCATCCTGGCGCTGCTCGGCGTGTTCTCGACCCACATCACCGGCGGCGTGGTCGTGGTGACGTTCGTGGTCGCGTGGTGGCTGTGCGATGCCCTGTGGCACCCGGTGCGCGGCCGGCCGGCCGACTTCGTGACCCTGCTGATCGTCGGGGTGCCGACGCTGCTGGCGCTGCTGCCACAGTTCCTCGGGGTGTTGCAGCAGGCCGAGATCATCGCCGGACACGAGTTCGTCACCCACCTGGGCAAGAAGCGCGCGCTGTTCGACGCGATCGTGCAGCACACCCGCCACCTCAACGACTATCCGATCCAGAACATCCTCATCGCGCTGGGTGCCGCGGGCGGACTGATTCTGTTGATCAGGCGCGTCTGGTGGCCGGCGGCGGTCTGGCTGCTGCTGGCGATCGCGATCGTGCATTCGTCGGCGCCGTTCGGCGGACCGGTCGGCACCGTCATCGCCAAGTACAGCGACCTGTTCTACAGCGACCCGCGACGGCTCTCGGGGGTCGTCACCATGCTGATCACCCCGATGGCCGGGATCGCATTGTTCACGGCGGCGGTGCTGGTGGTGGCGGGTGCCCGGTGGCTGACCCGCCGGGCTGGCGGCCGCGATCCCGGCCGCGGTTTCTGGATCGGGGCGACGGTGACGCTGCTGGTCGCCGTCAGCGTCGGGCTGGCCTGGCACTACTTCCCGCGGCACCGGCATCTGATCGGCGAGAAGTACGACCAGGTGATCGTCGACCAGAAGGACCTCGACGCGTTCGCCTTCCTGGCCACCCTGCCCGGTGCCCGAGACACGTTGATCGGCAACGCCAACACCGACGGCACCGCATGGATGTACGCGGTGGCCGGCCTGCATCCGCTGTGGACGCACTACGACTACCCGGTGCAACAGGGACCCGGCTATCACCGCTTCATCTTCTGGGCCTACGCCGACGATGCCGATCACGATCCGCGGGTCGCCGAGGCCGTCGACGCCCTGGGCATCCGCTACGTGCTGACCAGCACGCCGGTGGTCCGCGGGTTCAAGATGCCGGACGGTCTAATGTCCTTAGGGGAGTCCACGTCGTGGGCCAAGATCTACGACAACGGCGAAGCCCGCATCTACGAGTGGCGCGGAGGAGCACACACACCGTGAGCACGGAAGACGACAACATCGAGATCATCGGCGCTCCCGATCCGAACCTGAAGGCGGGGCGCGACGGTGACGACGACACGTCGATCACCGACCTGGTGCACCAACCCGCCAAGGTGATGCGGATCGGCACGATGATCAAGCAGCTCCTCGAAGAGGTGAAGGCCGCGCCACTGGATGACGCCAGCCGCAACCGGCTCCGGGAGATCCACAAGACGTCGATCCGTGAACTCGAGGAGGGTCTGGCGCCGGAACTGCGGGACGAACTCGAGCGGCTCGCGCTGCCGTTCAGCGACGACGTGATCCCGTCGGATGCCGAACTGCGCATCGCGCAGGCGCAGCTGGTCGGTTGGCTGGAGGGTCTGTTCCACGGCATCCAGACCGCGCTGTTCGCCCAGCAGATGGCGGCGCGCGCCCAACTGGAGGAGATGCGCCAGGGGGCGTTGCCGCCGGGCGCAGTCGGCCCGGGACAGCGCGGCGTGGCGTCTCCCCCGGGGACCGGGCAGTACCTTTAGAGACGTCGTGACACTGAACTCCGTGGCTGCGGGTTCCGGCCCGTACATCGAGACCCGCGAAGCATGGGTCGAATTCCCGATCTTCGACGCGAAGTCTCGCTCGCTCAAGAAGGCGTTCCTCGGCAAGGCCGGCGGCACCATCGGACGCAACAGTTCCAACGTCGTGGTCGTCGAGGCACTGCGCGACATCAGCATGTCCCTGCAGATGGGCGACCGGGTCGGTCTGGTCGGCCACAACGGTGCGGGCAAATCGACTCTGCTGCGGCTGCTTTCGGGAATCTACGAACCGACCCGCGGCGTGGCGACGGTGCGCGGCCGGGTGGCCCCGGTGTTCGACCTCGGTGTCGGCATGGACCCGGAGATCTCCGGCTTCGAGAACATCATCATCCGCGGCCTGTTCCTGGGCCAGACCCGCAAGCAGATGCTGGACAAGGTCGACGAGATCGCCGAGTTCACCGAGTTGGGTGAGTACCTGTCGATGCCGTTGCGCACCTACTCCACCGGCATGCGGGTGCGATTGGCGATGGGCGTGGTCACCAGCATCGACCCGGAGATCCTGTTGCTCGACGAGGGCATCGGTGCCGTCGACGCGGACTTCCTCAAGAAGGCCCAGACACGGCTGCAGAAACTCGTCGAGCGGTCCGGAATCCTGGTGTTCGCCAGCCACTCCAACGAGTTCCTGGCCCGGCTGTGCAAGACCGCGATGTGGATCGACCACGGCACCGTCCGGATGACCGGCGGCATCGAGGACGTGGTCCGCGCCTACGAGGGTGAGGACGCCGCGCGGCACGTGCGCGAGGTACTCGAAGAGACAGCCCACACGCATGACTGAAGCGGCGGCCGATGAGCAGGTTGTCGCCGTTGTGGTGACTCATCGGCGGCCCGACGAGCTCGCGAAGTCGCTGGATTCGCTTGCGACGCAAAGCCGTCCAATCGATCACCTGATCGTGGTGGACAACGACTCCGACGACCGGGTGTGCGACCTGGTGGCCGGCCAGCCGATCCCGACGACCTATCTGGGATCGCGCCGAAACCTGGGCGGCGCGGGCGGCTTCGCACTCGGCATGCTGCACGCCCTGGCATTGGGCGCCGACTGGGTCTGGCTGGCCGACGACGACGGCCGGCCGGCGGACTCCGGTGTGCTGGCCACCCTGCTGGACTGTGCCCAACGGCACGGCCTGGCCGAGGTGTCGCCCATGGTGTGCGATCTCGACGATCCGGATCGGTTGGCGTTCCCCTTGCGCCGTGGCCTGGTGTGGCGCAGACGGGTCTCCGAGTTGAGCACAAAGCCTTCGGGGGATCCGACCAGCGACCTGCTGCCGGGTATCACGTCGCTCTTCAACGGCGCACTGTTCCGGGCGTCGACCGTGGAAGCCGTTGGCGTACCGGACCTTCGGCTGTTCATGCGCGGCGACGAGGTGGAACTGCACCGTCGCCTGGTGCGCTCAGGGCTCCCGTTCGGCACCTGCCTGACCGCGGTATACCTGCACCCGCAGGGCGGCGACGAGTTCAAACCGATCCTCGGCGGGCGGATGCACACCCAGTACCCCGACGACGAGAAGAAGCGGTTCTTCACGTACCGCAATCGCGGCTACCTGCTGTCGCAACCGGGCCTACGCAAACTGCTACCGCAGGAGTGGCTGCGGTTCGGCTGGTACTTCCTGGCGGTGCGCCGGGACCCGGCCGGCCTGGCCGAATGGATTCGGCTGCGCCGCTTGGGAAGACGGGAAAGGTTCGGACGATGACGTTCACCGACGCGGCAGCACAGTCCAGGACGTTCTACCGGGCCCGCCGTGATCTGGTCGACGGGTTCCGTCGCCGCGAGTTGTGGCTGCACCTGGGCTGGCAGGACATCAAGCAGCGGTACCGCCGCAGTGTGCTGGGGCCGTTCTGGATCACCATCGCCACCGGAACCACGGCGGTGGCGATGGGTGCGTTGTATTCCAAGCTGTTTCACCTGGAACTGTCCGTCCACCTGCCGTATGTCACGCTGGGCCTGATCGTCTGGAACCTGATCAACGCCGCGATCCTCGAGGGCGCGGATGTGTTCGTCGCCAACGAGGGCCTGATCAAACAGCTGCCGACGCCGTTGAGCGTGCACGTCTACCGGCTGGTGTGGCGGCAGATGATCCTGTTCGCGCACAACATCGTGATCTTCGTGGTGATCGCCATCGTCTTCCCGAAACCCTGGTCGTGGGCCGATCTTTCGGTGATTCCGGCGCTGTTCCTGATCATGCTCAACTGTGTCTGGGTGGCATTGTGCTTCGGCATCCTGTCCACCCGCTACCGCGACATCAGCCCGCTGCTTGTTCTCCCTGGTGCAGTTGCTGTTCTTCATGACGCCGATCATCTGGAACAACAACACCCTTCATCAGCAGGGCGCCGACCGCTGGGCCACGATCGTCGAACTCAACCCGCTGCTGCATTACCTGGAGATCGTGCGCGCCCCGTTGCTCGGTGACCCGCAGCATCTGCGGCACTGGGCGGTGGTGCTGGTGCTGACGGTGGTCGGCTGGACGGTCGCGATGCTCGCGATGCGGCAGTTCCGCGCCCGGGTGCCGTACTGGGTGTGACCGCGCTACCCCGCGACCGACCCGTCTTCGGGCTCCGGCCCGAACACGAATCGCCGACCGGTGATCTGCGCGGGCGTGACGCGCACGAACCGCAGCTTCCGGGTGGCGATCCAGGGATACAGACCCGCCCGCTCGGCGTCCTGAATGGCGTCCGCCGCGAACAGCACCTCCGCGCTGCCCCGGACGATGACGCTCCAGCCTCCGGCGACGTCGTGGTCGTCGGCCTCGAAGAGCACCTGATTGTTCATCACCGTTCCGAATAGCTTGGTGCCCTCCGCGGAGCGGAACAGCACGGTCCGGCGCTGCACGACGAAGTTGACCGGGAAGATCTCGGGACGTCCGTCGACGACGGTGACCAACCGGCCCAGGTGCACAGCGGCGATCAGGTCCCAGCTTTCGTCGTCGCTCAGGACGGTGACGGGGTCGGTGGTTTCGCTGTATGGCGTCATAGACCCATCCTGGCCGACGCGGGCCGCGCCGGATAGGGACGCAAGGCACTCCGGGAAGGGCACAATGGAGTGGCGATGTCTAGCGGCGGTGCGGCGGGCGCAGACGCGTCGTGATACCGATCCGATTCCAGGCGTTGATGTCATGGCCATCGCGACGACCTGGCCGAGCTCACGTTCGGAGAAGGCCGCGGCCCCTGCGAGATCGACACCTTCCGACAAGCTACTTCGCCAACGTGAACTGACCCACATCGATCAAGCCGCTGCGGAACAAGCCCGGGCAGCCGACCAGGTACTTCATGTAGCGGTCGTAGACCTCCTGGGACTGGACGGCGACGGCTTCGTCCTTGTGCGCCTCCAGCGCCGCCGACCAGTAGTCGAGCGTCTTGACGTAATGGGGCTGCAGCGACTGGAACCGGGTCACGGTGAAACCGGGCTTGACGGCATGCTCCTCGACCATCCGCACCGACGGCAGCCGGCCGCCGGGGAAGATCTCGGTGATCATGAACTTGCAAAACCGGGCCATCTCGAAGGTCAGCGGTATGCCTTTTTCAAGCACCTGGTCGGGATGCAGACCGAGGATGGTGTGCAGCAGCATGATGCCGCCGTCGGGCATCGCCTCGTAGGCGAACGTGAAGAAATCGTCGTAGCGGTCGAAGCCGAAATGCTCGAAGGCACCGATGGACACGATCCGGTCGACCGGCTCGTCGAACTGCTCCCAGCCGCGCAGCTCCACGCGCTTGGAGCGCGGGCTGTCCGACGCGGCGAACAACTGCTCGACGTGGGCCTGCTGGTTCTCGCTGAGCGTCAGCCCGATCACGTTGACGTCGTAGCGCTCCAGCGCCCGGTTCAACGTCGAGCCCCAGCCGCAGCCGACATCGAGCAGCGTCATGCCCGGCTGCAGGCCCAGCTTGCCCAGCGCCAGGTCAATCTTGGCGATCTGCGCCTCTTCCAGCGTCATACCGTCGCGCTCGAAGTAGGCGCAGCTGTAGGTCTGCGTCGGGTCGAGGAACAGGCGAAAGAAGTCGTCGGACAGGTCGTAGTGCGCCTGTACGTTTTCGAAGTGTGGCTTCAGCTGCTTGGCCATCGCGATAAGAGCCTTTCTGAAAGTCCGGCGGCATTCACAAATGTCCCCTGACCATGAGCTACCCGGATGTCTCCGATTGCTGACTCGTAGCCGATAGCGGGCCAGCCCTGGTTGCAGGTGACCCTCCCATTGACCCGTCCGGCAGCGCAAACTCATCGGCGACGGGGCGGTTAAGCCAGTGGTACACCCGGTCAAACGAAAGCACCCGGCACGAGCCTCGCGATCGGCGTCGAACCGAAGGATCACCCGTTGCTGCGTATCGGCGTCGCCGGCCGCGATCCGCAACACACGTCGACCCCCCGCCAGCGTCGTCATGCGTGAGATCCGGTCGTCAGCTTCCGTTAGTGACTTCGGCTGATATCCAACTCGTGACTGCTATGCCGCGATCTTGTCGGCCCAGGCGTGAACTTCTGCATCACTACCGACGATTTGGATTTTGACTTTCATCTCGGGTGTATAGAGCGTGCCCACCCAACGACCCAACTCGATGTCCACCCGCACGAGTGACCCGTCCGGTAGCCGGTGATGGCCGGTTCGCGATACGACCCTGTGGTCGATCACCCGGTGCTGTCGGGCCATGTGATCACCTGCTTTCCTGCCCCTATTAGAGACACGACTGGTGAGTAGCTTCGGTTCAGCGCGTGCGATTTGGTCCGAGGCTTCGCTGCGGCAGCACATCGCCGCAGTCGCCGAAAACGATTTGTACCGCTGCGATTTGGTCGATCTGCATTGACGTGTTACGCCGGGCACTCCGAGGCGCGGTCAAGGACGCGAGAAGCTAGCGCCAACCGCCGTCTACGCCCAGATTGACTGTTCTGCGACAGAAAGATTGACTAGATACGGTTACGCGCTCAGTGATGAGCAGAGGACGAGAGCGAGGGCGGCGGGGGGCCGTACGCGGTGAGGAACCTGTCCCGGAAGGCATCCATCGGCCAGACCGGTGCGCCGGCGTCCGGCCGGAGCCCCTCCTGCCAGCCCCAGTCCGCCGCCCGATCCATGACCGCCGGGTCGGCGGCGATGATGCTCACCGGCACGTCGTGGCTCGCCCCCTCACCGGAGACGATGCTCGCCGGTTGGTGGTCGCCGAGGACCACGAGCACCAGATCCTGGTCGTGGAGCTGCTGCACGAACGAGGTCACCGCGTCGAGCGAGTAGGCGACGGACTCGGCGTAGGCGGCCTTCACCAGGTCGGGGTCCCGCCACACCTCCTCCGGCGACTCGCCCTCGGCCGGCATCGGGTCGAAGACCGAGCCGTCGCCGACCCGGCTCCAGTCGACGAGCCGGGGCAGCGGCGCCCAGGGGGTGTGGCTGGAGACCAGGTCGATCTCGGCCATGACGGGGGCCCGGTTCGGCTGCTCGAGCTCCAGGCGCTGGAGCGCGGCCAGGGTGTACTGATCCGGCATCGAGGCGTAGCTGAACTGCGGCCCGGCGTAGCCCACGTTCCGGCGGTCGTAGACCTGGTCGTAGTGGTAGTACGTCGTCGCCACCGGCCAGTCCTCCTTGTTGGCCGGTACGTCGGCGACGGTTCGCCAGCCCGCGCGACCGAACGCGTCGGTGAGGGTGAGCCGGTCGAGGGTGACGAGGTGGTCGTACCGCCGCTGGTTGTCCACCCACAGACCGGACTGCAGGGTGATGTGAGCCAGCCAGCTGAGGCCCCCGAATGTCGGCGAGGTGAGGAAGCCGCTCCGCGAAGAGAACCCGGCCTTTTGCAGCCGCCGCTCCCCGGCATCGAGCGCAGACTCGACCACGGGGAGGTCGAGCGCCGTGCGTCCGTAGCTCTCGACGAAGACCAGGAGAACGTCCTTGCCCCGCAGGCCGGTCAGGAGGTCGTCGTCCGGCGTGTTGCGGAAGGGATCCTGCTCGAGCGCCCGCGCGAACTCCCGCTGGTCGCGGAGGTCGTCACGGACCTGCGTGGCGTGGGTGTAGGCGAGCCGGGCCGACGCGGTGGAGGCGATTGGTCCTGCTGGTCCCAGCTGGGCGCCGGACAACGTGGTGACCATCGCGATCGCGGTCAGAAGGGCGAGCATCCGGATCGACGGCCGCCGGTGTGTTGCCACGAGCCGGGTCAGGCGCACCGCGGACAGCGGCAGCAAGGCGATCAGCGCGACGACGAGAAGCCCGGCTCCGATGAGGACGACGAGGGCGCCCGCGCGGCCGATCGAGTCGCCGAGCAGCCCGACCGCGGAGCCGGCGTACGCCGTGTCGTAGACGGGGTGGAACGGGCGGTCGAAGGCGAGTTGAAAGCCCATGTCGAGCAGCCGCAGAATCGTCAGCGCGGCGAGTCCGAGTCCGCCGAAGAGCGCGAGGATCCGTGCGACCCTGGGTGGCAGCACCAAGCACGAGGACGACGAAGAGCAGGCCCTCGACCGGGATCCGGAGGAAGGCGCTCGGCGCCAGGTCGTCGACCCGGTCCGGCACGAGGAGCGCAGCCCAGACCAGGAGCAGGGCCAGGGCCGACGTCACGGTGGCGCGAGCGCCGGGTGGGCTTCCGGCCAAGGTGTGAGAGACATGCCCTGGGACCCAGAGCCCCCAGACGCTACGGCCGAACGACTCGACCAGCAGGCCCAGCGCGACAAGGAGCATCGCGGTGGTCACGGCATCGGGCAGGATGTCGGCCGCCGCAACGGTCAGCACGACGCCCACGATCGCGGCGACCACCCTGGCCCATTGCCGGGGCGGCAGCGGACCGCGCAGCCACGGCAGCACCCAGCCGGCGGCCACGAACGCATACCGGGCCAGACCCATCGCGAGCACCCACCAGCCCGACTCACGTGCGACGTACACGCTCAGGACCATGATCAGGAACGCGTCGACCTCCATGTCGAAGCGCGCCCCGAACGCCGAGGTGGTGTCGGTACGCCGAGCGACCCGGCCGTCGACACCGTCGAGCACCAGCGCCACCGTCGAGAGCGCCACGAGGATCGCCGCAGGCGCCTGGCCCCCGAACGAGTCCACCGTGAGCGCCGCGACCCCACAGGCGAGGACTGCGCGAGCCAGCGTCACCCAGTCCGCCGGCCCCAGTCCCGACCTGGCTGTGACGCGTCAGCGCGCGAGCAAGCAGGGCGGCAAGGCCGGCTCCGCAGGCGACACCGGCCAACCAGCCGGACACGTCGAGGCCGGTGGTCGCCGCGAGGACACCGAGGAGCGCGAGCACGCAGACGAAGCCGGTGAGCGGGCCGGTCGGGGCCCAGCTGCGCACTTGACCAACCCGACGCACCGCGCCTCCGTATCTCAGGGGTACGAACAGTCATACGGTAAAGGCGACGCTTAATTCATTTGATTTCATTCGGGCGGGAAGAGGAGGGTGCGGGTGCCGACGGAAGCGCGCGCGTTCTGGATCCGCGAACCCGGCCGGGGCGAGATTCGCACGGTCCAGCTGCCGGAGCCTGGTCCGGGCGAGGTGCTGGTGCGCACGCTGCGGTCCGGGGTGAGCCGCGGCACCGAGGGACTGGTGTTCCGTGGCGGAGTCCCGCAGAGCCAGTACGACGTGATGCGGGCACCGTTTCAGGAGGGCGACTTCCCCGGCCCGGTGAAGTACGGCTACCTCAACGTCGGCGTCGTCGACCGCGGTCCCGACGAGCTCCGGGGGCGCACCGTCTTCTGTCTCTTCCCCCACCAGACGGCGTACGTCGTGCCGGCCGACGCCGTGACAGTGGTCCCCGACGAGGTCCCGCCGGAGCGTGCCGTCCTCGCCGGCACGGTGGAGACCGCGGTCAACGCCCTGTGGGACGCCGGGCCGCTGGTCGGCGACCGGATCACGGTCGTCGGCGCCGGCATGGTCGGGTGCTGCGTCGCCCGGCTGGTCGGTGGCGTGCCGGGAACGCAGGTGACGCTCGTCGACGTGGACGACACGCGTGCGCACATCGCGGCCTCCCTCGGCGTCGACTTCGCGCTGCCCGAGGACGCCCTCGGCGGTCAGGACCTGGTGTTCCACGCCAGCGCGACGTCAGCCGGGCTGCAGCTCTCCCTGGACCTGCTCGCCGCGGACGGCATGGTCGTCGACCTCAGCTGGTACGGCGACCAGCCGGTCCAGCTGTCCCTCGGTGGCGCCTTCCACTCCTTGCGCCTCGGCATCCGGGCCAGCCAGGTCGGCGATGTCGCGGTGGCCCGGCGCGGACGGCGTACCACGGCTGAGCGGCGCGCGCTCGCGCTGGACCTGCTCCAGGATCCGGCCTTCGACGCGCTGCTCACCGGCGCATCGACGTTCGACGAGCTGCCCGACGTGATGGCCCGACTGTCCGACGGCCGGCTCCGCGCGCTCTGCCACACGCTGACCTACGACGAAGGGTAGGACCGATGTTCAGTGTCACCGTCCGCGACCACGTGATGATCGCGCACAGCCTCCGCGGCGAAGTGTTCGGTCCCGCGCAGCGCCTGCACGGAGCGACGTACGTCGTGGACGCGACCTTCTCCCGGGTCGAGCTCGACTCCGACGACATCGTGGTGGATATCGGCTGGGCCACCGAGGTGCTGCGCGAGCGTCCTGGCGGACCTCAACTACCGCAACCTCGACGAGGTGCCGGAGCTCGCGGGGCGCAACACAACCACCGAGGTCCTCGCGAGGCTGATCGCGGACCGGCTCGCCGGCCGTGTCGAGGGCGGCGGGCTCGGGGACTCCGCGAGTGGGCTGGCCCGGATCGGGGTGACCCTGCGCGAGTCGCACATCGCGTGGGCGAGCTACGAAAGGTCGTTGTGAACGAGGTGCACGTCGTGGTCCCCGACGGGATCGACGACCCGCGGCGGCCGAGCGGCGGCAACGTGTACGACCGCCGGGCCTGTCGCGGGCTTGCCGCGCTTGGCTGGTCGGTCCACGAGCACTCCGTGCCCGGCCGGTGGCCCCGGCCCGACGCGCCGGCCCGCGCGGCCGTTGGCTGCGGCGCTGGCCCGGATGCCTTCTGGCTCACTGGTTCTCGTCGACGGCCTGGTCGCGTCGGTGGTGCCGGAGGTGCTGGAGCCGGAAGCCGGCCGGCTGCGCCTCGTCGTACTCCTGCACATGCCGCGGGACGAGCCGCGCGAGGTCGCGGCGCTGTCGGCGGCGTCTGCGATCGTGGCCACGAGCGAGTGGACCCGGCGGTGGCTGAGCGACCACTACGCGCTGCCCGGGCATCCCGTGTACGTCGTGCCGCCCGGCGTCGACGCAGCCGAAGTGGCGGCGGGTACCCCGTCTGGCGGGCGGCTGCTCTGCGTCGGAGCCGTCACCCCGCTCAAGGGCCATGACCTCCTGCTCGACGCACTGGCCACGGTCGACGACCCCGCCTGGCGATGCGTCTGCGTCGGCGCGCTGGACCTCGACCGCGGAGTTCGTCGCGCGCCTGCGACGGCTGGCCGAGGACAAGGGGCTCGGCGATCGGGTGTGCTTCACCGGCCCGCTCACGGGCGACGAGCTCGACCGCGCGTACGCAGAGGCGGACGTCCTGGTGCTGGCCTCGCGCGCGGAGACTTACGGCATGGTCGTCACCGAGGCGCTTGCCCGCGGGCTTCCGGTCATCGCCGGGGAGGTCGGTGGCGTACCTGAGGCCCTCGGCCACGCAGCCGACGGCAGCCGGCCCGGCCTGCTGGTCCCGCCCGGCGACCCGCAGAGCTCTCGGGCAGACGTTGTGTTGCTGGCTCGGTGACCCCCGGGAGCGCGAGCGGCTCCGCGCGGCGGCCCGGTCCCGGCGACAGAGGCTCTCGGACTGGGCGCAGACCTCGCGCGAGCTGTCGGCCGTGCTGTCCGAAGTCGCCGGGTGACCGGATGAACCAGCAGCAGGTGACCCCCGTATGACTGTCGCGGGATACAACGAGGAGATCGGAGGCACCGCCATCAGCCGAAGCATCTGGACCTGGGCGCGCCTGGCGGGCGGCGCCGCGATCCTCGCCGTCCTGGTCTGGCGGGTGGGCGCCGGCCCATTCGTGGACGGGCTCAGACTGACGACTGCCTGGGCGCTCGCCGCCGCGGTGGCGATCACGTCGCTGACCACGTTGTGCTGTGCGTGGCGGTGGAGCCTTGTCGCGGGCGGACTTGGCGTCGATGTACCTCTGCGGACGGCGGTGAGTGCCTACTACCGGTCCCAGTTCCTCAACTCCACGCTTCCTGGCGGGGTGCTGGGCGACGTGCACCGGGGCGTGCTCCACGGGCGTGCCGTCGGCGATCTGGGGCGGGGCCTGCGGTCGGTCGCGTGGGAGCGTGCGTCGGGGCAGGCCGTGCAGGCGTTGCTGACGGTGGCCGTCCTGCTCCTTCTGGCCCCGCCCGCAGGCTCGCTTCGTCTCGTGGTCGCCGGGGTGGTCGCGGCCGTCGCCGGCGTCGCGCTGGTCGTCGTACTCCTGCGCCTGAACCCAGGGCGCCTTCCGACCCGGATCGCGCGCGCCGTCACCAGCGACCTCCGCGGCTCGGTCCTCTCGAGGCGGGCCTGGCCGGGCATCGTGCTCGCCTCCACCGTCGCCGTGATGGGCCACGTCGCGGTGTTCGTGGTCGCGGTGCGGGTGACCGGGACGGAGCTGCCGGTGGGTCGGCTGCTCCCACTCGCACTGGTCGTGCTGCTGGCCTCGGCGGTACCGGCGAACATCGCCGGCTGGGGCCCGCGCGAGGGTGCGGCCGCGTGGGCGTTCGGCGCGGTCGGGCTGAGCGCTGCTGAGGGCGTCACCGTTGCGGTGGTGTACGGCGTGCTCGCGCTCGTCGCCACCCTGCCCGGTGCCGTCATGCTGGTGGCTCGGGCGAGGGCGCCGTCGGGACGGCGCGTGCGAGCTGACTGGGGCGCAGGCGGAGCGAGTCGGGGGCGTCGTACATGCCTGAACGCCCTTACACACTGCTCAGCTGCGGCATGTCGATCGACGGCTACATCGACACCGCGACCGACGAACGTCTCGTGCTGTCCAACGATGCCGACCTCGACCGGGTCGACGCCGTGCGCGCGGACAGCGACGCGATCCTCGTGGGCGCCGCAACCGTCCGCAACGACAACCCCCGGCTGCTGGTGCGTGCGCCGTCGCGGCGCGCCGAGCGCATCGCCCGCGGCCTGCCGCCAACCCCGATCAAGGTGACCGTCACCAGTCGCGCTCAGCTGGACCCGTGCGCCGCCTTCTTCGTCACCGGTGACACCGAGAAGCTGGTCTACTGTCCCACCGACGCCGTGGCGGAGGCTCGGTGCCGGCTCGGGGCGGTCGCCACGGTCGTCGACGGCGGTCGGCCGATCGAAATGTGCCGGATCAGCGAGGACCTGCGCGCCCGCGGCGTCAGGCGGCTGATGGTCGAGGGGGGCGGGAAGGTCCTCACCCAGTTCCTCACGGCCGGCCTTGCGGACGAGCTGCACCTGGTCGTGGCGCCTTTCTTCGTGGGCGACTCCCGGGCGCAGCGGTTCGTCGGCGATGGAAGCTTCCCGTGGAACCCAGACCGCCGTGCGGAGCTGGCGGAGGTGCACCAGTTCGGCGACGTCGTACTCCTGCGCTACGCGCTCTCGGACCGTTTCGACCGGGACTGACGAGAGCAGGATGCAGCTGCACGGACTGCCCGTCGACTTCTGAGCTGTCATCTCGGCCGCACCAGCAGATCCTGGTGGTGCACGGTGACAGACAGGTGGCCGGCGGCCGCCTCGGCCAGGCGTCGCCTTGCGTACGACGGAGCATGGGCCCGCAGCTCGGGTCGCTGCTCGCATGCCGCGGCCAGCCAGCCGGTGAACCACGCGGCCGCGAGAGCGGCGTGACCGGGGCCGAGCCGCCACGGGCTCGGGCGGACCAGGACTTCGAGGCCCAGCCGGGTGAAGCCGTCGACCGCGGCGCCGACCGCGTCGGGACCGAGCAGCTTTCCGGCGCTTGTGGTGCGTCGCTGGTGGGCGTTGAACGCGTCTGTGACGCTTTGGTCGAACGGCTCGGCCGGCGTGATCTCGACACGGCCTGTGACGCTGAGGGCGATCAGCACCGGGCAGTCCGCCCCGGCACAGGTGGCGACGAGTCGTTCGAGCTCCTCGGCGGTCATCATGTCCAGCAGCGCCGAGGCGGTGATGAGAGCTGCGCCCGCCAGCTCCACGCGCTCCATCCGGGTGATGTCGCGCCGACGGGTCTCCATCGTGACCGGCGTGCCGTCGGAGGCCCTGTCGGGCGGGTCTGCGGCGGCGAGGGTGAGCAGCTCGTCGTCCCTGTCGTACATGACCCAGTGTTGGGGTCCGGGCAGCCGCACCGCGAGCCAGCGGGCCATCGACCCGGTGCCGCAACCGAGGTCGTGGATGGTCGCCCCGCCGTGGGTCGGCAGGTACGACCGGACCTTCTCGACGAGCTCGGACGCGCGGGCTGCCGCGTCGGCCGGCTCCCGCAACCTCAGCCACTCGGAGCCGGCCCGCACCGGTCCGGTCGTCATGCCGCCTCCGCCAACGCCTGACCCCTCACGAGCCGCTCACCTCGCCCTCCAGTGGACGCGCTAGACCCGCCGTACGCCGACTGCCGCTTCATGCCCACCTCGATGCCGCTGCGTGCCCCGGACCTCCCGCGGTCGCGCAGTTCGCGCACGCGATCGCGAAGTCCCGCTTCGATATTCGTCGCCGATGTGGACGGGATCCGTTCCAGCAGCTCGTCATCCCACATCAAGGCCCACTCCGGTAGCGACGGTGGCTCGGCGGGTACGGCCTGGCCGAGGACCGCAACACACTTGTCGACGCAGGCGTCATAGATGCAGATGCCTGCCCGGCGATGAGCGCGGCAACCCCCACCTGGGGAGAACACCGACTTCAAGAACGACCGCGTCGGACGCAGCCTCGCAATCAGCGACGCCATCGCCGAACTGATCATCGAACACAAACAGCATATGCGGGAACGCTTCCCGGAACAGCGCTGGCCGACCTTGCGCTAACTGCCATGAGCCGGCATGTTGGCGCCGTGGTTCACGGAACCGGCGAGGTGGCGGCCGTCCCTGGCCGCCTTGCCATGGCCCTCCGGCCCACGACGCAGCGTATGGCCAGGCAGTGAACTGTTGTCAGCCCCGCGTCGTGGATAACGTAAGCGGACCATGCCATGGCCGCGCGAGCGGAAGGACTTCTCTACACCAAGGGCCAACACGCCCTCGCCCTGAAAGAGCGGACACTGCAATGAGATCAACGGTTATCGCGGTGGCGATCCGGCTGGCCATCAGCGCCTCGCTCGCGGTCAGCGGCGTCATTCACGCCTACCTGTATGTCAACGGCTACCGCGACATCCCCATGATCGGCCCGGCGTTCTTGGGGCAGGCCATCGTCTTTTGTGTCCTGGCCCTGCTGATCCTCGCCGGCGGACCGGATTGGCTGCGGTGGGTCGCGGGCGTGCTTTCCGCCGGCGCACTGGTCGCGTTCGCGCTGTCGCGCACCGTCGGGCTCTTCGGATTCGCCGAACGGGGATGGAACCCATCACCGCAGGCGGCGGTCAGCGTGATCGCCGAAGTGCTCACCGTGGTATTCGTTGCGGCCTCTGTGCTGAGCAGCCGCACCAATGCCCCATTACCCTAACAGCGGTCACACCAGGCCACGGGTGATGCTTCCTATTGCTGTTCAAAGGTCAAGCAGCGGTGAGCCATTGGTGGTAGGTAGTCGCCAGGTCGTCGTTGCGTCGGTGTCCGCGTTCGAGCCGCGAGACGGTGATCAGCGGGACGCCGAAGTGATTGGCGACGACGGCGAGGGGTGATGTTCTTAGATGGCTCGTTTGAGCAGTCGCAGGATCTCTTTCTTGGTGCGGCCTCTGGTTCCTTGGTGCTCGACGAAGCCGCGGGTTTGTGGGTGGCTGGACATCCGTACCAGCGCAATTCGATGAAGTTCGCTGTTGGCTGCGCGGTCACCGCAACGAGAAGGCCGGTGGCGGATGATTTTGCCCGATTATGCCGGGACGGAGGCCGCTCCTTCACGCGGACGTCGAGTTGTTCAGCGGCTGTGTACAGGAGCCCTGACGGTCGGTCGCGGGTGACCTCGATCGAATATGTGTGAGGCAGCTCCTTGGGTGTTGTCCCCGCACGGTGGCCAAGAGAGCGACCACTCGGCCTGCCGACATGCTGTCAGAACGCTTGTGTCGGTTGGCCTTTGACCGCCGGATAGCCACTTGCAAGGCCCATTTCAGGTGTCTTTCAAGTGAACGCTGGTATCCACAGCGCACCTGATCCATCAAGGTGACGCCCGCCTCATGTGGCGGACGAGCCGGAGCCGAACGGAGTGGTCAGAGTGAATTCGAATCAACAGAAGAGAATCAAGTTGCTGTCGGCCGCCATCGGTGCAGGCGCGGTATTCGCCGCAGGCACGGCCGGCGTTGTCGTCGCTAACCAGTATGTCAGCACGGGCACCTCCGGGTCAGGTACCGCGGGGCCGCTCAGCGCAACGATCACGACGACGCCGCCGCCGGCGTCGCCCGTAATCTCGTTTGCCGTCCCGACGGACACGGCAACCCCAGCCTCGGGATTCCGCTGACTTGACATAGTCTGCGCGAGGTGACCGCGACCGCCGCGGCACCCAGCTGGCGCCGACGCCTTCACTACCGCACAACACCAACTGTCCGATCACGGCAACGCTCTGCCCCGTTCGAGCGGCGGGATGGCGGATTATTGATCCACTGCGGATAGCGACTCCCGCTTTGCGCAAAGGCAGCCGGCCTTTCGCCAAAAGCCGCAAGCGCAAACCACCTTTGAGCCCTGTTTCGGGGTATTCCCAGCGAGGACGTCTAGGCAGTACTGCCGGGTCGGTTCAGGCTCTCGTCGACCAGGTCCACGCCGAAGACCCTGATGTTTGCGGCGATGCGCGACCCGCGTCATCGAGCCGATCGGGCCGAGGCCGAGCACCAAAAGCGGTCTGGCGCGATTCCAGCGCCATGATCTTCGATTGAGTCGGGACTTCCCCCCGCCCACAAATAGTGGGACCGTATCTATAGACCTCCGCAGTCGGGGACCTACTCACACGACACCGATCAGTGTCGGCGCCGCCGAGGCTCCATATCAATGACGCACACCGGGAGAAGCGATGAACGCATCCCTGACGGATTTCGACCAGAACGCACTGTCGACTCATGTCGCCGCCGACCACGGCGCTTACCACATCAGCATCGACGCCGGTCCGTACCACATCGCGTATGCCGACATCCGGCCCTCATGTTCCAGCGTCGAGCTCAGCATTGACATCGCGCCCGGGAACCCCTCGCCCCGTCTACGTCGCCGCCTCATCGACGCGGTGTTCGACCTCGACATCATGTGCACACCTCGAACCATCTTGGCCGCCTTGCCCCTCGGTGACGTCGACCTACTCGACTGCGTGGCCCAACACTGCGCCAGCGTTCACACGAGGTCGGCTGGATGTAGCTGCCTGGTCGACGGAAGTCTTCTGGGGGAATAGCGTTGTGGCGGCGTCAGGTGCACACTGGCCGCGGCCGTACAAGGGCGGCCGCCGTACGAGTCAGCGATGCCATCCCACTGGGCCATGAATCGGCGCTTCTTCCTTTCTCCACATCACAGACCTCTACGTCGCGAGCGGACTGCCCGGCCCACCGACGGCAGTACTACGAGCTGCGCGGGATCCTCGCACCCATCGGCGATGCGGCGCGCGAATGCAATACGACTCTGCTCGCGCCCGATCTCGCGTCGGCCTACGACGAATTCATAGCCGGGTAAGCAGCCCCACCGCTCATGCGCCAGATGGCTGCGAAGCCGCTCGCGGGCGGACACATCCCTGATCGGCCATGACCGGAGTTCGGCGACAAAGAAGCTCCTTATACGGATGTAACGATGCTCAAAAGGTGCTCACGGTTCACCAGTGGTCGTCGGCGTCGGTCCCGCTGTCATAGACCAGCCGGCATCGCAGTGCTCGCGGCACGAGTGGCGGTAGCTGACCGGTACTCACACGGCAGCTTCCCACGCGTGCCGGAACCCCACCGCGGCGACCTCGCCGCGTTCAAGGACGACGTGATCGATGGACCGGTTGGCGAGGCGGCGGCTCATCGCGAGTCCGCAATGGCCGCCGCCCAGCACGACGGTGGTTGTCTTGAGTACCTTCGGCCCCCGGCTTCACGTGACGTCGACAATGACGTCGCTTGGGTTAAGGATGTCGAAGACCGCGGAATGCTTCTGTGACGGGCCACCAGCGCCTTGATGTCGTCGGCCGTGAAGTCGGCGTCGATCTGGTAGCTCACCCTGACGCGGCTGAAACCGTTGCGGACATCCGGGTCCGCACCGACGATTCCGTGCAGGTCGTGTTCGGCCTCGGTAGTTGCGCGCACCCCTACCTGGATGTCGCGCTGTTGGGCGATCGATGCGATACCGCACGTATTCGACCTGGGTGGCGCCGTTGTCTTCGGCGACGAAGGCCAGCGGATGATCGAAGAACTGCGTCTTGTGCTGCTGCGGCTCGCCGAAGCCATAGAACGTGTCAGACGGTGGACTAGCCGTGGGTGCCGTCGATCAACGAAACCGTTGTCCGCCATTTGAACTGCGAGTTTCGGTGTATCGGGCAACGCCGACCGGACGCCGAGCAGCGCGCCAACGTTTACGCCGTTGCCGACAGGGGTGTGCAGTGTGGTCATGAATCTTTCCTTCCTGTTTGTGATTTGACCTTCGGTGCCGATGGCAACGCATGTTGGGTGGGGTCGAAGTTCTCGAACGCGGAGTCACCGACCGCGAAGAGGCCGCGTTGGGGTAGCCAGAAATCGACGAGGTGTAGTTGTCGGGGTAGCGGATGTGGCGGGCCGAGATCCACGCCGTGAAGAACGGCGTGGCTGCTCGCAATCGTCCAGATTCGGCGCGGTCCCGACGCGAACCTCTGCCCGTTGGGTGCTGTGCCGCTCATACCAACGCGTCCAGCCCCCAACAGCGCTGCGGCGACCGCATTCACTACCCGCTGAAAAGCATTGCTGCGCCACGTGATTGGGGGAGCCCGTGTGACAATGCGGTCATCATCACCGTAGCGGGGGTGGATCCCAGCTCGATTCGCCTAATCGAGCATGTCGGGCGCGGTTACCCGCAACGAGTGCGGGCCATCCCATTTCGAGGCGATATCTGCGTACAGAGACAGGGCGGAGTCGCCCGGAGCGAAGTACCGCGCACAC
>CAVZZD010000008.1:0-191663 GCA_963779655.1 uncultured Actinomycetota bacterium | reverse complement strand
GCTCGGGATCGTCGCCGCGGCGCCTGGACGCCGACAACACGTTGGTCCTCGCAACCTCGGGGCCCCTCACCGACGTCTATCACCTGGTGATGGAAGAACTCTACGAGACGCTCCCAGGCATTGGCGGCTCCGAACACCCGTCAGTCCGCTCGGACCTCGTGTACGGCTCCGTTCACGGCGGGGGCGGGTTCTTCTCGGTGGGCTCCATCGCCTGGACCGGATCACTGTCCCACAACGACTACGACAACAACGTCGCCAGGCTCACCACCAATGTGCTTCGCCGGTTCCGGGACCCCGAGCCGTTGAAATAGGCCGTTGAAATAGGCACTGACGAGGTGCGCCGCTGCTGACCTCGGCGTTAGACTGGACGACAATGCCAGCCCTGCCGAAGGCAGCCATTGTCCATCGCACACCAAACACACCTCGCAGACGGTGACGCCGAAGTCACCGTCTCCGAGGCACGCGTCTTGGCCGACTGCGCCTTCAGCGCTGGCAGTGGTGACAGAGGGCAGGCTGGCCCCTACATCTTGGAGCGCCTGCGAGACATTCTCCATGCGGACGCCGCGGCAATCTTCGCGTGGAATCCGGCCGCCCACCGCCACGTACTCGTCAGCAACCTGGACTACACCCAACCGACGTTGGACGGCCTCAGCGACCCCTATGCGGATACCGATCCGCACCAGCGGATGCTGTCCACCCACCAGCCGCTTCGCATCGCGGACCTACCTTATGACTATCGCGATACCGAGATGTACCAAAATGTCATCGCGCCCATGGGTTTTCGCGACGGCATGACGACGTGCCTGTTCGCCGCGGATGGCCATTACGTCGGCATGGTGCACATGTCGTCGGCGACGCGCGGATCGTTCGAACCCAGGCATCCAACGCTCCTCAACGCCATCGCCCCCAGCATCGGAAAACTCTGCACCCTCGCTCGACCTCGCGCATTCCCTGCTGCAGATGAATCCCGTTCGGCGTTCGTCGATAGAACGGGTTGCATTCAGCTCATCAACCACACCACCACGCTCACCGTAGCCACCGATCCGAGACTCACCGCTACGATCACGGCCTTCCTTGACAGCGGCAAAGAATCCGTCGTCGGACTATGGCTGTGCGCAAACACCTGGCTGCGAGTACGCCTGGACCGAGTGAACGAGCCCCTGCTGGATTCGCGCGCGGTCGCCTTGGTCACCGAGACGGACATGCTTCTGCCGTATGGACTCACGGAGCGTGAAGTCGACGTACTCACCGGCATCGCCGAAGGCTTGTCCAACCAACAGATCGCATCAAGCCATGCCATCTCCTTCCGCACTACGACGACACATGTCGAACGGATCTTGAACAAGCTCGATGAACGATCGCGCACCGGCGCCGCCATACGGGCTATTCACGAGGGCCTGGTCCGCGTAGTGGTCTCACCCGTTAGTTCGTCGGGGGTTGGGTCCAGGCGGTGGGGTCGTTGAGGTAGAGGCCGCAGGCGCAGTCGAGGGCTTCTTCTGGGGTTCCGACGGGGTATCCGCTGGACATGAGGTGAGCCCGTCGTAGTGGTCCAGTCGTTGTGCGACTCTGTTGCCCGGTCTTCGGGCAAGGAAGAATCGACAACGACATGGCATCGAACAAGCGTCGGCGGCATTCGCCGGATCAGATCATCCGCAAGCTCGCCGAGGGCAACAAACTGCTCGGGGCCGGTCAGGAACTGGGCGAGGTGTGCCGACACCTGGAGATCGCCGAGTCGACGTGGCATCGGTGGCTTGCCCAGTACGGCGGCATGAAGGCCAACGAGGCCAAACGGCTCAAAGAGCTCGAGGCCGAGAACGCCCGGTTGAAGAAGTTGGTCGCCAACCAGGCCCTCGACATTGACATGCTCAAGGAGATCTCGGCGGGAAACTTCTGACCCCGAACCGCAAGCGCTGCGCCGTCACGGCGCTGCGCCACCGGTTTGGGGTGTCTGAACGTCGCGCCTGCGCGGTCGTGGGCCTCCACCGTTCCACGATGCGTCTGACACCATCACCGATCACCAGCTGAGGAGGCCGAGTTGCGTGCCTGGTTGCGCCGGTTCTCGGTTGACCGGCCTCGCTGGGGATGGCGACGGGCAGCCAAGATGGCCCGCCGAGCAGGCTGGCAGGTCAACAACAAACGCATCCGCCGGTTGTGGCGTGAGGAGGGCCTGCGGGTCCCGCAGCGTCGCAAGAAGAAGCGTTTGACCGGTATCGGTGTCGCCGTTGGCGCGATGTCACCGATTCGTCCGAACGTCATCTGGGCGATGGACTTTCAGTTCGACACGACCGCCGATGGTCGCACCATGAAGATGTTGAACGTGATCGACGAGTTCACCCGCGAAGCCCTTGCGATCGAGGTTGATCGCTCCATCGACGCCGATGGCGTCGTCGATGTCTTGGATCGCCTGGCCCTCACCCACGGGGCGCCGCACTATGTGCGCTTTGACAACGGTCCCGAGTTCGTGGCGCACGCGGTGAGTGATTGGTGTCGATTCAACGGCGCCGGTTCACTTTTCATCGATCCTGGCTCGCCGTGGCAGAACGCCTGGATCGAGTCGTTCAACGGCCGGCTACGTGATGAACTGCTCAACTCGTGGCGCTTCGACTCGCTACTGGAAGCCCGCGTGATCATCGAAGACTGGCGCTGCGACTACAACGCCAACAGACCCCACTCCGCCCACGGCGAACTCACCCCATCCGAGTTCGCTCTACAGTGGACCACGACCCACCAACCCCAAGCCGCATAGCGACTGGACCGCCAAACGGGTCCCCCTCACTGCGCCGGATGCGCTGAATCGCATCGGCCTCGCGACGCTCACGACCTTGTGCGCGCCTGACCCTCATGAGGCAACAGCGTTGTCGCTCTTGCGGTTTGGGTCAGTGGGGCTTTCCTGGGGTTGTTTGTAGGCCGAATCAGGGCCGAACTCATGCTGCTTCGGCCCGAACCAGGCTGTCCGGGGCGGGCGGGTCAACAGATGCAAAGCTTCGCTGGTCGCGGTTCCGATCCGCTCGGACGCTCCCGTCCGCCGCCAAACTGATTTCTGCAACTCGACCACCTCGAAGCCTACGGTGATCTTCTGCCAGGCTTGAATCCCTCAACGCTGATGGGGGTTATGAAGGCTCGTCTTCGGCGGGGGAGTCGTCGTTCGTGGCCAGGTGCTGCAGGATTCGTTCGTTGAGGGTGGCGAGCAGGTCGAGCTCAGCCGGGGTGAACAGGTCGATGAAGTTCCGGCGGACGTCCGCCACGTGCCCGGGTGCCGCCTTCTCGATGGCGGCGCGGCCGGCCGGCAGCAGGCAGACCAGGGTGCTGCGGGCGTCGGCGGGGTTGGGCTCGCGGCTGATCAGCCCGTCCTTCTGCATGCGCCGCAACTGGTGGGAGAGACGGCTCTTCTCCCAGCCCAGTGCGTTGCGCAGCTCATGGGAAGGCATGCGGTCCCCGTCGTGAGCCGAGAGCAACGCCAGGACCTCGTAGTCGGCCCCGGACAGGCCCGATTCCTGCAGGCGACGGTTCAGGTGGACCTCGATCTGATGATGCGCGTCTATGAAGGCCCGCCAGGCGCGGTGTTCACGAGGGTTCAGCCAGTTCGGTTCCATCTGCCTCCACGCTTTCTCTCGATTGGTTGACGCATCACCAATTCAGCGTATGGTTGAGTGAGTCAACCTTTTCGATCGTCAACCAAGACGGGAAACGTCATGAGCAGCATCAGCATCATCGGCGTGGGGAGCATGGCCAGCGCCCTGGCCGGCCGTGCGCTCGCCGGCGGCAACACAGTCGAGATCATCGGCCGCGACCCGGCCAAAGCCAAAGCGTTGGCCGCCGCGCTCGGCGGCGCCACTGTCGGGACGGTCGGCACCGCCCCGGCCGGGGACATCGTCATCGTCGCCGTGCCCTACGCCAGCGCGGCGGCGGTGGTTAGCGAGTACGGGGACGCCCTGCACGGCAAGGTCATCGTCGACATCACCAACCCCATCACCCCCGATTTCACAGGCTTTGTCACCCCCGAGGGCAGTTCCGGCGCGCAGGAGATCGCCAAGGCCGCCCCCGCCGGCGCGCATGTCGTCAAGGCGTTCAACACCCTGCCCTGCGACGTTCTGGCGGCCGGCTCAGTCGAGGGTCGCCCAGTGGACGTGTTCATCGCCGGCGACGACGCGCAGGCAAAGGCACGTGTGTCGGCGTTCATCGAGAGCCTGGGAATGCACCCGATGGACGCCGGGCAGCTGCCCATGGCGCGGGCACTGGAGAACGCCACCCTGCTGCAGCTGGGCCTCGTCGCCCACTCCGTCAAGCACACCAACTTCTTCCTCGGCGTCAGCATTCTCAGCTGAGCGCACCCGCACCACCACTTCTCGCGCCACATCACGCCAGTCGCTCGACGGCACGAGACGAACACCCACTCCACCCTAACCTCAGAAGGACAGTCACATGCACGTTTTCGTCACTGGCGGGACCGGCCACGCCGGTTCCCACATCATCCCCGAGCTCATCGCCGCCGGGCACGAGGTCACCGGCCTGGCCCGGTCGGACGCATCCGCGGCGGCCCTGTCCGCGCTCGGCGCGACGGTGCGTCGCGGCAGCCTCGAAGATCTCGACGGGCTCAAGGAGGCGGCCGCGGACTCCGACGGCGTCATCCACGTCGCGCACAGGCAAGACCTGCTTCCGTCTGGCGGGATGGACGCCGTGGCCGCCGCGGAGCTCCCGATCATGCTCGCCTACGGCGAGGCACTCGCGGGAACCGGAAAGCCGCTCGTCGCCGCGGGCAGCATCGGCTCGCCTGGAAACCTGGGCCGGCCGGCCACCGAGGAAGACCCGGCCCTACCCAGCGGCGAGGAGCACAAAGGCACCCTGCGTGTTCGTAACGTCGTGGAACGGGCTGTAATCGGCCTCGCCGAGCAGGGAGTGCGGTCCTCGATCGTGCGGCTTCCGCTCATCGCGCACGGCACGACCGATAACGCCGGCTTCCTGCCGGGGCTGATCGCGCTCGCGAAGGAGAAGGGCTTCGCCGGCTACCCCGGAGACGGCACGAATCTGTGGTGCGCCGTGCACATCCGCGATGTCGCCTCCGTGTTCCGCCTGGCGTTGGAGAAGGGTCCGGCGGGCAGATATTGGCACGCGGTTCAGGATGAGGGCATCCCGTTCCGCGAGATCGCCGAGGCCATCGGCAGCCGTCTGGGCCTGCCCGCCGTGAGCGTTCCCGTGGATGTCCTGATGCTGCCGGGATACTTCGGGCAATTCACGAATCTGGTCACGGGATCCTTCCCGGCGACCAACCTCATCACGCGCCAGACCCTCGGCTGGGAACCCTCGCAGCCCGGTCTGTTCGCCGATCTGGACAACGGCCATTACTTCCCTGCCAGCTGACGGCCGAGGCGCACCGACCAAATCTCACCCACCACATACGAGGAGTAACCATGACCACGTTCGCCCCGCACCGCGACACCTTGGAGTCCTTCGTCGACTGCATCAACGGCGGCGCAGACAAAGACACCCTCACCGGTTTGCTCGCCGAGGACGTGGTGCTGTACGGCCCGTTCGGCGATGAGCCAGTCGTCGGCCGCGAGGCCGCCGTGGAAACCATCAAGACCGTCAACGGACTCTCGTCCGACGACACCTACATGGAGGTCCTCAGCGGCGAGACCCACCACGCCGCACACTTCCGGCTACAAGTCGGAGACGCCGCGGTCAACGGAATCTTCTTCGTCCTGCTCGACGCGGACGGCAAGATCGCCGAGGTGAGCATCTTCTACCGCACGCTGCCGGCCGGCGTCGCACTGCAGCGCAACCTTGCAGATGTAATCGGCATGCCGCCCTGGGAACTGCGCACCAACGGGGAGTGACGACCAAGGCCGTGCCCTGCTTCACGGCGGCTCAGCCAGTTCGGTCGCTTTCCATCAGCCTCCTACGCCTCCCTGCTTTGTTACTACGTTCACTAACCCGGGCTTCGGGTGGAGGAATCAACCTTTTCGATAATCAGTCAAGAGAGGACCTCTCATGAGCAACATCAGCATCATCGGCACCGGAAACATGGCCCGCACCATCGGCGCGCTGGCAGTGGCGGGCGGCAACACCGTCGAGGTCATTGGCCGCGATCAGTCCAAGGCCGCTGACCTGGCCAAGGCTCTCGGCGGCAGCACCACGACGGGAGACTTCGGCGCCGTCCCGGCCGGCGACATCGTCATCGTGGCCCTCGGGTACGCCAATGTCGTTCCGGTCGTCGCCCAGTACGGAAACGCCCTCGCGGGCAAGGTCATCGTCGACATCTGCAACCCCGTCAATTCCGCGGGCGACGGGCTCGCCATCCCCGATGGCACCTCGATCGCGCAGAACGTTGCCGGGGCGGCCCCGGCCAGCGCCAGCGTGGTGAAGGCATTCAACACCACCTTCGGTGCAGTCCTGGCCAAGGGCCAGCCGCTGGACGTCTTCATCGCCGGCGACGACGAGCGCGCCAAGGCGGCCGTGGCCGAATTCGTCAAGACCCTCAAGCTGCGCCCGCTAGACGTCGGCGGCTTGACCATGGCGCACTACCTGGAAGGAACGGGCCTGGTCATGATCGGTCTCGCCCAACACGGGGTGGGGAACTTCGACTTCGCCCTCGGTGTCACCGTGCCCAGCTGAGCCGCACCGCCGCCGGGCCAAGCCGTGCACGAACAGGAGCGCCGTGCCCCCAAAATCGTGGTTAATGGATCACCGAAGGATTCGCACATGCCAGATGTCAGTGTCAGCCGACAATGGCCTGCCTGGAGAGGACTCGCGATGAAGCTCAAGTTCGCGATGCCCGTAGTCGGCTCCATTGTCGGCAGCGCCGCTGGTCTGAGTGCGTTCTACCGCGGACTTGGGCGCTTCCTGGGTGCGCCATCGATGAGGCGATTACGGATGCCTTCGCAATGTTCCCCACCCTTGACCAGATGCTTGATTTAGCCAGCCAGGTAGTCGCCCGAAGGAGTAATCATGGGAAGACTTGACGGCAAGGTGGCGGTGATCACGGGCGGATCAAGTGGTATGGCGCTGGCCGGTGCCAAGTTGTTCGTTGACGAAGGAGCTCACGTTGTCATCGCGGGTCGGCGGCAGGAAGCCCTGGACCAAGCCGTTAAGCTGATCGGCCGGAACAGCGGCGTACCTCGCCAATACGAGATGCAAGCGTCTTCCGCACCTCGCCGTCGCCCTCGACAAAGATCCGATCATCGTCCGGTGGAGTGAAGAAATTGTCCCACTTACCTGCGAAGCACTCGCGATCGACGTCGATCGTGGCATCGATGCCGACGGCGTCGCCGATGTCTTGGATCGCCTGGCCCTCACCCACGGGGCGCCGCACTATGTGCGCTTTGACAACGGTCCCGAGTTCGTGGCGCTCGCGGTTAGTGATTGGTGTCGATTCAACGGCGCCGCTTCACTTTTCATCAATCCCGGCTCACCGTGGCAGAACGCCTGGATCGAACCGTTCAACGGCCGGCTACGCGACGAACTGCTCAACTCATGGCGCTTCGACTCGCTACTGGAAGCCCGCGTCATCTCGAAGACTGGCGTGCGACTACAACGCCAACACACCCCACTCCGCCCACGGCGAACTCACCCCAGCCCAGTTCGCTCTACAGTGGACCACGACCCACCAACCCCAAGTCGCATAGCGACTGGACCACTAATCGGGTCCCCCTCACTTGAGGCAGTGTCGGTGAGATCGGCAATTACGTCATCCATTGCGGCGAGGTACTCGCGCAGCTCGATCGCTTCACGCCATCGCGCGTGTTGGGCGCGAAGCGTCTCAGCCCTGACATTCTCCGCATGCGTAATCGCCGCCCGCCGTGCAGCTTCAGCCTGAATGCGCTCCCGCTCGATTGCTGCGAGTCGTTCCTGTTCTTGGCGTTGATCCGCGCGGTCGGAGCGGCGTTCTATTTCCCAGAGGATCTTGGGCAGCAGGTTCTCGACCATGATGTGCTTCGGCGGCGAATCGGACCAGGACTGACTGATCCCCGATCGGCCGCCCGACTCCCAGATCAGCCCGACAGCCAACGCGTCACGGCTGTCGGCATCAGGTCGCTTCGCCGGCTTTCCCCACCGCGGCGGCGGGACCTCTCGGTATTTCTGCCATACGGCAATCGTGTAGCGGTAGCCGCGAATAGCGATGGCGACATGACCGGCTTCTGACTGGCGATGGTGATAGCCACGGCGAGGTCTGGTCGGCTCGACTCGATGCCCGCGCCACTCTGCTTCCACGGCGAGCGCCTGCAAGATGCGCAACATCCGGCGCTCCATCGGCGCGGACATGCTGGTGAAATCGTGGTCGCGAAGCGGAACGACCGCGGGGTGCCACTTAGCGATGCGATCGGCTGCGACAACCGCAGAGACAGGTGCGGTGAGCCAGTACGGAGCAGCCTCCAAACGAATGACGACGGCGCTCCACCGGCCGCCGGTATCCAGCGTCAGCTGTTTACCTTCAGGAGCGAGTTGGTGACGATTCACCGCCGCAACCAGGGACGAGAACGCTGACGGTTCGTTTTTCGATTCTCGGTGAAGTTCACCACCAGCAGCGATCACTTCGGCGACCAATTCACGGGCCCTGCTTGGCATCTGGGGCTTCGCGATGGCAGTCGTGATCGTCTTCGCCGACCGACTCACCGGCCGCTCGGCAACAGCCATCGGCCCCACAGGAGCATCACGAGGGGCTCGCTGACCGCGGCCCGGCTTGGCCCAATGCCCTTTCGGATACCCGCCACTCGCGAGGTAGTGTTCGCGGGCGGCCAACATGGCGGCGCTCCACACCCCCCGCGTTTGGACACCGTCCCCAATCGACGGGACGCCAGAGCTTTGGCGGTCGTCTTGAACGTGAAATCTGTCCATCGGCCGTCAGGGCAACCGTCACTGATCCAGCGCAGAACCTCGACTTGGCGGTCGTTTAGCGGAGTATCGAGTGCCATATTCGGATTCTCAGCGACACTGCGGGCGGTCGCGATCCGAACTCAATAGCGGCAGGCGGCCCGCGACCCGCTACTCAAGAGATCACGCATGCCACACGTCTGGCTCGGCTACCACGGTCAGCGCGCAGGCCAGCAGCCACGCTAACTCGGCGTGGACGAAGCGGAAGACCGGTGGCAGCTGTAGGGCGCGGGACCCAGCGATCGCAGGACCTCCGTGGAGCATCAAATCGACCGAAAATGTTCGGGCCTGGTTCCGGCTGTCGGGTTCCGGCCGCCTTGACCTGTTACCTACCGGAAAACAACCCAGCGATCGCAGGCACTGTTGGCGGGGGCGCCGACAACAAACCACGCTGACCAGCACCGATACCGAGCCATCCGGCCAACATCACCCGAAAACCGGTCAAATCCGAGAAAATTCCGTACACAAATCCGTACACAAGGAAGCCCAAAAAAGAAACGCCCTCCGAGTTGTCTCGGAGGGCGTTTGCCCAGTTCAAACTATATTTTCTTGTTAGTAGCGGGGACAGGATTCGAACCTGCGACCTCTGGGTTATGAGCCCAGCGAGCTACCGAGCTGCTCCACCCCGCGATGGGTAAACGCTAGGTTACCGGCAGCGGCGCGAGGGCTCCAAATCGTGTGGTCAGTGCCCTGTTCCCCCGCGCGAACGTGCACAGAAGCACGCATGTCACGGCGTGTCCCGGTAACAACGCGCACTCTCGCGGGGGAAAGCGAGCCCTACATCGGGAAGCGGGCGACCTGGCCGACGCGCAGCACGCCGGCCGGGTCGTAGCGCTCGGCCAGCGCGGCCAGCTGGTACAGCGTGTCCTCGTCGTAGCAGCGGGCCAGCCGGGCCGGATCGCTCGCCGGCGCGAAGTTCGGCAGCTGCCGCCCCGTCGACCAGGGCGCCGCCGCCCCGACAACCGCCCGGGAGTGCGCGGTGACCGCCTCGGCGAGCTCCGGAACGGGCGCGCCGATTGTGGTCAGCGCGTACGCCGCGTCACGATGGCACAGCGCGCTGCGGTGTCGCGCCGGACGGGCGAACGCCCCACCGAGCAGGCGCAGTTCGGTCATCGTCTGCAGGGATCCCGTATCGGGGCCGGCGACCGCCAGCAGCGCGTCGACGGTCTCGGTTGTCAGCCGGTTCAGCAGCGTGTGGTTCTCATAGACCGGCATGGGATGCGGCGGGTCGGCGTGCACGGCAGCAATGGCCGCGTACGGCATGACACCGACCGCGTCCAGGAGTGCCGGGGCGACCGCGCGCATCGGCGTGAGCAGGTCCAGCGCCTCCCCCGTATCCCCGACCGCGACGTAGCGCACCGCGACGGTGAAACGGCCCGCCAGCGGCGGCGGCACGTCGGGCAGCTCCGGCAGCTGCAGCAGCGCGACCGACGTCGTGACGGACTCCGGCAGCCCTGCGCTCCACCGCCGCCATGCGTGCAGCACCGACGCGGCGTGGGAGCCGGCGAAATAGATTGCCCCGCCGTAGAATTCGGGGATCAAGGGCAGATCGATCTCCACCGCGGTGACGATGCCCAGCGTCGACTTGCTGCCCCGCAGCCCCCAGAACAGATCACCGTGCTGCTCGGGAGTCACCCGCAGGATGTCGCCGGAACCGGTCACCAGTTCAAACGCCCGCACGTAATCCGACGACACCCCCACCGTGCGCACCAGTGGCCCGATGCCCCCACCGGTCAGGAATCCGACGACACCCACGCTGGGCGACGACCCGCACAGCGGTGCCAGCCCGTACGGGGTGGCCGCGTCGAGCACGTGCTGCCAGGTGGCACCGGCGCCGACGCGCGCAACCCGGGCATCGGGATCCACGTCACAGCCGGTCATCTCGCCGGTGTGCAGCAGGATGCTGTCCGGCCCCACGGGCAGGGCCCCGTGACCGGTGGCCGCCACCGCCACGGTGCAGCCCACCGAAGCGGCGAACCGCACGGTCTCGGCGACATCGCGCGCCGACCGTGCGAACACGACCACGGCCGGTTCCACCGCGACCGCGACGTTCCACGGCGCACACCGCGCGTAGGCCGGGTCCGAGGGCAGCGCGACGGCGCCTTCGACAAGCGAACGCAGTTCGGTGACGCGGTCGGTGAGATCCGCGATGTCCCTCGTGGGGGCGATGGTCATGACAGTCCTTCCGATTCGGGTGGCAGAACTGTCGCCGATGTCGCTTGGCGCTCCCTTGGCGCTCACTTGTTGCGCAACTCCAAGACAGCTCCAAATTGGGCGTTCAGCCCGCCAAATCCCGGGCCGCGGACGCCACCGCGCGCATGCCGATGCGCTCGGCGTCACCGGCCAGGGCACGGGCCGCCGCGCGGACGTCGCCGGTTCTGGCGTCCAGTTCGCAGGCCAGCAGGCGGGCCCGTAGCAGCGACGGCACCCCGTCGCCGCGCCGTGCGATGTCCGCCGCCAGGCTAAGGTCGCGCCGCGCCGCCCCGTCGTCACCGGAAAGCGCATGCAGCCGTGCGGTGGCGAGCGCGACCGGGCCGACGATGCCGACCTGACCGATCACCGCGAGTTCGTCACGGTGCGGGGTCAGGCGGTCGAGCAGTTCGGGCGCGAACTCGATCAGCCCGTGGTCCGCGCACAGCTGGGCCAGCAGCGCGGTATGCCCGAGGCCCGTCCAGACGTGCTCGGCGCCACGCTGCCCACGCAGCATCTCGGCGACCTCGTCGCGCGCATCAGCACCCGTGCGCACGCTGAGCAGGGCCGCGCGGGCAACACCGACCATGCCCTCGCCGCCGTGCTCGGCCGGGCTACCGAAAAGTGATGCGGGGTCGATGGATTCACCCTTCTCGCGCAGCAGGCACGCGATCGCGATCAGCCCGCTGCCCGCCTCGTACAGCTCCGTCTGCTCGTGCACATGGGCGGCGATGGTGTGGTGGCGTTCGGCCTCGGCGAAGTCCCCATGCCACACCGCGAGCACGGCTTCCATCCAGCGAAGCTGGGCGCGCAGCACCGGCAGCCGCAGTTCCTCACTGCCGAGGATCCCGGCCCGGACGTGCGCACGGGCGCCCTCCACGTCGGCGAGGTTCAGCGCGCCCATCGTCGCCACCGAGTGGGCGATCACGGTGTCCTCGCGACTTCGGCTGTGCGGCAACGAGATCAACTCGTCAACCCACTCCAGGCTCGGCCGGCTGTAGGCCGACACCCCGGAGTACGTGATGAGCCTGCCCATCAGCGCGTCGGCGACGATGTCGGCGTCCCCGGTGGACGCCGCGAGGTGGGCCGCCGTCTCCAACTGTCCCGCCGCCACCGACGGGTCGGGGTGATAGCAGTGCCCCACCGCCAGTGCGGCGCGCACCCGCGCTCCCCCAGCGGGGTCGGCGTCGGCGAGGTGGGCGGCACGCCAAAGCAATTCGAGCAGTTCACCGGGGTCGTCTCCGGGCGCCAACCACGGCCATCCCCCACTGACCCGCAGCAGTTCACTCGCGATGCGGCCGGCCGTGACCGCCCGGCCCGACCGCAGCGCCTCGGCCAGCGCGGTGGCCGCGGTGTCGAGCACCGTCTGACCGCGGCCCGCGCGGGCCAGCGCCTGCAGCAGTGCCACCGTCAGCGCGTCCCGGTCGCTGTCGGTGCGCTGTGCGACGGGCAGCAGGTCGTAGGCGTCGAGCGCGGCGTGCCACCAGCGTGCGGCGATCTCCGAACTCCATTGTCCGGCAGCCTGTTCAGCAGCCAGTCGGCATGCGTCGACGACCACCTGGGGATCCACCAGCGGTAGCGCGGCGATCAGATGCTGCGCGCGGCGGCCGGCGACATCCGGCGACGGATCAGCCTCCAGTTGTTCGGCGACCTTGGCGTGCAGGCGTTGGCGGCGCAGCGGCGGCAGGCCCGCCAGCAGATGCTCGCGCAACAGGCCGTGGGCGAACTCGTAACCCGCACGGCCGTGCGCCGAGATCAGGATCCGCTCGTCGGCGGCCTCGTCCAGGTAGTCGGCCAAGGTGTCCAGGTCCAGCCGGGTGGTGGCGGCGAGCAGTGCGATCGCCGGGCTGTCGAAGACGTCGGCGATGACAGCCGCCGCCCGAAGCACCTGCAGCACAGCCGGATCCAGACCCGCGAGCCGGCGGTCGAGTACCGACTTGATCGCCGATGGGATATCCCCGCCAGCGCGTTCCGCACGCGGCAGACGCGCGTACTCCGAGACGAAGAACGGGTTGCCACCCGTGCGTTCGGCCAGCACGACGGCCTCCGCGTCGGTGATGCGGTCCGCCGGGCCGTCGGCGATGTCGTTGGCCAACGTTGCGACGTCGGCCGCGGTGAGCGCGGGAACGTCGATGCGGCGGTTGCGATCTCCACGGGCCAGCGTGCCCAGCAGTCGGTCCAGGCCCGGCGGGTTCTCACCGTCGCGCACCGTCACGATCACCGTGACGGGGTGGTCCCGCAGGGCGCCCGCCACGTAGGCCAATGCGCTGAGCGAGGTCGCGTCGGCCCATTGCGCATCGTCGATCACCACCACCACGGGTCGGGACACCTGCAACAGCAGATGGATGCGCTCGTAGACCAGGAACCGGGCAGTGTCGGGATCGGCGTCCGTCGGCACCTCCAGCACCGCGTCGGCCTCGCCGCCCAGCGCCCGGACCAGTTGCCGCATCGGCCACCACGGCGGCGCGCCCTGCTCATCGGGGCAGCTCACCCAGATCACCCGCCCGCCGGCACCGGTGGCCCGGAGGGCGGCCTCCTCCGCCAGCCGCGTCTTGCCGATGCCAGCCGGGCCCGTGAGCACCAGCCACCGGGTGGCACCCGCGGCGGAATCGACGAGAGTCCTTGAGATGAGCGCTGATTCGCGATCCCGCCCGATCAGCACGCCGGCCGCCGGGCGCTCGGCGGGGGCGCTGCGCTCCGGGGCTGCGGCCACGGGCGAGGCGACGTCGGTGGCACCGGTCCATGCGGGCGGTCGCGGCCACGTCGCCAATTCCGGCGACTGCCGCAAGATCAGGGTCTGCAACTCGCGCACTTCGGATCCGGGATCCAGACCCAGTTCGACGTCGAGATGTGCCGCGTGACCGGCATACGCCTCGAGCGCCTCGGCTCCCCGTCCGGCCCGGTACAGCGCCAGCATGTGCAGCCAGCACGCCCGGTCCCGCAACGGTTCACGGGCCCGCAGCGCGACGGCATCGGCCAGCGCACCCTGGACCCGGCCCTGCGCCAGCAGCGCCGTCACGCGGTTCTCCAGGCATTCGGTGCGCAACTCGTCGACGCGGACCGCCTCGGCCGCCACCCAGTCGTGGTCGGCGAGGTCCTCGAGCAGCCGGCCACGCGACAGTGCCAGGGCCGCGTCGGCGGCGGTCTGCGCCCCGGTCCAGTCGCCGGCTCCCACCGCGTCCCGGGCGTCGGCGCAGTGTGCGGTGAAGTCGACGAGGTCGACGGAGCCGCCGTCGGGGACCGCAAGGTAGTAACCGGGAGCCTGCCGGACGATCGGCGAGGCCACTCCCCCCTCGCGCCGCAATGCCTTGCGCAGGTTGGAGATATAGGCCTGCAGGCTCGCGGTGGCGCTGCCCGGGACGTCGTCGCCCCACACCGCGTCGATCAGCCGGTCCACCGACACCACGCCGCCATCGGCGAGCAGCAGCGCGGCAAGTACGGCGCGTTGCTTGGGCGGGCCCAGGTCTATCCGGCGCCCGTCGTGCGCCACCTGCAGGGGGCCCAGTAGCAGATAACGCACGCGACGAGTGTAGAAAGCCGGGGACTTCGGCTACTTGGCGGTGTCGTACTTGTTCATCGCGTCGTCGAGACGTTGCAGCGCCTGGCCGTATTCGGCGAAGTTCCCGCTCTGCTGCGCCTGCTTGACCGCCTGCATCGCGGTCTCGATCTCCTGCAGCGCCGCGGCCTTTGGACCGGACAGCTGCTCGTTCGGCCCCGGTGGCACGGCGGCCACCGGGCTGGGCACCTCCGGATTGGCCGCCGGCGGCGGCACCGCCGCTTGCGCCGGGGTACCACCCGGCGGCACGGGGCCCGTCGGGGCCGGACCGGTGGCCGTGGCACCGGCGCCCGCACCGAAGATCCCGTCCAGCGCGTCACGCACGGTCGGTCCGTACCCGACCTTGTCGCCGTACATCATCGCAACGCGGATCAGGCGCGGATACGACGACGCGGCGTCGCTGGCGCCCGGTGAGGCGTAAACCGGAGAGACATACAGCAGACCGCCCTGCCCGACGGGCAATGTCAGCAGATTGCCCCACCGGATGCGGTTCTGGTTGTCCCGGCCGATCACACCGAGGTCCTGACTGACCGCGGTGTCGGTGCTAATCGCGTTGAACGCCAGCTTTGGTCCGTTGACCTGACCCGGAATGGTCAGCACTGTGATCTTGCCGTAGGTCGCCGGGTCGGAGCTGGCGCTGATGTAGGCGGCCAGGAAGTCGCGGCGGAACCGGTTCATCGCACTGGTCAGCTGGAACGACGCCGAAGCATCGTTCTGCGCAATGTTTTTGGCGACGATGTAGTAGGGCGGCTGGTAGCTGCTGGCCGTCGGGTTCGGGTCAAGGGGCACGTCCCAGAAGTCCGACGTCGAGAAGAAGGTCACCGGGTCGTCGACGTGGTACCTGGCCAGCAACTGGCGCTGGACCTTGAACAGGTCCTCGGGGTAGCGCAGGTGCGCCGCCAGGTCAGGAGTGATGTCGCTCTTGGGTTTGACAGTGCCCGGGAAAACCTTCTCCCACGCCTGCAGCACGGGATCGGCCTCGTCCTGTGCGTAAAGGGTCACGGTGCCGTCGTACGCGTCGACAGTCGCCTTGACCGAGTTGCGGATGTAGGACACCTTCTTCTCGGGCACCAACCGGTTGAGCGCGACCTCACTGGAGTCGGCGGTCGCCGAGGACAACGACGTCAACTCGGAGTACGGGTAGTTGTCCAGCGTGGTGTAGCCGTCGACGATCCACACCATCTTCTTGTTGACGATGGCCGGGTACACCGTGGAGTCGGTGGTCAGCCACGGCGCCACCGCCTTCACGCGCTCGGCCGGGTCCCGGTTGAACAGGATCTTGCTGTCGGGCCCGATCACGTTGGAGAACAAGAAGTTCCGCTCGGCGAACTTCGCGGCGAACACGCTGCGCGCCAGCCAGTTACCCAGCTTCACGCCACCGGAACCGGTGTAGGTGTAGTTCTTGGTGTCGGTGTTGGTTTCGTAGTCGTACTCGCGGTCGGCCCCGTTGCTGCCGACGATCGCGTAGTCGTTGGCCGCGGCCGCGATGATCGGGCCGAAGTAGACCCGCGGTTGATCCAGCGGCGCCGGACCGGGTGACACCACGCTGCCGCTGGGTCCGACCACGCTGGCGAGAAACTCCGGGTAGCCGCCGTTCTGGTTGGGGTCGTTGGCGATTCCGCGCACCGTGTTGGCCGGCGACGCGATGAAGCCGTTGCCGTGGGTGTAGACGGTGTGCCGGTTGATCCAGTCCCGCTGGTTGTCGATCAGCCGGTCGGGGTTGAGTTCGCGGGCCGCCACGACGAAGTCGCGCAGACCGCCGTCGGGCCCGGTGTAGCGGTCGATCGACAGCTGGTCGGGGAAGCTGTAGAAGTTCTTGCCCTGCTGAAACTGCGTGAACGCCGGGCCGACGATCGTCGGGTCGAGCAACCGGATGTTGGAGGTGGTGGCGCGGTCCGACGCGACCTGTTGCGCCGACGTGGGCGTGTTGCCACCCCAGTCGCGGTACGTCACGGCCTGATCGGTCAGGCCGTACGCCTGTCTCGTGGAGATGATGCTGCGCTTGATGTACTCGGATTCCTTCTGCGCGGCATTGGGTTTGACGCTGAACTGCTCGACCACCATGGGCCAGGCCGCACCGACGATCAGCGAGCTGAGCACCAGCAGCACCAGGCCGATCGCCGGGATGCGCAGATCACGCAACACCAGCGCCGAGAACACCGCGACGGCACAGATCAGGGCGATCGCCATCAGGATCAGCTTGGCCGGCAGCACCGCGTTGATGTCCGTGTAGCCGGCGCCCGTGAACGGCTTGCCGCCGCGGGTGTGGCTGAGCAGTTCGTAGCGGTCCAGCCAGTAGGCGAACACCTTCAGCAGGACCAGCACACCGACCAGCACCACCAACTGGACGCGCGCGGCGCGGGTCAGTGCGCCCGACCGGCCGGTCAGCCGGATGCCGCCGAAGATGTAGTGGGCCAACACGTTCGCGAGGAACGACAGGAACACCGCGGCGAACAGGATCGTCAGCGCCAGCCGGTAGAACGGCAGGTCGAACGCGTAGAAACCCAGGTCCTTGCCGAACTGCGGGTCGGTGACCCCGAAACTGCCGCCATGCAGGAACAGCTGGATGCGCGCCCAGTAGCCCTGGGCGACCAGTCCGGCCAACGCCCCCAAGAGGGCGGGGATGCCGATTGCGATGAGCCGCAGCCGTGTCAGAACCGTGGTGCGGTACCGCGCGACCGGATCGTTGGGCCCGGTGGCGGGAACGAACACCGGCCGGGTGCGGTACGCCAGGGCCAGGCCCGCGAAGACGATGGCGCCCACCACGAGCGCGACGACGAGAAACACGACGATCCGGGTGAGCAGCTGCGTGGTGAACACCGAGCGGAAGCCGAGTTCGCCGAACCACAGCCAGCTGACATACGCGTCGATCAGCCGCGGACCGAACAGAAGCAACGCCACGACGGCGAGCGCGATCGCAATGAGCACCCGACTGCGCCGGGTCAGCTTTGGCATCCTCGCGGCGGGCCGCATCCCCACGTTTTAACTCCTGGTCAAGGTCCGACGGGCGTATCAAGATCCAAACTTGCCCATAACTGTACGCAAGGACTTCACAGGCAAGGCTGCCCGTCGCGGCTCAGCAGCGGGGCGCATCCGCTCCGGTAGACAGTGCGTGCAGCGCATCGACGGCTGTGCCGAGGGTGTCGACCTTCACCAGTTGCATACCGTCCTGGTCGCCGGTGACCGCCTCGTCACAGTTGTCGGCGGGCACCAGGAACACCGTGGCCCCGGCTTCGCGCGCCGCCACCATCTTGTGGGTGATGCCGCCGATGGGGCCCACCTTGCCGTCGCCGGAGATGGTGCCGGTGCCGGCGACGAACTTCGCGTCGTTGAGGTCGCCGGTGGTGAGCTTGTCGATGACGGCCAGGCTGAACATCAACCCCGCCGACGGGCCGCCGATGTTGGCCAGGTTGAAGTCGATGCTGAACGGCGCCCACGGCGCGTTCAGCACCGCGACCCCCAGGTAGCCGTAGTCACGGTCGGGGTTGGACCCGAGCGTGATGGTGGCGACCCCGGCCGGGGCGTTCTTACGGCGGAAGTCCAGCACCACGTCCTGCCCGGGCTTGGTCGCTTTGAGCAGGGAGGTGAACTGGTCGACGTCGGCGACCGGCGTGCCGTTCACGGCGTCGATCGCGTCGCCGTCATGCAGTTTGCCCGCTGCGGGCCCCGGATCGTTGACCGACGCGACCGTCACCGCCGGGGCGTAGTGCAGGTAGCCGAGCGCGGCGTACTCGGCGCTGTCCTCGGATTCCTTGAAGTCGGCATCGTTGGACTTGTCCACGTCCTCACGGGACTTGTCCGGCGGATACACCAGGTCCCGGGGTACCAGTTGTTCGCGGCCCGACATCCACAGCGCCAGTGCCTGACCCAGGGTCAGCTGGTCGCGCTGGGACACCGTCGTCATGTTCAGGTTGCCCGACGTGGGCTTTACGTCGGTGCCCTCGATGTTGACAACCTGCTTGCCGTCGTACTCCCCGAGTGTGTTGAACGTCGGGCCCGGCCCGAGCGATACGAACGGCACGGTCACGACGGCGAGCAGGACGCCGAAGGCGAGAATCGGCACGAGGGCCACCATCAGCGTCATAGTCCGCCTGTTCACGCCCGCCACATTAGGGCACGCACCTCAACGCTCTCGGCGCAAAGTCCGTGGACGTCTCGAGGCGCGGTTCACTGAGAGCGTGACCGGTGATGCCGCGCGGGGCGCCGCCGATGAGTACCGTTGAGGTCATGCCTGACCACCCCTTCGGCTTCTCCGCGGGAGAAGACCCCGACCGTGAAGAAGGGGACGGCCCTGACAAAGGAGGGGCCAACCCCGGGCCGGGTTCGTCCGACCCTTTCGGGTTCGGTTCCGGTGACATGTCCGACCTCGGCCAGATCTTCACCCGCCTGGGCCAGATGTTCTCCGGCGCCGGAGGCACATTGGCCGGCAGCGGCGGGAGTTCCGGGGGGCCGGTGAATTACGACCTGGCGCGGCAGTTGGCGTCCAGTTCGGTCGGTTTCACCGCACCGATCGCGGAGGGAACCGTCTCGGCCATCGCCGACGCCGTGCGCCTCGCCGAGACATGGCTCGACGGCGCCACTGCACTGCCCGCGGGCACCACCAAGGCACTCGCGTGGACGCCCAACGACTGGATCGACAACACGCTGGACACCTGGAAGCGGCTGTGCGACCCGGTGGCACAACAGATTTCGACCGTGTGGGCCTCGGCGCTGCCCGAAGAGGCCAAGAGCATGGCCGGCCCGCTGCTGTCGATGATCTCGCAGATGGGCGGGATGGCCTTCGGTTCGCAGCTCGGTCAGGCGCTGGGCCGGCTGTCGAGCGAGGTGCTGACGTCCACCGATATCGGTCTGCCACTGGGACCCAAGGGGGTGGCCGCCCTGATGCCGCAGGCCGTCGAGGACTTCTCGGCCGGTCTCGAGCAATCGCGCAGCGAGATCCTGACCTTCCTGGCCGCGCGTGAGGCCGCCCACCACCGGCTGTTCAGCGGAGTGCCGTGGCTGTCGGCGCAGCTGCTCAACACGGTTGAGGCCTACGCCAAGGGCATCTCGATCGACATGAGCGGCATCGAGGAACTCGCGCAGGGCTTCAACCCCGCCTCCCTGACCGACCCGGCCGCCATGGAGCAGCTACTGAACCAGGGCATCTTCGAACCCAAGGCGTCACCCGAGCAGAAGGCCGCGCTCGACCGGCTCGAGACGCTGCTGGCGCTCATCGAGGGATGGGTCCAGACCGTGGTGACCGCCTCGCTCGGCGACCGGTTGCCGGGTGCGGCCGCGCTGTCGGAGACACTGCGGCGCCGCCGGGCCACCGGCGGACCCGCCGAGCAGACCTTCGCCACGCTCGTCGGCCTCGAGTTGCGACCGCGCAAGCTGCGCGAGGCCGCGCAGCTGTGGGAACGGCTGACCGCCGCGGCCGGCGTGGACGCCCGCGACGGCGTCTGGCAGCACCCCGACCTGCTCCCCGGTGCCGACGACCTCGACGAGCCCGCCGCCTTCATCGACCGCGTGATCGGCGGCGATACCAGTGGCCTCGACCGCGCGATCGCCGACCTGGAGAAGTCACTGGAGCAGGATCCCGGCGACGATCCGCCCCCTGTGGATCGCTGATCCCGCCGACCCGCCGAGCGTGGCACCGTCTCCGCCATGACGGGTCGTTACCACGCGACGGCTAGGTACCAGTCGGCGGCCAGGTACTACTTGGATCCGGCGATGCCGGTGCTGCTGCGACCCGACGGTGATGTCCAGGTGGGCTGGGATCCGCGCCGTGCCGTTCTCGTCCGTCCGCCGCAGGGGCTGACCACGCCGGCGCTGGCCGGCCTGTTGCGGTCGATGCGCACCGGCGCCGATGTCGACGAGTTGAGCGCCGAGGCCACCCGGCACGGAGTCGCCGACGCGGCCGACATCGCCGGCCTCGTCGAGGCCCTGGTCAAGGCGGGCGTGGCCCGCAGCCACCCCGCACCGCGGTCTGGGCGGGCCGCGTCGATACGCGTGCACGGCCAGGGTCCGCTGGCGGATCTGCTCGTCGACGCATTGCGCTGCTCGGGTGCGCGGATCAACCACACCAGCCAACCGCACGTCGTCGTCCGTACCGACAACACCGATCTGGTGGTGCTGACCGACCATCTGGTCGCCGATCCGCGCCTGGTGCGCGATCTGCACGACGCCGGCGTCGCGCACCTGCCGGTCCGGGTGCGCGACGGCGCGGGCCTGGTGGGTCCGATGGTGATCCCCGGGGTGACGTCCTGCCTGGGATGCGCTGACCTGCACCGCAGCGACCGGGACGCGGCGTGGCCGGTGGTGGCCGCCCAATTGCGCGACACCGTCGGCACGGCGGACCGGGCCACCGTCCTGGCTACCGCGGCCCTGGCACTGGGCCAGGTCGAGAGCGTGATCAGGGCGGTGCGCGGCGACCTGGACCGATCACCGCCGACAACCCTGTCGACCACGCTGGAGTTCGATGTCGCGGCCGGGTCGATCGTGGCACGACGGTGGCCACGGCACCCCTTGTGCCCATGCTGACAACGAGTGTTGCCACATAGCCAGGAAATACTCAGCCTCCGTCATGGATGATGGTGTTCGTGGCAGAAATCAAGCGCGGCGGTATGGCGCGCAACGCGAAGCTCGCGAGCCTTCCCGTCGGGATGGCAGGCCGCGCCGCACTGGGGTTCGGCAAGCGACTGACGGGTTCGTCGAAAGACGAGGTCAGCGCCGAACTGATGGAGAAGGCGGCCAACCAGTTGTTCTCCGTTCTCGGTGAGCTCAAGGGCGGCGCGATGAAGGTCGGCCAGGCGCTCTCGGTGATGGAAGCCGCCGTCCCCGAGCAGTTCGGGGAGCCCTACCGCGAGGCACTGACAAAGCTGCAGAAGGACGCCCCGCCACTGGCCGCGGACAAGGTGCACCGGGTGCTCGACGCGCAGTTGGGCACCAAGTGGCGTGAGCGGTTCGTGTCGTTCGACGACAAGCCGGTGGCCTCGGCCAGCATCGGGCAGGTGCACAAGGCGGTGTGGTCGGACGGGCGTGTGGTGGCCGTCAAGATCCAGTACCCCGGCGCCGATGAGGCGCTGCGCGCCGACCTGAAAACCATGAAGCGGATGGTCAGCATCTTCCGCCAGCTCTCCCCCGGCGCCGATGTGCAGGGGGTGGTCAACGAGCTGATCGAGCGCACCGAGATGGAGCTCGACTACCGGCTCGAGGCAGACAACCAGCGGGCGTTCGCCAAGGCGTACGACGGGCACCCGCATTTCGTGGTGCCCCACGTGGTGGCCAGTGCGCCCAAGGTGGTGGTGGCCGAATGGATCGAGGGCATCCCGCTGGCGCACATCATCAAGAGCGGCACTCCCGAACAGCGAAACCTGATGGGGTACCGCCTTTTTGAGCTCACCGACGATGCGCCCCGCCGGCTGGAGATGATGCACGGCGACGCCCACCCGGGGAACTTCATGCTGATGCCCGACGACAAGATGGGCGTCATCGACTTCGGGGCCGTGGCCCCACTGCCCGGCGGCATGCCCCGCGAACTGGGCCAGATGCTGCGCTACGCGGTGGACAAGAATTACGCGAAGCTGCTGCCGACCATGGAGAAGATCGGCTTCATCCAGAAGGGCGAGCAGGTGTCGACCCGCGACATCGACGACATGCTGAAGCAGTACGTTCAGCCGCTCGAGGTGCCGGTGTTCCACTACCACCGCAAGTGGCTGCAGCGGATGTCCGCGATTGACATGGACCGCGCCGCGGGTCAGATCAAGGCCGCCCGGCAGATGAACATCCCGGCAAAGCTGGCGATCCCGATGCGGGTGATCGCGTCGATCGTGGCCATCTCGTGCCAACTCGACGCGCACGTTCCGGTGCGTCAGATCGCCGACGAAATGGTGCCCGGTTTCGCCGACCCCGACGCGTAGGGACACGCCTGCCCGGCGCTGACTGCGGGCCACCGTTGGCACTCGCCGTTGGCTTGGCACTCGCCGTTGCCACCCAGCATTGGCACTCGCCACGGCGGCGGACCACTAGTCGACGTGCCCGGCTCCGAGCGACTATTTCTGTTGTCGCTCTGAGCCGGGCACTTCCGCTTTCGGCGGGTAACGCAGGTGGTGCGCGTGACCTGTGGCCGGCGTGCGCCGGACGACGTCGCCGGTGAACATCGCCGGTGAGTGGCGGCTACGCGGCGATCGCGTCCTTGCGGGGCCGGCCGCGAGGACGCTTCTGCGCCACGACGCAGCCGCGCTCGACGATCTCGCCGCCCCACACGCCCCACGGCTCTTCCCGTTCGAGCGCGGCGGTCAGGCACTGCGCACGGATGGGACAGTCTCCGCACAGCACCTTGGCGCGCTCGAGGTCGAGTGGGTTGTCAGCGAACCACAGGTCGGGATCCCCGACATGGCACGGCAGCACCGGCAGCTTGTCCTCTTCCGAACAAGCACGGACTGTCAGGGCTGACATGTCCATACACCTGCTTCCTGGTCTCGTGGCGGTCTGTCTTCCTCGAGATCCGGGGCCGGTGCGGGTGTTGGGTCACCCGTGAAAAAACTGTGGCCACGGATCCGGCTGACGCGGGTCCGTGGCCAATTGGCTTGCTGGGGGGCTCTTAGATGAAGCCCCGATCCACGGACGGGTCAGTGGCGGCGGTGGGTCGCTTACGCTGCGGAGCGCCGGCGACGACCGCCCTGGCGGCGTTGTGCGTCGAATGCGCAATCGGGGGGAACCCAGCGCTGTACGCCGTTACGCCTGGCGTCGACATTTCTTTCATCGTGAGCCCCTCCCTTCTGCGTCGCGGGCCGTGAATGTGCGGTTTCGAGGTTAACCCCTACCCACCTGCACCGACAAGCAATTTTCTGACCTGCGGTTTTACCTACGGGCGCGCACGAGGTCCAGCACGTCGGGGCCGAACTGTTCGAGCTTGCGCGCACCGATGCCCGGGATGGCCACCAGCGCGGCATCGTCGGCGGGCAGCGACTCGGCGATGGCGATCAGTGTGTTGTCGCTGAACACCACATAAGCGGGCACCTTGAGCTCCTTGGAGGTCCGCGACCGCCAGTCCCTGAGCTGGCCGAGCAATTCGTCGTCGACGTCGGCCGCGCAGGTCTCACAGCGCCGCAGCATCACCGCCGCAGGCGTCTTGAGTTGCTCGTTGCACACCCTGCATCGCGCGGCCGCGCCCCGGGCACGGCGCGGCCGGGCCGGACTCTCGGGCGCCCGCGAATGCGGGGTCAGGCCCGACAGGAACCGCGACGGTTTGCGCGTCTGGCGGCCGCCCGGGGTGCGCGACAGCGCCCAGCTGAGGGCCAAATGCACTCTGGCCCTGGTGATTCCGACGTAGAGCAGGCGACGTTCCTCCTCGACGGCCTCACTGTCGGGGCCGTGCGCCAGCGCATGCGAGATGGGCAGCGTGCCGTCGGCGAGGCCGACCAGGAACACCGCGTCCCACTCCAGCCCCTTGGCGGCGTGCAACGACGCCAGGGTGACGCCCTGCACCACCGGTGGATGGCGGGCATCGGCGCGCATGCGCAGTTCGGCGACCAGCCCGGCCAGGTCCACCTCCGGGCGCAGCGCCACCTCCTCGTCGACGAGCTCGGCCAGCGCCACCAACGCCTCCCAGCGCTCGCGGACCCGGGTTCCGCTGGGCGGCTGCGCCGTGAGCCCCAGCGGCTCCAGCAGCGTGCGCACGGTGGCCGGCACATCGTCGGCGGGCACCTCACGTTCGGACGCCCGCTGCAGGGCCAGCAGCGCCTGGCGGATCTCCTGACGGCTGAAGAACCCTTCGCCGCCGCGCACCTGGAACGCGATGCCGGCCTCGGTGAGCGCCTCCTCGTAGACCTCGGACTGGGCGTTGATCCGGTACAGCACGGCGATCTCGGCGGCGGGTGTCCCGTTGTCGATGAGCCGCTTGATGGACCGCGCGACCGCGGCGGCCTCGGCCACCTCGTCGGAATACTCGTCGAATACGCGGCTCGGGACCGGGATCACGCTGGCCGATCAGGTGCAGCCGGCTACCGGCCACCCGTCCCCGCGCCGCAGTGATGACCCGGTTGGCCAACGACACCACCTGCGGGGTGGACCGGTAGTCACGCTCCAGGCGGACCACGGTGGCGTCCGGGAAACGCCGCGAGAAGTCCAGCAGGAACCGCGGAGTGGCCCCGGTGAACGAATAGATGGTCTGGTTGGCGTCGCCGACCACGGTCAGGTCGTCGCGCTGCCCCAGCCACGCCGAGAGCACGCGCTGCTGCAGCGGCGTGACGTCCTGGTATTCGTCGACGACGAAGCAGCGGTACCGGTCGCGAAACTCCCCGGCCACCGCGGCGTCGTTCTCGATGGCGGCGGCGGTGTGCAGCAGCAGGTCATCAAAGTCCAGCTTCGCCACGTCGGCGCGGGCCTTGAGGCTCTCGTACCCGCTGTAGACGGCGGCCACCCGCTCGGCGTCCAGTGGGATGTCGCGGGCGACCTGCGCGACCGCGGCCGGGTACTGCTCGGGGGTGATCAGCGAGGCCTTGGCCCATTCGATCTCGCCGGCGAGGTCCCGGACGTCGTCGGTGCTGGCCTGGATGCTGGCCCGGGCGGCAGCCTGCGCGACGACGGCGAACTTGCTGTCCAGCAGTTCCCAGCTGCCGCCGACCACCCTCGGCCAGAAATACCGCAGCTGCCGGCGGGCGGCAGCGTGAAACGTCAACGCCTGCACCGAACCCACTCCGGCGCCGGTCTGCGCGGCGGCGTCCAGGCCGCGCAGCCGGCTGCGCAACTCCCCCGCGGCGCGCTGGGTGAACGTCACCGCGAGGACCTGGCCCGCCGCGACGTGGCCGGTGCCGACGAGGTGGGCGATCCGGTGGGTGATGGTGCGGGTCTTACCCGTTCCGGCGCCCGCGAGCACGCACACCGGACCGCGGGCGGCGAGCACCGCCGCGCGCTGCTCGTCGTCCAGTCCGGCGATGAGAGCCTGCTCGCCTGCCATGGGGATCATCATGGCAGGGCCGGGTGACATGATGTCGCCATGACCGTCAGCCCCAACAGCGCACCGGCGCCCCTGACCATGTACTCGACGTCGTGGTGCGGCTACTGCCGCAGGCTCAAGACCGCCCTGAAATCGCAGGGCATCGGCTACACTCGAGATCGACATCGACGACGATCCTGACGCCGCCAAATTCGTGGCATCGGTCAACGGCGGCAACCGCACCGTGCCCACTCGTGCGGTACGCCGACGGCTCGACGATGACCAATCCGAATGTCACGCAGGTCGAACGCAAGCTCGCCGAACTGGGTTAGTTCTCGCCCGGCTCGCCGTTCGAGGCGGCCCAGGACTCGATGATCTCCCGGGCGATCGAAACCGAGCCCGGCAGAAGCAGTTCCGAGCTCGACACGGCCGCGCTTCCCCAGTCCCCGGCCGCCAGCGCGTCGCGCACCTCGTCGCGGGTGAACCAGTGCGCCTCGGAGATCTCCCCGTCGTTGAAGGAGAACTCCTGATCGGGGTCGGCGACGGCGTGGAAACCGACCATCAGCGAACGCGGGAACGGCCACGGCTGGCTGCCCAGGTAGCGGACCTCGCGCACGGAAAGGCCGATCTCCTCGGCGATCTCACGCACCACGCACGTCTCGAACGATTCGCCGGCCTCGACGAATCCGGCGAGCAACGAGAACATCCGCTCCGGCCACACCGACTGCCGGGCCAGCACCACCCGGTCCGCGCCATCGTGCACCAGGCAGATGACGGCCGGGTCGATGCGCGGGAACTCCTCGTGGCCGGTGACGGGGTTCACCCGCGACCAACCGGCCTTCACCGGTTTGGTGGGCGCCCCGTCGATCGCGCTGAACCGGGCATTGTCGTGCCAGTTCAACAGTGCGGTCGCGGAGGACACCAGATGCGCGCTGACGTCGTCGAAATCCGTTCCGCCGCGGCGCAAGTCGAGAACCTGAGCGCCTGGTGCGCCGTCGTCGTCGGGTGGCTCCAGCGGGGCGCGGATCGCCCACACGTGCCGACCGTCCTCGATGCGTCCGAGGAACACCGCGTCTGTCGGGCGGGCTGTCACCGAGACCCGCGGTGCCGCCGAACACCACGCGGCCGTCGGCGATCATCACCTGGCCGCGGTTGTCGACGCGCAGCACGGCCGCGTCGGCCCAGCCGGCGACGGCGGCGTCGATGTCGGTGCGGAGATGGTCGGAGCGGTCGGCACCGACGCGCGACAGCAGGGGCACGCGGTGCAGTTGGAAGTCGGCCACTAGTCGTCCTCGTCGCCGGCGCTGCGGATGTAGAGCAGTCGGTCGCCGATCTCCATCGCATCGGCCTTCGGGTCGTCGATCCGCATCAACTCACCGTCGCGGACGACACCGAGAACGGTCATGGGCAGATGCCGGGGCGAGCCACCGATCTGACTGGGCAGCACATCTTTCTCCGACGATCGCGAGCCCGGCGTCGGGGGTCAGCAGGTCCTCCATCAACTCCACCACGGCCGGCGCCTTCTTCGCGATGCCGAGCAGCCGGCCCGCCGTCTCGGAGGACACCACCACCGAGTCGGCACCGGACTGCTGCAGCAGATGCGCGTTCTCGGCTTCCCGGATGGAGGCGATGATCTTGGCGTTGGGCGCCAGTTCGCGCGCCGACAGCGTCACCATGACGGCGGTGGGGTCGCTGCTGGTGGCCACGATGATGGTCGCGGCGTGCTGGGCGCCGGCCAGCCGCAGCACGTCGGAGCGGTTGGCGTCGCCGCGCACCGTGACCAGGCCGGCCGAACTGGCGTTGTCCAACGAGGCCTGATCGGTGTCGACGACGACGATCTCGCCCGGCGGGACCCCGTCGCCCACCATCGCGGCGACTGCCGTCTTGCCCTTGGTTCCGTAGCCGATGACGACGGTGTGGTTGCGCACGGAGTTCCTCCATCGCTGGATCTTGAGGGCCTGGCGCGACGCCGCGGTGAGCGTCTCCACGGTGGTACCGATGAGCACGATCAGGAACGCCACCCGCAGCGGCGTGATCACCAGGACGTTGATCAGCCGCGCCGACGGCGTGAACGGCGTGATGTCGCCGTAGCCGGTGGTCGACAACGACACGGTGGCGTAGTACAGGCAGTCCAGGAACGACATCGGGTTTTCCTGGACATCCCGGTAGCCGTCGCGGTCCAGGTAGACGATGAGCACCGCGGCGAACAACGCCAGCGCGCGTAGAGCACGCGGCGGAAGATCCTGCTGGCCGGGCTGACGAACTTCTCCGGGATGCGCAGGTACTCGGTCAGCGCGGAGTCCGGCTTGGCGGTCAGCTGCCTGGTCGAGAACCCGCATGCGTCGCCGCAGCAACCTGGCTTTAGCCACGGTGTTCCGTTTTCAAATCTGACCGGCGCACGCCATCATGTAACCATGAAGTCGAGACGAGCATTGCCATGAGCACCACCCGACGTTCCGCAGGCGACGAGCGGACCCGCGCGCTACGGGCTGGCCGGCATGCTCACCGCGGTCGGCATCACGCATTTCGCGGCGCCGACGCCGTTCGACACGATCGATCCCCGCCGAGCTGCCCGGCAGTCCGCGGTTCTACACCTACGCATCCGGAGTGGCCGAGTTGGGCACCGCGGCGTTGCTGGCGGCGCCGCGGACGCGGCGGTTGGGCGCCACGTCGGCGATCGCATTGTTCGTCGCGGTCTTTCCCGGCGAACCTGAACATGGTGCGGCTGTGGTGGGACAAGCCGTGGCCGATGCGGCTGGGCGCGATTGCCCGTCTGCCGCTGCAGATCCCGATGATCACCGCGGCCAACAAGGTCAGGCGCGTCTCCTAGCGGTTACGCGCATGCGGGCGGCTGCAGCAGGGCGACGAGTTCGTCGGGGCCCGGCAGCTCGTCGGGAATGACGGTGTGCGCCGCTGCGCACATAGTGGAAGGCCGCCCGCACCGCGGACTCCGGGCACCCGTGCAGCGCCGCCCACGCCAACCGGTACACGCCGAGCTGGACCGCGGCCTGCCGGCGGGCGTGGGCGCCCGACGGTGCCGCACCGGTCTTCCAGTCCACCACCGTCACCCCGCCGTCGGCGTCGGCGAACACCGCGTCGATGCGGCCCCGCACGATGTGCGCGCCGATCGACCATCTCGAAGGGCACCTCGACGTCGATCGGCGTCCGCGCGGCCCACGGCGACGCCATGAACGCGGATTGCAGCTCGGCGAGTTCCTCGGCGTCCGCCCGGCCCACATCCCCGTCGACGGCGCCGGGCAGGTCGTCGAGGTCGAAGAGCCGCTCGGCCCCGTAGAACCGTTGCACCCAGTCGTGAAAAGCGGTGCCCAGCAACGCGTGTGCGTCGGGACGAGCCGGCAGCCGCCGGTGCAACCGCGACACGGCGGCCTGCCGGTCGCGGCCCAGCTCGACGAGGCTGCTGACCGACAGCTGGGTCGGCAGCGCGGCCGCTGACGATGCGGGGGCGGCCGCCCGCTCGGCCAGCAGCGCGTCGACCTCGGCGGCCCACCCGTGCGGGTCGGGCCCGGCGACGGTCTGCGGTTCCGCGGTCAGAGCCGCACCGGCGGCGGCGACCAATCCGGCACCGCGATGCAGGGCCGACGGCGGTCCGGCCGCCGCGGCGGCGGGCCAGACGCCCTCGATAACGTTGTCCCGCAGTGGATTCTGTTCACCGTCGGCCGGATCAGGCGACCACTGGTCCACCTCACCGCAAGGTGCCCCGGTGGCCGCGGAGGCCTCGATGATGTCGCGGACCTCGCGCAGGAAGTCCGACGGCCCGCGGGGCTTCAGTTCGGTGCTGCCCCACTGGTGTCCCGACAGCAGCAGCGTGTCCTCGGCACGGGTGATCGCGACGTACAAAAGCCGGCGCTCCTCGTCGATGCGGCGCTGCGCGAGCTCATCACGATGTCCGGTGATCTTGTCCGACAACTGCTTTCGGTTGGTCACCGTCGAGGTGTCGAGCACCGGCACGCCGTGCGCGCCCAGCGGTGCCCGGTCTCCGCGCAGCAGCGGCGGCAGGTCACCCGCATCGGTGAGCCAGGTGCGCGCCGATGCGGTGGACGGGAAGATGCGGCCCGACAGGTGCGGTACCGCGACGAGCTGCCATTCGAGGCCTTTGGCGGCGTGCACGGTGAGCACCTGGACGCGGTTGGCCGCAACGGTGACGTCGGCCGGGACGTCAGCGGGCGCCAATCCGTTCTCGACGGACTCGGCCGCCTCCAGATACGCCAGCAGGCCGTGCACGCCGCCGAGGGTGCCGCGGTGTGCGTAACCGTCGACGACGTCGGCGAACGCATCGAGTTGTTCGGTGCCGCCGGACAGTGCGCGCACCTCCACGTCGGCCCCCAGCATCCGGCGAACTTCGGCGACAAGGTCGGCCACCGGATGATCGAGGTGCCCCCGCAGTGCGGTCAGCTCCTCGGCGAGCGCGCAGATGCGGCCATACCCGGCAGGCGAATACGCTTCGGCACGACCCGGATCGCAGATGGCGTCGGCCAGGCAGGCGAAGTCGGCGTCGGGCCCGGCCTGCGCAACGATCTCCTCGGGACCCGCGGGCGCGTCCCCCGGCCCGTCAGCCAGGGTTCGGGCGCGCCGCCACAGCGCAGTGAGGTCGCGGGCACCGAGTCGCCAGCGCGGGCCGGTGAGCACCCGCACGGCCGCGGCGCCCGCCGCCGGGATCGGCTACCAGGCGCAGCATCGCCACCACGTCGGCGACCTCGTCGACGGCCAGCAGACCCGCCAGGCCGACCACTTCCACGGGCAACCCGCGCGCCCGCAGCGCCTCGGCCATCGGCGCGGCGTCGGCGTTGCGGCGCACCAGCACCGCGGCTGTCGGCGCCGTCCCATCGACGGCGACGGACCCGTGATAGCGCGACGACAACTGATCGGCCACCCAATTGCGTTCGGCCACAACGTCGGACAGCAGCGCGCACCGGACCGTGCCGGGTTCGGCACCCGGGCGTGGCCGCAGCGACCCCACCGCCACCGACCGCCGTCGCGCATCGGCGGACACCGCATTGGCCACGTGCAGGGTGCTCGGCGGGTTACGCCAACTGGTGCGCAGTTCGAGCGCGGGCGCGGGGCTGCCGTCGGCGAGTGGGAAGTCGGTGCAGAACCGCGGCAGGTTCGTGGCCGACGCGCCACGCCAGCCGTAGATGGACTGGATCGGGTCGCCGACCGCGGTCAACGCCAGCCCGTCGTCGACCCCACCGCCGAACAGCGCCGACAGCGCGACCCGCTGCGCATGCCCGGTGTCCTGGTACTCGTCGAGCAGCACCACCCGGTAGCGGTCCCGAAGCGCACAGCCCACCTGGGGGAACTGCTCCGCCAGCCGTGCCGCAGCGGCCATCTGCATGCCGAAGTCCATCGCCTTCTCCGCGCGCAGCCTGGCGTGCAGGGCGTCGATCAGGGGCACCAGCTCGGTGCGCTCGGTCTGCGTGCCGAGCATGCGCAGCAGATACTGGCCGGGCCCGCGGTCGCGCTGGTACGGCGCCGGCGGCAGGGTGTGCACGAGCCGCTCCAGCTCGACGTGGGTGTCGCGCAGCTGGTCGGTGGTGACGAGGTGTTCGGCGAGCTGACCCGACAACCGCAACACCATCGAGGTGAGGGTGGCGGGTGTCTTCTCGGTGTCGAGCTCACCGGGATACGAGCACACCACGTCAAAAGCCAACTGCCACAACTCGGTTTCGCTGAGCAGCCGGGTGTCGGGCTCGACCGGCAGCAGCAGGCCGTGTTCGCGCAGCAGCGTGCCGGCGAACGCGTGATAGGTGCCGACGGTGACCGGGTCTGCCGCCGCGCTGCCGTCGCCGGGCACCAGACCGGTTCCGGCCAGGCGGGCCAGCCGGGACCGGACCCGGCGCAGCAGTTGCCCGGAAGCCTTGCGGGTGAACGTCAGCCCCAGCACCTGTCCGGGATCGGCGTAGCCGTTGGCGACCAGCCAGACCACCCGGGCGGCCATCGTCTCGGTCTTGCCGGCGCCCGCGCCCGCGATGACGACCAGCGGACCGGGCGGGGCCGCGATGACGGCGGCCTGCTCGTCGGTGGGCGGATGAAGCCCGAGGGCGCCGGCCAGTTCGGTGGGGCTGTAGCGCGGGGCGGCGGTCATGACGGCTCCTGGCTCGGGTGATGGGCGGGGCAGGACGGGCGCACCGGGCAGTGCGCGCAGCCGGCGTTGACGCGCGCGACGAACTGCGGGCCGGCCGTTGCGGCGGCGGCCTGACCGACCTGTTCGCGCCACTCGTCGGCGGCGTCCGGCGTCAGCGCGTCCTGTTCGCGTTCGGTGGCCCCGCCGGCGGTGGCCTTGCCGACATAGACCAGCCGGCCGCCACCGGGTGCGCCGTCGTCGGACGCCAGGCCCTGGGCGATGGCCAGCTGGTAGAGCGCCAGCTGGGCGTGCCGCTGGGCGTCGTCCTTGCTGACCGGCGTCTTGCCGGTCTTGACGTCGACGACGACCAGACGGCCCTCGGCGTCGCGCTCCAGCCGGTCGATGCGACCCCGCACCCGCACCGCGGGCCCGTCCACAACGCCGGCGGCGCTGTCGGCGGGCAGCACACCGTCGACGTCGACCTCCGTGCCGACCTCGGTCAGCTCGTGACGGGTGTCCTCGCGCCAGGTCACGAACGTCGCCAGGATGGCGCGGTGCCGCTCGAGTTCGTTGCGGGAGAACCACTCCGACTCGAATGGCAGCTGCGGCCACACCGTCTCCAACTCGGCTTCCAGTTGCGCCAACGACCTGCCCGGCTGCGCGATCAGTGCGTGGATCAACGAACCCGCCGTGGAGCGCAGTTCGCCCGCGTTGCGGCCGCCGTGCCGCTCCAGCAGCCAGCGCAGCGGGCAGTCCTGCAGGGTCTGCAGCGTCGACGGCGACAGGGTGACGGTATGTCCGGCGCCGCTCCACAACGGCTCCACCGTGCTGACGGTGGTCATGCCGTGCCAGTCGGCCGGGTCGGCGCCGGGCACCCCGGCGGCCGCCAGCCGGGCCAATTGGCCGGCGGCGTATGCGCGGTCTTTCTCAGCGACACCGTCGGTGGCACCGCCCTCGGGTGCGCACACGACGGCGCGCAGCCGGCCCACGACGGCGGGCACCGACAGCACCTGTGGTGTGCCAACCGGCGCCGGCAGGTCCGGGGCCACGCCATCGGTGGCGGCGTAGCGGGCGATGTCGTAGAAGAACGGCGAAGGCAGCGCCGGGTCCGCCGAGCCGCCGCCGTCACCGCTGTCGGTGGCGGTGACCACGAGCCGCCGGCGGGCCCGGCCCATCGCGGCGATGAGCAGCCGCCGCTCGTCGGCCACCACCGGGGCGCGGGCACTGACATCGCCGGACACATCGTCGAGGACATCGAGAAGTCGCTGGGTCCCCAGGATGCCGCCGCGTGGAATCGCGTTGGGCCACAAGCCTTCCTGTAACCCCGCGATCACCACCACGTCCCATTCGCGACCGAGCGCCTGATGCGGGCTGAGGATGGTGACAGCCTCCGGTGTCTGCACGGGTTCCGCGGCGCGCACCGGGAGCCGCAACCCGTCGACGTGGTCGAGCAGCCCAGGGATCGACGCGCCCGGCGTGCGGGACACGAACTGGTCGGCCACGTCGAACAGCGTGGTGACGGCGTTGAGGTTCTGGGTGGCCCGCAGTCCGGCCTGGCCGCCCCGCTCCCCCGCGCTGAGCAGCCGGCGCGGCAGACCGCTGCGCTGCCACACCTCCCACAACGCCGAGCGCGGATCGGCCGCACCACGCGCGGCGCCCTGCAGCACGGCGCGCACGCGGCGCAGCGGCCGCGCGTGTGGCGCGGCAAGCCCGTCGGGCAGCCCGCCGCGCAACGCCGACGACGAGCAGGTCGCCGAACTCGCGGGGCGGCACGGTCGAATCGAGCCGGCGCAACGCCCGGCGCAGCTGACGCAGCGTCACCGGGTCGACCCGCCCGATGGGCCCGGTGAGCAGTTCCAGCGCGTGCGTCGCGGTCAGGCCGTCGCGCGGTGGCGCGCCAGCGCCGTCAGCAGCGCCCGTACCACCGCGTTGTCGGGCAGCGGCGCGTCCATCGCCGGCGGTGCCACCGGCACACCCGCGGCAGTCAGCGCCCGCGGTAGACCCGCGCCCGCCCGGGGCACCGAACGTACGATCACCGCCATCTGTGACCACGGCACGTCGTCGACGAGATGGGCCCGGCGCAGCGTGTCGGCCACCACCGCGGCTTCGGCGTGCTCCGACGCCGCCAGGACCGCCGCAACGGAGCCGTCCGGGCCGTCTGGGCCGGTGATGTCGCGCGCCGGGCTGTGGCCCGGCAGCAGCCGCGCGACACCGCTCACGGCCCGTGCGATCGCCGCCGCACAGCGGTGACTGGTCGCCAGTTCCACCGCCGGACCGCCGATGTCCAGCAGTGCGGCCGCGTCGGCCCCGCGGAACCCGAACACCGCCTGGTTCGGATCGCCCGCGAGCACGGCCGCGTCGACGCCGTCGGCCAGCACGCGCACCAGCCGGGCGGCCTGCGGGTCCAGATTCTGGGCGTCGTCGACGAGCAGGATGCCGATGCGGGCGTGTTCGGCGGCCAGCAGTCCCGGGTCCACCGCGAACGCCTCGAGTGCCGCGCCGACGAGTTCGGCCGCGCCCAGGGCCGGCACGGTGGCCTGCGGTGCGGCCATCCCGGCCGCCGAACGCAGCAGCATGACCTGCTCGTACTGCCGCGCGAACCGCCCGGCCGCCACCCACTCCGGGCGCCCGTTGAGCCGTCCGATGCGCTGCAGGTCCAGCGGGTCCACCCCGCGTTCCGCGCACCGCGACAGCAGGTCGCGCAGTTCGGTGGCGAAACCGTCGGTGGTCAGGGCCGCGCGCAGGGTGTCCGGCCACGCGTGCGCACCGTCCTCGACGTCGCCCGCGAGCAATTCCCGGATGATGCCGTCCTGCTCGGCCCCGGCGATCAGGCGCGGTGGCGGATCACCCTGGCGTTGCGCGGCCAACCGCAGCACGGCGAACGCATAGGCGTGCACAGAGCGCACCAGCGGCTCACGCACGGCGGCGCGGCACGGCGCATCGGTACGCGACGACAGCAGCGCTGCGGTCAGGACACCGCGCGTCCGCGCGCCCAACCGGCCGGAACCGGTGAGCAACAGCACCGACTCCGGGTCGGCGCCGGCCCCGATACGCGCGGCCGCGGTGTCGACGAGCAGGCTGGTCTTGCCCGTGCCCGGGCCGCCGAGGACCCGAACGACACCGCGCAACCCGGGGTCGAGGACGCGTCTCGGCCCCGGCAGCCCAGGTTCGGGCCCCGGCGATCGGGAGGGCGCCCGTATCGGCGACCGGCGTGGGAGGGACCATGTGGGCATGACAGCACAGGGGTCCGACAAATCGACCGACCCACTGCACGTGCACCGCTACGGCCCGCCCGGGTCACCGCGCGTGCTGGCCGTCCACGGGTTGACCGGCCACGGTCGGCGCTGGCAGACGCTGGCCGACGAACATCTGCCCGACGTCGCGGTGGCCGCACCCGACCTGATCGGCCATGGCCGGTCGCCGTGGTCGGCGCCGTGGACCATCGACGCCAACGTCGCCGCGCTGGCGTCGCTCCTCGCCGGGATCCGGTGAACCTGTTGTGGTGGTTGGCCATTCGTTCGGCTGCGCGATCGCCCTGCAACTGGCCGCCACCCGGCCGGAATTGGTGGCGGGCCTGGTGCTGCTCGATCCCGCGGTGGGACTCGACGGCGGGTGGATGCGCGAGATCGCGGACGCGATGTTCGCCTCGCCCGACTACACCGACGCCGCCGAGGCGCGCAACGAGAAGAGTGGCGGCGCGTGGTCCGACGTCGACGCCGGGGAACTCGACGCCGAAGTCAGCGAGCATCTGATCGACCTGCCCAACGGACGCGTCGGCTGGCGCGTCAGCATTCCGGCGATGATGTCCTACTGGAGCGAGCTTGCCCGCGATATCATGCTGCCGCCCAACGGAACTCCGATCACGCTGGCGCGGGCGAAGCGGACATCGCCGCCGTATGTCACCGAAGCGCTGATCGACGGCCTGCGCGACCGTGCGGGCGCCCGCTTCCGGCTGGTCGACGTCGACTGCAACCACATGGTGCCGCACGCCAGACCCGCCGAGACCGCACGGCTCATCCGCGATCATCTGGAGCTGCGGTAGTGCCTGCGGTCACCGACGATCAGGTGGAGCGGGTACGCGGATTCGTTGCCGCCATTCCGTCGGGCCGGGTCGCGACGTACGGTGATATCGCCTCGGCGGCAGGGCTTTCCAGCGCGCGCATCGTCGGCTGGATCATGCGGACCGATTCCTCTGATCTGCCCTGGCACCGGGTGATCTCCGCGTCCGGCCGGCCGGCCGCGCATCTGGCGACCCGGCAACTGGAGTTGCTGCGCGCCGAGGGCGTGCTGGCCGACGACGGCCGAGTTCCGCTGCGCGAGTTTCGCCACAGGTTCTGACGCTCCGGAACTACAGCGCGAGCCGAACCAGTGCCGCCGTGCGGGCCAGACCGGGAAACGCCGAAGCGGTGGCGCGCGGATGCAGCGCGTGTACGGCCAGCCGGAACATCAACGCGCGCAACAACATCTGCGGCCACTCCGGCAGGGCGCTCCAGCGGTCGATCAGGCCGTCGTCGGCCTCCCCCCACGACAGCGCGTCGACCACCACGACGCCGGCGGCCCACGACGCCGGGCGCCAGTACGGCGTGATGTCGGTGATGCCGGGGGCGGCGGTGCCGGCGAAGAGAACCGTGCCGTAGAGGTCTCCGTGCACGAGTTGGCTGGCGCTCTTGGTCGGTTTCCGCAGTCCCGCAAGCTGATTGATCAGATCGACGGACCGCTGCCCGTCGGCCGAACCCGGCGAGACGCGCGCTCCGGACGGAAGGGAGTGCAACGGACGGTCCTCCCAGGCGGCGCGGTCCGCGGCGATGAAGACGTCCACGTCGGACCACGGCGCGACGGGTGGCTGCGTCAGGAACCGGGGCCGCTCGAGCTTGGCCGTGGCTTCGTGCAGCCGCACGGCGACCGAGACCACCTCGTCGTGGCGCGGCTCCGGTGAGCCGGCCACGAACGTATCGGCACGCCAGCCCGACACCACGAAGCGGCCGTCGGTGGAGCGCACCGGTCGCGCCAGCCGGACGCCGTCGACGAACAGTGTCTCGCGCACCTTGGCCGACCAGGCCGCCCTGGCGTGGTCGGCGACCAGGGACAGCACCACTTCGCCGCAACGCCAGCCGCCCTCCCAGCCGGCACCGAGCGGGATCGGTTGCGCCACCGCCCAACCCGAACGCGGCGAGCACGTGCTCAGGTGGCGGTTCGACGGTCACCCCGTCACCCTATCGCCGGGTGCGCCCCGTTACGGGCCGCTGACCAGCTGTGTCGCAATGAACGGTCAGTACATCACCATGTCGGGCTCGAACTGCTTGGCCCAGGCCGTGATGCCGCCCTGCAGGTGCAGCGCATCGGCGAAGCCGGCCTTCTTGACCGCCGCCAGCGCCTCAGCGGAGCGCACGCCGGTCTTGCAGTAGAGCACCGGGACGCGGTCATGCGGCAGCAGCGCCAGCCCGTCGCCGGTCTCGAGGCTCGACTTGGGGATCAGCTCCGCACCCTGGATGTGATTGATGTCCCACTCGACCGGTTCGCGGACGTCGATCAACGCCACCTTCCGTCCGGAGTCGAGCAGATCGCGCAGCTCCCGCGGGGTGACCGTCGAACCGGCCGCAGCATCCGCGGCTTCCTGCGACACCACACCGCAGAACGCCTCGTAGTCGATCAGCCCGGTGATCTTCGGGGTGGTGGGATCCTTGCGGATCTTGATGGTGCGGTAGGTCATGTCGAGCGCGTCGTACACCATCAGCCGGCCCAGCAGCGGGTCGCCGATGCCGGTGATCAGCTTGATCGCCTCGGTGCCCATCACCGACGGCGATGGACGCGCACAGGATGCCCAGCACACCGCCCTCGGCGCACGACGGCACCATGCCCGGCGGCGGCGGCTCCGGGTACAGGTCGCGGTAGTTCAGGCCCAGCCCGTCGGGGGCGTCCTCCCAGAACACCGACACCTGGCCCTCGAACCGGTAGATCGACCCCCACACGTACGGCTTGCCGGCCAGCACGGCGGCGTCGTTGACCAGGTACCGGGTGGCGAAGTTGTCGGTGCCGTCCAGAATCAGGTCGTACTGCTCGAACAGGTCGACGGCGTTGTCGGGCTCCAGCCGCAGTTCGTGCAGGCGAACCTCGACGAGCGGATTGATCTCGCGGATCGAGTCGCGCGCGCTCTGGGCCTTGGACCGCCCGATATCGGACTGGCCGTGGATGATCTGGCGCTGCAGGTTCGACTCGTCGACGACGTCGAACTCGACGATGCCGATGGTGCCCACGCCGGCCGCGGCCAGATACAGCAGCGTCGGCGATCCGAGCCCGCCCGCCCCGATGACCAGCACGCGGGCATTCTTCAGACGCTTCTGCCCGTCGAGGCCCAGGTCGGGAATGATCAGGTGCCGGCTGTAACGGCGCGACCTCTTCGCGGGTCAGTTCAGCTGCTGGGGCTACCAGCGGCGGCAACGACGACACCGGACGTCTCCTCTATCGCAGGAAGGGCTGCTTCACCATCAGACCAGGTACACCTGATCAACGGCAATCAGCGGCGAGAGCTTCCCGACCAGCCCGGCACGGCACACCAGGGCACGGCTCAGGCGATCGGATACGGCCACGGGTTGAACCGGCACACCTTGCCGTCGGGTTTGACCCACTGCGGATCGAACTTCGCCGCGTCGTTGTTGGCCGTCGAGAACGTCTGCTGCATCATCACCGGCGCGAGTCCGCCGTTCTCGTCGCACGGCTCGTGGTGCTGGTAACCGATGGCGTGGCCGACCTCGTGGTTGACCAGGTACTGCCGGTAGGAGCCGACGTCGCCCTGGAACGGCACGGCCCCGCGAACCCAGCGCGCCTCGTTGAGAAGCACGCGCTGCTCGATCTCGCCGCCGTTGACCGGGAAGTAGGACGGGTTGTAGCAGGACGCCTCGAGTTCGATCTCGTAGCCGCAGCCTTCCCGCACGGTCATCGGCGACGTCAGCGACACCCGGAAGTCGGGCGGGACCGCCGAGGTGTCGTCCGTCCGGACGAAGGCGAACTGCGGGTTGTGGATCCAGCTCTTCGGGTTGCTCAGGGTCTGAGTGACCATCTGGGCGAAGCCCTCGTCTCCGCCGTAGCCCGTGGTGTCGACGCCGTCCTCGATCTCGACGGTGTAGGTGAACACCTTCGCGGTGCCCTGGCCCACCTGCGGATCGGTTCCGGGCACGGTGTGCCACGTCTTTTCGCCCGCCTCGGTGAACGGGCCGCCGTCGGGCAGGATGCCGGTGGGCAGGTTGACGTCGAACTGCGTCAGGCCACGCGGCGGGGCACCGATGATCTCCGTGCCCTGCGATCCGATGGTCGGCGGGGCCTGGACGGTGTCGACGGGCGCCGCGGGCGTCTCGGCGTGAGTTCCGGTGACGGTCTGGTAGAGCACCAGGCCGGTGACAACGGCGAGGATCGGCAGGGCGTAGGCACGCCAGCCGTAGGTCGCGACGAACCTGCCCAGCCCGCTCTGCTTGCGCCACTGGGCGCGCTCTTCGCGGTTGGATCGGACCCGCCCGGCATCCTCGGCCAGCGGGTCGCGCTGGGCCCGCAACGGCTCGCGCCACTCGCTGCGCAGCACCGGCACGCGACTTTCCCCGCGACGCTCCGGGTCGTAGGTCACCGACCAAGAATGGCACAGCCACGCCCGCACGCCTCGTCGGCGCGCCCGTATCGTGGCGCTTGACCTGCCCATGCCGGGGCAGTCGCCGAGTTGGTAGTAATGTCATGCGGACGATTCGCGTGGACGGATTTCGACGAATCGGCTTCGGATGTGAACAGAGGATTTGATGAGCGAACTCGCCAATGTAGCCGGACGGCGAAGCGGCAAGCCGGCCAGTGGCGACCGCACATCGACCGGAACACCCTACAAGCGGGGTAACCGCCTGCCCCGGGACGAACGCCGTGGCCAGCTGCTGGCCGCCGCCAGTGAGGTCTTCGTCGACCGCGGCTACCACGCAGCGGGCATGGACGAGATCGCCGATCGCGCCGGGGTCAGCAAACCGGTTCTCTACCAACACTTTTCGAGCAAGTTGGAACTGTATCTCGCGGTCCTCGCCCGGCACGTCGAAAACCTCGTCTCCGGGGTGCGCCAGGCGCTGCGCACCACCACCGACAACCGGCAGCGCGTGCGCGCCGCCGTCGCGGCGTTCTTCGACTTCATCGAGCACGACGGCCAGGGCTACCGGCTGATCTTCGAGAACGACTACGTGACCGAACCGACGGTGTCCGCGCAGGTGAAGGTGGCCACCGAATCGTGCACCGACGCGGTCTTCGACCTGATCAGCCACGATTCCGGGCTGGACCCGCACCGCGCGCGGATGATTGCCGTCGGCCTGGTGAGCATCAGCGTCGACTCGGCCCGCTACTGGCTGGACAACGAACGGCCCATCGGCAAGGACGACGCGGTCGAAGGCACCGTCCAGTTCATCTGGGGCGGGTTGTCACACGTGCCGCTTACTCGGTCGTAATCGGCGGCGTGACCGGTCCCTCGCCGATACCGAAACCGACCCGCCGGCTGTCTGCGGGGCCCAGCTCGATGTAGGCGACCCTGGCGGCCTGCACCAGGAACCGGCGGCCCTTCTCGTCGGTCAGGCTCAGCAACGCGTTTCCCTGGTCGCCCTGCGACAAGGCGGCGGTCACCTGCTTCTCCAGCTCGTCGGGTGTCTGCGCACTGTTGAAGATGAGTTCGCGCGGGCTGTCCGTGACACCGATCTTGACCTCCACGCTGAAACCCGTCCCTTCTGTTGCATGCTCCCGACTTCCCGGGAAGTCCTAGTTGCAGGCTAGTGGACGACGCGGCCGGTATTCGCCCCAGGCGTTTCGCGGTCAGCGAAGGGCCCGCAAATCCGTCGGAAACCAGCCGTGACGCAGGCGTCCATCAGCCCGACACGCCCCCAGCTGCGCGGCGCGTGGGCCGCCGCGCCGATACCATCGGTGTGAAGGAAGTTACTGAAGTGACAAATGCGACAGCAGAGCATCGGTGGTAAAGCCATGAGCAAGCCGTACTGGAGTGGCCCCGGCAGGGGCGGCGCAAGCCGGCTCGCGGACGACCGCCCCGCCGGTTCCAACCCCGGCCACAGCGGTTCCGACCCTGGATATGACAGTTACGGCGCCTACCGGGGCTACGACCGCACCGACGACGTGGACGCGCCCACCGACGTCCACGAGCAGTACGCCGATTCCGTGGACTACGAGGATTACGACGACTACCCGTCGGACACCCGCTGGCGTTGGGTGGCGGGCCTGGCCGCGATCGTGCTCCTGGTGGCCCTGGTGGCGATCGCCGTCGCGACGCGCGGTGGCGACACGTCGACGAGTGCGACCACACCGACCGGTGCGCCCGACCAGGACGCCATCACCGCCACCACCCCGCGCACCGTCATCGCGACGGTGCCGCCGACGGCGTCCCCGCACGGACGCGCCTGCGTTGCCCCCCGAGACGATCGTGACGGTGACACCCACCCCGTCGGCGGAGGCCCTGCCGCCCGAGCCCGCGCCCGCACCCGCCGAGGCGACGCCGCCGGGCCAGACGATCACCTACACCGTCACCGGGAGCCGCCAGCTGTTCGACCTGGTCAGCATCATCTACACCGACGAGCAGGGGTTCCCGCGCACCGACGTCAACGTCGCGCTGCCGTGGACGAAGACCGTCGTGCTGAATCCGGGAGTCGAGACAAGGTCGGTGACGGCGACCAGCCTGACCGGCCAGCTGAACTGCTCGGTCACCGACGGATCGGGTGCGACGATCGCGGCGCAGGCCAACAACGCGGCGATCGCGACCTGCACGCCGTAGCGGCGCTCAGGCCAGGCCGAGCTCGGCCATCCGGTCGGCGTGCGTGCGCTGCAGACGCTCGAAGAACTCCGCCATCCGGCCGAGGCCGTCGGTGCCCGACACCATCAGGTCGACGAGCTCGTCCCGCTCGGCAAGCACGTACTGGGCCTGGGTGATGGCCTCCCCCAGCAGCCGCCGCGACCACAGCGCCAGCCGGCTGCGCTGCATGTCGCTGGCGCCGACGGCGGCACGCACCTCGGCGACGACGAACTGTGAGTGCGCCGTCTCGGCCAGCACGGCGCGCACCACGCCGGCCACCTCGTCGGGCAGCACGTCGGCGATCTCCACGTAGAAGTCGGCGGCCAGCGCGTCCGCGACATAGGTCTTGACCAATGCCTCCAGCCAGGTGCTGGGCATGGTCAGCTGGTGGTATTTCTCCAGCGCCGGGATGTACTGGGACATCGCCGGTACGACGTCGACGCCCCGGGCGGCCAACGCGTCGCTGCAGCATCTCGTAATGGCCCATCTCAGCGGCGGCCATGCTGGCCATGTTGATCCAGCCGTTGAGGTCGGGCGCCATCCGCGCCTCGTCGGTGAGCCGGTAGAACGCCGCCACTTCGCCGTACGCGAGCAGTGCGAACAACTCGTTGATGCCGGGGTGATCGGCAGCCACGCGGTCCTGCGGGGCGTGCGGGCCGGCCACGTGTTCTGCTGGTTCTGCCTCCGCCGCGCTCATCAGTTCACTCTAGGTTGTTTCGCCGGGTGGCGAACCGCACCATCGGTCCGGGCACCCGACCAGGTATGATGTCAGCAGGCAGCGACGTTCTGTCAGCTACCTGAAGAAATGTGCGTGCACGCAGTCGGCCCGCCCCACTGGACCTCTCGGACATATCCCGGAGGACCCGGTGGCCGCAGGGCCAGCGAATTCGGCGCGGGGTCACCAATGCCCCCGGGGCCTGGAATCGTTCCACCCAAACTCGTGCGCGCGTCGAGAAACGCGACGAGGACCGGGATTCAACACCACATGGAACGAACCATGCGCCGGACGTCGAACTCACTATTGAAAGGCTGTACCGCACCGCATGACCGCCCTTAACAAGACATTCGCCATGCTCGGCGTCCGCGACGAGATCGTTCGCGCGCTCACCGAGGAAGGCATCGAACACCCCTTCGCCATCCAGGAACTGACGATGCCGCTGGCGTTGGCCGGCGACGACCTCATCGGTCAGGCCCGCACCGGCATGGGCAAGACCTATGCGTTCGGCGTCCCGCTGCTGCACCGCATCGTCGGCGACACCGAACGGCCGCTGACGGGTGCGCCGCGCGCCCTCATCGTCGTGCCGACCCGCGAGCTGTGCCTGCAGGTGTACGGCGACCTTGCGCACGCCGCGAAGTTCCTGACCGCCCAGGAGGGCCGCAAGTTCTCCGTCGTGTCGATCTACGGCGGACGCCCCTACGAGCCTCAGATCGAGGCACTGCGCGCCGGTGCCGACGTTGTGGTCGGCACCCCGGGCCGTCTTCTCGACCTGGCTCAGCAGGGCCACCTGCAGCTCGGCGGCCTGTCGGTGCTGGTGCTCGACGAGGCCGACGAAATGCTCGATCTCGGCTTCCTGCCCGATATCGAACGCATTCTGCGGCTGACCCCGGACAACCGGCAGTCGATGCTCTTCTCGGCGACCATGCCGGACCCGATCATCACGCTGGCCCGGACCTTCATGAACCAGCCCACGCACATCCGGGCCGAGGCGCCACACTCGTCGGCCACCCATGACACCACCGAACAGTTCGCCTACCGGGCGCACGCCCTCGACAAGGTCGAAATGGTCAGCCGGATTCTGCAGGCCGACGGCCGCGGCGCGACGATGGTCTTCACCCGCACCAAGCGCACCGCACAGAAGGTCGCCGACGAGCTCGCCGAGCGCGGCTTCAAGGTCGGCGCCGTGCACGGCGACCTCGGGCAGATCGCCCGCGAGAAGGCGCTCAAGTCCTTCCGCACCGGCGAGATCGACGTGCTGGTGGCCACCGACGTCGCCGCCCGCGGCATCGACATCGACGACATCACGCACGTCATCAACTACCAGATCCCCGATGACGAGCAGGCCTACGTGCACCGCATCGGCCGCACCGGCCGGGCCGGCAAGACCGGCATAGCGGTCACGCTCGTCGACTGGGACGAACTGCCCCGCTGGACGATGATCGACAAGGCGCTGAACCTCAACTGCCCCGATCCCGCCGAGACGTACTCCAGCTCGCCGCACCTCTACGCCGAGCTCGGCATTCCCGCCGAGGTCAACGGTTCCATCGGCGCAGCCAAGAAGTCGCCCGCCAAGCGTGAACCGCGCGCACCCCGGGAAGCGGGCGCCGAGAAGCCGCGCAGCCGCGACCGCTCGCGTCGCCGCACCCGTGGCGGTAACACCCCCGCCCTGCACGTCGAGGGCTCCGCGACCGCGACCGCCGGCGACGACGCCGGGGAAGCCGCCACCGCCGAAGCCGCTCCCGCCGCCGGTTCGGCCCACTCGGGCCGCCGCCGCCGGCGCCGCCGTCCGGGCAAGCCGGCCGCGGAAGCCTCGTCAAACGCGGGCTGAGCTCCTCGCCCATGGTCAGACCGGAACGCCGGAGGCAGGGCCGACATCATTGCCGCCCTCGTGATCGCACTCGTGGTGGCAGTGGGCACCGGCCTCATCTGGTGGACCAGCGACGCCCGCGCGACCGAGAGCCGGCCCGCGAGCGCGCCCGTGAAGCCGGTGGTGCCCGCGAAGGCCGTCCCGGCGACACTGCGGCAACTGTGGGCCGTGCCCAGCGCACACACGACCATGCCGGTGGTCGCCGGCGGCGTGGTGATCGCCGGCGACGGCCGCACCGTGACCGGCCACGATCCGGTGACCGGCCAGGCCCTGTGGACGTTTGCGCGCGACCGCGAACTGTGCGGTGTCTCATGGCTTTACCACTACGCGGTGGCCGTCTATCCGGATGGACGCGGCTGCGGACAGGTCAGCACGGTCGACGGTTCCACGGGCCGGCGCGGATCGACGCGCAGCGGCTATGCCGACAAGCACGTCGACCTGTCGTCGGATGGCACCAACGTGCTCGCGGCCGGCGCGTCACGGCTGGAGCTGTGGCGCTCGGACATGGTGCGGGTCATCGGCTACGGCGAGGTCGACGCGCGGATAAAGCCGGGCCAGGTTGGTGTCGGCGCGGGCTGCGACCTGTTGTCGGCCGCCTCGAGTACGTCGGCCGTGTCGGTGCTGCAGTCCTGCCCGGACCGCCGGGAACTGCAGCTGACCCTTCTGCAGGCCGCCGACCAGGACGACGAACCCGAGCTGCGCGACGTCCCTCTCAACGGTGTCACCGCCGAGTCGGGTGCGCGGGTGCTGGCGGTCTCGGACACCTCGACGGCGGTCTACCTCCCGGTGCCCAGGCCGCGGGTGGTCGTCTATGACAACGCCGGCTCCGAAGAGTCCAGCGCCGACCTGAGCGCGCCGCCCACGCCCGCGGGCCTGCAACACAGCGCGGTGTCGCAGGCGGCCGGCCTGATCACCTGGTGGACGGGCAACAGCCTGGTGGTGTTCGACGCCAACCGGCTGGCATACCGCTACACCATCCCCACCGCCGGACCCGTCGCGCCACTGGGCCCCGCCACCATGATGGCCAACAAGCTACTGATCCCCGTCACCGGCGGCGTGGGCGTCTACGAAGCATCCGCGGGCACCCTCGAACGGGTGATTCCCGTCGACCGCCCGGCCGGTCCGGGCCCGATTGTGCCGGGGGTTGCCGGTACCACCCTGCTCGAGCAGCGAGGCGCCAACCTCGTCGCGCTGGGCTGAACCCACTGACGCCGAGAACCGTTTCTGCACGCGAAACCCCAGGACGGGGTGGGGAGAAAGTGGTTCTAGACGCAGAGCCGGTCAGGCCTCCGGGGTGAACGTCGCAAGCTTCTTGCCGGTTTTCCAGTGCCTGAGCAACGCCGCCGCCAGTTCACGGTAGGCGACGGCACCCTTGTTCTTGCGTCCCGCAATCACCGATGACCCCGACGCGGTCGCTTCGGCGAAGCGCACCGTGCGCGGAATCGGCGGCGCCAGCACGGGCAGGTCGTATCGGTCGACGACGTCGAAAAGCACGTCGCGACTATGCGTCGTTCGCGAGTCGTACAGCGTTGGCAGCGCACCCAGCATCTTGAGGTCCGGATTGGTGATCTGCTGGACGTCGGTCACAGTGCGCAGAAATTGTCCGACACCGCGGTGCGCCAGCGTTTCGCACTGCAGCGGGACGATCACCTCGCCGGCGGCGGTGAGCCCGTTGAGCGTCAGCACGCCCAGCGATGGCGGGCAGTCGATGATGACGACGTCGAAGTCGTCGACGACCTTGGCCAGCGCCCGCTTGAGCGCGTATTCGCGGCCGGCCCGCATCAGCAGCATCGCTTCGGCCCCCGCAAGGTCGATGTTGGCGGGCAGCAGCGTCATCCCCTCCGCCGTCTCCACCAGCGCGGCGTTCGGTTCGACATCGCCGAGCAGCACCTCGTGCACCGACACCGTCAGCTTGTCGGGATCCTGGCCCAGCGAGAACGTCAAACAGCCCTGAGCGTCGAGGTCGACGAGCAGTACCCGCTTGCCGACCTCCGCCATCGCGGCTCCCAGCGACGCCACGGTCGTCGTCTTGGCCACCCCGCCCTTCTGATTGGCCACTGCCAACACATGTGTCCCCACGACCCCCATCCTGGCACGGCTGGGTCTGCCCGGCCCGACTCGGACCGGGTGGGGCAGAATTGATCGACGTGAGTGTCGGTGAGCATCGGCTTGTGCTGCTTCGCCACGGAGAGACCGAGTGGTCGAAATCCGGGCAGCACACCAGCACCACCGATCTCGAACTCACCGACGTCGGCCGCGAGCAGGCTCGACTGGCGGCGCTGACGATGACGCACCTGGACCTCGAGGATCCGATCGTGTTCAGCAGCCCGCGCCGCCGCGCCCTGAGCACCGCCGAGTTGGCCGGCCTGGCCGTCGACGAGGTCACCCCGATCTTGGCGGAATGGAATTACGGCGAGTACGAGGGCCGGACCACCCACGACATTCGCACGACCGTGCCCGGCTGGCTGCTGTGGACGTACGGGTGTCCCGGTGGCGAGTCGGTCGATCAGGTCAGCATGCGCGCCGATCAGGCCGTCGAACTCGCACTGGAGCACATGGGCGACCGCGACGTCGTGTTCGTCGGGCACGGGCACTTCTCCCGCTCGGTGGTGACCCGTTGGGTCGAGCAGCCGCTGCGGGAGGGCGCGCGGTACGGGTTCGGGCCCGCCTCGGTGTCCGTGTGCGGGTTCGAATACGGGCTGCGCCAACTCAAGTCACTCGGAATGACCGCGCACCGCGAGCCGGTCTCGGCCACGTGACGGGCGGCGCCGCCGAACCCTCGTTCGTGCTGGGCGGGCCGACCGGCGCCGTGCTCGCCGAGGGGGTCACGGCCACGTACACCGAACCGTCGGCGGCAGCTGCCGCGCTGCGCTCCGGTAGGGCCCGAATCATCTTGGGCGCGTTACCTTTTGATCTCCTGTCGCCAGCGGCCCTGTATACGCCGCAGGCGGTGACCTTCGCCGACTCCACGCCCGACTGGCCGGTCGGCTCACCACCACCGGCCCGGATCACGCAGACGCTGCCCGACGCCGGTGAGCACCGGGCCCGGGTGGCCGAAGCGGTGCGACGGTTGCAGACATCGCAGGCCGGCCTGCAGAAGGTCGTGCTGGCGCGGGCGCTGCGATTGGTCGCCGAGGCGCCGTGGGACGTCCGCGCGATCCTGCGGCGGCTGGCGGACGCCGACCCGTCGGCCTACACCTATCTGGCCGACCTGTCGCCGGCCGGCGGCGCCTACGCCGGCGCCACGCTGGTGGGCGCGAGCCCGGAGCTGCTGGTGGACCGCGTCGGCGAGCTGGTGACGTGCCGGCCGTTCGCCGGGTCGGCGCCGCGCTCGGCCGACCCCGATGCCGATCGCGCCAACGCCGCCGCCCTGGCCGAATCCGCCAAGAACCGGCACGAGCACCAGCTCGTCATCGACGTCATGCGGGAAACGCTGGAACCGTTGTGCACCGATCTGCAGATCGCCCGCGAGCCGCAGCTGCACCGCACCGACGCGCTGTGGCACCTGGGCACGCCGATCACCGGCCGACTGCGCGAAACATCAACCACTGCACTGGATCTCGCACTCAGCCTGCACCCGACACCAGCCGTCGGCGGGGTCCCCACCGCCGCGGCGAGCGAACTGATCGGCGAACTGGAGGGCGACCGCGGCTTCTACGCGGGAGCGGTGGGCTGGTGTGACGCCGGCGGCGACGGCCGCTGGGTGGTGTCGATCCGCTGCGCGCAATTGGCGGCCGACCGGCGCAGCGCAGTGGCTCATTCCGGCGGCGGGATTGTCGCCGAATCCGACCCCGATGACGAAGTCGACGAAACCACAACGAAATTCCGGACAATTCTGACCGGGTTGGGAGTACCACTTTGACCGAGCACATTCGACGGGCAGCGCCCGGCGACGAAGCCGACATCACCGCGATGATCCATGAGCTGGCCGAGTTCGAGCGCGCCGCCGAGGAATGCACCGTCACCGAGACACACATCCGCACCGCGCTTTTCGGTGAGCGGCCGATCGCCTACGCGCACGTCGTCGAGGTGGACGGCGCGATCGCGGCCACGGCGCTGTGGTTCCTGAACTTCTCCACCTGGGACGGCGTCGCGGGCATCTACCTCGAAGACCTCTACGTGCGCCCGGCGTTTCGGCGGCGCGGCCTGGCCCACGCGTTGCTGTCGGCGCTGGCCCGCGAATGCGTCGAGCACGGCTACTCGCGGCTGGCCTGGGCCGTCCTGAACTGGAATGTCGACGCCATCGCGCTGTATGACGCCGTCGGCGGCGAGCCACAGACCGAGTGGACCACCTACCGGGTGTCGGGTCCGCAGCTGGCGGCGCTGGCACACGGCTGAGCGGACGCTACGACACGTCGTCCGACGTCGTCTCTCGAGCCGGAAACCCACTGCACCGCAGCCGGACTGAACAGCAATCCAAGCGCCACCACTGCCACCACGACCACCAGCGCGGCGTACAGCGGTTGGTCCGACCCGTAGATGTACCAGGCCACCCCCAGCAGCAGCAGGTTGGCGAACACCGCGATGCCCCGGCCCCACCGGCGCCCGGTGATCAGCGCCCATCCCCCGGCCAGCACGGCACCGCCGACGACCGCGAACCACGCCGCGGTGCCGTAACCGAACCCACCCGCGGCGGGCAGTCCGCGGACGGCGTCCCGACTGGCCCCGGTGACCGCGTGCACCAGATACACCGCCGAGACGATCAGGGCCACGGCCCCCTCCGCGGCGACGAGGTAACCGGCATAGCGCACCACCGACGGCGTCACGGCGTGAGCCTGCCCGCGAGGTGGCGCACCGCGAACTCGTAGCCGTGGGGGCCGGCCCCGGCGATCACCACCTCGGCGACCGCGGACACATACGAGTGGTGCCGGAACTCCTCCCGGCGATGGATGTTGCTCAAATGCACTTCGGCGACGGGTAATTCCACGGCGATCAGTGCGTCGGCGATCGCGACCGACGTGTGGCTGTAGGCGGCCGGGTTGATCACGATGCCGGCGCAGTCGGCGCGCGCGGCGTGGATGGCGTCGATCAGCACGCCCTCGTGGTTGCTTTGCACCGTGCGCACCTCGAAGCCGTGTTCGGCGGCCACCGCCCGCACCATGTCCTCGATCTGGGCGAGGGTGGTGGACCCGTAGATCTCGGGCTGGCGCGTCCCGAGCAGGTTCAGGTTGGGCCCGTTGACGAGAAGCAGGCGGCGTTCGGTCACGTTCGTACGGTACCGACGTCGATTCGCTGCGCGGCCAGGCACACCGGCGCATTGGAATCGATGCCATAGCCGTCGACGCCAACGTGCCGGGGTGAACGTCTCGCCCCGATAGGCTCATCACCTGTGCGCGCCGTGCTGATCGTGAACCCCAATGCCACCTCCACGACGGCCGCCGGGCTGGCCCTGCTGGCGCACGCCCTGGAGAGCCGGGTGCACCTGACCGTCGCGCGCACCGACCACCGCGGACACGCGATCGAGATCGCCGAGCCAGGCCGCCCGCGATGGCGTCGACGTGGTGATCGTGCACGGCGGCGACGGCACGGTGAACGAGGTGGTCAACGGGCTGTTGGGCAAGCCCGGGCCGCTTCCGCTCGGTCCCGTTCCCGCCGTCGCGGTGGTGCCCGGCGGTTCGGCGAACGTCTTCGCACGGTCGCTCGGTATTCCGCACGACCCGATCGATGCGACGAACCTTCTGATCGACCTGCTGGGCGAGTACCGCCGGACCCGGACCTGGCGGCAGATCGGGCTGATGGACTGCGGTGAACGCTGGGGTGTGTTCACCGCGGGCATGGGAGTCGACGGCGAAGTGGTGGCCGCGGTGGAGGCTCGCCGGCGCAAGCACAAGGGTGTGACCGCGGCGCGCTACATCCGCACCGCGGTGCCGACGATGCTGCGCAGCGCGCGCCGGGAGCCGACCTTGACGCTGCACCTGCCCGACCGCGAGCCCGTTGCCGGCGTGCATTTCGTGTTCGTCTCGAACTCCAGCCCGTGGACCTACGCCAACACCAAGCCGGTGTACACCAACCCGGACTGCAGTTTCGAGACGGGCCTGGGCGTGTTCGGCACGACCAGCATGAACGTGTGGCGAAATCTGGGCCTGGTGCGGCGGATGCTGTCGAAGCGGGCAGACATCAAGGCGGGGCATCTGGTCCGCGCCGATGACGTGGCGTGGCTGAAAGTGATCTCAGCGACACGCCGATCGCCACGCCAGATCGACGGGGATTACCTCGGGATGCGCGAAACGATGGTGTTCCGGGCCGTACCGCAGGCCCTGGGCGTCGTTGCCCCTCCGGCAAAAACCCCCTGACCTGCGGCGATTAAATCGCCTGGGTTAATAAAGGGCGCAGGTGGATTAAGTGTAGTACAAACGATTTAGAGCTCTGGTAACGGATCTCGGTAGTGAGATTGCCCACGAGTTAACGCAGTTCTATTGACATCTGTCGAGCCTCTGGAACGATCAGATGCAACAGTGCAGAAACATTTGTGTGCACGCGTTAACAGCCGAAGACAAAACCGGTGCGCATTGTCGCGCGCCCAGATAGGAGTAATAGCCATGGATTGGCGGCACAACGCGGTCTGTCGTGACGAGGATCCGGAACTGTTCTTCCCGGTGGGGAACAGCGGCCCGGCCCTCGCCCAGATTGCTGACGCGAAGCTGGTGTGCAACCGCTGCCCGGTGACCACCGAATGCCTGACCTGGGCGCTGGATTCCGGACAGGATGCAGGCGTGTGGGGCGGCATGAGCGAGGACGAGCGGCGCGCGCTCAAGCGTCGCAATGCCCGCACCAGGGCACGCACCGGGGTCTGAGCCCCAACCACATTCCACTGACGGCCCCGGCGAACCGCCGGGGCCGTCAGTGTTTGTTCTGGGCAGGCGGCCTCAACGCCCGAGATCTATTGCGGCAGACGCGTATTGGCACGGCGGCCAAGGGGCACCCGCAGCATCACCTTGGTGCCGCCGCCGTCTTCGACGTCGTGCATGCCCATCGATCCGTCGAGTTCGGCCGACACCAGGGTCCGCACGATCTGCAGCCCGAGCCGGTCGGACTTCTCCAGGCTGAACCCGTCGGGCAGACCGCGGCCGTCGTCGTGCACCACGACGTCGAGCCACCGCGCCGACCGCTCGGCCCGGATGACGACCGAACCCTGTTTGGCAACCGGATCGAAAGCGTGCTCGATCGCGTTCTGCACCAATTCGGTGATGACCATGATCAGCGCGGTGGCGCGGTCGGCGTCGAGCACACCGAGGGCGCCGACCCGGCTGATCTTGATGGGCGCGTCGATCGACGCGACGTCGTTCATGATCGGCAGAATCCGGTCGATGACCTCGTCGAGGTTGACCTCCTCGTCGACCGACATCGACAGCGCGTCGTGCACCAGCGCGATCGACGACACCCGGCGCACCGACTCGAGCAGCGCCTCGCGGCCTTCGGCGTTGTTGGTGCGACGCGCCTGCAGGCGCAGCAGCGCGGCCACGGTCTGCAGGTTGTTCTTCACCCGGTGATGGATTTCCCGGATCGTCGCGTCCTTGGACAGCAGCGCACGGTCGCGGCGCTTGACCTCGGTGACGTCGCGAATCAGCACCGCCGCGCCGACGGCGTCACCGTGCACCACCAGCGGCAGCGTGCGCAGCAGCACCGCCGCGCCGCCGGCGTCGACCTCCATCCGCATGCTGCGACCCGCCGGCCAGCGAATCGCGGACGTGCTCGGCCAGTTCCTGGGCCTCGAACGGGTCGGAGATCAGCGGCCGGGTGATCGTGACGAGGTTGTGGCCCTCCAGGTCTGAGGGCGAGCCCCATCCGGTGGTACGCCGACAACGCGTTGGGGCTGGCGAACACGACGAACCGTCGACGTCGAGGCGGATGAAGCCGTCGCCGACGCGCGGGCTGGACCGCGACATCGCCAGGTCACCGACGTTGGGGAAGGTGCCCTCGGACAGCATGTGCACCAGATCGCCGGCGCAGTCGAGGTAGGCGCGCTCCAGCGGGCTGGACTCCCGGGTGGACGCCAGCGCGGTCTGGTGGGTCAGCACCGCCACCACCGCGTTGCCGTACCGGACCGGCACGGCCTCGACCTTCAGGTCCGTCCGGCGCAGCGACAGCCCCTGGCCCGGATCGTCCTCGCTGCCGATCGCCCCGGACTGGAAGGCGTCGGTCACCAGGGGCAGTTCGTCGGCCGCGGCGGTGGTTCCGACGGCGTCGCTGACAGCAGCACCGTCGCCGCGGTATTGGGGCGGCACTGCGCCACGCACACCATGGCGCCGTCGTCGCGGCGCACCCACATCAGATAGTCGGCGAAGGACAGGTCAGCCAGCAGCTGCCATTCCCCCACCACGGCGTGCAGGTGGTCGACCGCGCTGCCCGGCAGGACGGTGTGCTCGGCAAGCAGGTCACCGAGTGTGGACATGGCGCCTAGCTGATCACGGCGATGAGGTCGCCGGCCTGGATGACGTCGCCGACCGACACACTGACCTTGGTGACGGTGCCGTCGTGCTTCGGCCAGCACCGGGATCTCCATCTTCATGGACTCGAGGAGTACCACGGTGTCGCCCTCGCTGATCTGGTCGCCTTCATTGACGACGACTTCGAGCACGCTGGCCACGATCTCCGCGCGAACATCCTCGGCCATCTTCACCCCACTCTCGAGTTGAGCAAGCCACTGCTGCCGCTACATCGAACCACATGCCGGTGCTGGACGGAGCATCACCGGGCACATGAGACAATTGGTGTCAGCACCCCGCGCGAGACTTGGTGACACATGTCGCGGAGCGGGGCAATCAACACACCCGATACGGAGGTACGTCATGGCCAAGCGTGGCCGCAAGAAGCGCGATCGCAAGCACAGCAAGGCCAACCACGGCAAGCGGCCCAACGCGGGATCGAAGTCCGTCTGACGCTGCGCACAAACGACAACCGCCCGAGCTCCGATGGAGCCCGGGCGGTTCTGCTGTAGCCGGTTATCCCCGGATGATGGTGGTGCGGCTGATCTCGACACGCAGCCGCTGCCGCAGGCCCTCGGGGGCCTTCTCGCCGCTGCACTTGCTGGCGATCAGCGCCTTGATCCGCTCCTCGACGCCGTAATAGCGCAGGCACGCGGGGCACTCGTCGAGGTGGTGCCTCAGCTTCTCCCGGGTGTCGTCGGTGCACTCACCGTCGAGCAGCGTCCACACCTCGGCGATCACCGTCGCGCATTCGGGGTGATCGGGATCGACCGGGCCTACCGGCGCGGTCCAGCGTTCGTCCTCTCCGGCGCTCACGACGACACCTCCTCGGGCTCGTCGAGCTGCTGACCTCGCAGGAAACCGCGGTCCCTGGCGACATCGGCCAGCAGTTCGCGCAACTGTTTGCGCCCGCGGTGCAGCCGGGACATCACGGTCCCGATCGGCGTATCCATGATCTCGGCGATCTCCTTGTACGGGAAACCCTCGACGTCGGCGTAGTACACCGCCATCCGGAACTCTTCGGGCAACGCCTGCAGGGCCTCTTTGATCTCGGTGTCCGGCAGCGCCTCGAGCGCCTCGACCTCGGCCGACCGCAGACCGGTCGAGGTGTGCTCGGCGTTGGCCGCCAGCTGCCAGTCGGTGATCTCCTCGGTGGGGTACTCCGCGGGCTGGCGCTGCTTCTTGCGATAGCTGTTGATGTAGGTGTTGGTCAGAATCCGGTACAGCCAGGCCTTGAGATTGGTGCCCTCGCGGAAGGAGCGGAACCCGGAATAGGCCTTGACCATCGTTTCCTGCAGCAGATCCTCGGCGTCGGCCGGATTGCGCGTCATGCGCAGCGCACCGCCGTAGAGCTGGTCGAGCAGCGGAATCGCGTCGCGCTCGAACCGCGCCGTCAGCTCTGCGTCGGTCTCCTCGGACCGGACAGGCGCCGACGGGGCGACCGTGTCCGTGCGCTCGGTACCACGTAGGTCGGTCATTGCTGGTTGACCATGTCTAGTTGAACCAGTCCCTTCCGTCACAGTGATACCGAACAACCCCGGCAGCAACACCGGGCGATCCAGGCACACCGTCGACACCAGACTCCCCTTCCTTGCTGATCCTAGGACTTCCACCGACAACCGACCCGCTGCGGGCCTTCTCTGCTCTACGGTAACGGCGACGACCGTTGTCCTCATTCCCGCCCGATTACGCTTGCCGGGTGGCACGTGCGGCGACCCCGGCGATCGCGGCTCTGGTGGCCGCCGGGACGGCGCACCGCGTGCTGGCGTACCACCACGACCCGCGCACGCAATCGTTCGGCGACGAGGCAGTCGACGCGCTGGCGGCCGCCGAGGGCGTCAGCGCCGCGCAGATCCTCAAAACCCTCGTGATGGCCGTGCCCGGGCGGGCTGGCGGTGGCAGTGCTGCCGGTACCGGACAGGTTGTCACTGAAGGCGGCAGCGGCCGCGCTGGGCGTGCCGAAGGCGACCATGGCCGACCCGGTCGCCGCGCAGCGCTCCACCGGCTACGTCGTCGGCGGCATCTCCCCGCTGGGCCAGCGCAAGGCCCTGCCCACCGTCGTCGACCGTTCGGCCCTGGAGTGGGACAGGGTGCTGTGCAGTGCAGGCAAACGTGGCCTGGACATCGCCCTGGCACCGCGGGATCTGGTCGCGCTGACCAACGCCGTGACCGCCGACATCCGCGCGCACGGAACCCAATGATCTCCGGCTTCGTCCCCACCCGGATCGTCACTGAATAAGCTCGTGGGCATGTCCCTTTCCGGCAAGACCATGTTCATCTCCGGCGCCAGCCGCGGTATCGGCCTGGCGATCGCCACGAAGGCCGCCGCCGACGGCGCCAACATCGCGCTGGTGGCCAAGACCGCCGAGCCACACCCCAAGCTCGAAGGCACCATCTACACCGCGGCCAAGCACATCGAGGAGGCCGGCGGTCAGGCGCTGCCGATCGTCGGAGATGTCCGTGACGGTGACTCGGTGGCCGCCGCGGTGGCCACGGCAGTCGAGCAGTTCGGCGGTATCGACATCTGCGTCAACAATGCCTCGGCCATCAATCTCGGCTCGATCGAGGAGGTGCCGCTCAAGCGGTTCGACCTGATGAACGGCATCCAGGTGCGCGGCACCTATGCGGTGTCGCAGGCCTGCATTCCGCACATGAAAGGCCGGCAGAACCCGCACATCCTGACGCTCTCGCCGCCGCTGCGGCTGGAGTCGACATGGCTGCGGCCGACCCCGTACATGATGGCGAAGTTCGGAATGACGTTGTGCGCCTTGGGTATTGCCGAAGAGATGCGCCAGTACGGGATCGCGTCGAACACGCTGTGGCCGCGCACCATGGTGGCGACGGCGGCGGTGCAGAACCTGCTGGGCGGAGACGAGGCGATGGCCCGTGCACGCACTCCCGACGTCTACGCCGACGCCGCGTACGCGGTGCTGAACAAGCCGGCCACCGAGTACACCGGCAACACACTGCTGTGCGAGGACGTGCTGTTGGAGTCGGGCGTCACCGACCTGTCGGTCTACGACTGCGTGCCCGGGTCCGAACTCGGCGTCGACCTGTGGGTCGACTCCCCCAATCCGCCGGGCTACACCGGGCCGTGACGTTCTGGGCGGCAGGGCGTTACGACGCGCTGGGCGACCGCATCGCCGGGATCGCCGACGAGGTCGTCGCCGCAGCGGCTCGACGCACCACGCTGCGCGACGCGGCCGTGGTCGACCTCGCCTGCGGCACCGGTAGCGCGGCCCTGGCCGCGGCCGCCACCGGCGCGGTGGTCACCGGTGCCGACATCACCCCCGAGTTGATCGCGATCGGCGCGCAGAAGGCGACTCGCGGCGGGCCTTCCCGATCGCCTGGGTGACCGCCGATGCCGCCGACACCGGCCTGCCTTCGGAATCCGTTCGATGCGGCCGTCTCGAACATGGGGATCATCTTCGTCGAACCGTCCCGTCAGGTCGCCGAGATCAGCCGAATTCTCAAACCCGCAGGCGTGCTTGCTTTCTCGTCATGGGTGCGCACCACCGCGAATCCGTTGTTCGACCCCGTCGTCGCGGTGCTCGGGGCGCCGCCGGCCCGGGTTCTCCCCCGACCAGTGGGGCGACCCGGACGTCAACGCCGCACGTCTGACCGCCGACTTCGACGCGATCGAGATCGAAAGCGGACACGTGCACTTGGGAATTCGATTCGATGCGGGCGGCGCTGCACTTCCTCTCGGACGAGTCGCCGATGCACGTCGACATCTTCCGGCGCGCCGACGCGACGCAGCGCGAGCATCTGGCCGCCGCGTTCGCGTCCGCCTTGACGCCCCACGTCGACGACGCCGGCGCCGTCAGGTTCGACTCGCCCTATGTGGTGGTCACCGCCAAGCGACGCTAACTGCGCGGCGGCTCCGTCGGCCGCAGCTGAGGCGATCTGGGGAGCCCGCATGGGTCAGTAGCCCTGCCCCTTCAGGGCGGCGAACATCGTCACATATCCCACGATCGCGAAAGCCGCGGCGTAGATCAGGTGCCCGAGCACGGCCACACCGAGCCGGACCGCTTCGCGCAGCACGTCGCCGGGCGCCCCGCCGGTCGGAGCAGTCCGGACGAGGGCGGTCAGCGGTGACCACGCCGCCAGGAATCCGGTACCGGCGGCCACCGCGACGGAGCCGACCGCGGGCGCCTGCGCATAGAGGCCGCCCAGCAGAAAGGCCGCCACGCAGTTGAGTGCCACCAGCGGCCACCCGGTGAGCGGCCGCCGCCGCGTCACCCAGCCGCGCAGCCCGGCACCGGCCGCCGCGGCCACTCCGACGACGATCACCCCGATCATCGCGGTCTCCGTTCGTCCTGCCGCGCGGGCACGGCGGGCCGCCGGACGACGCTGCCGACGACCAGCCCGGCGCCGAAGCCGATCACCACGCACACGGGGAACAGGATCAGGTAGACCGCGCACCACAGCGGCTGCTGGGCGACACCGAACGTCGCGGCGAGGCCGAGGCTGGCGGCCGTACCCGCGGCGGACCAGAGGAACACGGCCGGTCCGGACTCGTGGGCGGCGCGCTGAAGGATCCCGAGCGCGCACGCCGCGACCGTGGCGATGACCAACGTCGAAGCGAACTCCTGAACCGTCGACGGCCACAGCGCCGACGCGACCCACCGAACGATCGCGCCGGCCGCGGCGCCCGCCGCCGCGTACGCCAATGCGTGCCTTGTGTCCAGGCCCCCCGTCACGGGCAATCGCCTTGCAGCGCAGCCTTACCGAAGCTGACCACCTGATAGAAGAACAGGTACTGCCATAGCGACGACGGACAGCTCGTAGGGCCGCTGCACGGCGACGAACTCGACCGTTCCCCCCTCGACCGGTTCGCATCGGGAAAAGATGTAACGGGCGCGGAGGAGGTGATACCGCCACGAGACGACGACGATCCGCTGCCAGTCCCGATCGGCCGCGAGGCGCTTCACCATCATGCGCCTCGCCCCGGGTGGTCGCCGGCGTCGGCATCTGGCAGATCACCTCGATGCCGTCCCGGCGGGACTGGCACATCGTGCGCATCACCGGATCATTCGGCCGGTAGGCGTCGGAGAGCACCACCGTGCGGGCCGACAGCTGCTTGGCCAGGCGGATACCGAACTCTTCGCGGCCATCATGTTCGCCGCCCAGGACGACCACCACGTCGGCGCGGCTGACGGCGTCGTCGGGTGCGCGTGTCAACACCAGTGCGCCGACGGCGCCCACCGCTGCGACGAGCACCACGACGGCCGTCAGCAGCACTGCGATCCCGCGGGCGAGAACACGCGATTTCTGGTGATGTTCCAGCGCCGGCTCAGTGGCACGGGGCATCAAGACGGGCTCCGATCGACGGGTCGGTTGAAACGGGTCAGAACAATCCAGCCTGTTCGGCTTCCGGCTCGACCGGCGCAATGAGTTCCGGGCCGTTGTTGCGAACGCTGTTGACCAACGTGGACACCTCGCGAATGGCGATCCGGTCCAAGTCGCCGTGCCCGCGCAGCAGGCCCTCGTCGACGGGGGCGTCGGGGTCCAGCCAGTGATCCCAGTCGCGCGCACTGACGGTCAGCGGCATCCGGTCGTGGATATCGGCCAGCGGACCGGCGGCGTCGGTGGTGATGATCGTGCAACTCAACAGCGGCGCGGTGTCCTTCGATTCGCCCTTGGGCCGCCACGTCGACCACAGCCCGGCCATCAACAGCAGGTCACCGTCGTCGGCATACATGTAGAACGGCGTCTTGGCGCCCTGCTCGCCGCGCCACTCGTACCAGCCGTCCATCGGCACCAGACAGCGCTTGTGTTTGGCGGAGGTGCGGTACGCCGGCGAGCTGGTGAGCTTCTCGGCGCGGGCGTTGATCAGCAGCGGCCCCTTGGTGTCCGGCCCACCGTCCGCGGTGGTCTTCGCCCACGGCGGCACCAGACCCCAGCGCATCGAGCCGCACCCGCCGCGTCGACTCGTCGTCGGGATCGCTGTGCCGTTTGACCACGGTGCTGATGGTGGTGGTGGGCGCGACGTTGTAATTCGCCCCGGAGTCGGGGCCCGCGTCCTTGCCAGACTGCGTTGCCTCGTCGAGTGCCTTGATCTTCTCGGCCAACAGGGCCGGATCCGTGGTGACCGCGAACCGTCCGCACATGCCTCCATGGTTCCAGACCCGGAGGCAGATGGAGTCGTGGCGCACGAACCGCCGGGTACGAGCGCTCGAACATCGAGCCACTTGGTCCGGGGTCGAGCGGCCTACCGTCGGCGGGCCTGGCGGCAGGCCTTTGACGAGTTGACGGCCGCGGATCTCGATCGCCGGCTGTCCGCCGCGAACCTCGAGCAACTCGGGATGTCGGCGTATCTGATCAACCGTGATGACGATGCCTTCAGCGCGTTCGAACGCGCCCATGCGCGTTACCTCGACGGCGGCGCGGCGGTCGACGCCGCGCGCTGCGCGTTCTGGCTGAGCCTGGGTCTGCTCAATCGGGGCGAGCCGGCTCGGGCGCACGGCTGGGCGGCGCGGGGACAGCGACTGCTCCCCGAGCGGGACGGCGACTGCGTCGAGCGCGGCTACCTGCTGGTGCCGGCGGTGTTGGTCAACATCGGTGCCGGTGGCGATCTGGACGCCGCGTTCGCCGACGCCGTCGTCATCGCCGAAACAGGTGCCCAGGTGCGACGACCTGGACCTCGTGTCGTTCGCACTGCACGCGCAGGGCCGGGTCCGAATCAGGCAGGGCCGCATCGATGAGGGACTCGCGCTGCTCGACGAGGCGATGGTCGCCGTGGTCGCGGGTGACCTGGTTTCACCGCTGTTCACCGGCCTGATCTACTGCCAGGTGATCGATGCCTGCGAGGAGGTGTTCGACGTGCGGCGCGCCGAAGAGTGGACCGCTGCTCTGCTCCGCTGGTGCGATTCGCAATCACAGATGGCCACCTTCTCCGGCATCTGCCTGTGTGCACAGGGCCGCGCTGCTGCAACTGCAGGGCGCCTGGCCGGCCGCGGTTGAAGAGGCCCGTCAGGCTTGCGCCCGGTCCGGTCCCGGCGAGGCCACCGCCGGTGCCGGGCCGATACCGCGAAGCCGAAATCCAGCGGTTGCGCGGCGCACTCGCCGACGCCGAGCAGGCCTACCGCGACGCCAGCGAGTTGGGCTGGCAACCGCAACCCGGGCTGGCCCTGCTGCGGCTGGCGCAGGGCCGCACCGCGGCCGCGGCGGCAACCGTCCGCCGGCTCCTTTCCGAAACCCAGACAACGCGCGACGAGCCCGGATCCTCCCGGCATACGTCGAGATCATGCTCGCAGCCGGCGACCTGACGACAGCACAGCGCAGGAGCCAGCGAATTAGCCACGATCGCAACGGATTACGGATGCGACGCCATGTCGGCCATGAGTAGCTACGCCCTCGGCGCGGTGCGAGCTCGCCGAGCACAACGCGAGCGCCGCGCTGGTCTCGCTGCGGCAGGCGTGCCAGGCGTGGCAAGCCGTCAACGCGCCCTACGAGGTGGCCCGGGCCCGAACACTGCTCGGCCTCGCCTGCCGCGAACTCGGCGACGATGACTCAGCCTCGTGGGAACTGACCACCGCCCGTGACGCTTTCGGGCGACTCGGTGCGGCACCCGATGTGGCCCGGCTGACCGCACTGATCGACGCGGGTTCCGCGCGCGGACGCCGGCGGGCTCACCAGTCGCGAGCTGCAAGTGCTGCGGCTGGTCGCCGAAGGTAAGTCCAACAAGGCCATCGCCACCCAACTCACGCTCAGCGAGCGGACCATCGACCGCCACGTCAGCAACATTCTGATGAAACTCGCTGTGCCATCGCGCACCGCGGCCACCGCGTACGCATACACGCACCGGCTCGTTTGAGGCCGAATGGGTGAAATCACCCATCCCGGTACGACCGCCGGTTGGGTGGTCGTGCCGATGCGGCCGCGGCGCGTCGGCGGCCCAACCTTGACGCATGCGACCAGTGGACACCACCGCAGCAGCCCGCACCGCCAGGGATGTCGCCGACGCCGTGGCACGGCTTGTGCCGACCATCGGCGCCCGGGCGCCGGAGATCGAGGCGGCGCGGCGGCTGCCCGACGACCTGTGGGCAGAACTCAAGGACGCCGGCTGTCTCCGAATGCTCCTGCCGCACAGCCACGGCGGGCTGGGGGTGACGCTCCCGGAGGCGATGCGGGTCTACGAGGCGCTGAGCCGAGCCGACGCTTCCGTCGGCTGGACAGTGGCCAATTGCTCAGGCACCTGGTGTGATCTCGCCGGACTACCCCGGGCAACATTCGACGCAGTCTTCTCCGCAGGCGCCGATGTGACCGTCGCCGGGGTGTTCGCGCCGAGCGGCGTGGCCGAACGCGTCGACGGTGGCTATCGGGTGAGCGGGCGGTGGGGTTTCGCCAGTGGCTGCCAGCACTGCCAGTGGCTGTTCGGCAACTGCCTGGAGGAGGTGGACGGCGAGCGGCGGATGCGCACGGTGTTGTTCTCGGCGTCGGAGATAACCATCGAGGACACCTGGACGGTGTCCGGGCTCTGCGGCACGGGCAGCCACCATTTCACCGTCGATGAGCTGTTCGTGCCGGTCGCGCGCACGTGCGCGACGTTGGAGGCCGAGCCGTGCGTGGATGTGCCGGTGGTGCGCATCCCCACCCCGCCGCTGTTCGCACTCGCGATCACCAGCGTGGCCCTCGGTGTGGCGCAGGGGGCGCTCGACGACATTCTCGCGATGGCGGGCGGCAAGACGCCGATGCTGGCGGGTGCTCCACTGGCGGCCAATCCGTTGTTCCAATACCAGCTGGCCAACGCGCACACCGACCTGCGGGCCGCCCGCGGGCTGGCCTACGACGAAGCCCGCTCGGCATGGGCGGCCGCAACCGATCGGACGCCGTTCACCCTGGAACACCGCGCCCGGATCCGCGCGACCGCGGCGTGGGCGACCGCCCGCGCGACGCCGTCGTCGACTTCGCTTACCACGCCGGCGGCGGAAGCTCGCTGTACGCCGGGAACACCCTGCAGCGCCGGCTGCGCGACATCCACGCCATCACCCAGCACTTCCTCGTCAAACCGGACACCCTGACCACGGTCGGGGCCGTGCTTGCCGGACAGGACGTCGACCTGCCGGTGTTCTGACTCGGAAACAGTGCCGCGGCCCTAGCTCGTTTCGTAACCGGCCGACAGGGCAGGATGGAGCCCGTGGCACAGCAACCGATGTGGACGGCGCCGTCCGTCTGCGCCCCCGTACACGCGTGTGTGACGGTGCCGGGATCGAAATCGCTGACCAACCGCACACTGATCCTGGCCGCACTGGCCGCGGCCCAGGGGCAGGGCACGTCGACCATCAGCGGCGCGCTGCGCAGCCGGGACACCGACCTGATGATCGGCGCCGTTCGCACGTTGGGCCTCGCGGTCGACGGCGATGCCGACGACCTGACCGTCTCCGGTGCGCTGTCCCCCGCCGCCGGCGCGCGAGTGGACTGCGGGCTGGCCGGCACCGTGCTGCGGTTCGTTCCACCGGTGGCGGCGCTGAGCCGGTCGGTGGTCGAGTTCGACGGCGACGAACAGGCCCGGGCGCGTCCCATCGCCCCGTTACTGGACGCGTTGCGCACCCTCGGCGTCGGCGTCGACGGTGACGCCATGCCGTTCTCGGTGACCGGCACCGGTTCGGTGCGCGGTGGTCGGGTCGAGATCGACGCGTCGTCGTCGTCGCAGTTCGTGTCCGGCCTGATGCTGTCGGGGCCCGCGTTCACCGACGGGCTGACGATCGTGCACACCGGCACGTCGGTGCCGTCGGCCCCGCACATCGCGATGACGGTGGCGATGCTGCGGCAGGCCGGGGTCGAGGTGGACGACGAGACACCGAACCGCTGGCAGGTGTGCCCCGGGACCGTTGCGGCGCGGCACTGGGAGGTGGAGCCCGACCTGTCCAACGCCGTGCCGTTCCTGGCCGCGGCGGTGGTCAGCGGCGGGACGGTGCGCATCGCGGGCTGGCCGACGCCCAGCCTGCAGCCCGCCGGGACCATTCTGGACATCCTGACGCTGGCGAATGCGACTGCGGCCCAGACGGATTCGTATCTGGAAGTCAAGGGTGCGGCGGGCGGCTACTCCGGTTTTGATGTGGACCTGCACGATGTCGGCGAGCTTGCCCCCGCGGTCGCGGTGCTGGCCGCACTCGCCGCTACCCGGCGCGGTGTCACGGTTGCGCGGCATCGCACACCTGCGCGGCCATGAGACCGACCGGCTGGCCGCGTTGAGCGCCGAGATCAACGGCCTCGGCGGTGACTGCCGCGAGACCGACGACGGTCTGCTGATCACCGCAACGCCGCTGCACGCCGGCACGTGGCACGCCTACGCCGACCACCGGATGGCGACGGCCGGCGCGATCGCCGGGTTGCGGGTTCCCGGGGTCGAGGTGGACGACATCGCCACGACGTCGAAGACGCTGCCCGACTTCCCGGGTCTGTGGGCGGACATGCTGGCCGGCCAGGGGTAGGCGGCCCGACAGTGGCAGGGCGCGACTACGACGAGTCCGACGTCCGGATCCGGCCGGGCAAGGGGTCCCGGCCACGCACCAAGACCCGGCCCGAGCACGCCGACGCGCGCGCCGCGATGGTGGTGACCGTCGATCGCGGGCGGTGGGGCTGTGTGCTCGACGGCGACCCCGACCAACCGGTGACCGCGATGCGCGCCCGGGAACTGGGCCGCACCCCGATCGTCGTCGGCGACGACGTGGATGTGGTCGGCGACCTGTCCGGGCGCGTGGACGCGCTGGCCCGGATCGTGCGGCGCGGGGAACGCCGAACGGTGTTGCGCCGCACCGCCGACGACACCGATCCCGCCGAGCGTGTCGTGGTGGCCAACGCCGACCAACTTCTCATCGTGGTGGCGCTCGCCGACCCGCCGCCGCGCACCGGGTTCGTGGAACGCGCACTGATCGCCGCCTACGCCGGCGGCTTGAAACCTATTCTGTGCCTGACGAAAACCGACCTGGCGCCGGCGGAGCCGTTCGCCGCGCAGTTCGTCGACCTGGACCTCACCGTCCTCACCGCCGGGCGCGACGACCCGCTGGACGTGGTGGAGCCCCTGCTGGGCAGGGAGTTGACCGTATTCCTGGGCCACTCCGGGGTGGGTAAGTCCACATTGGTGAATCGCCTTGTACCGGAAGCACATCGGGCCACCGGCGAGGTGTCCGGGGTCGGCAAGGGCAAGCACACATCCTCCCAGTCGGTGGCGCTGCCGCTGATCGGTGGTGGCTGGGTGATCGACACCCCGGGGGTGCGCTCGTTCGGGCTGGCGCACATCGAACCCGACGATGTCCTGCTGGCGTTCTCGGATCTCGCCGATGCCATCACGCAGTGCCCCCGCGGGTGCGGGCATATGGGACCGCCCGCCGATCCCGAATGCGCCCTGGACGAGTTGGCGGGTCCGGCCACCGGTCGGGTGGCCGCGGCCCGCCGGCTGCTGGGGGCGCTGCGCGAGGCCTAGCGGTCAGGCTGCCAGGTTGTCCCGGCGGTCGTCATTGCGCTTGCCGCTGCGCTGCTTTCGCATCGCGCGCACCCTGGCGATCGCCGTCCGCAGCCCGCTCTTGCGTCCGGTGCCGGGATCGGTGGTCGCGAAGTCCGGCTCCAGCTCCAGCGGTCGAACATCCGCTCGCTACGGGTCTCCGGGGCGTCGTCGGAGGTGTCCCGAAGGAATTTATCCGGCAGCGACAGCTTGGCGATGGTGCGCCAAGTCTTGCCGTACTGCACCAGGAACGACCCGGTGGTGTAGGTCAGGTCGTACTTGTCGCACAGCTCCTTGACCCGGAATGAGATCTCATAGAGCCGGTTGCTCGGCAGGTCCGGGTACAGGTGGTGCTCGATCTGGTGGCACAGGTTGCCGCTCATGAAGCGCAGCACCGGACCGTTCTCGAAGTTGGCACTGCCCAGCATCTGGCGCAGGTACCACTGCCCCTTGGTCTCGCCGACCATGTCGGTCTTGGTGAATTTCTCTGCGCCGTCCGGGAAATGGCCGCAGAAGATCACGGCGTTGGACCAGACGTTGCGGATCACGTTGGCGACCGCGTTGGCCTTCAGCGTGGACGTATACGTCGCGCCGGGTGACAGCGACGTCAGCGCGGGATATGCCACGTAGTCCTTCACCAACTGGTGGCCGGCCTTGACGGAGAACTCGCGCACGCGAATCATCGTGGCGGCCCGGTCGTCCCGGCCCTTGAAGATCTTGCCGAGCTCCAGGTGCTGCAGCCCGACGCCCCACTCGAAGGCGAGCGCGAGAAGCGTGTTGAAGAGCGGGTTGGCCAGGTTCATCGGCTTCCACCGGCGATCGCGGGTCACCCGGAGCAAGCCGTAGCCCACGTCGTCGTCCATGCCGAGGATGTTGGTGTACTTGTGGTGCATGAAGTTGTGGGTGAAGCGCCAGTGCTTGGACGCCCCGCCCATGTCCCACTCCCAGCTCGACGAGTGGATCTCGGGATCGTTCATCCAGTCCCACTGACCGTGCATGACGTTGTGGCCGATCTCCATGTTCTCGATGATCTTGGCCACGCCGAGGGTGGCCGTGCCGGCCCACCACATCGATCGTTTGGAACTGCCCGCGAGCATCAGCCGGCCTGCCAGCTCCAGAGCACGCTGCCCGGCGATGGTCCGCCGGATATAGCGCGAGTCCTTCTCACCGAGGGATTCCTCGATGTCCTGGCGGATGGCGTCGAGCTCGTTGCCCAGGCTCTCGATGTCAGCCTCGGTGAGGTGCGCGAACGCCGGAACGTCGGTAATAGCCATCGTGCCTCCTTCCCCTAGGGTACCTACGGTAGCGTAACTTACGAAGCCGTAGGTTACTTGCCGGTAAAGTTCAGACGTCCAGGACGCAGTCGCCGGACGCCGCCGAGATGCAGGTCTGGACCCGCGTACCCGGCTCGTGCTCCACGCCCGTCCGCAGATCACGGACGTGCCCGTCGACCAGGGCGACCACGCACGACTGACAGATGCCCATCCGGCAGCCGAAGGGCATCTGCACGCCGGCCTTCTCGCCGGCGTCCATCAGTGACGTCGCGGCGTCGGCCGCGACGGTCTTGCCACTGCGCCCGAAAGTCACCGCGCCGCCGCTGCCGTGCGGTGCCGCACGGGACACGGCGAACCGTTCCAGGTGCAGCCGGCCGTCGATACCGGCGGCCGCCCACACCCGTTCGGCGTCTGAGAGCATGCCCTCCGGGCCGCACGCCCAGGTCTGCCGGGAGCGCCAGTCGGGCACCTCGTCATCGAGCCGGGCCAGATCCAGCCGGCCCTGCGACCGGGTGGCACGGGTCCGCAGCCGGTAGCCCGGATGCGCGCGGGCCAATTCGGCCAGCTCGGCGGAGAACAGGGCATCGGCCTCGGTCGGCACCGAGTGGACGTGCGCGATGTCGGTGATCTGACCGCGCCGCGCCAGGGTGCGCAGCATCGACATCACCGGGGTGATCCCGGAGCCCGCGGTGAGGAACAGCACCGAGGCCGGAGCCGGATCGGACATCACGAAATTGCCCTGGGGCGCGGCCAGCCGGACGACCGTTCCCGGCGCCACTCCCCCGACCAGGTGGGTGGACAGGAAGCCCTCCGGCATTGCCTTGACCGTGATGGTGATGGTGCGCTCGCCGGTCACCGGGCTCGACGTCAGCGAGTACGACCGCCACCGCCACCGCCCGTCCATCAGCACGCCGATCCCGACGTACTGACCGGGCTCGTAGTCGAACGAGAAGCCCCAGCCCGGCTTGATCACCAGCGTCGCGGAGTCCTCGGTCTCCCGGCGCACCTCGAGGACCCGGCCGCGCAGTTCACGCGCCGACCACAGCGGATTGGCCAGGTGAAGGTAGTCGTCGGGCAGCAGCGGCGTGGTCACGCGGGCAGCGATCGAGCGCAGCGCGTTCCAGCCCGGATGCCTGTCGGCGCCGGCGACCGCCGGCCGCACGGTGTCGACGACCTTGGCGTTGAGTTTGATGGAGTTCTTGGCCATGACGGCTCCTGCCCGGCGTGTGCATGCGGCGTCCCGACCCACGGGCGCACCAACCTACGGTACCGTAACTTACGCTTCCGTAGAAGGTTCTACAGCAAATCCAGCAGAAACGGCAGCTCCTGGGTGGCGTACCAGGCCAGGTCATGATCCTGGGCGTCACCGACCACGAGTTCGGCGTCCTCGTCCCCGAGATCCGCCGCGTCGATGAGGTCGATCGCCGCCCGCACTGCGGGTTCAGCCGCCGCGATGTCGACATAGACGGCCACCAGATCACCGAGCGCCACCGGTTCGCTGACCCGGACCACCGCGTCGTCGAGATCGGGGCGTGCGGTCGCCGAGGCGGCGTCGGCGACGAGCACCGCCCGCCGGGGCGGAAGGGCGCCACCGGTGGCGGTTTCCGCCCCGTTCTCCTGATCGACGGCCAACAACCGCAGCGAGCCGAGAGCGGCCTCACGCAGCGCCACTTCGGCGAGTTCCTCGTCGTCTCCCTCGGCGTAGGACTCCCGCAGCGTCGGGGTGACGGCGAACGCCGTGCCGCTGACCGGAAACATCAACCCGTCGGCGACAAGGCGCTGCAGCATGGCCAACGTGGCCGGGACGTAGACCCGCACTCCCGCAGAGTAGTCGGCCGGGTCAGCCCCGGTCTCCGAGCAGGGTCGCGACGTGGTCGTCGACATAGGTGGCCAGATCCCGGGCCGGACGCTGATATCCGCTCGCCGAGCCTTTGCGGTCGGGCAGTTTCACCTTCGGCTTGGCCACATCGTGGTAGTCGATCGTGGACAGCAGGTGGTTCATCATGTTGAGCCGGGCGTGCTTCTTGATGTCGGATTCGACCACGTACCACGGACTCTGCGAGGTGTCGGTACGCGCCATCATCTCGTCCTTGGCCCGCGAGTAGTCCTCCCAGCGGTAGATCGACTCGAGGTCCATCGGCGAGAGCTTCCACTGCCGGACGGGGTCGTCGAGCCGCTTGCGGAACCGGCGCAGCTGCTCGTCGTCGGACACCGAGAACCAGTACTTGCGCAACAGCACCCCGTCGTCGATCAGCATCTGCTCGAAGATCGGCGTCTGCTCCAGAAACAGCGAATGTTGTTGCGGAGTACAGAAACCCATCACCCGCTCCACCCCGGCCCGGTTGTACCAGGACCGGTCGAACAGCACGATCTCGCCCTTCGTCGGCAGGTGTGCGACGTAACGCTGGAAGTACCACTCACCGGCCTCCCGATCGGTCGGCGCGGGCAGCGCGGCGATGCGCGAAACGCGCGGGCTGAGGTACTCGGTGATCCGTTTGATGGTGCCGCCCTTACCCGCGGCGTCACGGCCCTCGAACACCACGACGATGCGCGCCCCGCTGTGCTTGGTCCATTCCTGGAGTTTGACGAATTCGGTTTGCAGCCGGAACAACTCGGCGTCGTAGACGTCGTCGGCCAGCTTGTTCCGCTTGCGCTTGGCGGCCTTGCGCGTCTTGTCGTTGCTCACCGCCGGATCGTACTGCCGGATGAGCTATTGGGCAGCCTCAATCAGTTCGTCGAGCGCTTCCTGCATCAGGCTGGGCAACACGTCCACGTCGCTCATCGCCTCGCGGTCGGCGTTGATACCGAAGTACAACATCCCGCAGTACGACGTCACGCCGATCGCGAGCACCTGGTTGGCCAACAGCGGCGGCACCGCATAGGTCTCCAGCAGCTTGGTGCCCGCGATGTACATCTGTGATTGCGGGCCAGGCACATTGGTGATGAGCAGATTGAACAGTCGGGCCGAGAAGCTGGTGGCCACCCTGATGCCCATGGCGTGCAGCGTCGGCGGCGCGAACCCGGACAACGTGACGATGCTGCGGGCGTCCACCAGGCTGGCGGCCGTGGAATGCGATTCGGTGGCATGCGCGATCTGCGACAGCCGCACCACCGCGTTGCCCTCCCCCACCGGGAGGTCGACGAGGAACGGAGCGACCTCGCTGATCGGCTGGCCCGGCCCCGTCGTCAGATCCAGGCCCGGGTCGCGGTACACCGACATCGGCGCCATGGCGCGCACCGTCAGAGTCGGCTTCACCGGTTCGCCCCGGGACAGCAGCCAGTTGCGCAGTGCGCCCGCGATCACGCAGAGCACGACATCGTTGACGTCGCAGTCATAGCGCGACCGCAGCCGCCGGTAGTCCTCGAGGCTGCCGGCGGCGACGGTGAAACGCCGGTTGCGCGAGACCGTGGTGTTCAGCGGGCTGCTCGGCGCGGTGCCCCGCGCGACGGTGCGCGCGACGTCGGCCACCCGCCGGCCCGCTTCCACGAACTGCTCCGAACTCGTCAGCACACCCGTGACCGCCGACTGCACGGCCGCGAACTGCTGACGCGGCCGCGCCACCCAGTCCCCGATCGCGCCGAGGACCAGCGAGGCCGCACCGGGTTCGCGGCCCGGGATCCAGATGTCCTCACCGAACACCGGTGGCCGCTGGGTTCGGTCGGCGATCACATGCCCGAGCTCGAGCGCCGACATGCCGTTGACGAGTGCCTGATGGGATTTCGTATAGACGGCGACGCGGTTCTTGGACAGCCCCTCGACCAGATACATCTCCCACAGCGGCCGGGAGTTGTCGAGCGGTCGCGAGCCCAGCCGCGCCACCAGTTCGTGCAACTGCGCGTCGTTGCCTGGAGACGGTAGCGCCGAGCGACGGATGTGGTAGGTGATGTCGAAGTCGCGGTCATCGATCCACACCGGGCGGGCGAGCCCCAGCGTCACCTCGCGGACCTTCTGACGGTACCGGGGAACCTGGGGCAGCCGCCGCTCGACCGTAGCCAGCAGGGCCTCGTAGCTCAGGCCCCCGCGGGGCTTGCGCAGGATCGACAGCGAGCCCACGTACATCGGCGTCGATGTGTTCTCCCGCTGGTAGAACGATGCGTCCGATGCTGACAGCCGAGCCACCATCGTCGCGTCATCCCCCTGTTCGGTCCGTGCCGCGCAGCATGCGGCGTCTGTTGAGCACGGTAACCGCACTGCCCCCCGGCCCGCTTGGCGGGTGCACACGCGCGGCCGCGAACTGTGCCATCATCTCGGTGTTCACACCTGCACTCTCCAGCAGGCGCCGACTGTCGTCGTCTCCCACGGAGGGCCGCCCGAGTGACCGTCATACCCGTCGTCGATTACGAGCCTGCGCTGGCTGCCGGACCGCAGCCGCCGCCGGTGCGGCCAACCGGCAGCGGCCACCGGCATCTGCATGCCGTGCGCACCGGCCCGCCGGAGCCGTCCGATCAGTTCCGCCGCGCGGCCACGTTCACCGACGCCGCGCTGCGCAGCGTCCTCGAGGTGATCGACCGTCGCCGGCCCATCACACAGCTGCGGCCGATGCTGTCCACCGGACTCATCGACTCGGTGGTCTCCTTCGCCCGCGCGGCGCCCGCCCGCCAGAGTGGCGCGGTGTTGCGGCGGGTGCGGCTGCAGGCGATCGCTCCCGACGAGCGCGCCTTCGAGGTGTCGGCGAGCTACACCCGTGGGCCACGACTGCACGCCGTGGCCTGCCGTGTCGAACAGGTCAGCACCCCGCAGGGCGGCGCCTGGCAGGTCGTCGCCCTTCATATGGGCTAGCCCTTCATATGGGCTAGCCCTTCATATGGGCTAGCCTTCCTCGGGCCGGTCCTAGTTCTTGCGGGTCTTGGACGCCCGACGCGCCGCCTCACGCCGCTCCCGCCGGCTGGGACCACCCGCCGTCGCGGCCGCGCGCTGCTGGCCGCCGCCGTTGCGCTGCACCTGCGCGGAGCCGTCCTCGGACGGGCCGCTGTAGGTGAGCTTGGGCGTCTCGGTCTCAATTCCCTTGGCGCGCAAGCCCGCCGGTGCGGCATGGCGAGCAGCGGCCGGTGCCGGTGCCGTCCGCTCACCGGACGGGGCGGCCGCCCGCGACTGCCCCGCCGCGTTCTGGGCGGCGGCCGCCGCGAATTCGGCCAGGCCCTCCGGAGCGTCCACCGGGGCGACTTGGGCAGCCGGCTGCGAGGGTGCCGCCTCGACCTGCACGTTGAACAGGAATCCGATGGACTCCTCTTTCAACCCGTCGAGCATGCCGATGAACATGTCGTAACCCTCGCGCTGGTACTCGACCAGCGGGTCGCGCTGCGCCATCGCGCGCAGGCCGATGCCCTCTTTGAGGTAGTCCATCTCGTAGAGGTGCTCGCGCCACTTGCGGTCGATGACGTTGAGCAGCACGTTGCGCTCCAACTGGCGCATGGCGCCCTCACCCGCGATTTCCTCGAGCTGCGCCTCACGCCGCGCGTACGCCTTCTCGGCGTCGTCGACCAGCGCGTCGAGCAGTTCTTCGCGGGTCAGCTCGCCCGGCTCACCGATCGCGCCCGAGTCGAGGAGGTTGTGGTGGTCGATGCCGACCGGGTACAGCGCCCCCAGCGCCTCCCACAGCTTCTCCAGATCCCAGTCCTCCGCATAGCCCTCGGCGGTCGCACCGTCGACGTACGCCTTGACCACGTCGACCAGCATGTCGTGGGACTGCTGCTGCAGGTTCTCTCCTTCGAGGATGCGGCGACGCTCCTCGTAGATGACCTTGCGCTGCTGGTTCATCACCTCGTCGTACTTGAGGACGTTCTTGCGGACCTCGAAGTTCTGCTGCTCGACCTGGGTCTGCGCGCTCTTGATGGCGCGGCTGACCATCTTGGCCTCGATCGGCACGTCGTCGGGCAGGTTGAGGCGGTTCAGCAGCGACTCCAGGGTCTCGCCGTTGAACCGGCGCATCAACTCGTCACCCAGCGACAGGTAGAAGCGCGACTCGCCGGGATCGCCCTGGCGCCCGGACCGGCCGCGGAGCTGGTTGTCGATGCGTCGTGATTCGTGGCGCTCGGTGCCCAGGACATAGAGGCCGCCGACGGCGATGACGTCCTCGGCTTCCTGGCTGGCCTCGTCCTTGATCTGGCGCAGCGTGTCGTCCCAGGCGGCTTCGTACTCCTCGGCCGTCTCGACCGGATCGAGACCCCGCTCGCGCAACCGCAGGTCGGCCAGGAAGTCGACGTTGCCGCCGAGCACGATGTCGGTGCCGCGGCCGGCCATGTTGGTGGCCACCGTGATGGCGCTCCGCCGGCCCGCCTCGGCGATGATGCTGGCCTCCTGCTCGTGGTACTTCGCGTTGAGCACGTTGTGCGGGATCCTGCGCTTGGCGAACTGGCGCGACAGGTACTCCGAGCGCTCCACGCTGGTGGTGCCGATCAGGACCGGCTGGCCCTTTTCGTAGCGTTCGCTGACGTCGTCGACGACGGCGATGTACTTGGCTTCCTCAGTCTTGTAGATGAGGTCGGACTGGTCGGTGCGGACCATTTCCCGGTTGGTCGGGATCTGCACCACGCCCAGCTTGTAGATCTCGTGCAGCTCGGCGGCCTCCGTCTCGGCGGTGCCCGTCATGCCGGCCAGCTTGTCGTAGAGCCGGAAGTAGTTCTGCAGAGTGATGGTGGCCAGTGTCTGGTTCTCGGCCTTGATCTCGACGTGCTCCTTGGCCTCGATCGCCTGGTGCATGCCCTCGTTGTAGCGGCGGCCCACCAGTACGCGACCGGTGAACTCGTCGACGATGACGACCTCACCGTCCCGCACGATGTAATCCTTGTCGCGGTTGAACAACTCCTTGGCCTTCAGCGAGTTGTTCAGGTAGCTCACCAGCGGCGAGTTGGCGGCCTCGTACAGGTTGTCGATACCCAGCTGGTCCTCGACGAACTCGACGCCGAGCTCATGCACGCCGATGGTCCGCTTGCGCAGATCCACCTCGTAGTGGACGTCCTTCTCCATCAGCGGCGCGAGACGGGCGAACTCGAGGTACCAGTTGGAGGCGCCGTCGGCCGGACCCGAGATGATCAGCGGCGTGCGGGCCTCGTCGATGAGGATCGAGTCGACCTCGTCGACGATCGCGTAATTATGGCCACGCTGGACCATGTCCTCGACCGAGTGCGCCATGTTGTCGCGCAGGTAGTCGAAACCGAACTCGTTGTTGGTGCCGTAGGTGATGTCGGCGTTGTAGGCGGCGCGCCGCTCGTCGGGCGTCATCTGCGAAAGGATCACGCCGACGTCCAGGCCCAGGAAGCGGTGCACGCGGCCCATCCACTCGCTGTCGCGTTTGGCCAGGTAGTCGTTGACCGTGACGACGTGCACACCCTTGCCGCCCAAGGCATTGAGGTACGCGGGCAACACACAGGTCAGGGTCTTGCCCTCACCCGTCTTCATCTCGGCGACGTTGCCGAAGTGCAGCGCGGCGCCACCCATGATCTGGACGTCGAACGGCCGCTGGCTCAGCACCCGCCAGGCCGCCTCGCGGGCCACCGCAAAGGCCTCCGGCAGCAGGTCGTCGAGGCTCTCGCCGCCGGCGACGCGCTTCTTGAATTCGTCGGTCTTGGCGCGCAGTTGGTCGTCGGTGAGCTTCTCGACGCCGTCGGACAAGGTGTTGACGTAATCAGCGACCCCTTTGAGGCGCTTGACCATGCGACCTTCACCGAGGCGCAGCAACTTAGACAGCACGAAATTCATCCCCTACAGGATTGGAGGCTTTTCGCGCCCATCCTATGTGACGCCGCGTTGAGCCCCGCTTGAACTGGCGCGTTCAGGCTGAACGTCGCGACTTCGACACTGAAGCCCGGGCGGGTTCTGTCGAGAAATCCCGCCCAGGCTTCCGCGTGGATGCGCTCAGGCGAGCCGGATCAGGCCGTAATCGAAAGCGTGACGCCGATAGACCACCGTCGGCCGGTCGCTCTCCTCGTCGTGGAACAGGAAGAAGTCGTGACCCACCAGTTCCATCTCGTAGAGGGCATCGTCGACGCTCATCGGCTTGGCCGGGTGGTCTTTGACCCGGACGATCTGCCCGGGTTCGTGGTCGTCGACCGCCACCCCGTCCAGTTCGGGCTCGGGCGACGCCGCGGGTGGCTCGAACGCCGGCGCCACCGCGGTGGCCTGGGCGAGCGACTTGGGCGTCTTGTCCCCGTAGTGGATCTTGCGGCGGTCCTTGCCGCGGCGCAGCCGGGCTTCCAGCTTGGCGACGGCGGACTCGAGGGCGGCGTAGAAACTGTCGGCACAGGCTTCGCCACGCACGACGGGGCCGCGACCCCGCGCGGTGATCTCGACATGCTGGCAACTCTTGCGCTGACGGCGGTTGCGCTCATGGTCGAGTTCGACGTCGAACATGTAGATGGTGCGGTCGAACCGCTCGAGGCGGGACAGCTTTTCCGAGACGTAGACGCGGAAGTGATCGGGCACTTCGACGTTGCGGCCCTTGACGACGACCTCGGCCTGCGTGGTCGGGGTGGGCGGCTCGTCGGCGTCACTCTCCAGAGGGGCCAGTATCTGGGCGGAATCAACGGATTGGCTTGACATACTTGACAACTCGTTTCTGTGTCGCGTCGCACGCGCTGGTGCGTGCCTGGCCGTTCACAAACATGCGCCGAGGGTTGGCAGAACGGCGGTCAGCGCGTCGCCCTCCGGCGCCAGGTGTCGAGAACTCACCTCCTACGCGTCGGCGAAGTGGGCCCGATTCGCAGCTGCGGTACCGGAAACCCGCCGTGACGTGTTCACGGGTCGTTGGAGCCGACGGTAGTCGCAGTTCACCCAACCGTGCCACCTTTTTCGCGCACCTGTTGCCAGAACTTTCGACGACGGTTACCCGGCCCGGCTCTTTGCCGGTCAGGCGTGGGCGAGCACCAGCACACCCACCACACGTGCACCGGACGCCCGCAGCACCCGGACCGCCTCGGTGGCCGTCGCGCCGGTGGTCACGATGTCGTCGACCAGCAGCACCTGCTGCGCGCGCGGCGGACGACCCCGCACCGCCACCCGGCCTGCGACGTTACGTTCCCGGCCGCCGCTGTCGAGTCCGACCGAGTCGCGCGCGAAGGCCGTCATCCGCAGGGCCGGCGTGACGGTGACGGCCGGGTGCGCCCGCGTCGCGGTCTCCGCCAGCCGGGTCACCGGGTCACCTCCGCGCCGACGGGCCGCCGAACGCCGCGTCGGCGCGGGCACGATCGTCAGCGGAAGGTCGAGGATGCCCCACGTCAGCAGGTGGTGGAGGCCGACCGCCAGCACCGCGGCCAAAGGTGCGGTCAGATCGGTTCGCCCGCGGTCCTTGAGCGCGACGATGGCCGCCCGGCGGGCCCCGGCGTAGCGGCCGAGCGCGAAGACCGGCACCCCGGGGTCGACACGCGTGGTGATCAGGTGCGGTTCGTCGGCGCCGACGGCCAGCACCGCGGCGCACGCGTCGCACCACCGCGTCCCCGGTGCGCCGCAGCCGCCGCACTGCAGCGGTAGGACGAGATCGAGCACGACCGCAGTGTGGCGGAGGGGTGCGACAGATCGCGTCGACACCGCCAGCGACAGTTCAGCCCGGCAGCACCGGGATCACCCCGGCGGCGATGAACGGCCGCACATCGGCCCACGCCTGATCGTCCTCGGCACCCGATCCCGACAACTGCATGACGCCGCGCTGATCGGCCAGATACACCGTCGACGGGTTGGCCGCCACGATGCTGACCGGCAGGGACAGGTTGCGGCTGGGCCCGTCCGAGTTGACGCCGTCGAGGTTCACGTAGGCCACCGGATGGGCAGGGTCGTTGCGGCTGACCACGATGTCGTCGCCGGTGCGCCACGACAGCGACACCACCGAGGACCCCAGCCCGAACGCCAGCCGGCGCGGATAGGTCAGGGCGAACTCGCCGCCCGGCGGTCTGTTCGACGCCGGCCAGGACGATCTGTCCCTCGATGACCATCGCCGCGCGGGTGCCGTCGCGGGACAGTTGCAGTTCGCCGATGGCGCCGGGGAACTTGGTGGCCACCGCCGTCGAGTCGACCGGGATCCGGGCCGGCTGCCCGGACGCCGCCTCCTGGATCACCCGGATGACGTTGTTGCCGTCGACCACCACCCAGACCGCCTCGTCGAGCGACCAGGTGGGCCGCGACATGCTGCGGCCGTCGGCGGACTCCACCGCGTCCTGACCGTTGGCGCCGATCCACAACGAAGACGCGCTGTCGGGCGCGCCGGGCCGGACGGTCACCACCGAGGCGACGTCGTGGCCGTCGCGTGACAACGCGGCCGATTTCTGGTCCGGCATCGAACCGAACGAGCCCGGAACGCGGGTGGAGCGCTGGCCGTCGAGGAACACCAGCGACCCGCCCACCAGCGCATGCAACCCGGCCGACGCGCCGTCGGCGGCACCGGGATCGGTGGCCGCCACATCGGTGGCCTCCCAGCCGTCGGCGAACCGGTCGTCAAGGGCCGCACCGTCGGCGTTGATGACGTAGGGCCCCTTGATGTCGCTGCGGGCCAGCGTCCAGATGATCTGTGCGGCGAGCAGTTGCCGGCTGTGCGGGTCGGTGTTGGCCAGGCCCTCCAACTCCACCCGCGCCCCGCCGTAGCCGCGCCCCACACCGGTCTTGCCGCCGTCGGCGCGGGTCACCGGACCGCGCAGCCGTAGCGGCGGAGCGAGCATGTTGCGCACGGTGTTGGCCATCTCCGGTCGCGGTCCGGCGATCAGCTTGGAAACCAGCTCGGTGGCCAACTGGTCGGGATCGGACACCGCGACGTAGCGCGGGTCGGGCACCGTGGTCTTGCCGGTGGGATCGACGAAGTACAGGGTGTGACGCTTGTACGTCTGCTGGAACTGCTGCCAGTCCAGGAACACCCCGTTGGGCAGCCGGTCGATGCGCCATCCGTCCGAGGTCTTCACCAGTTCGATGTCCCCCGGGTCGGGCAACGCGCCCTCGGCGGTCTCGAAAACCCCCATGTCCGAGAGCGATCCGAGGATGTCGGCGCGCATGCTCACCGAAACCCGTTCGGCACTTCGGGTTTCGACGAACACCACGTTGTCGATCAGCAGTGAACTACCGGCGTCATCCCAGTTCGCCGACGCGGACTCGGTGAGGAACTGCCGCGCCGCCAGGTGACGGTTCGCGGGATCGGCGGTGGCCTTGAGGAACTCCCGCAGCAACAGGTCGGGCTCCATGCCCGGCGTCGGTTTCGGCAGACTCTGCGGCGCGGGCCGTTCGACGGTGCCGATCGCCTGCGGCGCCGACGAACTGGGCACCCCGGCGCACCCGGCGAGCAGTGCGATGACCGCCCCCAGCGCGATGAGCAGACCCGGCAGCCGCTTCACACGATCTCTCCGGCGTGCTCCCGCGGACGCGATACCCGGGGGTCCGTGCGTTCGGGCGCAATCGGTTTCAGTGGCAGCGGACTGGTGGTGACCTTGTGCCCGCGCACCAGCGGCAGCGTCAGCCGGAAGCAGGCGCCCTTCCCGGGTTCGCCCCAGGCTTCCAGGCGGCCCTGGTGCAGGCGCGCGTCCTCGATGCTGATGGCCAGGCCGAGACCGGTGCCGCCGGAGCGCCGCACCCGCGACGGGTCCGAGCGCCAGAACCGGCTGAACACCAGCTTCTCCTCACCCGGGCGCAGACCCACGCCGTAGTCGCGCACGGTCACCGCGACGGTGTCGTCGTCGACGGCCATCCGGATGCGCACCGGTTTGCGTTCGGCGTGGTCGATCGCGTTGGCGATCAGGTTCCGCAGAATGCGCTCGACGCGGCGGGGGTCGACCTCGGCGATGACGCCCTCGCCGGGCATGTCCACCAGCAACTCGACACCGGCGTCGTCGGCCAGGTGCCCGACATTGCCCAGCGCGCTGTTCACCGTCGCACGCAAATCGACTGCCTCAACGGACAATTCAGCCACGCCGGCATCGTGACGCGAGATCTCCAGCAGGTCGTTGAGCAGCGACTCGAACCGGTCGAGTTCGTTGACCATCAGCTCGGTCGAGCGCCGCAGCGCCGGGTCGAGATCCTCGCTGTGGTCGTAGATCAGGTCGGCGGCCATCCGCACAGTGGTCAGCGGGGTCCGCAGCTCATGGCTCACGTCGGAGGTGAACCGCCGCTGCAGGTTGCCGAACTCCTCCAGTTGGGTGATCTGCCGGCTCAGGCTCTCGGCCATGTCGTTGAACGACACCGCCAGCCGCGCCATATCGTCCTCGCCCCGCACGGGCATCCGTTCGGTCAGGTGCCCCTCGGCGAACCGTTCGGCGATCCGCGACGCCGAGCGCACCGGAAGCACCACCTGGCGCGACACCAGCCAGGCGATGCCGGCCAGCAGTACCAGCAGCACCAGCCCGCCGGTTGCCATGGTGCCGCGCACCAGCGAGATGGTGCTCTCCTCATTGGTCAGCGGGAAGATCAGGTACAGCTCCATGTTCGTCGCCTGCGACGACGCCGGGCTGCCGATGATCAGTGCCCGTCCCGAGAATCCGTCGGTGCGCACGACCGCGTACTGGTAGGAGACCTGGCCCGCCTTGACGAAGTCGCGCAGCGCGCCCGGAATCTGCTCGACGGGCCCGGCCGACGGTGGCCGCGCGGGGTCCGTCACCGGGCACCAGCAGCACGGCGTCGAACGTGCCGGCCAGCCCCGCCGCCGGAGGTCGGACCCGTCTTCGACGTCAGCGTGTTGCGGGCCAGCTGCAGGCTGGAGTCCAGCGAACGGGTCTCCTCGCCGCCGACGATGCCGCCGACGGTCGACCCGTGCGCGCTCGATCTCCTCGGTGGCGGCGCGCACCTTGACCTCGAGCACCCGGTCGGTGATCTGGCTGGTGAGCACGAACCCCAGCACGAGCAGAACGGCCAGGGACATGCCAAGCGTCAGCACCACCACCCGCAGTTGCAGCGAGCGGCGCCAGGCGACGCCAACGGCTCGACTCAGCGCGCTCAGTCCGCGGACCACAGGGCCGGTTCGCCCCCAGCGGCCACGGACGCGCCGCTTCGAGCGGAGGATCATTCGCGCCGCTCCTCCTCGTCGCTGCGCTCCGCATTGTCGCGGCGCGGGATCACGGCGGTCCGGCCTTGTAACCCACTCCCCGAACGGTCAGCACAACCTGCGGATTCTCAGGATCCTTCTCGACCTTGGCGCGTAGCCGCTGGACGTGCACGTTCACCAAACGAGTGTCGGCGGGGTGCCGGTATCCCCACACCTGTTCGAGCAGCACATCACGAGTAAACACCTGGCGTGGTTTACGTGCCAACGCCACCAACAGGTCGAACTCCAGCGGCGTCAGCGAGATCTGCTCGCCGTTGCGGGTGACCTTGTGCGCCGGCACATCGATCTCGACGTCGGCGATCGACAGCATCTCGGCCGGCTCGTCGTCGTTGCGGCGCAACCGGGCGCGTACCCGCGCGACCAGTTCCTTCGGCTTGAACGGTTTCATGACGTAGTCGTCGGCGCCGGACTCCAGGCCCAGCACCACGTCCACGGTGTCCGTTTTGGCGGTCAGCATGACGATCGGCACGCCGGAGTCCGCACGCAACACGCGGCACACGTCGATGCCGTTCATGCCGGGCAGCATCAGGTCCAGCAGGACCAGATCGGGCCGCAGTTCGCGGACGGCGGTCAGTGCCTGGGTGCCGTCGCCGATGACCGCGGTCTCGAATCCCTCACCGCGAAGCACGATGGTGAGCATCTCGGCCAGCGATGCATCGTCGTCGACCACGAGAATCCTTTGCCTCATGGTGTCCATGGTGTCACCAGAACTAGACAAAACTCGGGTACCACACGCCCGTAATCACACGTTTCCCGATCAGAGGTGACCGGCGGGCGCCGGGTCGGCGACTAGAATCGGGTCGCAGACACTGTTCGCACAGTGATTTCGGAGGGGCATGTCGGATCCGGGGCATTTGTCAGTGACGCCCGCCGACGTCCTCTACTCGGCGGACTACCTCGACACCATCGGCCTGCGGGCCACGTCCGAGCGCCGTGCCCTGACCACGGAACTCGCCGGAAACACCATGGCATGGCAGGAGGGCGGCGCCGTGGGATTCACCGCCTTCATCGACGTCGTCCGTCGCCAGGCCGACCAGATCGGGTCCGAAGTCGCCGATGTTGCTACGGCAAGTTGCGCGACGCGGCGCATGCCTACGTCGCCGGTGAGCAGCACAGCGCGGACAGCCTGCGCTACAAACCGACCGATCTGTGACGATGCAGCTCGGTGACATCGACGAGTGGAACGTCGGTGCGCTGCGAAGCATCTCGACCGAACTCAACACCGAGTTGCGCACCGTCACCCAGGTGGCCGAAGAACTGGAGAAGGTGTCCCGGCTGCCGGGCTGGGAATCGCCGGCCGCCGATGCCGCCCGCGGCAGGATCACCTCGGTACGCGGCAATGTGCTCGACGACGCCGCGGTACTCGGCGCCGTCCAGCAGCTCGCCGAGGAGACCGCGACCTCGGGCGGATGCTGCAGGTCCTGCGCGGCGACTACGTCCTGATCTCGGCACAGATCGTCTGCCGCCGCGACGCCGGGGATCTGTTCCCCCCGAACCACAAACTGCCACTGCCGTCCGACCCGCGGCCGTAGGTCACGTGCCCGCCAGCGTGGCCGCGACGTCGATGGCCCGGGTGTCGGGCCCCAGTGTGAGCCATGGCCCGCCCCAGTTCACGGCGGCCAGCCCGGCATACACCTGGCCGGTGCGCTGCTGCAGCCCGCCGTCACGCTCATAGGCGTCCCGCGCCCTGCCCACCTCTTCGACGGCCCGGTGCCGGGCCCGCCGGCTCGCCAGTTCGACCGAAACATCAAGCAGCAGTTGATAATCCGGCTTAGGCAGCCCCAGCCTTCCGAACTCCAGCCGGTACACCCAATCCACCACGTCACCCGCCGCATCCTGGTGCAGCCGGGCCGCGCTGTAGGCGGCGTTGGAGGCCACGTAGCGATCCAGGATCAGCACGTCATGACTGGTGCGGAGGGCGTCGACCTGCTCGGCGGCACCCGCCCTGTCGAGCGCGAACAGCATCGCCATCGCATACACCGAGTCCGCCAGATCGCCGTGCTCCCCGTGCAATGCCTCGGCGGCCACGTCCGCGGGAACAGACTGGCCGTAGCGTGGAAATGCCAAGGTGGCCACCGACTTTCCCGCGCCCTCGAACTCGGAGCGCAGCCCTTCGGCCAGGGTGCGTTTGCCCGCACCGTCGAGTCCCTCGATCACGATCAGCACCGGTGCAGCCTAGCGCCGCGCTCGTTCCGCTAGAACTGCCCGCAGTTCGGCGTGGTGGGCAGCCCGTTGAACCGATCGGCGATCCACTGCATCGCCGGCTCGCCGTCGACGAGCATCGGCAGCGCGTGGTTGACCACCAGCTTGTTCAGGAACGGTGGTTCCTCGTTGGTGCGGAACTCGACGTCGGCGCCCTTGTGCGCACCAGTCCCGGCCCAGCTGGTTGGCCGCCGTCCACGGCACCAGCGGGTCGTAGCGGTTGCTGTTGATCAGCACCGGCGCGTTGGGCTTGTAGTGTGCCGATCCGTTGCAGGTCGAACAGGCCCTTGAAGGTCTCCTCGCTGCATCAGGTCGCTGATCGGCTCGTTGAAGTAGGGCTGCAGATGCCGGAACATGAACTTGGCGATGGTCTCGGCGATGCACTGGTCCTTGACCTTGAACAGCAGGTCCTCCCCGCGCGGGGTGAGCTTGGACCGGATCGCCGGCTCGGCCTCGGGATAGGACTGCGATGACGCTGTTGAACGCGTAGCCGACCACCCCGACCAACGCGCTGCCGTCGGCGTAGGGCATGCAGTTCGGCCAGGTCGGCCGGCGGCGCGCCGGCGTAGGTGCCGACGATGTTGAGGTCTGGCGCGTAGCTGCGGTGCCAGTTCGGCCGCCGACGCCGCGGCCCCGCCGCCCTGCGAGTAACCCCAGAACGCCATCGGCCCACCGGGGGTCAGCGACGTGTCCGGCAGCAGCCGCGCGGCGCGGGCGGCGTCCAGCATGGCGTGCCCCTGGGAGAGCCGGTTGACGTAAGTGTGCACCGTGCCGAGGGTGCCCAGCCCTTCGTAGTCGGTCATCACGATGGCGAACCCGCGGGCCACCATGGTCGCGACGAACAGTTCCTCGTAGTTGAACGTGATGTCCAGGTACGGCGACCAGTGGATGCCCTGGTTGAACTGCCGCGACGGCGCGCACTGGTCGCCCTGACCCTGCGTGCCCGGGCCGTACACGATCAGCGGCCGCGGGCCCTGCCCCGGCCAGTCGTTGTAGGGCTCGAAGTAGGTGCCGGTGACGACGTCGGGGTTGCCCCGGGCATCGGTGCTGCGGTACATGATGCGGGTACCGGTGGCCATGATCGCGCCCAGCTGACCGGACGGCTCGAGCACCAACCGCGATGGTTCGGCGCGGACCAGGTCGCCCGGCTCGCCCGGCGGCAACGGATTCGGTGGTGTGTAGAACTCGGTGTATTCGTCTTCGTTGTAGTACGGATACCAGTCGTCGCCGTGTGCGTTGGGCGCGAAACCCATTGCGAGACAACCGCTGACGTAACCGAAGAGCGCGACAAAGAAAACCATCCCGACCCGGTGCACGACTGGACAGTAACAAACGGGTAGCCGATTGGCTACGGATTCCGCACGTTGCATCTACCGCACGTATCGTAAAGCCAGGGCGGGATCCCTGAAGGATTCCGCCCTGGCTTTTGAAGAAAGGTCTTCGTTGAAGCCCGGTGGCTCAGTACCGGTAGTGGTCCGGCTTGTACGGGCCTTCGACGTCGACGCCGATGTACTCGGCCTGGTCCTTGGTCAGCTTGGTCAGCGTGCCGCCGAGCGCCTCGACGTGGATGCGCGCCACCTTCTCGTCGAGGTGCTTGGCCAGCCGGTAGACCTCGTTGTCGTACTCGTCGTTCTTGGTCCACAGCTCGATCTGGGCGATCACCTGGTTGGAGAAGCTGTTGCTCATCACGAACGACGGGTGGCCCGGTCGCGTTGCCCAGGTTCAGCAGCCGGCCCTCGGACAGCACGATGATCGAGTGTGCCGTCGTCGAAGATCCACTCGTCGACCTGCGGCTTGATGTTGATCCGCGTGGCACCGGATCGCTCCAGGCGCGGCCATGTCGATCTCGTTGTCGAAGTGGCCGATGTTGCCCAGGATGGCCTTGTCCTTCATCGCCTTCATGTGCTCGAGGGTGATGATGTCCTTGTTGCCGGTGGAGGTGATGACGATGTCGGCCTTGCCGATGGCCTCCTCGACGGTCACGACGTCGAAGCCGTCCATCAGCGCCTGCAGCGCGTTGATCGGGTCGATCTCGGTGACCTGCACGCGCGCGCCCTGGCCGGCCAGCGACTCCGCGCAGCCCTTGCCGACGTCGCCGTAGCCGCAGACCAGCACCTTCTTGCCGCCGATCAGCACGTCGGTGCCGCGGTTGATGCCGTCGATCAGCGAGTGCCGGGTGCCGTACTTGTTGTCGAACTTGCTCTTGGTGACCGAGTCGTTGACGTTGATCGCCGGGAACGCCAGCTCACCGGCGGCGGCGAACTGGTAGAGCCGCAGCACGCCGGTGGTGGTCTCCTCGGTGACGCCCTGGACCGACTCGGCGATCTTGGTCCACTTGGTCTTGTCGGTCTCGAAGCGCTCGCGCAGCAGCGCTCAGGAACACCTTGTACTCGGCGGAGTCGTCGTCCTCGTCGGGCGGCACCACGCCGGCCTTCTCGAACTGCGCGCCGCGCAGCACCAGCATGGTGGCGTCGCCGCCGTCGTCGAGGATCATGTTCGCGCGGCTCGCTCGGGCCAGGTCAGCATCTGCTCGGCGGCCCACCAGTACTCCTCGAGCGTCTCGCCCTTCCAGGCGAACACCGGGGTGCCCTTGGGCTCCTCGGGGGTGCCGTGCGGGCCGACGACGACGGCGGCGGCGGCGTGGTCCTGGGTGGAGAAGATGTTGCACGACGCCCAGCGCACCTCGGCGCCGAGCGCGACCAGCGTCTCGATCAGCACCGCGGTCTGCACGGTCATGTGCAGCGAACCGGAGATGCGCGCGCCCTTGAGCGGCGCGACCTCGGCGTACTCGCGGCGCAGCGACATCAGGCCGGGCATCTCGTGCTCGGCCAGCCGGATCTCCTTGCGGCCGAACTCGGCCAGCGACAGGTCGGCGACCTTGTAGTCGATGCCGTTGCGGGTATCGGCGGTCAGCGTCATCAGTAGTGCCCAATCAGTCGATTACTTAGCTTGTGCACACGCTATCCCGCGATGGCCTGCAACCGGGTACGTCCTGCGACGTCACAGGACCAGGCCGGCTCCGGCGATGGCGCCGGACCTCGACCAGTCCGCTGGACTTCGCCGTAGCGCTCGGCGAACGGTGTCATCAGCCGCGCCAGGTCGGCGGCCACGTCGTGGTCGGCTTCGGGCGGCATCGACACGTAGCTCATCGCCAGCCGGACGATCGCCCGGGCCAGCACCCCGGCGTCCTCCTCGCTGGTGTGCACCCAGCTGCGCATGAACGACTCGGTGAGCCGTTGCCGAGCACCGCGTGATGATCGGGGCGCTGTCGGTGGTGATGATCTGCAGCAGGTCGGGCTTGGCCGCGCCGGTCAGCAGCGAGATCACCAGCGGGTCGGCGGCCGACTCGGTGAAGAACGCCCGGAAGCCCTGCAGGAAGGCGGCGTGCATCTGCCCGACGTTGTTCGTCGATCGCGTCGCCGACGGCGTCGACGAGGCGGTCGGCCAGTCGCAGCGCGTAGCCCTGCGCCAGGCCCTGCCGCGAGCCGAACTCGTTGTAGATGGTCTGCCGGCTGATCCCGGCCGCCTTGGCGACGTCGGCCAGCGTGATCGACGACCAGTCCCTGGTCAGCAGCAGGTCGCGCATGGCGTCGAGCACCAGAGTCGCGCAGCAGCACCTTGGACGCCTCGGCATACGGGATCGCGCTGCGCGACCGCCCGGAGGCATCGCGTCTGCTCACACGCGCGACAGTAACCGTCACGAACGGGCGACCTCCACCATCTCGAAGTCGGCCTTGGCCGCGCCGCAGTCCGGGCAACTCCAGTCGTCGGGGATGTCGTCCCAGCGGGTGCCCGGGGCGATGCCGTCCTCGGGCCAGCCCTTGGCCTCGTCGTACTCGAAGCCGCACTGCACGCAGACGAACAGTTTGTAGTCGTTCATTTGTGTACTCCCACCAATTCGAAGTCGACCTTTTCGCGCACCCCGCAGTCCGGGCAGCACCAGTCGTCGGGGATCTCGATCCCAGCCGGTGCCGGCCGGAAAGCCTTCCCGCGCAGCACCTTTGGCCTCGTCGTAGATGTAGTCGCAGACCGGGCAGCGGTAGGCGCTCATGCCGCCGCGCTCCGTAGCGGGCCAGGATCTCGCTCCCGCCGACGCGGGTCGATGTTCACCCGGGTGATGTCGCCGTCGTAGTGCTCGAGCACCCGGTGGTCCATCACCTTGCGCCACAGCGGCGGGAAGTACGTCAGCGCGATCATCGACGCGTACCCGCTCGGCAGGTTCGGCGCCCCGTCCATGCTGCGCAGCGTCTGGTAGCGCCGCGTCGGGTTGGCGTGGTGGTCGCTGTGCCGCTGCAGGTGGTACAGGAACAGGTTGGTCACGATGTGGTCGGAGTTCCAGCTGTGTTCGGGCGTGCAGCGCTCGTAGCGGCCGCTGGCCGTCTTCTGCCGCAGCAGGCCGTAGTGCTCGAGGTAGTTGACCGTCTCCAGCAGGGTGAAGCCGAAGACCGCCGAGATGACGACGTACGGAATCAGCGCCACGCCGAAGACCGCGATCAGCACGCCGTAGAACACCACCGACATCGCCCAGGCGTTGAGCACGTCGTTGGACCAGTGCCACGGGCCCTTGCCGGCCCGCCGCAGTCGCTGGGCTTCCAGCTCCCACGACGACCGCAGGCTGCCGAACACGCTGCGCGGCAGGAACTCCCAGAACGTCTCCCCGAACCGGGCCGACGCCGGGTCCTCCGGGGTGGCGACGCGGACGTGGTGGCCGCGGTTGTGCTCGATGTAGAAGTGGCCGTAGCAGGTCTGCGCCAGGGTGATCTTGGACAGCCAGCGTTCCAGCGAGTCCTTCTTGTGGCCGAGTTCGTGGGCGGTGTTGATGCCGATGCCGCCGAGCACGCCGACCGACAGCGCCAGGCCGATCTTGGCCGGCCCAGTTCAGGCCGCCGTCGAAGCCCAGCCAGCTCAGGTCCGACGCGGTGAACAGGTAGGCGCCGAAGATCACGCTGGCGTACTGGAACGGGATGTAGCGTAGGTGCAGTAGCGGTAGTACTTGTCGTTCTCCAGCCGCTCCATCACCTCGTCGGGCGGGTTCTGGCCGTCCGGGCCGAACCGCAGGTCCAGCGCCGGCAGCAGGATGTAGAGCAGGATCGGGCCGATCCAGAACGGCACCTGCGCCGCGACGTGCCAGCCCGGCGTGGTTGAACGCCCAGACGATCGGCAGCATGACGAACAGCGCCGTGGGCGCGATCAGGCCCATCAGCCACAGGTAGCGCTTCTTGTCGCGCCACTGGTCGACCGCGACGGTGTGCTTCCTGGGTTGTCACAGCGGGTCACCTCCATGTGAGAGCCATCACGGTGACTTGGACTCTAGAGCGTATTTTGTCGCTTGTCTAGACGAATAGACGCATATTTTGTAAACCACTCACTTCGGCGAATGTGGAGTTACTACACACTTTCGGCGACCCGACGTGACACAAGTCCACGTTCGGCATCGGGCCGCCGCGAGCCGACGCCCGGGTTGTGCGCCAAGTGCCGACTGTGGACATCCCGCACGCGATCGACCATTTCGCGGGACACAAGTCCACGGTCGCTGCGACGGTGTCGGCCGCAATTGCTTCGATGCGGCCATGAACCAGAACGTCCGACCATTCCGCGGCACCGAAGCACTGTCCGCCGGGCTCGTCACCCGCCGGACACTGCGCTCCCGGCACCGGCGGCTCTTTCGTAACGTCTACATCGGCACGGATGTCCCGCTCACACCGGTCGCCGCCGCCGAAGCCGCATGGCTGTTCTCGGACCGCAGAGCGACTCTCGCGGGGGTCTCGGCGGCGGCACTGCACGGTGACAAGTGGCTGGACCGCGAAATGCCGCCGGAGTTGATGCGCGCCGAAGCGGGTTGCCCGGGCCTCATCGTCCACCGCTGCGTACCGGAACCGGCCGAGATGTGCACCATCCGGGATATGTCCGTCACGACCGCCGCCCGCACCGCCTTCGACCTCGGCCGACGAAAAGGCCTCACCAAGGCGGTGATTCGGCTCGATGCCCTGGCCAACGCCACGGGCCTGACAGCGACCGAGGTCGAGCCGTTGCTCACCCGGCACCACGGTGCCCGTGGACTGGTTCAGCTTCGGCACGCGCTCACGGTCATGGACGGTGGTGCGGAATCACCCCAGGAGACCATAACCCGGCTGGTGCTCCTGGAGTCGGGCCTACGACCTCCGCGCACGCAGATCAGGGTGTACGACGAAGGCGGCTATCCATTCGCGCGTATCGACATGGGTTACCAAGAGTTCAAGGTCGGCATCGAATACGACGGCCAGCAGCACTGGACCGATCCCAAAGTCCGCGCAACCACGATCTGCGAGCGCCGGATCGAACTCGCCGAGCACGGCTGGGTGATCATCAAGGTCAGCTTCCGACATGCTTCGCGACCGGCCGTGGCTGGTCTTGCGACGGGTGGTCGCGGCACTTCGCGGGCCGCCGGGTTGCCCCCTGGCTCGCCGAATGTGGGCTTGTGGCACGCGAATTCGAGCCATAGCGCGTGGCATAACGTCCACGCTCGGCGCGTAGGAATTCGCGGCGGCCTCGCGCTGGCCCTGAACCGAATGACTGCGGCCGTACACGAGTAGATCACCACGCCGAGCACCATCCAGATCAGGAAGCGGATCCAGGTCAGCGCCGTCAGGTTGAGCATCAGCCATACACACGCCACGATCGACGCGATCGGCACCAGCGGAACCCACGGGACCCGGAAACCGCGCTTGAGGTCGGGCCGGCTTCGCCGCAGGACGATCACGCCGGCCGACACCAGCACGAACGCGAACAGCGTGCCGACGTTGACCATCTCCTCGAGTTTGCCGATCGGGAACACCGACGCCGCGACGGCGATCAGGACCGCGACGAGCACCGTGACGCGCACGGGCGTGCCGTGCGGACCGGTCTTGGCCAGGGCCCGCGGCAGCAACCCGTCGCGCGCCATGGCGAACAGCACCCGGGACTGGCCGAGCATCAACACCATCACCACCGTGGTCAACCCGGCCAGCGCACCGATGGAGATGACGGTCGCCGCCCAGTCGACGCCGTTGGCCGCGAATGCGGTGGCCAGGTTGGCCTGCTTGCCGTCGGGACCCGTTTTGAGCTCGCGTGTAGTGCACCATGCCCGACAGCACCACCGACACCGCGACGTAGAGCACGGTGACGATGGCCAGCGAGGCCAGAATGCCCTTGGCGACGTCGCGCTGCGGATCCTTGGTCTCCTCGGCGGTGGTGGCCACGACGTCGAACCCGATGAACGCGAAGAACACGATGGAGGCACCGGCCAGCAGGCCGTACACGCCGTAGTGGCTGCCCTCGGCGCCCGGTCAGGAGCGAGAACAACGACTGGTTGATGCCCGTACCCGACGCGTCGGCGGATTCGGCCGGCGGGATGAACGGCGAGTAGTTGGCGGCCTTGATGTAGAACGCGCCGACGATGACGACGAGCAGGACCACCGCCACCTTGATGGCGGTGATCACTGCCGAGAAGTTCGACGACAACTTCGTGCCGAGCCCCAGCAGGGTGGCCACGACCGCCACGATCAGCAGTGCGCCCCAGTCGAACTCGAGCGGCCCGACGTCGACGATGCCGCCGGAGAACCCGAACACCTGACCCAGATACGACGACCAGCCCTTGGCCACCACCGCGGCCCCGATCGCGAACTCCAGGATCAGGTCCCAGCCGATGATCCAGGCGACGAACTCACCGAACGTCGCGTAGGAGAACGTGTAGGCGCTGCCGGCCACCGGCAGCGTGGAGGCGAACTCCGCGTAGCACAGCGCGGCCAGCCCGCAGGTGACCGCGGCGAGGATGAACGACACCGAGATCGCCGGGCCGGTGATGTTGCCCGCGGTGGACGCGGTCACCGTGAAAATGCCGGCGCCGACCACCACCGAGACACCGAAGACCGTCAGGTCCCACCAGGTGAGGTCTTTGCGGAGCCGGGTGCTGGGCTCGTCGGTGTCGGCGATCGACTGTTCGACGGACTTGGTGCGCCTACTCGACATCTCGTCACCTTTCGCCCGGGCCGATCCCGGCAGGGTACCCATTACCATGGCGTCGATGGGCCGGACCGGACAACACGCAGTCGTCATCGGGGCGAGCATCGCGGGGCTGTGCGCCGCGCGGGTGCTCGCCGACTTCTACGACACGGTCAGCGTGTTCGACCGCGACGACCTGCCCGACGGCCCCGAGAACCGCTCGGCCATCCCGCAGGACCGCCACCTGCACCTGCTGATGGCGCGCGGCGCGCTCGAGTTCGACACCCTGTTCCCCGGCCTGCTCGACGACATGGTCGCCGCCGGTGTGCCGGTGCTGGAGAACCGGCCCGACGCCATCCACTTCGGTGCCGCCGGCCACGTCCTCGGGATGGGACACACGCTGCGCGACGATTTCACCGCCTACGTGCCCAGTCGCCCCCACCTGGAATGGCAGCTCCGACGACGCGTCGACGCGATGGACACCGTGACACATCGCCACCGGTGTGGCCGCGGTACCGCAGTTCGATCGCGATCGGCAGCGGGTGACGGGCGTGCTGCTGGATGACCCGGAGGCCTCGGTGGTCGACGCCGACCTCGTGGTCGACGCGTCCGGGCGCGGCACCCGCCTGCCGGCCTGGCTGGACGAGTGGGGATTCGACCGGCCCCGCGAGGACACCGTCGACGTCGGCATCGGCTACGCCACCCACCAGGTGCGGATGTCCGACGCGACGATCGAGGAGGCCATCCCGGCGGTCATCGTCGCGGGTGCGTCGCGCCGCCAACCCCGTGGCCTGGGCATGCTGCGCTACGAGGACGGCACCTGGGTCGTCACGACGTTCGGGGTGGCCAAAGCCCAACCGCCGCAAGACTTCTCCGGCATGTGCGCACTCGCCGACACGGTGCTACCACCACACATCAGCACCGCGCTGCGGTCGGCCGCACCGATCGGCCCGGTGGCGTTTCACCGCTACCCCACCAGCCGGTGGCGACGCTACGACGAGATGACCCGGTTCCCCACGGGGATCATCCCGTTCGGCGACGCCGTGGTCAGCTTCAATCCGACGTTCGGCCAAGGCATGACGATGACGTCCATCCAGGCGGCCAACCTGCGCGCGGTGCTGGAATCCGGCGATCCCGACATCGCCGGGCAGCTGTCGCGGGCGACGGCGAAAACCACCTATCCCGTGTGGACGATGAACGCCATCGGCGATCTGATCCTGCATCGGGCCAAGGGCGCGCAGCCCTGGTGGTACCGCCCGGTCGGGGGACTGTTCGACCAGTTTCTCGGTGCGGCCGAAACGGAACCCGTTCTGGCGGAATGGTTTCTGCGCCGCTTCAGCCTCCTCGACAGCCTCTACATGGCGCCGTCACCGAAACTCGTCGGGCGCGCAGTCGGCCACAATCTGACGTTGTGGTGGGCCGGCCGCCGTCGCGCTCAGGCCGACGGCGAGCGATCGAGGTCGGGCTCGATGTAGATCACCCGGGCGGCCGGAACGACGGCACGCACCCGCTCCTCGGCGGCGTCGATGGTGGCGGCCACGGTTGCCAGGTCGGCATTGGCCGGACACGCGATCTTCGCGGCCACCAGGATCTCCTCCGGCCCGAGGTACTGGGTCCGGATGTGGATCAGCCGGTCGATGTTCTCGGTCCCCTCCAAGGCCTCGGCGGATGGCCGCATCCTCGGCGGGTGTGGCGCCCTCCCCGATGAGCAGACTCTTCATCTCGACCATCAGGATCACCGCGATCACCCCGAGCAGCACACCGATGGCGACGGTGCCGATGCCGTCCCACACCGGATTACCGGTGATCACCGTCAGGCCCACGCCCAGCAGTGCGAACAGCAGACCGATCAGCGCCCCGGTGTCCTCGAGCAGCACCACCGGCAACTCGGGATTGCGGGAATTCCGGATGAACCGCCACCAGCTGGCGTTACCCTTCAGCGGCCGCGACTCCACCATCGCGGTGCGGAAACTGTAGGACTCCAACCCGACTGCCACCAGCAGGATCACGATGGCCACCGCCGGGGAGTTCAGCGCATGCGGGTGCACGATCTTCTCGTAGCCCTCGTACAGCGCGAAGATCGAGCCCAGCGAGAACAACACCAGCGCCACGACGAACGAGTAGAAGAACCGGCTGCGGCCGTACCCGAACGGATGCAGGGTGTCGGCTTCCTTGTTGGATTGGCGCTGGCCGAACAGCAGCAGCGCCTGGTTCGACGTATCGGCCACCGAGTGCACGGCCTCGGCCAGCATCGACGAACTGTGAGTGATCAGATAGCCGACGAACTTCGCCACCGCGATACCGGCATTGGCCGCCAACGCAGCCAGGATGGCGCGGGTACTGCCCCCACTCGACATTCGCGCTCCCGTTTCTCAGATGCCTACCGTGGCACGGAACAGCTTGGTCGGCACTTCGGCGACCAGACGGATCGGGCCGTCATCCGCGGAAACCCATGCAGCGGAACCCTTTCCGAGCTGCAACTGTGCTGCTCTTGGCCGACACCACGGCCGCACCCTGCGCGCACAGCAGGATCTGCGGGCCGTCGTGGACACAGGGCACATCGACTTCGTGGCCGAGGCTCTCCCCGTCGAGAGTGAGCACTGACACCGCGAATTCGTCTGCGGGCGTGCGGTAGTCGAGTTCGAAACCGTCGCGATCCACCGCCGGATGCAACGACTCCTCTGCGGCCGGCGTGAAGTCCAGCACCCGCAGCAGTTCGGGGACGTCGACGTGCTTGGGCGTCAGGCCGCCACGTAACACGTTGTCGGAGTTGGCCATCACCTCGACACCGACCCCGCGCAGATACGCGTGCAGATTTCCGGCGGGCAGGTAGATCGCCTCGCCGGGTTCCAGATGCATCCGGTTGAGCAGCATCGCGGCCAGCACACCGGCGTCACCCGGATAGCGCTCCCCCAGCTCCAGCAGAGTCTTGGCTTCGGCCTCGAATTCGGCTGCGCCGGAACGCACGTAGTTGATGGCGCCGTCGATCACGGCGGGCACCAGCACGTCGAGGTCGGGTTGCGGCGCGGTGATCCAGGTGGTGAACAGCGCGCGCAGGCCGTCGGCGTCGGACTGGCCCTGCAGCAGGGCGACGAACGGGTCCAGGTCCGACACGGCCAGCGCCCGCATGAGTTCGATGGTCCGCGCCACGGGGCGGAACCCGGCCAGCGCCTCGAAGGACCCCAGCGCGACGATCAGTTCGGGCTTGTGACTGCGGTCGCGGTAGTTACGCACCGGCGACGACAACGGCACCCCCGCCCGGTCCTCCCGGGCAAAGCCCTCGACCGCCTGCTCGGTGCTCGGGTGGGCCTGCAGCGACAGCGGTTCGTCGGCGGCGAGCACCTTGACCAGGAACGGCAGCGCGTCGCCGAACCGCGAACGCACCGTGGCGCCCAGCTGACCCTCGGGGTCGCTGCTCACCAGATCGAGCAGCGACCGTTCGCCGTCGGGCCCTTCGATGAAGGCGGGGTCAGCCGGATGGGCCCCCAGCCACAACTCGGCCTCCGGATGCGCCGTCGGCGCCGACCGGCCGGTGAAGTCGGCGATCGCCGTCCGCGATCCCCAGGCGTACGTCCGTATTGCTCCGCGTAACAGCTCCACTGCTTCTTTCCTGTTATCCCGCCAGCCGCAGGTAGACCGCGGCCATCTCCAACCGAACTGCGAGCATCGCCAGTTGCTGCTCGGGCCGGCCCGTGTCCAGTGGGGCCGCCATCGCGTCCGGTACATCCTCGGCGCCCACGATGTCGACGTCACCGACACCGGCGACGCGGGCGCTGACCACCGGGCGTTCCGATGCCAGCGTCAGCGCGAGGACCCGCAACCGGTCCGGCAACGGTCCGTCGATCTCGTCGTCGTGGAACAGCGCCGCGACATCGCTGACAGGGGCGCCGAAGCCCGAGCCGTCCGACACTGTGCAGCGCCACCAGCGCGTCCGACAGGCCGGTCGCCGCAACCACCCGGTGACCGATCTTCACCATCGTCGCAGAACCGTGCCGGGCCAACGCGAGGGTGGCCGCCGAGTCGCCGGCCAGCACCACGCTGCGACCCGAAATCCGTTGCGCCAGAGCCTTGGCCGCATTCGTGAACAATTCACGGCCGGCGCTGTTACGCAATGCCTCGGCGTCCAGTTCGTCGGCGAGTGCGGCCAGATCCATCTGCAGCGCCGCGTCGACGGCGTGCAGCGTGGCCAGGCCGGCCGCCAGGTAGCGGCACAGCGCGAACTCGTCGGGCACCCACAGTCGCGGGGACAGCGCGGCGACCCGCCCGGCGGTGGCGTCGCGCAACGGACCCTCATACGGGGCCGCCACCACCACCCGGGCGCCGCGCCGCACACCCGTCGCCGGCCGCCGTGACCAGCGTCGGGTCGCCCGGGTCGTCGCCGGCGACGATGAGCACATCGAGCGGGCCGATCCACGGCGGCGCCTCGACCGCGGTCACGATGGGTACGGCGGCCGAACCGCCCAGCGTCGCCGCGAGCATGGCGCCCGCCGACTCCGCGGTTCCGCGCCCGGCCACCCAGATCACCGAGCGCGGACGCTCGCCCGTGCGCACCGCGTCCAGGGCGCCCTCGTCGACCGCGGCCGCGGTGGCGCGCACCTGCGCACCTGCCATCGACGCCGCGCGCAGCAACCCGTCGCGGTCGGCCGCGATCAACCCTTCGGTGTCGTCGAGGTCGACCTTCGCGCGGGTGGCACTCACGGTGCGGACTCCGCCTTGACGACCTCCTCGACGGTCTGCCGGACCTGCCCGACGACGTCGTCGACCTCTGCGGACGTGCGGGCCTCGACGTTGAGCCGCAACAGCGGCTCGGTATTGGACGTGCGCATGTTGAACCAGGTGCCGTCGCCGAGATCGACGGTCACGCCGTCGAGGTGGTCGAGCGAATTGATCCGGCTGCCAAACGATTTCAGCACGGCGTCCACACACGCCGGCGCGTCGGTGACGGTGAAGTTGATCTCGCCGGACGCCTGGTACCGCTGGTAGTCGACAGCCACATCCGACAGCGGGCGCTGCTGTCCGCCGAGCGCGGCCAGCACGTACAGCGCCGCCAGCATGCCCGAGTCGGCGCCCCAGAAATCGCGGAAGTAGTAGTGCGCCGAGTGCTCGCCGCCGAAGATCGCGCCGGTCTCGGCCATCAGCGCCTTGATGTAGGAGTGGCCGACGCGTGAACGCACCGGCGTGCCCCCGAGCTCGGTCACCAGCTCGGGCACCACCCGCGAGGTGATCAGGTTGTGGATCACGGCGGAGCCGGGCTTTCGCGTCAACTCGCGCTCGGCGATCATGGCGGTCACCGCCGACGGCGACACCGGCTCGCCGCGCTCGTCGACGACGAAGCAGCGGTCGGCGTCGCCGTCGAACGCCAGGCCTATATCGGCACCGGTCTCGACCACGAAGCGCTGCAGGTCGACCAGGTTGGCCGGATCAAGCGGATTGGCCTCGTGATTCGGGAATGAGCCGTCGAGTTCGAAATACAGCGGCACCACCGTCACCGACGGAATCGCGCCCAGTACCGCCGGGGCGGTCAGACCTGCCATCCCGTTGCCCGCGTCGACGGCCACCCGCAGCGGCCGCAGCGCGGTCACGTCGACCAGCGACCGCAGAAAGGCGCTGTAGTCGTCGAGCACATCACGGTCGCTGACGGTGCCGGCGGGGCCGTCGAACTCCGGCACACCCGCGACGACTTCATCCCTGATGGTGGCCAGCCCGGTGTCCTGCCCGACGGGTTTGGCGCCCGCCCGGCACAACTTGATGCCGTTGTAGGCGGCCGGGTTGTGGCTGGCGGTGAACATCGCGCCGGGGCAGTCCAGCAGCCCGGCGGCGAAATACAGCTGGTCGGTGGACGCCAGACCGATCCGGACGACGTCGAGGCCCTGGGCCGTGACGCCGGCCGCGAACGCCGCCGACAGCGCAGGCGAACTCTCCCGCATGTCGTAGCCGATCACCACTTGGGTGGCGTCCGCCCGGACCAGACGCGCGAAGGCGGCACCGACATCCGTCACGAACGCCTCGTCGAGCTGCTCGCCGACGAGGCCACGCACGTCATATGCCTTGATCACACCGGCAACCGCCGCAGCGGATCGCGACATAACTGATCTCCTGATGGACGGAACTGTTTTGCAGTCAGCCTAGCTGTTGCGCCCGGCGTGCCTGTGAGTCAGACGCCTACCGCGTGCAACGGACGCGATGAGGCGTCGGTCAGACCCGGCTCTGGACGACGATCAGTCACTGGGATCGGGCAGCACGCGCAAATGTCCGCGCCGCCGACCTGCCGTTTTGGCCCGTTGCGCCGGCGGGGCCAACAGTCCGGCACCCGGCGCGGCGACCTGGCCGCCGTTCGGGTCGGAGAAGCCGTTGGCGGGCTGGGCAAAACCGGACCCGGACATCGACGACACGCCCTCGCGACCTTCACGGACCGCGTCCGCCAACGCCACCAGATCGTCTTCGTCGGGCTGCGCCGGCAGCGGACCGGCATGCCGGACCAGTTCCCAACCACGCGGAGCGGTGATCCGGCCGGCGTGCAAGACGCACAGATCCCACGAATGCGGCTCGCGCACAGTCGCCAACGGGCCCACCACCGCCGTGGAATCCCGGTAGACGAACGTCAACGTCGCCACGGCGTAGTGAGGGCACCCGGGCCGACAGCAGCGACGGGGAACATTCACGTCGTGAGGTTATCGTGCAAGAACACTCCGGCGGCGCCGGACACGCAGCCATCTGCACGCGATGTGGAACCGTTACGATCTCCCCCGTGATGCGATCCCGCGGCTCGCGTCCCGGCCGGCCGGGCGGACGCGCGTCGTCACGCCACGGCCGCGAAGTACGCGGTCCGCTGCTTCCGCAGTCCGTGCCCGGATGGCGCAGCCGTTCGGAACGTTTCGACATGGCGGTGCTGGAGGCCTACGAGCCGATCGAACGCCGTTGGCAGGACCGGTTGTCGGCATTGGACATCGCCGTCGACGAGATTCCGCGCATCGCGCCGCGCGACCCCGACAACGTGCAGTTTCCACCGGAGGTCGTCGCAGACGGCCCGATCGCGCTGGCCCGGTTGATCCCGGCCGGCGTCGACGTCCGCGGCAACGCCACGCGGGCACGAATTGTGTTGTTCCGCAAGCCGATTGAGCGTCGCGTCAAGGATACGCTGGACCTCGCCGAACTATTGCACGACATCCTGGTGGCGCAGGTGGCCACCTACCTGGGCGTCGAACCCGCCGTCATCGACCCGACGATCGAGGACGACTGAACCGCGTCAGATGATGCCGCGCTTGAGGCGGCGACGCTCCCGCTCCGAGAGCCCGCCCCAGATGCCGAAGCGCTCGTCATGGGCCAGTGCGTAATCCAGGCACTCATCGCGCACCTCGCAGCCCAGGCAGATGCGCTTGGCCTCGCGGGTGGAGCCGCCCTTCTCCGGGAAGAACGCCTCCGGATCAGTTTGCGCGCACAATGCGCGGTCCTGCCATTCGCTGTCGACGGCGTCCTCAGCGTTCCCGAACGCGTCGGGCACCAGACTCAAATGGGGACGAGCGCCGAAATCTGAACTCCCCCCGGCTGCCGGACCGATATTGGTGTGCGGGGTGGTCCCGATCGCGCCGATAAGGTGCTGATAGGACATGTTCCGCCTCCTCACCTTTGTTTCGTCAATCCCGAAAATGTCGCCCACTATTTCTCTGTGGCCATCTCGATTCGAACAGATGATCGAATCTCGGTCTGCGACACCGGAACCGGCCGGCCAACCGGGAAATGACACTGATGTGATTAGACACGGGTTAGCTGCCGCGGTCAAGCGCTAGAAGCGAAATTCATACCATTGGTTCCCGACTTTTCGGCGCGTCGTTGCCTGGGCGTGTCGTGTGAGTAATCGCACTGATATTCCACGGCGTGCCTTACCGCGGTGCTTCCCGCGTCCCCGCCTCGTCACCGGACACCCGCGTGCGCCTAAGGTCGTTCGGTGTGAAGGTCACGGTACTGGTCGGCGGCGTCGGGGGCGCCCGCTTCCTGCTGGGTGTGCAGAGATTGCTGGGACTGGGCCAGTTCGCCGCCGTAGACGCGGAGCCGTCTTCCGCCCCGGCGCACGAACTGACCGCGATCGTCAACGTCGGCGACGACGCCTGGATGCACGGTGTGCGCATCTGCCCCGACCTCGACACCTGCATGTACACCTTGGGCGGCGGTATCGATCCCGAACGCGGGTGGGGCCACCGCGACGAAACCTGGCACGCCAAGGAGGAACTCGCGGCCTACGGCGTGCAGCCGGACTGGTTCGGGTTGGGCGACCGTGACCTGGCCACCCACCTGGTGCGCAGCCAGATGCTGCGGGCCGGCTATCCGCTGTCGGCGGTCACCGAGGCCCTGTGCGCGCGCTGGAATCCCGGCGCGCGACTTCTGCCCGCCACCGACGACAGAAGCGAAACCCACGTCGTCATCACCGATCCCGAGACCGGCGATCAGCGGGCCATCCACTTCCAGGAGTGGTGGGTACGCTACCGCGCCCAGGTGCCCACTCACAGCTTCGCCTTCATCGGATCCGAAAATGCCACGGCGACAACCGATGCGCTCTCGGCGATCAACGACGCCGACGTCGTGTTCCTGGCGCCGTCGAACCCGGTGGTGAGCATCGGCGCGATCCTGGCGGTCCCCGGGGTCCGGGGGGCGGTGCGCTCGACACCAGCCCCAGTGGTGGGTTACTCGCCGATCATCGGCGGAAAGCCGTTGCGCGGGATGGCCGACGAATGCCTGACTGTGATCGGCGTGGACTCGAACTCGCAGGCGGTGGGCCGGCATTACGGCGCCCGCTCGGGCACCGGCCTGCTCGACGCCTGGCTGGTGGCCGACGGCGACACCGCCGACGTGGACGGCGTCGCGGTGCGGTCCATCCCGCTGCTGATGACCGATCCGGCGGCGACGGCGCAGATGGTGCGCGCCGGAATCGACGTCGCCGGGATCGATACGGCCGCGCTGTGACGACACCGATCGAGCACGGCACCGCGGCCTCGGTGGAGATCCTGCCCGTCACCGGGCTTCCCGAGTTCCGCCCGGGTGACGACCTCACCGCGGCACTCGCCGCCGCCGCGCCCTGGCTGCGCGAGGGTGACGTCGTCGTGGTCACCAGCAAGGTGGTGTCCAAGTGCGAGGGCCGGATCGTGGCCGCGCCCGAGGACCCGGAGGAACGGGACGCGTTGCGGCGCAGACTGATCGACGCCGAGGCGGTGCGGGTGCTGGCCCGCAAGGGCCGCACGCTGATCACCGAGAACGCGCTGGGCCTGATCCAGGCCGCCGCCGGCGTCGACGGATCCAACATCGGCACAACGGAATTGGCGCTGCTGCCGCAGAACCCGGACGCCAGCGCCGCCGCGCTGCGGGCCGGCCTGCGGGAAGCGCTCGGGGTCTCGGTCGCGGTGGTGATCACCGACACCATGGGCCGGGCCTGGCGCAACGGCCAGACCGACGCCGCCATCGGCGCGGCCGGGCTGACGGTGCTGTTCGGCTATGCCGGCGCCGTCGACCGGCACGGCAACGAACTGCTGGTGACCGAGGTGGCCGTCGCCGACGAGATCGCCGCCGCGGCCGATCTGGTCAAGGGCAAGCTCACCGCCGTCCCGGTGGCGGTGGTGCGCGGGCTGACCGTCACCGACGACGGCTCGACGGGCCGCGACCTGCTGCGGCCCGGCGAGGAGGACCTGTTCTGGCTGGGCACCGCCGAGGCCCTGGAACTGGGGCGTCACCAGGCTCAATTACTGCGCCGCTCGGTGCGCCGGTTCGCCCCCGACCCGGTGGAGCCGGCACTCGTCGAGGCCGCGGTCGCCGAGGCGCTCACCGCGCCCGCCCCGCACCACACCCGGCCGGTGCGGTTCGTGTGGCTGTCCGACCCGCAGCGCCGCACCGCGCTGCTGGACCGGATGGCGAAGCGGTGGCGGGCCGATCTGACCGGCGACGGTAAGCCCGCCGACGCCGTGGAACGCCGGGTGGCCCGGGGCCGGATCCTCTACGACGCGCCCGAGGTGATGATCCCGTTCATGGTTCCCGACGGTGCGCACAGCTACCCGGACCCCGCGCGCACCGCCGCCGAGCACACCATGTTCACCGTCGCCGCGGGCGCGGCCGTGCAGGGTCTGCTGGTGGCCCTGGCGGTCCGCGGGGTGGGCAGCTGCTGGATCGGATCGACCATCTTCGCCCCGGACCTGGTGCGCGCCGAACTCGACCTGCCGGCCGACTGGGAACCGTTGGGCGCCATCGCAATCGGCTACTCCGGCGACGAAGCCGACAGCATGCGGCCTCGTCCGCCGGCCGACACCGACGGGCTGTTGGTCCGCCGATGAGCGTGCGTGACTCAGTCATCGACGTGTTGGGCGCCTGGCCGGCGCCCGACCCCGCACAGGACGCGCTCCGGCACGCCGTGCTGGCGTTCGTGGTCGGCCCGCCCCGACGCCTGTGAACGCGAATGCGTCCCGGGCCACATCACCGCGTCCGCCGCCGTGCTCGACCACACCGGCTCGCAGGTGCTGCTGACCCTGCATCCGCGGTTGGGCCGCTGGGTTCAGCTCGGCGGACACTGCGAGCCCGGCGACGCCGACATCACCGCGGCGGCCCTGCGCGAGGCCACCGAGGAGTCCGGCATCGACGGCCTGCGCATCGGCACGCACCCGGTGGCACTGCATGCGCACGCGTTGACCTGCTCGCTGGGCGTGCCGACGCGCCACCTCGACATCCAGTTCGCCGCGCAGGCGCCCGCCGGCGCCGTCATCGCGCTCAGCGACGAGTCACTGGACCTGCGCTGGTGGCCGGTCGATCAGCTGCCGCCGGATGCCGATCCCGCGCTGGCGAATCTGGTGCGCCGCGCAAGTCAGACCATCGCCGAGCGTGGACTTGCGTCACGCGAATCGGCAAAAAACGTCCCCTAAGTCCACGCTGGCCGCAGCAGGCCAGGGTTCAGATGTCGCTGGAGTAGCGGATTCCGCAGTCCGGCAGGACGACCCCTGGCCACACCCGCGCCCCGCGGAGCAGTTCGCAGCGGGCGCCGATGTCCGCACCGTCGCCGATCACACCGTCGCGGATCAGCGCACGCGGACCGATGCGGGCACCGAAACCGATGATCGAGCGCTCGATGACCGAACCGGCCTCCACCCGCGCCCCGTCGAAGATGACCGCGCCGTCCAGTCGCGCGCCCGGGCCGATCTCTGCCCCGCGTCCCACCACCGTGCCGCCGACCAGCACCGCACCCGGGGCAACCGACGCACCGTCGTGCACGAGCGACTCGCCGCGGTGCCCGCCCAGCGCCGGCGACGGCGCGATACCGCGGACCAGGTCGGCTGAGCCGCGCACGAAGTCGTCCGGCGTGCCCATGTCGCGCCAGTAGGTGGCGTCGACGTAGCCGCACACCCGCACCCCCTCGGACAGCAGCGTCGGGAACACCTCGCGCTCGACCGAGACCTCGCGCCCGGTGGGGATGGTGTCGATGATCTCGCGTTTGAACACATAGCAGCCGGCGTTGATCTGATCGGTCGGCGGGTCCTGCGTCTTCTCCAGGAAAGCGGTGACCCGCGCCGTCGCCGTCGGTCGGCACACAGCCGAACGCGCGCGGATCGGCCACCCGTACCAGGTGCAGGGTCACATCGGCGGCGCTCGTCGTGGTGGAAGGTCAGCAGCTGACCCAGATCGGCACCGGACAGCACGTCACCGTTGAACACCAGTGCGGTGTCGTGGCGCAGCTTGGGCGCCACGTTGGCGATGCCGCCGCCGGTACCCAGCGGCTGTGTCCTCGAACACGTAGTCGATCTGCAGGCCCAGCTTGGACCCGTCGCCGAACTCCGCCTCGAACGTCGCGGCCTTGTACGAGGTGCCCAGCACCACGTGCTCGATGCCGGCCGCGGCGATGCGGGACAGCAGGTGCGTCAGGAACGGCAACCCGGCGGTCGGCAGCATCGGCTTGGGTGCCGACAGCGTCAGCGGCCGTAGCCGGGTGCCCTGACCGCCGACCAGAATGACGGCGTCGACCTTCGACGGGTCCACGGCCACCTCAGAGTTCGCCAATTCCATCCCCTACCTTATTGCCGTTGTTTGCGGGACTTTCGCACCGCCATCCGGGCACGAGCCACCAAAGCAGCCTTCATAATGGCCCGTAGCGGTGCGTTTGGCCAACCGGGGTACCGGTCGGCGAGGTATGTGTAGGTGCTCACGTGGTGTCTGGCGAGATTGCGGGCAGGGTCCCGCCCGGTGGAGTGACCCTTGTCGTGCATGATCTCCGCCGACGGCACATACACGTTGAGCCAGCCCGCCCGGCCAAGGCGGTCGCCCAGGTCGACGTCCTCCATGTACATGAAGTAGCGCTCGTCGAACCCGCCGATCTCGGCGAACGCGGCGCGGCGCATCAGCAGGCACGACCCCGACAGCCAGCCGACCGGACGTTCGGAGGGCTCCTGGTGTTCCTGCCGATAGGCCTTCGTCCACGGATTGTTCCTCCACACCGGCCCTACCACCGCGTGCATGCCGCCGCGGACCAGGCTGGGCAGATGCCGCGCCGACGGGTACACCGACCCGTCCGGGTTGCGGATCAGCGGACCAAGCGCGCCGGCGTTCGGCCACCGGGCGGCAGCGCCGATCAGCACGTCGATCGAGCCGGGACCCCACTGCACGTCGGGATTGGCGACGATCAGGAACTCGGCATCGGGGGCGACCACGGCGGCGCCCCGGTTCATCGCCGAGCCGTATCCGATGTTGCCGTCCATCCGCATCAGCCGGCTGTTGGGATACCGCTCGAGCGCCTGTTCCGGGCTGCCGTCGGTGGACCCGTTGTCGGCCATCACGACGGTCACCGGCCGTTCGGTGGCGTGCGACAGGGTGGCCAGGAACCGATCGAGGTGCGGACCCGGCGAGTACGTCACCGTCACGACGACCAGTCCGTCGCCCACCGGTTCGGCGCCGGCATGATCGGTCACGCGCGCCGGCCCCGATACGTCACCACGGCGTAGAGGGTAACGGGACGAGTCAGCGGGCCAGCACGCCCGCTGTGTACTTCGGCTGCCAGTCCGACGTCAGCAGCGCACCGAAGTTGCGCTCACGGTTGTCGCCGTCGGCGCTGTTGGTGTCGCGGATGCTGTAGATGAACACCGGCCCACTGAAATCCCGTACCGGCCGCGGCGGACATCACGTCAGTGATCTGCTTGGCCTGCTCCTGCGGGCTGACGCCGTCGGTTCCGGTGCTGGTGGGGGCGCCGATCTCGGTCATCCAGATCTTCTTGCCGGCATCGCCGTGAGCGACCATGACGTCGCGCATCCGGCCCACATCCGACCAGCCGTTCTTGGAATCCGCGGCCAGACCGCCCGGAAACACGTACGGGTGTGCGTTGGCGGCGTCGAAGAAGGGCCCGGCGCCGGCGTCATACATCTGCTGCAAGAACCCAGGAGGCGAATCCCTGCCACCTATCCGGCTCAGCCCGCCCGCGACCACCGTGGCGCCCGGCTGGGCACCCTTGATCGCCGGGTAGACGGCCTTCAGCAACTCGGCGTAGCGCTCCGCCTTCTTGTCGGTGAAACCGAAGAACAGCGGCAGGTTGGGCTCGTTCCAGATCTCCCAGTTCTGAATCCGGTCGCCGTAGCGCCCGACCGCCGCGGTGGCGAAGTTGGCGAAGTCGCCCGGATTCTTCGGCGGGACCGTCCAGAACAACATGCCCGGGCCCTGCGGCCGCGCCCACGTCGGGGTGTACGCGAGCACACCGAGCACCCGCAGGCCGTGCGACGTCGCGTAGTTGACGATGTTGTCCAGATAGGCCCAGTCGTACTGGCCCTGGGTGGGCTCGATCTTGCTCCAGTCCACGAGCACCCGCAGCCACGACGCACTCGTCTGGGTGACCGCGTCGATCTCCCGGTTGATGTCCTCGAACGAGTACACCACCGGGGCGGCCCCCTGGCCGAAGCCATAACCGTCCGCCGGCGCAACGGGGGCAGCGAAGGACCGCACCGGAACGGCGAGGCACAGCGCGGCCACCACAGCGATGACCACGGCAAGACGGCTGAAGAGTCGGCTTACTGGTGTCCACATGGGCGCCAACCCTACCGGACCTCTTCGGTACCCTCGCGTTCGGCGAGCGTCGCGGGCGCTGTTGGGCCGGGTTGTGGCAAAGGTCCACTGAAGTTGTGGCTTTGGTCCTATGCGGGCCTCCTGGTGTGGCTGACACGCGGCGCCGACACTACTGTGGTCGGCAACTGCACGTGACCGGTCGCGAGGGCAGCGAACCGGAAAGGACTGTGAACAACACCATGACGGATTACGACTACGTCATCATCGGCGCGGGCGCGGCGGGCTGCGTTCTGGCCAATCGTCTGTCGGAGAACCCCAAGAACGAGGTCCTGCTCATCGAGGCCGGCGGCCGCGGCAAGGGCCCCTACTTCAAGATCCCGAAGCTGGGCGCGGGCCTGCTGCTGAGCAAGCACGCCTGGAACTACACCACCGAGAAGTTCGGGCCCGACAACCACTACGAGATCTGGCCCCGCGGCAAGGTCCTCGGCGGGTCGACGGCGCTCAACGGCATGGTCTACAACCGCGGCACCAAGTCCGACTACGACGAACTCGAAGCGATGGGCAACAAGGGCTGGGGCTGGGATGACATCCTGCCCGCGTATCAGGCGATCGAGGGCAACCAGTGCGGCCCCGGCCCGACCCGCGGCACCGACGGCCCGCTCAAGGTGTCGATCCCCCGGCTCGACGAGATCGGCCGCGACATCCTCGAGGCCGGCGCGCGGCAGGGCTTCGAGCGCCTCGACGACATCAACGACTCCGAGGCCGAGCGCATCGCACCCGCGATGGGCAATATCTACAAAGGCTTCCGGGTCAGCGCTGCCGACGCGTTCCTCTACCCCGTCCTCAAGCGACCCAACCTGACGGTGGCCACCTACACCCTGGCGCAGCGGCTCATCTTCGAGAACGGCCGCGCGGTCGGCGTCATGACGTCGAACAACGGATCGGTCTCGGAGGTCCGCGGACGCGAAATCATCATGGCGGCAGGCGCACTCGAGTCGCCGAAGCTGCTGCAGATGTCGGGCATCGGCCCGCGCGACGTGCTGGCCGATGCGGGCGTGCCGGTCTATCTGGAACGCGAGAACGTCGGCCGGCGGCTGCTGGAGCACTTCTGCGTCATCAATGCCTACCGGCTCAAGGAAGACCTCGGCTATAACAAACAGCTGCGTACCACCTTCGCCAAGGGCATCACGCTGCTGAAGTACCTGGCCACCCGCAAGGGCATGCTGTCCACCCCGACCGGCGAGGTCATCGCCATCCTCAAGTCGTCCGACGAGGCGCAGCGGGTGGATGCCCAGATGCTGGTGAGCATGATGTCGGTGGCCGGCGGCACGGTGCGCCCGGACAAGCTCGACGAGTCGAACAACCTCGGTATCGATCCGCTGCCCGGGGTGTCGCTGATGTGCGAGATCCTGCGTCCGACCTCGCAGGGCACCGTGCGCATCTCCGGTGCCGGCCCCGACGATCCGCTGCTCATCGCCCCGAACTACCTGGCCACCGAGTACGACCGCCGGACCAGCGTCAACCTGCTGCGCCGGGTGCGTGAGCTCTTCGAGCAGTCACCGCTGGCCGACCGCATCGAGCACGAACTCGTCCCGGGCAGCCAGTACCAGAGCGACGACGAGATGGTCGAGGTGATCCTCAACAACGGGACCACCGGCAGCCACGCGATCAACACGTGCGGCATGGGCCCCGGCGACGAGGACGTCGTCGACGACCGGCTGCGCGTCCGCGGCGTCGACGGCCTGCGCATCATGGACTGTTCGGTCATCCCGATGATGGTGTCCGGCAACCTCAACGGGCCGACGATGGCGATGGCCTGGCGAGCGGCCGACCTGATTCTCGACACCGCGCCGGTCGGTAGCTGACAGCCGTTCGGCGTCAACCGGCCGCCGGGGCGCCGGGCAGCGGCACCGGCGGCGCCCCCGGCGAGCCGATCTTGCCCGCCAGCCACGGCAGTGCCTCGGCGAGTACCTTCGCCGCGCCCTGCCAGTCGTGCTCGGTCTGCTCGGCGACCACGGCGCATTCGATGCCGTACTGGCTGCCGAGTTCGCAGAGGTGGTTGGCCGCGGCGGAGTGGTCGCGCGGGTCCGGAGCGGGTCCCAGCGGCGGTGCCGCGGACGGATCGGTACCCGCCGGCCGGTATACCGGCGGCGCGCTGTCGACGATCGAGAACCAGCCCGCCATCCCCTGGTAGAGGCCGTGGTTGGGAATGATCGAGGTCGGGTCGAACGCGTCGAATGCCGCCTCGTCGCCTCCGAACAGCCGCGCGATCGATTGTTCGCGGGTGCCGGCGTTGGGGAACAGATCGCCGTCGATATCGAGGAATGCGCTGAACAATTCGGGATACTTCACCGCCAGCGTCACCGCGCAGGTGCCGCCCATGGACCATCCCGCCACCGCCCAGTTGGCCGGGTCGGAACTCACGCCGAAGCGCGAAACCACATAAGGGACAACCTCATTGGTCAGGTGGGCGGCGGCATTGCCACGCACCCCGTCGACGCATTCGGTGTCGTTGCGGAATGCGCCACCGGCGTCGACGAACACCAGGACGGGCGCCTGTCCGCCGTGCGCCGCGGCGAACTCGTCGGCGACCTGCTGTGCATTGCCGGCCCGAAGCCAGTCGTTGGGACTGCCGAACTCGCCGCCGACCATCATGATCGCCGGCAGCGTGGGCGGCGGATCGGAGGCGAACCAGGCCGGGGGCAGGTAGACGAGCTCGTCGCGGTGTTTGAAATCCGAGCCGCCGTCGGGGACGGTGATCGTCACGATCTTGCCCTGTTCGGGCGAACCGCCCGGGTCGCGCAGCGCGTCCACGGAGTGCTCGTCGGTCTGGCCGGGCAGCGGATGCCCGCTGAACTGGCCCCACGCGCTCTGCACGGTCGGGAAGTAGGCAGTCCACTGGTTGACGGCCAGCGCCACGCACACCAATGTCAGCGGAACGGCCAGCAGCGACACGGCCCGGCGCCACCAACCCGCTTCCCGCCAACCCAGCACCAGCACGACCAGCGCCAGGCCGGCCAGTCCCACCCAGATCCAGAAGCCGACCGGGGCGACCACGCCCCCGGACATGTCGGTGACCTTGATGAACCAGTAGGTGAGCGCGGCGACGACGATGCCGGCCGCGATCGATACCGGAAGCCAGATCCGCTGCCAGCGCCGGGAGCGCCGGCCGATCGCGAACACCAGGGCGACCGCGGCGATCGCCTGGAGCGCGATCGGCGCCCAGCCGTGCAGAAGCGAGATCGAAGACATCAGGACAGGGTACCTATCGCGATTCGCTGACGACTTAGCTGACGCTGGCCAACGCGACCGCCAGGGCGTCCTCCCACGGACGCAGCGGCGTGAGCCCGGCCGCCTCCGACAACCGGCCCGACAGCGCCGAGTAGGGCGGCCGCGGAGCCGGCCGGGGATGTCGATCGGTGCCGACCGGATGAACCCGCTCCGGGTCCGCCCCGATGCCGGCAAATACTGCTCTGGCCAGCTCGAACCGGCTGACGGCACCCTGGTTTCCCAGGTGCAGCAGTGGTGCGGGCGCGGCGCCGTCGGCCACTTCCAGCAGTGCCTCGACCAAATCCCCGACGTAGGTCGGTGAGCCGACCTGGTCGGCCACCACGTCCACCGGGGTTTCGCCGCCGGCCAGCCGGATCATGGTGGCCACGAAATCGTTGCCGATACCGGTGTACACCCACGCGGTTCGCACCACCTGGGCCCCGGGCAGCGCATCGTGCACCGCGTGTTCGCCGTCCAGTTTGGTGCGGCCGTACACGCTGAGCGGGCCCGTTTCGTCGTCGATCTCGTAGGGCCGGGGCTCCCCCGCGAAACGACCGCTGAACACATAGTCCGTCGAAATGTGGATCAACCGCGCTCCGGCCCGCGCGCAGGCGCCCGCGATGACGGCGGGCCCGTCGACGTTGACGGCCCGGGCGCGTCCGGGCTCCTCCTCGGCACGGTCGACCGCGGTGAAAGCCGCACAGTTGACCACCACGTCGCCATGGCCGATGTGCCGCTCCGCGGCGTCGGCGTCGGTGATATCCCACTGTGCCGAGGTCAGTGCGGACACGTCGTAACCGCGTATCCCGGCCTGTTCGGCCAGCCGACGCCCGACCTGACCGCCGGCGCCGGTGATGACGATGCGCGCAAACACAAAGAGAGTCTGGCACGCCGGGTCGGCTACCCGCTGTGGGCGTCACAGCCCAGTAACCTGTCGGGGTGCCGGCCCGCGTGATTCGTACTGTCGCGACGGTGCTCGCGCTGCTGATCGTGGTGGGCACCGGCGCCGCGTGGAGCAAGGTCCGGTCCTTCGAGAGCGGGATCAATCACATCAGCACCGCGGCCCTGGGCGGTGGCGGCGACGACGGCGCCATCGACATCCTGCTCGTCGGCGTGGACAGCCGCACCGATGCGCACGGAAACCCATTGTCGGCCGAGGAACTCGCCACGTTGCGGGCCGGCGACGACGTGGCCACCAACACCGACACGATCATCCTGGTCCGCATCCCCAACAACGGCAGATCGGCAACGGCGATCTCGATTCCACGGGACTCCTATGTGGAGGCGCCCGGTCTGGGCAAGACCAAGATCAACGGCGTGTTCGGCCAGGTGAAACTCGACACGATGAAGGAGCTCATCGAGAACGAGGGCATGGACCCGGCCGAGGGCGAGAAGCGGGGTGTCGAAGCGGGCCGCGAGGCGCTGATCAAGACGGTTGCCGACCTGACCGGCGTCACCGTGGACCATTACGCGGAGATCGGGCTGTTGGGCTTCGCACTGATCACCGATGCCCTCGGCGGTGTCGACGTGTGCCTCAAGGACGCGGTCTACGAACCCCTTTCGGGCGCAGACTTCCCGGCGGGCTGGCAGAAGCTCGACGGCCCGCAGGCGCTGAGCTTCGTGCGCCAGCGCCACGATCTGCCGCGCGGCGACCTCGACCGCGTGGTGCGCCAGCAGGCGGTGATGGCTTCGCTTGCCCACCAGGTGATCTCGGGCAAGACGCTGACCAGTCCCGCCACGCTGCAACGCCTGCAACAGGCGGTGCAGCGCTCGGTGGTGCTGTCCGATGGCTGGGACATCATGAGTTTCGTGGACCAGTTGCAGAAACTGGCCGCCGGCAGCGTGGCGTTCGCAACCGTCCCGGTGCTCGAAGAGGCCGGGTGGAGCGACGACGGCATGCAGAGTGTGGTGCGGGTGGACCCCGAACAGGTCAGGGACTGGGTCGCCGGCCTCTTGAACGACCAGGCCGAGGGCAAGACCGAGGAGATCGCGTACTCGCCGGACAAGACCACCGTCGACGTCGTCAACGACTCCGATGTCAACGGCCTTGCGGCTGCAGTGTCAGAAGCGTTGTCCGGCAAGGGGTTCGCCGGCGGACAGGTCGGCAATAACGAAGCCGAGCACGTAACCAACAGTCAGGTGCAGGCCGCAAAGACCGACGACCTCGGCGCACAGGCGGTGTCCCGGGACCTCGGCGGCCTACCGGTGGTGGCCGACGCATCGGTGCCCGCCGGTTCGGTGCGGGTGATACTGGCCGCTGACTACACCGGCCCCGGCTCCGGCCTCGAAGGCACCGGAACCGACAGCGGCACAACCGATGTCAGTGGTGATACCGCCGACACCTCCGCCGCCTCCGGCGAGACCGCGGCTCCCCCGCCGTCACCGGTCATCACCGCAGGCGCCGATGATCCCAAGTGTGTCAACTGACGTGACGTTGACCGGTTCGGTGCTCGACCCGATTCTGCGTGCCGACCCTGTCGGCCCGCGCATCACGTACTACGACGACGCGACCGGTGAACGGATCGAACTGTCGGCCGTGACGCTGGGCAACTGGGCGGCGAAGACCGCCAACCTGTTACGCGATGAGCTCGGCGCGGGGCCGGACAGCCGGGTCGCCGTCCTACTGCCCGCGCACTGGCAGACCGCGGCAGTGCTGTTCGGGATCTGGTGGGCGGGAAGCGAAGTCGTGCTGCCCGGTGGGACCGACCTGACCGCCGACATCGCACTGTGCACGGCCGACCGTATCGACGAGGCCGACGCTGCGGTCGGTACCGGCGAGATCGTGGCGCTGTCGCTGGATCCGTTCGGCAAGCCGGTGCCCGATCTGGCTTTCGGCATCACCGATTACGCGACATCGGTACGGGCGCATGGCGATCAGGTGGTTCCGGAGCGCAATCCGGGCCCCGCACTGGCAGGCCGATCGGCCGCCGACGTGCTTGCCGCCGCACAGGCGTCGGCCGCTGCGCGCGGACTCACCAGCACCGACCGAGTGCTGTCCTCGGCACCGTGGGACAGCGCGGAAGCGTTGGTGGACAACATGATCGCGGTATTCGCCGTCGGCGCGTCGCTGGTGCAGGTGGCCAACCCCGATGCCGGCCTGTTGGACAGGCGCAGGCAGACCGAGAAGGTCACGCGCGATCTTTACTCGGCCGCTACTTGAGCAGGTTGCGCGCCATCACGACACGCTGAATCTGGTTGGTGCCCTCGTAGATCTGGGTGATCTTGGCATCGCGCATGAACCGTTCGACCGGGAAGTCGACGGTATAGCCGTACCCGCCGAATATCTGCACGGCGTCGGTGGTCACCTCCATCGCGACGTCGGAGGCGAAGCACTTCGACGCTGAGGACAGGAAGCCCAGGTTCGGTTCGCCCCGCTCGGCACGGGCTGCTGCGGTGTAGACCATCAGCCGCGCGGCCTCGAGCTTCATCGCCATGTCGGCCAGCATGAACTGGATGGCCTGGAAGTCGCCGATCGACTTGCCGAACTGCTGACGCTCCTTGACGTAGCCGAGGGCCGCGTCCAGCGCGCCCTGCGCGATCCCGACGGCCTGCGCGCCGATCGTCGGCCGGGTGTGATCGAGGGTGGCCAGTGCGGTCTTGAACCCTGTTCCGGGCTCACCGATGATGCGGTCCCCCGGAATCCGGCAGTCCTCGAAGTACAGCTCGGTGGTGGGCGAGCCCTTGATGCCCAGCTTGCGTTCCTTGGGCCCGACGACGAAGCCCGGATCGTCCTTGTGCACCACGAACGCCGAGATGCCGTTGGGACCCTTGTCGGGATCGGTCACCGCCATCACGGTGTACCAGGTGGACTTGCCGCCGTTGGAGATCCAGCACTTGGAGCCGTTGAGCACCCAGTCGCCGCCGTCCTGGCGGGCCCGGGTGCGCATCGCCGCGGCGTCGCTGCCGGCACCGCGCTCCGACAGCGCGTAGGACGCCATCGCCTCGCCCGTGGCGATGGACGGCAGCACCTGCTTCTTGAGTTCCTCCGAGCCACGCATCAGCAGGCCCATCGTGCCGAGCTTGTTGCAGATCGGGATCAGCGACGACGACGCGCACACCCGCGCGACCTCTTCGATCACGATGCAGCCCGCGACCGCGTCGCCGCCCTGCCCGTCGTACTCCTCGGGAATGTGGATGGCGTTGAAGCCGGCCGCCGTCAGGGCGGTGGCCGCCTCGTCTGTGTAGCGCGCGGTCTCGTCGACCTCGGCGGCGTACGGGGCGATTTCCTTCTCGCACAGCGCGCGCAGCACGTCACGCAACTCGTTGTGCTCGTCGGCGAGGGCGAAAAGATCGAACGACGGATTACCGGCCATGGGAGCTCCTTGCTACTCGCCAGTGAATTTAGCCTGCCGGGCTCAGCCGCCCATAATTCGGTCCCGCAGGCGTGCGTCCTTCTCCAGCACCGCGGCCTCCAGGTCGGATTGGAACTTCACGACACGTTCCCGCAGCCCACCATCGGCGACCGCCAGGATCCGAACCGCCAGCAGCCCGGCATTGCGGGCGCCGCCGATCGACACGGTTGCCACCGGGACACCCGCCGGCATCTGCACGATCGACAACAGCGAGTCCAGGCCGTCGAGTCGCGCCAGTGGAACCGGAACCCCGATCACCGGCAGCGGTGTGGCGGCGGCGACCATGCCGGGCAGATGCGCGGCACCGCCGGCGCCTGCGATGACGACCGCGATGCCGCGTCCGGCCGCCGAGCGGGCGTAGTCGAGCATGCGGCCCGGTGTGCGGTGGGCCGAGACCACGCCCACCTCGAACGGCACGTCGAACTCCGCCAGCGCGTGGGCGGCGTCCTCCATCACCGACCAGTCACTGTCGCTGCCCATGATCACGCCCACCCGGGGCTGCGGTGTCATCAGTGCCCTTCCCATCCGTCGGCCCACTCGGCGTGTGACAGCCAGTGCGCCGCACGGCCCGCGCGCTCACGCAGGTCGGCGACGTAACCGTCATCGTCAGCCGATCCGCGGGCGTCGCCGACCAGGTTGACGTGCCCGACCTTGCGGCCGGGTCGTTCGGCCTTGCCGTACATGTGCACCTTCACCTCTGGCATCCGGCCGAACAGGTGGTGCAGTCGCTCGTCGAGGGCCATCGCCGGCTGTTCCGGCGCGCCCAGCACGTTGGCCATCACGGTCACCGGCGCGATCGCGCGGGTGTCGCCCAGCGGAAAGTCCAGGACGGCGCGCAGGTGCTGTTCGAACTGACCGGTGACGGCGCCGTCCATGGTCCAGTGCCCGGAGTTGTGCGGGCGCATCGCCAGCTCGTTGATCAGCAATCCGCCATCGGCAGTCTCGAACAACTCCACGGCCAGCACCCCGACCACACCCAGCTCCGAAGCCACTCGCAGGCCCAATTGCTCTGCGGCACTGCCGGTTTCACCGCATAGTCCGGGCGCGGGCGCAATCACCTCGACGCAGATCCCGTCGCGCTGCACGGTCTGCACCACCGGCCAAGCCGCGCCCTGCCCGAACGGTGACCGGGCCACCAGCGCGGCCAGTTCGCGCCGCATCGCCACCCGCTCCTCGGCCATGATCGCCACACCGTCGGCCAGGTACCGCTCCGCGACGGCGCACGCCCCGGCAAGGTCGTCGGCCATCACCACGCCTTTGCCGTCGTAGCCGCCACGCACGGTTTTGATCACCACCGGGCCGCCGATCCGCCCGGCGAACGCCTCGAGGTCGGCCACCCGGGTCACCTCCGCGTACCGGGGCACCGGCGCGCCCAGGGACTCCAGCCGCCGGCGCATCACCAACTTGTCCTGGGCGTGCACCAGGGCTTCCGGCGGGGGGGCCACGTTCACGCCGGCCGCGACGAGTTCGCCGAGCAGTTCGGTCGGCACGTGCTCGTGGTCGAACGTCAGCACGGTGGCGCCCTCGGCAGCCTTGCGCAGCGCGTCGATATCGGTGTGGGAACCGAACACCACGTCGGGAGTCACCTGCGCGGCAGGGTCATCTGGTCCGCCGGCGAGCACGCGGAGCGTCTGACCGAGCGCGATACCCGCCTGATGAGTCATGCGGGCCAGTTGGCCTCCGCCGATCATCGCGACGACGGGGGCGGCGGAAGTACTGGTCACGGCCTCTATGGTGTCATGTTCTCGGCCGGCCTCTCCTACCGATGGTTTCCGCCGATTTGGGCACCTGGGCATTTGCTTCCGTACACTGGATAAACGTGTCCTTTGCAGATGCCACGATCGCCCGCCTACCGCGGCCGTTCCAACCGTTCGCCGAGCGGCACCATGAGCTCATCAAGTTCGCGATTGTGGGCGGCACCACATTCATCATCGACTCGGCGATCTTCTACACGCTCAAGCTGACCATCCTGGAGCCCAAGCCGGTGACGGCGAAGATCATCTCCGGGATCGTCGCGGTGATCGCGTCCTACATCCTCAACCGCGAGTGGAGCTTCCGCGACCGCGGCGGCCGCGAGCGCCACCACGAGGCGCTGCTGTTCTTCGCGTTCAGCGGCGTCGGGGTGGTGCTGTCGATGATCCCGCTGTGGATCTCGAGTTACGTGCTCCAACTGCGGGTCCCGCAGGTGTCGCTCACGATGGAGAACATCGCCGACTTCATCTCTGCCTACATCATCGGCAATCTGATGCAGATGGTGTTCCGGTTCTGGGCGTTCCGCCGCTGGGTGTTCCCCGACGAACTGAGCGGCCACCCGGACGCCGCGGTGGAGGCCGCGCTGACAGGCGGCGGCATCGCCGAGGTGATGGAAGACGAGTACGAGGCGCGGCACCCCGGACCCGAGAACGTGACCCCGCTGCGGCGCCCCTAAGCCGGCAGCCGAACGGGTCAGCTCGGTGACTCTTCGGTGCCGAGAGTGTCGAAGACCTCGTGATACAGCAGTGAGTGCACCTGTGCCACGCGGGGAATGTCGTAGAACTCGAGGGGATCCTGCGACGCCGACTCGATGATGAGGGTCCCGGTGCGCAGCATCCGGTCGATGATGCCGTGCCGAAATTCGACGCTGTTGATCCGGGCCAGCGGAATGTCGATTCCCGACCGGCTCAGCAGCCCGTGCCGGAACATCACCCGCCGGTCGGTGATCACGAAATGGGTTGTCCACCAGGCCAGGAACGGCCATACCGACAGCCAACCGACGACGATCAGCCAGACCGCCAGCACGACCAGTTGGACCACCTTCTTGGCCGTTGCGTCCCAATCGGTCTGTTGCACCACCCCGGCACCGAACGCGGCCAGCGCGGTGACCAGCAACAGCACCAGCACCGGCCCGACCAACCGTTTCCAGTGCGGGTGCCGGTGCAGCACCACCTGTTCGTCGGTGGCCAACACGTTCTCGGGATAACCCACGGCCGGGCTCTACTCGGATTCGGCGTTGTCGCAGGGTCGCAGATGCACAACGTCGCCGGCTGAAACCGCAACCGATTCCGCGTCTGAACCGGAGTCGGGGTCGATTACCAAGCGGCCCGCGTCATCGATGGCGCGGGCGAACCCGGTGATCTCACGGTCTCCCGGCAGCAGAGCCCGAACCCGTTGGCCCACTGTGACATTGCGCGCCCGATAATCCTCGATCAGGCCGTGGTCGGCGCCGCCGGCCCGCTGCCAGGCGGTCAACCGCCGGGCGAGTTGGGCGAGCACGCCACGTACCAGCGCGGTCCGGTCCCCCGATTCGCCCAGCAACGTCAACGAGGTCGCGTCGGGAACGGGGAGCTCGTCGGCGCCGAGGCTGACGTTGAGACCCAGCCCCACCACCACCGTCTCGCTGGCGGCGGCCACGTCGGCGAGAATGCCCGCCAGCTTCTGGCCGTTGACCAGGACGTCGTTCGGCCATTTCAGGCCGGCCCGCAAGCCGGTCACCTCGGCCAGCGCATCGACGATCGCGACGCCCGCCAGCAGCGGGAGCCAACTCCACTGCGAGGCGGGAACCCCGGTGGTCGGAACGCCGACCGACATCAGGATCTGCGCGCGCGGCACCCCCTCCCAGGACCGCCCGATGCGGCCCCGCCCCGCGGTCTGGTGTTCGGCGAGCAGCACCGCCGCGGCCGGATCCGCCGTGGCGACCAGATCGTCATTGGTGGAACGGGTTTCGTCGACGACGTCCAGCCGGCGCCAGAAGTGGCCGGGCCCGACCAGACCCGTGCGCAATGCGGCGGCGACCAGGGCGGTCCGCTCAGCAGTCATCGGCGGGTGGCTTTCCAGCGAAGCGGTCGGCGACCCAGGACAGCTGCTTGTTGATGTCGGCCTGGCTGTGCCCCTTGTTCGGATCGAGCTCGATGGTGATCACTCCTCCCGAAGCGCACGCCTTTTTCAGGGCGGCGGTCGTCCATTCGGCGTCGATGAACGTGTCCTTGGCGCCGTACCATACCGACAGCGGGGCCGACAGCGGCTTCTGCGGCAGCGCCCAACCCGTCAGCAGGGTGCGCAGCTGGTCGGCCGCCTGCGGGTTCTGCGGCCCGATGTCGGTCGGGCCGAGCTTCTTTATCACCGACCCGCGCTGATAGGCCTTCGGCCCGATGCAGGCCGACAGCACGTCCCAGTACTGCACCGCGGCGCCCTTGCGGAAGTCGTCGCGGCTGACGTCGGGGTGCAGGCGCGCCAAGGTTTCCACGATGAGCTGCAGCACCGGCCGCTGGTCGTCGGTCAACTCGCCACGCACGGCCTTGTCGGCCAGGCCCGAGACGTCGGAGGCCGGCGAGGTGGCCACGGCACCCACCAGATGCAGTTCGGGCGCGTAGTCGCCGGCCTGCTCATCGGCGGCCCAGGAGGCGCCGCCGCCCTGCGAATCCCCGACCGCCGCCCAGCGGTCGGAGATGTTCGGGAAGGTGTGGCGGAGCGCACGCACGGCGTCGATCATGTTCAGGCCCGCGGTCCGGGAGTCGGGGTAGGGATGCACGCCCTTGGCGCCGAGCCCCTGATAATCCGGCAGCGCTACCGCATACCCCTTACCGGTCAGCAACCGGGCCGCCACCACCAGAGTGCGCAGGGTGTCCGACAGCGACGGCCCGCACTCGCCGTTGATGCCCGTGGTGCCGTGTGCGAACGCGACGACCGGCCAGCCGCCCGGCGGCGGATCGCCGCGGGGAATGAACACCGAACCCGACACCACCGTCGGTTGACCGTTGTCCCCCTCCGTCGACCGGTACAACACACGGGCGGCCTCCAGCGGCCGTCCGTGGAATGTCCGCGTCAGACCGGGCATCGTGGTGGCACTGACCAGCGAGCCCGGGCCCATACCCGAAACATCGGCCGACGCAATCGCTTTCGGGGCGCCGCCCGACGACGGAAAAACGTTGAGCGCCTGAATGCCCAGGAGTGCCGCGAACGGGAAAACCGAGGCAAGGACGATGCACTGGATCACGGCCGCGGCAGCGACAACGACCCACAGAGCGACCCGTCGCCCCCTACCCGGTGTGCGGTGCGGGCTGGTCACCCCCGGCAATCTAGTAGGCGCCGGAGCCTGCCGCCACTGTCATCACCGTCTTGGCGGCGATGAGGAGATCGTTGGTGATCGACCAGTTCTCCACATAGGACAGGTCGAGCCGCACCGAATCCTCCCAGCTGAGATCGGAGCGTCCGCTGACCTGCCACAGGCCGGTGATGCCGGGGAGCACGAGCAGACGCCGCCGGACCAGGTCGTCGTACGTGTCGACCTCGCGCTTGAGTGGTGGCCGCGGGCCGACCACGCTCATATCGCGGCGCATGACGTTGAAGAACTGCGGAAGCTCGTCGATGCTGTACTTACGCAGGATCCGGCCGACCTTGGTTATCCGCGGATCCTCGCGGATCTTGAACAGCACGCCGCCTGAGCTCTCGTTCATCTGGATCAGGCTGTCGAGCTGTTTGTCCGCGTCGACGACCATGGTGCGGAACTTGATCATCTGGAACGGCTTGCCGTCGAGGCCGATACGCTCCGATCGGTAGAACACCGGCCCCGGGCTGGTGAGCTTGATGGCCAGCGCCGCCGCGAACATCACCGGCGCCGCGCCGAGCAGCACGGTCAGCGAGAGGCAGAGGTCGAACGCACGCTTCTGGAACTTCTTCGTCCCGCTGTACTGCGGCTTCTCCACGTGAATGAGTGGCAAACCGGACACGGGCCGCATCGTCAGCCGCGGGCCGGCGACGTCGAGCATGCACGGCGACACCACCAGGTCGACATCGAGAGCGTGCAGACGCCAAGACAATTCGCGGATGCCCTCTGGCCCCAGATGCTCGGTGGCCGTCAGCGCAACCGCGTCGGCAGCGGTCGCGCAGATCGCCTGATCGACACCGTTCTCGTCTCCCAGCACGGGCAGCGGCCCGACACCCGGAACGTCCATGGTGCCGCCGGCGGCATGCCCGGTCAGGCAGACCCCGACCACCTCGTAGCCGTACCACCAGCCGCGCGACAGCGACTGCACCAGGCTGCGCACCGAGCGCTCATCCCCGACTGCCAGGACGGCAACCACGCAACGGCCGCGGCGCCGCTGCCACAGCAGCGCACGCCGACACAGGTGCCGCCCGATCAACAGGGCGCCCATCGAGGCGGGCAGCGCCACGAGCAGATAACCGCGGGCGTACTCCGGCCGGAAGATCATCAGTGCGACGGCGATGACGCCGACCACCGCCAGCGACGCCGACAGGACCCGGCGGTACTCCTCGGTTCCCGCCCCCACGATGCGCGGCGAACGGGTCCGGTACACGGCCAGGAAGGCCAGCATGGTCGCGATGACCAGGATCGAGCATGTCGAGTAGTACACCGAGGCGGCGTCCATCGAGGTTATCGGCCGGCCCAACCTGAACATCTGGGCGCCGAAGACGGCCAGACACACGGCACCGACGTCCGACACAACCAGCGCACGGCGGTACTGATCCCGCCAGGCCCCTTTTGGCTCTGCCTTCGCCAGCGCGGGCGCGGTTTGCGGGTGTGAAACCGATTCCTCAGCTACCGACACCGCTTATCTGCCTCCGTTTGCTGGAACATGCGTCCCCCGACCGAAAACCCCCTACCCGAAAACTATCGCATTGTTTGCCAGAATTCGCCACTGAATCACAGAACTGATTTTGAGATTCCCTCAAATCCGACTCGTGATCTCCTCGTGATAGCGCCTATGTGACCCACGGGTAACAATCGTGACGCCGATGTGGGCCCGCCGCAAGCCGAGAGGGTCGGGCGGGTCCGGGAGCCCGGCCCCCGGTTTGACAGGGACCCTCCATCGGCGTAGGTCAGCGCCGTTCCCGGGGCATGGGCGGCCGAACGGGCCCCGCCGATTCCGATCGCCGGGTAGGGATCCCCGACTGCCCTGACGCGCCACGGTTCGTCGGCGCCGGCACCCAGCCGCCACCCGGACGGGCGTCCGGGCACCGGGCCGGGTCCGGGACCCGCCGGGTCGGCGCGCCCGGTCATGCGCGGACGCCGGTGACAAAGTAGCCTAATCCAGTACTTGACAGCGCGGAGCGAGCCCCACCGGACAGCTCGCCGTTTCGCCGCCCGCCCGGCGGGACGCGACTCCGCCGCCGCCCCCGGACGCCCCGACCCGCAGCCTGCGCACCCGGCCCGGCCGGGCACCGCCCGACCGAACGGGTGTGCGGTCATGTCATCCGGCAGTCACCGACAACCCGGCACGTCAGCGCACTGCGAATCCGGTCAGTTCCGCGGCACACATCTCGCTGTAGGCCTCCCACATCGACTGCCCGAGGGTGCGCTGGCCGAACGCGTTCAAATGGCGGTCGGTGTCGCTGTTGAGACATCCCTCAGGTGTCCGGACGAATGCGGTACGGTCGCGGCGGTTGGGCGTGTCCGCATGCACGGCATTGATGGCCGAACAGTCGCGGTCGGTGCGCAACAGCTCCTCGGGCGACATCTGGCCGAGGATAAATGGCAGTTGCTGGCCATATCGCTGGCGAAGGTCATCGATGACGGAGTCGAGCTTGCGCTCGTAGTCCGCGCCCGTCATCAGCGGAACGTCGGACTCGCCCTGGTGCCACAGCGCCACCGCGACCTCGCTACCCGGGTTGCGGGCCAGGGCGGCGTCGATGGCGTCGCACGCGTCCAGGTACAGGTTGATCCGCGTGCCCGTGTTGGCCGGATCCCAGGTGTAGCCGTTTTTCGGGGCGAACGAGGTGTCTCCGCGGGCGCAGGGAATCAGCAGGACGGGCCGCCCGGTGCGTTCGGCAAGTTGCTTGCCGAACGTGACGCCGAATCCCACGCCGCTTTTGCACGGCACCTCGTGCAGCAGCGGGTCCACCGCGGCCACCACGGTCCCTTTCGACCGCCCGGCCATGGCCCACTGGTGGACCATCGGGTGCGGCTTGTCCAGTCCGGCCAGATCCAGTCCGACGCCCATCCCCTGCGCGTTCGACTGGCCGAGAATCGGTACCACCAGGTACGGCGAGGAGGGCGGGGCGACCGGGGTGCCGCGAGGGGCGAGCAGGCGCTTGACCACACCTTTGGCCTCCATGACCACCTGGTACCAGAGGGTGCCGTCACCGTCGGGGTTCCTACTTGCAGTCACTGACGGCCTCCTTGCCCTGGAACCGATCGGCCAGCCACTTGACCTGGTCGCTGATGGCCAGATTCGCGTGGCCCTTGCCGGGCTGCAGGTCCCAGTGCACGCTGCCGCCCAGCTGGCACTGCCTGGCGAGCGCGTCGGTGGTCCACTGCACATCGATGAACTCGTCCTGGTCGCCGTAGGCCACCGACAGCGGGGCCGAGAGCGGTAACTGCGGGAGTGCCCAGTGCTGCAACAGCTGGCGCAGCCGGTCGGCGGCCTCCGGTGTCGCCGGTGCCAGATCACCGGGCTGCACTTCGTCAGCGGCGTGCGTGCGGTCGTGTACCAGCGGGCCCGAGCACGCCACCAAGGTGTCCCAGTACTTCGCGGCCGCGCCGTGCCGGTAGTCGTCACGGTTGAGATCGGGATGGAGCCGCGCCAGAGATTCGACGATCACCGCCATGGCGGGGCGCTGGTCTCTGTTCATCGTGCCCGCGCTCGCCTTGGTGACCAGTCCGGAGACGTCGGCCGCCGGCGCCAGTGCGACTGCTCCGACGAGGTTGAGGTCCGACGCGTACGGTCCGGCCTGTTCGGCTGCCGCCCATGCCGCGCCGCCGCCCTGCGAACCCCCGAACGCGGCCCATTTTGCCGACACCTCGGGGTAGGTGTTCCGCAGCGCGCGCACCGCGTCGATCATGTTCAGCCCGGCCGTGCGGGCGTCGGTGTACGGGTGGACGCCAGGCGCGCCGAGGCCCTGATAGTCCGCGAAGGCCACCGCGAAGCCCTTCTTGGTGAACGCATCGACGAAGGTCACCATGCCCAGCAGGGTGTCCGACAGCGACGGCGCACAAGGTTCGTCGAGTCCGGTGGTGCCGTGCCCGAAGGAGACCACCGGCCAACCACCGTCGGGCGGATTGCCGGGGGGCAGGAACACCGAGCCCGACACCTCCGTCGGCTCGTTGCTGTCCCCGTTCGTGGAGCGGTAGACGATGCGGGCGGCCCGCACGCCCCGCGCCAGACCTTTGACACCCGGGAACGTCATCGCGCTCACCAGGCTGCCCGGGCCCGAGCCGCTCAGATCGGCGCCGGCCACGGGCTGCGGGGGTCCTCCGCCGGAGGAACCGCCGGAGTCGGATTGCATTGCGTGGGTGACGAAGAGCGTGCCGATCACCACGGCGATCACGGCGACCAGCGAAAGCGCCGTGATCAAAAAGGCTTTGCGCATCACTTCTTCCGGGGCGTGAACCGCTTCACGCTGGCGAGGGCGGGCTTTTCGACCAGGTAGTACGTGATGGTGGCCAGGGTCATGGTGACGGCCAGGGTGATGAAGGTGTTCCAGAGCATCCCACCCCAGGTGTCACCGCCGGCCCAGCCGTAGCGGCCGAGCAGCAGAATGACCGGGTAGTGCCAGAGGTACGCCGACAGCGAGACCAGGCCCACGTACCAGAACGGCTTGTAGTCCATGATCCGCGCGAGCCTCGAATCCTTGTGCAGCGCAAGCGGTCCGATGACGACGTAGATGAACAGCGCGGAGAACGCCGCGACCGCACTGGTGAAGAACACCGTCGGTCCGGAGAACATGACGACGACGAAACCGGGGATCAACGCGACGGCACAGACCGTGCGGGCCCAGCGCCGGATCTTCGGCCCGACCACTTGCTGTTCGACCGCCACGAACAGAATCGCGGCGAGCATCCCGTAGGCGAACATGTCGGCGTTGGACAGGAAGCACCGCAGATAGACGGCCGACCAGTTGGGGCCCCAGTTGAGCAACTCCGTGGTGGTGACGTGTGCGCTCGCCATGATCGGCGGCGCAAGAAGCCGGCCCACGATGCCGAGGGTGAACAGGATCGCCGGCGCCACGCAGGCGATCAGCAACGGCTGCAACGACGTTCGCCTGCGCAGCCAGAACAGCAGGAACCCCAGCAACGGCAGCGACACATAGAACGCGATCTCGAGCGTCAGCGACCAGGCGGGGTTGATTCCGGTCTGGATGTACTGCGGAAAGTACGTCTGCGTCAGCGTCAGGTTGGCGATCAGCTGACCCGGATCGGTGATCATCCCCGAACCGACGTCGGTGCCCTCCTTGATCGTCGCCGGATTCTGGACGTAGACCGCCCGGAAGACGTAGTTGCAGATCAGGAAAATCACCAGGAAGCCGGGGAACACCCGGAAGATCCGGTGCAGCGCGAAGTCCCGGGTGTCGGGCATTCGCAGCTTCGACTTGTCGGCCATCAGCCTGCGCAGGTACGGCAGGAACAGCAGGAATCCGCTGAGCGCGAAGAAGAGGATCAACGCGATGCCCAGCAGTTGGAGCATCGCTTCTTGATGGGTGTGCGGCGAATAGAAGTGCGTGACGTGCCCGACGATCACCGCCAGGCAGCCGAGCCCGCGCACGCCGTCGAGGCCCTCGATGCGCGCGAACTTGGGGCGCGCGGCTTTGTCGTCGACGGGCACGGCCACCGTCGGTGGGGTCACCGCACTGGACGGTGTCGAGTCGGCTGCGGGGGTGGTCAGCGGTTGCACCGAAGGTGCCGCTGAGGCCGGCTCAACGTCCATATTGCTGTGCTCCACACTCAACTCCCGTCACCGCGCACGGATTCTAATTGGGCCGATGTCGGCTCTGTCGAGGTATCGTCGCCCGATTCGGACTGCTCCGCACCCGGAACAAACGTCGCGCAGTTGTTCTGGGCCGGCGGCGCGCCCGCGAAGCGCTCTTGGATCCAGGGGAAGGCCCGGGACTGGTCGATGTCCCCGTGGTCCTTACCGCGCTGCGCCTCGATCTCGATGACATCGCCCATCTGGCACGCGGCCTCGACTGCCCGATCGGTCCACGCGACCGGCAGCAGGCTGTCCTTGTCGCCATAGATCACCAGCATCGGGGCGGCGGTCGGTCCCTGCGGCAGGCTCATCTTCTGCAGATAGCCCTTGAGCATCGCCACTGCCTCGGGACTGCTCGGCCGGAGGTCGTCGGCGCTGATCTGAGACGTCACGGCCTTGCGTTCGGACACCAGCGGACCCTGGCACGCCGAGAGCACATCCCACTTCGATTCGACGATGCCCCGCCGGTAGTCGTCGAGATTGAAATCGGAGTAGGCGTTCTTCAGCGAATGGAGGATCAGCTGAAGCGCCGGACGCTGGTCCTTGTTCAGGGTGCCCGCGGCGGCTTCGGTGGCGAAGTCGGTGAGGTCGGTCGGCGGCGAAAGGCTGACCGATCCCCGCAGATCCAGGTCGCCGCCGTAGTTCGCATTGAGTTCGTTGGCCGCCCACGCCGCCTGCCCGCCCTGCGAAAGGCCAAGGGCCACCCACTTATTGGAGGCCGCCGGCACCAGTTTCCGGGCCGCGCGCACCGCGTCGATCATGTTGTAGCCGGCGGTGGTGGAGTCGAGGTACGGGTGATAGGTTCCCTCCATACCCAGCCCCTGGTAGTCAGGCATCGTCACCAGATAGCCCTCGTTGACCAGCGCCTGGATGATGAGTGACGAGCCGAGCAGCGTCTGCGACAACGACGGACCGCAGTCGGGCGCCACGCCGGTGGTGCCGTGCCCGTACGCCAGGATCGGCCAACCGCCCTGCGGCGGCTTGCCTTTCGGCACGAACACCGTTCCCGAGACGGGGGTGTGACCGTCGGTGATCCCCGAGGTGGACGTGTACTCGACCCGGGCGGCCAGCGATGTCGAACTGCGGAGCCGGCGGTCCACCGTCGGCAGCACGCTGGCGGAGATCAGCGCCCCGGGCACCTGACCGGCGCCGCTGTAGTCCGCGTCCAGTTTCATACCCGATTCCGCGACGGTCTGCGGAGCGGTGGGCGCAGGATCGCTCCCGCACGCCGCCAGGGCCACGGTGGACGCCGTCAACACGCACGCAAGCACCGCCGCGGTTTTGGTCCGGATCATCGGCTACTTTCCCTGCGTCTCGGTTTGGACGATGTGGCCGATCTGCCTAGGCCGCACCAGTCGGTCCTCGATGAGGGCGCGCCCGATCACCAGGATCATGGCGACTGCGAGGCCGATGCCGATGCTGAGCGCCAGGCTCCGTTTCAGCGAGCCGGTCTTCTGGGGCTGGCTTGGCCGATCGATCTGGACCACCTCGGTGGTGCTCTTGTCGACGGAGGCCATCTGCTTGGACAACTCGACCAGATTGTGGCCCAACACCGTGGCCACGGCGTAGGCCTGATCGGCGTTGCCACTGCTCACCGTGACGTCGAACAGGGCGGTCGACGACGGGGCGATCTTCACCTGCGCGGCCAGGTCGTCAGCCGAACCCGACAGTTGCAACTGGTCGACCGTCCGGCCGGTCACCCGGCGGTCCTTCGCCAGCATCAGGTAGGTGAGCACCTTCGACTTGGCGGTGAAGTCGCCGTAGAACGCGTCGATGGGCGTTGCGCCGCCCGGCGCCACCACCATGAACGTCGCGGTCGACGTGTACTGCGGGTTCACATAGGTCCAGGTGAACCACCCGAGCAGCCCGGACAGCGCAACGGTGCTCAGCAGCACCGCCCAGCCGTTGCGGAGCATCACCAGGTAGTCGCGCCCGCGGGGCGCGCTTCTGATTTCGTCGATCATCCGCCACCTATGCATCCAGGATCGAGCTTCTGCCCGTCGAACCGGGCCTTCAACCAACCCATCGCGATCTGTACCGCCAGGAAGTTACCGCCGTCCGGGTCACCGATCCGGCGCATGTACTCGATCTGGTCGCCTCGGTCACATGCGCGCCGTACCGCGTCTTCGATCCACTTCGGGCGGACCTTGTCGTCCTCGGTTCCATACACCACCAGCATCGGCCCGGCTGGAGGCGATGCGGCCGGCAGCGGCAGTGCGGCCTCCACGAGAGCCCGCCGCAACGCATCAACGGGCGCGCCGTCGGCGGGTCGCAGATCGTCGGCGTGGAAGTCACCCATCACCTTTGTGTACGTGTTCGGATCGATGGGGGCACAGTCGGTGAGGGTCTGCCACTGATCGCGGGCCTTCACCGAGCGGAAACTGTCGATGTCGAAGCCGGACTGCGTGTTGGCGACGCTCTGCAGCACCTGGCTGAGCAGCTTGACCTGATCGTCGGAGAGGTTTCCGCTGGTGGCGGCGTCGACCAGGCCGGACAGGTCCGCGAACGGCGACAGCGCAACCGAGCCGACGAAGTCGAGGCCCTGCCCGTAACTGCCTGCCAGTTCGGCGGCGGCCCACGAGGCCAGACCACCCTGGCCGGTGCCGAACGCCGCCCAGTGGTTGCTCACGGCAGGCGTCACCCGGTGAGCCGCGCGCACCGCGTCGATGACGTTTCTGCCGAACGCGTCGCCCGCCAGGATCGAATGGACGCCGCCGGCCATGCCGAGACCCTCGTAGTCCGGCATCACGACCGCGTAGCCCCGCTGGACGAACAGGGTGAGCGCCCGGGTGTAGCCGCCCAACTCCTGGCCCAGCGATGGCGCACACCGGTTGTCGACACCGGTGACGTCGTGGTTGTACGACACGACCGGCCAGCCACCCTTCGGCGGCGTTCCGGGCGGAAGCACCACGACGCCGGTGACATTGCTGGGCGAGCCGTCAGCCGTCGTGGATCGGTAGCCGATCCGCACCGAAATGGCATCCACGGTGTCCAGGAAATAGGAATCCAGGGGCCGGGACTCGATCAGCGAACCGGGGCCGTCGTTGGCGAGATTGGGCGCCGGCAGCACGGGCTTTCCACCGAACTCGGGCTCGATGCTGCGGGCCGGTCGCTCGCGATCCGGCGGCGTTGCCACCGGACTCGACGAGCAGCCCACACCGAGGACCGCGACCAACCCGAGTAGGGCGGCCCCGAACTGCCACCGCACCTCGTTATTCTCTTCCGTGCCGCGATGCCCGTGCGTCGCGGCCCGCACCGACCAGGCGACCATTGGTGGTCGGATCGACAGCGTCCTCGGCGGGTTCCCAGATGGACCCGTCCGCGTCCGCGGTCACCTCCACGCTCTCGACGTCATGCTTGAGCTGCTTGCGGCGGCGCATCTTGCGCACCAGACCGATCCGCTCGAACGTCGCCACCGTGCCGAGCACCGGGGCGTCGGCCGACTCCAGAACCTGCAGCGCCTGGCGCAGCGCAGCGCCGGTCGTGCTCTGGATACGCGCCAGCAGCAGGGCGCCGTCGCTGAACGCGGCGACGATCGCCCCGTCGGTGTACGTGGCCAACGGCGGTGTGTCGAAGATCACATAGTCGAAGTTGCGCTCGAGCTCGTCGACAACCTCGCCTGCGCGGTCGGTCGCCCACAACTCACCCGGGCGGGGCGGCCGCGGACCCGCCGGCAGCACGGCGATCGTCTGATCGCCTACGGGCACGTCGGTGAACAATGCCTCGGCGACCCCGTGTTCACCGGCCAGGGCGGTGCTCAGACCCAGCAGCGCCGCACCGTCGGGGTTGGTCAGGGACAGCCGCTCGGCGATGGCCGAGTGGCGCATGTCGGCGTCGACCAGCACCACGGACTTCCCGGATTCGGCCAGCGCGGCCGCCAGGTCGATGGCCGTGGTGGTGCGGCCTTCCTCCATGGTGGGGCTGGTGATCGCGATCGTCCGCGGCGGGCCCTCGTGGCCGGCCGGAACGGCAAACCGCATACAGGTGCGCAGTTCGCGGATCTTCTCCGCGTACAGGCTCTCGGAACCGAGGTCGACGACCGCGACCTTGGCACGACTGCCGTCTTCGGGCAGGCCCGCCAACACCGGTTCGTCGAGCGCCTGAGCAACGCCTTCACGGCCGCGCAGCCGACGGTCGGCAGCGCCGACCGCAATGGCGGCCACCAGGCCCAGCAGCAGACCAACCGCGCCGCCCAGCAGGAGCCGCTTCCACAGCTTCCAGCCGATCTCGGCGGTTGGGTAGTTGGCCTCGTCGATCACGACGACGCCGGCCGCCGGGGTGCCACCGCGACGGGAGGTCTCGAGCTCGCTGACCAGTCCGACCATCTGGTCGCCGACAGCGGCGGCATAGGTCTGCGCCTGGGCGGGGTCGGCGTCGCGCACGTTCACGTCGAGCAGCACCGTCTTGGGCCGCGGCGCGGCGGTGATCCTGGAGCGCAGGTCACCCGCACCGATGGGCGACTTCAACTGGTCGATGGCACGCTGGGCGACCTGTTCGCTGGTCGCCAGGCCGGCGTAGGAGAGCGCGCGGTCCATGGAGAACTGGCTGTTCTGGTAGGCCTCGCTGACCGATGTGCCGTTCTGCGTGGCCACGAACATCGACACCGTCGACTGGTAGTCGGTGGAGAACATGTCCGGCAGGTACTGATTGACGAACTTGAACGTGGTCGCAAATCCGAGCGCGACGCCGACGAGCGTCAAACCCACGATCACAGTCCACCACCGACCGAAAATGCGGAAGTAGTCCCGTATATCCACTATTGCCCCTCACAGGATGCTTACAGCAAATCTTGCCCGACACCGTTTGCGATGTAGTTGGTCTGAGCACCGCCGGTCAGCACCGACTTGAGCATAGCCGTAGAAACTGCAACTATTGCGATCGTGATCGGCCAGCGGGACTCAGTCCGCAACTCTACAGTAACTATTGCGATGGTTGCTGTCGCATCCTTGGCCGCCTGGCCTGTGCTGACCAACCACGGCAAACCGCCCCTGCTGGGCACACTCGGCCTGATCGCGATGATCGCCGGCGTCTATGTCGGTTTACGGCATCCGCAGTGGCTGTTCTGGGGGCTGGCCGTCGGTCCTGGGCGGGCTGCCGTTCGGCAAGCTCCCCGCCGTTCACGCACCGATGTACCTGGTCTTCGGTGCAGGCGCGGTGTTGGCAGCAATCGTCCACCGCAGCCAGCGCATGCACATCACCCGGCTCGAGATCGCCGTACTGGCGCTGTTTTTCACCGGCTTCGTGTCGCTTCTGATCACCGGCGCGCAACTGACCGCCATCCTCGAGTTCATCAAGTGGTCGGTCTGCACGCTGACGATGCTGGCGTTGCTGCGGCTTCCACCGCAACTTATGAAGAAGTTCGGCCAGATCTTCGTCTGGGCCGCCGCATTCAACTCGGCTTTCGGAATCCTCATCTGGGTTGCCGATCCGAATCAGAAACTGCTCAGGATCTTCAAACCGTTCGGTTACGGTTCCGGCGGCGGTCTGCGCTCGCAGCTCGCATTGTTCGTATACAGCGACGGGGGCGCGTCACAGTCGCTGCGACTCGGTGGCACCTGGGTGCTTCCCAACACGGCCGGTCTCTGCATCGTGGCGGCGATGGCGATGGGCTTCGTGCTCTTCGTCGGCTGGCAGCGCGTGGTCCTGACGCTGATCTTCCTGGTGGCGATGGGTCTGACGCTGAGCCGCTCGGCCATTTTCAGCGCGGTGGTGGCCCTGATCATCCTGCTGCTGCTGCACAGCATGCGTGCGAGGGACCGGCAGTTGATGCTGGGGCTCGTCGGACTCGTCGCGATAGCGGCCCTGTCGACCCCCGCGGTGCGAGACCGGCTGCTGATGTCGTTCGGCAGCGACGACACCGGGTCTTCGGCACGCAAGCAGGCGCTGATCGACTTCCCGCCGATGATGGTCGGCAAATGGTGGTTCGGATGGGGCTGGGGCAGACCGGAATTCAAGGACGGCTCGGTGGCGCAGCAGGTCAACATGCCCGCCAACGTGCCACTGCTGACCATCTACCGGGCCGGCATCTTCTCGGGCCTGGCCATGATGGCGGTGCTCATCATCGCCTGCGCCATCAGTTACAAGTTGATGCGGTCGAATTCGTTGGCGTACGCGTTGTACGGCAGCATCGTGATCGGCCTCATCGTGGTTGCGTTGCAGCTCGATAAGCCCGTGGTCGACATCCAGCCCGTCACCATGACCTTCTCCGTGCTGCTGGCCTTCCTGGTGATGATCCGTGAATCACTGGGCACCACAACACATCTCATGGACAAACCGCCGACGGTCATCGACTCTCCGCGGACCCGCCAGCGCGAACTGGCTGAAGCCCCGGCGAGCTAGCGACCCGGACTACGCTCTGCGAGCGTCGGTTTCGGCGCGCAGGAGTGCCTCCACCGCCTGATGCGGACGGCGCAGTTCCCAGTGCCGGCGGTTGCTCTCAAACAGCTGCCGGCCGGCCGACACCGCGGCGTCACGGTCCAGCAGCAATCGTCGGCACTCGCCGATGAACGCGTCGTCGTCGTCGAACGAGGTCAGTCCGAACAGGTCGGCCAGCGAGCCGGACGCCGTGCTGGTGGCGACTACCGGCAGACCCATCCGGGCCGCGTCCAGCAACTTGACGCGAACACCGCCACCGGTGTTGATCGGCGCCATCATCGCCCGGCAGGTGGCCAGGAACCCCGCGAGGTCGTCGACGAAACCCAGGTCTCTCACGCCCGCTGGGTACTCCGGTTGCGGCGCACCGGGTTTCGGGGCACCGATGATGCACAGTTCAGCGTCGGGGATGCCGGCCGAGATCCTCGGCCACAACGACAGTGCGCGCAGGAACGCCTCCTGGTTGGGCGGCCAGTCCCGGGCGCCGAGAAAGACCATGCGCCGCGGCGTCACCGACACGTCGATCTGACGACCGGGCGGCAGCGTGAGCTCCAGCCACCGCGCACTCGCCACGCCGTGGTCGCGGTAGTACTGCGCCTCCTCGGCGTCGTATGTGGCCACGGCGTCGGCGGCCCGGGCGACGCGCAGTTCGTCGCGAAGCAGCCGGGGCTCCTCCCACCGGCCCAGCGCACCGCGGGTCGCCCGCCACACCAGCGCCTCCGACACATGCGTGCTGACGACGAGCCTGCGGTGCCCGAATTTCGAGCTGTTCAGGAAAGACTCGGCCATGTAGCTGTGTTCGGCGACGTAGACGTCGGCGTCGGACGCGTCGATCGCGGCGCGCAGGCCGGCGCTGTCGAAGCGGACGTGGACCAGGCTGCGCCGGGTGCGAAGCGCGCCCGTCAACAGCCGCACCGGATCGGTGCCGGACTTGGCCACCCGCTCGACAGGCACCCCACCCGGCACGAAATCGGCAGTCACCGAACCGGATTCGGGCGACAGGCAGATCGCCGAGACGTCGAACGCGTCAGCGGCGAGTTCCATCGCCACCCGGGACAGCGCGACGTCGCCGCCGTGCTGCAACACCGGGTCCTTGGACAGCAGGAAAACCGCGCGGGTCACTGCGCGTCCTCGCGTTCGGGCTTGACCCCGGCGTCGGCCGCGTCCTCGTTCTCGGGGTTCTCCGGCGGGGGTTCGTGGTGCGCGCGCGGGCTGAAGTACAGGGCGTAGGTGTAGATGGCGAGCAGGACCGCGTCGGTCAGGGTGGTCGCGATCGCCGCGCCCGGTGCGCCCCAATGCAACAGGCCCGCCAGCAGCAACACCAACGCGAACTTGACCGGTACCAGCGCCACGTTGGCGGTCAGTCGCATGATGTCGCGGCGCTGCGCGTAGAGGATCGTCTGGAACACCATGATGATGGTGCGGAACCCGCAGTAGCCGGACATGATCAGCATCGCGAGGGCAACCTGGGTGGGTGCGGGCGAGAGCAGCAGAACCACACCGGTGATGAACACCAGGCCTGCCATCACCGCCGCGATGATCAGCGTGTTGCGCAGTGGGGGGCCGGCCGACAGGTCGCCGTTCTTCTCACGCAACGCCTGCACGAACGTGCCGCTGTAGGACTGCCCGATGGTGGCCAGCGCGGTCGTGACGGTCATCGCCAGCGCGTAGTAGCCGACGATGTCCTTGTTGGTGATCCAGCCCAGCAGCAGCACGTCGCCCTGCAGATACAGGGCCATGGCGGCGATCTCACCGGCCAGCGCCGCCGCGATCTTCGGCGGCCCGGGGAACCTCGGCCGGTGGCCCCACACCACGAACCCGGTGATCACGATCATCACCAGATACGGCGCGCAGTACAGCATGCTGGCGACCAGCAGGGTGGGGTGCTCGGTCGTGAACAGGTAGATACAGGCGATCGCCACACCGCTCGCCTGACGGATCGTGTCCATCCGCCAGGTGCGGTCGGGATGGCCCGCCCGGGTGGCTTCGGCGAGGTAGGCCTTCATCACCAGTTCGCCACCGGCGACGGTCAGCGCCATCCACGGGATGTACATGACGTGGTGGCCGGTGAAAGGCAGGAACGCCTGCCCGATCACCAGCAGTACGACACCCAGCAGGTAGCGGGTGGTGCGCTCGGCGAGGAACCGGTCCTCCGACTCGCGTACCGAGCGGACCGCGAAGGGGTTGTTCAGCGCGGGCCCGAAGATGGACATGAGCGCGAAACCCATGGCGTATAGGCCGTATTCACCGACGCTGAGCTTGGCGATCAGCGCCAGCGTCCACAGCATGCCGATGCCGCGGCCGCCGTACATCCAGAACAGGGAGACCAGTGTTTTGACGAGGTTGCGGGAGTGCTCCGACTTCTCGTCGCTCGCCTCGATGTCAGAGCTGAGGGTCAAGGAACTCCCGCCACGCTGCGACGAAAGCCTCCGCAGTCCGCGCGGTTGAACGGTCGTCTCGGGTTCGGGCGGAGTTCTTCCCGAGTCTTGCGAGTCGGTCGTTGTCGTTGACGAGCGACGAAATCGCTTCGGCCATACCGGTTGCGACGGCATCAGGCTCCGTTCGGTCGATCGGCACCACCGTCGCGCCGTCCTCTTCATCGAGTTCGGCCAACGAGCCATAGCCCGTCGTGACGATCGGCGTGCAGTAGGCGGTCGCGTGCGCCACCACCCCGGACGCGGGGTAGGTCTCAGCGTAGAAGTGCCGCTTGCCGTAGGGCACCACGACGGCGCGGACCGACTCGAAGAACTCGTCTTCGGCCTTGCCGTCGACGGGGCCGACGATGTCGATCCCCTCCGCGCGCGGTAGTGACTCGGTTCCCCGGCCGGCGACCCGAATCGAGATGTCCGGCGGCAGCAGTCGGCGGATCCCGGCGATCTGCTCGAATCCCTTGCCCCGGTAGACGTGGCCGAAGAATCCGACGGCTTTGGGCCGCTGCTCGGCGGGCAGGATCTCGGGCCGCTCGCGGACCAGGTGCGGGATGTAGACCGTGTGTGTCTTCGGATAGGTCTCCGCGATGGAGCGACGCCCGGTTTCGGTGAGCGCGAACAACATTCGGCGACCGTTGATGACGCCCTCCAGCGCGCGTGACACCGGGCGCAGCGGGTAGTGGATTCCGTGCAGGAGCAGCCTGCGCGACGCGATGCCCTGGACGTACCCCGGCATCCAGACGCCCTGCGGAGGATCGTGCACCGTCGCGGTGACGGGGATGTCGCGGTGCCCGGCGATGGTCCAGAACGGACCCGCCCCGCCGGCGGCGAGTTCACCGTGCACCAGCACCCGTCCGGGCCGGCCGCCGGCGATGTACCGGCCGAGCTGGCGGCGGTACCGGCGGATATCGGCGACCCGGTCCTCCCCCGGCCCCAGGGTGCGGACCTCGCACACCTCACCGAAGTGGGGGCGGACGTTGTCGACGAATGTCTGCGAATAGTCGCCCACACCCGTGCGGCCGTTCTCCGGCCCGACGAAGATGAGGCGGTAGTCGTGCATGGCCGCCGGCATCAGTAGACCGCCGTCATCAGTAGAACAGCGGCCGGTAGCGCGCGTTGTACTTCAGGGCGTCGGGATTGCGCTTGGTGATGACCTTGGCGGGGACACCGCCGACCACTTCCAGCTCACCGACGTCCTTGGTCACCAGCGCCTGGGCCGCCACCACACCGCCGCGGTGGATGTGGCAGGGCAGCACCATCGCCCGGCTGCCGATCCACACATAGTCCTCGATGACGCTGGGAATCGGGATCGGCAGGAAGTCCGGGTCGTTGAAGTCGTGGCCGCCGCCCAGGATGTGCACGTCGCTGGCGATGGTGCAGTTGTCGCCGATCGACAGGCCCGCGCGGGCGTCGAGCATGCAGCGGAAACCGACGGAGGTGCACTCACCGATGGTCAGGAACTCGATGTCGAGCACGTTGGTACCGCGCAGGATCGAGGAGTCCTTGCCGATGGTGGCCCCGAACAGCCGCAGGAAGCCCTGCCGGATGGTGTGCGACGGGATGTAGGTGACGATCGTGTTGTACAGAAGCTGCGAGATCCGATTGCGCGCCTTGCGGAGGAACGTCATGTCCTGCATGACGTACTCGAGGGCCCGCCCGTCGGGCCCGTTGACCCGGTGCGGTGGCGGCGGAAGTTTCAGATTCGGCGCGGCGGCGAGCTTGGCCAGGGTGGCCTCGTCATGCGTGGCTTCGTCGCGTGCTGCGGTCACTAAGTGCTCCTGTCGTGCGTACTGACTCGGTGCAACGATAGCGTCAGTGCCCGGCGGGCACTGCAGCAAGGTCGTCGACCGCCGCATAGAGCTTCTCGGCAAACCGTTCTTCGGTGAACTGCTCGACATGGTGACGGATGGTGTCCGGGTCGAATTTCATCGTCTCGAAGCGGTCGAGCGCTCCGGCGATCGAGTCGGCGTCCGGCTGGTCGAAGTAGACGCCGGTGACGTTCTCCCGGACGGTATCCAGGAATCCACCCCACCGCAGGGCCACCGTGGGCCGGCCCCACACGCCGGCCTCGATCGGCGTCAGCCCGAAATCCTCGTAGCTGGCCGCGACCAGGGCGCGACACGACTGGTAGAGCCAGGCCATCTGCGCGTCGGTCAGGTCCGACAGCATCATCACGTTCGGGGTCTTCATGCGCTCGATGGCGGCCGCCTCGGGGCCGCGGCCGACCACCACCAGCTTGCGATCGGCTCCGGCGAACGAACCCACGATCGCGTCGACGTTCTTGTACGGCAGCAACCGCGAGACGCACAGGTAGAAGGACTCGCCTGGGTCGCCACCGACCCAGTCGACCACCTGGTCGACGGGCGCGGCGTTGTCGCTTCGGGTCATGGCCACCGGGCGAGTGCAGCACATCAGCGTCGATCCCGTACACGTCGGCGATCCGGCGCTGGATCATGGTCGACACCGCCAGGTACTGATCGCACGATTTGGCGGCGCGGCGGTCCCAGGGCCTCAGGTAGGGCGACGTCGCACTCAGTGCGGCGCGTTTGAACAGGTTCCCGGTTTTCCCGAGGTACTCCTCACGCACGTACAACCAGTGCGCCGGCGTATGGCACAGCACCAATTTGCGGCCCCGGGTGGCGAAACCGTGGGCCCAGCCACTGCTGCTGGTCAGCACGACGTCAGCGTCGACGCGAAGCGAACTGGCCGCGAACGGAAGCACCGGCAGCGCGGCGCGGTGGTTTCGGCGCAGGGGGCCGATCCGGTTCAGTCTCGACACCCGCACATCGCGGTTGGCAAACTCGGGGTAGGTGTTCTCGCGGTCATACAGCAACGTGTAAATCGGAGCGTCGGGGAACGCGCGACTCATCGAAAGAACCACTTTTTCTGCCCCGCCACGCTGCGTGAGGTAGTCGTGCGCAATGGCCACCCGCGGGCCGTCGACGCCATTGAACCTGCGCGCACTGTGCAATGTGAATCCTTTCAGCGCCCCCCATGGCCCTGGCCCCTGACACCTGCAACGCTGGATGTGTCGGTTCTACCCCCGGTGAACACGTCTATTAGAGCCGCATTCTGATCTACGCACAAGCTATTGATCAGCTTTATCGTTCAGGTCAGGTACCCCTAATCTGCAATTCTTAAAACTCGAACCGCGGTCCAACGCCGATCAGAAGAACGGGATCTTGTACTTGGCGCAGTACTGCAGCGCGTCGTGGTTGCGCTCGCCGATGACTTTTGCGGGCATCCCGCCGACGATCGCAAACGGGGGAACCTCCTTGTTCACCACCGACTGCGCGGCCACCACGGCCCCCCGCCCGATCAGGGACGGCAGGATCATCGCCCGGCTCGCGATCCACACGTAGTCGTCGATGACGACCGGGTCGGGCGGGTTCGGGGCCGGTACGAAGTTGGGATGGTTGACGTCGTGACCACCCGCGATGATCTGGGTGTCACTCGCGATGACCACCTCGTTGCCGATGGCGATGCCCGCCCTGGCGTCGAGCAGGCAGCGGAACCCGATCGCGACGTTCTCGCCGATCACGATGTAGGGGATCGACCAGACGGTCGTGCCGCGGTTCAGCGCCGAGCCCTTCCCGATCGTCGCACCGAACAGGCGCAGATAATTCAGTCGGATGAAGTGGAAGGGAATGTGGGTGACGATCGAGTTGTAGAAAAGCGCGGCGTATGTGTCGCGAACCCGTTTGACGATGTTGTCGCCGGCGAGCTTGTAATCGAGGATTCGCCCATCGGGGTCGGTCACCCACTCCAATCTCGGCGGGATCCGGACGTCCGGGTTGACAGCGCGCTTGCGTGCAATGACCTCGGGGTCCGACGCTTGAGGCTCGATGAACAAAACGTTGCTCCTGACGTGAAATTCGGCATAACCATAACGTCCGGGACATCAGAACACGAACCGGGTGGTTGCTCGCGTGAATGCCGCCGGTCGCCCCGGGCGGGGACGTGCGGGCACGTAACGGAGCGCCGATACTATCCATCACCATGACGAGCGTTACCGACCCTCCAGCCGGGCATCACATCGACATCCACACCACCGCGGGCAAGCTGGCCGATCTACGTCAGCGCGCTCAGGAGGCGCTGCACCCGGTCGGCGAGGCCGCCGTGGACAAGGTGCACGCCAAGGGCAAGCTCACGGCCCGGGAACGCATCCTGGCTCTGCTCGACGAGGGTTCGTTCGTCGAACTCGACGCCCTGGCCAAGCACCGCAGCACCAACTTCGGGCTCGGCGAGAACCGTCCGGTCGGCGACGGCGTCGTCACCGGTTACGGCACCATCGACGGCCGTGACGTGTGCATCTTCAGCCAGGACGCCACGGTGTTCGGCGGCAGCCTCGGCGAGGTGTACGGCGAGAAGATCGTCAAGGTCCAGGAGCTCGCCATCAAGACGGGCCGTCCGCTCATCGGCATCAACGACGGCGCCGGCGCGCGCATCCAGGAGGGTGTCGTCTCGCTGGGCCTCTACAGCCGAATCTTCCGCAACAACATCCTGGCCTCGGGCGTCATCCCGCAGATCTCGCTCATCATGGGTGCCGCGGCCGGCGGGCACGTGTACTCCCCCGCGCTGACCGACTTCGTCATCATGGTCGACCAGACCAGCCAGATGTTCATCACCGGACCCGACGTCATCAAGACCGTCACCGGTGAGGAAGTCACCATGGAGGAGCTCGGCGGCGCGCACACCCACATGGCCAAGTCGGGCACCGCGCACTACGTCGCGTCCGGTGAGCAGGACGCCTTCGACTACGTCCGTGATCTGTTGGGTTACCTGCCGCCCAACAACTACGCCGAGCCGCCGCGTTATCCGGCTCCCGCATCCGGGCCCGATCGAGGAGAACCTCACCGAGGAGGATCTCGAGCTCGACACCCTGATCCCGGACTCGCCGAACCAGCCGTACGACATGCACGAGGTCATCACCCGGATCCTCGACGACGACGAGTTCCTCGAGGTGCAGTCGGGCTACGCGACCAACATCATCATCGGGTTCGGCCGCGTCGACGGCCGGCCCGTCGGCATCGTCGCCAACCAGCCCACCCAGTTCGCCGGCTGCCTCGACATCAACGCCTCGGAGAAGGCGGCCCGGTTCGTTCGGACCTGCGACTGCTTCAACATCCCGATCGTCATGCTGGTGGACGTTCCGGGCTTCCTGCCGGGCACCGACCAGGAATACAACGGCATCATCCGGCGCGGCGCCAAGCTGCTCTACGCCTACGGTGAGGCCACCGTCGCCAAGATCACCGTGATCACCCGCAAGGCCTACGGCGGCGCCTACTGCGTGATGGGCTCCAAGGACATGGGCTGCGACGTCAACGTCGCGTGGCCCACCGCGCAGATCGCCGTGATGGGCGCTTCCGGTGCGGTCGGCTTCGTGTACCGGTCGCAGCTCAAAGAGGCCGCCAAGAACGGCGACGACGTCGACGCACTCCGCCTGGAATTGCAGCAGGACTACGAGGACACCCTGGTGAATCCGTACGTGGCGGCCGAGCGCGGTTACGTCGACGCCGTCATTTCGCCGTCGCACACCCGCGGCTACATCGGGACCGCGCTGCGTCTGCTGGAACGCAAGATCGTTCAGGTGCCGCCGAAGAAGCACGGCAACATCCCACTGTGACCCTGTGAGCCCTGTGATTCAGGAAGGACCACCGATGAACCACGACGCCGAGATCACCGAGGTCAGCGATCCCCGGGACATGACCATCGACGATCCGCCGTCGCCGGTGCCCGAGGTCCAGATCCTCAAGGGCAATCCGACAGACGACGAGATCGCCGCCCTGGCAACCGTTTTGGCCGCCTCCGCCGGTGGCACCCATGCCCCGGGCCCGCAAGAGCTCAACCCCTGGGGTCATCCCGATCGACAAGCTGCGGTATTCGATCTTCAGCTGGCAGCGGGTCACGCTGCTGGAGCGGTCGCACATGCGCCGATGACCCGGGTTGTTCTCGGGTCGGCGTCGTCGGGCCGGCTGACGGTGCTGCGGCAGGCCGGCGTCGAGCCATTGGTGGTCGTCTCGGGTGTCGACGAGGACGCCGTCATGGCAGCGCATCCGGGTGCGACGCCGGCGGAGCTGGTGTGTGCGCTGGCACGTGCGAAGGCGGACGGTGTCGCGACCGCGCTGAACCGCGACGTGGCCGCGGATTGTGTTGTCATCGGCTGTGATTCGATGCTTCTGCTCGACGGCCGGCTGTGCGGCAAGCCCGGCACACCCGAACGTGCGCGCGCGCAGTGGGAGTCGATGGCCGGCAGGTCCGGTGAACTGCTCACCGGGCACAGCGTGCTTCGGCTGCGCAATGGCGCGATCTCCGGCCGTGAAGATGAAACCGCTTCGACCACAGTGCATTTCGGCAGTCCAGACCCCGACGACCTGACGGCCTACATCACCGGCGGCGAACCACTCGGTGTGGCCGGCGGCTTCACCCTCGACGGGCTGGGCGGGTGGTTCGTCGATCGCATCGAGGGTGATCCGTCCAACGTCATCGGACTGAGCCTGCCACTGCTGCGCAGGCTGCTGCAGCGGGTCGGACTGTCGGTCGCCGGGTTGTGGGCAGCCGATCGGCCAGTCCGGAGTGCGCTCATCGACGGAGCCGGATCACACCGGTAGGCTCGATAGTCGTGCCGCTGCCCGCTGATCCCAGCCCCGTCCTCAAGGACTACGCCCACCCCGAACGCCTGGTGACCGCCGACTGGCTGTCCGCCCATCTGGGCACGCCCGGCCTGGTCATCGTCGAATCCGACGAGGACGTCCTGCTCTACGACATCGGCCACATTCCCGGTGCGGTGAAGATCGACTGGCACACCGACCTCAACGACGCGCGCGTCCGCGACTACATCACCGGCGAGCAGTTCGCCGACCTGATGAACCGCAAGGGCATCTCCCGCGACGACACCGTGGTGATCTACGGCGACAAGAGCAACTGGTGGGCCGCCTACGCGCTGTGGGTGTTCACCCTGTTCGGTCACGAGGATGTCCGGCTGCTCAACGGCGGCCGTGACCTGTGGATCACCGACGGCCGCGACACCACGCTGGATGTGCCGTCCAAGACCACCAGCGGCTATCCCGTGGTGGAGCGCAACGACCCACCGATCCGCGCCTACCGCGACGAGGTGCGGGCCGCGCTGGGCAATCACACGCTGATCGACGTGCGGTCCCCGCAGGAGTACACCGGCGAACGCACCCACATGCCGGACTACCCCGAGGAGGGCGCGCTGCGCGGCGGGCACATCCCGACGGCGATCTCGGTGCCGTGGGCCCGCGCCGCCGACGACAGCGGCCGCTTCCGCAGCCGCGCCGAGCTGGAGGCGGTGTACGACTTCGTGCAGGACGGCGATCCGGTGATCGCGTACTGCCGCATCGGTGAGCGCTCCAGCCACACCTGGTTCGTGCTGACCCACCTGCTCGGTGTGCCCAATGTGCGCAACTACGACGGTTCGTGGACGGAATGGGGCAACACCGTGCGGGTCCCGATCGCCACCGGGAAGAGCCCGGCGACGTCCCGCCGTGAGCATGCCCGCACCGCTGGCCGAGGTGATGTCGGACTTCGCCGGCGTCGAGGGTCAGGACAAGCTGCGGCTACTGCTGGAGTTCGCCGAGGAGTTGCCGCCGCTGCCCGCCGACCTCGAAGAGGCGGCCATGGAGCCGGTGCCCGAATGCCAGTCACCGCTCTTCCTGCATGTCGACGCGGGCGATCCCGACCATGTGCGGCTGTACTTCAGCGCGCCGGCCGAGGCGCCCACCACGCGGGGGTTCGCCTCGATCCTGGCGCACGGGGCTCGACGGCCAGTCCGCGTCGGACATCCTGGCCGTGCCCGACGATTTCTACGCCGAACTGGGTCTGGCGAAACTGATCAGCCCGCTGCGACTGCGCGGGATGTCGGCCATGTTGGCCCGAATCAAGCGGCGGCTGCGGGAGGCTTGACGAAGGTTACCGGCGGGTAGGGAGACACCCGTGACCGCGAGTCGAATGGCGGCGCATAAACTGCCCCCGATATCTTCTTAAAGACGATTCTTAGAGAACCTGCCATCAGGAGGCTCAGTGCCCAGTCACGCCAGCGAGAAGATCTCCAAGGTGCTCGTCGCCAACCGCGGTGAGATCGCGGTCCGGGTGATCCGCGCGGCCAAGGATGCCGGCCTGGACAGCGTGGCGGTGTACGCCGAACCCGACGCCGACGCACCCCACGTGCGCCTCGCCGACGAGGCCTTCGCCCTGGGCGGTCAGACCTCGGCCGAGTCGTATCTGGACTTCGGCAAGATCCTCGACGCCGCGGCCAAGTCCGGCGCCAACGCGATCCACCCCGGCTACGGATTCCTGTCGGAGAACGCCGACTTCGCCCAGGCGGTGATCGACGCCGGGCTGATCTGGATCGGCCCCAGCCCGCAGTCGATCCGCGACCTCGGCGACAAGGTCACCGCCCGGCACATCGCCGCCAAGGCCAAGGCGCCGCTGGTGCCCGGCACCCCCGACCCGGTCAAGAACGCCGACGAGGTCGTCGCGTTCGCCAAGGAGTACGGCGTGCCGGTGGCGATCAAGGCCGCGTTCGGCGGCGGCGGGCGCGGCATGAAGGTGGCCCGCACGCTCGAGGAGATCCCCGAGCTGTTCGAGTCGGCCACCCGCGAGGCGGTCGCCGCGTTCGGTCGCGGCGAATGCTTCGTCGAGCGCTACCTCGACAAGCCGCGCCACGTCGAGGCGCAGGTGATCGCCGACCAGCACGGCAACGTCATCGTCGCGGGCACCCGCGACTGCTCGCTGCAGCGCCGCTTCCAGAAGCTGGTCGAGGAGGCGCCCGCGCCGTTCCTGACCAAGGCGCAGCGCAAGGAGATCCACGAGTCGGCCAAGCGCATCTGCAAGGAGGCCGGCTACTACGGCGCCGGCACCGTCGAGTACCTGGTCGGCCAGGACGGCCTGATCTCGTTCCTCGAGGTCAACACCCGCCTGCAGGTCGAGCACCCGGTCACCGAGGAGACCGCGGGCATCGACCTGGTGCGTCAGCAGTTCCGCATCGCCAACGGCGAGAAGCTCGATCATCGACGAGGATCCCGAACCCCGCGGGCATTCCTTCGAGTTCCGCATCAACGGCGAGGACGCCGGCCGCGGCTTCCTGCCCGCACCCGGCCCGGTCACCAAGTTCGAGCCGCCGACCGGCGCGGGTGTGCGGCTGGACTCCGGCGTGGAGACCGGTTCGGTGATCGGCGGGCAGTTCGACTCCATGCTGGCCAAGCTGATCGTCACCGGCGCCACCCGTGACGAGGCGCTGGATCGCTCGCGGCGCGCCCTGGCCGAATTCAACGTCGAGGGCCTGGCCACCGTCATCCCGTTCCACCGCGCGGTGGTCAGCGACCCGGCGTTCATCGGTGACGAGGACGGCTTCTCGGTACACACCCGCTGGATCGAGACCGAGTGGGACAACACCGTCGAGCCGTTCACCGGCGGCGGCGCCGTCGACGAGGAAGAGGCCACGCCGCGGCAGACGGTCGTCGTCGAGGTCGGTGGCCGACGCCTGGAGGTGTCGCTGCCCGGCGACATGGCCATCGGCAACGGCGGCGGCGGCGCCCCGGCCCACGGTGCGATCCGCAAGAAGCCCAAGGCCCGCAAGCGCGGCGCGCACGGCGGCGCGGCGCGCCTCAGGTGACGCCGTCACCGCCCCCATGCAGGGCACCGTCGTCAAGGTCGCCGTCGAAGAGGGTCAGCAGGTTTCGGCCGGTGACCTCATCGTCGTGCTGGAGGCCATGAAGATGGAGAACCCGGTCACCGCCCACAAGGACGGCACCGTCACGGGTCTGGCGGTGGAGGCCGGTGCCGCCATCACCCAGGGCACCGTGATCGCCGAACTCAAGGACTAGTCACCTCCCTTTTCCCGCCCAGACGTACGTTTGGGCGGGAAAGTGCGAGTGCGGCCGGCCTTTTCGTCGATCTCGGCAGGATCAGGCGAACTTCGTGGCGGTCAGCTTCGCGTCGTCTCCGGTGACGAGGCTGTCGTCGTCCACCGCCGTGCCGAAGTATGTCGCCGCCGGATCGACGATGACGGCCTTGTCTCCGCCATTTTCGGGGCCCTGCTTCGCGAGCACCTGCGGGCCATGTCGGCGAACGAGATCTTGTCCGGTCCGCCGATGTTGACGATGCCGTTCAGTGGCGTCCCGGCTGCGACCTCGGCCACCTCGGCGGCGACGTCGCGAGCGGCGATCGGCTGGATCCGGCCGTCGGGCACCCGGACTTCCGTCCCGACGGTCAGTGACGCCGTGATGGCCTCGGCGAACTCCTGGAACTGCGTGGCGCGCACGATCGAGTAGGGCAGCCCGGATTCGGTGATCAGCTTCTCCTGCGCCACCTTGGCCCGCAGGTAGCCGCTGTCGGGCAGACCGTCGGTGCCGACGATCGACAGCGCGACGTAGTGCCCCACCCCGGCGTCGCGGGCGGCGGCGACGAGGTTGGTCGTCGAGGTGGTGAAGAACGCCATCACGTCGTCGTCGGCGAACGACGGCGAGTTGGTGACGTCGACGAGCGCGTCGGCACCCGCGAGCGCCTCCGCGAGTCCGTCTCCGGTCAGGACGTCCAGTCCGGTGCTGCGGGACGCGCCGACCACCTGATGGCCTGCGCCTTTGAGCAGTTCGACAAGCGTGGTTCCGATGAGGCCGCTGGCCCCGATGACGGTGATGTTCACATCCCAGACGCTAGTCGTGCGCACCCCGGATGAGACCCTGGGACGGTGAAGCCCGTCGAAATCAACAACGGCCAGTGGTATCTGCGCGCGTTGCGGTGCGATGACCGAGTGGACGATCGCCCCGCGCTGGCCGACCTCGGCGAAGCCGACCTGGACTATGTGCACGACGCCGAGGACGCGTGGGAATCCGACACCCGGTACACCTGGGCGGTCTGTGAGCCGTCCACCGGTGAGCTGCTCGCCGAGATAACCCTGGACCCGGTCACCGCCTTCATGGAAAGCAGGGCGCGCCCGGGCCACGAGGACGCGGCAGCGATGTCGGAGGACACCGTGCGCCGATACGCGTCGGAGGTGCTGGGGCTGCGGGTGCGAACATGACGGCGCCGAAGGTCGTCACCGTCACCGGCGCGGCCGGCCAGATCGGCTACGCCGCGCTGTTCCGCATCGCCGCGGGCGCCATGCTGGGCCACGACACCCCGGTGGTGCTCCGGCTGCTGGAACTGCCCGTCCGCGGTGCGCGCCGCCGAGGGGGTGGTGATGGAACTCGACGACGGCGCGTTCCCGCTGCTGGCGAAGACCGAGATCCACGACGATCCGGTCAGGGCCTTCGACGGGGTCGACGTCGCGCTGCTGATCGGGGCCAAGCCCCGCACCAAGGGGATGGAGCGCGCCGATCTGCTGAGCGCCAACGCGGAGATCTTCGCCACCGCGGGCAGGGCGCTGAACGCCGGCGCCGGGCCCGATGTGCGGGTGCTGGTGGTCGGCAACCCCGCCAACACCAACGCCATGGTCGCCGCCGCGCACGCTCCCGACATCCCGTCTGACCGGTTCACCGCGCTGACCCGCCTGGACCACAACCGCGCGGTCGCCGCGATGGCGCGCCACGCGGAGGTCCCGGTCACCGAGATCTCCCGGATGACGATCTGGGGCAACCACTCCCCGACCCAGTACCCGGACATCTTCCACGCCATCGTCGGCGGCCGCTCCGGCGCCGACTATGCCGCCGACACCCATTGGCTCACAGACGATTTCATCCCCACCGTGGCGCGCCGCGGCACCGCGATCATCGAGGCACGCGGGTCGAGTTCGGCGGCGTCGGCGGCCAACGGCGCCATCGACCACATCGACGACTGGGTGCACGGCACGCCCGAGGGCGATTGGACGTCGGTGGCGCTGCCCTCCCCGGGCGTCTACGGCGTCGACGAGGGTCTGGTGTGCTCGTTTCCCTGCCGATCGGTCGGCGGCCAGTGGCAGATCGTCGACGGGCTCGACATCAACGAGTTCTCCCGCACCCGCATCGACGCGTCGGCGGCCGAACTGCGCTCCGAACGCGACGCCGTGGCCGCACTGGGCCTGCTGTAGACCCGGCTACCGGAGGGGCTCGTCGATGTCGGCACCGCCGGCGAGATCGCCACATTCGACGGCGACGACGTCGCGGTCCGCGCAGGTAATCGCGGGCGCCCCGGTCGCCGGACAGCGTTTCGCGCAGCGCCGGCCAGTGCTCGCGCGATATCGCCACCGGATGGCCGGGCACGCCCCGGTAGTGGGCGCGCGCCAGCCCGGAGGGGGCGTCACGCATCGCGGTCAGCACCCGGCGCACCACCTCGGCGCCCACGTCCGGAATGTCCACCAGGTGCAGCACGGCCGCCGTCGCCTCGCCGTCACCGGCCGCGGCCAGACCGGCGCGCAGCGACGCGCTCATCCCGTCGGCCCAATCCTCGGCGACGACCGCGCGGGCAGGCGGCGGTACGTCGACCACCGCCGCGCCCAGCACCACGATTACCGACCCGCAGCCGCCGTCCGCCAACGCGTGAACCGCGATTCGCAGCCAGTCGCCCTCAGCAGCAAGAACTTTCGGCCCCCCGAAGCGCGTTCCCGCACCCGCGGCCAGCACGATGCCAACCGCCTCGCCACCGTTGACCATGCGCCCATTGTGAACCGCTTGAGCGGCGTCACTCCAGCTGGTCGCGCAGCCGGGCCAGGGCGCGGGCCAGCAGCCGCGACACGTGCATCTGTGAAACGCCGACCCGCTCGGCGATCTGGGTCTGGGTCATCGATTCGAAGAACCGCAGCACCAGCACCGTGCGCTCGCGCTCGGGAAGCGAGTCCAGCAACGGCCGCAACGCTTCCCGGTTCTCGATCTGGTCCAGCGCGGTATCGACATCGCCGAGGGTGTCGGCGATAGCGGGCGCATCGTCGTCGCCACCGCCCCCGCTGTCGATCGACAGCGTGTTGTAGGAGCTGCCGGCCACCAGGCCTTCGACCACTTCGTCACGGTCCATGTCGAGTTCCTTGGCGAGCTCGGACGCCGTCGGTGCGCGGCCGAGCCGCTGCGACAGCTCCGATGTGGCGCTGCCGAGCCGCAGATGAAGCTCCTTGAGGCGCCGCGGCACCTTGACCGACCAGCTGTTGTCCCGGAAGTGCCTGCGGACCTCGCCCATGATCGTCGGGACCGCGAACGACACGAAGTCCGAGCCGGCGTTGACGTCGAACCGGATGACCGCGTTCACCAGGCCGACCCGGGCCACCTGCACCAGATCGTCGCGGGGCTCACCGCGGCCGTCGAAGCGGCGCGCGATGTGATCGGCCAACGGCAGACAGCGCTCGACGATGCGGTCACGCTGTCGCTGGAACGGCGCGGTGCCCTCGGTCAGCTCGGCCAACGTGCGGAACATGTCCGGCACATCGGCGTACTCAGAACTCGAACGCGAGGTCGAGCCGCGGGATGCGGTTGCACTCACCGGGCGGGACTCACTCGCCTCGTCGTCAGGGAGATGCCGACCACCGGACCGAGGCCGTCGAGCTCCGCCCCATCGTGGAACATGCGCACGTCGTCGGTCAGCGACGTCAGGACGTGCCAGCTGAAGCTCCCGGGCGTCAGGATGTCATCGGCTGTCGAGGTGGTGGACACGTCGACCACCAACTCGTTGACCCGCGGGTCGACCACCAGCACCAGGGTGGCGTCCGGCGTGGTCGAGCGGATCAACCGGGTGCAGGCCTCGTCGACGGCCAGCCGCAGGTCGGCCACCGCGTCGAGGTCGAGATCCTCGGACGGTCGCCAGGGCACCGATCAGCGTGCGCACCACCGCGAGGTTCTCGAGCCGGGCGGACACCCGCACCTCGACGGAACGCGGATTGCGCGCGTGGGCGTGCTCGGCGCTCTCGGCATTGGACATGGGCTGGCCTCCCGGCGATATCGACCCGAGACTACCCCAGCGCGACTGCCAGCTAATCATTCCCGGGATCCGTCCCGGTGTCGTGTGTGAAGTCATGATGTGCGCCCGACATACCCAGGTAGAGGTAGCGGCCAAACGTCGACGGCCGGAGTACGTTGCATTACATGAGCGACCTCGGGGACAGTGACCTCGGCGACGATCCCGGCGACGTGATCGGACACCGCACCGGACGTCCCGCAGGACACCGCCGTGCCACTGGAGAGCGATCCGGCCGACTGGCAGGAGCAGCAGCTCGACCTGCCTGACCCCGATCCTCGACGAGCGGCGCTGACGGGCGCGCGGGTCTGACCCGGTAACATCGCGGTCATGGGCCGCGTTCGGTGAGACCCGTGTCCGAGGCGGTTGCGCATCGCCGCGTTCGTCGATCGAGGCACGAGGAGCTCTGTCCAGACCCGCGCAGATCCAGCGAGATCGCCAATGCAGCTGCGGCCCAGGGCCGTTCGGCCGTGGCAGGAAGGGCGGCAGGTCTGAGTCCCACGAACGCCGGACCCGTGACAGAACTCAGGAAACCAGCCAAAGAGCTTGCCATCAGCCGATATTCGGACTAGCGCACAGGCACTGCCGCTTGATCACTGATCTCCGAGTTCGACTCAGCTGATGAGGGGGCCGGCCAGCACCGGGAAGCCCATCGTCAGGGTCAGCAGCATCAGCGTCATCAGGAACCAGCCCGCACCCTGCCAACCCCACCACGTGCCCTCGGCCCGCCACACCCGGTAGGTGCGCACGAAGGCGCCGATGCCACCGATCAGCAGGATTGCCGGCGCACCCAGACCCAGCAGGGTGCGTTCGGGCCGACCGCACGCCACCGTGTCGAGGTCGACGCCGGCGCCACAGGTGCTGACCCACAGGGCCGCCACAACGAGAAATCCAAAGCCCGCCACCGCGAACAACACGGCCCACCTGATCGCGGCGCGAACGGTGTCGTCCTCACGACCGAGATGGTCGCCGCGCATGGGTGCGGAGTTCCTGCGCATAGTCACAATTATCCTCGTTTCCGAGGTTAGCGGCATACCCCGGCGGCGCGGGTGTCAAACGTTCAGGCTTGGACCCGCAGGTGCGCGGTGAGGAGCAATCCGTCGTAGGCCTCCCGCGCCGGCAACACCTCACCGGCATCCCCCTCGTCGCGGACGGTCACAAAGTCCGCGATGATCTGTTCGGCCAGCAGACGCAGCTTGACGTTGGTCTCCTGCGAACGCCAGCGCAGCAGATCGAAGGCCGCGTCTCCGCTGAGGCCGTAGATCAGCATCAGCATTCCCTTGGCCTGTTCGATCGCGCCGCGTGATTCGGCGATCTCGCTGACGGCCTCGGTGACGAGTTCCTGCGCCTGCCGGACGGACGGGGTGACATCGACGTAGAACCCGTGCGTGCCGATCACCGCGCCGTCGTCGTCGTAGATCCGGTCGCCGACCACGACGACGTCGTGCACCTTGCCCGCGACATCGATGATCCGGTGGCGGGTGCTGAAGGCCTGCGAGGTCCGCCGGATCTCCTCCAGCGTGGCCGCGACCTGACCGTGGTCTTCGGGATGTTTGTGTGAGAGCACCAGTTCGGTGGTCGGCGTGACGGTGCCCGGCTCGTAGCCGTGGATGTGCGCAACCTGCGGCGACCACTCCCACCGTTGATCGGCGAAGTAGAACCGGAACGAACCCACCCGCTGCGGATCACCGCCCGCGAGCGTGTGGTCCACCGGTGACGATTCGGGCTCGTCGCCTCCTGCCATGTCGCGAACCATCCCCCGCGGTACCCGGCCCTCAGAGCCCCCGCTTGGCGGCCTTGACCGCGGCGATGGTGTCGTCGTCACCGGCGAAATCGGCGCGAACCTCGTTGCGGCCGAACGCAAACAACAGCAGCTCGGGCGCCTCGGCGGTGATGGTGAGCTGCGGGCCCCGACCGACGGTGGACACCGTCTCGCCGTCGGGCGTGCACAGCGACACCCGGGCGGGCACCCGGGCCATGGCGATGCGGCTGAACATCGGGATGGGCCTGCGCAGCGCCGCGATCACGGTGGCGTCCAACTCGCGCGGCTGCCAGCCCGGCACCGCCCGGCGGACATCCTCGTGGTGGACGAACATCTCGGTGACGTTGGCCAGCGGGTCGAGCAACTTCAACGGCGAGTACAGCGGCGGGCCGGCGGCGAACTTGGCCAGCAGTGCGTCCCAGTCCGTCGATTCGGTGATCTGCTTCTGCACCTTCGCGGTGTAGCCCGCCAGCGCCGGGACGGTGATCCCCGGCGCCGCATCCAGGCCGGTACTCGCGCAGCACCAGGTGCGCGGTGAGATCACGCGTCGTCCACCCTCCGCACAGCGTCGGCGCATCGGGGCCGACCGACCGCAGGGTCTCGACAAGGGCGGCACGTTCACGCTGGGCGACGGACATGGCTCCCACCATAGGCGGGCTTGTCGGCGCCGACACCTATCATCTGGCCGTGCGCTCGATAAAGCTCTACCTGCTTGTCGGCGTGGTCGGCGCGGTCGGCGCATTGGCGTTGGGCGCCGGCGCGGGGTGGAGCCTGGCGGTCGGCATCTGCGCTCCGGCGCTGGCGGTGCTGCTGCCCCGGTTCGCGGCCGGCGCGCTGGCGGGGGCACTGACCCCGTCGGCACGCGAGGACGCCGCCGGCCGGGCGCAGGACATGTCCGGCACGGAGTTCGAGGACTACGTGGCGACGGTGGCCCGGACGTGCGGGCTGCCGGTGATCATGACGCCGCTGTCCGGCGACTGGGGCGTGGACCTGATCGTCGGCCGGCGGCCGGATCGGCTTGCCATTCAATGCAAGCGGGTGTCACGCCCGGTTGGTCCGGCGGCGGTGCAGGAGGTGGTCGCGGGCGCTCCGATGCAGGACTGCACCAGGACCATGGTGGTGACGAATCAGGACTTCACCCCGGCCGCGCGCCGGCTCGCCGAGTTGCACGGCTGCGAACTCGTCGGCGGCGCTCAACTGCCGCACCTGCGGTCGCTGATCCGCCGGGCGGCCGGCCGCGACGCGGTCAGCTGAGCGCGTCGCGAACCGCCGACACCGCGATGTCGATCTCGGCGCGGGTCACCGTCAGCGCGGGCCTGAACCGCACGCTGCGCTCGCCGCTGGCCAGCATCACCACACCGCGCTGCCACAACCGATTGATCAGTTCGTCACGTTCGGCGACGCTCGGCAGCGTGAAGGCGCACATCAGGCCGCGGCCACGGACGTCGAGCACCGTCTCCGGCAGGTCCGCTGCCAGCTCGCCGAGCCGATCCAGAAGGTGGGCGCCCTGCTCGGCGGCGTTGTCGAAAAGCTCGCTCTGCCGCAATGGTTTCCAGAATCCGCCGGGAACGCACCATGTCCACCAGATTGCCACCCCAGGTGGAGTTGATGCGGGAGCTGACGGTGAAGACGTTGTCGGGCACCTCGTCGACACGGCCGCCTGCCATCACCCCGCACACCTGGGTCTTCTTGCCGAACGCCACCACGTCCGGCGTCACACCCAATTGCTGGTAAGCCCAAGCGGTTCCGGTGAGACCGCATCCGGTCTGCACCTCGTCGAAGATCAGCAGCGCATCGAACTCGTCGCACAGCGCGCGCATCGCGGCAAAGAACTGGGCCTGAAGTGCCGGTCGCCGCCCTCACCCTGGATGGGCTCGGCGATGAAGCAGGCGATGTCATGCGGGTTGGCCTCGAAGGCGGCGCGGGCCTGCCGCAGTGAGTTCGCCTCGAGTTCGTCCATGTCGGCGCCGGGCCGCAGATACGGCGCGTCGATGCGCGGCCAGTCGAATTTCGGGAACCGGGCGACCTTGTTGGGGTCGGTGTTGGTCAGCGAGAGCGTGTAGCCGCTGCGACCGTGGAACGCGCCGCGCAGATGCAGCACCCGGGTACCCAGCGTCCGGGTCGAGGCCGCGGGACTCGTTGAGCCTGCTCTTCCAGTCGAACGCCACCTTGAGCGCATTCTCGACGGCCAGCGCGCCGCCGTCGACGAAGAACAGGTGCGGCAGCGCGGGGTCCCCGAGCACCCGCGCGAACGTGTCGACGAAGCGCGCCATCGGCACGGTGTAGACGTCGGAGTTGCTCGGCTTGTTCACGGCCACCGCCGCCAGTTCAGCCAGGAACTCGGGGTCGTCGGCCAGTGCGGGATGGTTCATGCCCAGCGCGGACGAGGCGAAGAACGTGAACATGTCCAGGTAGCGCCGACCGGTGCGGGCGTCCACCAGGTAGGAGCCGCGGGACCGTTGCAGGTCGAGCACGAGGTCCATGCCGTCGGCCAGGATGCTGCGGCCCAGCACGTCGTGGACGTCGGCCGGTGCCATTTCGTTGGCATGCTCAGCCAGGTGGCACTACGCGAAATTGCGTCATGACGCGCACAATATCGTAAAATGTCCATCAAAGCTTGTCTCCATCAGGAATATTTCCCGTCACAATCCCACGGCGCTCGACGCTGCGCCGCAGCGACAGTTCGAGCCACAGGCCGCGGCCCCGGGCAAGCCTGGACAAACATATATCACTGCCAATTGGCGCTTCGACCGGAATTATTCCGGTATGTTTCGTCTGTTGTCGTAGAAGGATCTGCAGAATGATCGTGCTGCGGGTCTGCACGTTGGCAGCGCTTCGGATCCGCTGGAGGAGTCCTTCCAGCGCCCGGGCCGATTCGACGTGGACCAGCAGCACATAACTGTCCTCACCGGCCACCGAACAGCAGGACTCGATTTCACGGATGTGCTCGAGCCGGGCGGGGGCGTCATCGGGTTCGGACGGATCGAGAGGTGTGATGGCGACGAACGCCGACAGTTGCTGGCCGAGGGCCTCGGGCGCCACCCGCGCGGTGTACCCCGAGATCACTCCGCGCGACTCCAACCGTCGGACCCTGGACTGGACTGCCGACACCGACAGGCCGGCCGCCGAGGCAAGGTGCGCGAGGGTGGCCCGGCCGTCGGTCACCAGTTCGCGGAGCAGCGCACGGTCGATGTCGTCGAGACCTTCGGCGGCGGACATGGCCGGAGACTATCGCAGGAGCAGCACACCGTGAGCGCATCGCCGAAGGTGGCCACCCGGCAACGCTCCACCCGGTTCGCCGCCGCACTGTCGGACCTTTACGCCCCCTACGAGAAAGCGGCATCATGACCACGATGGAGAAGCCGATCACCGCCCTGCCCACCGCGGATGAACTACGCGACCGGGTGCGCTCTGCCCTGCGCGCGGTGGGCGCCGAAGTGGACCTGGGGGCACCCACCGGGCACGGCCTGCCGGCGAGCACCCCGATCACCGGCGACATTCTGTTCACGGTGCACGAGGACGGTCCGGCCGACGCGGAGGCCGCCATTGCCGAAGCGGCGCAGGCGTTTACGGCCTGGCGCACCACCCCGGCCCCGGTGCGCGGCGCCCTGGTGGCCCGGCTCGGCGAACTGCTCACCGCGCACAAGGCCGACATCGGCACGCTGGTGACGATCGAGGCGGGCAAGATCACCTCCGAGGCACTCGGCGAGGTGCAGGAGATGATCGACATCTGCGAATTCGCGGTCGGCCTGTCGCGGCAGTTGTACGGCAAGACCATCGCCTCCGAGCGCCCCGGTCACCGCCTGATGGAAACCTGGCACCCGCTGGGTGTCGTCGCCGTCATCACCGCGTTCAACTTCCCGGTCGCGGTGTGGGCGTGGAATACCGCCGTCGCCCTGGTGTGCGGCGACACCGTGGTCTGGAAGCCTTCGGACCTGACCCCGTTGACCGCGATCGCCTGCCAGGCCCTGATCGAGCGCGCCGCCACCGACGTCGGCGCGCCGCGCGAGGTCAGCCGGCTGATCCTCGGTGGACGGCAGGCCGGCCAGGTCCTGGTCGACGATCCGCGGGTGGCCCTGGTGTCGGCCACCGGGTCGGTGCGGATGGGCCGCGAGGTCGGACCGCGCGTCGCACAGCGGTTCGGCCGCGTGCTGCTGGAGTTGGGCGGCAACAACGCCGCGATCGTCACCCCGTCAGCCGACCTCGACCTCGCCGTGCGTGGCATCGTGTTCTCCGCGGCGGGTACCGCCGGGCAGCGCTGCACGACACTGCGCCGCCTGATCGCGCACCGCTCGGTCGCCGACACCCTGGTCGAACGGATCGCCACCGCCTACCGCAGCCTGCCGTTGGGCGACCCGTCGGCCGACGGCACCCTGGTGGGCCCGCTGATCCACGAACGGTCCTACCGCGACATGGTGGGTGCGCTCGAACAGGCCCGCGCCGACGGTGGTGAGGTGTTCGGCGGTGCCCGCCGGGATCTCGACGAGGGGTCCTACTACGTCGAGCCGGCAATCGTGCGGATGCCCGAGCAGACCGCGATCGTGCACGACGAGACGTTCGCCCCCATCCTCTACGTGCTCACCTACGACACCCTCGACGAGGCGATCGCCCTCAACAACGCCGTCCCGCAGGGTCTTTCGTCGGCCATCTTCACCACCGACATCCGCGAAGCCGAGCGGTTCATGGGCGCCGACGGATCGGACTGCGGTATCGCGAACGTCAACATCGGCACCTCCGGCGCCGAGATCGGCGGTGCATTCGGCGGCGAGAAGGAGACCGGCGGCGGCCGCGAGTCCGGGTCCGACTCGTGGAGGGCCTACATGCGCCGGGCCACCAACACGGTCAACTACTCATCGGAACTGCCGCTGGCCCAAGGCGTTCAGTTCGGCTGACGCGCGTCACTGCTTAGCGCGCATCGACCGCAGCATCTCGGCGACCTTGACCGCGTCGCCCTCGCCGACGTCGTCCGAGTACTGGTAGGGGCGCGCGATCGCCATGTAGAGCAATCCGCTGCCGACGACGATGACCAGGCCGATGGCCACCACCCACTTGTCCATGAACGCCTCGGTGCCCGGCGGCGGCTTGAGCAGCAGGATCATCGCGAAGACGCCGTAGCAGAGCGCGCCACGTTGACCACCATGCCCCACTTGCCCAGGTTCCAGTCGCCGGCCGGGCGCCAGCCCTTCATGCGCTGGCGCAGCGCGGCCAGCACCACGGCCTGGAACGCGATGTAGATGCCCAGCACCGCGAACGCCGTGACCCGCGGCAGCTGGTCGGGAAACGCGTAGACGTAGAGGCAGATCAGGATCGGGATGACGCAGGCGACCATCAGTGCGTTCGCCGGAACCGAGTGCCGCTCCGACATTTTCGCCAGCCAGCTACTGCCGGGAAGCATGCGGTCGCGGGCGAACGCGTACAGCAACCGGCTGCCCGCCGCCTGCAGCGACAGCACACAGGAGATGAACGCGGTGATCGCCACGCACAGGAATATCTTGGAACCGACTGTGCCCAGGGAACTCTCGAGGATGCTGGGAATCGGGTCGGAGTCGTTGCCGTCGACGATGTCCTGTAGGTTCGGCGCCGCCAGTACATAGCCGATGTAGGACATCAGGCCCGAGACGCCGCCCACGATGATCGCCAGCATCATCGCCAACGGGATCCGCCGGGTCGGGTTGTCGACTTCCTCGGCGACGTCACCACATGCCTCGAACCCGTAAAACAGGAACAGGCCCGACAACGCGGCGCCCAGAAAGGTGATGACGTAGGGCGTTGTCCCGCCGGCGCCCATGGAGTCGAAGAACACCGAGAACGAATTCGCCCGCTTGAAGAGCAGCAGAAACAGGCCCAAGGCGATGACGCCGATGAGCTCGGCCGCGAGTCCGATCCTGGCCACCCGCGCCAGCATGTGGGTACCGCTGAAGTTGATCAGCAGGGCCAGCACCAAAAGCGCGACGGCGGTGAGCAACTCGAGTTCCTTGGACAGGTCGAAACCGAACAACGCGGCAACGAAGCCGCCGCCGAACTCCGCGACCGCGGTGACGGTGACGATCACGGCCCACAGGTAGATCCATGACACCATCCAGGAGTACTTACGTCCCCACAGTCGGCGCGTCCAGGGATAGATGCCACCCGCGATCGGATACTGCGATACCACCTCGCCGAAAACGAGCGCGACCAGGAACTGACCACAGCCGACAATGACGATCCACCACATCGCGGGCGGACCGCCGATCGACAGGCTGTAGGCGAACAGTGAGTAGACCCCGACCAACGGCGACAGATAGGTGAAGCCGAGGGCCATGTTGGACCACAGGCTCATCGACCGGTGGAAATCCGTGCCGCTGTAACCAAGGGCTTCAAGATGTGCGTCCCCGCCCCGCGGGCGCAGGCCTGGAGTGTCCGACATGAGCTCTCCATTCGCTCGGTGCCCGGCGGCCCCGGCCGTCGGATCGTTGCAAAACGCTAGTTCTGACCAGCGAGGTTATCAATAGATCGCTACCAGAATTCTGAAAACGGAATATTGATCTTGCGGGTCGTCCTACCCTCGTTCCTGATCGATCAGGGCAGGCGCCCCTGACGGGGCCGCCCGCACGAATGGGAGGCGAATATGGCCGAAAGCAATGGGCACGGGACCGCAAACGACCAGCAGGCCCAAGCGAACTTCGTCGATCGCTGGCGGGAGAACGGCTACAACTGCTTCTCCTCCGGCCACAAGTTCTGCCGCGAGGTGTGCCCCGTCACCCAGGTCACCCGCAATGAGAACCACACGCCCACCGCGTTCATGGCCAACATCATCGCGATGGACAAAGGCCTGCTGAACATCGAGGACGTCGCCGACGACTATGTGCACTGCGTGCAGTGCGGCGGATGCGAGATCCGCTGCCCCAATACTCTTTTCGTCGGCGACTTCTACCAGGCCCGCACCGAGACGGTCAAAGTGGTGCGCGCTGCGCGGGCACTCATGGTGGACCAGGGTCTGGACCGCGACGGCTGGAAGTTGTGGAACCGGCTGACCAAGGAACTCACGAACGAGCCCGTCCTGGGCACCACCGACGAAGGCCAACCGCAGGGCCAGCCGTACGTCCGCGCCTGGGCCGAGGGTCTGGACATCCCGGTCGGCGGCGAGACCATCATGTTCGTCGACTGCGAGGCCGCGTTCTACCGGACGTCGAACACCCGCGCCACCGCCCAGGTGCTGCAGAAGGCCGGCGTCGAGTTCGGTCTGATGAACGAGCAGTGGTGTTGTGGCGGCCCGGCCGCCGAGATGGGCTACGTCGAGCAGTCCCGCGCCTTCGCCGAGCACAACGTCAGCGACTGGCGCGCGTCGGGCGTCAAACGAATCATCGCCATCGAGCCGCACGACTACATCCACTTCACCGAGGACTACCCCGCCTACTTCGGCGCGGACTTCGATTTCGAAGTGGTGCAGATCGTCGAACTGGTCGCCGACCTGATCAAACAGGGAAAACTCAAGCTGGACAAGCCGATCAACAAGACCGTCACCTATCACGACCCGTGCCGGCTCAACAAGCGCAAGAACATCCACGAGGCACCGCGGTTCATCCTCAATTCCATTCCGGGCCTGACATTCAAGGACGTCGACCACGTCACGCAGTGGTCGTACTGCTCCGGTGGCGGTGGCGGCCTGCCGATCGAGAAGCCCGAGATCACCCAGGAGATCTCGCGCACCCGGCTGGCGCGCGCACAGGAACTCGGCGTCGACATGCTCGTCAGTGCGTGCGTGTGGTCGGAGCGGCCGCTGGCCACCGCGGGCCACGAGGTCGGCATCGAGGTGGCCGACATCATCGAGTTGGTCGCCGAGTCGGCAGGCATCGAGATCGGCGGGCGCCGCGGCGCCTCGGATCTGGAGGTGACGCGGTGACCACCGGCACGGTCCGGACGCTGGACGAGGCGGTCGTCGCCGACCTCGAAGCGATCATGAACGAGCCCGGCTCGGTGCTGACGAATGTGTCCAGCCGGGTCAACCGCACTCGGGTGCCCGCACCGTTCCCGGTGCACCGGTGGGGCGATTTCATCCCCGCCGCAGTGGTTCTGCCGCGCACCGCCGAGCAGGTGTCGGAGATCGTGAAGCTGGCCAACCGCGCGGGCGTGCCGGTGGTGCCCCGGGCAGGCGGCACCGGCCTGAACGACGGTGCGGTCCCGCTGCGCGGCGGGATCATCGTCGACGTCAAGCGGATGAACGAGATCAAAGAGATCGACCTGGCGAACTACTGCGTCACCGTCGGCCCGGGGATCTCGATGATGAAGCTCAACGAGGAGTTGGGCAAATACGGCGTTTTCCATCCCGATACGCCGGCGTCCTATCCGTGCTCGCTGGTCGGCGGCCGGATCGCCTGCAGCGGATTCTCGCTGCTGGGAACGAGATTCGGACACTCCCGCGATCTGGCGATGTCGTTCGAGATCGTCCTGCCGACCGGTGAGATCATCCGCGTCGGCGACGGTGGAGGCAAGAAGATCCGCAAGTCGTCCACGGGCTATCACCTCAAGCACCTGTTCATGGGGCATCAGGGCACCCTGGGCATCGTCACCGAGGCGACGCTGGAGGTGGTGCCCAAACCCGAGGCCGAGTTCGCGGCGTTCTTCGCCTTCGACGACTACCTCAAGGCGCACCGCACCGTGCACCACATCGTCACCTCGGGCATCGCCACACTGGCCGGCACGGTGCTGTTCGACGAGAAGAAGGTGGAGTACCTGCGGCGAGACGACGAAGCCTTCATCCCGATGCCGGAATGGGTGAATTCGATTGTCGCGACGGCACTTTACGGCACCAAAGCGGAGGTGAGCGCCGCGTCGAAGATCCTGATGGAGAAGGGCCGCGCCGAAGGCGGCCGCTACACCGGTGATCACATGGCCCTCGGCGACTGGGCGTCCCGGCACGACCGCTACGCCAACCCCCTGCACGGTCGGGTGCCCGGCGGCAAGGTGGCGCCCATGTCGTGGCACTGCGAGGACGCGTCCCTGAACTGGTCGGTGCTGCCGAAGGTCCGCGAGGAGTGGACCGAGATCGCGCAGCGCTACATCGACGAGTACGGCATCTTCGACAACTGGGGAATCTACTGCTACACCAGCGCCTCGTACAAACCCTGGGGTGACTACCTCGCCGAGATCGACATCGGGATCTGGGAGGAGCAACTCAACGACGACAACTGGGCGGGCTGGATCAAGTTCAAGACCGAACTGGCCAAGGTGTCACTGAAATACGGCGGTTCGATGAGCAACTGCCATGGCACCACCCGCATCGGTGACGCGGAGCTGGTGCCCGAGGAGATGGGCGGCGGCTGGGACGTGATGAAGAAGATCAAACGCATGCTCGACCCGAACAACATCATGAATCCGGGCAAGCAGATGCTCGACGAGGCCTATCAAGACAGCACAGAGGACTGACCATGCGGAAGTTCGTCTACAAGCAGCAGTACGCGCGGCCGGAAGCCACCCGCATCTCCGACGGTGTGATCATGCGCATCGAGCACGTCTACGAGGTGGATCCCGACATCATGGGCACCCACTTCAAACAGCAGAACATGCCGCTGTGGGACACCGAGCGCATCATCGCGTGCCGCAACGACCACCTGGACTGGATGCACGACCACTTCTCCTACGAAACCCTGGTGGCCGGCGAGGACAGCGAACTCGACGAGGGCCCAGGGCAGCCCGTCGAACGACCGCGTCCGGCATATCCGAAGACGGCCGCCAAGCACCCGCCGCCGATCCTGCCCTGGTGACTGGCAAACCCCAATCGAGCGCCCGATCCGATAAGCTCCGGGCTGACCTTGGGACGGAGGGTTGGAGAAGGTGCCGGGCTTGAGGTTGTCGGCGCTCGCCAGGAGTGCCGTATTCGCCCCGGTGCTGCCCGGTGGCCGGGTTGAGGCGGTGGTGCAACGGCTCACCGACTCCATGGCGCTGGGCATGCTGCACGACGGTGAGCAACTCCCCGCGCAGCAGGACCTGGCCGCCGATCTCGGGGTTTCGCTGGTGACGCTGCGCGAAGCGCTGTCCCAGCTTCAGCAACGCGGTCTGGTGGAAACCCGGCGCGGCCACCGGGGCGGCAGCTTTGTCCGACTCAACGCGGAGGCCTCGGCGGTGGCGGCCCGGGATCGTCTGTACAGGATGAGCAGCCACGAACTGGTCGACCTGGCCGATATGCAGCGCGCGGTGTCGGGCCAGGCCAGTCGGCTGGCCGCAGAACGAGGCACGCCGGATTTCGTCACGCGCCTGAGCAGCCACATCGATCACCTCGAGCAGGCAGGCACCCTCGGCGAGCGGATGCGCATCGACGGCAGGTTCCTGATCGAGGTGGCCGCTGCATCGCAGTCGGTACGACTGACTCGCGCCGAGATGCATCTGCAGGCCGAGGTCAATGACCTGCGTTGGTTGCCGCCCGCTGACAGCGCGGCCCCCGGTCCACTGACGCTTGACCCCGCACAGGCCGCCGCAAGCCACCGGGAACTGATCACCGCGATCGGCGCCGCCGACGGCGCTGCGGCGCAATCCGTTGCCGAAGCCCGGGTTGACGCCGATTTGCAGCGTCTGATCGCGCTGCATATGCGACTGTTGGGTTCGTGACCGGAACCGTCCTCGGCAACGCGGCGCCGGTCATCGACGCCGTGGCCGAAATGGTGGACGGTGTGTTCGCCGAAGCGCAGTCGATCGCGGCGCGAACTCGCCGACTGCTTCCACAGATTCGACGCGGACGCGCCGACCACCCGAGACGTCGCGGCCATTCAGCCTCGACTGGTGACCGCGCTCCGCAACGGCGGCGGACTGCTCAAGGGCGCCGGCGTGGTGCTCGCTCCGGGCCTGCTGATGGATGCCAGGCTGTGGATCGACTGGTGGGCGCTGGACGACACCGGAGCGATCGGCCCAGCCGTCTTCGACTTCGACGAGGACAGCCTGGACTTCTACGACTACACCGGCGCCGATTGGTACCTCGCACCACGGAACGGCACGCGGCGCAGCCTGGTCGGACCGTACGTCGACTTCAACGGGATCAACGACTACATCGTCACCGCGACAGTCCCGGTGACCGTCGACGGCCGGTTCGTCGGGGTGGCCGGTGCCGACCTGTCCGTCGACGAACTCGAACGCCGGCTCATCGTGGCCAACCGGCGCTATCACGCGGAACTCGTCGTCGTCAACGCGTCGGACCGGATCGTGGCGTCGACGTCCGCGCGACACGTCGCCGGATCACTGTTGCATGCCGACCCGGACGCCAAATGCCATGCGGTTGCCGGTGTTTCGTGGTCGATCGTGGCACTCGGAGGCTGATGTGGAGATCACCGGAACCGTCGCGGTCGTCACCGGAGGCGGATCAGGGATCGGCCGGGCGCTCGCGACGGCGCTGGCCGCGGCGGGAGCCCGGGTGGTGGTCGGCGACGTCGACGACGCGGGCGCTCAGGAGACGGCGACGCGGATCCGCGAAGCGGGTGGATCCGTGGTTGCGGTGCGCGCCGACGCGTCGTCGGTATCCGGCATCGAGGCGCTGTGCGACGCGGCAGCCGGCGAGTTCGGCCCGGTGGACATCTACGTCGCCAACGCCGGCATCATCGGCGCGACCGGCCTCGGCACCGAGGGCGACTGGGATCGCATCCTCGACATCAACCTGCGCGCCCACATCCGCGCCGCCGAAATCCTGGTGCCGGGCTGGATCTCGCGCGGTGGCGGGTATTTCGTCGCCGTGGCGTCGGCGGCCGGACTGCTGACCCAGCTCGGGAGCGCCGGCTACGCCGTCACCAAGCACGCCGCGGTCGGGTTCGCCGAGTGGCTGGCCATCACCTATGGCGACGACGGCATCGGGGTCAGCTGCGTATGCCCGCTCGGCGTGGACACGCCGCTGCTGGAATCGGTCCGCGCCCACGCCGAGCCGGCGGCCCGGGTCGGCGCGGAGTCAGTCCTGCGCTCGGGCAACGTGATCAGCCCGGACGAGGTTGCCGCGCTGACGGTCGAAGCGGTGCGGGCGGGCCGGTTCCTGGTGCTACCGCATCCGCAGGTGCTCGAGATGTACCGGCACAAAGGTTCGGACTACGACCGCTGGATCGCCGGGATGCGCCGCTACCAACGGTCGCTGGGCTGAACCCCGATTCCTGCGCGCACGTAGCCTGGGCAACCGATAGCCGCTGGGCGGCCGGCTAACCGCAGCGGCTGCGGAAGTCAGCGGCGGGCTGGCGGATTCCCTGAAGCTCAGCGCGCACTTGCGGATTGGCGTCCATGTAGCTCTTGCGCCTGGTCCCGGATCTAGTCCCCGGGCTGGCCCTTGAGGCCAGTGAAGAAGGCGTTGACGTCCGGGTGGGTGAACAGATAAACCGAGGTGCCGGCCCACACTCCGGACATCACCCCGGCCAGATCGGCCGCGGTGCAGTTGGGTGGGCCGGCGGCGGCGGTGCGTCGTCGGCCAACGCCGTCGCGGCGCCTCCGATCAACATTGCGCTCACGGCTGCACCGGCAAACAAGGATCGGGCGAAGAACGACATTCGAGCTCCTTGGTCAGACGTTTCTCAATAGGACGCAGGGTATTCGTAGAACTCAGCGACCAATGCCCGGCCGGTTCCCGGGACGGCCCGGCAGCCCTACGTCAGGGCCGATGGGACCGGGGTCGAGGTCGACGTCCCAGTTCACGTCGTCGCAGTACCAGTCGTACTCGCATGGGTACGGGGTGTACACGCTCCCGCTGGGACCATTACCGCTATCGGATCCGCGCGCCTCGCCCTGTGAACAGAGCGTGGTTCCTCCAGAACTCACGCAATCGGCACTGGCCGACGGCGCGTTGAAAAGACCGGCGCCGATGGCGCCGAGCGCCAAGCCCGACACCGCAAGCGCATGCGTCACCCTCATGATTGTCTCCCTACCGCGTGCCTGAGCATCGCTGTCAAGCACGCCGAATCCCCGCCACTCGTCGCGAATCATAAAGCCGGGGTGCGCCCCGGCCATCCCCCAATCTGGGGGATGTCACGCAGCGCATTATCCCCCCCGTCTGGGCGACGACAGGTGTACGGTCCGGTGGTCGGTGTCGGTTGCTCGCGACCGCTAAACGGGGAAGGCGTGACGATGTCCGCAGACGAAAACCTCTGGTCCAAACCAGCGGCAAAGGCCATCCCCGCGGAGGGGTATTACGAACTGGAACGCGGCCGCTACGGCCCGGTCTACCCGCGGACGCCGGCCTGCTACGGCTTCTCGATCATCGCGAAGGTCAAGGAGGGCCGCGAGGACGTGGTCCGAGCGTACGGAAAGACCGATCGAAGAGACCATCGCAGCAAGTCCGGAGGCTCTGGCGCCACTCAAGTTGCACTACTTGCGGTGGATGCTCTTCGATGTCGGATCTGGCCTGCACTTCCAATACCATGGGCATCTTCGACACCGACTTCGACAAATACACCGAGGACGCCGTCGCGCTGTTCAGTGCGACCGGCATCACGACCATCTTCACCCAATCTCGAAGGGTTTCCCGAGGATTGGAAGGACCAACCCCGAGGCGTTCATCAAGTTCGTCCGCGACCACCAGTGCCCCAGCTTCCTGGAGTACGGCGAGTATCCGTACGCCACCGCTGACGAGATCAAGAAGGCCCTGCGGCTGAAGGCTGCCTTCTCGGACATGCTCGACCAGATGCAGTGACCCTCGAACTCGACGATATCCAGCACATCCTGCTGACCCGCACGCCGGCGATCACCGGGCGCTACGAATTCCTGTCCTTCGACAACGCGGCCGCCGGGCAGGCGTGGCTGACCGAAATGTTGGTCACGGTGCAGTCGGCCACCGACGCGCGCGACACGATGGACCGCTCGAAACGTTGGGTCACGCTGGCCTTCACCTGGAATGGCCTGCGCGCGCTCGGCGTGCCGGAGGACGCACTGGCCACCTTTCCCGACGAGTTCCGGGAAGGTATGGCGGCGCGCGCGGATATCCTCGGCGACACCGGGACCGCTGCCCCGGAGCACTGGGTCGGCGGGTTGGCCGGCGATGACCTGCACGCCATCGCCATTCTGTTCGCCCGTGACGACGAGGAGTACCGCCGCTGCATCGGCGAACACGACAAGCTGCTCGCACGCTCTCCGGGCGTGCGCAGTCTGTCCTACCTCGACCTGAACGCCAGCCCGCCGTTCAACTACGCCCACGACCATTTCGGATTCCGGGACCGGCTTTCGCAGCCGGTGATGAAGGGCTCCGGCGAGGAACCCACACCCGGGTCGGGTGCTGCGCTGGAACCGGGCGAGTTCATCCTCGGCTACCCCGACGAGGACGGGCCCGTCCCGAATCTTCCGCAGCCCGAAGTTCTTTCACGCAACGGCAGCTACATGGCTTACCGGCGGCTGCAGGAACACGTCGGGCGCGTTCCGCGAGTACCTGGGCGCCAACGCCGACACTCCGGAAGAGCAGGAACTGCTGGCGGCGAAGTTCATGGGCCGCTGGCGCAGCGGCGCACCGCTGGTGTTGGCGCCCGACGCCGACGACCCTGAGCTCGGCGCAGATCCGATGCGCAACAACGACTTCAACTACAAGGAGATGGACCCGCACGGCTACGCCTGCCCGCTGGGATCGCATGCCCGGCGGCTCAATCCGCGCGACACCGCCCACTACATGAACCGCCGCCGGATGATCCGCCGCGGTGCCACCTACGGCCCTGCCCTGCCCGACGGCGCACCCGACGACGGGGTCGACCGCGGCATCGCCGCGTTCATCATCTGCGCGAGCCTGGTCCGCCAGTTCGAGTTCGCCCAAAACGTGTGGATCAACGACAAGACTTTCCACGAACTCGGCAACGAACACGATCCCGATCTGCGGCATCCCAGGACGGCACCTTGGACTTCACCGTGCCGAAGCGCCCAATCCGCAAGGTGCACAAGGGAATTCCGGCCTTCACGACGCTGACGGGCGGTGCGTATTTCTTCCTGCCCGGTCTGGCCGCCCTGCGTTACCTCGCCTCATCCCAGAAGTAGGACAGCACGATGACCGCATCTCGGCCCGCCCGCACGTACAACCAGGACCACATCGCGCGCCCGCGCGACGGGCGGCGCCGCATGAGCATCTACTGGACGTGGAGCTATCCCTGGGAAGCCCAGCGGGATCCGGCGGCCATGGAGAACCGCTTCTCCACCATGACCGAGGTACGAAACGTGCTGTGGCCCGGCTACGAGACGCCCGAGTTCGAGGCGGCGAACTTCCTGCAGGGCATCGCCGGGACGCTGGAGCTCTTCCATCGCTCCGCGCTGGCGTTCCAGGACCTGGCCGGCGAGGTGACCGGGCACCCGGTCGCGGTGTTCCAGCGGGTCGACCAGGCCGGCTACCCCCAACCCATCGACGAGCGCATCCTCGACGACACCGACACCCTGATGGTGTTCGGCCTCGACCACCTCACCTCCGGGCTGGAAGCCGCAGCGGCCGAGATCGAGGCGATTCGCAGCTGGCTGCGCCGCGAAGGAACCTGTCTGCTGCTTGCGCCGCACCACGACGTCGGCTTCACCGACGACATCGCCCAGCGCCAGATGGAATACGAACACCACGGGGACCGACTCGTGCCGCGCCGGCAGCGCTTCAGCCAGTACACCCGATCACTGATGCGCGAGCTCGACGTGCCCATCCACAACACCTGGGGTCTGCGCCCGGCCGCCGTCGCCGCTACGAAGGAGATCGCGCCCCTGACCGCATACCGGGATCTCGACACCCCGGGACTGCTCGCCGATGTTCCGACGCTGAACTTCCACCCGCACCTGCCGCACTACGAGCTGACCGCGCCGGAGAGCGACGGGTTGCGCGTCCTGGGCCGCCAACCCGTCGACCTCGACCGGCCCCACCCGTTCACCGCCGCCGGCAACACCGAGTTCAACGCGCTGGTCTGGATGCCGCCCGCCGGCGACCGCGCCGGCGACATCGTGCTGATCGACTCCACCCACTTCACCACGCTCTTCGGCGGCACCGACAGCCTGCGGAACCTCTGGCGCAATCTCGCGACGATGTCATAGGCCGACGCAGGCGGGCGGCTTCACCGACCTCGGCGACCTATACCGGCGTTGGCCCTCAATGATCAATCAGGCCAACTCTTTTCGCTTCGGCGACGGCGCCGCGCGCGACGACACCGCGAGCTTGCGGTAGATCGACGTCGACCTGGCTCTTGGCCGTCTCACGTCCGATCATCAGCTCGTCGGCGATCCGCTTGCAGCGACAGGTGAGTCGCCAGGTACGGCAGCAGCCGCAGTTCGGCGGCGGTCAGGGGACGGTGCTGCCCGCCTGCCGCCAGTACCCGGACGCGGTCCAGCCTGCGTAACAGACCCAGCGCATCGGGTTCGCGCCGGCCGGCGCTTCCGCGGCTTTCAGATGCCGCCGAAGGAGTTCGGTGTCGCCGATCACCGCCGCGGTCCAGGCCAGCAGGCCGTGGCCGAGCAGTGCCGTGCGCGCCGCCAGATTGCCCAACCTGGTCAGCAGGCGCTCGGTCGCCTCGATGGCCGCCCGCGCGCTGTCACCATCGCCGCGTCGCGCGGCGATGACAGCGTTGGCCGCGTACACCACCACCATCGGCACCACGTCGCACAGGTCGTACCGGTCGGCGATGTCACGTGCGGCAGTGCTTCGCTCGGTGGCGGCCGCGTCATCGCCGGCAGTGAGATCCATCAGCGCCAGGTGTGCCAGGGCGGCGGCCCGGAAGCCGGGCAGGTCCTCGACCACCGGCAACGCGGCCTCCAAAAGGACACGGGCGTGGGCGGCTTCGCCCAGCATCGACATCGCGGCGCCTTTCATCACGGTAGCCGCGCCCCACCACGGGTTCACCAGGTGGTCGCCGGCATCTCGCACGACTTGCGCGTGCCGCACGACTTCGCGCACCCCGCCGACGCCGACAAGCGAACCCACCAGTGCCGCCGCCACACTCACCGACGGTGTGCCGTCCGCGAGCGGCTCGCCACGGTCGGCCCGGTGGGCCATCATCAGCGATCGCTGGATCAGGTCGGCCTCCCCGGTCGACACCCCCAGCCAGGCGCGGGCGATCGCGGCGTCGGGATAGTCCGCGAAGGTCTGTTCGTCGAGCAGAGCGATGCGCCGCGCCAGCACGCCGGCCCGTCCGTCGAAACCCAGTCGGACGGCCTCGCGGCCGACCAGTCCGGCGGCTCGCGCCCGGTCACCGGCCGACCAGCGCGGACACCAGCGCCCCGTCGATGTCACCCTCGCGCTCCAGCAGGTCCGCGGCGCGCGTCGCCAACCCCCGCAGCCGCTCAGGCTGCGAATCGCGGAGACGGGCGCGCAACAGGTCAGCGAACAGCCTGTGATACCGGAACCAGATACGTTCCGCGTCAAGGGAAATCAGGAACAGGTTGCCCGATTGGATGACCGCCGCCAGCATCCGCGCAGAATCGTCGCGTTGCAACACCACATCCAGCTGTGCGGCACAGAACGTGTCGAGAACCGCCGACTCCATGAGAAACGTCGTCGTCGCGGAATCGAGTTGAGCCAGCACCTCTTCGAGAAGATAGTCCGCGACGAGTCGATGCCGCCCGGTGAGCAGGTGGACGTCGGCACCGTCGCGAAACGCACGCGCCGCCAGCACGACACCGGCCGCCCAGCCTTCGCACTTGTCGTGCACCGCCCGGGCCGCACCTTCATCGGCCGACCCGCTCACCGCCTTGAACGCGGCGGTCGCTTGTTCACCGGACAGCTTCAACTCGCCGATGCCGATCTCCACAACGGTGTTCAGCAGCCGCCGCCGGGCCAACTCGAGTGGAGGCGGGCGCCGGCCGAGGAGCGCCACCGTGGTGGCCTGCGGCGCCGTGTCGACCAGTGCCCGCAGGGTGTCGGCGGCAGTCGGGTCCGACAGCGCGTCGATGTCGTCGAGCACAATCACGAGCGGCCCGCAGTGCTCGAGCGCACGTACGAGCGCGGGCACCAGATCGGTGAGCGGCGAGCGCCCCGGGCCGCGGAGGTAGCGCAGCACGTCGCGATCGAGCGGATGCACCCCGGCAACGGCCGTAGCGATGTGCAACAGCAAGTGGGCCGGATCGTCGTCGAGGTGATCGATCCGCAGCCACGCGAACGGACGTTCGTCGACCTCATCCCACAGCCGGACGGCCGTCGTCTTGCCGTAACCGGCCGGTGCGGTGACGACGACGAGGGTTCCGTCACGAGCATCCAGCAGCGGGCCGACCACGTCGGGACGTCCGACCACGGCGCCGTGAAAGTCGGGTCGCCCAACGGTGGCGGCCGGAACATGCGGCTGCCAGTCCCCCGCTACCACCAGCGCATCCTATCCGGGGCAACGGCCGACATATCCACTTTGTCGGTGGGCCTTGGCACCATGGTGGGGTGGCCCGAACCGCCAATGCCCCGCCGGATCCGCTGGACCGCTTCAGCCCGCTGACGCGGGAGTGGTTCGCGGGCACCTTCGTGCAGCCCACACCCGCGCAGGCACAGGCCTGGGCGGCCATCGCCGACGGCCACGACACGCTGGTCATCGCCCCTACCGGGTCGGGCAAGACACTGGCCGCGTTCCTGTGGGCCCTCGACCGGCTGGCCCGCCCGCCGGGCGGCCCCGGGAATCCGCCGCGCCGGGCACCCGGGTGCTCTACATCTCCCCGCTCAAGGCGCTGGCTGTCGACGTCGAGCGCAACCTGCGCACACCGCTGACGGGCATCGCCCGGATCGCGGAGCGACGGGACCAACCGCCGCCGGACATCAGCGTGGGCGTGCGGTCCGGCGACACCCCACCCAATCGGCGCCGCGAGCTGATCGCCAAGCCGCCCGACATCCTCATCACCACCCCGGAATCGCTGTTCCTGATGCTGACCTCGGCGGCCCGCGAAACGCTGGCGACGGTGCAGACCGTCATCGTCGACGAGGTGCACGCGGTCGCGGGCACCAAACGCGGCGCGCATCTGGCGCTGTCGCTGGAACGCCTCGACGCCATGCTGGCCACCCCCGCGCAGCGCATCGGCCTGTCGGCCACGGTGCGCCCGCCCGAGGAGATGGCGCGCTTCCTGTCCGGCAGCCACGCCGGGGCCGCTCCCACCACCATCGTGGCGCCGCCGGCGGCCAAGACGTTCGACCTCAAGGTGCAGGTTCCGGTGCCGGATATGGCGAACCTGGAGAACAACTCCATCTGGCCCGACGTCGAGGAACGCATCGTCGACCTGATCGAGACGCACCGCAGTTCGATCGTGTTCGCCAACAGCCGCCGCCTCGCCGAGCGACTCACCTCACGGCTCAACGAGATTCACGCCGAGCGCACCGGCCTCGAGCTGGGCCGGGCGCAACCCGGGGGTGGCCGGCGGCGCCCCCGCGCACATCATGGCCAGCGGCCAGACGTACGGCGCCGAACCGGTTCTCGCACGCGCGCACCACGGCTCGGTGTCCAAGGAGACCCGCGCCGACGTGGAAGACGAGCTGAAGTCGGGCCGACTCAAGGCGGTGGTTGCCACCTCGAGCCTGGAACTCGGCATCGACATGGGTGCGGTCGATCTGGTGATCCAGGTGGAGGCGCCGCCGTCGGTGGCCAGCGGACTGCAACGCATCGGACGCGCCGGCCACCAGGTCGGCGAGATCTCCCAGGGCGTGCTGTTCCCCAAGCACCGCACCGACCTGATCAGCTGTGCGGTCAGTGTGCAGCGGATGCTCGACGGGCAGATCGAGACGCTGCACGTGCCGGCCAACCCACTCGACGTGCTGGCCCAGCACACCGTGGCCGCCTGCGCGCTGGAACCCGTCGACGCCGACGAATGGTTCGACACCGTGCGCCGCAGCGCGCCGTTCGCCACGCTGCCGCGCGCGGCCTTCGAGGCCACCCTCGATCTGCTGTCCGGCAAGTACCCGTCCACCGACTTCGCCGAACTGCGGCCCCGCCTGGTCTACGACCGCGACACCGGGACATTGACCGCGCGCCCCGGTGCGCAGCGGCTGGCCGTCACCTCGGGTGGCGCCATCCCCGACCGCGGCCTGTTCACGGTGTACCTGGCGAGCAACGCCGACTCCGAAAAGCCCTCCCGGGTCGGCGAACTCGACGAGGAGATGGTCTACGAGTCGCGCCCCGGCGACGTCATCTCGCTGGGCGCCACCAGTTGGCGGATCACCGAGATCACCCACGACCGGGTGCTGGTGATTCCCGCTCCGGGTCAGCCGGCACGGCTGCCGTTCTGGCGCGGCGACGGCGTCGGGCGCCCTGCCGAACTCGGCGCGGCGGTCGGCGCGTTCACCGGCGAGGCCGCCCGCCTCGACCGCAGCGCATTCGACGAGCGTTGCCGGACAATCGGTTTCGACGACTTCGCCACGGAGAACCTGTGGCGGCTGCTCGACGAACAGCGCACCGCCACCGGCACAGTACCCTCGGATGCGACGCTGCTGGTCGAGCGGTTCCGCGACGAACTCGGCGACTGGCGGATCATCCTGCACTCCCCCTACGGCCTGCGGGTGCACGGCCCGCTCGCCCTGATGGTCGGCAAGCGACTCTACGAGCGCTACGGCATCGACGAGAAGCCGACGGCCTCCGATGACGGCATCATCGTCCGGCTGCCGGATACCGGCGAAACCGCGCCGGGTGCAGACCTTTTCGTGTTCGACGCCGACGAGGTCGAACCCCTGGTCACCGCAGAGGTCGGTGGTTCGGCGCTGTTCGCGTCCCGGTTCCGCGAGTGCGCGGCGCGCGCCCTACTGCTGCCGCGACGCCACCCGGGCAAGCGTTCACCGCTGTGGCACCAACGCCAGCGCGCGGCTCAACTGCTCGACGTGGCACGCCGGCACCCGGACTTCCCGATCGTGCTGGAGGCCGTGCGGGAATGCCTGCAGGACGTCTACGACGTGCCCGCGCTGACCGACCTGATGGGCCGCATCGCGGCACGCCGGGTGCGGGTGCTGGAAGTCGAGACCGCCACCCCGTCGCCGTTCGCGGCGTCCCTGCTGTTCGGTTACGTCGGGGCGTTCATGTACGAGGGCGACAGCCCGCTGGCCGAACGTCGCGCCGCCGCGCTGTCGCTGGACACCGCGCTGCTCGCCGAACTGCTGGGCCGGGTCGAACTGCGCGAACTGCTGGACCCCGACGTGGTGGCCACCACCTCGCGTCAACTGCAGCACCTGACGCCCGACCGCGCCGCCCGCGACGCCGAAGCCGTCGCCGACCTGCTGCGCCTGCTGGGTCCGCTGACCGAGGACGAGATCGCCGAACGGAGCACCGCAACCGACGTCGGAGCCTGGCTGGAGGGGCTGCGGGCGGCGCGGCGGGCGCTGCCGGTCTCCTTCGCCGGCCGGGCGTGGTGGGTCGCCATCGAGGACATCGGGCGGCTGCGCGACGGTGTGGGTGTCGCGGTCCCGGTCGGCGTGCCCGCGACGTTCACCGAAGCGGTCGCCGACCCACTCGGCGAATTGCTCGGGCGCTACGCGCGCACCCGCGGTCCGTTCACCACCGCCGACGCGGCCGCCCGCTTCGGGCTGGGCCTGCGGGTGGCCGGCGACGTGCTGGGCAGGCTCGTCGCTGACCGGAAGCTGACCCGTGGTGAATTCACCGACACGGCAACCGATCTCGCGGGATCCGAGCAGTGGTGCGACGGCGAGGTCCTGCGCATCCTGCGGCGCCGGTCGCTGGCCGCGCTGCGCGCACAGGTCGAACCGGTCGACACCGCGGCCTACGCCCGGTTCCTGCCGGCCTGGCAGCAGGTGGGCGCGGCGGCGACCTCGGGCGTCGAGGGCCTGGCCGCCGTGATCGACCAACTCGCCGGTGTGGCCATCCCCGCCTCGGCGGTGGAGCGGTTGGTGTTCGGCCAGCGGGTGCGGGACTACACACCGGCCATGCTCGACGAGTTGCTGGCCTCCGGCGAGGTCATCTGGTCGGGCATGGGTCCGATCGCCGGCGGATCATCGGGTTCCTCGGACGGCTGGGTGGCATTCCACCCGGCCGACAACGCGCCGCTGACCTTGACGCCGCCGACCGACCTGGACCTGACCGACACGCATCGGGCCATCCTGGACGCACTCGACAACGGCGGGGCGTATTTCTTCCGGCAGTTGAGCATCGACAACGTCAGCGCGGAGGCACTCAAAGAGGCTCTGTGGCAACTGATCTGGTCGGGAAGGGCGACCGGGGACACGTTCGCACCGGTGCGGGCGCTGCTGTCGGGCACCCGCCGCTCCGGCACGCCGGCCCATCGGCACCGCCGTGCCCCGCGAATGAGCCGCTACAGCGTCGCGCATGCTCAGACGCGCAGCACCGATCCGACGGTCGGCGGCCGATGGTCGGCGCTGCCGGCCGCTGAACCGGACTCGACGCTCCGCGCCCACTTCCAGGCCGAGCTGCTGCTGGGCCGCTACGGCGTGCTGACCCGGGGCGCGGTGGCCGCCGAGAATGTTCCCGGCGGGTTCGCGATGCTGTACAAGGTGCTGACCGCGCTCGAGGACGCCGGGCGGTGCCAACGCGGCTACTTCGTCGAATCGCTTGGCGGGGCACAGTTCTCGACGGCCGCGACCGTCGACCGGCTGCGCACGTACGCCGGCGGCATCGACAGTGGTCCCGCCCGGGAGCGGGCCGAGACCACCACGGTGGTGCTGGCCGCATCCGATCCCGCCAACCCGTATGGCGCTGCGCTGCCCTGGCCGGTGCGCGATGCCGACAACGCGCACCGGCCGGGTCGCAAAGCCGGTGCACTCGTGGCGCTCGTCGACGGAGAGCTGGTCTGGTTCGTCGAACGCGGAGGCCGGTCATTGTTGAGTTTCACCGCCGACCCACAGGTGAACAACGCCGCGGCGGCGGCGCTTGCGGACCTGGTGACCGCGCGCCGACTGGATTCACTGCTGGTGGAACGCATCGACGGGGTGCCGGTGTTGGACAACCGCGATTCGGCGGCGGCCGTGGCGCTGGGCGCGGCCGGTTTCGCCAGGACGCCCCGCGGCCTGCGGCTGCGCTGACGGAGACAGGCGAATGCCCGAGGGCGACACCGTCTTTCAGACAGCGACGGCGCTGCGCGATGCGCTGGTGGGCAAGACGTTGACCCGATGCGATGTTCGGGTGCCCCGGTTCGCTGCGGTCGACCTGTCCGGCGAGCGGGTCGACGAGGTGCTCAGTCGCGGCAAGCACCTGTTCATCCGCGCCGGCGCCGCCAGCATCCACTCGCACCTGAAGATGGACGGCAGCTGGCGGATCGGCCCGGTGCGCGCGGCCGCGCACAAGGTGCGCATCGTCCTGGCCGCCGACGACGTCACGGCCAGCGGCGTCGACCTCGGGGTACTCGAAATCCTTGAGCGCGCAACTGATCTCGAAGCCGTCGCGCATCTCGGGCCGGATCTTCTGGGGACGGACTGGTCGGCGGCCACCGCGGCGGCCAACCTGACGACCGACCCGGATCGGCCGCTTGCCGAGGCGCTTCTGGATCAGCGCGTGATGGCCGGCGTCGGCAACGTGTACGCCAACGAACTGTGCTTCGTGTTCGGTCAGCTGCCCGCCCGGCCCGTCGGCGCGCTGACCGATCCGCTGCGGGTCGTCACCCGGGCGCAACAGATGTTGTGGGCCAACCGGTTCCGGTCGAACCGCACCACCACGGGCGACACCCGGCGGGGCCGCGAACTGTGGGTGTACGGCCGCGCCGGACTACCCTGCCGGCGCTGCGGCACGCGCGTCGCAACCGACAACGGCGGCGAGCGCGTCACCTACTGGTGCCCGGCCTGCCAGCCTAGCTGCCAGCACTAGACAGTGCAGTCGGTGCCGGCCACCTGGGTCGCGATCACGCATGCCGAGGCATTGCTGAGCTTCCAGGCGCCGTCAATCGGCACCCAGTAGATCGGGTGGGTGCGGGTACCGAACAGCGGCAACGTGACCGCAAGCTGCGCATCGAGCTGACTACCATTGAGCGCCGGGTCCTGCACATTCCACGAGATCATCGAGTCGTAGCGGTCCATCTGTGCCGCGATGTTGTTTGCGGTCGGGACGGCAGCCTGTCCCCCCTGCAGCGCCGCGGCCCGCTCCGAGTCACTGACACCGGGGTTGAGGACCTGGCGCAACTGCGACGTCAGCTGGTCGGCGTTGGGTACGGGCGGGACGGGCGCCGCCGCCGCCGCGCCGGCACCGAGGAACGTACCGACGGTCACAACCGCCGTCATCGTCAAAGCCGCTCGCATGAAGTCGCCCTCCCTTTGATTAGGTAAGGCTAACCACAACATCTGGGCAAAGCGGCGTCAAGCCCTACCTGTTCGACGAGACTGCCGGCCGACTTGCCGAGACTGCGGCGCGGGCGGGATTCTTCGAGGTCGCTGCCTAGTGGCCCTTGTTGGTGAACTGCGCGATGGTGCCGTACTGCCGGAGGTCGTGCGTCGCGGCGAGCGGGTTATGGGTGAAGGTGAACTCGACGTAGATCTTCTTGATCTTGCGCGCCGCGTCCAGCGGGATGGCATCGATGACCGCCTCTTCGAGCGTCTCGATATCGACCTTGAGGATGTCGATGGTGCCGTGCTCGGCGATGACGTCTTCGAGCACCTTGGTGGAATTGCGGCACATCACCGTCAACGTGTTGGCCATCTCCGCGTTGACGCCGCCGTACCGGCCGGTTTCCTCCCAGCCGAAGGAGACCTCGCCATCGTCGGGACCCACGGCGACCTCGTCGAGCCTGTAGCGGCCCTCGAAGCGCTTGAGGTTCTCCTTGAGCTTGGTGATGTTGGCCGGCAGCGGCTCGAACAGATAGGTGAATGTCTCCGGGCCGCGGGACAGGAAGTAGGCGGCCGAGATTCCGATGTTCGACCCGAAGTCAACGACCACCTTGTCGGCCGCGTCGGCGAGATAATCGTCGCGGCAGAAGATCTCATTGACCGTGAGCACGTCGTGCGGCGTGTGCAGGTTGAGTTCGAGCCACGACAACGGCGTCTTCACGCGCACGGTGGTCGGATACGTCCCGGTACCCGTCAGATACCGCCGGAACATGTCCGCCGGGTGCTCGTAAAGGCGAACCATATTGCGCGCCGCGATGTAGTGCCTCCGGTCGAGCACAGATTTCACAATCGTGCTCATATCGCGGCCAGCAACTTGCATATTCGCCTCCATCATGCAGGGTCAGGCGCCACGGCAAGCTCAGCAGGACCCGTCCGGACCCCAGCCGTAGCCAGCACAGCATAAAGCAGACGGTCGGCGGTGTCCGTCCGCGGGTCTCACCCGCCCGTCGCCGGCGACCACACCGTTGTCGCGATCAGGTCGCCGCGATCGAGCGCGGCCACCCGGTGCCGGTGCACCTGGAGATAGTCGGGATCGGTGACCATCTCGACGAACGCCGCCGGCGAGGGATACTCCACCACCAGGATCGCGTCCCACCACGGACGGGCGCCCTCGCCGAGAATCACCGCCGGCGTCGCTCCTCCGTAGCGGACCTGCGCACCCACCCGCGCAAGATGCGGACCGACGGCCTCGCCGTACCGGCGGTAGCTCTCGCGGCCGCCCTCCGACCGGAACTTCAACAGGTTGACCATCAGCACCGGCTGGTCCGGCGGCAGTGTCGACAGCGCCTCGAAGTCGGGAACGTCGTTGGTTTCTGCCATCACACGCAGCCGCCCACAACGACAGCACGCCCAGGGATTCTGGTCATATCCGCGTCCTTCCGGCCCGAAGCTCATTCATGATGCGCCTCGCCTCGCCGAGAAATGTCAAAAATGACAAAACGGACGGTGCCGGCGGCAATACTGCAGGGCATGATTTCCCTGATCGCGCACCTCGTGCTCGGCGTTGCCGCCACGATCTGGCTGCTCCGCTCCAATCCGCAGATCTTCTCGAAGGTCAGCGGCGGCCCGATGTTCTCCAAGCTGGAACTCGTCTACCTGTTGACCGGTCTGCTGATCATCCCCGTCTGCTACTACTTCAATGAACAGTTCGTCGTCCAGTACAAGACCGGAGCCGACAATCCGCTCTGGGGACCCGGCAGTTGGGCAGACTTCATCAGGCTCGGTTACACCAACCCTGCCGCCAGTTCGGCCAGCCTGGACTACACGGTAATCAGCGTCATCCTGTTCCCGATCTTCGCCATCGTCGACGGGACGCGCCGTGGCATCCGGCGCCCATGGCTGTTCATCGCCTACATCCTGTTCGCCTCCAGTGCCACCGCGCTGGCCTTCTACCTGGCGACCGTCGAACGCCAGCACCGCCACCGGAAGGCGGCCGTGTCAGACGACCTCAGCCACGTCTGACACAGCCACCCTCCGTCGGTGGGGGGCCGCCTTTCTAGCGCGGCAGAGCCAGTTTGACGATCTTGCGGACCACGCTGGCGAACTGCTTCGGCAGCGGCCCGGTGTTGTACGGGATGCCGTAGCGCTTGCAGATCTCGCGCACCTCGACCGAGATCTCGGCATGCCGATGGGCGGGGATGTCCGGGAACAGGTGGTGCTCGATCTGGAATGACAAGTTGCCACTGAGCATGTGAAAGAGCTTGCCGCCGGACAGGTTTGCCGACCCGAGGATCTGCCGGAAGTACCACTGGCCACGTGTTTCGGCCTTGGTTTCCTCGATGGTGAACTCCTGCGTCCCGTCCGGGAAGTGCCCGCAAAAGATGATCATGTACGACCACACGTTTCGGACCAGGTTGGCGGTCAGGTTTCCGGTGAACACCCACGGTGCGAACGGTCCGGCCAGCAGCGGGAAGGCCACATAGTCCTTCAGCGTCTGCTTCTTGGTCTTGCGCCAGATGCCTTCCAGGACTTCGCGTTTGTCGGCCAGGCTGATCTCGCCTGCGCGGATGCGCTCGGTCTCCAGCTCGTGCAGGGCGACGCCGTACTGGAAGAGCACCATCAGCAGGAATGCGTAGACCGGGTTACCCAGGTAGTACGGGCGCCATTTCTGGTCCTCGCTCATCCGCAGCAGGCCGTAGCCGATGTCGCGGTCCATGTCCACGATGTTGGTATAGGTGTGGTGCATGTAGTTGTGGGAGTGCCGCCACTGGTCGGCCGGGCACGCGTTGTCCCACTCGAACGCACGGCCGGAGATCGCGGGATCGCCCATCCAGTCGTACTGGCCGTGCATGACGTTGTGACCGATCTCCATGTTGTCGATGATCTTCGACAGCGCCAGCATCGTGGTGCCGGCCAGCCAGAACGGCGGGAATATCCCCCCGAACAGCAGCGCCCGGCCACCGACCTCGAGTCCACGCTGCGCCTTGATCATCCGCCGGATGTAGGTGGCGTCGCGCTCGCCGAGGTCGGCGATCACCCGCTCCTTGAGCGCGTCGAGCTCCCGGCCGAACGCCTCGGCCTGCTCGTGGGTCATTCGCACCGTTTTGCCGGCGACCTTCTTCTCGATCACCCGCTCGGTGGCGGCGACCTTCTCGTTGGTGTCGATGGTCTCAACGGTCATGGGTCCATTCCTTTCGTCAAAGAGTTTGTTCGTCAAAGCGCAATGTCGACGTCGCCGACGGGCACGGACACGCAGATCTGCACGTCCTCCGCGTCGACGCCCGAGACCGCGCCGGTAATGAGGTTGCGCACCGCGCCGCGGGTTTTGCGACGGGTGCAGCTGTGGCAGATGCCCATCCGGCATCCGCTTTCCGGGGTGAGGCCCGCGGCCTCGGCCTGCTCCAGCAACGGCCGGCCGTCGTCGTCGACGCCGACTCCGCTGTCTTCGAATTGCACACGACCGCCTGAGGATTCGGCGGTCAGGCCGAAATCCGGGGGTACGAAGCTCTCCGACGCGGCGTGCGGGTGGATCGCACGGACCGCATCGGCCAACGCAGGCGGACCGCAGACGTACACCGCGTCGGGATCGGCGATGGCGGCGCCCAGATGATCGGCGCTGACGTGACCGTCCAGATCGCCGGCACCCGAGCGGGTGTAGCCGTGCAGCACCCGAACGCCGGGCATCCGGGCGAGTTCCTCGGCGTAGCAGGCCTCCGCGGCACTGCGCGCGTAGTGGACGAAGCCGATGTCGCCGTCGAAGCCTTCCGCGCGCAGGGTGCGCAACATCGACATCACCGGGGTGATACCGCTCCCGCCGGAGACGAACAGGATCCGCCGGGCGGAACGGTCCAGCGTGAAAGCGCCTGCATCGCCGGCCGCGACGCCGATCCCGACCACCATGCCCGGGTGCGCGAAATCGCACAGAAAGGTCGACACCCGTCCACCCTCGTGGCGGCCGATGGTCAGTTCGATCAGCGGCGCCCCCTCGGCGTTGGCGGGCGAATAGCAGCGCGTGTACCGACGGCCGTCGACCTCGACGGTGAGATTGACCTGCCCACCGGCCCGAAATTCGGAGTACAACCGTGCGCACAACGCATTCGGTTGCAGCGTGAGGGTGACGCTGCGCGGCGTGCTCCGCCGCACCTCGACCACCGTGGCCCGCGCCTCGCGAGCTGTCCAGGCGGGGTCCACCAACTCGGTGTAGCTGTCGACGCCGTGAGGTCCGGTCAGCACGCTCACCAGCGGCGATCGCAGCACTCTGCCCCACAGGCCGGGCGTTGAAGTTTGAGTGAACATGTGTACACCATTACCCCGCAGAGGGCGGCCGTCAATCGATTCCCGCCCGAATGTGGTAGGTTTCACATTCAGTGAACAGTCGTACGCCAAGTTCGCGATCGTCCAGGTCGGGACGCTCGCGGGAGCCACGATCGCGGGATTCGCGCTCCACTGACAAGGACAGCCTCTCGCGCGTGGAGCGCAAGGAAGCCACCCGCCGCGCGATCGTGGCGGCGGCGCTGACGTTGCTCGAAGAACAGAGCTTCTCCGCCCTGAGCTTGCGCGAGGTCACCCGCGAAGCCGGCATCGCGCCCACCGCGTTCTACCGTCACTTCGAGTCGATGGAGGCCCTCGGCCTGGTCCTGATCGACGAGTCCTTCCGCACGCTGCGCGACATGCTGCGCGGCGCCCGGGCCGGCAAGCTCGACCCCCGGCACATCATCGACTCTTCGGTCGACATCCTGATCACCGGAGTCAACGAACGGCGCGAGCACTGGCGGTTCATCTCCCGCGAGCGCTCGAGCGGTGTGACGGTTCTGCGCTACGCCATCCGCACCGAGATCCGGCTCATCACCTCGGAGCTGGCGATCGACCTGGCTCGCTTCCCCGGCCTGAGGAGCTGGAGCAGCGAGGACCTGAACATCCTGGCCAGCCTGTTCGTCAACGCGATGATCTCGATCGCCGAGCTCATCGAGGACGCCGCCGATCCGGCCCTCGAGGAGATCCGCCAGACGGCAGTCAAGCAGCTGCGGATGATCACCGTGGGCGTCGCCAACTGGCAGAGCGACGCCTAGCTGAGTCGCTGAGAGTTGATTTGTTCGCGGGGTCACTCGCAAGTGTACAACAACTCAACTCGGCACCGCCGCTGACGAACCGGTGCCGTCGCCCCGACAGCGGATCGTCGAACTCCAGGCTCGCCGCCAGCAGCTGCAAAGGTGCCGAAAAGTCCTCCGGCGCAACGTCGATGACGTCGGGATAGAGCGGGTCGTTGGCGATCGGCACGCCCAGCGCGCACATGTGTACGCGCAACTGATGCGTGCGCCCGGTACGCGGAGTCAACCGGTAGCGCCCGTCGACCGAGGGATTCCACGAGCGTCTCGGCATTGGGCTCCCCCGGTTCGACCGTCGCCTGTAACACCCCGCGCCGCTTGACAATCCGGTTTCGCACCACCGCCGGCAGCTCGACATCCGGAATACCTTGTGCCACAGCCAAGTACGTTTTCTGCACCAATCCGTGGGCGAACAGGGTCTGATAGGCGCCCCGCACCTCGCGACGAACCGTGAACAGCAGCACCCCGGCGGTCAGCCGGTCCAGCCGGTGCGCGGGACTCAGCTCGGGGAGGTCGAGTTCACGACGCAGTCGCACCAGCGCCGTCTGCGCCACGTGCCGGCCGCGCGGCATGGTGGCCAGGAAGTGCGGCTTGTCGACCACCACGATGTCGTCGTCGCGGTGCAGGACAGGGATGTCGAACGGCACCGGCACCTCGTCGGGCAGGTCACGGTAGAGGTACACATGGCTGCCGGGCGCCAGCACCGTCGTTGCCTCCACAACCGTGCCGTCGGCGGTGACCACTTCGCCGGCAAGCACTTTCGCGCGTCCCTCCGGACCGAACCGGGCGCCGAACTCGTCGGCCACCACCCCGCCGTGCATCCGCAACCGGGCCGGGCCGAGGCCGTCCCGCACCGGTAGCGGAGCGGGCGGACGTCTCCGGCCGCGCACTAATTGAGGGGCACGGGTTCGAGGATCTCGGCCCGCGCTTCGGGCGCCGCGGCCCGCAGCGCGTCGGCGGATTCGTCGTCGGGCTGGGCCTGCGAGAGCACCTCGGCCTCGACCCGCGCGGTGTAGGTCGCCACTTCCCGGGCGACGTCCGCGGGGCTCCAGCCCAGGATCGGTGCGACGACCTCGGCCACCTCCCGCGCGCAGTCCACACCGCGGTGCGGGTACTCGATCGAGATCCGCGTCCGGCGCGCCAGGATGTCCTCCAGGTGCAGCGCGCCCTCGGCCGCGGCGGCGTAGGCGGCCTCCACTTTCAGGTACACCGGGGCGTCGGTGATCGGGGTCAACAGGTCCGGGTTGCCCTCGGCCAGCGCCAGCACCTCGCCGATCAGTGAGCCGTACCGATCCAGCAGGTGCCGCACGCGGTAGGGGTGCAGGCCGTAGCGCTCGCCGACGTGCTGGGTCTGGTTCACCAGGGCGAAGTACCCGTCAGCCCCCACCAGCGGGACCTTCTCGGTGATGGACGGCGCCACCCGCGCCGGGATGAACTCGGCGGCGGCGTCGACCGCGTCGGCGGCCATCACGCGGTACGTGGTGTACTTCCCGCCCGCGATCGCCACCAGTCCCGGGGCCGGCGTCGCCACCGCGTGCTCGCGGGACAGCTTCGAGGTCTCCTCGCTCTCCCCCGCCAGCAGCGGCCGCAGTCCCGCGTACACACCGTCGATGTCGTCGTGCGTCAGCTGCGTGGCCAGCACGGTGTTGACGTGGCCGAGGATGTAGTCGATGTCGGCCTTGGTGGCGGCCGGATGGGCCAGATCGAGGTTCCAGTCGGTGTCGGTGGTGCCGATGATCCAGTGCGTGCCCCACGGGATGACGAACAGCACCGACTTCTCGGTGCGCAGGATGATCGCCACCTCACTGACGATCCGGTCGCGGGGCACCACGACGTGCACCCCTTTGGAGGCGCGCACCCGGAACCGGCCGCGCTGCTTGGACAGCGCCTGGATCTCGTCGGTCCACACCCCGGTCGCGTTGACGACGACGTGCCCGCGCACCTCGGTGATCGACCCGTCCTCGGAGTCGCGGATGCGCACACCGATGACCCGGTCGCCCTCCCGCAGCAGCGACACCACCTGGGTGGACGTGCGTACCACCGCGCCGTAATGCGCGGCGGTGCGGGCGACGGTCATGGTGTGCCGGGCGTCGTCGACGACCGTGTCGTAGTAGCGGATGCCGCCGATCAACGCGCTGCGTTTGAGCCCGGGCACCAGCCGCAGAGCGCTCGCTTTGGTCAGATGTTTCTGCGCCGGAACGGATTTCGAACCACCGAGTTGGTCGTAGAGGAAGATTCCCGCGGCGATGTAGGGCCGTTCCCACCATCGCTTGGTCAGGGGGAACAGGAACGGCAGCGGCTTGACGAGGTGTGGGGCGAGCGTGGTCAGTGACAGTTCGCGCTCGTGCAGCGCCTCGCGGACCAGACCGAATTCCAGTTGTTCGAGATAACGCAGCCCGCCGTGGAACATCTTCGAACTGCGGCTCGACGTGCCGGACGCGAAGTCGCGGGCCTCGACCATTGCCACCTTGAGGCCGCGGGTCGCGGCATCGAGCGCGCTGCCCGCCCCGACCACGCCGCCGCCGATGACGACGACGTCGAACTGTTCTGATCCGAGGCGGTCCCAGGCGGCCGCGCGCTGGGAGGGGTTCAGCAAGGCATCCGAACCCGGGGTCGGGTCGCTCACACGTCTCCCCTGTTCCTCGTCCGCTTGTTACTCGTCAGTACGCACTCAGGCTACGTTTCCCCGGCGACTTGCACACAGTCAGTCCAGGTCGTCGTGGGCCATCAGGCGGCGGGCGGCCTCGATGATCGACCCCGACAGTGACGGGTACACCGACAGCGTCTGCGCCAGATCGGTCACCGAGATCCGGTTCTGCACCGCCAGCGCGATCGGCAGGATGAGCTCGGAGGCGATCGGGGCGACCACCACACCGCCGATCACCACACCCGTCGCGGGCCGGCAGAAGATCTTGACGAAACCGTGCCGCAACAGGCTCATCTTGGCCCGGGCGTTGGTGCTCAGCGGCAGCATCAGCGTCCGGGCGGGCACACTGCCGTCGTCGATCGCGGCCTGCGGGATGCCCACCGCGCCGATCTCCGGCCGGGTGAACGTCGCCGAGGCCACCGTGCGCAGCCGGATCGGCGATACCCCCTCGCCAAGCGCGTGGTACATCGCGATGCGGCCCTGCATGGCCGCCACCGACGCCAGCGGGAACAGGCCGGTGCAGTCGCCTGCTGCGTAGATGCCCGCCGCGGGCGTGCGTGACACCCGGTCGACCGGAATGTAGCCGCCGGGTTTGAGCTCGATGCCCACCCGTTCCAGGCCCAGCCCGGCGGTATTCGGCACCGAACCGATGCTCATCAGCGCGTGGCTGGCGTCGACGGTCCGGCCGTCGGCCAGGTTCACCCGGATCCCGGCGTCGGTGCGGACCACCGAATCGGCGCGGGCGTTCTTGACCAGGGTGACGCCGCGTTCGGCGAACACCTCCTCCAGTGCGGCGGCGGCGTCGCTGTCCTCGTGCGGCAGGATCTGATCGCGGCTGGCCACGACGGTGCACGTCACACCCAGCTCGGTGTAGGCGTTGCAGAACTCCGCACCCGTCACGCCCGACCCGACGATCACCAGGTGTTCGGGCAATTCCGTGAGGTCGTACACCTGACGCCAGGTCAGGATGCGTTCGCCGTCGGGCACCGCGTTGGGCAGCACCCGCGGGCTGGCCCCGGTGGCGATCAGCACCACGTCGGCCTTGAGTACGCCGACCTTGCCGTCCGGCGTGGTCACCTTGACCCGGTGGTGCGCCATGCCGGTGACGTCGTCGACGAGTTCGGCGCGGCCGGCGATGACGGTGATGCCCCGGTCGAGCAGCTGGGTGCCGATGTCGGCCGACTGCGACGCGGCCAGCGTCATGGCGCGATTGTTGATCTGGGTGAGGGTGATCTTGGCGTCGTCGATACTGATGTCGTAACCGAGACCCTCGGCGCGGCGCAGTTCGGTGCGAACCCCGGTCGAGGCGATGAACGCCTTGGACGGCACGCAGTCGTACAGCACGCAGGCCCCACCGATGCCGTCGGAATCGACGACGGTCACCTGGGTCGAGTCCTTGCCGTATCCGGCGGCCACGAGGGCCGCCTCGTAGCCCGCCGGTCCGCCGCCGATGATCACGATGCGCGTTACCACGGGTTCAACCTATCGCGTTCAATCCAAGCCAACGGCTCCGTCGGCGGCGGCGAGGTGGCTGCGTTTAAGCTTCTCCCGTGCCGCTCTACGCCGCCTACGGGTCGAACATGCATCCCGAGCAGATGTTGCAACGGGCCCCGCATTCCCCGATGGCCGGAACCGGGTGGCTGCACGGCTGGCGCTTGACGTTCGGCGGCGAGGACATCGGCTGGGAGGGAGCGCTGGCCACCGTCGTCGAGGACCCGGTCGCCAAGGTGTTCGTGGTGCTCTACGACATGACCAAAGAGGACGAGAAGAACCTCGATCGCTGGGAGGGTTCGGAGTTCGGCATCCACAAGAAGATCCGCGTCCGCATCGACCGCGAGGCCTCGGACACCACCACCGATCCGGTGCTTGCGTGGCTGTACGTGGTGGACGCCTGGGAGGGCGGCCTGCCGTCGGCGCGCTACCTCGGCGTGATGGCCGACGCCGCCGAGATCGCCGGAGCGCCCGGTGAGTATGTCCACGACCTGCGGACACGGCCGGCCAGCAACATCGGCCCCGGGACGTAGCACGCGTCGACCCTGAGCGTTGAGCGAGGACTCACGCAGCAGAAGGGCGAGATCAGAACGCCGCCGACTGCTCCACCAGGTTGGCCATCACCCGCACCCCGATGCCGAGTGCACGCTCGTCGAGGTCGAACGTCGGCTGGTGCAGGTCGAGTTGCCGGCCGCGGCCGCTCCAGACGCCGAGGCGCGCCATCGCACCCGGCACCTCCTCCAGGTACCAGGAGAAGTCCTCGCCGCCGCCGGACTGGCGGGTGTCGGCGAGCGCATCGGGGCCGACCGCCTCGATCGCGTGGGTGAAGATGCGCGTCGAGACCTCCTCGTTGACCACCGGCGGCACCCCGCGCCGATACTGCAAGCGTGTGCTCGACGCCCAGCGGCGCCAGTAGCCCCGAAACCGTTTCGCGGACAATGTCTTCCAGCTCCAGCCAGGTTTCGCGGCTGGCAGTCCGGACGGTGCCCGACAAGATCCCGGTCTGCGGGATCGCATTGGCCGCGACTCCGGCGTTGACCGCACCCCACACCATCACCGTGGACGTGCGCGGATCGATGCGGCGCGACAGCACGCCCGGCAGCCCGGTGATCACGGTGCCCAGCCCGTACACCAGGTCGGTGGTCAGGTGCGGGCGCGAGGTGTGCCCGCCCGGCGAATGCAGGGTGATCTCGATCCAGTCCGCGGCCGACGTGATGGGCCCGGCGGTGATCGCGACCCGGCCGACCGCCAGCCGCGGGTCGCAGTGCAGCGCGAAGATCCGCGACACACCGGTGAGCACCCCGGCGGCAATGGCGTCGATCGCTCCGCCGGGCATCTGTTCCTCGGCGGCCTGGAAGATCAGCCGCACCGCGACGGGCAGTTCCGGCACGGCCGCCAGTGCCAGCGCGGTGCCCAGCAGGATCGCGGTGTGACCGTCGTGGCCGCACGCGTGCGCCACCCCGGGGACCGTCGAACTGTAGGGCGCGCCGGTGCGTTCGCTCATCGGCAACGCATCCATGTCCGCGCGCAGCGCGATACGTGGCCGGTGCTCGGGCCCGATGTCGCAGATCAGCCCCGTCCCGCCGGGTAGCACCTCGGGCTTGAGACCCGCGTCGGCCAGCTTCTCGGCGACGAATTTCGTGGTGGCGAACTCCTGGCGGCCCAGCTCGGGGTGGCGGTGGATGTGCCGGCGCCAGTCGACCAGGTCGTCGTAGTTGCCGGCCAGCCAGGATTCGGCGCCGTCGGCGATGTTCATCGCGATCCGTTCCCCCGGCCGCCGGCGCGCCCGCGCTCACTACTCGCTGGGCTCATGTCCGGGTCCTCCGTTCGGCCAGCTCGAGCACCCGGTCCCGCTCGGCGGGCGTCTCCGCCAGCCGGACCACTGTGCGCGCCAGCATGATCGCCCCCTCCACCACCGCGGTGTCGCCGCTGGCACTGGCCGCCGCGGCCGCGAAGGCCGGCTGGTGCACCGAAGCACCGCCCGCGTCCACCCCGACGATCGGATGGATGCCGGGCATCGCCTGGGTGATGTTGCCCATGTCGGTGCTGCCCAGCGGTAGCGACGCCTCCTGCGCGGCCGGCAATGGTGTGCGACCCAGCCGCTGCATCTCGGCCCGGAACACGTCGGCCAGCCACGCATCGGGCGCCAGTTCGGCATACATCGGCTCGGTCTCGCTGACCTCGTAGTCACAGCCGGTCGCCAGGGCGCCGGCCAGGAAGCAGTCGCCGACCCTGTCCTCGAGTTCCCGCAGCGAGATCGCCTCCGTTGCGCGCATCGTGTAGCGCAGCTCGGCGCGGGCCGGGATCACGTTCGGCGCGCTGCCCGCGTTCGGTCACGATGCCGTGCATCATCTGGCCGGGCGCCAGTTGCTGACGTAGCAGCCCGATGGCCACCTGCGCCACGGTGACCGCATCGCCGGCGTTGACCCCCAGATACGGCGCGACGGCGGCGTGCGATTCGCGGCCGTGGTAGCGCACCAACACCTCCGAGAGCGCCAGTGACCGCGCCGCCGCGATGTCCAACGGCCCAGGATGCATCATGACAGTGGCGGCGATACCGTCAAACGCACCGGCCTTGAGCAGCAACACTTTTCCGCCGCCGGACTCCTCGGCCGGTGTGCCCAGCAGCACCACCGTCAGACCCAGCTCGTCGGCGACCTCGGCCAGTGCCAGTGCGGCGCCCACCGCGGCCGCGGCGATGATGTTGTGCCCGCACGCGTGTCCGATCTCCGGCAGCGCGTCGTATTCGGCGCACACCCCGACCACCAGGGGGCCGCTGCCGTAGGACGCCCGGAACGCGGTGGCCAAACCGCCCGGCGCGTCGGTGATCTCGAAACCGCGCTCGGCCACCAGCGCGCGCGCCTTCGCGGCGCTGCGGTGCTCGCAGAACGCCAGTTCCGGCTCGGCGTGGATCGAGTGCGACAGCTCCAGCAGATCACCGCGGCGACGGACGACGGCGTCCTCGACGCTCGACGACGCGGTGACGGTGGGCATCAGAGCAGTATCGCACCGCCGACTGGTTAGGCTGCGGTCGTGCCGACTGCTGACCCCACCCGCATCGCCGAACTCGCCGCGTCGGTCATCGCCCAGCGCACCGGCGTGGCCGACCACGACGTGGCGATCGTGCTGGGATCGGGGTGGGCGCCCGCGGTCGATGAGCTGGGCCCGCCGACCGCGGTGGTGCCGATGGCCGACGTTCCGGGCTTCACCGCGCCGACCGCGGCCGGCCACGGCGGACAGGTGCTCTCGATCCCGGTGGGCGACCGGCAGGTGCTGGTGCTGGTCGGACGCATCCACGCCTACGAGGGCCACGAGCTGAGCAGCGTCGTGCACCCGGTCCGAACGGCGTGCGCGGCGGGCGCGAACACCGTGGTGCTGACCAACGCCGCAGGCGGACTGCGCCCGGAGTACACGATCGGCCAGCCGGTGCTGATCAGCGATCACCTGAATCTGACCGCACGCTCGCCGCTGGTGGGTGCGCAGTTCGTCGATCTGGTCGACGCGTATTCGCCCGCGCTGCGGACTCTGGCCCGCGAAGTGGACCCTGACCTTGCCGAGGGTGTCTACGCCGGGCTGCCCGGGCCGCACTACGAGACGCCGGCCGAGATCCGGATGCTGCGCACGCTGGGCGCCGACCTCGTGGGCATGTCGACCGTGCACGAGACGATCGCGGCGCGCGCGGCGGGTGCAGAGGTGCTGGCGGTGTCGCTGGTGACCAACCTGGCCGCCGGCATGACCGGCCGGCCGCTCAGCCACGACGAGGTGCTGGAGGCGGGCCGTCAGTCGGCGACGGCGATGGGTTCCCTGTTGGCGGCGGTCGTCTCCCGGCTCTGACGGGACCGCCCGGTCAGGGCGACCATGCCACGGGCCAGCAGCGGGGCGGCGAACAGCATGACCAGGATGCGCAGCACCTGCGCGGCGATGATGAAGGTGACGTTCGAGCCTGTTTCGACCGCGGTGGCGAGCACGGCGTACACACCGCCCGGGCTGGTGGCCAGGTAGCCCTCCAGCGGCGTGAGACCCGCGACGCGCGCCAGCACCAGGCCCAGCCCGGCGGTGGCGACCGTCAGCACGGCGATCAGGCCCAGCGCCAACGGCAGGGCGCGACCGATCGCGCGCAACGAGTCGCGGGTGAACGCGACACCGGCCTGCCAGCCGATCACCGCGTATCCGACCCACACCAGCGCGGCCGGCACCGACAGTCCGAAGGACGTGCCGGTGAGTTCGAGCGCGATCGTCACCGCCATCGGCCCGAGCAGCCCCGCACCGGGCAGCCGCGCCAACCGGCCCAGCGCCGTCCCGCAGCCGGCGATCAGGACCACCATGGCGATACTGAGATACCAAGGTGCCGAACTACTTTCAGTGGCGAGTACGGTCGGGTGGGTCCGGTCCGGTCGCGAAGACCAGGGTCACGACGATCGGCATGGTCGCGGTGACCAGCCCCACCCGCAGGTACTGCACCACTGCGACGACGCGATCATCCCCGCCGAGTTCGCGGGCGATGGCGACCAGACCGGAGGCGCCGCCGGCGACGAGCGCCAGCGCCCCGGTCAGCGGGCTGACGTCGCGGTGCAGGCCCATCAGCGCACCGGCGGCCACGCTGACCACGAGGGTGCCCACCACGACGGCCGCGACGATGGGCCAGTGCGAACCCAGTGCGCCCAGCGAGTCCCGATGCACCATGGTGCCGATGTAGACGCCCAGCACGCCCTGCGCGGCCATGCCCGCGCGGCGCGGCACGCCGGTCGGTGCGACGGAGGCCAGTGCCAGCACGATGCCGACGACGAGCGCCGCGAACAGCGCGGCAGACGGAACCCCGAGCGCGGTGAGACCGGCGGTGGCGGCGACGGTGAGCAGGATGAGCAGGAGCCAGCGCGCCAGCCGGGTCATCCGGTCCACCTCCTCGTTCCCGTACGTAATGACAAGTATGCCCTTGCCTTAGCGATAGATCAAACTGCTTCTTTTCACACTAATACCAAGGTATAACTTGGTAATGATCGAAGACAAGTCGGCAACCGAACTGCGCGAGTCCGTGATGGCCCTGGCCCGCCAGATGCGCAGGCACCGTCCGGACAACGGGTTGACGCTCTCGCAGATGGAGGTCCTCGGCGAGGTCAGCCGCACCGGGGTGATCACCCCCGTCGAACTTGCCGCACGCATGCACGTGCGCGTGCAGTCGCTGACCGACAGCATCAACGAACTGGCCACCCGCGGTCTGGTGGCACGTCGCGCCGACCCGGCCGACCGGCGCCGGCAGTTGATCGAACCCACCCCCGCCGGCACCACGCTGCTCGCCGACGATCGCGCCGAACGCGACGCATGGCTGGACGCCTCGATGCGCGACAACCTGTCCCGTCTCGAGTTCGACCTGTTGATGCTGGTGGCGCCGGTCCTGCGCAAATTGGCCGACGCGGAGGTCGCGGTTTCTGCTGCGGCACAATCTGGGTCATGACCGATGACGCGCCGCTGACCTTCGGCACCGCCGGGTTGCGGGGACCGATGCGCGACGGGCCGGGCGGAATGAACGTTGACACCGTGCGTTCGCACCAGCTGGGCCGTCGCACACGTGCTCACCGACCGCGGCCACTCCGGCGCCACCGTCGTCGTCGGTCGCGACGCCAGGCACCACTCCGGCGAGTTCGCGCTGGCGGTCGCGGAAGTGTTTGCCGCGCAGGGGTTCTCAGTGGTACTGCTACCCGACCCGCTGCCCACCCCGGTGCTGGCGTACAGCGTGCGACGGTTGGCCGCGGCGGCGGGTGTGCAGATCACCGCGTCCCACAACCCGCCCGCCGACAACGGCTACAAGCTGTACTTCGACGGCGGTGTGCAGATCGTCTCCCCCATCGACCGGGAGATCGAGAGCCGTCATCGCCGCCGCCCCGCCGGCCGGGGACATCGCCCGGGAGCCGGTGTCGCCCACCGGCACCGAACTGGCCCGGCACTACATGGCACGCGCCGCGGGGGTCAGGCTGGGCAGCGCCGCCGCGCGGGTCGCGCTGACACCGCTGCACGGGGTGGGCGGCGAGGTCGCACTGGAGGTGCTGCGCCAGGCCGGATTCGATGATGTGCACACGGTGGCAACACAATTCGCGCCCGACCCCGATTTCCCGACGGTGCCGTTTCCCAACCCCGAGGAGCCCGGCGTCACCGACGCCGTGCTGGCCCTGGCGGCCGAGGTGGACGCCGACGTCGCGATCGCGCTGGACCCCGATGCCGACCGGTGCGCCGTCGGCATTCCCGCCGACGCGGGATGGCGAATGCTCTCCGGCGACGAAACCGGTTGGCTTCTCGGCGATTACCTGCTGTCGCAACTCGATCCCGATGTCGCAGCCGCCAGTGTCGTCGCCAGCAGCGTGGTGTCCTCGGGGATGCTGGCGGCCATCGCCGCCGACTACGGCGCCCGCCACGTCGAGACGCTGACCGGGTTCAAGTGGCTGGCCCGCGCCGACGCCGACCTGCCCGGCCACACCCTGGTCTACGCGTACGAGGAGGCCATCGGCCATTGCGTCGATCCGTCGGCCGTGCGCGACAAGGACGGCATCAGCGCCGCCGTACTCATCTGCGATCTGGTTGCCGCGCTGAAGGATCAGGGCTCGTCGGTGCCGGAGGCGTTGGACTCCCTGGCCCGCCGCCACGGCGTGCACCTGACGTCGGCGCTGACCGCGCCCGTGGACGACGCGGCGGCGGTGATGACCCGGTTACGCGGCGCGCTGCCCGCCCGGCTGGGCGGGTTCGACGTCACCGTCACCGACCTGTCGACGCGACCGGACCCCGGGGCCACCGACGCGCTGATCTTCGCCGGCGGTCGCGACCACGAGTCGATTCGGGTGGCCGTGCGGCCGTCGGGAACCGAGCCGAAGATCAAGTGCTACATCGAGATTCGTGTCGCACCCGACGACGACGTGGACGCCGCCCGGGCGCGCGCCGAGGCCCGCCGCCACGAGGTCACCGCCGACGCCGGCGACCTGCTTCAGCGCGGCCCGAACTGACGGTCCCCGGCGTCACCGAGGCCCGGCACGATGTAGGCGATGTCGTTGAGGCCGTCGTCGACCGTGGCGGTGAACAGCCGCATCTGAGGCGCCACCTGCTCCAGCGCCGCAATGCCTTCCGGCGCCACCACCACACAGACCGCGGTGATGTCCTGCGCGCCGCGCGCCTGCAACAGTCGGATGGTGTGCGCCATCGAACCGCCCGTGGCCAGCATCGGGTCGAGCACCATCACGGGCCGGCCGCTCAGGTCGTCGGGCAGTGATTCCAGATACGGGGTCGGCTGATGGGTGTCCTCATTGCGCGCGATGCCGACGAACCCGACGCGCGCCTCCGGGATCAGGGCGTGCGCCTGGTCGACCATGCCGAGTCCGGCCCGCAGCACCGGCACCAGCAGCGGCGGGCTGGCCAGCCGGCAGCCGGCGGTCTGCGCCAGCGGAGTCCGCACGGCCACGCTCTCCCGCGGCGCATCGCGGGTGGCTTCGTAGACGAGCATCAGCGTCAGATCGCGAAGTGCCGCACGGAAGCCCGCATTGTCGGTGCGCTCGTCGCGCAGGGTCGTCAGCCGCGCGGCGGCCAGCGGGTGGTCGACTACACGCACATCCATAGCCGCTGAGACTACTGGCACCCCATGATGGTCGCCTTCGCCAATGCGGCGTACTGGTAGGCGTAGATCCACGACCACTTGAGCACGCCCAACTTGTCATAGGTCCGCGGGACGGGCCGCATGGTGATGCCGCCGGCGAAGCACTGGCTGAAGATGTAGCGGGCCCGCACCATGTGGTAGTTCCACGACACCACGATCACATGCGACCAATGGTGTTCGGCGGCGAGTTCCGACGTGAAGATGGCCTCGCCGCGGGTGGTGTACGGCTGGGGCGTGAAGCAGATGACGGTCACCCCGGGAATCGGGTCTTCACACGCCCGGCGCATGTCCTCGCGGTGACCGATGTAGGAATCCGACAGCACGACCGTGTCGGCGTAGCCACTCCGGGCCAGATCCAGACCGTAGGCCACCCGGTTGTCCCATTCCCCGCCGAGCACCACGATCGCGTCGGCCTTGGCCAGCGGATCGACGTGCGGCCGGTTGAACAGGTAAAAGCCCACGACGCCGGCCGCGATGGCACACGACATCAACATCGCCACACCGACAAAGACCAGGCGACGCAGTCTCGGCATTGCGCGAGGCTACCGCGACCGGACCCGTCGTGAGCGGGGGAACCCGTCGGGCGTTCAGCGGGCGTCGTTATCCTGTGCCGCATGGCTGTTGACCTCGTGCCGATCCGCCTCAGCGTGACCGCCGGCGACCTTTACACCCTCTGGGCGCCGCGCTGGCGCGACGGCGGCGACGAATGGGAGGCGTTCCTGGGCAAGGGCGACGACCTCTACGGCTTCCACAGCGCCGCTGACCTGGTGGCGTTCGTGCGCAGTGACACCGACAACGATCTCGTCGAACACCCCGGTTGGGCGGCCATCACCGAAGCGTCGGCGCACCGGCTCGACCCGGACGAGAACCACCAGTTCGACCTGGTCGGCTTCGAGGAGCTGCTCGCCGAGAAGCCCACCGACGAGTCGGTGCAGAAGGTCGCCAACACGCTGGCCATCGTGTCGTCGGTCGGCACGGTGTGCGAACTGCCGACGGTCACCAAGTTCTTCAACGGCAACCCCACGCTGTCCGGCGTCAACGCGGGCATCGGGGAATTCGCCGGCAAGTCCGGCGGCAAACGGTGGAGCAACATCGCCGCGATCGTCGGCCGCAGCTGGGACGGCGTGCTCGCCGCCATCGACGAGATCATCACCACCCCTGACGTCGACGAGGACCTGTCCGCGCGCGCCGCCGAAGAGCTGTCCGAACCGGCGCCCGAGGAGCCGGAGGAAGAGGCAGTGACCGCGCTGTTCGACGACGTCGTCGACGACGACGGAGACGACGACGGGGACGTACTGCCCGGTCGCTGCGGTGGCCGGCGGGCCCGATGGTGCTCGGCGGCGACGAGGAGTTCTGGACCAAGGTCGGCATCGATCCGGTCCGGATCATGACGAGCTCCGGCGGGTTCTTCACGCTGCGCTGCTACCTCGACGAAAAGCCGATCTTCCTGGGCCGCAACGGCCGCATCAGCGTGTTCCCCTCGGAACGCGCGCTGGCCCGCTACCTCGCCGACGAACACGACCACGATCTGTCCGAGCTGAGCACCTACGAGGACATCCGCACCGCGGCCACCGACGGGTCGCTGGACGTCAAGCGTCACCGATGAGAACGTGTATGTGCTGACGGGTCTGGCCGACGACCTGGCCGACGGCCCCGACTCCGTCGACCGCGACCAACTCGACCTGGCCGTCGAACTGCTGCGCGACGTGAGCGACTACTCCGAGGACGACACCGTCGACCGGGCGCTGGCCGCCGACCGTCCGCTGGGCCGGTTCGTCGACTACGTGCTCGACGACGCCGGCTCCCGACCTGCCGCGCCGTACGCCGATGTCGTCACCGAATTCGAGAAGCTGGAACGGTTCCTGGACTCCCGCCTGCGCCGCGAGACGTCCTGGCCCCGGCGGTCCCCGGCAGGCCGCGATGACTTTCGGGCTCCGGGTCAGGTCTGTAGGTTCATGACCACCATTGCACGGCATGACCTCCCGTTCGCTCGACGTCCCCGGCGCCCGCCTGCACTACGAAGTCCGCGGAGACGGACCACTTGTCCTCGTCATCGGCTCGCCGATGCCCGCCGCCGATTTCGCACCGCTGGCCCACGCGCTGGCCGGCGACCACACCGTCGTCACCTACGACCCCCGCGGGCTGTCCCACAGCACCATCGACGACCCTCGGCAGGACGCCACACCCGAACTGCGCGCCGATGATGTGGCGGCGCTGATCGACGCCCTCGGCGCGGACCGGGCCGACGTGTTCGGCTCCAGCGGCGGGGCCGTCACCGGTCTGGAGCTGGTCACCCGGCATCCGGAGAAGGTCGGCACCCTGGTGGCACACGAGCCCCCGTTGATGGAACTGCTGCCCGATCCCGAACGGCAACGCGCCGCCACCGAGGACATCATCGAGACGTTCCACCGGGAGGGTCCGCCGGCCGCGTGGATGAAGTTCATGCGACAACGCCGGCTTCGAGGTGGACCAGGACAGCGGCGCACCGGTCGGCCCACCGCCGAGCACCGACGACCAGGCCAAGCAACTGGCCGACATGACCCGATTCTTCGACCACGAACTGCGCTACACCGCGCATTACGTGCCGCAGATCGACGCCCTGAAGAAGGCGACATCGTCATCGGGATCGGCGCCGATTCGGCCCATCTGGTCACCTCCCGGACCAGCGCCGCGCTCGCTGAGCTGCTCGGCGTCGAACCGGTCGACTTCCCCGGCGACCACGGCGGATTCATCGGCGCGCCGGGCACCTTCGCCGACCGGCTGCGATATTTCGGCGCGCTGACCGCCGCTCCCCGACGTCGCGAAATCATCCGATGAGGACCGCGTAGCGCGGTTTGATCACCTCGTCGATGATCGCCAGCCGCTCGTCGAACGGGATGAACGCCGACTTCATCGCATTGATGGTGAACCGCTCCAGGTCGCTCCAGCCGTAACCGAACGCCTCGACCAGGCGGGCCATCTCCTGGCTCATGGTGGTGTCGCTCATCAGCCGGTTGTCGGTGTTCACCGTCACCCGGAATCGCAACCGCGCCAGCATGTCGAAGGGATGCTCGGCGATCGACGGCGCGGCCCCGGTCTGCACGTTCGACGACGGGCACATCTCCAGCGGAATCCGCTTGTCCCGCACGATCGACGCGACCCGGCCCAGATGGAAAGTGCCGTCAGGTAACTCTTCGATGTCGTCGACGATGCGCACGCCGTGCCCGAGCCGGTCCGCACCGCAGAACGCGATGGCCTCGTGAATGGACGGCAGCCCGAACGCCTCGCCGGCGTGAATCGTGAAGCGCGCGTTGTTGTTCCGCATGTGCTCGAACGCATCGAGGTGCCGGGTCGGCGGATGTCCGGCCTCCGCTCCTGCGATGTCGAAGCCGACCACACCCTTGTCGCGGAACCGGATCGCCAACTCGGCGATCTCCCGGGAGCGCGCGGCGTGCCGCATGGCGGTCACCAGGCAGCGCACGGTGATCGGCTTGCCGCCGGCGGCAACGGCCTTCTCCCCGTCGGCGAAGCCGGCCAGCACCGCGTCCACCACGGCGTCCAGCGACAGTCCCTCGGCGATGTGCAGTTCGGGCGCGAACCGGACCTCGGCGTAGACGACGGAGTCGGCGGCCAGGTCTTCGACGCACTCGAACGCGACGCGGTGCAGTGACTCGACGGTCTGCATCACCGCGACGGTGTGTGCGAACGGTTCGAGGTAGCGCACCAGCGATCCGCTGTGTGCGGCGGTCTTGAACCAGTGCGCCAGCGCGTCGACGTCCGCGGCGGGCAGGCCGTCATAGCCGATCTTGGCGGCGATATCGAGCACGGTCGCAGGGCGCAGGCCGCCGTCGAGATGATCGTGCAGCAGCGCCTTGGGCGCCTGCCGGATGGAGTCCAGGCTCAGCGGCAGTGCAAGTGCCGTCATGATCCGAGCCGATCGACGATCAGCGGACGGGCGGCCGGCGGCGAATCCCCGACCTCGAACGCACCCTCGAGTTCGGCCAGCGCGGGCGCGAGCCGCTGCGGGGTGTCGGTGTACAGCGTGAACAGGGGCTCACCCGCGACGACGGGCTCGCCGGGCTTCCGGTGGATACGCAGGCCCGCGCCGGACTGCACGCGCTCACCGGGAACCGCGCGGCCCGCACCGAGCCGCCACACCGCCCGACCTACCGCCAATGCGTCGATGTCGCCCATTGTGCCGCTGCGAGGTACCGGGACGGTTTCCGTATGCCCACCGATCGGCAACGGTTGGGTGGCGTCGCCCCCCTGCGCCGCCACCAGCGCCCGGAACCGGTCCATCGCGGTGCCGTCCTGAAGCGTGTCGGCCGGGTCGACGCCGTCCACGCCGGCCAACTCGAGCATGTCGCGGGCCAGCGCCAGGGTGAGCTCGACGACGTCGTCCGGCCCGCCGCCGGCCAGCACCTCCAGCGACTCCACCACCTCGACGGCATTGCCGATCGCGCGGCCCAGCGGAGCGCCCATGTCGGTCAGGACGGCCCGGGTGGGCACGCCATGGGCCTGACCGAGATCCACCATGGTCCGGGCCAGCGCGCGGGCGTCGGTCTGCGCCTTCATGAACGCCCCCGATCCGAACTTGACGTCGAGTACCAGGGCATCGGCGCCCTCGGCGAGCTTCTTGCTCATGATGGAGGATGCGATGAGCGGCAGCGACTCGACGGTCGAGGTGATGTCGCGCAGGGCGTAGATCTTGCGGTCGGCCGGCGCCAGGTCGCCCGCGGCGAAAATGGCGGCGCCGACGTCGACCAGTTGGCGGCGGATCGCCTCGATGCCGATCTCGGCGGAGAAGCCCGGGATGGATTCGAGCTTGTCCAGCGTGCCGCCGGTGTGCCCGAGACCGCGGCCGGACGCCTGCGGCACGGCCGCGCCGCACGCGGCCACCACGGGCACCAGCGGGATGGTGATCTTGTCGCCGACGCCGCCGGTCGAATGCTTGTCCACCAGGGCCAGCGGGCGTCCTGGAGCATCTCGGCGGCGCAGATCGGAGAAGTCCAGCCGCCGGCCGGAGTTGATCATCGCCGCGGTCCAGCGGGCGATCTCGTCGCCGTCCATGCCCCTCAGGAAGATCGCCATCAACAGGGCGGCCATCTGCTCGTCGCCGACGCCGCCGTGGGTGTAGGCGTCGATCACCCAGTCGATCTGATCGTCGGGCAGTCGGCCGCCGTCCCGCTTGGTCCGGATGACGGTCGGCGCGTCGAACGTGAACTGCGTCACGGGCTTTCCGTGTTCCTCACCCGGGCCAGGTCGTCGGGTCCGAATGCGTCGGGCAGCAGCACGGCGAGGCGTTGCGGACCCGCCGGGTGGTCGATCAACAGATCCGGCCCGCCGTGCTCGAGCAGCACCTGCCTGCACCGTCCGCACGGCATCAGCAGGTTGCCCGCACCGTCCACACATACCAGCGCCAGCAGTCGTCCGCCGCCGCCGGAATGTAGGTCGCAGACCACAGCGCACTCGGCACAGAGACCTAGGCCATATGAGACATTCTCCACATTGCAGCCGACGACGATCCGGCTGTCGTCGACCAGGGCGGCCGCCCCCACCGGAAATCCCGAATACGGCGCATAGGCGTTGGCACTGACCTCTATTGCCCTGTCGCGCAACATT
>CAVZZD010000007.1:0-346058 GCA_963779655.1 uncultured Actinomycetota bacterium | reverse complement strand
CTGGTGCCGGAGTAACGGCTCACCGCCGAGACGTACGTGTGGGCGGAAAGGGTTGGGCGCGAGGCGGTCCCTCAGTACAGGGCGTTGGCGAGGTTGCGCCGGCCCGCGATGACATCGGGGTCGGCGGGGTCGAACAGTTCGAACAGTTCGATCAGCCGGGTGCGCACCGTGGTGCGGTCGTCACCGGCCGTGGCCTTCACCAGTGCGATCAGGCGATTGAACGCGCCCGCAATGTCCTGGTTGAGTAGCTGCACATCGGCCGCGGCGAAGGCGGCCTCGATGTCGGTCGGAGCGGCGTCGGCCACCGCGACCGCATCGGGACGCCGGGCGGTGGCCCGCGCCAGGAAGCCGATCTGGCGGACCGCACCCTTGGCCTCGGCATGGTTGGGGTCGCCGGCCAGGATCGCCTCGTAGGCGGATTTCGCGGCGTCGAAGTCGCCGTCGTCGAGATGGTCGCGCGCGGCGCCCAGCACGGGGTCGACCTGTTCGGGCTCACCGTCCTCGGCTGATCCGCCGAGCTTGTCCCCGGTGGCGTTGAGTAACGAGTCGACCCAGCCGCGCAGCTGCTCGGGCGGTTGCATGCCCTGGAAGCTCGCCAGCGGCTGGCCCCCGGCCAGCGCGACGACGGTCGGCACGGCCTGCACGCCGAAGAGTCTGAGCCACCCGCGGCGTGGTGTCGACGTTGACCGTCGCCAGCGCCCAGGTGCCGTTGTCCTGAGCCGCCAGACCGGCCAGGATCTCGATCAGTTGCACGCTGGAGTCGCTGCGCGGCGACCACAGCACCACCACCACGGGCAGCTGCCCGGACCGGACGAGGACCTCGGCTTCGAAGTTGGCCTCGGTGACCTCGATGGCACCGGGCGGCTGCGCGGCACCTCCTCCGCCGTCGGCGGCGGCGGGCTGCTGGGCGCGCTGCTTGAGACCTGACAGGTCGACCGCACCGGCCATGGAGGCGGCGAGCGGGGGGCGCCCCGAAGAACCAGATCGTGTCACGCCGATCAAGTCTGTCACGTCGTGCCGTGGTCCGGTCCGGCTGCCCGGGCGGTGCGGCCGGCGTGGCCGATTCCGGTCAATCGGCCCGTCCGATCGGCCCATATGAGAAACATCACAGTAGCCAGCGGAACGATGCTCGCCAGCAACGCCAGCAAACACGTCTTCGCGCTCCACCGGAAGGCGATCGCGGCAAGAACAGCCATCACCACAAAGGCGATGAAGACCAGCCCATGTGCCATGCCGAAGATCTTGACGCCGATCTCCGTACGGGGCGTACCCAGGTACTTGAAATACATCCCGACCAGCAGACCGACCCAGCTGACCGCTTCGGCCAGGGCGACCAGGCGGAACCGGCCGGCGACCGTACGGACATCGAACGTGCTCGGGGCAACGGTTGTCATGCCGACAATTGTGCCCGAGCGGACGCCCAGCTACTACATGCTGTAGTTGTTACGACCGCCGCAGGATCAGCGCATCGCCCTGGCCGCCCGCGCCGCACAGCGCCGCGACGGCGTACTGGCCGCCGTTGCGCTTGAGTTCCAGTGCCGCGTGCAGGGTGATGCGCGCGCCCGACATGCCGATCGGGTGCCCGGCGGCGATCGCGCCGCCGTTGACGTTGACCTTGGCCGGGTCCACGCCGAGATCCTTTGTCGCGGCCAACGACACCGCCGAGAACGCTTCGTTGATCTCGATCACATCGAGCTGATCCAGCGAAATACCTTCGCGGGCAACGGCTTTCTTGATCGCTTTGGCCGGTTGGGTCTGCAGCGTCGAGTCGGGGCCTGCGACGACGCCGTGGGCGCCGATCTCGCACAGCCACTCCAGACCGAGCTCCTCGGCCTTGGCCTTGTTCATCACGACGACCGCGCATGCGCCGTCGGAGATCTGTGACGAGGAGCCCGCGGTGATGGTGCCGTCCTTGCGGAATGCCGGCTTGAGACCGGACAACGAGTCGGCGGTGGTGTCGGCGCGGATGCCCTCGTCCTCGGTGAACTCCACCGGGTCACCCTTGCGCTGCGGAATCTGCACGGAGACGACCTCGTCAGCGAAGACGCCGTCCTTCCACGCCGCTGCCGCCTTCTGATGCGACGCCGCCGCGTACTCGTCCTGCTCGAGGCGGGTGAATTTGTACGTGTCGTTGCCCTGCTCCGTCAGCGCACCCATGGGCTGATCAGTGAAAACATCGTGCAGGCCGTCGTAGGCCAGGTGGTCGAGGACGGTGACGTTGCCGTACTTGTAGCCCGCGCGGCTGTCCATCAGCAGGTGCGGCGCCTTGGTCATCGATTCCTGCCCGCCGGCCACCACGACGTCGAACTCGCCGGCCCGAATCAGCTGGTCAGCCAGGGCGATGGCGTCGAGGCCCGACAGGCACATCTTGTTGATCGTCAGCGCCGGGACGTCCCAGCCGATGCCTGCGTCGACCGCGGACTGCCGGGCCGGCATCTGCCCGGCACCCGCCGTCAGCACCTGCCCCATGATCACGTACTCGACCAGCGAGGCCGGACTACGTCCGGGCCTTCTCCAGGGCGCCCTTGATGGCGATCGCGCCCAGATCCGAGCCCGAGAAATCCTTCAACGAACCGCTCAGTTTTCCGATGGGCGTGCGTGCCCCAGCAACGATCACCGACGTAGTCACAATTACCTCCAGGACGTGTGTAGACGGCCGTTCTACCGAACGGCGAAGCGCATTCTTTCTCGTCAGGTTACCGTTACGTTATGACCACCGAGCAAGTTGATGCGCGCCCGGTTCTGGCCACCGCACTGGTGACGGCCATCGACCACGTCGGCATCGCGGTTCCCGACCTCGAAGCCGCCAAGAAGTGGTATCACGACAACCTCGGCATGATCGTGCTGCACGAGGAGGTCAACGACGAGCAGGGCATCGTCGAGGCCATGCTGTCGGTTCGCGGCGCCCCGGTGGGCAGTCCGCAGCTCCAGCTGATGGCCCCGATCGACGATTCGTCGACCATCGCCAAGTTCCTCGACACCCGTGGCCCCGGGATGCAGCAGCTGGCCTACCGCACCAGTGACCTCGACACCCTGAGTGAGCGCCTGCGCGACCAGGGCATCCGGCTGATCTACGACACCCCCCGGCGTGGCACCGCGAACTCGCGGATCAACTTCATCCACCCCAAGGATGGCGGCGGCGTGCTCATCGAGCTCGTCGAGCCCGCGCCCAGACGAACACTGATCTACGACCACCTTCTCGTCGGGCCGCGCGTCGCACGGTTGGCCCAGCACGGCGTGTGCCAGTGCCGACGGTCATCACCCGCCGACTCCCTCAGATCCGCCCGCCATACCACCACGTGTGCTGTGCCCGAGCGGATTTCGTGATCACAGCCCGGGCATCGGTACGTCTTGGTGGCGCGGGCCCCCGAAATCTGGCGAACCTCGTAGTCATACCCGTCGGGTCCGGCCTCGACGCGGCGCTGCGCAGGCAACGGCGGCAGCGGATCCTGCCGCCGCCCCGTTGCCCGTCGCCGGCCCATCAGAACAACCGGAACTCGGCGCTGTCCATACCGCGCATCTGATCGTAATCCAGAGTGACACAACGGATTCCGCGATCAGTGGCCAGCGTGCGGGCCTGCGGCTTGATCTGCTGGGCGGCGAACACTCCGCTCACCGGGGCAATCAGCGAGTCCCGGTTGAGCAGGTCGAGGTAACGGGTCAGCTGTTCAACCCCGTCGATCTCACCGCGGCGCTTGATCTCCACGGCGACTGAGCGGCCCTCCTCGTCGCGGCACAGCAGGTCCACCGGGCCGATCGCGGTCATGTACTCGCGGCGCACCAACGTGTACCCCACCCCCAGCAGTTCGACGTGTTCGGCCAGCAGCACCTGCAGGTGCGCCTCGACGCCGTCTTTCACCAGCCGGGGTCGACGCCGAGTTCATGGACGGAGTCGTGTTCGACGTCCTCGAGGGTGATCCGCAGCTGCTCCCCGGCCTTGTTCTCCACCACCCACACCGGCAGCGGGCCGTCGCCGTTCTCGGTGAGCCAGCACGGCGGACTCATCCAGTTCAGTGGCTTGTAGGCGCGGTCATCGGCATGCACGCTGACCGATCCGTCGGCCTTGATCAGCAGGAGCCGGCGGGCCGACGGCAGATGCGCCGTGAGACGGCCCACGTAATCGACGGTGCACTGGGCGATGACGAGACGCACCCGATCCACCTTAGGTCCATCTCCGAACGCGACGAGACGAGTCGGCTGAGCAGCGGCCGCAATCGGACTAGGCTGACGCCACCATGAGAGCCGACGAGACGCTTGCGCAGCGGCTGGGCCGCCTCCTCGAGAGGGTGACCCGACAAAGCGGCCGCCTGCCCAAGACGCCGGTGTACGGTTCGTGGCTGCTGGGCAAGTCCACCGAGGACCCGAAACGACGTCGGGTGCGTATCCAGATCATCCTCACGTCGTTCATCGCGATGATCAATCTGTTCGGCATCGCGGTGGCCGTTCTGTTGGCGGTGGTGGCCGTTCCCGAGCCCAGCGTGTTCGCCGACGCGCCGCACTGGCTGACGTTCGGCGTGCTGCCCGGATACATCGTCGGTGCGTTGGTCATCGGAACCGTGGTGGATCACCCAGCAGACGGTCAATTCGCTGAGGTGGGCGATCGAAGGACGCCGACCCGACGTCGCCGATCAACGCAACACGTTTCTGACGCCGTGGCGGGTCGCCGTTGCCCATCTGGTGTTGTGGGGTGGCGCCACGGTGCTCGCGACCACTCTGTACGGCATTGCCGATCCGGCATTCATCCCGAGGTTCATCGTTGTTCTGGGCATCGTCGGGGCAATGGTGGCGACGTTCAGCTACCTGGCCACCGAGTTCACGTTGCGCCCGGTGGCCGCACAGGCGCTCGAAGCAGGACCCGCTCCCCGGCGATTCGCGCCCGGAATCCTGGGCCGCATCATGACGGTGTGGATGCTCGGTTCCGGGCTTCCCGTCATCGGCATCGGGCTGATCGCCTTCTTCGTGCTGTTGCTGGAAAATCTGACCCAGCGGGAGTTCGCGGTTGCGGTGCTGATCTCCGCCGCCGCGGCCCTGATCTTCGGCTTCATCCTGATGTGGGTCGCCGCGTGGATCACCGCGACCCCGGTCCGGGTGGTGCGCGCCGCCCTCAAACGCGTCGAGGAAGGCGACTTCGACACGAATCTCATCGCGTTCGACGGCACCGAACTCGGCGAACTGCAGCGCGGATTCAACTCGATGGTCGCCGGACTGCGGGAGCGCGAACGCGTGCGGGATCTGTTCGGCCGGCACGTCGGACGGGAAGTCGCCGAGGCCGCCGAGGCGCGCCGGCCCACGCTGGGTGGTGAAGAACGCCACGCCGCAATCGTTTTCGTCGACATCATCGGCTCGACGAAGCTGGTGATCAGGCCGGCCCGCGTGGCAGGTCGTGACGCTGCTGAACCGCTTCTTCAGCGTCGTCGTGGACGAGGTCGAAACGCCACAGCGGACTGCTGAACAAATTCGAGGGTGACGCCTGCCTGGCGGTGTTCGGCGCCCCCAACGACCTGGAGCATCCCGAGGACGCGGCCCTGTCCGCGGCGCGCGCGATCGCCGAACGGTTACGCGCCGAGGTGCCGGAGTGCGCAGGCCGGCATCGGGGTGGCCGCAGGTCAGGTGGTTGCCGGCAACGTCGGCGCCCACGAACGTTTCGAGTACACGGTGATCGGCGAACCGGTGAACGAGGCCGCGCGGTTGTGCGAGCTGGCCAAGACAGTGCCGAGCCTTCTGCTGGCCTCCTCGGACGCGGTCCAGGGCGCCACCGAAAGTGAGCGCGCGCATTGGACTTTCGGCGATAGCGTGACCCTGCGGGGGCTCGACGTGCCGACCCTGCTGGCCGTCCCGGTCTAGCCGCCGGCTTGGCGGATCCACGCCCGCGCGGCGGCCACCGCGTCCTCGACGTTGGTGTACGTCACCGCCTCGAACTCGTGCCGGGTTCGGATCAACGCGCTGTCGGGGTCGACGAGGAACCCGGCCTTGCCGGCATCGCGCAGGGTCGCACTCAATCTCCACCAACAGCGCACGCGCGGGATCGTTGACGCTGTCGAGCCTCGACACGTCCAGGATCGCCGCCATGAATCTCGTCGCTGTCACGCGTGACCGTTCGGATGACCTGCTCGGCACCGGCGAACAGCAGATCGCCGTGAACCTCGTAGACGCGGACGCCGTCGTCGGCGTCGTAGATCGCCCGGATCGTCGACCTCGACTCGCGCGACACCGTCAGGAAATGCAGGCCGAGGCGCTGAGACAGGCTGCGGCACAACCGAACTCCACGCACACTGTTGCCCTTGGCATCCAGCAGCGGTGAGTAGACGCCGATGCCGAGCTGACCGGGCAACACCGCGGTGATGCCCCCGCCGACGCCGCTCTTGGCGGGCATGCCGACGGCGCTGACCCAGTCACCCGCGGCGTCGTACATGCCGCACGTCGTCATCACACTGAGCGTGCGTTGAACCACCAGATGATCGGTGACCTGCCGGCCCGTCAGCGGATTCATGCCGCCGCGCGCCAGAGTCGCCGCCATCCGGGCCAGGTCGGTGGTGGTCACCAGCAGTGAGCACTGCTGGAAGTACACGTCGAGCACATCGTCGGGATCACCCTCGAGGACACCGAAGCTGTCCAGCATGTACGCGATCGCCCGGTTGCGCGCGCCCGTGGCCTTCTCCGAGCGGTACACGTCCTCGTCGAGTTCGAGCGGCCGGCCGGCGCATGCGGAGTAGAACTCACGGATCAGCTCGAACCGCTGTGCGCCGGTCCCGGGTATCAGCGAGACGGCCGCGATCGCCCCGGCGTTGATCATCGGGTTCTTCGGGGTCCGGGTGGTGCGGTCGACGCTGATCTCGTTGAACGCCTCACCGGAGGGTTCGACTCCGATGTGCGCGTCGACGGCGGCCTGCGCCCAGCTGGTCGAGTGCCAGCGCATAGGTGAACGGCTTGGAGATCGACTGGATCGTGAACTGCGTTGCGGTGTCGCCGGATTCGTAGACATAGCCGTCCGACGACGACACGGTCAGGCCGAAGCCCGACGGGTCGACAGCGGCGAGTTCGGGGATGTAGCTCGCCAGCGCGCCCTCGGTGACACCGGCATGCTCCTGCAGGATCTGATCGAGGTAGCGCTGAACCAGGTCGGACACGTCGGCGATCCTAACGTGGACCCGGCCACCACGATGTCGCTTTTCCGCTAGTCATGTCGGTGCCGGCGTGTAATCGTGGAAAGCGTGTACGAAGACTTCGACCGCTGCTACCGCGCCGTCCAGGCCAAGGACGCGCGGTTTGACGGCTGGTTCGTCACCGCGGTGCTCACCACCGGGATCTACTGCAGGCCCAGTTGTCCGGTCCGCCCACCGTTCGCCCGCAATGTCCGGTTCTACCCCACCGCCGCGGCGGCCCAGCGCGCCGGCTTCCGCGCGTGCAAGCGCTGCCGGCCCGACGTCTCCCCCGGGTCCCCGGAATGGAACATTCGCGGCGACGTCGTCGCGCGCGCCATGCGGCTGATCGCCGACGGGACCGTCGACCGGGACCGCGTCACCGGGCTGGCAGCCAAGCTCGGCTACACCACCCGACAACTCGAACGCCTTCTGCAGGCCGAGGTGGGAGCCACTCCGTTGGCGCTGGCGCGTGCGCAGCGGGCCCAGACGGCGCGGGTGCTGATCGAGACCACTGATCTGCCGTTCGGTGACGTCGCGTTCGCCGCCGGCTTCTCGAGCATCCGTCAGTTCAACGACACCGTGCGCGCGGTCTTCGACCTCAGCCCCACCGACCTGCGTCGCCGCGCGGCCACCAGACGCGAGCCCCAAGCGGCCGCGGCCGAGCACCCTGACGTTGCGGCTGCCGGTACGCCAACCGTTCGCCTACGAAGGGGTGTTCGGGCATCTGGCCGCCACCGCCGTGCCCGGCTGCGAGGAGGTACGCGACGGCGCCTACCGGCGTGTGCTGCGGCTGCCGCACGGCACCGGGATCGTCAGCCTGACGCCGGCTCCCGATCAGGTGCGGTGCGTGCTGACGCTCGACGACTTCCGTGACCTGACCGTCGCGATCGCCCGCTGTCGCCGCCTGCTCGACCTGGACGCCGACCCCGAGGCCGTTGACGAGGCCCTCGGCGCGGACGACGCGCTGCGGGAACTCGTCAGCAAGGCACCCGGGCAGCGCATTCCGCGCACTGTCGACGAATCCGAACTGGCGATCCGCGTGGTGCTCGGTCAGCAGGTGTCGACGAAGGCCGCGCGGACACTGGCCCGGCGGCTTGTCACCGCGTACGGCCCGGCCGTCAACGATCCCGGCGGCGGGCTGACCCATGCCTTCCCGACGGTGAACGAGTTGGCGCAGATGGACCCTGATCAACTCGCGGTGCCCGCCTCGCGACGACGATCGCTGATCGCGCTGATCGATGCGCTGGCCCGGCGCGACCTCGTCCTCGACGCCGGCGCCGACTGGGACCAGGCCCGCACACAACTGCTCGACCTGCCCGGCATCGGGCCATGGACCGCCGAGGTGATCGCGATGCGCGGTCTGGGTGATCCCGATGCCTTCCCGGCCACCGACCTGGGCGTGCGGGTCGCCGCCCGACAGATCGGGCTGCCCGGGGAGGCGCCGGCCCTGACCGAACTCAGCGCCCGATGGCGACCCTGGCGCTCATACGCCACGCAGTACCTGTGGACCGCTCTCGACCATTCCGTAAACCACTGGCCACCGAAGGAGACTCGCGATGACCCGCTACCGCATGATCGACAGCCCGATAGGCCCGCTCACGCTGGCCGGCGAAGGATCCGTACTGACCAATCTGCGGATGGTCGACCAGACCTATGAGCCTGACCGTGCTGACTGGATGCTCGACGACCGCGCGTTCCCCGACGCCGTGGAACAGCTCGAGGCGTACTTCGCCGGCGAACTGCCAGCAATTCGATTTGCGGCTGGACATGGCCGGGACTCGATTCCAGCAGACAAGTCTGGAATGCATTGCGGACCATTCCCTATGGCCAGACCAGATCGTACGGGGAGATTGCGGAACAAATTGGCTCACCGAATGCATTCCGCGCCGTCGGCATGGCGAATGGCCATAATCCGATTGCGGTCATTGTCCCGTGTCATCGCGTAATCGGGGCGAATGGCAGCCTGACCGGATTCGGCGGGGGACTAGAGCGGAAATCCGCACTCCTCGAATTGGAGCGAAACACCGCGAATTTGACGTTGTTCGACTGAGCGCCACATATAGAAACGCCCCCCATTTGCAGTGGGGGGTGTTTCTGTGTGTGTTCGGCGGTGTCCTACTTTTCCACCCGGGTTGGGTAGTATCATCGGCGCTGGCAGGCTTAGCTTCCGGGTTCGGGATGGGTCCGGGCGTTTCCCTGTCGCTATGTCCGCCGTAACTTTGTTTGGGGTGTTCGGGGGTGGCCGGCTGGCCCCTGTTGTGGGGGTTGTTGGCGGTGTCCCGTTGTCCCAAGTGTGTTTTGGTGGTGGGGGTGATGTGTGTTGTGGTTGTGTGGTTGCGCGCTGTGTGGTGTTTACAATTTTTCCCGGTGTGCCGGTGTTTTGTTTCCCGGTTGGGGGTTGTTGTAAGTTTTCGGCCGGTTAGTGCCAGTTCCCTGAACCCATTACTGGGTGTGTAGGTCTGGTCTATCGATCCCGTGTTCTGCGGGGGGCCTTATCCCACTTAATGGGTGAGAAGCCTGGTCTTGGAGAAGGTTTCCCGCTTAGATGCTTTCAGCGGTTATCCTGTCCGAACGTAGCTATCCAGCGGTGCCCCTGGTGGGACAACTGGTAGACCAGAGGTTCGTCCGTCCCGGTCCTCTCGTACTAGGGACAGGTTTCCTCAAGCTTCTGACGCGCGCGGCGGATAGAGACCGAACTGTCTCACGACGTTCTAAACCCAGCTCGCGTGCCGCTTTAATGGGCGAACAGCCCAACCCTTGGGACCTGCTCCAGCCCCAGGATGCGACGAGCCGACATCGAGGTGCCAAACCATCCCGTCGATATGGACTCTTGGGGAAGATCAGCCTGTTATCCCCGGGGTACCTTTTATCCGTTGAGCGACACCCCTTCCACTCGGGGGTGCCGGATCACTAGTCCCGACTTTCGTCCCTGCTTGACATGTACGTCTTGCAGTCAAGCTCCCTTGTGCACTTGCACTCAACACCTGATTGCCGTCCAGGTTGAGGGAACCTTTGGGCGCCTCCGTTACATTTTAGGAGGCAACCGCCCCAGTTAAACTACCCACCAGGCACTGTCCCTGAACCGGATATACGGTTCGAGGTTAGAGGTCCAATACGATCAGAGTGGTATTTCAACAATGACTCCACACTAACTGGCGTTAATGCTTCACAGTCTCCCACCTATCCTACACAAACCGAACCGAACATCAATACCAAGTTGTAGTGAAGGTCCCGGGGTCTTTTCGTCCTGCCGCGCGTAACGAGCATCTTTACTCGTAGTGCAATTTCGCCGAGTCTATGGTTGAGACAGTTGAGAAGTCGTTACGCCATTCGTGCAGGTCGGAACTTACCCGACAAGGAATTTCGCTACCTTAGGATGGTTATAGTTACCACCGCCGTTTACTGGGGCTTAAATTCTCCGCTTCACCCCGAGGGGTTAACGGGTCCTCTTAACCTTCCAGCACCGGGCAGGCGTCAGTCCGTATACATCGTCTTGCGACTTCGCACGGACCTGTGTTTTTAGTAAACAGTCGCTTCTCACTGGTTTGTGCCACCGGATCCCGCTGCCGGCCGCGTGGGCCTTGACGGTGTTCCGGTCCCCCTTCTCCCGAAGTTACGGGGGTATTTTGCCGAGTTCCTTAACCATAGTTCACTCGTACGCCTTGGTATTCTCTACCTGACCACCTGTGTTGGTTTGGGGTACGGGCCATGTGTGTGCTCGCTAGAGGCTTTTCTCGGCAGCATAGGATCACCGAATTCGCCTCAATCGGCTATGCATCACCTCTCAGACATATGAGTGACGGATTTGCCTATCACTCGTCCTACCGGCTTGCCCCAGTATTACCACTGACTGGTACGGCTACCTTCCTGCGTCACCCCATCGCTTGACTACTACCAACCCGGGTCCCACGCAGCCGGCGACCGTCGCCCCCCGAAGGGATTGATCGACCACCTTTTGGGCGGTTAGCAGAATTGATTCATCAGGGGCGCCCACACACGGGTACGGGAATATCAACCCGTTGTCCATCGACTACGCCTGTCGGCCTCGCCTTAGGTCCCGACTCACCCTGGGCGGACTGGCCTGGCCCAGGAACCCTTGGTCTTTCGGCGGGCAAGGTTCTCACTTGCCTTATCGCTACTCATGCCTGCATTCTCACTCCCACACCCTCCACCACTGGATCACTCCGCGGCTTCACCGGATGCAGGACGCTCCCCTACCCAACCCAGTACAAGACTGGATTGCCGCGACTTCGGCGGTGTGCTTGAGCCCCGCTACATTATCGGCGCACAATCACTTGACCAGTGAGCTATTACGCACTCTTTCAAGGGTGGCTGCTTCTAAGCCAACCTCCTGGTTGTCTTCGCGACTGCACATCCTTTTCCACTTAGCACACGCTTAGGGGCCTTAGTCGGCGATCTGGGCTGTTTCCCTCTCGACGCACGGAGCTTATCCCCCGCCGTCTCACTGCCACACTTTCACTTACCGGCATTCGGAGTTTGGCTGACGTCAGTAACCTTTTAGGGCCCATCGGCCATCCAGTAGCTCTACCTCCGGCAAGAAACATGCAACGCTGCACCTAAATGCATTTCGGGGAGAACCAGCTATCACGGAGTTTGATTGGCCTTTCACCCCTACCCACAACTCATCCCCTCAGTCTTCAACCTAAGTGGGTTCGGGCCTCCACACGGTCTTACCCGCGCTTCACCCTGGCCATGGGTAGATCACTCCGCTTCGGGTCCAGAACACACCACTACACCCCTTACGGGGATACGCCCTATTCAGACTCGCTTTCGCTGCGGCTACCCCTCGACGGGTTAACCTCGCGACATGTCCCTGACTCGCAGGCTCATTCTTCAAAAGGCACGCCATCACCCCACAACCAAAGGTCGAAGGCTCTGACGGCTTGTAAGCGCACGGTTTCAGGTACTATTTCACTCCCCTCCCGGGGTACTTTTCACCATTCCCTCACGGTACTAATCCGCTATCGGTCACTGGGAAGTATTCAGGCTTACCGGGTGGTCCCGGCAGATTCACAGCAGATTTCACGGGCCCGCTGCTACTCGGGGACACCGTCACAACAGAGCACATGTTTTCGCCTACCGGGCTCTCACCGTCTACGGCAGACCATCCCAGGCCACTTCGACTAACACGCACTTTTCTCACTGTTGCCCAGACCGGCAGATCTGAGAAGACGAACCCCACAACACCGCACACACAACCCCTGCCGGGTATCACATGCACACGGTTTAGCCATCCTCCGCTTTCGCTCGCCACTACTCACGGAATCACAATTGTTTTCTCTTCCTACGGGTACTGAGATGTTTCACTTCCCCGCGTTCCCTCCCGACACCTATGTATTCAGCGCCGGGTGACACGACATAACTCGTGCCGGGTTTCCCCATTCGGACATCCTCGGATCAACGCTCGGTTGACAGCTCCCCGAGGCATATCGCAGCCTCCCACGTCCTTCATCGGCTCCCAGTGCCAAGGCATCCACCATGCGCCCTTAAACACTTACAACACAAAAAACCATTAACAGAGAAAAATTACACCACAACAAACCACACACCCTCGAACAAGAACCAAACGACTCCCGTTCTCACGTCTGCGGCCTGATGCTCGCAACCACTATCCACAAATCAAACACCACACCCCACCACCAAGTGGAGCGACAACCACCACCCCGCACACGCGGGACGACCCCACACCCGGCGGGTCGCACACCCTCCCCGGTTTCCCAGCACGGGACGAAGAGAAGGCGGGCCTGTTGCCTCAAAGCCCAATAGTGTGTCCAGCGGTCCCCCAACCCCGACACCCCCACAACGGGGGACGCCGGCATCAAAGTTCCTGTTTGTCGTGCACCAGAACCTGAAACCCACTACAGGCCAGGCCCATCCAACGAATCGCTCAGCACACCGAACCCCCACGATCTGTGGGCGGGGCATGAGTCTCGTGGTGCTCCTTAGAAAGGAGGTGATCCAGCCGCACCTTCCGGTACGGCTACCTTGTTACGACTTCGTCCCAATCGCCGATCCCACCTTCGACGGCTCCCCCCCTTACGGGTTAGGCCACCGGCTTCGGGTGTTACCGACTTTCATGACGTGACGGGCGGTGTGTACAAGGCCCGGGAACGTATTCACCGCAGCGTTGCTGATCTGCGATTACTAGCGACTCCGACTTCACGGGGTCGAGTTGCAGACCCCGATCCGAACTGAGACCGGCTTTGAAAGGATTCGCTCCACCTCACGGCATCGCAGCCCTTTGTACCGGCCATTGTAGCATGTGTGAAGCCCTGGACATAAGGGGCATGATGACTTGACGTCATCCCCACCTTCCTCCGAGTTGACCCCGGCAGTCTCCTACGAGTCCCCGGCATAACCCGCTGGCAACATAGGACAAGGGTTGCGCTCGTTGCGGGACTTAACCCAACATCTCACGACACGAGCTGACGACAGCCATGCACCACCTGCACACAGGCCACAAGGGAATACCTATCTCTAGGCACGTCCTGTGCATGTCAAACCCAGGTAAGGTTCTTCGCGTTGCATCGAATTAATCCACATGCTCCGCCGCTTGTGCGGGCCCCCGTCAATTTCTTTGAGTTTTAGCCTTGCGGCCGTACTCCCCAGGCGGGGTACTTAATGCGTTAGCTACGGCACGGATCCCAAGGAAGGAAACCCACACCTAGTACCCACCGTTTACGGCGTGGACTACCAGGGTATCTAATCCTGTTCGCTCCCCACGCTTTCGCTCCTCAGCGTCAGTTACTGCCCAGAGACCCGCCTTCGCCACCGGTGTTCCTCCTGATATCTGCGCATTCCACCGCTACACCAGGAATTCCAGTCTCCCCTGCAGTACTCCAGTCTGCCCGTATCGCCCGCACGCCCACAGTTGAGCTGTGAGTTTTCACGAACAACGCGACAAACCACCTACGAGCTCTTTACGCCCAGTAATTCCGGACAACGCTCGCACCCTACGTATTACCGCGGCTGCTGGCACGTAGTTGGCCGGTGCTTCTTCTGCATCTACCGTCACTTGCGCTTCGTCGATGCTGAAAGAGGTTTACAACCCGAAGGCCGTCATCCCCCACGCGGCGTCGCTGCATCAGGCTTGCGCCCATTGTGCAATATTCCCCACTGCTGCCTCCCGTAGGAGTCTGGGCCGTATCTCAGTCCCAGTGTGGCCGGACACCCTCTCAGGCCGGCTACCCGTCGTCGCCTTGGTAGGCCATCACCCCACCAACAAGCTGATAGGCCGCGGGCCCATCCCACACCGCAAAAGCTTTCCACCACCATCCATGCAGACAATGGTCCTATCCGGTATTAGACCCAGTTTCCCAAGCTTATCCCGAAGTGCAGGGCAGATCACCCACGTGTTACTCACCCGTTCGCCACTCGTGTACCCCCGAAAGGGCCTTACCGTTCGACTTGCATGTGTTAAGCACGCCGCCAGCGTTCGTCCTGAGCCAGAATCAAACTCTCCAAACAAAAACAACCCAACCCACAAAGAGCCAAGTGAATTCGAATCAGAAAAATCTGACCTAACAAAAAGACACCAAAAACTGGCATCAAAAAAAAAACAACCACCCCCACAACAGGAAGACGGGGAGTCCCCCACGAGGATGGCCAAAAACAACAAACAAAAACCACCAAACACACTATTGAGTTCTCAAACAACAGACTTGCTTTGTTTTCGCCCGCTTCGGGGCAACCCTGCCAGCTTAGACCAGATCCGGCAGCGGAGTCAAGCCCCGGTTTCGCCGATCTTCACGGATCACTCTGTGAGTCACAGCCACCCTGTAGGGCTTCTCCTAGGAGCTTACTCTCTCGACCTCTGCACCCAAAGCCACCAGGTTCTCGACGAACAGCGGATAGCCCCGATCGATGTGGAAAACGTCGTGGACCTCGGTGTCTCCGTCGGCCACCAGGGCCGCGAGCACCAGGCCCGCGCCGGCGCGGATGTCCGACGACCACACCGGAGCGCTGGACAACTGCGGTATCCCACGGACCACGGCATGGTGTCCGTCGGTGCGCGCATCGGCGCCGAGCCGGATCATCTCCTCGACGAACCGGAACCGCGCCTCGAAGACGTTCTCGGTGATCATCGAGGTGCCGTCGGCGATCGCCGCCAGGCCGATCGCCATCGGCTGCAGATCCGTCGGGAAGCCCGGGAACGGCAGCGTCGCGACGTTGACTGCCTTGGGCCGTTCGTACTGGACCACCCGGAAGCCGTTGTCGCTCTGCGTGACGGTGGCGCCGACGTCGTGCAGTTTGTGCAGCACCAACTGCAGGTGCGCCGGGTCGACACCGGTCACCGATATGTCACCGCGCGTCATCGCAGCGGCAATGCCCCATGTCGCGGCGACGATGCGGTCACCGATCACCCGATGCTCGGTCGGATGCAGCTTCGGCACACCGGTGATGGTCAAGGTCGCCGAGCCGGCACCGGAGACCTGCGCCCCCATCTGATTGAGCATGGTGCACAGATCGACGACATCGGGTTCGCGGGCGGCGTTGTGGATGATGGTGACGCCCTCGGCCAACACGGCGGCCATCAGGATGTTCTCGGTCGCGCCCACCGACGGGAACTCCAGCTGAATCTCTGCACCGCGCAACGACTCCGCTTCGGCGACCACGCACCCGTGCTCGATGTTGCAGCGGGCGCCCAACTGGCGCAGGCCGGACTGGTGCATATCCAGCGGTCGGGAACCGATCGCATCACCGCCGGGAAGCGCGACTCGGGCGCGCTTGCAGCGGCCCACCAACGGCCCCAGCACACAGACCGAGGCGCGGAACTGCCGAACTGCGGCGAAATCCGCGTCGTACTTCGGCTCGTCGGGTGACGTGATCCGAACAGTGTCGCCGTCGAGTTCGACGGTGGCACCCAGCCCGCGCAGCACCTCGGCCATCAACGGCACATCGAGGATGTCGGGACAGTTGGTGATCGTCGTGGTGCCCTCGGCGAGCAAGCTGGCCGCCATCAACTTCAGAACGCTGTTCTTGGCTCCCCCGACGGCAACTTCGCCCGACAACCGGCTGCCACCGGTCACCACGAATCGCTCGCTCACGCCGGTAAGTGTAGTGAGGGGTTCGAGCAGTGTCAGTTCGCGCGTCCGGTCTGCCCCAGTACTGTTTCCCCATGGCTGTTCACCTGACCCGCATCTACACGCGAACCGGTGATGACGGCACGACCGGGCTGAGCGACTTCTCCCGGGTGCCGAAGAACGACGCGCGGCTCGCCGCCTACGCGGACTGCGACGAGACCAACGCCGCCATGGGTGTCGCGGTCGCATTGGGCTCGCCCGACCAGCAAATCACCGTGGTGCTGCGCCAGATCCAGAACGACCTGTTCGACGCCGGCGCCGACCTGTCCACGCCCGTCGTCGAGAACCCCGAATACCCGCCCTTACGGATCACCCAGGCCTACATCGACCGGCTGGAAACATGGTGCGACGAGTTCAATGAGCCTCTGCCGGCGTTGAATTCGTTCATCCTGCCGGGCGGATCGCCGCTGTCGGCCCTGCTGCATGTCGCGCGCACGGTGGCGCGCCGCGCCGAACGCTCCGCATGGGCGGCGGTGGAGGCCTATCCCGACAGCGTCAGCGTGCTGCCGGCCAAGTACCTCAACCGGCTGTCCGACCTGCTGTTCATTCTGTCGCGGGTGGCCAATCCCGACGGCGACGTGCTGTGGCAACCCGGCGGCGAGGGTGCCGAGAAGCCCGAAAGCTGAATTCCGACAGATCACGGTCGCCTACGCGCTACGGCGCCGGGCCCGCGGTGACGGGCGTGACTCGAGCCAGGACAGAAAAGCGGTCAACGCACCGCGATCCAGCGCCATCTCGTAGCCACTGCGACGATCCGGCCGCTCCAAGGTGGTGTCACGCAACTCGAGGACGACGATCTCCTCGGTCATGATGTCGAATTCGTCACCGCGCGGCGCTCGGCGCGACATGATCTCCAGGCCGCGTCTGCTGAGCCGGCGATCCGGCCACCACCGCAGGCTCGACAGCCGGTAGAACGACGGCTTCGCCGCCGTGGTAGCGGACCACGCCGTGGCGCCAGCCGTGGCCGCCGACTGCGGGGATGTCACGCAGGATCGCCGCGGTGCCGCCCTGGCGCAGATTCCACAGCCGGTAGCCGAGCGCCAGGACCAGCAGTGCCAGCACAGCCGACGAGCACGACCATGAAGATCATGGGCGCGCTCACGGCTGACCCCGATCTGCGCTAGTCGAGCTTGCCGAGGGCGCGCAGCTCCGCCCGCCCCCTGGCGGCAATCGCGGGATCGTCCGATTCGGAGTTCGCCTGCGCCGCGGCGGCGTCGATCTCGGACTGCGAACTCGGCGGACTCGGCGAGGACGATCACGCCCTCCTCGGTCACCGACATGAAGCCGCCGTTGACCGCGATGCGCAGGTCGTCCTCGCCCTCACGTTCGACGCGCACCATCGCATCGTCGACCAGCTGGGCCACCACCGGGATGTGCCGCGGCAGGATGCCGATCTCGCCTGACGGTGGTGCGGGTGAAGACGAAAGTCGCCTTGCCCGACCAGATCTTGCGGTCGACGGCGACGATGTCGACATCCATGTCAGCCATCACACACCACCTTCCTGCGGCCCGTCAGTCCCGCTGCAACCTCGGCCATCACAGCTTGGCGCCGAGGCTCTCGGCCTTCTTGGCGAGATCGTCGAGACCGCCGATCAGGAAGAACGCCTGCTCGGGCAGGTGGTCGAACTCGCCCTTGGTCAGCTTGTCGAAGGCCTCGACGGTCTCCTTGAGCGGCACCGTCGAACCGGGCTGGCCGGTGAACTGCTCGGCCGCCATCATGTTCTGGCTCAGGAAGCGCTCGATACGACGCGCCCGGTACACCAGCTGCTTGTCCTCCTCGGACAGCTCGTCGATACCGAGGATGGCGATGATGTCCTGAAGGTCCTTGTAGCGCTGCAGGATTCGGATGACCTCCTGCGCGACGCGGTAGTGCTCGTCGCCGACCACGCTCGGGTGCAGGATCGTCGAGCTCGACGCCAGCGGGTCCACCGCCGGGAAGATGCCCTTGGAGAACACCGCACGGGAGAGCTCGGTGGTGGCGTCGAGGTGCGCGAACGTGGTGGCCGGCGCGGGGTCGGTGTAGTCGTCGGCGGGCACGTACACGGCCTGCATCGAGGTGATGGACCGGCCGCGCGTCGAGGTGATGCGCTCCTGCAGCTCGCCCATCTCGTCGGCCAGCGTCGGCTGGTAACCCACGGCGGACGGCATGCGGCCGAGCAGGGTCGACACCTCCGAGCCGGCCTGGGTGAACCGGAAGATGTTGTCGATGAACAGCAGCACGTCCTGCTGCTGCTCGTCGCGGAAGTACTCGGCCATCGTCAGCGCCGACAGCGCCACCCGCATACGGGTGCCGGGCGGCTCGTCCATCTGACCGAACACCAGCGCGGTGTCCTTGAGCACGTTGGCGTCGGCGAGCTCGACCCACAGGTCGTTGCCCTCACGGGTGCGCTCCCCCACGCCGGCGAACACCGACGTACCACCGAAGTTGCGGGCGATGCGGTTGATCATCTCCTGGATGAGCACCGTCTTGCCCACGCCGGCGCCGCCGAACAGGGCGATCTTGCCGCCGCGCACGTACGGGGTCAGCAGGTCGACGACCTTGAGGCCGGTCTCCAGCATCTCGGTGCGGGGCTCGAGCTCGGCGAATGGCGGCGGCTTGCGGTGGATCGACCAGCGTTCGAAGTCCTCGCCGTAGCCCGGCTCGTCCAGGCACGCGCCCAGCGCGTTGAACACGTGGCCCTTGACGCCGTCGCCGACGGGCACCGAGATCGAGGCGCCGGTGTCGGTGACCTCGACGCCGCGGACCAGGCCGTCGGTGGGCTGCATGGAGATGGTGCGCACCAGGCTTTCGCCCAGGTGCTGCGCCACCTCCAGGGTCAGCGTCTTGGCCATCTCCGGGTAGGTGATCTCGGCGTGCAGCGCGTTGAACAGTTCGGGCACTGAACCACGCGGGAACTCGACGTCGACGACGGGGCCGGTGATGCGCACCACGCGTCCGGTGGTGTCCTTCTTCGTATCTTCAGCGGTGGCAGTCATATCTCTCTGCTGTCTCTCTGCTTGGTGAGGGGCTTACTTGGCGTCGGCCAGCGCGTTGGCGCCACCGACGATCTCGCTGATTTCCTGGGTGATCTGGGCCTGGCGTTCCCGGTTGGCCTCGAGCGTGAGGGCCTTGATCAGATCGTCGGCGTTGTCGGTCGCCGCCTTCATCGCGCGCCGCCGCGACGCCGACTCCGACGCCGCAGCCTCCAGCAGCGCCGCGTAGACGCGGGTCGCCACGTACCGCGGCAGCAACGCCTCGAAAAGCGTTGTCGCGTCCGGCTCGAACGAGAAGAGCGTGTGCGGGCCGGTGTCCTCCTCGCCCACGTACTCCACCACCATCGGGGCGATCCGGCGCGCTTCGGCGGTCTGCGTCAGCATCGACTTGAACTCGGTGTAGACGATGTGGATCTCGTCGACGCCGAGGATGCCGTCCTCCCCGGGATCGTCGCCCTCATCGTCGGCGCCGGCCAGGAAGCCGGTCACCAGCGTCGTCGGCGATCTCCTGCGCGTTCTCGTAGGTGGGCTGCTCGGAGAAGCCCGTCCACGACTCGATCACCTTGCGGCCGCGGAACCGGTAGTAGCCCAACGCCTTTCGCCCGACGACGTAGACCACCGGGGTCTTGCCCTCTTCGCGCAGCAGCGAGAACAGCTCCTCGGACCTGCCGCAGCACGTTGGCGTTGTAGCCACCGCACAGGCCGCGATCCGAGGACACCACGAGAACCGCGGCCCGCTTGGGGTTCTCCCGCTCGACCAGCAGCGGGTGATCCAGCGCGCTGGCGCCCGCGAGGTTGGTGAGCATGTTGGTGATCTCGGCGGCGTAGGGCCGGGCAGCCTCGACCCTGGCCTGCGCCTTGGAGATGCGCGACGTCGCGATCAGCTCCTGGGCCTTGGTGATCTTCTTGATCGACCCGGCGGAGCGGATACGTCCGCGCAGCTCGCGCAGTGTGGCAGCCATAGACGTCAGACCTACTTCTTCTTCGGGGCCGGCTTGCGGACCTTCACCGATTCCTTGGCGACATCGTCGGGGTCCAGCGCCTCGGCCTCCGCCTCGACGACCACCGAGCTGCCGTCGGTCGCGGCGAAGCCCTTCTTGAAGTCGTTGATGACATCGACGAGCTTGTCGCTGGCCTCCTCCGGCAGCTTCTTGGTCTCCCGGATCTCCTTCAGGATGTCGTCGTGCGAGGCCTTCACGTGCTCGATGAACTCCGCCTCGAACCGGCCGACGTCCTCGACGGGAACCGAGTCCAGGTGGCCCTGGGTGCCGAGGAAGATCGCGACCACCTGGTCCTCGACCGACATCGGGCTGTACTGCGGCTGCTTGAGCAGCTCGACCAGGCGGGCGCCGCGCTCCAGCTGGGCCTTCGAGGTGGCGTCCAGGTCGGAGGCGAAGGCCGCGAACGCCTCCAGCTCGCGGTACTGCGACAGGTCCAGGCGCAGTGACCCTGCCACCTCTTTCATGGCCTTGATCTGGGCGGCGCCACCGACGCGGGACACCGACACACCGACGTTGATGGCCGGCCGCACGCCCTGGTTGAACAGGTCGGTCTCCAGGAAGCACTGGCCGTCGGTGATCGAGATGACGTTGGTCGGGATGTAGGCCGAGATGTCGTTGGCCTTGGTCTCGATGATCGGCAGACCGGTCAGCGAGCCGGCACCGAGTTCGTCGGACAGCTTGCCGCAGCGTTCCAGCAGCCGCGAGTGCAGGTAGAACACGTCACCCGGGTAGGCCTCACGACCCGGCGGGCGGCGCAGCAGCAGCGAGATCGCACGGTAGGCCTCGGCCTGCTTGGTCAGGTCGTCGAACACGATCAGGACGTGCTTGCCGTCGTACATCCAGTGCTGGGCGATGGCCGAACCGGTGTAGGGCGCAAGCCATTTGAAGCCGGCGGAATCCGACGCCGGTGCGGCGACGATGGTGGTGTACTCCATCGCACCGCCCTCCTCGAGCGCGCGCTTCACGCTGGCGATCGTGGTGCCCTTCTGGCCGATCGCGACGTACACGCAGCGGACCTGCTGATTGGGATCGCCGGTCTCCCAGTTCTCGCGCTGGTTGAGGATGGTGTCGACGCACACGGCGGTCTTGCCGGTCTTGCGGTCGCCGATGATCAGCTGGCGCTGGCCGCGGCCGATCGGGGTCTGCGAGTCGATGGCCTTGATGCCGGTCTGCAGCGGCTCGCTGACGCTCTGGCGCTGCACCACCGAGGGGGCCTGCAGTTCCAGCGCGCGACGGGTGTCGGTCTTGATCTCGCCCTGGGCGTCGATCGGTTCACCGAGCGGGTTGACCACCCGGCCGAGGTAGGCGTCGCCGACCGGCACCGAGAGCACCTCGCCGGTGCGCTTGACCTGCTGGCCCTCTTCGATCTTCTCGAAATCACCGAGGATCACCACGCCGACGCTGTGCTCGTCGAGGTTGAGCGCCACCCCGAGTACCCCACCGGGGAACTCGAGCAGCTCCTGCGTCATCACCGACGGCAGGCCCTCAACGTGCGCGATACCGTCGCCGGCGTCGACGACGGTGCCGATCTCTTCGCGCTCGGAGTCGGCGGCGAAGGAGGAGACGTAGTCCTCGATCGCGCCTTCGATGTCAGCAGCCGAGATTGTCAACTCTGCCATGGCTTTTCGTCTTCCTGCCTTCGTGTTTCGTTAGTGCTCGAGATGTGGGTGGTCAGTCGGGGAGGCCGGTCTGGGCCGCGGTCAACCGCGACGAAATGGCGCCGTCGATGACCTCGTCACCGACGGAGATCTGCAACCCGCCAAGAACTGCCGGGTCGATGTGCAGCTGGACCGACACCGGATGACCGTAGATGCGGCTCAGGACCTCGGTCAGGCGTGTGCGCTGAGCGTCGGACAGGTCGGCGGCCGCCGTCACGTGTGCGACCACCTCGCCGCGACGGGCCACCGCGAGTTCGGCGAGGTCGATGACCGCTTCGTCGGCACGTTCCCCGCGCAGCAGCTCGACCGTCTGCGCCAGCAGGCCGGCCGCGGTGCTGTTGACGCCCGAGCCCGAGTCGAGGATCTTGTCCACCAGTGCGATCCGCCGGTCGGCCGGTGCCGTGTAGTCGGACAGCAGCGCGGTCAGCCGTGGCTCGGAGTCGAGTACCCGGCCGAACCGGAACAGCTGGTCTTCGACCTCTTCGCCGTCGTTGTTGCGCTCGGCCCGGACCAGCAGGGCCAGCCGCGCGACGTGCTCGATGGCGTCGACGAGATTGGACTCCGCCGACCAGCGCTGCGAGGCGGCGGTCGTGAGCACGTCCAGGGCGGGCGCGCCGACCTTGCCACTGAAGAGCGCCTGCACCAGGCGCTCTTTCGGCGCGGCCGTTTCGGTGGGCTCGGCCAGGTGCTTGTTCAGCACGGGCTCACCGATCAGGAGTTTGGCCACCCGCGGTGAGGTCAGCGGCCAGCGTGCTCAGCCCGTCGGCGTCGAGTCCGTCGGCCACCTGGTCGAACTTGCGGACGAGTTCGGCCAGCGCATCGCGGCTGGCAGCCCGCAGATTCAACGTGGCGCCCGCCGCGAGTACCGCCGACGACGGGGCCATCGCGTCGAGTTCGTCGAGGAACCGGTCCACCGTCGCGGACTGTGCCGCCGGGTCATCGACGTGCGCCCGCACCAGAACCGTCGGCACGTCGCACGGACTCGGCACCGAGGTCGGCCCGCAACTCGCGAATCTTCTGCTGGTGCAGCAGGTTGACCTGCTGTGAGCCCTGCGCCTTGATGCGCTCGGCGTCGGCCGCGGCCTGCTCGCGTGAGAGCTGGGCGATCCGGACAGAGTCGTTGCGCGCCTCCTCGGTGACCCTGGCGCCCTCCCTCCGGGCGTCCTCGACGCGCCTTGGCGTGTTCCTCGTCGGCACTCTCGAGCTTCTGCGCCGCCGATGCGCTTTCCGCCAGCGCAGCACGCACCGCGTCCTGCTGCTTCTGCATCATGGTCCGCACCGGCGGGACGACGTACTTCACCACCAGCCAGACGATGACTGCGAATCCGATCAGCTGTCCGATGAATGTTGACATCAGCGACTCCCGCCCGACGCGGACGCGCCGTCGATGCCGAGGACGCGATTGGCCAACGTGCTCGACAGTCCGGCCACGGACGACTCCAGTTGCTCGGAGGTGGCCTGCGCCTGCTGCGACAACTCGGCGCCCGCGGCCTGCAGCGTGTCCGCCACCTCACCGCTGGCCGCCGCCCGGGACTCGTCGACGACGGCGCGGCCCTCGGTGCGTGCCTCGTCGCGGATGGCGGACGCCTCACCGCGCGCGCCCGCCATCACCTCGTCGGAGTCGGCCTGTGCCGCGGCGAGTTGCTCGGCCGCCTGCTTGGTGTCGGCCGCGGTCTTGGCGAGCATGGCCTCCCGTTCGGCCAAGACCTTGCCGACCGGTGGCACAACCCACTTGGCGATCACACCGAGCACGATCAGGAAGATGAGCAGCACGAAGAAGAAAGTGCCGTTGGGGATGAGGAAGTTGCTGGTCTCCCCGCCGTCTTCCGCCGCCAAGACGTTGATGCCGTCCGCCAGGACGATCGTACCGAGTTCACCCATGCCGCTGAATTAGCCGACCGGCGTGGCGAAGACGAACAGCGCCATGAACGCCAGGTTGATGAAGTACGCGGCCTCGACCAGACCGACGGTGATGAAGAACGGAGTGAACAGGCGGCCCTGTGCCTCCGGCTGCCGGGCGATACCGGAGATCAGCGCGTTACCGGCGATACCGTCACCGATACCCGCACCGATGGCGCCGCCCGCCATGATCAGACCACCGCCGATAAGCGCGCCGGCAGCGATAGTGGGATCCATTCCTTATCCTCCTTGATAACTGGTAGTGGTGTCTACCAGGGCTTTTCTGGGTCGTGCGGGTCGAACGGTCCTAATGATGGTCGGCACTCTCGTCATCGTGGTCGAGTTCCATCGCCTGTCCGAAGTACAGGATGGTCAGCAGCGAGAAGATGAACGCCTGGATGAGGCCGACGAAGAGGTCGAACGCTTTCCAGATCGCGTTGGGCGCCCACATGATCCAGGCGGGGAACAGCGCGATCAGCGTGACCATGATGCCGCCGGCGAAGATGTTGCCGAAAAGTCGGAGAGACAGCGAGATCGGCTTCGCGATCTCCTCGACGAGGTTGATCGGGGCCAGGAACGCGACGTGACCCTTGGCCAGCTTGATCGGGTGACCGATCACGCCGCGGCGCCAGATGCCCGCCGCGTGATAGGCGACGAACACGAACAGCGCCAGCGCCAGCACGAAGTTGATGTCGGAGGCGGGCGGTTTGAGTAGTTCGTGGGTGGCGCCGTGGGAATCGCTGTACATCACCGGGAGCACCGAGAGCCAGTTGGCGACCAGGATGAACACGAACAGCGTCACCGCCAGCGGCAGCACGAACGGCGCGATCTTCATCCCGATGGCGCCCTCGACCTGGTCGCGCATCTGGATGGTGATGGCCTCCCAGAACAGCTGGATGCCGCCCGGGACACCGGTCGAGGTGACCTTGGCGCGGAGGATGAACGCCAGGACGAGGACGATGACTGCGGCGATCGCGGTGGCCAGCACGGTGTCCACGTTGACGGTCATGCCGAACCACTTCTGCTGAACGTGGTGGCCCACCTCGATCGCGGCCTCTGCGGCGATTCGTTCTCTCATCAGCGGATCAATCCTTTGGTGCTCATCCGTCGTTGGATACGGGTGCCTGGCCTGGTTCCCCAGCGGCACCCTCGCGCAGCTTCTTCATTACCGGCAGCGAGGTGCTCAGCACGAGAATGACTTGGAAAAGGGCGAGGCCGAACAGCACGCCCAGCCCCATGGGCTTGAAGAGGAAGGCGATCGTCAGCCCGACGGCGGTGATCGCCAGCAGTCGGGTCGCCGAGTTGAGCGCCATCTTCTTCTTCAGCGGATGGTCCCCGGCAGTGATCGCCGCGACCGCTCGACGCACCAGCAGCGCGTTGAGCAGACCCAGCGCCAGACCGACGCCGAAGAACACCCCGAACATCACGTGACCGAGCAGCGCGGCGGCCGCCGTGACCAGTCCGGCCACCAGCACACAGACGATTGCCAGGCGCGCCGGGTTGAATGCGACAGCGGGTAAGACCAACGGCGCGTCCTGCGCTGGCGTCGTCACGGCTTCACCTCTATCCCTCGGTCACGAGCAACCACACGGTGGGTCACCAATCCTGTGTTTGCCTGCCGAGCGTATCGGAGGGCGTCAGGCGCGGAGGAATAACCCAACGGGGAGCTCCCTGTGTCGGTAAAACGTCGGTTCAAAAGTCGGTCGTAATCGGCGCCGAACGGCTGTCAGCCGACGGGCCGGGGGGCCGGCAACCCGTGAGGTTTTTCGGGTTCTAACGGAACCCTAACACATGGTAGAACCCCAAATCGGGGGCCTACTACTCTTTGTCGTATAGCTCGTCGTAGCGGCCGTCGAAATAGTCGTCGAAACCGTCAGTCGCGTGCGCCGCAGCAGCGGAATCAGAGTGACGATGATGGCCACCACGATGGCCGCCAGCATCACCGCCCCGATGTAGCGCGGATCGACGAAGATCGTGCTGGCCGCTCCGAACGCGACGATGCCGACCCATAAATAGATCAGCAACACCACGCGCCGGTGCGAATGGCCGATCTGCAGCAGTCGGTGGTGCAGATGCATCTTGTCGGGGCTGAACGGGCTGCGGCCGGCGCGGGTGCGCCGCACGATCGCCAGCAGCATGTCGAGCGCCGGCACGAACATCACCGCGACGACCAGCAGAAACGGTGACAGCAGCGCGAAGACGTCGCGGGCGCCGTAGGCGTTCTGCGAGATGGGGCCGGCCGCCGTGGTCGATGCGGCCGCCAGCATCAGGCCGATGAGCATCGAGCCGGAGTCGCCCATGAAGATCTTGGCGCGGTGGAAGTTGTGCGGCAGGAACCCCAGGCAGGCACCGGCCAGCACCACCGAGATCACCGCAGGCGGATAGAACAGCACGTCACCGCCGTGGTCACGCAGCAGGCCGACCGAGAACACGCAGATGGCCAGCGCGGTGATCAGGCCGAGCCCGGCCGCCAGCCCGTCGAGACCGTCGACGAAGTTCATCGCGTTGACGATCGACACGGTCAGCGCCAGCGTCAGCAGGATCGAGGAGGTCTGATCCAGCACGATGGTGCCGACTCCGCCGATCGGGATGTAGAGCACGCTCCAGGCCACCCCCATCGTGACCAGCACGCTGGCGGCGGTGATCTGGCCGGCGAATTTCGTCAGCGCGTCCAGGCCCCACCGATCGTCGATCAGTCCGATGGCCATGATCAGGCCGCCGGCGACGACCACCGCGGGCATTCCGGTGGAGTACACGAAGCCACGGGTGAGCGCGGGCAGCTGGGAGGCCAGGAAGACCGCGGCGACCACGCCGATGTACATCGCCAGTCCGCCCATCCGCGGGGTCGGCTGGACGTGCACATCCCGTTCGCGCGGGTAGGCGACCGCACCGAGTCGGGTGGCCAGGACTCGCACCGGACCGGTGGCGAAGTAGGTGATGATCGCCGCCGTCAGGCCGACGAGGGCGAGCTCGCGCAGCGGTACGCCGGCGCCGCGGTCGGACAGGGCGAACAGGCTGTCGGCAAGCATCGTGCCCGCTACCCCTCACCACCGCATGAACCGTACTGGACCAACCTGAGACACCACCCGAGTCTCAGGCCTGCAGGGCGGCCGGTTCGACGCCGAGCACGGCACCGATCCGCTCCGCGGACACCGGGCCCTGGCGCAGGATTCTCGGCTGCGGCCCGGTGAGGTCGACGATCGTCGACGCCGCCTGCTGGGCCGACGGGCCGCCGTCCAGATACACCTCGACCCGCTCTCCCAGCTGATCCCGCGCGTCGTCGATCGTGACCGCGGGTGGTTGCCCGGAGATGTTGGCGCTGGAGACCGCCATCGGCCCGACCTCACGCAGCACCTCGATGGCGACCGGATGCAACGGCATCCGCAGCATCACGGTGCCGTCGGCGTCGCCGAGATCCCATTGCAGCGACGGCGCCTGACGCACCACCAGGCTCAGCGCGCCGGGCCAGAACGCCCGGATCAGTTCGCGCGCCGCGGCCGGCACGGTATAGACCAGGCCGTCGATGGTGTGCCAGGAGCCGACCAGCACCGGCACCGGCATGTCGCGGCCGCGCCCCTTGGCGGCCAGCAACGCCGCGACCGCGGTGCTGTCGAACGCGTCGGCACCGATGCCGTAGACGGTGTCGGTGGGCAGCACGACCAGCCGGCCGCCCTTGGCGGCGCTGACCGCCGAGGCGATGCCGGCGGCGCGCTGGGCGTCGTCGCCGCAGTCGAACACCTGGCTCATGACCGGCCACCACTTTCTCGGCGCGATTCTTGCCCCGACGCACGCACGGCGGTCACGAACCGCGGCCGGCCGGCCAGATCGGCCCGCTGCACGATGTCATCGAAAAATCCCGTCCGCGCGACGAGTTCGACGGTCAGCCGTGACGTGGTGTCGTCGTGTTCGACGGCGAACCGACCGCCGGGACGCAGCCACCTCGCCGCCAGTGCGACCACCGCGCGGATCACCGCCATGCCGTCCGCGCCCCCGAACAGCGCGTGGTGCGGATCATGTTCGGCCACTTCGGGTTCCAGTTCGGCACCGTCAGGAATATAGGGCGGGTTGCACACCAGCAGGTCGACGCGGCCGTCGAGTTCCGGCAGCAGGCCGGGTGTCGGTGACGTCGGCCTCGACCAGCTCGACGGCCGTACCGGCGACGTTTCGGTCGGCGTAGCGCAGCGCGTCGGCCGAATCGTCGACGGCGATGACGGTGGCGTCGCGCCGGTGCCGTGCCAGCGCGACGGCCAGCGCACCGGTACCCGTGCACAGATCGACGATGAACGGATCATGCTGCTTCGTCAACAGCTGTGGTCGCCCACTCCAGCAGCGACTCGGTCTCCGGCCGCGGGATGAACACCCCTGGGCCGACGTGGAGCGTCAGCGGGCCGAACGGCGCGGTACCGATCAGGTGCTGCAGCGGGATCCGCCGCGCCCTGGCGTCGACCAGTTCCCGGTAGCGGTCCGTGAACTCGCCCGGCACATCGAGAAACGCGAGCCGGCCGCGGTCGACGCCGGCGACATGCGCGGCCAGCAGTTCGGCATCGACCTGCGCCGAGTCGATACCCGCATCGGCCAGAGACCGCGCGGCCGTGCCGATCGCCGCGCGGATGCCGCTACGCGCACGCATCAGGCCTGCTGAAGCCGGGTCTGCTTGTCGGCGGCGGCCAGCGCATCGAGCAGCGCGTCGAGTTCGCCGTCGAGGACCTGGTCGAGGTTGTGCGCCTTGAATCCGATGCGGTGGTCGGCGATCCGGTTCTCCGGGAAGTTGTAGGTGCGGATGCGCTCGCTGCGGTCGACGGTGCGGATCTGGCTGGCCCGGTCGGCCGAGGCGTCGGCCGATGCCTGCTCCTCGGCCAGCGCCTGCAGCCGGGCCGCCAGCACCAGCATCGCGCGGGCCTTGTTCTGCAACTGCGAGCGCTCGTTCTGGCAGGTGACGACGATCCCGGTGGGCAGGTGGGTGATTCGGACCGCGGAGTCGGTGGTGTTGACTCCCTGGCCGCCCTTGCCCGACGACCGGTAGACGTCGATGCGCAGATCGGATTCGTCGATCTGGACCTGCTCGACTTCCTCGGGTTCGGGGTAGACCAGCACGCCCGCGGCCGAGGTGTGCACGCGGCCCTGCGATTCGGTGACCGGCACCCGCTGCACGCGGTGCACGCCACCTTCGAATTTCAGCCGCGACCACACACCGTCGGCGGAATCGCCCTTGCTGGCGATGGCCAGCGTCGCGTCCTTGTAGCCGCCGAGATCGGAGAAGGTCTCGTCCAGGACGGTGACGTTCCAGCCGTGCCGTTCGGCGTAGCGGATGTACATGCGGGCCAGATCGGCGGCGAACAACGCCGACTCCTCGCCGCCCTCACCGGATTTCACCTCGAGCAGGATGTCGTCGGCGTCATGCGGATCGCGCGGCGCCAGCATGTCGGTGAGCTGGGTGTCCAGTTCGGCGACCCGGGCCTCCAGCTCGGTCACCTCGGCGGCGAAGGACTCGTCCTCGCCGGCGAGTTCGCGCGCGGCCTCGAGGTCGCCGCGCGCCGCCTCGAGCTTGCGGTAGGTGCCGACGATCGGCGCGACTTGCGCGAACCGCCGGCCGACCTTGCGGGCGTTGCCCGCATCGGCGTGCAGTTCGGGATCGGAGAGTTGACGCTCGAGGTCGGCGTGCTCGACCAGCAGTGCGTCGATCGCAGTGGTGGTCATGTGATCTCCTAGCCTCGCCCGAAATTCCCCGCAGAACACGAAACCGACGCCCGGCCTGTCCGCGCACAATGCGCGACAGAGCGGGCGCCGGTAACGGAGCTAGTTGTCGGCTGCGGCATCTCAGCGGCTTGTCGGCACCGGTCTTGCGCTTGCCGTAGCGCTTCTCGAAGCGCGCGACGCGGCCGCCGCTGTCGAGAATCTTCTGCTTGCCGGTGTAGAACGGGTGGCACTGCGAGCAGACCTCGACCACGATGTGGCCGCTGTCCTTGGTGCTGCGCGTGGTGAAGGTGTTGCCACAGCCACAGACCACGGTGGTCTCGTTGTAGGCGGGGTGAATGCCTGATTTCATGGTGTCCTCTTCAATCGTCGGCCGCCGGGTCGCCCTTCCTGACCTGGTGTCTTGGGCGTGAACCGGAACCGGAGGTGGTCGGCGGACCATTATGCCAGGTCAGCCGCCGTACTCCCAAAACGCCCGACCGTCGCCGCACATTCCCGGCCGGTCAGGTGTGATCGGGCCGTGAGATCGGCGACTCACGCTGGCAGTAATCGGGCGTCAGACAAGACGATCGTCGTTCCGCTTCCCTGCCGCGGGACGGCGATCGTCTTCGCGCGTAGGTGGTGCCGCGCGCGGCGCGCACCCACAGCAGGCCGCCGACGGGTGGCTGCCCAACGCGATGAGTTCGCGCTTGAGCACCTTGTTGGTCGCGGTGGCCGGCAGCTCATCGGTGAGCCAGACGTAGCGCGGCCACGCCTTGGGCGACAGGTCGGCCTGGTCGGCCAGGAACGCCTCGAACTCGGCGGGCGTCAGGTCGGCGCCGTCGTGCAGCACGATCGCCGCCATCACCTGGTCACCGACGTGCTCGTCGGGCACGGCGTACACCGCGACCTGGCTGATGGCGCGCAGCCGCAGCAGGATCCGCTCGATGGGCGCGGCGGCCATGTTCTCGCCGTCGACCCGCATCCAGTCCGCGGTGCGCCCGGCCAGATAGATCCAGCCGTCGGCGTCCCGGTAGGCGAGATCGCCCGACCAGTACATGCCGTGCCGCAGCCGTGTCGTCGGTGGCCGACGCGTCCTTGTAGTAGCCCTGGAACATGCCGGCGCCGGTGGTGTTCACCAGTTCGCCGATCGCCTTGTCGGCGTTGGTCAGTGCACCGTGGGCGTCGAATTCGGCCACGGCGCACTCGGCCAGCGTGTCCGAGTCGTAGATCGCCACCCCGGGGAAACCCCTGCCCACCGACCCGGCGGGCAGCCGTCCTCCCGGGTGATGATCACCGCGCCCTCGGTGGAGCCGAAGCCGTCCCACACCGTGCAGTCGAACCGCCGGCCGAACTCCGCGATGTCGCGGTCGCTGGCCTCGTTGCCGAACGCCACCCGCAGCGGATTGTCGGCGTCGTCGGGATGCTCCGGGGTGGCCAGCACGTAGGCCAGTGGCTTGCCGACGTAGTTCATGTAGGTCACGCCGTAGCGGCGCAGATCGGCGACAGACCCGACGCCGAGAACGTCGCCGGCACCATCGTGGCGCCGGTTTCGACCGCCACGCCCCAGCCCGCGAGCAGCGCGTTGGAATGGAACAGCGGCATGGACAGGTAGCAGACGTCGGCGGGGGTGACCTCGAATCGCTCGACCAGCGCCACGCCGGCGAACAGCACCGTGATGTGCGGTACCTGTACCGCCTTGGGATCGCCGCTGGTGCCCGAGGTGAAGATCATCATGAAGGTGTCCGTCGGGCCGACCTCGCGGTGCGGCGTCAGCGGCCCGGCGCCGGCCAGCAGCGCTGCCCATTGCGGCGCCGACGTCGATGACCTGCACGCCGGGCAGTTCCAGGCCGTCCAGCAGGTCGCGGTGCGCTGCGTCGGTGAGCAGGATCTGACAGTCGGCGCGCAGGATGTCGCGGGCCAGCGCCGCACCGCGGCGGGTGTTGTTGATACCGCACAGCACGTAGCCGCCGAGGCCGGCGGCGGCCATCGCGGTCAGCATCTCCGGGGTGTTGCCCAGCAGCACGCCGATGTGCACCGGCCGGGTGGGTCGGCGATGCCGAGCAGCGCCGCGGCCTGTGCGGTGGCCTCGTCCAGGTGTTCTCGCCAGGTCCGGCTCGTCGCCGTATTTGACCGCCGGCGTGGCTGTCCAACCGCTCGCGCAGCAACTGCTGGATGGTCTCGGCCATCGTCGCACCGCCTCGTTCGCTGTAGTACTGCCCATGGTCCACCTATCAGCAATGGTGGACAGAATCTTAGATCTGTCTACTCGGACCGCACGCTCGCCCCCGGACGAGCGGCGTTCAGCGAAGATATTCGAGCACCGATAGCCGACCGAAGGAAATGGAATCCCGATGGTGACCGCCGACCCAGACACGCAGGAGGCCGCATCGAAATCGGTCCGCGATCGGCTGATCGACGCTGCCGAGGTGTGTCTGCGGGCCAAGGGCATCCGCGCGACGACGGTCTCCGAGGTGGCCGAACCCGCCGGCGTTTCCCGGGGCTGGCTGTACCGGCACTTCCCGGACAAAGCCACCCTGCTGGGCGCGGCCATCGTGCGCCTCAACGACGCGTACTGGGGTGAGGCGCACGCCGTGCTCGCCGAAATCGACGGCTTGGCCGAGCAGATCGCGGCGGGTGTCAACTGGGCAGTGCCTACGACTCCCCTGGGGCGCTGCTGATGAAGCTGCGCCGCGACGAACCCGAGGAGTTCGCGGCATGTGCGGGCGCGGGCGTGCAGGGCCTGGTTCCCGACCTCGCCGCGTTCTGGCAGCCCTATCTGGCGGCGGCCCAGGACCGCGGCGAGATCGACGTGGCGGACCTGGCCGAGGCCGCCGAGTGGGTGGCCCGGACGCTGCTGAGCGTCGCGACCGTCCCCGGCGACACCCTCGACCCCGACGATCCCGTCGCGCTGGTGGGCTACCTCAAGCGCTACCTGATGCCGGCGCTGCGGCAGGGCTGACCAGACGCACGCCGCGCGTCTCCGTCCTGAGGAGATCGCCGAGCACCTTGGTCAAGGTCTCCAACTCGGCCGAGGTGTAGCGCAGTAGGAAATCCCGCCAGTCCCGCTTCCATCTCGTCGTGCATCCGGCGGTGTACGCGCTCGAGTCCTGCCCGTCCGCGGTGAGGCTGAGCCGAATCTCCTTGCGGTTGCCGGGAACCGGGCTCGCTGCACGAGCCCTGCCTCCACGAGTCGCTGGACGTTCTTGGACACGGTGCCCTTCAACTGGCCTGACGCGGCCGCCAGGCCGACGATGTTGACCGCGCCGTCGGCGATCGCCGCCAGCAGGTGCACACCGAGCGTCGGGATCTCCCGGATGGGCCGTTCCAGGTGGGCCGCGCAGTGGGCGGTCAGGTAATCGCGCTCGGCGTCGCCGTCGTTCTCGAACTTGTCGGCGAGGGCGTTCAGCAGCCGGCCGATCTCACCGACCGCGTCCGCCTTGGTTTTCATGGAAACCATATTGTCATGCCCGCACGCGAGCGGTTTATAGTTTCTATTGAAACTATTTCTCTTGAAACTCTTCGAGGAGCCACATGAAAGCCGCTGTGATCGAACTGCTCGGCCGCCCGCCGCGCTACGCCGACTTCCCCGATCCGCAACCCGCCGACGGTGCGGTGGTGGCGACCGTCGAGGCCGCATCGCTGAAGAACCTCGACCGCGGACTGGTCGCCGGCGCCCACTACGGCAGTGCGTCTCTGCCGTTGCCGATGGTTGCCGGGGTCGACGGCGTGGCACGACTCGACGACGGTCGGCTGTTCTACACCAATGCGCGATTCCCGCACGGGATGATGGCCGAGCGCACGCTCGTGGACCCCGCGTCGTCGGTCGAACTACCCGCGGGAATCGATCCGGTACTCGCCGCGGCTATCCCCAACCCCGGTCTCTCCGCCTGGTTTTCGCTCGAGTACGCGGCCCACTTCCAGCCCGGCCAGACCGTACTGATACTCGGCGCCACCGGCGTGACCGGTTCGGTGGCCGTTCAGCTCGCCAAGACGCATTTCGGCGCGGGCCGGGTGCTGGCCGTCGGCCGCAACCGGGAACGGCTCGACTGGCTGCGGACGGTGGGTGCGGATGACACGATCGCGCTGGATGCTGATTCCGCTGACCGCCTGGCGGCTGAACACGATTCGCATCCGTTCGACGCCGTCCTCGACTACCTGTGGGGATCCCCCGCCGAACAGGTGCTCGCGGCGCTGGGCAACAGCCATCTGTCGACGGGCTACCACCCGACGCGCTACGTCCAGGTCGGGGCGATGGCCGGACCGACGATCCAGCTGCCCGCCGCGATCCTGCGCAGTGCCGGGGTGCAGCTGCTCGGAGTCGGCCTGGGCAGCATCCCGCCGGAGGCGCAAGCCCGGGTCAGACCGAACTGCTGCCGGCACTGTTCGCGATGGTCGCCGACGGACGCCTGCACATCGATGTCCAGTCCGCACACGCTCAGCGACGTCGAGCGCGTCTGGACGGCCGACGAGCCGTCGGGCACGCGGGTCGTCCTGGCTCCCCAGGCCGATCAATCCACCTTCTCACCGCCGGGCCAGACAGAAGACACGGCCGTCAACGGTGTTCCGTGACGGCCGTGTCTTCTGTTTCGGCGTGCTCAGTCGTAGTCGTCAGTCGGCGTCGTCCATGTTGCCGGGCGCGGTCTTGGACACCTGGACCAGGAACTCGTAGTTGGTCTTGGTCTTGCGCAGCTGGCTCATCAGCAAGTCGATCGCCTGGTGGGTATCGAGACCGACAGCACGCGACGCAGCTTGTGCACGACGGCGAACTCGTCCGGCGACAGCAGCAACTCGTCCTTGCGGGTGCCGGACGGGTTGACGTCGACCGCCGGGAAGACCCGGCGCTCGGAGATCTTGCGGTCCAGCTTGAGCTCGGCGTTACCGGTGCCCTTGAACTCCTCGAAGATGACGGTGTCACCGGTGGAGCCGGTCTCGACCATGGCGGTCGCGATGATGGTCAGCGATCCGCCGTCCTCGATGTTGCGCGCCGCGCCGAGGAACCGCTTGGGCGGGTACAGCGCGGTGGAGTCGACACCACCGGACAGGATGCGGCCCGACGCCGGCGACGCGTTGTTGTACGCGCGTCCCAGGCGGGTGATCGAGTCGAGCAGCACCACGACGTCCTTGCCCTGCTCCACGAGCCGCTTGGCCCGCTCGATGGCCAGCTCGGCGGCCTGGGTGTGGTCTGACGGCGGCCGGTCGAAGGTCGAGGCGATGACCTCGCCCTTGACCGAGCGCTGCATGTCGGTGACCTCTTCGGGCCGCTCGTCGACGAGCACGACCATCAGGTGGCACTCGGGGTTGTTCCTGGTGATCGCGTTCGCGATGTCCTGCATGATCGTCGTCTTACCGGCCTTGGGCGGCGACACGATCAGGGCGCGCTGACCCTTGCCGATCGGCATGATCAGGTCGATCACGCGGGTGGTCAGCCGGTCGGGAGTGGTCTCCAGGCGCAGCCGCTGGTTGGGGTACAGCGGCGTCAGCTTGGTGAAGTCGGGACGGTTCCTGCGCGTTCTCGACCGGGCCGCCGTTGACGGTGTCCAGGCGGACCAGCGGGTTGAACTTCTGCCGCTGGTTGGGCTGCTCGCCTTCCTTGGGCACCCGCACCGCACCGGTGACGGCGTCACCGCGGCGCAGGCCGTTCTTGCGCACCATGTTCATCGAGACGTAGACGTCGTTGGGCCCGGCGAGGTAGCCGGAGGTGCGGACGAAGGCGTAGTTGTCGAGGACGTCGAGAATGCCGGCGACCGGCTGGACGACGTCGTCTTCGCGCAGTTCGGTGTCGCCGCCGCCCCGCCACCGCCGTCGCGGCCGCGCTCACCGCGACGCTTGCGATCACGGAACCGCCGCCCGCGCCGGCCCTGGCGGCCGTCGCCGTCGTCGTCGTCGCGTCGTTGTTCGCGTTGTTGGCGTTGTTGTTGTTCGCGGTTGCTGCTGGTCTGCGCGTTCTGCTGGTTGCCCTGCTCGCCGGTCGCCGCCGCCCTGCTGGTCGCCGCCCCGGTTCTGCCGGTTGTCGTCGCGGCCCGACTCTCTGGCGCTCGTTGGACTTGGGCGATTCGGCGCCGTCGGCCTTGTTCTGCGCGCCGTTGGTCACGCTCGAGCCGCTTCGCGCTCCGGGGCGTTGTCCCGGGTCTTCTCGGGGGCCCGTGGTCTCGGCCGCTGGTCGGCTTGCCCGACGCTGGGCCCACCCGCCTGACGCGATGCGGTGCGGCGTTCGCGGCGGGCCGGCTGCTCGGCGGGGGCCTCGCGCCTGCCGGCAGGAGTGCCGTTGCGGTGATCGTCACCGGTGTCGGGCTTACCGCCGCCGCTCTGGCGTTCCCGGATGGCGGCGATGAGTTCGCTCTTGCGCATCCCGGACACCCCCTTGACGCCGACCTTGCCGGCCAGCGCCCGCAGCTCGGGCAGCACCATGGTGGACAGCGAACCGCTGCCGCCGGCGCCACCCGCCGCGGCAGGCGCAGAGGTGTCTGAGGTCACGGTAGTCGGCAGCGCAGTCTGTTCGATGCCGCCGTCGGCCGTGATGAGGTCCGTATCAGTCACGGATTTCCTTTCTTCCCCCGCGCTGTCTCCTGCGGGGGTTCGGTGCGCTCAGCAAATTGCGGAGCACGAGGTACCACCGTCGACTCAGCAACGGTGATCGCCGGGATTCGCGGCTAAGCGGCGAACCGTCGTCCACGAGTCACGAGAAAGTTGGTGGTCGTCCTTGTGTCGGCGCAGAAGACGCTGCGATTGCCGGGACGGGACCGAGGATAGCCCGCATCGTGGCCGGAAGCAAGAAAGCCCTGACGGCGCGTGGCGTGTCTCAGGCACTGACCGCCACCCCGGAACTCCAGCGAACTCCGTCGCCGACGGTCATCGCGGCTGATGGTGAATCCGTTCGCGATGCCGAAGTCGATGACCTCCGCCGGCAGCGTCACTCTCCGTGGACAGCGCCAATACCGCAGGTCCAGCCCCAGAAAGCACCGCTGCAATGCCACAACGGCGCAGTACTGCAGATATTCCGCGGAGGCGGGCATGGCGGGCCCGCGTTGCGGCTGGTGCAGGACGTCCTCGGTGGCCGCCATCAGCAGATCCGGCCGCTCGGTCAGTGCGACCACCAGCAGCGCGGCGCGGCTGAGGTTGAACCGCGCGTCCTGGTGGCTGACCTGCGCCGGCAGCAGCACCCGCGTCTCCGCGGTGGACGACCGCACCTCGGGAATGGCCGGGAACAGGCTGGATATCGGGATGCAGCCGCAGCGGCACCGCCGCAATACTTCGGCGGTCCGCTCCCCGGCGCCGGTCTCGGTCCACGACACCACCGCGCCGCCGAGCACCGCAGCGGCGGCGTTGTCGGGATGGCCCTCGAACTCCGAGGACAGCTGGATCAGCTCGGCCTCGCTGAGCGGTTCTGAATCCGTCTGCGCGACAAGACCGTTGGCGGCCGCCAGGCCGCCGACCACCGCGGCGGCCGACGAGCCGAGACCGCGGGAGTGCGGAATCACGTTGCGGCAGCGCACGATCAGGCCGCTCGGCCGCCACCCCGGCGGCGCGCAGGCCACGTTCGATCGCCTTCACCACGAGATGATCGGGTCCCAGCGGAACCTGCCCGGCGCCTTCGCCTTCGACCTCGACCACCAGACCGGATTCCGTTGTCTGAACGACGATCTCGTCGTAGAGGCCCAGCGCCAGGCCCAGGCTGTCGAAACCCGGGCCCAGGTTGGCGCTGGACGCCGCGACGGTGGCACTCGCCGTGAGCCCGGCGGGCAGGATCCGCGGCATCCGTCAAGACCAGGCCCGAGTTCGGCGACCACGGCCACCGGGTCGACGGGAACCGCCGTGACGGTCGGCATGCCCTTGAGCGCGGTGTCGGGATCCTTGAGGCCGTTGCCGGTCACGGTGCACACCACCGTCGAACCCGGGCTCACCCAGCCGTCCTCGACCGACTTGAGCAGACCCGCGATGCTGGCGGCCGACGCGGGCTCCACGAACACCCCTTCGGTGCGCGCGACCAGGTGATAAGCCGCCAGGATCTCCTCGTCGGTGGCGGCGATGAAGCGGCCCTTGGACTCCTGCTGGGCCTGCACGGCCGAGGACCACGACGCGGGCGAACCGATACGGATCGCGGTGGCGATGGTCTCCGGCTCCTTGACCGGCTCGCCGAGCACCAGCGGGGCCGCGCCGGCGGCCTGGGTGCCCAGCATCCGCGGCAACGTGTCGGCCAGACCGTCGCGGTGGTACTCGCGTGTAGCCCTTCCAGTACGCGGTGATGTTGCCCGCGTTGCCGACCGGCAGGGCATGGACGTCGGGGGCGTAGCCGAGCGCGTCGACGATCTCGAACGCCGCGGTCTTCTGCCCTTCGATGCGGACCGGGTTGACGCTGTTGACCAGGGCGATGGTCGGGAAGTCGGCGGTCATCTTGCGGGCCAGTTCGAGGCAGTCGTCGAAGTTTCCGTCGATCTGAATGATCTTGGCGCCGTGCATGACCGCCTGCGCCAGCTTGCCCATCGCGATCTTGCCCTGCGGCACCAGCACCGCACAGGTGATCCCGGCGCGGGCCGCATATGCCGCCGCCGACGCAGAGGTGTTTCCGGTCGACGCACACAGCACGGCCTGCTGGCCGCGGGCCAGCGCGTCGGTGACCGCCATCGTCATGCCGCGGTCCTTGAACGAGCCGGTCGGGTTGAGCCCCTCGACCTTCAGATGCACTGTGCAGCCGGTCTGTTCAGAGAGCCGCTTGGCGTGGATGAGCGGAGTGCCACCCTCCAGCAGGGTGATCGGCGTCCAGTCGTCGCCAACCGGCAGCCGGTCGCGGTACGCCTCGATCAGTCCCGGCCACGCCTGGTGCACGGCGCTTTCGCGGTACTCATTCGCTCGCTCCCTTCCATTCGCAGCACGCTGTTGACCTTCGACACGGCGTCCAGATCCGCGAGCGCGGCGATGGTGTCGCTCAGCGCGGCGTCAGTGGCCCGGTGGGTGAGCACAGCGATACGGGCCCCGATCCGCTGGCCCCCCTCGTCGACGATACCTTCCTGGCGAACCTCGGCGATGCTGACCTCACGCTTGGCGAATTCCGCTGCCACCGAGGACAACACGCCCGGCCCGTCATCGACGTACAGGCTCACGTAGTACCGCGTGGGAATCACGCCGATGGGCGCGATCGGCAGCTGGGCGTACTTGGATTCCCGGGGCCCACGACCGCCTTGCACACGGTTGCGGGCGGCCATCACCAGATCGCCCATCACCGCGGACGCCGTGGGCGCTCCCCCGGCGCCCTGACCGTAGAACATCAGTCGGCCGGCCGCCGCGGCCTCCACGACCACCGCGTTGAACGCGCCGTTGACGTTGGCCAGGGGGTGCGACAGCGGCACCAGCGCCGGGTAGACACGGGCGGAAACGCGCTCCTGCCCGTCGTCGGTGGTGATCCGCTCACAGATCGACAGCAGTTTGATGGTGCAGCCCAATGCCTTCGCCGATGCGAAGTCCTCAGCGGTGACCTTGGTGATGCCCTCGCGGTACACGTCGTCGGCGGTGACCCGGGTGTGGAATGCGATGGACGCCAGGATCGCGGCCTTGGCCGCGGCGTCATAGCCCTCGACGTCCGCGGTCGGATCGGCCTCGGCGTAACCGAGGGCGCTGGCGTCGGCCAGGGCGCTGTCGTAGCTGGCGCCGGTGTCGTTCATCGCCGACAGGATGTAATTCGTTGTGCCGTTGACGATCCCGGCCACTCGCAGCACCGAGTCACCGGCCAGCGACTGAGTCAGCGGACGGATCACCGGGATGGCACCGGCGACGGCGGCCTCGAAGTACAGGTCGACGTGGGCCTGCTCGGCGGCCTGAGCCAGTTCCCCGGTGGACTGCGCCAACAGCGCCTTGTTGGCGGTGACAACCGATTTGCCACCCTCCAGAGCCGCCAGAATCGCCTTACGCGCCGGCTCGACCGGACCCATGACCTCGACCACGATGTCGACATCGTCGCGGGACACCAGTTCGTCGATGTCGTCGGTGAGCATGTCGGCGGGTATGCCGCGGTCGGCGGCGACACGGCGTACGCCGACTCCGCGCAGCACGAGCGGCGCGCCGATGCGGGCGGCCAGATCGTCGGCGCTCTCCTCGATGATCCGGACAACCTCGCTACCGACGTTGCCCAGTCCCAATACCGCTACGCCGACCGGCTTTTCGATCACCTGTCACCGGCTCTCATCACCTCACTTCCAGACTCAACAGATCGTCGGCCGTCTCACGCCGCAGGATCAGGCGCGACATGCCGTCACGCACTGCGACCACGGCCGGGCGGCCCAGCATGTTGTACCGGCTCGACATCGAATAGCAGTACGCGCCGGTGGCCGCGACGGCCAACAGGTCGCCGGGGGCCAGATCCTCGGACACCCAGGTGTCCCGGACAACGATATCGCCACTCTCGCAATGCTTTCCGACGATACGCGCCAGCTTCGCGCCGGCGTTGCTGCTGCGTGACACCAGCCGGGCGTCGTACTCGGCGGCGTACAACGAGGTGCGGATGTTGTCGCTCATACCGCCGTCGACACTGACGTAGCGACGGTAGGCGGTGGGGCTGACCGCGACATCCTTGACGGTCCCCACTTCGTAGAGCGTCACCGTGCCCGGCCCGGCGATGGCGCGACCGGGTTCGACCACCAGCCGCGGCGTGGGCAGGCCCACCGCGGCGGACTCGGCGCGCACGATCGCTGCCGAGCTTGGCCGCCAGTTCCTGCACCGGTGGCGGATCATCCTGTGGCAGATAGGAAATGCCCAGGCCGCCGCCGAGGTCGACGGTCGCGATCTGTGCGGTCTTGTCGACGCCGAATTCGGCGACGACATCGCGCAGCAGACCGATGACGCGGTGCGCGGCGATCTCGAACCCCGCAACGTCGAAGATCTGCGAACCGATGTGACTGTGCAGTCCGACCAGCCGGAGGTTATCGGTCTCGAAGACCCGCCGGACCGCGGTCATCGCCGCACCGCTGGCCAGCGACAGGCCGAACTTCTGGTCCTCGTGCGCGGTCGAGATGAACTCGTGGGTATGGGCCTCCACGCCGACGGTGACCCGGATCAGCACGTCCTGCACCACCCCGGCCTCACCGGCGATGCGTCGAGCCGGTCGATCTCGGTCATCGAGTCCAGCACCACATGGCCGACGCCGGACTTCACCGCGGCGGTGAGTTCGGCGATCGACTTGTTGTTGCCGTGCAACGCGATCCGCTCCGGCGGGAAGCCGGCGTGCAGCGCAACAGCGAGTTCGCCACCACTGCACACGTCCAGCGACAGGCCTTCCTGGTCGATCCACCGGGCGACCTCGCTGCACAGGAACGCCTTGGCCGCATACCGAACGTTCCGGCCGCCGCCGAACGCCTCGGCCATGTCGCGGCAGCGCGACCGGAAGTCGTCCTCGTCGATGACGAACAACGGTGTGCCGTACTCGCGTGCGAGTTCGGTCGACGGTCACACCGGCGATCGACACCTCTCCGTCGTCGCCGCGAACAAGGTTGCGCGGCCACACATTCGGAGCCAGCAGCAGGATCTCGGCCGGCGTCGCAGGCTTGGCGGGTGCACCGGCGTGATGGATCTCCTCGGCGTGGCGCGGGCCAGCCGGATGTGCGTTCACATGCGCTCCGGTGCGGAGACGCCGAGGATCGCCAGGCCGTTCCCGATGACCTGCCGGGTGGCCTGGCACAACGCCAGGCGCGCGGTGTTCAACTCGGTGGGCTGCTCGTCGCCCTGCGGCAGGACGCGGCAGGAGTCGTAGAACCGGTGGTAGTCGCCGGCAAGGTCCTCGAGGTACCGGCACACCCGATGCGGTTCCCGAAGTGACGCAGCGGTTTTCAGCACCCGCGGGAACTCGCCCAGGTTGCGGATCAGCGTGCCCTCTTTCTCGTGGGTCAGCAGATCCAGGTGCGCGGTGTCGGGTGTCAGGCCCAGTTCGGCGGCGTTGCGCGCCAGCGCCGACAGCCGGGCATGGGCGTATTGCACGTAGTAGACCGGGTTTTCGCTCGACGCGCTGGACCACAACGCGAGATCGATGTCGATCGGCGTGTCCACCGACGACCGGATCAGCGCGTACCGGGCGGCATCCACGCCGAGCGCGTCCACCAGGTCGTCGAGAGTGATGACCGTGCCGGCCCGCTTGCTCATCCGCACCGGCTGTCCGTCGCGGACCAGGTTGACCATCTGGCCGATCAGCACCTCGACCGAGTCCGGGTCGTAGCCGAGGCCGGACGCGGTTGCCTTCAACCGGGCGATGTAACCGTGATGGTCGGCGCCGAGCATGTAGATGCACAGGTTGAAGCCGCGCTCCCGCTTGTCCAGGTAGTAGGCGAGGTCACCGGCGATGTAGGCGGGCTGACCGTCGCTCTTGATGACGACGCGGTCCTTGTCGTCGCCGTATTCGGTGGTGCGCAACCAGGTCGCACCGTCCTTCTCGTAGATCTTGCCGTTTTCGCGCAACCGGGCGATCGCCTGTTCGACCCGGCCGGAGGCGTGCATCGAGTCTTCGTGGGTGAAGACGTCGAAGTCGGTGCCGAACTCGTGCAGCGACTCCTTGATGTGGTCGAACATCAGCTCGACGCCGATCTCGCGGAACGTCTCCTGCTGCTGCTCGGCGGGCAGGCGACAGGGCGTCGGGCGCGCGCTTGAGCACCGGCGCGGCGATGTCGTTGATGTACTCGCCGGCGTAGCCGTCCTCGGGCGTCGGCTCACCCTTGGCGGCGGCGACCAGCGAGCGGGCGAACCGGTCGATCTGGGCGCCGTGGTCGTTGAAGTAGTACTCCCGCGTGACGTCGGCGCCCTGCGTGGTCAGCAGCCGGCCGAGCGCGTCGCCCACCGCGGCCCACCGGGTGCCACCGATGTGGATCGGCCCGGTGGGGTTGGCGGAGACGAACTCCAGGTTGATCTTCAGGCCGCTGAGTTCACCCGAGGCGCCGTAGGCGCGGCCCGCGCCGATGATGTTGTCGACGATGACGTTCTGGGCCGAGGCCTCCAGGCGCAGGTTGACGAAGCCCGGGCCGGCGACGTCGGCCGCGGCGATCCCGCCCGAGTTGGTCAGCGCCTCGGCCAGCCAGCCGGCCAGTTCACGGGGGTTGACGCCGACCTTCTTGCCCAGCTGAAGAGCCAGGTTCGTGGCGTAATCGCCGTGTTCGGGGTTGCGGGGGCGTTCGACGGTCACCGTCTCCGGGAGCGCGGCGGGGTCGAGGTCGCGCTCGGCCAGCACGGCGGAGGCGGTGATCTTCAGCAGGTCTGCCAGATCAGCGGGGGTCACAAGGGTTCATCCTATGGTCTGGGTGGTCAGGGCCCGAATCCGTTTCCCGGTGCCGAAGCACACGCGGCGATGCGCTAGTCTGTGCAGGCCCATTGGCGTGGCTTTTTCGACGTTTCGTCTCGGAACCGCGCCCCCGTAGCTCAGGGGATAGAGCGTCTGCCTCCGGAGCAGAAGGCCGCAGGTTCGAATCCTGCCGGGGGCACCACGAAATCCCAGTTCAACGTGCGTTTCATGGGCTAGCCGATCCGGACAGCGTTTGTCCGGTTCCGGTGCACGTACGCCACCAGATGGTCAACCGGATGGTCATTCTCAGGCAATAGATCCGGCGGCTGACCATGTCCGTACCTGCGACAGACGCTCGTCGGCGCGAGGGACGACGCCTTAGGCGCTGACCGCATTGCCCCTGAAACACATCAGTGGTGATCCGCGTACGGCGGATCACCACTGATGCCAGGCGTCTGGGCTGCTGATTCCCCCCGGTCCGCTAGCCCGGGAAGCCGGACCACTTCTTGGCGACGTCGCCCGGGAAGCTCGTCCACTTACTGACGGTGTCGCCCGGGAAGCTCGTCCACTTACTGACGGTGTCACCCGGGAAACTTGTCCACTTACTGACTGTGTCGCCCGGGAAACTTGTCCACTTACTGACGGTGTCACCCGGGAAGCCCGTCCACTTGTCGACGGTGTTGGGGAGGAAGGTCGCCCACTTGTTGGCCTGGATCTGGCTGGCGCAGGTCCACTTCTCGGTGGTAGAGGGCGAGAAGTCCGGATCGGTGTTGATGCTGTCGACCACGTCGCTGCAGTTGGGCGCCGCTACTGCCGGTGCCGCCAACGCGATGCTGGCTCCCGCGGCGCCGACAGCGCCGGCAGCCACTGCTGCGGCAATAAACTTGTTCTTGATCACTGTGCCCCCTCAAGGAATGCTGACGTTGCTCGCCACTGTATACCGACGCGACAATATTTGCTGCATTTTTTTCTTGCCCCCCGTTGCCGGGTGCTTTGCGCGTTTGCTGCACCGACGAATCACGGGCCCCACCTCGACGTGCCGCGATGAGTCCGGCACCGCCAACCTGCTGTTTTGCGACGCGGCGTTAGCCGTTCAACGTGCGCAGATGATCGAACCGGCCCCAAGCGGGTTACGCAGAGAACAACGGCCCGCCGAGTGTGACCCCCGTCACACCTGCGGCCCGGAACCGGGCGAGTGTCGTCGCGCCTTTGCCGTCGGCGCCGTCAGCTTGCTACGAGCACCCGAACACGCATCGGCTTGCTGGCGGGTCTTGAATCGCCCTGCTGTCGGTTGCGGGATCCACCACCATTTGCTCGTTTCAGACTGAACCCCGTGCGCCGGACGACGATTACGGAGCGATCCCGGCCATCGTGCGCACCGACTCCGGCACCGGGATCGCAGCGTCACAGTCGGGCGCGCGCAGCGGTTCGCCGTAACTCACCGACATCGGCACGACGCCGGCCCACACCCCGGCTTCAACATCTTCCGGTGGGTCCTCGGGCCAGCCGGCACTGACCTTGAGCGACCAGTTGGTCTCGGTGATCGGCAACCGCAACGCCATCGTCGCCGCCAGCTCCTTGCGCGTGCTGGCCCGGAGTTCGGCGACCCGCCCCGGGATGAACGTGTCGGTCAGGCGCTCCAGATAGCTCACCTTGTCGGCGTCGGGGATGCGCTCGAACGTCCCGAACACCACGGCACTGCGGTAGTGGAACGACGACTCGAACCCGCTGCGCGCCACTTCGACGCCGTCAAGGGTGGTCACCGAAACCGCCGCGGGCGCACCGGAACCCAGCGCGCGTATCCACGGCGAGCCCGTCGACCCGTGGATCACCAGGTCGTCACCGATGCGCGCGAAACCGGTGGGAAAGACCGCCGGATGACCGTCACGAACCAGGGCGACGGTGGCCAGCGGAGTGCTGCCAAGCAATTCGAAGAGTGCCTCGCGCGAGGTGACCTGCAGTTCGGGCAGGCGGGACACGTGAGTCGAGGGCTGCGACATGCCCTAACTGTCGCACGCCCCCACCAGCCAGACGGCGGTATCGGGCGGCAGAACCGCGCCGACCCCCGGGCGCCGAGGCCAGCGCAATCGACAGCCCGGACGGCATCTCGACATCGGTGTCTCCGGTGTTGACCCAGCACTGGGCACCGCCGCGGGCGAAGCCCAGCACCGCGGCGGGCCCGTCGAGCCAGGTCACGTCACCGGCGTCCACCCACACCCGGGGACGCAGTGCCAGGGCCGCGCGGTACAGGTTCAGAAAGGAGTCCGGGTCGTCGTCCTGGGCGGCCACGGTGTGCGCACCCCAGTGGTCCGGCTGCGGTAGCCAGGTGGTCGTCGGCGTCGGCGAAAAACCGTACGGCGCAGACGAACCCGACCATGGAAGCGGCACTCGGCAGCCGTCGCGGCCGACGTCGGTGAAACCGGACTGGGCCCAGGTCGGGTCCTGGCGTACCTCGTCGGGCAGGTCCTCGATCTCCTCCAGGCCCAGCTCCTCGCCCTGGTAGACGTAGGCCGTGCCGGGCAGCGCCAGTTGCAGCAGCGCGCACGCCCGCGCTCGCCGCCTACCGAGTTCGTGGTCGGCGTCCTCCTCGGCCCAGCGGGCGCGTTCCCAGTCGGATCTCGACCAGACCCGTCGGCTGCGACCGCGAGTACCGCGTCACCGTCCGCGGAACGTCGTGGTTGGACAACACCCAGGTGGGCGGTGCCCCCACCGACGCGGCGGCGTCGATCGCTTCGTCGATCACCGTGCGCAGGCTCGACGCGCGCCAGGGCGCGCGCAGGAAGTCGAACTGGAACGCGGTGTGCAGTTCATCCGGCCGCAGGTAACGCGCCAGCCGCTCGTTGCTGGGCACCCATGCCTCGGCGATGAAGATCCGTTGCGGCGCATACTGATCGGCCACCGCGCGCCAGCCACGGTAGATGTCGTGCACCCCGTCCTGATCCCAGGCTGGATGGGCGTGGTTGTGCTGCACACCCTCCGTGAGTGCTCCGCGGTCCGGCAGCCCGTCCGCCTTCACCAGACCGTGCGCCACGTCGATGCGGAATCCGTCCACCCCCTTGTCGAACCAGAACGCCAGCACCTTCTCGAACTCCGCCCGCACGTCGGGGTGCGACCAGTTGAGGTCCGGCTGTCCCGGCGCGAACAGGTGCAGGTACCAGGAATCGTCGGCGAGTCGCGTCCAGGCCGGACCGCCGAACACGCTCTGCCAGTCGTTCGGGCGGCAACTCGCCGTGCGCACCGGAACCGGGACGGAACAGATAGCGGTCGCGGGCACCGGACTCGGAAGCCAGGGCGGCCTGAAACCAGCCGTGGTGGTCCGAGGTGTGGTTGGGGACGATGTCCAGCAGCACCTTGATACCCAGCGAATGCGCGTCGGCGATCAGGGCGTCAGCCTCGGCCAATGTGCCGTAGGACGGTTCGATGTCGCGGTAGTCAGCGACGTCGTAGCCGGCGTCGGCCATGGGCGACGGGTACCACGGGTTGATCCACACCGCGTCGACGCCGAGAGCGGCCAGGTACGGCAACCGCGACCGCAGGCCCGCGATATCGCCGATGCCGTCGCCGTTGTCGTCGGCGAAGCTGCGGATGTACACCTGGTAGACGACCGCGGTCTCCCACCACGGTGCGTCCTGACCGTTGATCATCGAATCCTTACCGGAGCGAACGACGAGTATTTTGCCGACACCAGCGTGGTGCTGGCCCGCGAGGCTGTCAACAGCGGGCGAAAGCGCCGAGCATGCAGGCGGATTCCCGGTCACAGGGCGGCACGCGCCCGAACGGACCACTTTTCTGAGTATGCCCTGTGTCACACTTACGCGAGCCGAACAGCAGATGAACCGGATCACCTCGCGGAGGTTTGATGAGGAAGCTTCATCGCAGACATGAATCTATGCGACGCGTCGTCGCCTGGGCCGCCGCGGGCGTGCTGGCAGCCACGACGCTCGCCGGCTGCGGCGGCGGGGGTGGCGACGGTACACCGATGCTCACCTGGTTCGCGCTGCCCGACAACGGTGGGGCCGCCACCAGGGCCAGCGAGTGCGCGGAGGCCTCCGGCGGCGCGTACCGCGTCCAGGTCGAGACCCTGCCGAACAATGCCACCTCACAGCGCGAGCAACTCGTCCGCCGACTCGCGGCCAAGGACTCCTCGATCGACGTCCTCAGCACGGACGTCGTCTACACCGCCGAGTTCGCCAATGCGGGGTTCCTGCGTCCCTACACCGCTGACGAGAAGGCGCGGCTGACCGCGGGGATGCTCGAGGCGCCGGTGAAAACCGGTATGTGGAAGGACACCCTCTACGCCGCGCCGTTCAAGACCAATACGCAGCTGCTCTGGTACCGCAAATCACTTGCCGCCGCGGCGGGCGTCAACCCCGAGAGTCCGGACTTCACCTGGGACGAGATGATCAAAGCCGCTGTGGCACAAGGCAAGCGGGTTGCCGTCCAGGGTGCCCGGTACGAGGGCTACATGGTGCTTGTCAACGCGCTGGTGCTCGGCGGCGGTGGCCAGATCGTCAAAGATCCCGAAGCAGGCCGCAACGCCACCCCGAGCCTTGCGAGCCCGGCCGGCGAGAAGGCCGCCGAGATCATCGGCGGACTGGCCCGCTCACCCGCGGCGGCCGCCGACCTTTCGACGGCCCAGGAGGAGCAGGCCCGCGCCACCTTCCAGGGCGACAACGGCATGTTCATGGTCAACTGGCCCTACGTCCTGGCCGCGGCGCGCAGCGCCGTCGAGGAGGGCACGCTGAGTCAAGCCCTGGTCGACGACATCGGCTGGGCGCGCTACCCGCGCGTCTTCGCCGACAAGCCCAGCGCTCCCCCACTCGGCGGCGCCAACCTCGCCATCGGCGCGTACACCCGGCATTCCGATCTCGCGGTGGCGCTGGTCGAGTGCGTCAACGCGCTGCCGAAGGCCACCCAGTACATGCTCGACGAAGGCGAGCCGTCGCCCTATGAGGCGTCCTACTCCGACCCCGCCGTGCGTGAGAAGTATCCGAACGCCGATCTGATCCGCGAGTCGGTCGCCGAAGGCGGGCCGCGGCCTCTCACGCCGTACTACGTCGACGTCGCCGGGTCGGTCATTCAGACCTGGCATCCGCCGGCCGCGGTCAACGGCGAGACGCCGGCAGCGCGCGGACAGATTCATGGCGGATGTCCTGGGCGGAAGGCGACTGTTGTGACGACGATCGACAAGCCCGGCAAAACCGTTGCCGCTCACCGGGTTGAGATCAGCGGCCGGCTGCGCGGCGAACGTCGGCTCGGCATGTGGCTGACGCTGCCGTCCTACATCGTGATGATCCTGGTGACGGCCTATCCCCTGGTCTATGCGCTGGTGTTGTCGCTGTACAACTACCGGCTCACCGATCCGGCGGGACGCACGTTCGTCGGGCTACGCAACTACTGGGTGATCCTGACCGACCCGGTGTGGTGGAACGACTTCATGACGACGCTGCTGATCACCGTTGTCACGGTGGCGATCGAACTGGTGCTCGGATTCGTCTTCGCCTTTGTGATGTTGCGCATCGTCCGTGGCCGCGGCCCATTGCGCACGGCGATCCTCATCCCGTACGGCATCGTCACCGTGGTCTCGGCGTTCATCTGGCGCTACGGGTTCGCGATCGACTCCGGGTTCGTCAACCAGTGGCTGAATCTGGGTGAATTCAACTGGTTCGGGGAACGCTGGTCGGCGCTGGTCGTGATCTGCCTGTCCGAGATCTGGAAGACGACCCCATTCATTTCGCTGCTGCTGCTCGCCGGTCTGGTGCAGGTGCCCGAAGACATGCAGGAGGCGGCGAAGGTCGACGGCGCCACGGCCTGGCAGCGGCTGTGGAAGGTGACGCTGCCGAACATGAAGGCGGCCATCATGGTCGCTCTGCTGTTCCGCACGCTGGACGCATGGCGCATCTTCGACAACCCGTTCGTCATGACCGGCGGCGCCAACAACACCGAGACCATCTCGTTCCTGGCATACCGGCAGAACGTCACGTTGGTCAATCTTGGTATGGGGTCAGCGGTTTCGGTGCTGCTGTTCCTATCGGTGGTGGTGATCGCCTGGATCTTCGTCAAGGTCTTCAAAACCGATCTGTCGCAAGTCAGGGGGGACGAATGAACTCCGCGAAGTCCACTCGCTGGTGGACCGTCGCCGGCATCGTCATCGTCATCTACAGCTTCTTCCCGCTGCTGTGGATGATCAGCCTGGCCTTCAAGCCACCCTCGGACATCGTGTCGGGCAAACCGCAGTTCCTGCCCACCAGTTGGAGTTTCAGTAACTTCACCGAGGTCTTCAGCCAACCGCTGTTCACCAGGGCGCTGATCAACTCGATCGGCATCGCGCTGATCGCCACGGTGCTGTCGGTCGTCATCGCGATGTTCGCGGCCTACGCGATCGCCCGGTTGGAGTTCCCGGGTAAGAAGGTGCTGTTGTCGCTGGCACTGGCGATCGCCATGTTCCCCCAGGCGGCACTGGTCGGCCCGTTGTTCAACATGTGGCGCAACATCGGCATCTACGACACCTGGATCGGCCTGATCATCCCGTACATGACCTTCGCGCTGCCATTGTCGATCTGGACGATGTCGGCGTTCTTCCGCCAGATTCCGTGGGAGATGGAACACGCCGCCCAGGTCGATGGCGCCACCGCCTGGCAGGCCTTCCGCAAGGTGATCGTGCCACTGGCCGCACCGGGCGTGTTCACCACGGCGATCCTGACGTTCTTCTTCTGCTGGAACGACTTTCTGTTCGCGATCTCGTTGACCTCGACAGACAATGCCCGCACCGTGCCAGCGGCGCTGGCGTTCTTCCAGGGCGCGTCGATGTTCCAGTCGGCGGTGCCCTACGTGATGGCGGCCTCGGTGGTCGTCACCATCCCCGTCGTCATCCTGGTGCTGACCTTCCAGCGCCGGATCGTCGCGGGTCTGACCTCCGGAGCGGTGAAGGGATAACGATGGCTGAAATCTCGATGCGCAACATCGTCAAGCGGTACGGCGACGGCTATCCGGCCGTCAACGATGTCAGCCTGGATGTCGCCGACGGCGAGTTCATGATCCTGGTCGGCCCGTCCGGGTGCGGGAAATCGACGCTGCTTCGGATGATCGTCGGACTCGAGGACATCTCGTCGGGCGACATGCTCATCGGCGGAAATCGGGTCAACGACAAGGCGCCCCGCGATCGCAACCTGGCGATGGTGTTCCAGAACTATGCCCTGTATCCGCATCTGACGGTGTTCGAGAACATCGCGTTCCCGCTGCGACTGTCGGGCAAGCACTCCGACGCCGAGATCCGCGGCCTGGTCGAGGATGCGGCCAAGACCCTGGAACTGCAGGAACACCTGGACCGCAAGCCGGCCAACCTGTCCGGCGGCCAACGTCAGCGGGTCGCGATGGGACGCGCGATCGTACGGCAGGCCGACGCGTTCCTGTTCGACGAGCCCCTGTCGAATCTCGACGCGAAGCTCCGCGGCCAGATGCGCACCGAGATCCTGCGACTTGCAGCGGCGGCTCGGCGTGACGACCGTATACGTCACCCACGACCAGACCGAGGCGATGACCCTCGGCGACCGGGTCGCGGTCCTGAAAAAGGGTGTCCTGCAACAGGTTGCGAGCCCCCGGGAGCTTTACGAGCATCCCGTCAACCTCTTCGTGGCAGGCTTCATCGGGTCACCGCCGATGAACTTCGTGCCCGCCCGCATCAGTGGCGGGCAGCTCGAACTGCCGTTCGTCTCCGTGCCCGTTCCTGAGGAGTGGAGCCGCCTGGGTGGGTCCGACACGGTGTTCATCGCCGGGATCCGGCCGGGCAGCTTCGAGGACGCCGCCCTGGTCGACGCCGACAAGGCCGCACGGGGTGCGACGTTCGCGGTCGATATCGACGTCACCGAATGGCTCGGCAACGAGCAGTACGCGTTCGTGCAGTACGAGGCGCCGGGTGACATCACCGCGCAGCTGGCCCAGCTGGCGAACGATCTCGACAGCGAGCAACTGCGTACACAGATCTGTGTGGAGCTGGACCCGACGAGCCGGGTGCGGCCGGGCGAAAAGGCCGAGATCTGGCTGGACACCACGCGGATCCACCTGTTCGATCCGCGGAGCGGCGAAAATCTCACCCGCGCCGCAGTTTCGGAACAACCGGCCGCCACCGGCTGAGCCGTGCGCGCACCGGAGCTTCGACTGCGGGCGCCGACAGCCGGGCTGCTGGCGCTGCCCTGGGAGCTGCCGCTGTCGCAGTGGATGATGCCCGACGTCCCGCTGCGCGACATCGCCGTGGGACCCAGTCGACACCTGGTGAAGTTCGTCGAGTGCGACGGAGCACTGTGGGCGGTCAAGGAGCTTCCGCCTCGCCTCGCGGTCAGGGAGTACGACGTGCTGCGCCGCCTGGAGGACCTGGCGCTCAACGCCGTTCGACCCGCGGGCCTGGTCATACAACCCGCCCCGGACTCGGCGATCCTGGTGACGCGCTTCCTCGAGGGGTCGTGGCAGTACCGCCGGCTGTTCATGCGGCTGCCCCCGGATCAGCCCAAACACCGCTCGCGGCTGTACGACGCGATGGCGTCACTGCTCGTGGAACTGCACCGGCACGGCGTCTTCTGGGGCGACTGCTCGCTGGCGAACACCCTGTTCTCCCGCGACGGGCAGGTGCTGCAGGCGTGGTTCGTCGACGCCGAGACCAGCGAGGTGCATCCGCAGCTGTCCAACGGACAGCGCCAACTCGACATCGACATCCTGGTCGAGAACGTCGCTGCGGGCCTCGACGACCTCGCCGCCCGGCTGGACCGGCCCGCGGAGCTGCGTGCCACCCTGATCGCCGAAGCCGTCGATATCCGCCGGCGTTACGAAACGCTGTGGGAAACCCTGCACAGTGAACCGGTTTTCGAGTTCGCCGACCGCTACCGGGTGGAGGGCACGATCAGGCGGCTGCACGACCTGGGGTTCGCCGTGGACGAGGTCGCCCTGCAGCCCACCGGTGCCGGCGAGACAAATCTGCGGTTGCGCGTCGCGGTGGGCGACCGCCGCTACCACGCGGCGCATCTACGCGGGCTCACCGGGTTGGACGTCGGTGAAGGCCAGGCCCGCATCCTGCTGGGTGATCTGCACGCCTACCAGGTGCACCTCTGCCGGGAAAGCGGCGAGGACGTCGGAGAGCCCACGGCCGCACAGCTGTGGCTGCGGGAGGTGGCGCTGCCCGGAATGGACCGCGCGCATTCGGCGGTGCACCGCAGCGGTACGGCGATCCAGGCGTACTGCGATCTGCTCGAAGTCCGGTGGCTGCTCAGCGAGCAGGCGGGCCACGATGTCGGCACCGAGAAAGCCGTTGCGGCGCTGACCCGTAACGTGGTGCCGACCGATTCGGCGGCCAAACTCGTGGTGGTGGAGACGCCGACTGAGCCGTTCACGGTTGTCTTCGACGACGAGCCGTAGTCGAGTCGACGATGCGGGCCCGCCTGTCCTCTCCCGCAGTCGTCACCAATCGGTGACGACTCCGCAAAGAAGGACGACTCCGTTGGGGGAGAAAGACATTCGCACCCTAGCGGTCGACGCGACGCAACGCCTCCGGGGTCAGATCCGCTAGCGTCGGGTAACCGTCAACCGCCATGATCAGGTCGGCCTCGGCCAGAATCGACCGCAGCACATGCACGATCCCGTCGACACCGCCCAGCGCCAGGCCGTAGGCATAGGGTCGCCCGATGCCCACTGCGCTCGCACCCAGCGCGAGCGCCTTGATCACGTCCGCGCCCGAACGCACGCCGGAGTCGAACAGCACCGGCAGGTCGCCGGCCGCCTCGACCACACCGGGCAGACAGTCGATGGCCGGCAGGCCGCCGTTGGCCTGCCGGCCGCCGTGGTTGGAGCAGTAGATGCCGTCGACACCGTAATCCGCGGCGCGCCGGGCATCGTCGGGATGGCAGATCCCCTTGAGGATGAGCGGCAGTTTGGTGAGCGACCGCAGCCACGTCAGGTCGTCCCAGGTCAGCGGCTTGCCGAAGATGCTCGCCCAGTACATGACCGCGTCGCGGGGATCGCCGCCCTCGGTGAAGCCGGCCTTCTCCCGGAACACCGGGTCGCTGGTGTAGTTCGCCAGGCATTTGCCGCGTAGTTGCGGGAAATTCGACATCGCGAGGTCGCGGGGCCGCCAGCCGGGGATCCAGGTGTCCAGCGTGACGACGATGCCCGCGTAGCCGGCGGCCTCGGCGCGGCGCACCAGGCTCTCGGCCAGTTCCCGGTCCGTCGGGCAGTACAGCTGGAAAAGCCCCGGGGTGTCACCGAATTCGGCGGCCACCGCCTCCATCGGATCTTCGACCAGGGTTGAGGCGCACATCGGCACGCCGGTCCTCGCGGCGGCCCGCGCGGTGGCGAGGTCGCCGTGGCCGTCCCGGTCACACAGTGCGATCAGACCGATCGGTGCCATGAAAATCGGTGCGGGCCAACGCTTTCCCCACAGCTCAACGGACAGGTCACGCTCGGTGGCGCCCACCAGCATCCGCGGCATCAGGCCCCAGCCACGGAAAGCGGTGACGTTGCCGTCCTGGGTGTGCTCGTCGCCCGCACCACCGGCCACATACGACCACACCGACGGTGGCAACGCCTGCTCCGCGCGGGCCGCCAGTTCGGCGTAGGACATCGGCAGGCTCGGGAGCACACCGGTGAGGCCCTGGAAGTAGATCTCGTACTGGTAGGCGCCAAACGGTGCGGTCATGAGAATTCCTTTGCTACGTCGGCGGCGCGGCGGAGTTGGTCGACATCGGAACTGGTTGGGATGAGATGGATTTCGTCCGCGCCGACGGCCTCGAACGCGCGCAGCACGGCGGCCAGTTCGTCCTCGCCGCCCGCGAAGCCGGTGGTGGGCGCGATGGCGTCGACGTACTCGGCCGGAATCCAGTTCATGTAGCGGCGCAGGTGCCGGCGGATCTGATCGCGCGCCTGCTCGGCGGGCCCCATCGCAAACCAGAACGAGGTCGCCAGGTGCGGGGCGGGCTTGCCGGCCTGCGTCCACGCATCGCGTGCGACGTCGAACAGGGCGTTCTCCTTGACGACGTCGAGGTCCATCGAGATGCCCGCCAGGCCGTCCGCCCACGAGGCCGCACTGCGAACCGTCTTCGGCCCGACGGTGCCGACCAGCAGTCTCGGTCCACCGCGCCGGACCGGAGCCGGCCCGACCGGCAGCACGGAATCGGTGATCTTCTCCCCCGCCCAGACCCGGCGCATGACCTCGACGCGTTCGGCCATGCCGCGCATGGTCTGGGTCTTCGGGTCGGCGCCCACCGCTTGGTAGTCCTCGTGGCGGCCGCCGACACCGATGCCGACCGTGAGCCGACCACCCGAAAGCATGTCGCCGGTGGCCAGCGCCTTGGCGCACATCACGGGGTCATGCAGCTGGGGCACGATCACCGTCGTCACCAACTCGACCCGGTCGGTCCACGCCGACAATGCACCGAGCAGCGTCAGGCTGTCCGGGTTGTCGAAGGCGATGCGTTCGCCCCAGCACAGCGACGAGAACGGTCCGTCGTCGATGGTCGTGGCCCACGTCCGCAACATGGTCGCGTCCAGATCCGGCTCCATCACCGGCATCGTCATCCCTACTCGCACGTCCGCGATTCTGGCACGCGCCCCCGCTGCCGGGTTCCGTGGAGCAGATCGGCGGCTTTTTGGCACGATGTCCGGTATGACGATCCCCGCCAAGTCCATCTCGCACGTCCGGCTCACCGTGACCGACATCGACCGGTCCCGACAGTTCTACGAGAGCGTGTTCGGTTGGCCGGTCGCCCGCGAAGTTCCAGAGGGTGCCGACGAGGAGACCAGGGCGCAGTTCGCGTTCCTGTTCGGCGGGGTGATCTACCACATCGGGCACGGGCTGATCGGACTGCGGCCGGTCGCCGCCGACAGCTTCGACGAGAACCGGGTCGGCTTGGACCACCTCGCGTTCGCGGTCGCCGACAAGGGTGAAATCGATGCGGCCGCAGCGCATCTCGACAGCCTCGGCATCGCCCATGAACCGGTCAAGGACATCGGGGCGATGTACATCCTCGAGTTCCGTGATCCCGACAACATCGCGCTGGAGCTGTCGGCCCCGAAGTAGTCAGGGCACCGGATCCTTGTGTGCCTTCACCGCACCGCTGCTCGGCGGCTGCAGCAGGTTGCCGCGGACGCTGCCCCGTGCGGTGCGGATGGCCACCAGGACCCAGGTGCACAGCAGGCCGAGGTAGGCGATCGCCGCCGCATATCTGAACGCGGGCAGATGGGTGTGCACGGCGAGTTGCGTGGTACCCGTCACGAACGTGCCGACCGGGAAGGTCAGGCTCCACCAGGTCAGCGCGAACGGCATCCCGCGGCGCAGGGTACGCGCGGTCAGGGAGGTAGCCAGCGCGATCCACAGCACCGCGAATCCCCACACCGGCACCCCGTAGAGGATCGCGAAAACGCTCATCCCGCCTGCTATTTCGGGACCGACCGCCAGCGCCGCGTAGGTGCCGAGAAGCCCGGCGACGGTGATGGACTGCCCGAGCGGGCCCAACACGATCCACAGCGTGGGCACCCGCGCGGTACCCGATGTGCCGTACAGCGTCAGCCGACTCCAGATCATCGAGATGATCACCAGCGAGGCCACCAGCGAGAGGCCGAACATCGCGTAGCACCCGTACAGCATCGTCTCGCGGCCCGTTCCCGCCGCCATGTGCGGAATCAGCAGCGCACCCGTGGCCGCCGACACCATCGGCGGCACCACCGGCATCAACCATCCGCCGAACGCCGCGTCGGGTTCGACGTTGTACTGCGTGAACATCAGGAACGGGATGCTCACCGCGGTGAACAGCCCGCCGAGGGTGCCCGCGGTCCACAGCACCCAGGCCAGGTCGACCGCGATGCGTTCGCCGGTCAGTTCCCTGCCCACCAGCAGGGCGCCGGCACCGACGGTCAGCAGCGCCATGGGCGCCGCACCGTAGAAGTGGGCCATCTGCGGGTTACGCGCGTGGCTGCGGGCCACCGTGGGATGCCGAAGCCAGTGGCCGCCGACCGCGAGGACGAGGACGGTGAGCAGGATCGCGGCGATCACCCACACCACCTCGGTGAATCCCCGCAGGCCGGGCACATGCACCGGAAGGGTGGCCCCCGCGGTCGCGACGATGCCGGTGCCCATCACCGAGGCGAACCAGTTCGGCCCGATATTGCCGAGCACCTCGATGCGCGACGACACCGTCGCGGCTGCACCCTGCTCACCCGGGTTCGGCATAGCTCACAAACCTACTGCCGATGGCGCCACCGAAGACGGTCCGGGCGAAACTCATCGCTGCGCGACCGGTCGGCGGCGGCGCAGGGGCCTGGGACTGTTTCGTGGATCACCTATTCGGGCAGTCGTAGAGCCATGGCATCAAAAGAAGCTCCGGTGGAAGTCAGCGAATCAGCAAAGAAGGAGGCCGCCAAGATGGCCACGGCCTACGACGACCGGCCAACGGCGGTGCTGCCCGGCTCGCACGGCACCATTTCCGGTACCGCGATCAACGAATGGCTCGACGAGGACGGGCAACCCAAGTACGGCAAGGAAGGTTCCGAGCCGTCAAAGTAATGCCGGTGGCGAAAGTGGTTGACGGGCAAGCCATCCGGATCTGTGGAACGGGCAGCTAGCGCTCAGTCCTTCGGACGGTGACCGCGGGTGTCTTCCTGGGCGCGGTAGTCGTCGGCCATGTCCGCGATGTGCCCGGGTAGTGCGCCCGAGGCGACGTCGGCGAGGCTGGTGCCTTCCAGCACTGCGCGCATGCTGGCCCGCAACGCCCGCCACACGTCGGTCAGGGCCTGCGTCGGCCCCGAATACGGCAGGTCGCCCAACCCGATGTCACGCACGCTTGCCAGCGGTCCGTCGATACAGCGCAGAACGTCGGCGATGCTGATCTGCGCCGCGGGCCTGGCAAGTTCGTAGCCGCCGTCACGACCGCGATGACTGCGCACCAGACGGTCCGTTCGCAGGTCCGACAGGATGTCGACGAGGAATTGCGGCGGGATGCCCTGCGCTTTCGCCAGATCGTCGGTCTTCACCACTGCACCGGGTTCGACGGTGGCAAGTTGGACCATTGCCCGCACGGCGTACTCCGCCTTGGCCGACATCCGCATCAGCCAATTCTGCCATTCCGGGTCGGATTAGTCCGGATTTGTCGCCGCTACGCGATCTGGTCGACCTCATGCGCGGCCGGCGGCAGGTGCGCTGGACAGAAGTACCTGATGGCCAGGACCACGATGGTGGCCGACAGCTCGGCACCGAGCTCCGGGTGAGCCTGCAAGAGGTAATCGGCGATCTGGGCCGGCGGAACACCGTGGTCCATGTCGTCACACTGCCGGACCGCGCCCAGCACCAAGAAGGAATCGGAACCCAACGCGGACGTGATGCCGGCCGCGTGCATGGCGTCGAGAAACTCCTGTGTGTTGCCGTCTGCCCGCGCCGCGGGTGCGACCACCATCGCCAACGCAGCGATGAATGAAACTGCCAGAGCTTTCGCACTCATGCGCAACCCCCCTTCCGACAATCGAAGTTTTTCATTCGCGCGGGGTGGGCACAACGCTGCGTCGATCAGTCCGGAACAGCCGCGGCATCGGGCGCGACGACGGCGAACAGGTCGGCCATGGCGGCCAGGCTCGCGGACTGCATATTGGCTGCGGGTACGTCACTGCCGCCGACGCCGGGCAGCGTACGGGTGGCGGTCGCCGCCGCCACCACGGTGGGCGCGTAACCGAGGTTGAACGCGCCACGGGCGGTCGAGTTGACGCACATGTGCGTCATGAACCCCGCGAGCACGAGATTGCCGGCGTGCAAGGCCTTGAGCCGTTGGTCCAGATCCGTCTCGACGAACGAATTGGGGTAGCTCTTGACCACGACCGGCTCGCCCTCGCGCGGCGCCACCCGGTCGACGATCGCGCCGCTCTGGCCCTCGATGTCGTACAGCGAACCGGGTCCGTCGTTGTGCTGGATGTGGATGATCGGGATTCCCGCCACGCGGGCCCGCTCCAGGAGCGTGGCGGCCTCGTCCAGCGCGGCCTGCACCCCGTCGAGTTCCATCACACCCTGGGTGTAGGTGTTCTGGCAGTCGATCATGATCAACGTCGATTCGGCCAGGCTCGCCGGCTCCAGTGGCAGTCCGGACAGCGAACGCAGCGTCGGGTGCTCGGTCATCGGACCAAATTACCGCCGGGTGGTGACCCTCAACACCGCATCGGCGTATTCGGGGCGGCACACGATGAGATCGGGCAGCGTGGAATCGGTCTGGTTGTAGACCAGCGGCGAACCGTCGATGCGCGACGTGTACAGGCCGGCGGCACGGGCCACGGCGACCGGGGCCGCGGAGTCCCACTCGTACTGACCGCCGGCGTGCACGTAGACGTCGGACAGTCCCTGGACCACCGAGGCCACTTTGGCCCCGGCTGAACCCATTTCGACCAGTTCGCCGTCGAGTGCGTCGCGGACCTGCAGGGCCACCGCGGGGGGACGCGTGCGCGACACCACGATCCGCGGCTTGTCGCGGCGCGGGCGGCGGTGGCGCGACGGTCGGCGTCGCGAGCGTGACGCCCTGGGCCGGCAGCGCCACCGCACCGGCGATCAGTTCACCGGCCTCCCACAGCGCCACATGCACGGCCCAGTCGTCGCGGCCGAGTTCGGAGAACTCCCGGGTGCCGTCGAGCGGATCGACGATCCATACCCGCTTGGCGGTCAGCCGTGCCGGGTTGTCGACACCTTCTTCGGACAAGACCACGTCATCGGGCCGGGCTGCACCCAGTTCCGCCATCAGAAAATCATGGGACCGCTTGTCACCGGCGGCTTTTCGCTCCTCGGCGGTCGCCCCGGCCAGCTCTTCGCGCACCGCCAGGAGCAACGTCACCGGCGCGGGTGGCCAGGTCGGCGGCAAGCTGATGGTCGGTCACGCGCCACTGCCCAGCAGGTCGATCACCTGTTGCGCCAACTCATCCGGAGTGTGCTCCGTGGTGAGCCGCAGATCGGGATCCTTCGGGCGCTGGTAGGGACTGTCGATTCCGGTGAAGTGCGTGAGCTCGCCCGCGCGCGCCTTGGCGTACAGCCCCTTGGGATCTCGCCGTTCGCAGTCCTCCAGCGGGGTGTCCATGAAGATCTCGATAGAAGGCGAAACCCTGGTCGGCGTGCACCTTTCGGGCCAGTTCGCGGTGTTCCTCGAGCGGGCTGATCGCCGGAACCAGCACAGTCAGACCGGAATCGGCCATCAACGTGGCGACGTGCGCCAGCCGGCGCAGGTTCTCCGCCCGGTCGTCCATCGAGAAGCCGAGGTCGGCGTTGAGGCCGTGCCGCAGGTTGTCACCGTCCAGAACATAGGCAGGACAACCATTTTCAAGGAGCTTCTGCTCAACCAGCACCGCCACCGACGACTTCCCCGAACCGGACAGTCCGGTGAACCACAGCGTCCGGCCCTTGCTCAGCCGGTCCTCGGCGCACACCAGCGACTGATGGCGCACCGTGTTGGGAGTGGCGGCGCGACTGGCCGCGGGCACGGTGTCGCGGACCATTCCGGCCGCCACCGTGACGTTGGTGTCCGGGTCGATCAGGATGAACGATCCGGTGGCCGCGTTGCGCGAGTACTCGTCGAGCAGCAGCGGCACCTGGGTGCGCAGGGTGACCCGGCCGAGTTCGTTGAGCTTCAACGCCGTTGCCGACTTGTCGCGGTGCAGGGTGTTGACGTCGAGGCGGTAGTCCAGCGCGGTGACCCTGGCCCTGGTGGTCCGGGTGGTGTGCTTGATGATGTAGTCGCGCCCCGGCTCCAGCGCCGCCTCGTCGGCCATCCAGCAGACCGTGGCGTCGAACTCCTGCGTCGGGTCGGGCTGGTTGTTGACGCGGGCGAGCAGGTCACCGCGGGAGATGTCGATGTCGTCGGCCAGGCTGATGGACACCGCCATCGGCGGGAACGCTTCCGCGACAGGCCCGGTCGGGACCGTCGATGGTGGTGATGACGGCTGGTTTTCCCGCTCGGCAACACGACGACCTCGTCGCCGGGACGCATCACGCCACTGGCGACGGTGCCGGCGTAGCTGCGGTGGTCGGCGTGGTCGTGGGTCTGCGGCCGGATCACGTACTGCACCGGGAACCGCACGTCGACCAGGTTGCGGTCACCGGCGATGTAGACGTCTTCGAGGTGGGCCAGCAGCGCCGGACCCTCGTACCACGGGGTCTTCTCCGACTTGGTCACGACGTTGTCGCCGAGCAGCGCCGACATCGGGATGGTGGTGACGTCGTGCACGTCCAGCCGTGCGGCGAAGGCGTGGAACTCGTCGCGGATCTCGTCGAATCGCGCTTTGTCCCAATCGACCAGGTCCATCTTGTTGACCGCGAGCACGATGTGCTGCACGCCCAGGAGCGACGCCAGGAAAGCGTGCCGGCGGGACTGCTCCAGCAGTCCGTGGCGGGCGTCGACGAGCACGATCGCCAGCTGCGCCGTCGACGTACCGGTCACCATGTTGCGCGTGTACTGGATGTGCCCGGGTGTGTCGGCGATGATGAATTTCCGCTTGGGCGTGGCGAAGTAGCGGTACGCGACGTCGATGGTGATGCCCTGCTCGCGTTCGGAGCGCAAGCCGTCGGTCACCAACGCGAGGTCGGTGTAGTCGTGGCCGCGTTCGCGCGAGGTCCGCTCGACCGACGCCAGCTGGTCCTCCATGACGGCCTTGGAGTCGTAGAGCAGCCGCCCGATCAGCGTGGACTTGCCGTCGTCGACGGAGCCCGCGGTCGCCAGCCGCAGCAGCGTGCCGGGTCAAGCGCAGCGCTGGGATTGTCTCAGCCATCAGAAGTAGCCCTCCCGCTTGCGGTCTTCCATGCCGGCCTCGGAGATCCGGTCGTCGGCGCGGGTCGCCCCGCGCTCGGTCAGCCGCGAAACCGCGGTCTCGGCGATCACCTCGTCCACCGTCGCGGCGGTGGATTCCACGCAGCCGGTGCAGGTGACGTCGCCGACGGTGCGGAATCGCACCGAGGTCTCGAACACCTCCTCGTCGGCGTTCGGGCTGCAGGAATTCGTGGACCGCCAACAGCATTCCGTCGCGCTGGAACACCGGGCGGCGGTGCGCGTAGTAGATGGCCGGCAACGTGATGTTCTCGGCGCCGATGTAGGCCCAGATGTCGTACTCGGTCCAGTTGGACAGCGGGAACACCCGGATGTGCTCGCCCTTGCGGTGGCGGCCGTTGTACAGGTTCCACAGCTCGGGTCGCTGGGCCTTGGGGTCCCACTGGCCGAACTCGTCGCGGAAGCTGAACACCCGCTCCTTGGCCCGGGCCTTCTCCTCGTCGCGCCGCGCACCGCCGAAGGCGGCGTCGAACTTGTTCTCCCGGATCCCGCGCAGCAGCGTGACCGTCTGCAGCGGGTTGCGCGACGGGCCGTTGTCGACCACGCGGCCGGCGTCGATGTCGTCCTGCACGCTGGCGACCACCAGTCGCACGCCGTGTTCGGCGACCAACCGGTCGCGGGTCGAGATGACCTCGTCGAAGTTGTGCCCGGTGTCGACGTGCATGACGGGGAACGGCAGGCGTCCGGGCGCGAAGGCCTTGATCGCCAGGTGCAGCATGACGATCGAGTCCTTGCCGCCGGAGAACAGCAGAACGGGCCGCTCGAACTCGGCGGCCACCTCGCGGATGATGTGGATGGCCTCGGCCTCCAGAGACCGCAGGTGGCTCAGTTCGTACTGCCCGGCGGCCGGTTGGACCGCCACTGGAGTCGCCATAAGCTTCCTCGTAAAGTTGGTTTGTTTTACCAGAATTATTCTCTTAGCCGGGTATGTAACCAGGCGCACGGCCCGCACGTCAACCCCGGATTTACCCCTGACGTAATTGCCCGCCGCAGGCAACTGTGCGGATACTCACGGCATGCCCACAGGTGCAGAGGTCATGGCGCAATTCCTCCCCCAGTCCCCGTTCGTCACGAAGCTCGGGGTGGTGTCCGATCGGCTCGAAGACGGCCAGGTGAGGCTGCGGCTGCCTGGGACCCGTCGAACACGACGCTGGGTGACATGGTGCACGGCGGTGCGATCGCGACGCTGGCGGATCTGACCGTGATGGCCGCGGCGTGGTGCGGCGCGACGGTGCCCGACAACATGCGCGGCGTCACGGTGTCGATGGCGCTCGAGTACCTGGCGCCGGCACGGGCGACCGAACTGATCGGCGTGGGCCGGGTGCTGCGGCGCGGACGGTCGCTGGTCAACTGTGAGGCGGAGATCCTCGACCCGGGCGGAACGCTGGTGGCCAAGGCGCTCGCCACCTACAAGATCGGCTGATCGACGCTAAGCGTGACCTCGTTGAGCTTGCCCGTCGCCACGTCGAAGACGAAGCCGCGCAGCGATTCGTGCTTGGTGACGAACGGGCTGGCCTCGATGCGGCGCAGCGACTGCCGGACGTCCTCGTCGAGATCGGCGAACGCCTCGGCGGCCCATTCGGGTTTGATGCCCGTCTCGTCCTGGATCGCCTTCTTGAAGCCGTCGTCGGTGAACGTCAGCATGCCGCAGTCGGTGTGGTGGATCAGGATGATCTCGCGGGTGCCGAGCAGTCGCTGACTGATGGCCAGCGAGCGGATCTCGTCGTCGGTGACGACGCCGCCGGCGTTGCGGATGACGTGCGCCTCGCCGTCTGCCAGCCCCAGGATCCGGTACACGTCCAGCCGCGCGTCCATGCACGCCACCACCGCGACGTGCTTACTCGGCGGCAGCGGCAGGGGGCCGGTGAACGTCTCGGCGTACTTCGCGTTGTTGGCCAGGTAATCGTCGGTGACACTCATGTTCTCCGACGCTAACAGCCGGTTCGCACCCGCCTGCGGGCTTCGATCAAGCTGATCTCAACGCCGGTCCCGCCGGCCGATCAGGGTGCGGCGGACGACGGTGTGGTGGTGATCTCCGGAGTCGCCACCGGGATCTGCGGTGACGGCGGGGCGCCCGTCTCGGTCACCGTCGACCCGGTCGTCATCGGCGGTGGCGGCGCCGGCGCGATGGTGGTGGTGGGGTCATCCGACATCAACGTAGCGTCGCGCTGCTCACTTGCCGCCACGCCGAGAGCGCCGAGCGCCAGGGCTGCGCCTGCGGCGATGGCCGCCAGCCGGGTTCGTCTGTTGGCTGTCTGCTGGTTCGGGGTCATTGCTGACCACTCCATTCCGGTTGCTTGTCCTTTCGCAAGCCTGGTTAACCGGATGTCGTGGGCGGCAAACCCGACGGGAGATTACGAGCCCGAGCCGCCGAACGGCGTCGCCTTGACCGGGGGCACGGCCTTCGAGGTGGCCAGCGCAGTCGGCTCGTCGATCGTGGTGGTCACGTCGGTGGCCAACGTCATACCGCCTGCGACCGAATAGACGGGGTTGCTCCCGCCGGTCATGGTCTGCTCCTGGTGCATGGCCGTGGTCACTGCGCCGAGTGCGACGACAGCGCTGGCACCGACGATCGCCCCGAACACCTTGACGCGGCGGGGGCATGCGGTTGGGTTCATAGCATTCTCCAATTTCGCTCTGATGTGACTCACAGTGCACACATAGATCCTGTGGGCGCCCTGGAAGCCCACTGGGAGTCTCCGGCACGTCAGTCCGGGGTCGCCGGCGCCGATCTCCTACCCTGTGCGAATGCAGCACTGCGGCGGCAGCGCCGGATGACGCGCTTCTTGGCGGGCCGCCTGCTCAACTACGTGGTGCTGCTCGTCGTCGCGTCGTTCTTGACGTTCTGCCTCACGTCGGCCTCGTTCAAACCTCTCGACAGCCTGAAGCAGCGCAACCCGCGCCCACCGCCGGCCGTCATCGCCGCCAAGTCCGCCGAACTCGGTCTGGACAAGCCGATCCCGCTGCGTTACGCGCACTGGGTCTCCGGGGTCGTGCGCGGCGACTTCGGCACCACGGTCACCGGCCAGCCGGTGTCCGACGAGCTGTGGCGCCGACATCGGCGTGAGCCTGCGGCTGGTCGTCATCGGCAGCGTGCTGGGCACCGTGCTCGGCGTGGTGATCGGCGCGTGGAGTGCCATCCGCCAGTACCGACTGTCCGACAGGGTCATCACCACGCTGTCGTTGCTGGTGCTGTCGGCGCCGACGTTCGTGATCGCCAACCTGCTCATGCTGGGCGGGGACCGGGTCAACTCTATCCTCGGTGTGCAGCTCTTCGCGTACATCGGCGAGACCTCTCCGGATGTCGTCGGCGGCGTCTGGAGTCATTTCGTCGACCGCGCTACAGCATCTGGTGCTGCCCACCGTCACGTTGACGTTGGGCGCCATGGCGGGTTACAGCCGCTACCAGCGCAACGCCATGCTCGACGTGCTCAACCAGGACTTCATCCGCACCGCCCGCGCCAAGGGACTCACCCGCAGGCAGGCGCTGTTCAAGCACGGCCTGCGGACGGCCCTCATCCCGATGGCGACGCTGTTCGCGTACAGCGTCGCCGCAGTGTTCACCGGCGCGGTGTTCGTCGAGAAGATCTTCGGCTGGCACGGCATGGGTGAGTGGTTCATTCAGGGCGTCACCACCCAGGACACCAACATCGTTGCGGCGATCACCTTGTTCTCGGGCGCCGTCATCCTGCTGGCCGGGCTGCTGTCCGACGTCCTCTACGCCGCCCTGGACCCGAGGGTGCGGGTGTCGTGACCGAACCGGTGACGAGCCGCCGCCGCAACGTCGGCCAAGTCCGGCCTGCACGACGAAGCGTTCACGTCGCGGCGCGCGCTGGTGCTGCGCCGGTTCCTGCGCAACCGGCCCGCCGTCGTCTCGGTGGTGGTGCTGCTGGTGTTGTTCGTGGGCTGCTTCGCGCTCCCGCCGCTGCTGCCGTACTCCTACACCGATCTCGACTACTACGCGCTGCTGCAGCCGCCGAGCACCACGCACTGGTTCGGCACCAACGCGCTGGGACAGGACCTGCTGGCGCTGACGTTGCGCGGCATGCAGAAGTCGATGTTGATCGGCATCTGCGTGGCCCTCATCTCCACCACCATCGCCGCCACCGTGGGGGCGGCCGCGGGCTACTTCGGCGGCTGGCGCGACCGGGCCCTGATGTGGCTCGTCGACCTGCTGCTGGTGGTCCCCAGCTTCATCCTGATCGCGATCGTCACCCCGCGGATCCGAGCAGTCCGGCACCATCGTGGCACTGATCGTGCTGCTGGCCGTGTTCGGCTGGATGATCAGTTCCCGCATAGTGCGCGGTATGACGATGAGCCTGCGGGACCGCGAATTCGTCAGGGCTGCAAGGTATATGGGCGTTCCCAGCTGGCGCATCATCGTCCGCCACATCCTGCCCAACGTGGCCTCGATCCTGATCATCGACACCACCCTGAACGTCGGGGCGGCGATCCTGGCCGAGACCAGCCTGAGCTTCCTGGGCTTCGGCGTGCAGCCACCGGACGTGTCGCTGGGCACGCTGATCGCCGACGGAACCAAGTCGACCATCACGTTCCCGTGGGTGTTCCTGTTCCCGGCCGGCGCGCTGGTGCTGATCGTCTTCTGCGCCAACTTCATCGGCGATGCCCTGCGGGACGCGGTCGATCCCGGGTCTGGCGCGCTGCGACGCAGGGCGAAGCGGAAGTGAGCCTGCTTCGAGGTGTCCGACCTGTCGGTCACCTTCCCCACCGATGGACAACCGGTGCACGCCGTACGCGGGGTCAGCCTGCACGTCGATCCCGGCGAGGTGGTCGCGATCGTCGGCGAATCCGGGTCGGGCAAGTCGGCCACCGCGATGGCGGTGATCGGACTGCTGCCCGAGTACGCCGACGTCGCCGGCTCGGTGCGGCTGCACGGCGACGAACTGCTCGGCATGTCCGACACCGACATGTCACGCATCCGGGGCGCATCGATCGGCACGGTGTTCCAGGACCCGATGTCCGCGCTGACGCCGGTCTACACCGTCGGCGACCAGATCGCCGAGGCCATCACGGTGCACCGGCCGCAGATCGATCGGCGCACGGCGCGCGGCCGCGCGGTCGAACTGCTCGAGCTCGTCGGCATCGCGCAGCCGGAGCGGCGCGCCAGGGCGTTCCCACACGAACTGTCCGGCGGCGAACGCCAGCGGGTGGTGATCGCGATGGCCATCGCCAACGACCCCGACCTGTTGATCTGCGACGAGCCCACCACCGCGCTGGACGTCACCGTGCAGGCGCAGATCCTCGATGTGCTCAGGACCGCGCGCGACGTCACCGGCGCCGGCGTGCTGATCATCACGCACGACCTCGGCGTGGTGGCCGAGTTCGCCGACCGCGCGCTGGTGATGTACGCGGGCCGGGCCGTCGAGACGGCGTCGGTGACCACGCTCTACCGGGATCGCCGAATGCCCTACACCGCAGGGTTGTTGGGCTCGGTGCCCCGCCTGGACGCACCGCAGGGCAGCCGGCTGGTCCCGATACCGGGAGCGCCGCCGGCACTGGCCGGCCTCGACCCCGGCTGCCCGTTCGCGCCGCGCTGTCCGCTGGTCATCGACGCGTGCCGGACCGACGAACCGGCGTTGGTGACCGTCGCCGACAACCACACCGCCGCGTGCATCCGCACCGAGGAGGTCGTCGGGCGCAGCGCGGCCGACATCTACGGGGTTTCGACCGCACCGCACCGCACCGGCGGCGGCCGCGGCGCGCCGACGAAGTCGTGGTGCGGGTACGCGACCTGGTGAAGACCTACCGGCTGACCAAGGGTGTGGTGTTCCGTCGGCACATCGGCGACGTCCGCGCCGTCGACGGCGTCAGCTTCGAACTCCACCGTGGCCAGACGTTGGGGATCGTCGGGGAGTCCGGGTCGGGCAAGTCGACGACGCTGCACGAGATCCTCGAACTGACCGCGACCCCAGGCGGGAACCATCGAGGTGCTCGGCAGCGACGTCGCGACCCTGGACAACGCGCGGCGACGGGCGCTGCGCCGCGACCTGCAGGTGGTTTTCCAGGATCCGGTCGCCTCCCTGGATCCCCGGTTGCCGGTGTTCGACATACTGGCGGAACCGTTGCAGGCCAACGGTTCCGGCAAGAGCGACATCCAGTCGCGGGTGGCTGAGCTGCTCGACACCGTGGGGCTGCGACGCGCGGACGCCAGCCGCTACCCCAGCCGAGTTCTCCGGCGGCCAGAAGCAGCGCATCGGTATCGCACGGGCGCTGGCGCTGAACCCGAAGATCCTCGCACTCGACGAACCGGTGTCGGCGCTCGATGTGTCCATCCAGGCCGGCATCGTGAACCTGCTGCTGGATCTGCAGGACGAGTTCGGACTGTCGTACCTGTTCGTCAGCCACGACCTGTCGGTGGTCAAGCACCTGGCGCATCGGGTGGCGGTGATGAACAAGGGCAGGATCGTCGAGCAGGGCGATGCCGACGAGGTGTTCGCCCGCCCGCAGCACGAGTACACCAGGAAGTTGCTGGCGGCGGTTCCGCAAGCCGAGCACCGCGCAGGTAACCCCCGCGGTAACATCGGTGCCCATGCCGATCGTCTCGCTCGTCCCGCCGCAAGCGGGGACCCCGCGGATCGTCGACTCGACCATGACGCTTCGACGCTGTGCGGTCGCTTTGCTGGTCGCCGTCCTCACGCTGGCCGGCTGCTCGGGCGGCAACCACCGCGCCACCGTCGGCGGGAGGCAACGCCGAGGTCGGCAACAGCAGCGATATCAACCCGCAGGATCCGTCCACCCTGAAGCAGGGCGGCAACCTGCGGCTCGCGCTGACGTCGTTCCCGCCGAACTTCAACAACCTGCACATCGACGGCAACCTGGCCGACTACGGCAACCTGCTGAAGTGGACGATGCCGCGCGCGTTCCGGGTCGCCCCCGACGGATCGACCACGGTCAACAACGACTACTTCACCAATGTCGAGCTGACGAGCACCAACCCCCAGGTGGTCACGTACACCATCAACCCGAAAGCGGTCTGGTCCGACGGCACGCCGATCACCTGGGAGGACATCGCCTCGCAGATCAACGCGACGAACGGCAAGGACAAGGCCTTCCAGATCGCCAGCCCCAGCGGCAGCGACCGCGTCGGCTCGGTGACCCGCGGCGTCGACGACCGCCAGGCGGTCATCACCTTCGCCAAACCGTATGTCGAGTGGCGGGGCATGTTCGCCGGCAACGGGATGCTCTATCCCAAGTCCGTCACCGCGACACCGGAGGCGTTCAACAAGGGACAACTCAACGGCCCGGGCCCGTCGGCGGGACCGTTCCTGGTGTCGAAGGTGGACCGCACCGCACAGCGGATCACGCTTGACGCGCAACCCGAAATGGTGGGGTACACCGCCGCTGCTGGACTCGGTCACCTACCTGGTGCTCGACGACGCCGCGCTGATTCCCGCACTCCAGAACAACAGCATCGACGCCGCCGGGCTGGTCGCGCTGGACGAACTGACGACTGCCCGCAACACCCCGGGTATCAGCATCCGCCGTGCGCCGGCGCCGAGTTGGTACCACTTCACCTTCAACGGTGCGCCCGGTTCCATCCTGGCGGACAAGAACCTTCGGCTGGCCATCGCCAAGGGTATCGACCGGCAGGCCATCGCCGACGTCACGCAGCGCGGCCTGGTCGACAAACCGGTGCCGCTGAACAACCACATCTTCGTCGCCGGCCAGAAGGGCTACCAGGACAACAGCGCCGTGGTCGCGTACGACCCGGAGAAGGCCAAGGCCGAACTCGACGCGCTGGGCTGGCAACTCAACGGCCAGTTCCGGGAGAAGGACGGCCGGCAACTCGTGATCCGCGACGTGCTGTACGACGCGCAGAGCACCCGGCAGTTCGGCCAGATCGCGCAGAACAACCTCGCGCAGATCGGCGTCAAGCTCGAACTCGACGCCAAGGGCGGCGACAACTACTTCAGCCAGTACATCAACACCGGGGACTTCGACATCGCCCAGTGGAGCTGGGTGGGCGACGCGTTCCCACTGTGCTGCCTGACCCAGATCTACTCCTCAGGCGCGGAAAGCAACTTCGGCAAGATCGGATCTCCGGAGATCGACGCCAAGATCGAGCAGGTGCTCGACGAGCTCGACCAGGACAAGGCGCGCGTCCTGGCCAACGAACTCGACGAAATGATCTGGGCCGAAGGGTTTTCCCTGCCGTTGATACAGTCGGCGGGCAATGCCGGGGTACGCAGCACCGTGGCGAATTACGGACCGGCCGGGGTGGGCGACCTGGATTACACCAAGGTCGGTTTCATGAAGTAGCCGCGGCCGGCAGCACGTTCTCGACGAGGGAGGCGGCCGCGATCGCCGAGATGAGCAGCCGCAGCACGGGATGTGTTGGCAGAGCGTCGAGTTCGTCGCAGCGCTGCGGCAGGCTGTCCTGCTCGCCGCGCTGCACCGCGGAGATGACCTCGAAGGCCGCCCGCTCCCGGAAGTCGATGATGCTGTGCGCCGCGGACGGCAGCCGCACCAACGTCGCACCGGGCACCAGGGCCGCCACCCGTTCGGCGACAGCAGGTGGAGTGGTGAGGTCGCGGCCGCCGGAGAGCACCACCGTCGGCCACGTGAAGCGCGGCATCTCGGCGACCAGGTCGTACGGTTCGGCTTCGAAATCCGGTGCGGGGCCTGTCATCTGGTCCTGCAGGAGCAGCATGGGCTCCGAGGGGTCCAGCGGCTGTCCGTCGGGCTGACCCACATAGTCCAGCTCCCGGAAGGCGATCCGTCCCACCAGGTCGAACTCGTTGCGGTACGGCACTTTCCGGTTGGTCAGCGCGCTGATGTGTTCGATACCGCGCCACAGCAGCGTGCGTCCACTCAGGAGCAGGTCGAGTTGACGCTCCAGCAGCTGCGCACCTCCGTAGCCGTACAACGCGGTGAACGTCTCCACCGACGTGGACGTCAGGACGCCCTTGTCGACGAGCTGTCGGACCTTGGGCACCAATCGCATACTGTCCCGGCCGGTGCCGTCGAGCAGCAGACCCCGCACCGCGTCGCGCACGGATTCGATGTCGCGCGCGGACAGGACCGGCGAGTCGAGGATCATCGCGTGCACCCGCTGCGGGTGCCGCACGCCCACACCCGCCGCAATGTAGGTGCCGTAGGACGTGCCGTACACGTCGGCACTCTGCACACTCGACGTCGTCGAGCACGGCGACGATGTCGTCGACCACCTGATCGACGGTGATCGCCTCGGGCGGAAGGTCGGCTCCGGCGTCGTCGTGGCGGGACATCCCGACCCCGCGGTGCTCCACCATGATGACGTCGAGGCCGTGTTCGGCGGCGCGCTTGCGCAGGCCCTTGTACAACCCCACCGAGGCGATTCCGGGCCCGCCGGGGATGACGACCAGCGGATGCGCGGATTCGGCGCCGCTTCGGACGTAGTAGAGGTCGAACTGCTCAGCACTGCCCGGCGTGACAGGCCGGCGGATCGACCGCACCCCGGGCATGGCGGCCAGCTTGGCGTGCGCCCGCTTGCGCTTGTCGTTGAGGGTCATCGGCTCTCATTGTGCATGGCGGGCGCGACAACGTCAGGGTGCGCTGTGCGGGGCTCATGCGGGTGGCCTGGGATTTACGCTTGTGTATTTACGTGTGTAAAGTGGCCGCCATGAGCACGCTGACGCGCAGGCGTAATGCCCGCGGCAGCGGCGCGCTGCTGCGGGAGGAGATCCTGACGGCGGCCACCGAACTGCTCGACGCGGCCGACAGCGAGTCCGAGGTGACGCTGCGCCGGATCGCCGCCACGGCGGGCATCACCGCACCGGCCATCTACGCGCACTTCGCCGACCGTGAGGCCATCCTGGCGGCCATCTCCGAACGGGCCTGGCGCGACGTCGTCGCCGAGATCCGCGCCCGGGCCGCCCTGGGCCGCACGGCGCGGGACCGCCTGCAGCGCGGTTGCGCAACATACGTGACGTTCGCGCAGCGCTTCCCGATGCGTTACGCGCTGATGACCCGGACGGCCGCGCTCACCCCGTCCGCGGGCGACGCCCTGCAGGTCGTGACACGCGGACTGGCGAGCTGCCGCGCCAATCCGACGGACCCGCCGTCCGCGGACCTGCCGAGGATCGCGGCCGCGCTGTCGACCGCGTTGCACGGCGTGGCCATGCTCAACCGCACCGATGCGCCGTCGATGTGGCTCAGCGATGTCAGCCCCGCCGAGGTCACCCGCACCCTGGTGGACAGCGCCATCGATCAGCAGAACCGTGCCGAGGAGAACACGTGAACTCATTGCATCCCTTCGATTCCGGAGTAGCGCTGGAAGCAGCGGGACCGGGCCGCATGCGTGGCCGCACACTGCCGGAGTGGGCCAACATGGTGGGCCCGTTCGGTGGCATCACCGCCGCGACGCTGGTGCACGCCATCGCGTCGCAGCCCGACTGTCACGGCCAGCCCATCGCGCTGACCGTCAACTTCCTGGCGCCCATCGCCGACGGGTTCTTCGACATCACGCTGCGTGCCGTGCGCACCAACCGGACCAATCAGCACTGGATCGTCGAGCTCACCCAGGACGGCGAGTCCAAGACCACCGCCACCGCGGTGTTCGGCGTCCGCCGCGAGACCTGGTCGGACACCGAGGCCGTCGCACCGACCGTACCGGCACCGAAAGACTTTGCGGACGTTGGCTTTCCGCCTCCGATCGTCTGGACCAAGAACTACGAGATGATCTTCGCCGAAGGCGCTCTTCCCGGCCCCGACTCCGAAGCGAACCCGTCGTCGACCACGACGCTGTGGATGCGCGACCACCCGCCACGGCGCCTCGATTTCCCTGCGCTGACCGCGTTGTGCGATCTGTTCTACCCGCGGGTGTACCTGCGGCAGGGTCAGGTGATGCCCGCCGGGACGATTTCGCTCACCATCTACTTCCATGCCGATCAGCGCCAACTCGACGCACAGGGCGACGACTACGTGCTGGGCACCGCGCACGCGAATCGCTTCACGCGGGGCTACTTCGACCAGACCGCCGAAGTCTGGGGGCGCGACGGCGTCCTGCTGGCCACCACCCAGCAGATCGTCTATTTCAAGGGCTGACCGCTGCGCGCGCCCGTGTAGCGGATCTCGATGTCGTCGGACCGGGGCGGCCCTCGCCGGCGTCGGTGGTGACGCACACCTGCACCCGGCGTCCGCTGTCGGCGTCCACGAACGCCAGGGGGCCCTTGCCGTCCTGCAGATGCGCATCGCCCCACTGCACCAACGACAGAAAAACGGGCAACAGGTCCTCCCCCGCCGCGGTCAACCGGTACTCGTCGCGCGCCCGCCGGCCCGGTTCCCGGTAGGGGACGCGCGCGATGATGTCGGCGGATTCCAGCTGTTTGAGCGCCCGTGACACCGCCGGCGCCGACGTCCCGATCCGGTCTACGAAATCCTCGAAACGGGTAGTCCCGTAAAAGCATTCGCGGATGACGAGGAACGCGGTCTTGGTGCTGAGCAGATCCATCACCTTGGCGACCGAACACCCGTCTCCGATACTCCACCGATCGCGGTCGGCCAACCGCTTCTCGAACTCCATGTGAGCAGTATAACTAACGTTTGCGTTATTCAGCTACATGTGCTTGACTCTGACTAACGTAGTCATTACTTAGATAGGAGGAGCGGAAATGGTTGCAGTTGCCGACAAGGTGGTCCTGGTGACCGGAGGCCGTCGCGGCCTGGGTTCGGCCCTGGTTGACGAGGTGCTCGCCCGGGGCGCGCGCAAGGTGTACTCGACGGCGCGCGAGGCCTACCCCGAGTCGAGGGTCGCCGTGGTCCCCCACCAGCTCGAGGTGCGCTCCGAGGAATCGGTCGCCGCGCTGGCACGGGCGGCCGGCGACGTCGACATCGTCATCAACAACGCCGGCGTCCTGCTCCCCGACTCGCTGCTCACCGGCAGCCTCGACGACATCACCACGACATTCGACGTCAATGTGTTCGGCCCCCTGCGGGTGACCCGCGCGTTCGCGCCGATCCTGGCCGCCAACGGTGGCGGCGCGATCGTCAACATGCACTCGGTGCTGTCGTGGCTCGGCGGCAGTGGCGCCTACGGCGCATCGAAGGCCGCCGCCTGGTCGGTGACGAATTCGCTTCGCGGCGAACTGGCGTCACAGAACACCCAGGTTCTGGGCGTGCACGCCGGGTTCATCGACACCGAGATGGTGGCCGACATCCCGCTGCCGAAGATGGCGCCGGCCGAGGTGGCCCGACGCATCATCGACGCACTCGAGGACGGTGCCGTCGAGGTGCTCACCGACGACGTCACGGTGCAGGCGAAGGCGGCCCTGAGCGGGCCTGTCGAGAACCTCACCTTCGCACTAGACCCACTGACCACCGACAGACGCAGGAGCACCGCCATGCCGCTATGGACCATTCACCACACGCCCGGCATCTTCACCGATGACGAGAAGCGCGACCTCGCCACCCGGATCACCGACCACTACGAACAGATCGGCCTGCCCCGGTTCTACGTCGTCGTCCTCTTCAATGAAACCCGTTCCGACGACCTCTACGTCGGCGGCGATCCCACCCCCGTCGGCGTCCGGGTCGTCATCGACCACATCGCGCGGCACCTGCCCGACAAGGCCGCCCGGCAACGAAGCACCCAGTGGATCAACGGCATTCTGCAACCGCACCTGAACAAGCACGACGGACTGCACTGGGAGTTCCACGTCGACGAAACCAGCGAAGACCTCTGGATGATCAACGGACTGGTCCCGCCGCCCGGCCGCTCCGAAGCCGAGAAACAATGGGCCCGCGCCAATGCCGCCAGCGCGTACTGAGCGCTTGGGTTCCCGCTGATCCAAACCCGTGTTCGGCGATGACCGCGTCGGTAGAACCGGAGTATGACCCAGGCACCCGTTATCCAGCCCCTGCTACCCGGCACCGACGCGTTCAACGCTCTGCTCGGCGAGATCGCCGCCGGAGCCAAGGACCGAGACCTCAACGACCAGAATCCCTTCGATCAGGTCATCGCACTCAAGCGCGCCGGCTTCGGCGCGCTGCGGCTGCCGGCCGACCTGGGCGGGCCGGGATTGTCGGTGCGGCAATTGTTTTCGACGATCATCGATGTCGCCCACGCCGATCCGATTGTGGCCCACATCTTCCGGACACACTTCTGGTTCGTGGAGGAGAGACTGCGTGCCTTGCGGGTCGACCCCGCCGACGCCGTCTCGCGGCGCTGGCTGGACGAGGTGGCCGCGGGCAAGTTGTTCGCCAACGCGTTCAGCGAGAAGGGCACATTGGCGGTCGGGAGCCTGGTGTTCAACACCCGGCTGCTGCCCGATGGTGACGGCGCGTTCCGGCTGAACGGCGAGAAGTACTACAGCACCGGAACGCTGTTCTCCGATCACCTCACGGTGGCCACCACCACCGACCACGACTCGGTGGCATCGGTGATCGTCCCCGCCGACAGGACCGGTGTGCGCCTGATCGACGACTGGGACGGCTTCGGCCAACGCCGAACGGGCACCGGCACCACGGTTTTCACCGACGTGGCGGTGTCGCCCGACGAGGTGCTGGCCGATACCCCGTACGATGCCGAACCCACTCCTACCGTGCAGTACGCCTCGCTGCAGCTCTACATCCACGCGGTGGTCGCCGGCGTGCTCGCGTCGATCGTCGACGACGGGGTGGCCCTGTTGCGGTCCCGCACCCGCAGCTTCAGTCACGCGTTGACCGAGAGCCCAGTGGACGACCCGCTCTATCAGAAGCTGCTCGGCGAACTGGCCAGCACCGCCTACGTCGCCAAGGCGATCGTGCTCGATGCGGCCGACGCGATCGGGGCCGCCACCGATTCGGTTGACGCCGCGGGAGTACCGGATGCCGCGCTGGCCGTCGACGCCCAACTCAAGGTCGCCAAGGTGAAGGTGCACCTGGACGACGTCGCACCGGAGGCGGCCACCCGGCTGCTGGAACTCGGCGGAGCCAGCGCCGCCAGCCGGCAGCGCAATCTGGACCGGCACTGGCGCAACGTCCGCACCATCACCCTGCACAACCCGGTGGCCTACAAGGCGCGGGTCATCGGCGAGAACCTGTTGCACGGCAGCCCGATTCCTGCCAACGCCTACTTCTGATCACCAGCGATTTCGGTGTGTTCAGGCGCGCCCAGCGCGCCTGAACACACCGAAATCACCGAAAGGACGCCCGCATGACCCGGCAGTTGCATCTCGGCGGATTCCAGATCGCCTCCCAGGTGACGCATTCGCATGCGGCCTGGCGCCATCCCGCCAGCGACACCAACTTTCTGACGCCCGAGTACTACCACCGGATCGGACGCATCCTGGAGCGCGGCAAGTTCGACTTCGTGTTCTTCGCCGACCTGCTGGCCGCACCGGTACGGTTCGGGGACGGCATCGCCGAACCCCTGCGCCGCGGTACCCAGGCCACCGCGACGCTCGACCCGTCGATCGTCGCAGCCAGCATCGCCGCGGTCACCACCCACCTGGGTGTCGCGATCACCAAGTCCGCCACCTACTTTCATCCGTACGAACTCGCGCGGATCTTCTCGAGCCTGGATCACATCACCAAGGGCCGGGTGGCGTGGAACATCGTCACCTCACTGACCCAGGGTGAGGCGCAGAACTTCGGGCACGACGACCATCTGGATCACGACTTCCGCTACGAGCGCGCCGACGAGTTCGTCCGCACGACGCTGGAGTTGTGGTCGAGTTGGGAACCCGACGCGCTGGTGCTGGACAAGGCCAGCGGTGTGTTCGCCGACCCGTCCCGCGTCCACCACATCGACCACGACGGTCGCTACTTCCGCTCCCGCGGTCCGCTGAACGTGCCGTACTCGCCGCAGGGCCGACCCGTGCTGATCCAGGCCGGATCCTCCTCCACTGGAAAGGATTTCGCGGCTCGCTGGGCGGAGGCGATCTTCGAGATCGATCCGACGCCAGAGGGCCGGCGGGCCTACTACGACGACATCAAGTCGCGCGCGGTGAACTTCGGCCGTGACCCCGACCAGGTGCTGATCTTCCCGGCGTTCATCCCGTTCATCGGTGAGACGGAGTCCATCGCCCGGGAGAAGCAGGCCTACCACAACGAACTGGCCGACCCGATCTCCGGGCTGATCACGTTGAGTGTGCATACCGACCACGACTTCTCCCGCTACGACCTCGACGCACCCGTGGAGGACGTGCAGGTCAGCGGCACGCAGGGGTTGTTCGACACCGCCCGGCGGGTTGCCAACCGGGACAACCTGACGCTGCGTGACATCGGAAAGTGGTACGCGCAGGGCGTGCTGCTGCCGCAATTCGTCGGCACGGCGACGCAGGTCGCTGACCAGATCGAGGAATCCTTCACCGCCGCGGAGGCCGACGGGTTCATGGTGTCGGCGGCATCCACACCGGGCACCTTCAATGATTTCGTCGACGCCGTTGTCCCGGAGTTACAGCGGCGCAAGCTGTTCCGCACCGAGTACGCCGGCACCACCCTGCGCGACCATCTCGGCCTGGCGCCGGTGGCCTTCACCCCCACCCAACGCATCCGGGCGGTGAGCTGAGACCTAGGAAGTCAGCTCGACCGTGTGGGCGCCGGCCACGCCGCGATAGCGGTCGGGCACACAGGTCAGCACGATCACCTGGCCCCGCTCGCCTACCGTGTCGAACACCGCACCCATTTTGGCCAGCCGGTCAGGGTCGGTGAAGCCGAGGGCATCGTCGATCATCACCGGCACGGTGTCCTCCTTGTCGACCAGCGCGGCCACCGCCAGCCGGGCCACGATGCCGAGTTGTTCCTTGGCGCCGCCGGACAGCGACTCGAACGGCACCGTGCGGCCGTCGAGGGTGCGGTTGCGGATCTGCAGGTCGCTGTCGACCTCCACCTCGAATGTCGAGCCGAACACGGTGCGGCCCAACCGTTCCAGCTCATGGCGGAACGGTTCGACATATCGCAGCCGGGTGTTGTCGCGGTGCCGAGCCATCACCTCGCGGAGCATCCGGGCGGCGTGCGCGCGGCTCTGCACACGGGCGTGCTGCGCGCCGGCGTGCTCACGGCCGACCCGCGCGGCGTCCAGCTTGCCGGTACGGCCCTCCGTTCCGATGAGAGCCAGCTCGACGGTGACATCACGGAGGGCGTGAGCGACATAGTCGTGCCGTTGCCCGAACGCGGTGGCGGCGGCGCGGGCGGCATCCAGTTCGGCGGCAACCACCTCGGGGATCGCTTCGGCCAACCGCACCGACAGGGCCCCGGCGTGGGCCACCCCGCGTGCGGCGCGTTCGGCCGCGGCCTGTGCCTGCACGGCGAGGTCGTCATCGCTGATCTCCGCCTGCTGTGCGATCAGTCGATCCCGCACGGTCGTGTGCTCGTCGCGGGCCGCTGCGGCCTTCTCACGCAGAACCGTTGCACGCATTGATCTCTCGGTGCATTGGGTGGCGGCCGCTGCGGCCACCTTACGTTGCGTCTCGCAATGCGCGGCGGCCCGGACCCGTGCGGCATCGGCGGCATCCAGTTCGGCGCGCACCGCCGCCGGGTCGCCCGAGGTCCCCGGCGGCTGGGTCAGCCGCAACGTCTCCAGCCTCGCCCGCAATTGAGCCACGTCGTCATCGCCCTGCAGCCCGGACAGCGTCGCGGCGACGTGGTCGCGCTGCGAAAGCAATTCGCGCCGGGTCTGGTCGAGGCGCCGGGCGACATCGACGTCGGCGACACCAGGACCAGCCAGGGCTTCCGCCAGGAGCCGTTGCGCCGCCGCGAGTTTCGCCTGGGTGCCGGCAGCCGTCGCACCGGGCGTGATCGCAAAGGTTCCGACACCCGGCAGCCCCATGGCGGTGGCTTCGGCGACGGTCAAGCTGTGCGTCTGTCCTGCCGCCAGCGTCACCCGCTGATCACCGACGAACAGTTCGACGTCCGACTCCGCCGTGAATGCGACGGTGGGTGCGGTCAGGTCGACCTGCGCGCGGGCGAGATCGACGGCCGCAGAACTGGATTCGATGTCGCGGAAACCGCGTTCGGTGAGTGTGATGGCCCGGAGTTCGCCGGCGATCCGACCCAGGTCGCGTTGCGACACGTCGATCCGGCCGAGCCGCGCGGTCAGCCGGTCGGCCTCGTCGCGGTCGGACAGCTCGGCCACCGCGTGGCGCGCCGCGTCGGCCCGGGTCAGCGCCTCCTGCAACGCCACCGCGGCAGCCGCGGCAGCCTGCTCAGCCGCTTCGAGCACCGCCCGTCCCGTCGCCGCGGACTCGGCCGACTCGGCGGCAGCCGCCTCGGCCTCGGCGACAGCGGCGGCGCGGGTGCCGGCGTCGGCACGCAGCCGCAACCGTTCCTTTTGGGCCGCGGCGGCCGCGGTGCTGGTGGCCGTGGCGGCTGTGGACTCGTTCTGAGCGGCCCGCAGTTCTTCGGAGAGTGCACCGATCGCGGTGGCTGCGGTTTCGGCGGCGGCAAGCCGGGCGGTCAGTTCCGCCCGCCCGCCGGTCATCTCGGCGAGCTCCACGGTGAGCTCTGCGTGCCGGCGCACCCTGTCATGCACTTCGGCGAGCGCCGCGGCACACTCGGCCACATCGGCGTCGGCGGCCGCCAGCGCGGAGGTCGCGGCGGCCCATTCCCCCGTCGGCCGTCCGGTCGCGGTGAAGTAGCGGCTGTACTCGGCGTCGATCTTCTCGATCAGCAGCGGCTCGGTCCCCGACAACCCCGACAAGTCGGCGGCATCGCCGGCGGCCACGTCGAGCGCGCGCGACAGCGCGTCGCACCCCGACAAGTCGACCGCCGACGTCGAGGTCGCCTGCAGTACCCGTTGGGCCTGCCACAGCCCGGTGTCGACCGTCTCGGCCAGCATCGAACGCACCCGGTCGTGGGCTTCGTCGCCGGTGACCTGCTCGCGCTGGGGCGCGAGGATGGTGAGCTCGGTTTCGCACTTCTTGTGAAACCGCTTGCGGTACACGAATCGGTACTTGCCCGTGCTGATTTCGGCGGTGACCTCCGAACCGACATCGGCATGCGTGGGCTTGACCTGCTTGACGTCCCTCTTCGACGAGCGGTCTTTGGACTCGAGGAGGAGGTCGAGGGCCTCGATCATCGAGGACTTGCCCACCTCGTTGGGCCCGCTCACGACGGTGACACCGCGTTCGGGAAACTCGATCTCGCGGTGGGTGATTCCGCGATAATTGGTCAGGACCAGCCGGTGCAGTCTCACGCCGCCCCACTCCGCGGCGCGGCCAGCCTCAACAACAGCGCCAGCGCACCCTGGGCGTCCAGCGCGGCATCCTCGCCGGACCGGGCCGTGTCGACCAGTTCTGCCACGGCCGAGGCGGCGAACCCGCCGATACCGAGATCCGCGAACTCACCGTCGGCCGGCACAACGGCGATATCACAGTGCCTGTCCCACAACCCGATCCAGGCGAACAGCCGGGAGTACTTGTCCAGGCAGGCGTCCAGCGCCGCCCGGTCCGTCACGGTCAGCGTGCCGGTCAGGACCAACTGCACCACGGTCCGGTCCTTGTCCGCCATCAGATCCAGGTTCATGTCGAGATCGGCGATGTCGCGGCTGTTGTCTACCTGGCGGCGCAGCGTGGTGAACCGCCACCGGCCGACCAGGCGCGCGTCGACGGCAACCTGGCCGCCGGTGTCCTCGTCGAGGTCCACGATCAGCACGTGGCCCGGGTCGGACTCGATGTGGTCGTAGTTGGTGACTTCCGGCGAACCCGAGTACCAGATCCGGCCGCAGTCACCGACCTGCGTGCGGGAGTGCTTGTCTCCCAACGCGACGTAGTGAATCGCGCCGCGGCGCAGCGCATCCTGGAGGGCGGGCAGCCGGATCAGCGACGCCCGGGTGGGGTCGGGGTCGAGAATGTCCACACCGCCGTGGGCGACGAGGATCCGGATGGTCCCGTCGGCGGGCAGATCGGCCAGCACTTCGGCGGCCAGATCGGTGGTCGGGCGCTTCGACCGCCAGGGCGCGGCGACGATCTGCAGGCCGGGCCGGACCTCGTGGGTGCCCGCCCGATCGAGCACAGTGACATTGGCCGGGCATTCGGCGGTGAACAACTCGCTGGTGTACACCGACGAAGCATCCAGCGGATCGTGGTTGCCGGGCAGCAGGTAGACGGGAATGCCGATGGCGCGCATGGCTTCCAGTGACGTGCTGACCACTCGCGGGTCAAGCTGATTGTCCTCGAACACGTCACCGGCGACGACCACGAACTCGGCACCGGACTCGGCGGCCACCGCACGCAGGCCGGCGACGACATCACGCCGGGCGGCCGAGTAGCGCGGCTGCGCCTCGCCGGCGAGGAAGTGCCTCGTCATGCCGAGCTGCCAGTCGGCTGTGTGGATGAACCGCATCCCGTTCTCCCCCGTTCGTGGCTGTCGGTTCCTGGTCGAGGCGAGTTTAGGACCGGGTACCGACAACTTCGGGGACCTGACCCGGCATGTGGCGATACCGTGCAGGGATGAGCACCCAGCGAGTAGTGAGCGCAGGAGCGCCGGCGAGTGCGGGAACGGATCGCGCATGAGTGACGAACGACGCACCCTGGTGTTGCTGCGGCATGCCAAGTCGGATTACCCGGGCGCGGTCGCCGACCACGACCGGCCGCTTGCGCCACGCGGCGAACGGGAGGCCGGACTTGCCGGCGACTGGCTGCGTTCCGGCGTGATCGACCCTGCCGTTCAGGCGGTGTTGTGCTCGACGGCGACCCGCACCCGGCAGACCCTGGAGCGCACCGGTGTCGACGCACCGGCGCAGTTCCTCGACCGGCTCTACGGCGCCACCCCGGGCGCGATCGTCGACGAGATCAACGGTGTCGACGGGGCCATACTCAGCCTGCTGGTGGTGGGCCACGAGCCGGCCATGTCGCAGCTGGCGCTGGGCCTGACCGGCGCGGAAGGCAGCAATGCCACCGCCGCCGAACGCATCTCGATCAAATACCCGACGTCAGCGATGGCGGTGCTGCGGGTCAGCGGACCGTGGAGCGCGCTGGAACCCGGCAGCGCCGCGTTGACGACGTTCTACGTGCCGCGTTAGGAACTGGTGGCGAGCGTCAGCTCCATCAGCTTGGTCGCCTGGCCGCATGCATCGATACCGGGGGCCTGCGGGTTCACCCACCAGCCCACCACTCCGGCGGCGTCGCTGGCCACCCCGCACGCGCCGTTGGGGTCGCTGGTGCGCATCACGATGGACGGGACGCCGGCGATGTTGCGGTTCTCGATCTGATAGTTCAGCGCGCCGGCGATCTTCTTCTCGTTGTCGAGGCTGCCCTGCTCGAACCAGAACCGGGTGATGTCGATCAGACCGCCGGGGTTGGCCGCCTGCCAGCGGCAGACCGCGCCGACGAAGGTGCTCTGGATGTCGGCCGGGTCGGCACCGACGGTCTTGGCGATCACGTCGGTGGTCAGGACGTCGCACTCCTTGAGCAGGTTGGGGTAGGCCTGCTCGGAGTCGTTGTTACGCGGACCGCCCGCACCTTCCCGGACGGCCGTCCCGTCGACCGCGCGTGAACACCCGGTGATCAGGCTCAGCGCCGAAGCGGCGACGGCGGATGCGACGAGGAGCTGTTTACGCACCGGCATGCTCATTTCGCGTTCCTGATCGACTGGGCGGTCAATTCCTTGGCCACGTCACACGGTTTGGGGAACGGCTGGGAGGCGAAGCTCACCGACCACTCGATGAAGTCGTCGTCGAACTGGATGCCGATCTCACAGAGATTGTCGCCCATCGTGGGATCCGTCCCGACCGCGATGAAGCCGCCGTGGCCCTCGATGTTGATGTCCTCGACGCTGGTGCGGGACAGTTCCTCGGTCTTGCGTTCCCGGCCGATCGGGCTGCCGCGGAACCAGGTGAACGAGAAACTCGGGCCGACGATGCCACCGTTGAGCAGCCACTGACAGCCGACCGAGTTCTTCGCCGTGTTCACCACACCGGCGATCTGGGTGAGCTGCTGGACCGTCTGGTCGCTGACGCCTCCGCACTCGGGGAACGTCGGGCCATGCTTGGCGTTCGCCGCAAGCGTCGGCGCCGACGGTCCGTTCTGCGGTTGGCCCGGGTTGTTGTCGCCGGAGCATCCGGCGATCAGTGGCACGACGACAGCGGCGACGGCCAGCGCCAGGACGTTGCGGTTCACCGGCGTGCACACCCGTTGCTTGTCACAGCATGCACTGTAGCGGCCCGCTCTGAGATGAACCGCAGACACGCCTATTGACCTGGGCTTTTGTCGATATTGGCAGATGTGCGAAAGTAACGGGATGCTCCTGGCGATGCTGCGACAGTATGTGCGGCCGTACCGAGGGCTGGTCGCGGTGGTGATGTTGCTGCAGTTGGTCAGCACGCTGGCGTCGCTCTACCTTCCGACCGTCAACGCCGCGATCATCGACGACGGGGTCGCGCGCGGTGACACCGACACGATCGTCCGGCTCGGCGGCGTCATGCTGGGGGTGACGGCACTTCAGGTCGTCTGCGCGGTGGGCGCGGTGTACTTCGGGTCGCGGGCCGGCATGAGCTTCGGGCGGGACCTGCGCGCGGCGATGTTCCACCACGTCACCACCTTCTCCGAGCACGAGACCTCCCGGTTCGGCGCGCCGACGTTGTTGACCCGCACCACCAACGACGTCCAGCAGATCCAGGTGCTGGTGCAGATGACGTTCACCGTGCTGGTGACGGCGCCGATCATGTGTGTCGGCGGGCTGATCATGGCGATTCACCAGGATGCCGGGTTGTCCTGGCTGCTGCTGGTGAGCGTGCCGGTGCTGGGCCTGGCGAACGGGTGGATCATCCGCCACATGCTGCCGATCTTCCGCAACATGCAGCGGCTGATCGACGGCATCAACCGGGTGATGCGCGAGCAGCTGTCGGGCATCCGGGTGATCCGCGCGTTCGCCCGGGAGCCGTTCGAACAGAACCGCTTCCGGGTCGCCAACACCGAACTCGCCGAACACCGCCCTGGCGGCCGGCCGCTGGCAGGCGCTGATGCTGCCGGTCACCACCCTGACCATCAACCTGTCGTCGGTGGCGTTGATCTGGTTCGGGGGCCGGCGGATCGATGCCGGTCAGATGCAGGTCGGGTCCCTGATCGCCTTCCTGTCCTACTTCATGCTGATCCTGATGGCCGTTTTGATGGCGACGATTTTCTTCGTGGTGCTGCCGCGGGCCGCGGCGTGCGCCGAGCGGATCACCGAAGTGCTGTCGACGCCGCCGGCGATCGCCAACCCCGACCATCCGCGTGAACCGGCCGCGACGGCCGGGCTCGTCGAACTCGTCGCGGCGGGGTTCTGCTACCCGGGCGCGGACCGGCCTGTGCTGGAGGATGTTTCATTCGTCGCCCGGCCGGGGACCACGACCGCCGTCGTCGGCAGCACCGGATCGGGCAAGTCGACGCTGGTGTCGTTGATCTGCCGGCTCTACGACGTCACCTCCGGGGCGGTACAGATCGACGGTGTCGACGTCCGCGACTACCACACCGAGCGGTTGTGGTCGGGCCTCGGGCTGGTGCCGCAGCGGGGCTACCTGTTCTCCGGCACGGTGGCCGACAACCTGCGCCTCGGGAGAGCCGACGCCACCGAGGACCAGATGTGGGAGGCACTGCGGGTTGCGTGCGCGGACGGCTTCGTGCGCGCCCACGCCGACGGCCTGGAGATGCGGGTAGCCCAGGGCGGCAACAACTTCTCCGGCGGACAGCGACAACGACTGGCGATCGCCCGGGCCGTGATCCGCGCACCGGCCGTCTACCTGTTCGACGACGCGCTGTCGGCGCTCGACGTCCACACCGACGCCCGGGTCCGCGACCAGCTGCGGGAAGTCGCCGCTGATTCGACGGTTATCATTGTCGCGCAACGGATTTCCACGGTCATGGGCGCTGACCAGGTAATCGTCCTCGAGGACGGCCATGTGGTCGGTGCGGGAACCCACGAGACCCTGCTGACCGAATGCCCGGCATATGCGCAGTTCGCCGACTCACAATCGCTCGGGGTGGGCGCGGGAGGTCGACCGTGAGCGGACCCATGCGGGGCGCGATGCGCATGCAGCAGGCACCCGCCGAGCGGTCGCGAGACTTCCGCGGAACCGCCGTCCGGCTGGTCGGGCGACTGACACCGCAGCGCGGGTTGACCACGGCGGTGATCGTATTGGGAGTGTTCGGGATCGCCATCGGGGTGATCGGCCCGCGCATCCTCGGCCACGCCACCGACCTGTTGTTCAACGGTGTGATCGGTCGGCAACTGCCCGTTGGCATCACCAGGGAACAGGCCATCGCCGCGGCACGTGACCGTGGGGACAACACGTTCGCCGACCTGCTGTCGGGAATGAACGTGATACCGGGCCACGGCGTGGACTTCGGCGCGGTCGCGCGCACGCTGCTGCTGGCGCTGGTGCTGTATCTCGTTGCGGCGCTGCTGGTGTGGATTCAGGCGCGGCTGCTCAACGTCGCGGTGCAGCGGACGATGGTGGCGCTGCGGGCCGACGTCGAGGACAAGGTCCACCGACTTCCACTGTCGCACTTCGATTCCCGGCAGCGCGGCGAACTGCTGAGCCGCGTCACCAACGACATCGACAACATCCAGACCTCGGTGTCGATCACCATCAGCCAACTGCTGACCTCGGTGCTGACCGTGTTCGCGGTGCTGGTGATGATGCTGACGATTTCGCCGCTGCTGACGTTGATCGCCGTGGTGACGGTGCCGTTGTCACTGTGGGTCACCCGGGCTATCGCCCGCCGTTCGCAGAAGATGTTCGTCGCGCAGTGGCGCAACACCGGCCGGCTCAACGCCCATATCGAAGAGACCTACAGCGGCTTCACCGTCGTGCGCACGTTCGGCCACCGGACCGCCGCCCGAGCGCAGTTCAGCGATCTCAACGACGACGTGTTCCACGCCGCCTTCGGCGCCCAGTTCTTCTCCGGATTGGTGTCCCCCGCAACGATGTTCGTCGGCAACCTCAGCTATATCGGGGTGGCGGTGGTCGGCGGCCTGCAGGTGGCGACCGGGCAGATCACGTTGGGGTCCATTCAGGCGTTCATCCAGTACGTGCGGCAGTTCAACCAGCCGCTGACCCAGGTCGCCGGGATGTACAACACTCTGCAGTCCGGGGTCGCCAGCGCGGAAAGGGTTTTCGAGTTCCTCGACGAGCCCGAGGAGTCCGGCGATCCGGACTCTTCGCTGCCCGTTTCCGGGAGCGCACCGCGGGTGGAGTTCCGGCAATGTCAGTTTCGGCTACCGCGAGGACACACCGGTGCTCGAGGACATCTCGCTGGTCGCCGAACCGGGCAGCACGGTGGCGATTGTCGGGCCGACCGGCGCCGGGAAGACCACCCTGGTCAACCTGCTGATGCGGTTCTACGAAGCTGGACTCCGGGCACATCCTGATCGACGGCGTCGACACGACGACGGTCAGCCGGCAGTCGATGCGCTCGCAGATCGGGATGGTGCTGCAGGACACCTGGTTGTTCAACGGAACGATCGCCGACAACATCGCCTATGGGCGGCCCGATGCCGGCCGCGACGAGGTGCTGGCGGCGGCCGGGGCGGCCTACGTCGACCGGTTTGTGCACGCGCTGCCCGACGGCTACGACACCGTGGTCAGCGACGACGGCGGCAACGTCAGCGCCGGGGAGAAGCAGTTGATCACGATCGCGCGGGCGATCCTGGCCGGGCCGCGGCTGCTGATCCTCGACGAGGCCACCAGTTCGGTGGACACCCGCACCGAGTTGCTGATTCAGCAGGCGATGGCCGAATTCCGCCGGGATCGAACGAGTTTCATCATCGCGCATCGTCTTTCGACGATCCGCGACGCCGATCTGATCGTGGTGTTGGACGCCGGACGGATCGTCGAGCAGGGCACCCACGCCGAACTGCTGACGCGCCGGGGCGCCTACTGGGAGATGGTCCAGGCTTAGCCTCGTCGAGAACCACTTTCTCCACGCGAAACCCCAGGACGTTATGGGGAGAAAGTGGTTCTCGGCGGACTAGAGATCCGGGCCCTCGGCGCGCAGTTCGTCGACCTCCGACATCGCGTCGCGCAGCTTGGTGAGCCACTCCTCGGCGTGCTCGCCGACCAGCTTGACCGACCAGGCCAGCGCATCGGAGCGCGACCGTGCCACGCCGGCGTCGACCAGGGTGTCGAGCACCTGACGCTCAGGCTGGCGCAGCCGGGTCATCACCGGGATCGCGAGGTGGGTGAACAGCACCCGCTCCACGTCCTCGCCGGAACCGACGTCGACGCCCCACGAGACCTTGCGGCCGAAGCGGTCCTCGGCCTCGTCGGCGATGCGCATCCGTTCGGCGCGGGTGTCCTCGCGGAATCGCGACACCCGGCCCGACGCGCGGGCTTTGGTCTCGTCACCGTCCGGGTTGGGCAGCCGGCCGATGACGGTGATCTCCTCGCGATCGACAGCGACGTCCGGGTCGCCGTCGAACCAGGCTTGCGGCAGGCGGCCGGCGAACCAGTCGGCGGCGTCTCCGGCATCGGGTTGCGAACGCCGTCCGTGTCCATGTTGATGTCTCATGCTTACATGATTACACCGTTACACCGGTGGTGGGAGCAGCGTTCACCCCCAGCGAACAGCTGTGAGGTGCCTGTGTTCAGCGCTTGCGCAACAGCCAGGCGCCGCCGCCCACGAGAAGCGCGATGGCCAGCAGGAACGCCCAACCCCCGCCGACCACCGCCCACACCACGGCGACGGCGATGATCCCCGGCGACACTGCGAACAACGCCAATCCGGGATGCTGCTTGATGACCTCGAGCGCGCCCTTGGCCCGTTCCCGGTCGATTTCGTTACCTGCCATGGCTCCAGGATGCGTGTTCTCCGCGGAGAGGGCAATCACTACGGCGGGCCATCCGCGCGGTACGCCGAGCACCGCACCGGCCGAGCCAGTTTTGCATCGCCAGCACAGAAAGCGCTGGTAAGTTTCGCCTGTTCCGTGGCCGATCGGGCGGCCGCGCCTGCCTGGGAGCCGGGCTCGGATGATTTCGCGCAGGAATTTCCTGACCGGCGTGGGCGCCGCTTCGAGCACGCTGCTCGCGTCGTCGTTTTTCGCTTCGCCGGGGAACGCCGGCCCCAGCTGGCCGACGAAAGCAACGTGGGACACGCTGAAGTCCCAGGTATCGGGGCGGCTGATCGAGGTGGGGTCGCCGCTGCAGCCCTGCATCGACGACCCGCCGGGTGCCCAGTGCGCGACGGTGTTGCAGAACCTGCAGAACCCCTTCTTCAACGAAGACCACCCGGGCGCCACCCAGACCACGGGATGGGCGGACGCGTGGGATGCCGCGGTCAGCCCGTATGCCGTCGCCGCCGAGAGCGCCGAGGACGTCGCTGCCGCGGTGAGGTTCGCGCGTGAGCACGGCGTCAGGCTGGTCGTGAAGGGAACCGGCCACGATTACCTGGGCCGGTCGAACGCACCGAATTCGCTCCTGATCTGGACGCACAACATGCGCGACGTGACGGTCCATGACGACTTCCGGATCACCGGCGGCGACGGCCAGGGTGTGCCGGCGATCAGTGTGGGCGCCGGCACCCGCTGGCTGGAGGCGTACGTCGCGGCCAGCCAGCACGGCCGGTACGTCCAGGGCGGCGGCTGCACCAGTGTCGGCGCGGCCGGCGGATTCATTCAGGGCAGCGGCTTCGGCAGTTTCTCGAAGCGATTCGGCACCGGTGCGGCGGGCGTGCTGGAGTACGAAGTAGTGACCGCCGACGGCACAATCGTCATCGCCAACGATGCGCAGAACCAGGATCTGTTCTGGGCACTGCGCGGCGGCGGCGGCGGAACCTTCGGCGTGGTGACGCGGGCAACCCTGCTCTCGCATCCCATTCCGCAACTTGCGCGGCCTCGCCACCGGAAGCATAAAAGCGAACAGCGACAACGCTTTCCGGGCGCTCATCGGCGAGCTGGTGCGCTTCTACCCGGCAACTCTGAACAACCCGCACTGGGGTGAGCAGATCACGGTGAACGGTGACAACTCGTTGAACGTCGGGATGACGTTTCTCGATCTGACCGAATCCGACGCGCGCCGAGCCTGGCAGCCACTCCTTGACTGGATCGCCGACAGACCGGACGACTACACCGCGGATGTCAGCTTCCGGGAGATCCCTTTCGACAAGATGTGGGATTCCGCTTGGTGGGAGACGAACGACCCGGACTTCATCACGCCGGATCCCCGCCCGGGCCAACCCGCGTCGCAATACTGGTGGTCGACCAACCAGGGCGAGGTATCGCAATTCATCCGCACCTACCAGTCACGCTGGCTGCCGATCGGGATCTTCGATGACGACCTTGCGGACGTGTTCTTCGCGGCGTCCCGGCAGTATCACTTCACGCTGCACTTCAATAAAGGTCTGTCCGGTGCCGACCCTGATGCCCTCGCCCGTACCCGCGCCACCGCGCTGAATCCGGTGGCGTTGGACGCGGCAGCCCTGGTCATTTCCGCATCGACCGAGCCGCACGTGTACCCCGGCGTGCCGGGACACGAGCCGAACCTCGCGGAGGCGCGAGCGAGGGCGGCGAAGGTCGGCGGCGTCATGAAGCTCATCCGTGGCGCGACACCGGGCAGCGGGTCCTACCTCAACGAGGCCGACTACTTCGAGCCGGACTGGCAGACGTCATTCTGGGGCGCAAACTATCCGCGACTGCTCGACATCAAGCGAAAGTACGACCCGGACAACCTCTTCCGCGTGCACCACGGAGTCGGAAGCGAATCCGTGAGCCGGGTCAGGAGGCCGAGCGCCGGGCCCGGTACAGCTTGGTGTCGTCCTTGATGCCTTTGAGCCTGCCGGCTGCCCGCGTACGACCACTCGAAGCCCGGCGCGTCACCGATGGCCTCACGCGCCGCCTGCGCCGACGAGTACGGTGCCCGGCCGGGCCGCGGCGGTCACGCGGCTCGCCCGGTTGACCGGGCTGCCGAACCAGTCGCCGGCGCGGCTCACCGCCTCACCGAACGCCATCCCGACCCGCAGCCGCGGAAACGCCGGAGTCAGCTTCGGCGGCGTCGGCCAGATGGAGCATCGCGTCCAGCAGCGGAACCGGCTCGGGGCATACCAGCATCACCGCATCGCCGATCGTCTTGACGAATCGCACGGGCGGGACGGCGACGTCGCGGGCCAGCGTCGCCAACCGGTGCGCCAACTGCTCCAGCCCTCCGGTTCGACGGCTTCGCCCAGTCGCGTGAAGTCGACCATGTCGGCGAACGCGACGGCGATCTCCCGGGCGCCGGGCAGCGGCTTGCCGGACGCCCGCTCGGAGGCGTTGACCGCCTCGGTCTCCAGGGCATGCCGCAACTGCAGCAGCAACATGTCCTCGATCATCGGGCCCAGCAACGGCGCCGCCGCAGCGACCACCACCTCCGAACCCTTGGCTGTCTCGAGTTCTGTTGCGCCAGGGCGTAAAACGGTCGCCAGGGCGGTGTAGCGCATCATCTCGGCGGCATTCGACAACCCCTCGGCGAGGGTCCTGGTGACTTGCAGGAGTTGGTCGGGGTCGAAGCCGAGCTTCAGGAACTTCGCGGTGTGCAGCACCGCCTCGCCGTCGGCCCGCAGAAACACCGCCTCGTCGGGGTCGTCGTCGGTGGGCAGCCCGATCGCACGTTGCATCCGCCGGACCATGTCGATCTCGATGCCCGCCTGCTCGGCGATGTCGCGCGTGGACACATAGGTGCCGTCATCGCCGATGAGCCGGCGCGACGCGAGCAGCATCGGCGCGAACGAGCCCTGGATCTCCTCGACGGTGAAGCCCTTTTCCAACAGCCACGCCACGAGTTCGGCGCGCTCCGCACGTTCCTCACCCTCCAGGCCGTCCAGCAGCCCGGAGGACTCGATGTCGGGGTCCACCTCCACAGGCGCCACAGTACATTTCGGTCAGCGGGCTGACCGCGGGCGGCCTGAACGGCAGGCGCGGTGGACGCCGCCAACAGCGTCGACATGTCGTCGGGGTAGCGCACCTGGACAGCCGCCGTCTCCGGGAAGCGGTATGGCTGACCGAGCACCACGCCCGCCAATTGCTTTCGCAGTCGGGACATTTCGGCCCGCACCGTGACCACCCGGGTGCGATCGCCGTACAGATCGGCCGCCAACTGCGGTGCGGAGCGTCCCTCGGGGAACATCGCGAGCACGAGCAGGATCTCGGCGTGCCGCAGCGAAATGTCATGGCGCCACGACCCGAACTGGCCGACCATGTCGAGTGCCGGCGCGCCCGGGGTTCGCAGGTCGAGCACCACCCGGGACAGCGCGGGCGCGGTGTCGTCGTCGCTGAGCCGCACCAGCCAGCCGCCGGGTAGCAGTTCGACCTCGCACATGCCCAGCGTCGGGATCCAGGCCCGGCCGGGCGCCAGTTCGTCGGGCAGCAGGATGCGGTTGTGCAGTGGCAGCGAGTCGACCGCCGCGACCCAGCCGTCGGCGTCCACGGCCAGCGCGGGCCGCCCGATGCGGGCCAGGATCGGCGCGGCGACGGTGCGCAACCGGTTCAGCGTGCGGTCGTGCTGCTCGCGCAGCTGGGATTCGGCCAGCCGCGCCACGACGTCGACGAGCGCGACGGTGGTCGGATGCACGGTCGCCGCGGGTCCCGAGACGTCGACGACACCGATGACCTGACCGGTGCGTGGATCCCGGATCGGCGCTCCCGCGCAGGTCCACGAGTGGTGGCTGCGCATGAAATGCTCGGCGGAGAACACCTGCACGGCACGGTTGGACACCAGCGCGGTGCCGATGGCGTTGGTGCCGACGGCGCCCTCGCCCCAGTGGGCGCCCTCGATGAACCCGAGCCGGTCGGCGTTGTGCAGCACCGACGGCGAGCCGGAGCGCCACAGCACCCGGCCCTTCGCGTCGGCGACGACAAGGATGTTGACGCCCTCGGCGACAATCGATTCCAGGCCCCGCGAGATCTCGTCGAGCACCGCCATCAGGCCCGACGAGCGTCGCAGCATCTCCAGCGCACCGGTCTCGACCACCGGCGCGCCCTGGCTGTCGGGGTCGATTCCCTTGGCCATCAGCCGCTGCCAGGAGTCGCCGATCACCTCGCGTGGTCGCGCGGGCGCACGCTGGCCGGCCATCGTCGCGTCGTAGACAGCCGACATCAGCCGCGCGTACGTGCGCGGATCCTCGCCGACGGCCACCGCCGGTTCAGGCACCTGCATCACCCCCGATTGTGCTCCCCATCACATGTCAGCGGAAGGCGACGATGCAGAGCGAGGCACGAGCGATGAGGAGGAGTTGACCATGTCACCGATAGACCAGGCCACCGTCGATCAGGCCGGACTGGCCGGTCATGTAGTCGGCGTCGGGGCCGGCCAGGTAGGAGACGAAGCCGGCGACGTCGTCGGGTGTCTCGGCGCGGCCCAGCGCGATGCCGCCGACGAACTTGTCATAGGTCTCGCCCTCGGCGGCGCCGGTGAGTTCCGCGAACCGCTTGTCGATCTCGACCCACATGTCGGTGCCGACCACGCCCGGGCAGTACGCGTTGACGGTGATGCCGTCGGCGGCGTGCTCCTTGGCGGCGGCCTGGGTCAGGGCCCGGACCGCGAACTTGGTGGCGCTGTACACACCGAGCATCGCGAACCCGTCGTGACCGGCGATCGACGAGGCGTTGATGATGCTGCCGCCGTGGCCCAACTCCTTGAACTTGGCGACCGCGGCCTGGATGCCCCACAGCACACCGTCGACGTTGATCGCCCAGATCCGCTTGATCTCCTCGGGGGTGACATCGGTGATCGGGCCCACCAGGGCGATGCCGGCGTTGTTGACCATGATGTCGAAACCGCCGAGCGCGTCGCGTCGCGTGATCGACCGCGGCGAACACCTGCTCGCGATCCCCGACATCGGCGACGAATGTCGTTGCCTTCGAACCGATTTCGGCGATCTCATCGGCGACCGCGTCGATGCCGTCCGGTCGCACGTCGACCAGTGCGATATCCGCGCCGTCGCGGGCCAGCCGCAGGGCGATGCCCCGGCCGATCCCGCGTCCACCTCCGGTGACGAGGGCGACTTTCCCTTCCAGGCTCATGCTGTCTCCTTCAGACGGTGGGGTCGACGAGAACTTTCATCTTCTTGCCGGCATGCAGCGCCTCGAAGCCCTTCGTCGATGACGTCGTCGATCGGGATCTTGGCGACCCAGCCGGTGGTGTCGTAGGTGCCCTTCGCCATCAGCGCGATCACGGCCTCGAAGTCGGCTCCGGTGTAGCACAACGATCCCTGGATGCGGGATTCGTTCATCACCAGGTTGAGAAGCGGTGTCTCCAAGCGGCTTTTCGTAGATCGCGACGCTGACCATCGGCCTGCGGGAGCCGATGCAGGCCAGCGCCGTACTGACCGCGGGCGCCACGCCGGCGGCGTCGAACACCGCGTCGGCGCCGTCGCCCTTGGTGTGGTCGGCGATGAACGCCGGCACGTCGAGGCTCGGTCGGGTCCAGCGTCGTGGCGCCGAGAGTCTCGATGGCGGCGCGCCGGGTGGGCGACGGCTCGACGACGAACACATCGTCAAGTCCCTTGCCGCGCAACGCGAACCACAATCCGATGCCGATCGGACCCGCGCCGAACACCATCGCGGTGTCACCGGGGGTGACGTCGCCGAGGGTCGCGGCGTGGTAGGCCACCGACATCGGCTCGACGAGCGCGCCGAGTTCCAGCGACACGTTGTCGGGCAGCTTGTGCAGCATGCTGGTCGGCACGACGGTGTATTCGGCCATCCCGCCGTCGGACATCAGACCGTGGAAGCCGATCTGCTGGCACACGTTGTAGTTGCCGGCCCGGCACGGCCCGCAGTGGTCGCACTTGTAGATCGGTTCGACGGCGACCCGGTCGCCCTCGACCCAGCCGGTGACCCCGTCGCCGACCTCGGTGATGACCCCGGAGAATTCATGGCCGATGGTCAGCGGCAGCTGCTGATGGGTCAGCGGGTGCGGTTCGGTGGGTACGAAGATCGGCCCGGCGTAGTACTCGTGCAGGTCGGTGCCGCAGATCCCGTTGTAGCCCACCTTGAGTTTGACGGTGCCCGGCTTGGTGTCGGGTTCGGCGACGTCGTCGATCTCGACCTTGTTCGGTCCGTAGTACACAGCTGCTTTCATCACGCAGTTCTATGTGACCGGGGCCACACGCCGAAAGAGTTGCGAGGGGTTGCAGGGCTCGCGCCGCGATGCGCCGAGACCGACGCTTTGGCGGCGCTCCTCTCGGCTTTTCCCGCCCGTTCGTACGTTTCGGCGTCAGTGTGGACGCGGGTGCAACGGTGCGCAACCCTTGTGGTCCGCCGGGGTCAGGGTGTGCGCTGGGTCACATGACTTCAACACTTGAACCGCAAACCACACTGACGCCGCAGGAGCGCATCGACGCGTGGCTCGCCGATTTCGAGGCCGCCTTGGCCGCCCGCGACATCGACCGCGCGGTCGCCAAGTTCGCCACCGACAGCTTCTGGCGCGACCTCGTCGCCTTCACCTGGAACATCAAGACCGTCGAGGGTCGCGACCAGATAGCCGGCATGCTCGGCGAGCGGCTTGCCGACACCGACCCGTCGGGCTTCCGGACCCGCGAGCCGGCAGTCTGCCGACGGGGACGTGACCTCGGCGTTCATCGAGTTCGACACCGCCGTGGGCCGCGGCGCCGGGCATCTGCGCCTGAAGGGTGATCAGGCCTGGACGCTGCTGACGACACTGCAGGAGCTGAAGGGCCACGAGGAGCCCAGAGGGGCGACCCGGGTGCTCGGCGCCGTCCACGGCTCCGACCCCGACCCGCGGTCGTGGGCCGAGAAGCGCGCCGAGGAGGATGCGACGCTGGGACGGACGGTGCAGCCGTACGTGCTGGTCATCGGCGGCGGTCAGGGCGGCATCGCACTGGGTGCGCGGCTGCGCCAGCTGGGTGTGCCGGCGATCGTCGTCGACAAGCACGAACGGCCCGGCGACCAGTGGCGCAAGCGCTACAAGTCGCTGTGCCTGCACGACCCGGTCTGGTACGACCACCTGCCGTACATGCCGTTCCCGGCCAACTGGCCGGTGTTCGCGCCGAAGGACAAGATCGGCGACTGGCTCGAGTTCTACACCCGGGTCATGGAGGTGCCGTACTGGTCGAAGACGGAATGCCTGTCGGCGTCGTTCGACTCCGAAGCGGGCCGGTGGACCGTCGAGGTGGACCGCGACGGCGAGAAGCTGACGCTCCACCCGACGCAGCTGGTGCTGGCGACCGGGATGTCGGGCAAGGCGAGCATTCCGACGCTCCCCGGCCAGGACGTGTTCCGTGGCGAGCAGCACCACTCCAGTGCGCACCCCGGACCGGACCGCTATGTCGGCAAGAAGGTCGTGGTGGTCGGGTCGAACAACTCCGCACACGACATCTGCAAGGCGCTCTACGAGAACGGTGTCGACGTGACGATGCTGCAGCGGTCCTCGACGCACATCGTGCGGTCCGACTCGCTGATGGACCTCGGGCTGGGCGACCTGTACTCGGAGCGGGCGGTGGCGTCCGGAATGTCCACGGAGAAGGCCGACCTGACGTTCGCGTCGTTGCCCTACCGGATCATGGCGGACTTCCAGAAGCCGATCTATGACGCGATTCGGGTGCGGGACAAGGATTTCTACGGCCGGCTGGAGGCGGCCGGCTTCGATCTGGACTTCGGCGACGACGACTCGGGCCTGTTCATGAAGTACCTGCGCCGCGGATCGGGCTACTACATCGACGTCGGCGCCTGCGACCTGGTGGCCGACGGGTCGATCAAGCTGGCGCACGGCCAGGTGTCGCATCTGACCGAGGATTCGGTGGTGCTGGACGACGGCACCGAACTGCCGGCGGACCTGGTGGTGTACGCGACGGGGTACGGCTCGATGAACGGCTGGGCCGCCGACCTGATGGGTCAGGAAATCGCCGACAAGGTCGGCAAGGTCTGGGGCCTGGGCAGCGACACCGCCAAGGATCCAGGGCCGTGGGAGGGCGAACAGCGCAACATGTGGAAGCCCACCCAACAGGACAACCTGTGGTTCCACGGCGGCAACCTGCACCAGTCGCGGCACTACTCGCTGTACCTGGCGCTGCAGCTCAAGGCGCGCCACGAAGGCATCCCGACGCCGGTGTACGGGCTGCAAGAGGTGCATCATCTGAGCTGATGAATTCGCCGGTTTTGACGGGGTTGCCGCCGATCGTCGGCGGCAACCCCCGGCTGTTGATCCTGGGCAATATGCCCAGCGTGATGTCGCTGGCCGCCCAGCACTACTACGGGAATCCGCAGAACGCGTTCTGGCGCGTCATGGGCGCGCTGTACGGGCTCGACCCGGACGGGCCCTACGAGCTGCGGGTGACCGCGTTGGTGGCCAACGGGGTCGCGGTGTGGGATGTGCTGCGATCATGCCGACGGGTCGGCAGCCTGGACTCGGCGGTCGAGCGAGACAGCATGGTGGCCAACGATTTTGCGTCGTTCTTTCACAACCATCCCATCGATCGAGCGGGTGTTCTTCAACGGCGGCGCCGCCGAGGCCAACTACCGCCGGTTGACCGACCGTCAGGCACTCCCCTGATCTACCGGCGGCTGCCGTCGACAAGCCCCGCCCACACCGTGCCCGTTCGCAACGAAACTGGCCGCGTGGCGGGCGATCGTCGCCCTCGAGCGCCCGGCCCGGGTCAATAGCCCCGCCGACGACGCACCGAAGTCCTATCCTGCACTGAGCAGGCATTCCGGACCGCCGGGGAGGGTCGGATGACAGCTGCACTGGCGTGCGGGGCGTGCGGGGCCGAACCACGGCTCGGCGCCCGATTCTGCGACTCCTGCGGTACCGCGATCAGCGGCTTCGGCACAGCATGCCGAGTACAAGCAAGTCACGATGCTTTTCGCCGACGTGGTGCGCTCGATGGACATCGCTTCCGCGGTGGGCGCGGAGCGGCTGCGCGAAATCATGGCCGAACTGCTCGACCGTTCTACGGCCGTCATCCAGCGCTACGGCGGCACGGTCGACAGGTTCACCGGCGACGGAATCATGGCGATCTTCGGCGCACCGGTTGCGCTGGAGGATCACGCCTACCGGGCATGCTTGGCGTCCCTGGACATCCAAAGGCGACCGCACGCCTGGCCACCGAGTCCAACAGCGCGACGGCATCACCTTGCAGCTAGGTCGGACTGAACTCGGGCCAGGTCATCGCCGGCGAGGTTGGTTCCAGCCCGAGCGGGTTACACGGCGATCGGCGAACAGGTCGGCATGGCCCAGCGGATGGAATCCGCCGCCCCGCCCGGCGGTGTGATGCTCAGCGAATCAACAGCGCGGCTCGTCGAGCACCTCGCAGTACTCGGCGACACCGAGAGACGTCCAAATCAAAGGACTCGATGAACCCGTTCCGGCACAGCGGCTTCTGTCGATGGCGCGGCGGACGCACCCGCCGCCAGGACCCGAGACTTGGTCGGGCGCACGTGGGAACTGAACGCGCTCACGGGAATTCTGGACGAATCCATCACCGGCGCAGGGAGCGTGGTCGGAGTCGTCGGATCACCGGGCATCGGCAAGAGCCGCATCGTCCGTGAGGTGGCCGCGATCGCCACGGGCCGCGGCGTCGATGTTTTCACCACCCATTGCGAGTCGCACACCGCCGACATCCCGTTCCACGCCATTTCCCGGCTACTGCGAGCGACCTACGGCGTCAACGACATTGACGACGCGGCGGGACGCGAGGAGGTTCGGCAGCGATTCGACGATGCAGACCCGGCAGACATCATCCTGCTGGACGACCTGCTCGGGATTCGCGACAGCACCACCGACCTTCCTGATATCAGCCCCGACGCCCGGCGCCGTCGGCTGGCCAACCTCGTCAAGTCCACCTCGCTGGCTCGCCCCGCCACGGGTGTGTACATCATCGAAGACGTTCACTGGATCGACGAGGTCAGTGAATCAATACTCGCCGATCTCCTGACGGTGGTCCCCCAAACGCCGTCCATGGTCCTCATCACCTATCGCCCCGAATACCAGGGCGCACTGGGCCGGACTGCCAACGCACAGACCATTGCCCTTACCCCGCTGAATGATTCGCAGGCATCGGCGCTGATCGCCGAGTTGCTGGGTCCCGACGGTCGGTCGCGGCACTGGGTTCACGCATCGCGCAACGTGCGGCCGGAAATCCCTTCTTCGTCCAGGAGATCGTCCGCGATCTGGCCGAACGAAAGGTCCTCGAAGGTGACCGGGGTGGCTACACGTGCCGCAGCGACGTCGTCGATGCCGACGTGCCGGCCACCCTGCAGGCCACCATTGCCGCTCGTATCGACCGGCTCGACGACGCCGCCAAGCGCACTCTGAGCGCCGCCGCGGTGATCGGATCACGTTTCGACACCGGCCTGGTCGCGACTCTGGTCGGCGACGACGCGCTTCCCGAATTGGTCGATGCGGAGCTCGTCGACCAGGTGATGTTCAGCCCGCGTGCCGAATACGCGTTCCACCACCCCTTGATTCGGACCGTGGCCTACGAATCCCAGCTCAAGTCGGATCGGGCAGAATCACACCGCCTGTTGGCGGCCGCGCTCGAACAACGAGACCCGGTGGAGCAGAACGCTGCGTTGATCGCCGAACATCTCGAGGCTGCCGGTGATCTGCATGCGGCCTTCGGCTGGCACATGCGCGCCGGAAACTGGTCGGTGGTCCGCGACAGCTACGCGGCACGGATGAGCTGGCAGCGCGCACGCGACGTCGCCGACCGGTTGCCGGCCGACGATCTCGAACGGCCCTCGATGCGTATCGCACCACGCACCCAGTTGTGTGCCACCTCGTGGCGGGTCGCCGCGGATGCCGCCGACAACGGTTTCGACGAACTCCGCGAGCTGTGCACACAGGCGGGTGACCAGGTGTCGCTGGCGCTCGGCCTGGCCGGCCAGGTGACAACCGTGCATTTGCACGGCGACATCGGCCAGGCGGTGCGGCTCAGCACCGAACTCGTCGCACTCCTGGAGTCGATCGGCGACCCGACCTTGGATGTCGGACTGCTCCTGCCGGCGATCAATACCAGTTGGACGACCGGCAAAGTCGTCGATGCGATGCGCCTCGCACAACGCGTCATCGACCTTGCCGAAGGCGATTCGACCAAGGGCAATCTGATGCTCCCGTCACCCCTGGCGCAAGCGCTCGGGGTGCGCGCGCTCGCCGGATGCTTCCTCGGCCGTCCGGACTGGAAGCTGGACTTCCGGCGAGCAGAGGAAGTGGACCGCCCTTTCGACCCCAGCACCCGGGCACTGACGAGTCTGTACAAGAGCGCGGCGGTTGCGGAAGGGGCGCTGAAGCCGGATGCCGCCACCCTGCAACACAGCGCCGAGGTGCTCCGGATGGCCGAGCAATCCAGTGACGAGATCGCGCTCGTGCTGGCGCGCCAGGCTCATGGAACCTTCCTCGTCTACAGCGACACCCCTGGCTCCGCCATATACGAGGAAGGCCTCGGACTTCTCGCCATCACCCGACATGCCGCCGAGCAGCAGCGATATTCGCCCGAAACGATATTGCTGGCGGACATGCTGACGGCCAAGGAGAAGGTCCGCACCGGTGATACGGACGGTGCCATCGAACTGGCGCGCACCGTCGTCGACGCTCACTTCGAGTCCGGCGAAATGTTCCTGCGCGGATCGGTGACGAGCGTTCTTGTCGAGGCGCTCCTTGCGCGCTGCGCCGACAACGATCTTCAGGAAGCCGAAGCGGCGATCGAACGCCTGGCCGCCGTGCCGACCGACCCCGGCTTCGTGCCGCACGAGCTTCCGCTGTTACGGCTGCGTGCGCTGGTGGCGCAGGCTCGTGGCGACGACGCCGGCTACCGGGACTTCCGCCACCGCTACAGCCAGATGGCCAATGACGTTGGTTACGAAGGACACATCGCGATCGCCGAGGCGATGCCGTGACGGTGTGCTCGGGCTGCGAGATAGAACTGCGCACCAACGCCAAGTTCTGCGACGAGTGCGGATCACCCGTCGGTTCCGCAACTACACCGGCCGAGTACAAGCAGGTGACCGTGCTCTTCGCCGATGTGGTCCATTCGATGGACATCGCCGCCGCACTGGGGCCTGAACGGTTGCGCGAGGTGATGGGCACGGTCTTCGACTGCTGCGCCGGCGTCGTGCAGCGCTACGGCGGGACGGTCGACAAGTTCACTGGCGACGGGATCATGGCGGTCTTCGGAGCGCCAGTCAGTTTGGAGGATCACGCCTTTCGCGCCTGTATGGCGGCACTCGAGATCCAGGCCGAGGCGCCGACCCGTGCGACACAACTCACCGACATCGCGTTGCAGCTGCGGATCGGCCTGAACTCCGGGCGGGTTATCGTCGGCGATGTCGGATCCGGCAAGGCGGGATACACCGCCATCGGCGAGCAGGTCGGCCTGGCGCAACGCATGGAGTCGGTCGCTCCGCCCGGCGGAGTTGTTGTCAGCGAATCCACGGCGAGGTTGGTCGAAGGCGCAGTCGCGCTCGGCGCTCCGGAACAGTTACACGTCAAGGGCTCTCGCGAACCGTTGTGTGCCCAGCGACTGCTCGGCCTCGACCACCACGAACTGCTGCGTACCGAACCGACCCTCGTCGGGCGGACCTGGGAGCTCAATGCCCTCATCGGGATCCTCGACGAGGCGGTGGCCGGCGACGGGTGCGTCGTGAGCATCATGGGGCCGCCGGGAATTGGAAAGAGTCGACTGGTACGGGAGACCACCGCGTTGGCAATCACTCGCGGGGTTCCCGTCTTCACCGCGCATTGCGAATCGCACACAACTGGAATTCCCTTCCATGCGCTGTCCCAATTGCTCAGGACTGCAATGCGAATCGACGACCTCGACGCCGAGGCGGCGCGATCACGGGTCCGGGCAACAGTCTTCGGACGTCGTTCCCGACGACCAATTGCTGATCGATGACCTATTGGGTATCGGCGGCCCGGCGGCCACCATGCCCGCCATCTCTCCTGACGAGCGGCGCCGGCGATTGACGACGCTGTTCGTCGCCGCGTCGCTCGCCCAGACCGAACCGACCGTCTATGTCATCGAGGATGCGCACTGGATCGACGAGGTCAGCGAGTCCATGCTCGCCGAATTCTTCGCGGTGATCCCGCAGACCCCGTCGTTGGTCTTGATCACCTACCGCCCCGAATACCGGGGCGCGCTGAGCCGGGTGCCGGGTGCCCAGAATCTGACGCTGCGTCCGCTGAAGGACACGCACGCATTGGCGTTGACGGCTGAATTGTTGGGCAGTGACCCGTCACTCGACGATCTGCGCCCGCAGATCACCGCTCGTGCCGCCGGAAATCCGTACTTCGCCGCGGAGATCGTGCGCGACCTTGCCGAGCGGCGGCTGTTACGCGGCGTACCGGGCAAGTACCTGACGTCCGGGCCAATCAGCGACGACGCAGTACCGGCCACCCTGCAGGCCGCGATCAGCGCGCGCATAGATCGCCTGCCTCCCGCCGCCAAACAGACCCTGAACGCGGCGGCGGTTATCGGCTCACGGTTCGACACCGCCACGCTCACCACACTCGTCGACCGCGCTCAGATCCCACCCCTGATCGACGCCGAACTCATCGAGCAGGTGAAGTTCGCCCCGCAGGCGCAGTACGCATTCCGGCATCCGCTGATCCGCAGCGTGGCATACGAATCGCAGCTCAGATCCGATCGCGCCGAAGTGCACGGCCGTATCGCCGAGGCCATCGAAAGCGGCGATGGTGGATCCGCCGACGAGAACGCGGCGCTCATCGCCGAACACTGGGAAGCCGCCGGCGATCTGCACGCCGCATACACGTGGCACATGCGCGCCGCGACGTGGTCCAACATCCGCGACAACCAGGCCGCCGCAAACAGCTGGCGACGCGCGCAGCGAGTGGCAGATCTCGTGCCAACTGATGATCCCGACCAGCTCACGATGCGGATCGCGCCACGGGCCCTGCTGTACGTTTCGGCCGGCCGCATCGGCGGTCGTGGTTCCGACGGTGCCGACGGTGCGTATGACGAGCTTCGCGAGTTGTGCGCCGCCGCCGGCGACGAACGATCGCTGGCGTCCGCGACCGCCGGCCGGGTGATCGAACTCTATTTCGCGGGGCTGCGGCTGGAAGCCTCCCAACTGGCCGACAATTTGGACTACCTTCTCGATGCCATCGACGACCCCGCCTTCACGCTCGCGCACCTGATTGCCGCGATGGTCGCGAAGTTCGAAGTGGGTGAGATGTCCTCGGTCCTACGGCTGGCCCAGAAGAGCATCGACCTCGCCGACGGGGATCCCACGAAGGGCGATCTCGTGATTGCGTCACCCCTTGCATATGCGAAGGCGCTACGGGGTAGCGCCCGACTGTGCTTTGGCACAACTGGCTGGCGGGACGACTTCTCGGAGGCGACGGCGATGGCACGCGACGCCGACCCGATCTCGCGCGGGTCGATCCTCTGCTACACCTACATCACCGCCGCCTCGATGGGGGCGCTGCAGATGGACGAAGACATCCTGCGACAAACAGACGAAATGTACTCGGCTGCCCAAAATGGCAAGGATTCCTACGAGTTTCACTTTTCACCGTTCTACAGGGGCATCGCGCTGCTCCAGCAAGAAGGCGCGTCGATGGCGTGGGGCCGAGAACTCCTGGACAGGTCCCGTGAGATCATCCTGCAGGGGCACGGCGCCGTGGCCCTCATCCCCGTGATCGACTTCCACATCGCCCAGCATCGGCTGCGGACGGCCGACCTCGACGGCGCCGTCGAACTCGCCCGGACGACCGCCGCCATCTTCTCAAGGATCTGTGACGCCGTTGTGGCTGGCGCCCACAACCGACGTCCTCGTGGAGGCACTGGTGCGCCGGGGTGGCGATGGAGACCTCCAGGAGGCGAGTTCAGCGATCGAACGGCTGGCGCGTGTGCCCACAGATCCCGGATTCATCCTTTTCGAGATCTGGCTGCTCCACGCGCGTGCACTCCTGGCGGGCGCACGCGGAGACGAGACTGCCTATCGCGAATACCGAGACAGATACCGAAAGATGGCTTCGGATCTCGGCTTCGAAGGACACATCGCGATGGCCCAGGCGATGCCGTGACGCGCACGAGCGTGCACGGAAGGACGTAATTGCCGGCGTGTCACGCACCAACACGCACGCTCGCGCTAGAACGGAACCCTCAGGACACCGACGGGCGGCGCTGCGCCCACGGCCGGTCCGCCTCGATCTCGGCCGCCAGCGACAGCAGCGTCGCCTCGTCAAAAGGCCTGCCCACCAACTGAATCGACAGCGGCAGGCCCTTGCGGTCAAGTCCCCACGGCACGACCGCCGCCGGCTGGCCCGTCGCGTTGAACACCGCCTGGAACGGCGCCCGGGCGGCGACCAGCGCCAGCGTCGACACCGCGCCGCGCTTGCGGTAGGCGCCGATCCGGGACGGTCCCGTCGCGGCGCCCGGGGTGATCACCACGTCGACGTCGTCGAAGATCGACAGCACCCGCGCCGACAGCTTCTCCTCGGCGGCGCGGATTTTGGCGATCCGGGCATCGGAGAACAGCCGGCCGATACGGGCGAATCCACGGGTGCGCGAGTCGAGGCGCTCCTGGTGCGGCAGCGTCCGGACATCGTCGTACACGCCGCGGAAGAAGCGCGGCAGCACCTGGCCGTACATCGCGGTCGGCCCGTAATCGATATCGCGGACCACGACGTCATGGCCCAGTTCGCGCAACACCGCGCCGGCCTGGTGGACCGCCGCGCGCTGTTCGGCGTCACGGTGGGCGGTCAGCGGCGGAGGAACCTTGGTGCTCAACGCAATTCGCAACCGTTGGGCGGCCGTGACGCGGCCCGGACAAACCCTCCCTCGGGCCCGGGCATCGACTTGTCACACGTCACGTCGAGGAACAGCGCGGCGTCCTCGACAGTGTGCGTCAAGGGTCCGTTGACCGACAGCCCGCACCACGCGTCGTCGTGCGGGGCCATCGGAACCCGGTCGCGCTGCGGCTTGATGCCGAACAGGCCGCACCACGTCGACGGGATCCGGATCGAACCCGCCCCGTCGGAGCCCAACGCGAACGGGCGCCAGGCCGGCGGCCACCGCGGCACCGCTGCCGCCGCTGCTGCCGCCCGGTGTGCGGGAGATGTCCCACGGATTGTGCGTGGCGCCGTAGGAAACCGTCTCGGTGAACGGCCAGATCATCATCTCCGGCACGGCCGTCTTGCCCAGGATCACCGCACCCGCCTCCCGCAGCAGACGCACCACCTCGGCGTCCTTCGTCGGCGCGGGGCCGTGCGCGGAGCTGCCGTAGGTGGTGACCTCCCCGGCGACGTCGACGTCGTCCTTGATCGCGATGGGGACACCGAGCAGCGGCAGCCGCTCCCCCGCGTCGAGTCGCTCCTGGGCGGCGGCGGCCGCCTTGCGCGCGGCATCGGCGAACACCACCCGGTAGGCGCGCAGTTCCGGGTCCAGCCGCGCGATGCGATCCAGGTAGAGGTCGGTGAGCGCGGGTGCGGTGACGGCACCGGCCGGCCAGCATCCGCGCCTGCTCGGCCGCACCGGCGAAGGCCAGCTCGATGGAGTCCATCGTCGCAGCGTATCCACCCGCTCGGTACGGTGGCCGAATGTCTTGCGTGTTCTGCGCCATCGTCGACGGCTCAGCTCCCGCGGTCCGGGTCTACGAGGACGACGACTACCTCGCGATCCTCGACATCCGCCCGATCGTCCGCGGCCACACCCTGGTGCTGCCGAAGGACCACCACGTCGACCTGACCGACGCCCCGCCGGAGACGCTGTCGGCGGCATGGTGACGCTGGGACAGCGCATCGCCAAGGCCGCCCGCAACTCCGAACTGCAACGCCGACGGCAACAACATCGTCATCAACGACGGCAAGGCCGCATTCCAGAGCGTCTTCCATCTCCACCTGCACGTCGCGCCGCGGCAGACCGGCGACAAGCTGTCGTTCGCCAAGGGTCTGGTGGTGCGCCGCGACCCCGACCGGGAAGCAACCGCCCGGATCCTGCGGGATGCGCTGGCGGAACTGGAACACTGACGTCATGAGCCGACCCGCGTGGGAGAGATATCTCGGCGCTCCGCTGTTGAAGGTGCACGACATGATCTACCAGCGAACCAACGGCCTGATCGGTCATCGGCATCCCGGGCTTCTCGGCGTTCCTGCTGCTGCACACCGTCGGCGCCAAGACCGGCCTGGCTCGCACCGCGTCGCTGAGCTATGCGAACGACGGCAACTGACTATCTGGTCGTGGCATCCACGGGGGTGCCCCGAAGGCGCCCGGCTGGTATTTCAACCTCAAGAAGCAACCCGAGGTCGAAATCAATGTCGGCACAACGCGTCTTCCCGTGACGGCGCGGGTCGTGATGCCCGACGACCCCGACTATCCGCGGCTGTGGGACAGGGTCAACAAGGGCAATCACGACGTGTACCGCGGCTATCAGACCCGTACCACCCGGCCGATCCCGGTCGTCGTGCTGACGCCCCGCTGAACTGTCTGGCTCCTCCGCGGCTCGTTCCTCGCCACATCGTCGACCGGACGGCTGAGGCTAAAAGAGTTCCTTGGCAAGCAGTTCCAGCGTCGTGTCCCGCGCCGGCGCGGTCGCCGGATCGGTGCCGCGGCGCGCCGAGCCGACCGGGTTGACCATCACCTCGTCGACCTCGTAGCGCGCGGCCATCGCCCGCAACTGGTCGGCCGCCTCCGACGGCGACCCGACGATCGCCTTGGCCCGGCCCGGCTTCGATGATCGCCCGCTCCTGCGGGTTCGGCTGCGCGACTTCGGCGTCTTCGACCAGATCCAGCGCCCCCAGCGGCTGCCCGGTGCGCAGCCGCGCCATCATCTGCAGATTCGGCAGCAGCAGCGCCTCGGCCTCGTCGCGGGTGGGCGCGACGGAGGCGTTGACGGTCAGGAACGTCACCGGCTCGGACGCCAGGTCGCTGGGCCGGAACTCCTCGCGGTACACCGCCAGTGCCTCGTCGGTGCCCTGCCCGGAGAAGTGGTGGGCGAACACATACGGCAGGCCCTTGGCCGCGGCCAGGTGCGCGGAGTACATCGACGACCCGAGCAGCCACAGCCGCGGTTCGCCGGCCGCGGCGGGCGTGGCCTTGAGGATGTAGTCGGCCCGTTGCAGCCGCGGCGGAAGTTCGACGCGCACGCCGGTCGGGCTCATCATGGCCGCGACCTCGTCGAGGTACTGCGGAAACTTCTCGATGTCGGAATCGTCGCGGCCCGCCGCCCCGCGCAGCATGACCGATGTCACCGGATCACTACCCGGGGCGCGTCCCAGCCCCAGGTCGATGCGGCCGGGCGCGGCGGCCTCCAGCAGGGCGAACTGCTCGGCGACGGCCAGCGGCGCATGGTTGGGCAGCATGACGCCGCCGGAGCCGAGCCGGATCTGCGACGTCTGCGCGGCGAGGTAGGCGATCAGCACCGGCGGGCTGGTGGCGGCAACCGCAGGCATGTTGTGGTGTTCGGCCAGCCAGTAGCGGGTGAAGCCGAGCCGGTCGGCGGTCTGCGCGAGCCGGACCGTCGCGGCCAGCGCATCCGACGTGGTCTGGTCGGTGCGCACGGGAACAAGATCGAGGACAGAAAGCCGCATGAGACGCTCAACGCTATCCGGCGGCCGACCCTTCCCGGCGCTCACGGCGCTCAGCGCCACGAATGCGCGCCGACGTCACTGCGGCGTCAGATCATTTCGGGGGCCCGCAGGTGCGCCAGCGCCAGATCGAACTCTCCTTCGCCGAGTTCGGTGGCGCCTGCCCCGCTCATCGTCGCGTTCTTCAGTGCGGTGGCGTTCGCCCTGTTGCGCTCCATGGCATCGCGGCTGTCGAAGGTCACCGACGACACGGCCTGCCCGGTGGCCCGGTTGACCATCAGGCTGGCGCTGCAGAACCCCTCGAGGTCCTCGAGTTCGGGAAGGACGGACGTCTTGAAGATCTCGATGCCGCCGTCGACCTGGCTCGGGTCGACCTTGACCCACGTCGCACGCACGCACGCGCCCTTGTGTGCGCGGTGGTCACGGTGCAGGGCGGCGATCTCCCATTGCTCGGCGGACCTGGAGCCGCCGAACATGTCCTCCGCGCGGGCGCGCATCGGCTGCACCAACTCCAGGCCGGCGCGCAAGGCTTCTTCGGTCTCCCAGGCGCTGGTGAAGATGCACCGGCCCGACTGCCGGTCGACCAGCAACGAGATCCCGACGCATCCATCCACGGCTCGCACCGACGGTATGACCTCGTCACGGGCGAACGCGATCCCCGCGTCGATGGCCGCGGGTTCCGTCTGAATAGTGGTAGAGCGTGCGTACACGGTCCACCCCCTCTTCTCTGAGGCAGCGCCCCGCTGGCGCCGCGGGTCCAACCCACACCTTCCTCCGCGCTTCCGGCGATTTCGGCGCGTTTCTCGTCGCTGAGGGCACGAAAACACGCCGAAATCCGTCGTCAGATGCTGGGCGCGGCGACGGGCATCGGTGAAGACGTCGTCGAGCATCGCCGGCGTGAGCCGACCCGTGAACATGTTCTGCTGGCTGGGGTGGTAGCAGCCGAGCAACACCAACCCCGAGGCGGTCTCGAAGATCGCGCCGTGCCCGAACGTCGGTTTGGGCGCAGCCACCTGATCGCCCAGCAGACCCAACGCGACCTGCCACGCGAAGCCGCCGAGTGCGACGACCACGCGCACGCCGGAACCGATCATCGCCCACTCCGCGGCCAGCCACGGCGCGCACGTCGAGCGTTCGGCAGGCGTCGGCGCGTTGCCGGGTGGGGCGCACCGGACCGCGGCACTGATACGAATCTTGTTGGCCCGCAATCGGTCGGCGGCATCGACGCTCTCGGCCTGGTTCACCAGACCGCAGCGGTGCAGGGAGGCGAACAGCTGATCGCCCGACCGGTCGCCGGTGAACACCCGGCCGGTGCGGTTGGCGCCGTGTGCCGCGGGGGCCAGGCCGACGATCAGCAGCCGGGGCCGCGGCGAACCCCAGCCCGGCACAGGCCGGCCCCAGTACGGCTGGTCGGCGAACGCGCGACGCTTGGTCACCGCCACCTCTTCACGCCAGGCCACCAGCCTCGGACAGGCCCGGCACACGCTGACATCGGCGTCGAGCTCGGCGATGGCGCCGGCGTCGGCCGCCAGGGTCCGCACACCGTCGGCATCCGCGGCGATCGGTGTGGCCGCAGTGGCGGTGTCGCCCGGCCACCCGGAACCTGCGGGCACCGGCGAGGGAAACTCCCGGCCGGTGCGCGGATGTGGCAACACCTGACCATGGTGCAGCGCGGCACCACGCTGCTAGCGTCGATTCGCCATGATCAGCAGCAGACGGGTTCCCCTTCTGTTGATCCTGTCCGCCGCCCTGATGGCCGGGGCGGGCAACGGCATCACGATCGTCGCGTTCCCGTGGCTTGTGCTGCAGCGCAACGGGTCGGCTCTGGACGCCTCCCTGGTGGCGATGGCCGGGACACTGCCACTGCTGGCGTCGACGTTGATCGCCGGCACCGCCGTCGATTACATCGGCCGGCGCCGGGTCTCGATGATCGCTGACGGACTGTCCGCGCTGTCCGTCATCGCGGTGCCGATCATCGCGTTGAGCTTCGGTGTGGACGCGGTCAACGTGGCGGTGCTGGCGGCCCTGGCGGCGTTCGGGTCCCTGTTCGACCCGGCCGGCATGACGGCCCGCGAGTCGATGCTGCCCGAGGCGGCGACCCGCGCCGGGTGGACGCTCGATCACGCCAACAGCGTCTACGAGGCGATCTTCAACCTGGCGTACATCGTCGGCCCCGGTATCGGCGGCCTGCTGATCGCCACCCTCGGCGGCATCAACACGATGTGGGTGACCGCGGCGTTGTTCTGCGTGTCGATCGTCGCCATCGCGGTCCTGCGCCTGGAGGGCGCCGGCCGGCCAGATCGCGCGAAACTTCCCGACGGGATCTGGTCGGGCATCGTCGAGGGCATCAGCTTCGTCTGGCACAACAAGGTGCTGCGCGCACTGGCCTTCGTCGACCTCACCGTCACCGGTCTCTACATGCCGATGGAAAGCGTGCTGTTCCCGAAGTACTTCACCGACCGCAACGAACCCGCGCACCTGGGCTGGGTGCTGATGGCACTGTCGGTCGGCGGACTGATCGGCGCGCTCAGCTACGCCGTGCTGAGCAAGTACATGAGGAAGCGCACGACGATGCTCGTCGCCGTCCTGACCCTCGGTGTGGCGATGACGGTGATCGCGTTCCTGCCGCCGCTGCCGCTGATCCTGGGGCTGTGCGTCATCGTCGGCCTGGTTTACGGCCCCATCGCGCCGATCTACAACTACGTCATGCAGACCCGCGCCCCTGCGCACCTGCGCGGCCGGGTGGTCGGCGTGATGGGTTCGCTGGCCTACGCCGCCGGTCCGCTGGGCCTGATCCTGGCCGGGCCGCTGGCCGACTCGGCCGGGCTGCAGACGACCTTCCTCGCACTGTCGCTGCCGATGCTCGTCATCGGAATCGTCGCGGTGTTCCTCCCGTCGCTGCGTGAGCTCGACCGAACTCCCGGACAAGATCCGTAGGATCGGACCATGCCCACGTCAGTGATCGACAGCCTGGCTGCCGAACTTCCTGAAGGCACCGTGGTCACCGACCCGGACATTCTGGAGTCCTATCGCCAGGACCGGGCCGCCGATCCGCGACGCCGGCACTCCCATCGCCGTCGTCCGCCCGAGACGGACGGAGGAGGTGCAGACCGTCCTGCGGTGGGCCACGGCCAACCGCATCGCCGTGGTGCCGCGCGGGATGGGCACCGGGCTTGTCGGGTGGGGCCACCGCCGTCAACGGCGGCATCGTGCTGTCGACGGAGAAGATGCGCGACATCACCGTCGACCCGGTGACCCGCACCGCCGTCGTCCAGCCGGGCCTGCTCAATTCCGAGGTCAAGAAGGCCGTCGCCGAGCACGGCCTGTGGTACCCGCCCGACCCGTCGTCGTTCGAGATCTGCAGTATCGGCGGCAACATCGCCACCAACGCCGGCGGCCTGTGCTGCGTCAAGTACGGCGTCACCACCGATTACGTGCTGGGCCTGCAGGTGGTGCTGGCCGACGGCACCGCGGTGCGACTGGGCGGTCCCCGCCTGAAAGATGTTGCGGGACTTAGCCTGACGAAACTATTCGTCGGCAGCGAAGGGACCCTCGGGGTGATCACCGAGGTGACCCTGCGACTCCTGCCGCCCCAGCACCCGGCCTGCACCGTGGTCGCGACCTTCCCGACAGTGGCCGGCGCCTGCGACGCCGTCACCGCCATCACCTCGAAGATCCGCCCGGCGATGCTCGAGTTCATGGACTCCGTTGCCGTCAACGCCGTCGAGGACAAACTCAAGATGGGACTGGACCGCAACGCGGCGGCCATCATGGTCGCGGCCTCCGACGATCGCGGCCCGGCGGGCGTCGAGGACGCCGAGTTCATGGCGTCGGTGTTCTCCGAATGTGGTGCCAGCGAAGTGTTTTCGACGTCCGACCCCGAGGAGGGCGAGGCGTTCGTCGCCGCCCGCCGCTTTGCGATCCCCGCGGTGGAGGCGAAGGGCTCGCTGATGCTGGAGGACGTCGGGGTGCCGCTGTCGGCGCTGGCCGATCTGGTGGCCGGCATCGAGAAGATGGCCGCAGACAGCGGGCTGATGATCTCGGTGATCGCGCATGCCGGTGACGGCAACACCCACCCGCTGATCGTGTACGACCCCAACGACGCCGAGATGACCAGGCGGGCCGAGAAGGCGTTCGGCGACGTCATGGATCTCGCCATTGCCCTGGGCGGGACCATCACGGGCGAGCATGGTGTCGGCCGGCTCAAGAAGCCGTGGCTGGCGGATTACCTGGGACCCGAGGCCCTGGAGCTCAACCGTCGGATCAAGGTCGCCCTGGATCCCGACGGGATTCTCAACCCGGGCGCGGTCATCTGATTCTTGCCGCCGCGAGAGCGCGCAAACGCGGCTGTTTCACGGCGGGTCGCGCAGGGGACGTGCCGTTCCGCTGAACGTGGCCAACGCCAGCTCCCCCAACCGGGGCGGTGCATTGTGGGTTCGTTTTTCAGATTGCGGCAATGCCGGAGTCACGGGGTTCGTCGATTGCGCGGACTACCGTGATCGAGGCTTTCTCGAAGGGCTGGATCTGGTCATCGGTTGCACCACTGTCTGTGACCAAGGTCGCACCGGCGGGAATGGGCGCCCAGGCATGAAACGGCTTGCGCCCCAATTTATCTGCGTGCGCGAGCACGTAGATTCTGGTGCTCCGTTGCATCATCACCTCTTTGAGTCGAGTTTGTTCGAGCTCCGCTTCGCAGATTCCTAGTTCAGCGGTGACAGCGTCGGCGCCGAGGAAAGCACGGTCGAAGGTGAGCCGTTCCAGTGTGGCTTCGGCCAGGGGGCCGACGAAGCCTTGGCTGAGGTGTCGCAGTGTGCCGCCGATACATTCCACACGGACAGCGTCGGCGTCGGCGAGGGCCTCAAGCGCGGTCAGACCCGCGGTCACCGCGGTCAAGCCGGGAACCTGACCCAGGTAGTCCCCCATGGCTCCAACCGTGGTGCCCGCATCCAGCAGAATCGTCTCCCCGGGCTGGACCTGTTGCGCCGCCCATCTGGCGATGGCGTGCTTGGCGTCGAACCCTTCCATCGCACGTTGCCGCAGTGATGATTCGGGTTGGCGCCCCAGGGCGATGGCGCCGCCGTAGGTACGTGCGATGAGTCCTTGGTCCGTCAGCAGACTCAGGTCACGGCGGATGGTGGAGGCCGTGACCCCGAACTGGGCGGACAGTTCCTCGACACTGGCCAACCCGGTGGAGCGGGCCAGTCGCATGATCTCAGCGCGTCTAGCCTTCGTTCCACGTGGGGGCATCGGTGCTCCTATTTGAGAACGGTTGTGCTAGTTGCCAGTTCGGCTGCTTGGCGCAGAGCTTCGATCATGCTACCTGCCTCCGCAATGCCTTTACCGGCGATATCGAAGGCGGTTCCGTGATCGACGGAGGTGCGGATGACCGGCAACCCGACGGTGATGTTGACCCCCGCTTCGATGCCCAGGACCTTTACGGGTCCGTGGCCCTGGTCGTGGTACATGGCCACGATCAGGTCGTAGTCGCCGCGGCCCGCGAGGAAGAAGGCGGTGTCGGCGGGCAGCGGTCCGTGTGCGTCGATGCCGTCGGCGACCAGTGCTTGTACTGCGGGCACGATCTTGAGGTCTTCTTCGCCGTAACCGAACAGGCCGTTTTCCCCGGCGTGCGGGTTGATGCCGCACAGTCCGATCTTGGGGTTGGGGTTGCCGGAGCGTACGAGGGCGTCATAGCCGCGGCGCACGGTGCGTTCCACCAGGCCGGGTTCGATCTTGGCCACGGCGTCGATGAGGCCGATGTGGGTGGTGACGTGGATGACTTTGAGTTTGGGTGTGGACAACATCATCGACACTTCCTCGGTGCCGGTCAGGTGGGCGAGCAGCTCGGTGTGTCCGGGGTAGATGTGTCCGGCGGCATGAAGGGCCTCTTTGTTCAGTGGTGCGGTGCAGATCGCCTGCACTTCGCCACGCACAGCGAGTTCGCTGGCGACGCGGATGTATTCGTAGGCGGCGTTCCCGGCGATCGCAGACAGCTCACCCCAGGGGAGATCCGGCGGGAGCAGGTCGAGGTCGATGACGTTGACTCGGCCCGGCGCGGGGTGGGCATCTTGGACTGATTCCACGGTGACGATGTCGCAGGTGATGCCCAGGATCGCCGCGGCTTGGGCCAGCCGCTTGGCGTCGCCGATCACGACTGGGTTGCACCAGCTCAGGGTGGCGGCGTCGAGGAGTGCGGGCACGATCACCTCAGGGCCGATGCCGGCGCCGTCGCCCATGGTGATGGCGATGACGGGAAGTGTTGCGGAGCCGGGGGTCGGCGTCATGGTGGTGCCCTTCGGGTGGTGGGTGGGTGAAAAGGTCGGGTGGTGGGTGGGTGAAAAGGTCGGGTGGTGGGTGGGTGGAACCATCGGGTGGTGGGTGGGTGGAACCATCGGGTGGTGGGTGGGTCCGGACAGGTGAGTCGCGATGTCGACGAAGCTGCTGCGGTCGCCGAAACTGCCGGGGCGGGTGACGATTCGGCGGCCATCGGAGGCGAGGCTGACGACCGCTCCGTGGTGGACAACGCCGACAGGCTGCAGAGCGCTCAGTCCGAGTGCGTCGATGACCGAGCGGGCGGTTTCACCACCGGTCAGCACCAGATCAGGACGAATCGATGCTTGTGCATCGGCATCGGCGACGAACCGGCCCAGCGCGCCGGACAGCGAGAACCGTTGCGTCGCAGGCGCTGACCCGCTCACCGTCAGCGCCACTGCGGGATGTGCCACCAGTGCGGCGGTGAGGCCGGTGCTGTCGGCGGTGCCGGCGAGCAGGCTTTCGGCGGCGACGCTGATGTGTGCGGCGCCGTGCTCGATGAGTGCGGCGACCTGTCCGGTCACGTTCAGTGCGCCGGTGCCGACGACGGTCAAAATCCTTGTGGTGTAATGGATTTTGTCTGGCGCGGCGGTGTCGGCCGGCCGGAGGGTGCGGGCCAGCGCTGCTGCCAGCGCTGAGGTCCCAACCAGCTGGACACCGGGGATCTGGTGGGCGACGGTGATGACGGCGTCGAGGTCGCTGTCGTCGGAGATGTCGCACACGGCAACAGCGCCACGGGCCAGGGCGGCGGTGATTGCGGCGGGCGATGAGCAGTTCTCGGTGTGGCCGCTGATCAGGTCGGCGATCGTGTGAGGAGCCTCGGCGGCTTCCAGATGCCACAGATCGGTGCGGTGCAGCGGCACTCCGTCGATGTGCAGCACACCGTTGCGCACCGTTCGGGCCAGGGTGGGCAGGCCGCCGGCGACGATGACCGGGCCTCGCTCGGCGAGGACGTCTACCGTCGCCCCGAGGTGCCCGCGCAGCAGCGAATCGATCTTGACGAGAACCAGATGATCGTCCCCGATGGTGCCCAGAGCGGCGCGCAGCACCGAATCGGCGTCGGGCGCCGACCGAGTCCGGGTGTTGAGGTCAACGACGGTGACACCGGTCTGATACGTAGGACCCGGGTGCAGTGCCAGCGTCGGAGCCGGGGTCCGGCCGAGGAACGCGGCCGCGGCTTCGGCCGCACCGGAGAGGTCGTCGGCCAGGATCGTGATGGCAGTGGATGTGCTCATAGCGACAGTCCTGCGCATTGGGTGATGACCTGGCCGGTGATGCTGCGGGCATCGGCACCGAGTAGGAATGCGATCAGGCCGGCGACTTCGTCGGCCTCGATGAGGCGGCCCATGGGCGGAATCTTCGGTGGTGTGCGGTCACGGTTGGGGTCGGCCAGCATGGGGGTGTCGGTCGGTCCCGGGGCGACGACGTTGACCGTGATCCCGCGGGTGACCAGTTCACCGGCCCAGGAGCGGGCCATGCCGACGAGTGCGGATTTGGTGGCTGCGTACTGACTTTTGCCGGGGCTGCCGGCCATGGTGCGGCTGCCCACCAGGACGATGCGGCCACCGTCGATGAGCTTCGGCGCCAGCGCGTTGACCAGTGCTTCGGCGGCCCCGACGTGGATGCGCCACATCTGGGCGCTGTGCTCGAGGTCCAATTCGCCCAGCGGCGCGGAGAACTGGACGCCCGCGGCGTGGATCACGGCGTCGACAGCGTCCAGATCGCCGACATGGCGACGGAGTTGGGCGAAGTCGGCCATATCGGTTTCGCACCAGTCGAAGCGGTCGTCGTCGATGCTGGGTTTACGGCGGCTCAGGCCCGTCACCGTCCAGCCACCTGCGAGCAGCCTGCCGGTGACCGCAGCGCCGATTCCGGAGCTGGCGCCGGTCACCACTGCCCGTTTCGCCTCAGTCACGGTGTGCCCTCGTACACCCACGAGCCGTCGAGGGCGACGTATTCGATGGCTTGGCGAAACCGGGTGAATGCGACGTGCAGTGTGTCGCCGTCGGCGCAGATCGAGGGGTAGGACAGTTCGCGGTTGAGCGCGTCGCGGGAGTTGTTGGACAGGCAGTACCCGTCGCCGTCCTCGACGATGCGGCGCGTGGGCCAGGTCAGCCCGGCGTCGGTCGAGATCGCCAGCGTCATGGGTGCCCGCGGAGCGCCCCAGAACGCGGTGCGGTCGGTGGTCGAGACCGTCGGCTCGGCCGGTACGGCGCCGGGGGCGGGGCCGTCGGTGATGCCGTCGTCGTCGATCTCGTCGTACAGCGACACCCGGCGGGCGGTGGCGTCGGCGGCGCTGGACTCGTTGAATACCAGCGCGAGGCGGTCGCCGGGCAGCACGACAAACTGGACCGAGGAGTTGTTGTTGGGCAGTTCGGTGGGTTGCGGCGCCGACCAGGACTGGCCGTCGTCGGTGGACAGGCTGCGGTAGATCGCATCAGCCCAGCGGCTGCGGAACAGTGCCACCAGGGTGCCGTCGGACAGTCGGCCGATATTCATGTGCACGCAGCCGGTGCTCTCGGGCACCTCGACTTCGCGCCACGTCGCTCCAGTGTCGTCTGAGATCATCACGGCGCTGTAATCGTGGTTGCCGACCCACTTTTCGCCGGGAGTCCGCACGCAGTAGAAGATCGGCAGCAGCAGTCGGCCGCTGGGGAGCACGGTCAACGGCTGGCGGATGAACACCCCGGCCTGCGGGGTCTCGGGCACCAGCGTGTGCGTGGGACCCCAGGTGGCGCCGCCGTCGTGGGAGATGCGCCGCTGCACCCGGGCGGTGTCCTGGTTGCCTGCGTGCTGAGAGGTCCACATCAGCCACACCTCGCCGGCATCGCGGACATGCAGGACCGGATTCTGTTCCGAGCGGGTTCCGTCATCGGACAGCTGCACCGGTGCGGTCCAGGCCGGCGCCCCCGGTACCAGCCGGGAGAACCAGACGCTGATGTCGGCGACTCCTTCCTGGGTGCCGGAGAACCAGACGCAGGCCAACGATCCGTCGGGTAGCACCGTGAGGTTGGCGGCGTGGTTCTGGATGTGCGGCGGAGGCAGCAGCGTTTCGCGGCGGCCCTGCTCGGGATGGTCGCGCAGCACACCGTCGGCGTGCAAGGTGGTGGTGTCGGCGGTGGCGGTGACGGTCATGCTGTTCCGTTCAGGGTCGCGGCGGCCAGGTCGTAGGAGTTGGTGGGGCGCAGGTTGATTCCGTCGATACGGGTGCGGCGGCCGAGGACCGCCTTGGGCACGAAGGACCACATCATCGGGCACGTCTCCCAGATGCGACGCTGCGCGTCGGCGAGCAGCGCATCGCGGCGGGCCGGGTCGACTTCCTCCGAAGCCGCGGTGATGACCTTGGTGATCTCTGGGAAGACGTAGCCGTGGTAGCTGTCGCGGGTGGCTTCCTTCTCCGCGGTGCCGGCATACATGCCCTGCATGATCGTCAGGGCCAAACCGGTGGGGCTGGGATAGCCGTTGCCGAGGATGTCCCAGTCGCCGGCCTTGCCCTGGCGCCACTGGGCGATGTCGCCGCCAGGTTCGAACTGCTGCAGCGTGGCGTTGACGCCGGCGGCCGAGAGCATCTGCACCACCGATTCCATGATGTCGGTGTCGGCAGCGAATTCGCCACTCTCCCAGATGATCTTGACGCGCAGATCGTTGATGCCCAGGGCCCGGAGTTCTGATTTGGTGCGGCCCGGGTCGTAGGTATAGCTCCCGGTCTCGATCGCACCGGCCAGGCTCAACGGGATGACGCCGCGCGAGGCGGTGGCAGACCCCTGCATCACGTTGTCGATCAGTGACTGCCCGTCGATCGCGTAGGTCAGCGCCCGGCGGACCCGCGCGTCGGCCATCGGACTGCCGGCTGGTTTGCGGAAGTTATAGAACAGCTGGTTGAGGCGCACACCGTCAGCGTGCTGTACGGCGACCCCGGCCAAGCCGTCGATCTGATCGGTGGAATCCGGCGTGATGGAGTCGATGACGTCGATCTCGCCGCTGCGCAACGCGACCACGCGGCTGGACTCGTCAGGCATGAACCGAACCCGCACTGATTCCACGTGTGGGGCTGCGGCCCAGTACTTCTCGTTGCGCGCCAGGGTATAAGTGCCCTGCCCGCGGTCGGACTGGGTCACCACGTAGGGGCCGGTGCCGACACCGTCGGAAAGGTCCTCGGGTTTGTTGGCTGCCGCCGGGGTGATGAGGATGTTGGACATCAGGTAGTCGAGCACCGGAACCGGCCGCTTGGTGCGCAGGGTGAAACTGACGTCGTCGATCGGTTCCACGGTTGGCCATTCCGGGAAGAAGCCCGCGACGAACGATCCGTCGACCTGTGAATACATGGACAACGCTGTGGCCACATCCTGCACCTGCACCGGGGAACCGTCGGAGTAGCAGATACCCGGCCGGAGGTGCACATACCAGCTGGTGGGGTCGACCAACCGGAACTGGTCGGCCAGGACCAGCCGCGGTTTGAGGTTCGCGTCGATCTCGGTCAATCCCTGGCGCACCGCGCGCTGCACGGTCACCGCGGCGTCGTACTGCAGCAGTTTGTTGTCCAGTGTGTTCAACGCGCGATTGAGACCCAGGCTGACGGTGGTCGGGCCCGGTCTGCCGGTAGGCGTGGCACAGGAAACCACCGATGGCGCGATCGCCAGGCCGGCTCCCAACAGGATGCTGGAACGCAGCATCGACCTGCGGGAAAAGCGTCGATCAGATAGCCAATCGGTCATCATCGACCTCCTGATTCGTTCGAGTGCGCGGAGCCGTGCGGCGAGGTGACGCCTGGCGGGCTGTGACCGCTGACACAGCAACACTAACCTAATTGCGCGAATCACGCAATATTCAAATCAATACTTGCGTATTACACGCAATTCTGCGATTGTGATCTGGATGACATCCCCGTCGCTTCCCGGCCGCGACCACACTTCGCCGCCGCAGATCGAAAGGTCGATGATGACCGCACAGGCACATCACGAGGTCGGTGACTGACATGGCCGACCAACTGCTCGCGACAATGCCGACGCCAAAGACGTCGCCGGCCGCCACCTCCCCACGCCGAGGAGTGGTCGGCGCGCTGCTCGGACCGATGCCGCGCTACCTATTACGTCGCCTCGGCCAAAGCCTGCTCACCCTGTTCCTCACCTTGACCACCGTCTTCGTGCTGATCCGCATGGCGCCCGGCGACCCGGCCTACTCCCTGGCGGGGCCTTTGGCCACGTCGGAGGACCTCGCTCGGATCCGCACCAACATGGGTCTGGACGAATCGGTGTTCGTCCAATACCTCAAATACCTACAGGGGCTGCTGCATCTGGACCTCGGTACCTCGTACTCGTTCCAGGCGCCCGCCTTCGACGTCGTGCTCTCGCGACTTCCCTACACCATCACGCTTGCCACCGCGGCAATCCTGCTCACCACCCTGGTGTCGATCCCGCTCGGTGTGTGGATGGCCCGCCACGCCGACACCCGCCGCGAACTGGCCGCCAACGCCGTGACCATCGCCGGCCAATCAATGCCCGACTTCTGGACCGGCCTGATGCTCATCACGGTCTTCGCCGTACTGATTCCCATCCTGCCGCCGGCCGGATTCACCACCTGGTCCAGCCTCATCCTGCCCACCGTGACCATCGCCGTACTGCAGGTGGCGCTCATTTCCCGCATGGTGCGCCGGGAGATGGTCGGGGCGTTCCTGTCCCCGTACATCACTGTCGGGCGCTCCCGCGGGGTCTCCGAACGCGAACTGATCTGGCGTTATTCGATGCGCAACTCCGCCATCCCGGTACTCACTGCCTTGGGCACCAGATTCGCCTCGATGCTCAACGGCGTCGTGGTGGTCGAGGTGGTGTTCGCCTGGCCCGGGGTTGGCTCCTTGGTGGTCCGCGCCCTGGAAACCCGTGACTACCCGCTCATCCAGGCCACCGTGCTGGTCACCGCAGTCCTGGCCATCCTGGTCCAGCTGCTGGTCGACCTCTGTTACCCACTGCTGGACCCCCGGGTCCGCCTCGGCAAAGGAAGCGGCAAATGACCAGCGCCACAACATATGTCATCGACGCACCGGAAGAGCCACGCCCTTCGGCGGTCACCGAACGCGATATCGCCCGCGCCGGAGCAACCCGGCGCAGCCGAGACAGCCGCGTCAAGATCTGGGTCGGCACCATCGCCGTCCTGATAGTGGTGGCGCCCGTGGCGTTGGCCCGCATCCTGCCGGTGCCCTCACCCGATGCCACCAACCTCGGCGCGCGACGGCTTCCTCCCCTGACCGACGGCCACCTGTTCGGCACCGACCAACTCGGCCGGGATCTGCTGGCCCGTGTGCTCTACGGCGGTCAGGTGTCCCTGGTGATCGGCGTGCTGGCGGTGCTGGTGTCCGGACTGATCGGCCTGACCCTGGGTGCGATGGCCGGCTACCGGGGCGGCTGGACCGACACCGTGATCAGCCGACTCCTGGAGGCGCAGCTGTCGCTGCCGCTGCTGATGATGTTACTGCTCGTCGTAGCACTGTTCGGCCCTTCGATCCCGGTGATCACGTTCGTCATCGCGATCGCACAGTGGCCCGAAATCGCCCGTCTCACAAGATCGTTGACCCTGGTGGAACGGGAGAAGCCGTATATAGCGGCCGCCCACGTCCTCGGCTTGGGGAACGTCGCCATCCTGGTGCGCCACATCGTGCCCAACATCGTCAAGCAGGTGTCGCTGGTCGTGCTGCTGCTGCTCGCGCAAGCCGTTCTGCTGGAAAGCGCCCTGTCCTACCTGGGGGCGGGCCCGCAACGTCCGTTCGCCACCTGGGGACGCATCATCTCGGACGGTCAGGACTACGTCACCACCTCCTGGTGGCTGGTCACCCTGCCCGGTCTGGTCATCGCCCTGCTCGTCGTCGGAGTCAACCTGCTCGGCGACGGCCTGCGCGACCGCACCGGCGGACCGAAAGCCGGTCTGCTGAAACTGTTCACGCTGCGCCGGAAGGACAAGTAAATGGGCAACCTGTTGCGCGTCGACGAACTGCAGATCGAACTGATCACCGCGCGCGGAGTCATCCGCGCCGTCGACGGAGTGTCGTTCTGTATCGATGCCGGCGAAACCGTCACCATCATCGGTGAATCCGGCTCCGGCAAGTCCACCACCGCCATGGGCATCCTGGGTCTGCTGCCACTTGATCTGGCGGTGCTGTCCGGGCACGCGAGTTTCAAAGACTGCGACATCCTCGGCGATGCCGAAGCTCTGGAGAAGGTCCGCGGCAGCCACATCGCGCTGATCCCCCAAGATCCGATGACCGCGCTCAGCCCGGTCCACACCATCGGATCCCAGTTGCGCGACGCCATCCGCCACAGCGGTGTCACCGGTCGGGCGGCCCAACGTGCCCGCGCCGTCGAACTCCTCGACCAGGTCCACATCCCCCGCCCGACCGAACAACTCGCGAAGTACCCCCATCAGTTGTCGGGCGGCATGCTGCAACGCGTCCTGATCGCGGCGGCCCTGGCGGCCGGCCCCGAGCTGATCGTCGCCGACGAACCCACCAGCGCCCTGGACGTCACCGTGCAGGCCAGCATTCTGGATCTGCTGTTGGAACTGCAGGAACGCACCGGGGTGGCCATGCTGATGATCACTCACGACCTCGGAGTCGCCCGGCTGATGTCGGACCGGATCTTCGTCATGAAACAAGGCCGTTTCGTCGAAGGCGGCAATGCCGACGCACTGCTGGGCAACGCCCAGAGCGCCTACACCAAACGCCTGCTCGACGCCGTCCCCCGCCTGGACGTTCACCCCGGAAAAGAGGTCCCCGCATGACCGAGCCACTGCTACGCATCGAAGATCTCGTCGTCGAATACCCCGTCGCCGGCGGAGTGTTCCGCGCCCTGAACTCGGTCAGCCTGTCGGTCGACAAAGGCACCTGCCTGGCCGTCGTCGGTGAATCCGGCTGCGGCAAATCCACTTTGGCCAAATCGATCGTGCGGCTGGTCCGTCCTACCTCGGGCCGCCTCTGCATCGACGGGGTCGATATCGCGGCCCTGCCCGAACGCAAACTAAAGCCCTTCCGCTCCCGCATCCAGATGGTGTTCCAAGACCCCTTCGGCTCGCTGGACCCACACCTGTCCGCTGTCGACATCGTCGCCGAACCGTTGCGCCAGCGCGGTGTGCGCAGCAAGAGCGAGCGCGAGAGCCGCGCCGCCAAACTCATCGACCGGGTCGGGCTGCCGAGCACCGCGCTGTACCGCAAACCGGCTGAGTTCTCCGGTGGACAACGCCAACGCATCGGCATCGCCCGTGCGCTGGCCAGTGAACCCGAGTTGCTGGTCTGCGACGAAGCCACCAGCGCCCTGGACGTCTCCGTGCAAGCTCAGGTACTCGACCTGCTGCGCGAGATCAGGCACGACACCGGCCTGACCTATGTGTTCATCTCCCACAACCTCGGTGTCGTGCGCGAGATCAGCGACACCATCGTCGTCATGAAAGCAGGCAACATCGTCGAATCCGGCCGCACCGCAGAGGTTCTCGCCAACCCCACCCAGCCCTATACCGCCGCGCTGCGCGCCGCCGCGCTCGATCCCACCACCATGGTCGGCATCAAGCCCCGCGACGTTGTGTCGCGCCTGAGTTTGACCTCCAACTCGACCCTCGCCTCTCAAGGAGCTGCCTGATGACCGATCTCGACCTCACCCGCCCCGTCCTGGGCACCATGACCTTCGGTGACACCGTGGATGTCCGCGTCGCCGGCGACATGGTCGATGCTTCGCTTGCCGCGGGCATCACCCACATCGATACCGCCAACGGCTACGCCGGCGGCGAATCCGAGAAGATCCTTGCCGAGGTGCTGGCCGGCCGCCGCGACGAGGTCACCATCGCCACCAAGGCGGGTATCCCACACCCCGACGCCGGCACCAACTCACCGCTCTCAGCCGCCGGCCTGCGGGCCAGTATCGAGGGCAGCCTGCGCCGCCTCAACACCGACCGCGTCGATCTGTTCTATCTGCATCAGCCCGACCGCGCGGCGTCGCTGCGCGAAACCCTTATGACCGTTGCCGAACTCGTTGCCGAACACAAGATCGGCACGCTGGGTGTCTCCAACTACGCTGCCTGGCAGATCGCCGAGATCAACCACCTCGCCGATGAGGTCGGTGCCCCGCGCCCCGTCGTGGCCCAACAGGTCTACAACCTCCTCGCCCGCCGCATCGAAGACGAATACGCCGAATTCGCCGCCGTCACCGACCTGGTCACCATGGTGTACAACCCCCTCGGCGGCGGCCTGCTCACCGGGCGGCACACCTTCGACGCCGACCCCTCCGAAGGCCGGTTCGGTGACTCCCGACTGGCCGCGATGTACAAGGAAAGGTACTGGAACACCGCAGTATTCGATGCCATCAGCCAACTCGGCACCCTCGCCGACAAAGCCGGCATCCCGATGACCGAACTCGCTCTGCGATGGCTGGTCAGCAAACCCACCACCGGGCCCATCCTGCTGGGCGGCTCCAAAGTCAGCCACCTCCAGAACAACATCGCAGCCATCGCCGCCGGCCCCCTCGACGCCGACCTGGTCGCCGCGTGCGACGAGATCGGCGCAGCCCTGCGCGGCGCCATGCCCAACTACAACCGTTAAGGAAACACCCATGACCTCGAGCGAATTCGCCTCTCGACTGCGCCGCCGCGAACGCCTCGTCGGCTACTGGTCGGTGCTCGACTGCCCCGTGGCCCACGAGTGGGTCGCCCACGTCGGCTACGACTACATCGCACTGGACCTCCAGCACGGCCTCATCGACTACTCCGGCATGCTCGCCGGCCTCACAGCCATCGAGGCCGCCCACGGACCCGTCGGCATGATCCGCGTCGAAGCCAACGACCCCACCCCGATCGGACGTGCCCTCGATGCGGGCGCGACCGGTGTCATCGTGCCGCTGATCAACACCGCCGCCGAAGCCGCCGCCGCAGTGGCAGCCGCCACCTACCCCCCGACCGGCATCCGCTCCTACGGCCCCATGCGTGCGCAACTGCGCATCGGGCCCACACCCGCCGTCGCCAACAGCGACACCGTCGTGCTGGCGATGATCGAGACTCCGCAAGGCCTGGAGAACGTCGAAAGCATCTGTGCCACTGATGGACTCGCGGGCGTGTATGTCGGTCCGTCCGACCTACGATTAGCCGTTGGTGGGGCGCACTCACAAGACCCCGCCGTCGATGACGAATTCGAAGCAGCACTCGCCCGTGTACGGGAAGCTGCCGCCACCGCGGGCATCGCGGCTGGAATTCACACCCCCGACGGTGCCACCGCGTCGCGCCGACTCGCCCAGGGTTTCACCTTCGCCTCCGTCGCAGCCGATCTGGTGCACCTCAAACTCGTCGCCGCCGCCCACCTCAAAGCAGCTACCGAAGGACTCTGACCAACGGCCGTGAACCCGAACTCGCGGAAGCTGGGTGGTTGACACAAGCAGATCACTGTCGTATTCATAAGACATGACAGCGACTGTGTCTCACGAGCCCGCGCGGTTCAAGCTGGCCAGTGCCGACACCTGGGCCGAGCCCTGGGCGATGTACCGCGCGCTGCGCGATCACGATCCCGTGCACCACGTGGTCCCCGACGGCAAGCCGGACCACGACTACTACGTGATGTCCCGGCACGCCGACATCTATGCCGCCGCGCGCGACCACGAGACCTTCTCCTCAGCGCAGGGCCTGACGGTGAACTATGGCGAGCTCGAATTGATTGGCCTGCAAGATAATCCACCGATGGTCATGCAGGATCCGCCGGTGCACACGCAGTTCCGAAAACTTGTCTCGCGCGGTTTCACGCCCCGTCAGGTGGAGGCCGTCGAACCCAAGGTCCGCGAGTTCGTCGTGGAGCGCATCGAGGGGTTGCGCGCAAGCGGCGGCGGCGACATCGTGGCCGAGCTGTTCAAACCGCTGCCGTCCATGGTTGTCGCCCACTACCTCGGAGTTCCCGAACAGGACCGTGACCGGTTCGACGGTTGGACCGACGCGATCGTCGCGGCCAACACCACCGAGGGCGGCCTCGGTGGCGCGCTGGAAACCCTCGGCGACGCCCTGGGCGAGATGATGGCCTACTTCACCGCATTGATCGAACGGCGACGACGCGAGCCGGAGGACGACACCATCTCGCATCTGGTGGCGGCCGGCGTGGGCGCCGACGACGCTGACATCGCGGGCACGTTGTCGATCCTGGCCTTCACCTTCACGATGGTCACCGGCGGTAACGACACCACGACCGGAATGCTGGGCGGCGCAACCCAACTGCTGCACCAGCGGCCCGACCAACGACGGTTGCTGGCCGAAGACCCAGCTCTGATACCGGATTCCGTCGACGAGTTCCTGCGCCTGACCACACCGGCACAGGCGCTGGGCCGAACGGTCACCCGCGACGTGACAGTCGGCGACACCACCGTTCCCGAGGGCCGTAGGGTGCTGTTCCTCTACGGCTCGGGGAACCGCGACGAACGCCAATATGGCCCCGACGCAGGCGAACTCGACGTCACCCGCAGGCCCCGCAACATCCTGACCTTCAGCCACGGCGCCCACCACTGTCTGGGGGCGGCCGCGGCGCGGATGCAGTCGCGTGTCGCGCTCACCGAACTGATGGCGCGCTGCCCCGATTTCGAGGTCGACGAGTCGGGCATCGTCTGGGCCGGTGGCGGCTACGTGCGCCGTCCCGCTGTCCGTTCCGTTCACGGTGAAGTGATGGCAGGCAACAGCTGGCTGGCGTCCAAACGCAGCGAGGTGGCGGCCGAGCGCATCCTCGACGCCGCGGGAGAACTGTTCGCCACGCAGTCGGCCGCGTCCGTCGGTATGCACGAAATCGCCGAAGCAGCAGGCTGTTCGCGGGCCACGCTGTACCGGTACTTCGAGAACCGGGAAGCGCTGCACACCGCCTATGTGCACCGCGAGGCCCACGCGATGCACACTCAGATGATCGGGCGACTCGCCGGACTCGACGACCCGCGCGAACGCCTCGTCGTCGGGTTCCTCACTTCGCTGGATCTGGTGCGCAACAGTCCCGCGCTGCAGTCGTGGTTCGCCGCCGGCGACGCACCGATCGGTGCCGAGATCGCCGAACACTCCGAGGTCATCAAGGCGATGGTTGCCGCCTTCGTGGTGTCGCTGGGGGCATCCGACGACCCCGACGCCGTCGACCGCAAGGCCCGCTGGCTGGTGCGGGTGTTGACGTCCCTGCTGATCTTCCCGGGCCGCGACGCCGACGACGAGCGCGCGATGATCGAGGAGTTCCTCGTCCCGATCGTCACGCCGGCAGGTCAGGCCACCCAATAGCCTTGCGCCTTGATGGACTTTCGGGGGATCGCGTAGTCCTCGCGGAAGACCCTGGCGATGCTACGGGTGGTCCGGTTGTCGCACGCCACCCAGCCGAAGTGGTCCGACGCGTCGAACGCGGCTGCGCTGACCGCCTCGATCAGCGCCTGGCCGGCGTTCTTGCGATCCACCCACGTCACGTGGGTAACTCCCTCGACGGGCAGTTGGCGGTCGTCGTCGTGGCCGGCCTCCAGGAACACCCGCGCGGGAATGTCGCCGATCGCTGCCAGCAGTGAGTTGATGGCGGGCAGCGACGCGGTGTCACCGACGATCAGATAGCCCGCTGGATCCGGCTTCGGCAGGTCGAAGTTGCTGCCGAGGACCGTCACCTCCAGTTTGTCGCCCCGCTCGGCGCCTTGCGCCCACCGGGTGGCCAGGCCGTCGTGCATGGCGAAGTCGATGTCCACGGTGCCCGCTTCGGGGTCGGGATTGACCAGGGTGTAACCGCGCTGATGCGACCTGTCGCCGTCGGGAAACCACCCGCGGATCCACATCGTCGGGTGAATCGGCCGCTCGGCCAGCAGCTCGCCGGATTCGAAGTGCAGGCGCAGGTAGTGCGGCTGATCTCGCTGCGGCCCGTCACCGTCAGTTCATAGTCGCCGCCCCGCCACAACTTGACCAGCGCACCCTGGATGCCACGTGACGGTTTCTGCTCAGCCATTCTCCGCTGCCCTCCTCTAAGTTAGGGCAGCATAACCTATCTTGAAACAGTGCTCGGCGGCACGGACGACCGCACGCGGGTGAATCGGTGCAGCAGCCAGGCCACCGGGATCGTCAACACCATGGTCACGGCGAACAGCTGAAGCGTCGAACCGGTGTAGACCTGCTTGCGCATCACCTCGACCATGGCGATCTCCATGATCACCAGATGCACCAGGAAGATCTCGTAGGAGATCTCGCCGAGCCACACCATCGGCCGGCTGGCCAGCATCCGGGTGTACCAGCCGTCGTCGCCGAGGGCCGGCGGCGCGATCAGCAGCGCCGCGATGGCCGTGAAGAACACGGCTTTGACGATCGACTGGGCCAGTCCCGTCGGCGAGGTCGTGGGCTCCCCCGCCACCGGGGTGGCGGCGATGAAGTAACTCACCACCGCCAGCGGCAGCGCCACGAACGCGTAGCACCGCACCCCCATCACCTGAAGCACCGCCAGCGCCATACCGCCCAGAAACCACAGCAGATAGGTGGGCAGCCACAGCCGCGCCCCATCGGGCAGAAAGTCCGTGGTGTGCACCAGTACCAGCCACGCCGGGGTGATCAACCCGAGCACACCCATCGCGCTGAGCAGCAGTCCCGGACGCCACGACCGTCGGCACAACACCACCAGCAGCAGGTACGCCAACGCGGGCAGCGCGATGTAGAACGCCACCTCGACGGCCAGGCTCCACATCTGCGTGAGTCCCTGGTGCAGATAGGCGTAGCCGTAATTGTCGGTGTAGAGCTGCGTCAGGGTGAGGTTGCGTAGCAGGCCCGCCCAGGTGTGGCCGGGGTTCGGCCCGGCGTTGCGAAAGTGGTAGATCAGATAGGCCAGCAGGACCGTCACGACGTAGGCCGGCATGATGCGCCGGACGCGGTGCCACGCGTACCGCCGCACCGACGGCGCGGGTGACCCAGCTGGCCGCCGCCTTCACCCACGGCCGGAACAACAAAAATCCCGACAGCGCGAAGAAGATCGGCACGCCGATCTCCATCCGCGAATACACCAGTCCCAGGTAGCCTGGAGTTGTACTTGCCGGTGGTGTAGGCGGCGTGCGTCGCCACCACCAGGATGGCCGCCACCGCACGGATGCCGGTCAGCGCGGCAACCCGGCCCCCGACGGACGCCTGCTCCACTCCGCTGCGCTTCAGGTCCTGCGACACGCGTCATTGCGGCTTGCGGGGCTTCTTCTTGTACGGCCGCTTGGCCCTGTCGAATGAGTCCCCGTCGCGCGGGCCCGTCCCGCCGTCAAGCCGCAGATTGATCGGCACACCCTGGATACGCGTCGTCTCAAGGGCTTTGAGGGTCTCGCGGGGAAGTTGCGGCGGCAGCTCGACCAGCGAGAAGTCGTTCCTGATGCTGATGTGCCCGAAGTCGCTGCGATGCAGTCCGCCTTCGTTGGCGATGGCGCCGACGATCGCACCGGGCATCACTTTGTGCCGCTTGCCGACATCGATGCGATAGGTCGCGAACGCGCCGTCATGACGTCGGATCGGCCCGGCGGACTTGGCCGGTCGGTCATCCCGGCGATGCCTCTCCGGTGGGGGTTCGGGCGACATCAGGAACTCCGCGCCGTTGCGCGACTGCAGCGCCAACGCCGCCGCGATGTCGGCCATCGGCACGTCGCTGTCGCGTTCGTAATCCTCGATGAGCCGGCGGAACATGTCGAAGCCCGGAGCGCCGAGTCGCGTCGCTGATGGAGTCACGGAACTTCACGACGCGCTGGGCGTTGACGTCCTCGACGGAGGGCAGTTCGGCCTCGATCAGCTTCTGCCGCGTCGCCCGTTCGATGGCCTTGAGCAGGTGCCGCTCCCGGGGAGAGACGAAAAGCACTGCGGCACCTGATCTTCCGGCCCGGCCGGTGCGGCCGATCCGGTGCACGTAGGACTCGGTGTCATTGGGGATGTCGTAGTTGAGCACATGCGAGATCCGCTCGACATCCAGACCACGCGCGGCGACATCGGTGGCGACGAGAATGTCGATGGTGCCGTCCTTCAGTGCGGCGATCGTGCGCTCACGCTGCCCCTGCGCAATGTCACCGTTGATGGCGGAGGCGGAGAAGCCACGTGCGCGCAACTTCTCGGCCACCTCCTCGGTGGCCTGCTTGGTGCGCACGAACACGATCATCGCCTCGAAGGACTCGACCTCGAGCAGCCTGGTCAGCGCGTCCATCTTGCGGCGCCCGTCGACCAGGATGTAGCGCTGCGAAATATTGTCCGCCGTAGCGGTTTTCGCCTTGACGGTGACTTCCACCGGGTCGTGCAGGTACTTGGTGGTGATCTTGCGGATGGCCGCCGGCATGGTCGCCGAGAACAGCGCCACCTGCTTGTACTCGGGGGTGCCGACGAGGATGCGTTCGACGTCCTCGGCGAAACCCATCTGCAGCATCTCGTCGGCCTCGTCGAGCACCAGGTAGTCCAGGCCCGACAGGTCCAGGGTTCCCCGGTCCAGATGGTCGATCACCCGGCCCGGTGTGCCCACCACCACCTGGGCGCCGCGGCGCAGTCCGGACAGCTGTACCGCATACGACGAACCGCCGTAGATCGGCAGCACGGTGATGCGCGGCAGTTTGGCTCCGTAGCGACTGAACGCCTCCGCGACCTGCAGCGCCAGCTCCCGGGTGGGCGCAAGGACGAGCGCCTGGGTGGTCTTCTTGTCCACGTCGATCTTCGACAGGATCGGGATGGCGAAGGCAGCGGTCTTACCGGTTCCGGTCTGCGCCAGCCCCACCACGTCGGAGCCCGCCATCATCGCCGGGATGGTGGCCGCCTGGATCGCCGACGGCACCTCGTAGCCGACGTCGGAGACGGCCTGCAGCACGGCGGGGTGAATTTGCAGGTCGGCGAAGGTCACCGCGGTGTCCGCGGGAGCACCCGGTTCGGCCGGGTCGGCAGTTGTCATCGGGTAGGAGTCTAATGGGCGGACCCGGCCCTGCCTGCCGAGTCGGCGCACAGTTGGCCGGTAGCCTGGCGCGAATGTGGACGTTGCGGGCGTCGGCCGCCGCGGCAGTGGTGCTGCTGGCCGTCCTGACGGGGTGCGGGTCGGGCGACTCGACCGTCGCCAAGACGCCGGAACCGACGAGCACCACCGCGCCGACGACGTCGGCCACTCCCGAGCCGCCTCCCCCGACCAGCACGACGCCGCCGCCCGACCCGTGCGCGGTCAACCTTGCGGCGCCCGCCGTCGCACGGGCCATCTCGGAGCTGCCCAAGGACCCGCGCAGCCAGCAGCCCTGGAACAACGAACCGGTGGCGGGCAACTACAACGAATGCGCGCAACTGTCGGCGGTGATCGTCAAGGCCAACACCAACGCCGCCAATCCGAACACCCGCGCGGTGCTGTTCCACCAGGGCAAGTACATCCCCACCGGCGTGCCGGACACCTTCGGGTTCAACGGGATCGACACGTCACAGAGCACCGGTGACACCGTGGCGCTGAAGTACACCAGCGCCCTCGGCCTCGACAGCGTCGTGAAGTTCCACTGGAACGGCAACGGGGTGGAGCTGATCGGCAACACGCCCGGCGGCTGAGCGACCGGCCCGCGACCCGGGAGCTGGACGGCCGGAGGGGTCGCCGAGGCTGCCGGAAGGCACCTTGTCGTGCGTGCTACGACGAGACCGCCAACAGGGTCGTGGAAATCCAGCTGAGATTGGAATGGCGCAACCCCGGTGGCGGTTTGGCCGTAGCACCGAGCAGAGGGTGTACCGACCCTCTGGCTGTGTCGGTGCCACGCCCTACAGTGGCTGCTGTGTTCGTCGCCGATGACCGGGTCATCTACAGTGCCTCCGACCTCGCCGCGGCGGCGCGGTGCGAATACGCGCTGCTGCGGGCCTTCGACGCCAAGCTCGGCCGCGGCGCCGCGGTGTCCGTCGAAGACGCACTGCTGGCCCGCACCGCCACCCTTGGCGAGGAGCACGAACAGCGCCACCTCGATGTTCTGCGGGACCAGGCCGACGGCGATGTCGCCGTCATCGGCAGGCCGATGTCCCCGTACACCGTCGCGAGTCTGACGGCGGCGGCCCAGGCAACCACCAGAGCAGTCGACACGCGCACCCCGGCTGATCTATCAGGCCGCGATGTTCGACGGCCGGTTCGTCGGGTTCGCCGACTTCCTGATCCTCGACGGCGAGCGCTACCGGGTGGGCGACACCAAACTCGCACGGTCGGCCAAGGTCGAGGCACTCCTGCAACTCGCCGCCTACGCCGACGCGCTGGCCGAGGCCGGCGTGCCGGTCGCCGACGAAGCCGAACTGGTGCTGGGCAACGGCGCGGTGACGCGCTACCGCGTCGACGAGCTGGTCCCGGTGTACCGCAGCCGGCGCGCCGAGCTGCAGCGCCTTCTCGACGATCACTACGCCGCGGACGGGCCGGTGCGCTGGACGGATGACGGCGTGCGCGCATGCTTCCGCTGCCCGGAATGCACCATCATGGTCCGCGAGACCGACGACCTGCTGCTGGTGGCCAACATGCGGGTCAGTCAGCGGGCCCGGTTGATCAACGCCGGGATCACCACCACGGCCGCGCTGGCGGCACACCACGGCCCGGTGCAGGACCTGCCGAACCGAATGGTCGGCTCGCTCACCGCCCAGGCCCGGCTGCAGGTCGCGCCGCGCGAGGACGGCAGACCGCCCTACGAGGTCGCCGACGCGCAACCGCTGGCGCTGCTGCCAGACCCCGACCGTGGGGATCTGTTCTTCGACTTCGAGGGCGACCCGCTGTGGACCGCCGACGGCCGCAGCTGGGGCCTGGAGTATCTGTTCGGGGTACTCGACGCGGGAGACGGCTTCCACCCGCTGTGGGCGCACGACCGCGACGAGGAACGCCGCGCGCTGAAGGATTTCCTGGCGATGGTGCGCAAACGTCGCCGCCGGTACCCGAACATGCACATCTACCATTACGCGCCTTACGAGAAGACGGCACTGCTGAGGCTGGCCGGGAACTACGGCGTCGGTGAGGACGACGTCGACGACCTGCTGCGCAACGGCGTGCTGGTCGACCTTTTCCCGTTGGTACGCAAGAGCATTCGGGTGGGCACGGAGAACTACAGCCTCAAGTCGCTCGAGCCGCTGTACATGGGCGCGGACCTGCGCACGGGTGAGGTCACCACCGCCGCCGACTCGATCACCCAGTACGCCCGCTACTGCGAACTGCGCGATGACGGCCGGACCGACGACGCGGCGGTGCTGCTCAAGGAGATCGAGGAGTACAACCGCTACGACTGCCGGTCGACCCGCAAACTGCGGGACTGGCTGCTGGCGCGGGCATTCGAATCCGGCGTCGCACCGATGGGCCCGCAATCGGTCCGCGACGCCGGACAGATCGAGGTCGACGACGCCCTCGAGCGCGCATTCACCGCGTTCGTCGGCGACGAGCTTGCCGCGCGTACCCCCGAACAGACGGCGGTCGCGATGATCGGGGCCGCACGCGGGTTCCATCAGCGCGAGAACAAGCCCTACTGGTGGGCGCATTTCGACCGCCTCAACAATCCGGTCGACGAATGGGGCGGCCAGGCCGACGTCTTCGTCGCCGACGACGCGGAGGTCATCGACGGACTGGCACATCCCCGACGGCACCCGTGCGAGGAAGCCGCAACGCTGGGTGCGGCTGACCGGAGAATTCGCCACGGGCGGGCTCACGCAGAACACGTTCGCGCTGTACAACCCGCCCGCTCCGGCGGGGCTCACCGATGACCCGGAACGTCGGGCGGCCGGCAGCGTCGACCGTCGAGTGGTGCGACGACCCGGACGCGCCCACGCGAGGTGATCATCTGCGAGCGAGAACCGAAAACCGGGGGCGTGTTCTCGACAGGTGCCCTTTGCGCTGACCCCGGGCCCGCCGGTGAACGACGAGGTGCAGCGGGCCGCGATCGACGACGCCGCGCAGACGGTCGCGTGCGGGGCTGCCGCGCGCTGCCGCCGAGCGCGGTGCTCGACATCCTGCTGCGCTGCCCGCCCCGGACCCGAAGCGGCGGGCCGCTGCCGCACGGACCGGCGTCGCCGTCGATGACATCACCGCGGCACTGCTGGACCTTGATTCGTCCTATCTGGCCGTGCACGGGCCGCCCGGCACGGGCAAGACGTTCACCGCGGGACACGTCATCGCCCGCCTGGTCAACGAACATCAGTGGCGCATCGGTGTGGTCGCACAGTCCCATGCCGTCGTGGAGAACCTGTTCGGCGATGTCATCAGTCGCCGGCGTCGACCCACAACGGGTGGCCAAGAAGGACAAGCAGGACACCGGACGCGCCGTGGCGTGGAGATCGCCAAGGAGGCCTACCCCGGATTCATCGCCGACCATGCGGGCTGCGTGATCGGCGGTACCGCATGGGATTTCGCGAACCCGGGCCGGGTACCTGCCGGCGAGCCTGGACCTCCTGGTGATCGAAGAGGCCGGGCAGTTCAACCTGGCCAACACCATCGCGGTCGCCGCGACGGCGCGCAACCTGCTGCTACTCGGCGATCCGCAACAGTTGCCTCAGGTCAGCCAGGGCACCCACCCCGAACCGGTGAACGAATCCGCGCTGGGCTGGCTGATCGACGGACAACACACATTGCCGCCGGAGCGCGGGTACTTCCTGGGCCACTCGTTCCGCATGCACCCGGCGGTGTGCGCGGCGGTGTCGCGGCTGTCCTACGACGGCCGACTGCACTCCAATGAAACCGTCACGGCCGCAAGGCGTCTCGACGGCTACCAGCCCGGGGTTCGGCTGCTGACCATCGCGCACGACGGCAACTCCGTCGACAGTCCCGAAGAGGCACAGGCGATCGTCGACGAAGCCCATCGACTCCTCGGCCGGGACTGGACCGACGACAAGGGCGTCACCAGGCCGTTGGCGCCGGGCGACCTGCTGGTCGTCACGCCGTACAACGCGCAGGTGGTGATGTTGCGGCGCCACCTCGACGGGGCCGGCCTCGGCGGGGTGCGTGCCGGCACGGTCGACAAGTTCCAGGGCCAGCAGGCGCCGGTGGTGTTCTTCTCGATGACCGCATCGTCGATCGACGACGTGCCGCGTGGTATCTCGTTCCTGCTCAACAGAAACCGGCTCAACGTCGCAGTCAGCCGTGCGCAGTACGCCGCGGTGGTCGTCCAGTCGGAGACGCTCACCGAGTACCTGCCCGGCACCCCCCACGGATTGGTGGACCTGGGCGCGTTCCTGACGTTGACGGGGCGCGGCCTGACCGCGGGCTGACCGGGACACCCTCAGTCGTGCCGTGGCCGTGAGTGCCTGCCGTAGTTGGGGGTGTCGTCCGGATCGTCACGATAGTGCCGCCCCGAGTGGCCGTCGGTGGCGTCGCCCTCGGGCAGGCTGTGCCGCGACGGGCGCTCGCCAGGATGGCCCGCATAGCCGTATTCCGGAAACGAATTCCGTTGCCGGTCAACGAGATCGGTGAAGCTGGCCGAAAAAGTGTCGATGCGGTCGGCCAGGCGGTCGAACCCGTCGGTGGAGCGTGACTCCGCGCTCATCGTGGACGGCGGCGGCAGTGGCTGGAACCGCTGGTTCTCGTCGACGTGGAACCCGTTGTGGGCGAAGCCGATCGGCTCCTCAACCGGCTCGCCGGCGAAATCTTCGACCGGCTCGTCGTTGAGCGCACTGTGCCAGGACTCGACAGGACCGCTGTGCCAGGAACCTGCCGGGGCGGGTCGCGGACGCTCGACGTGGGTCGCCAGCGGTTCGGTGTCACCGTCATCGGACTCGAGGTAGGGGGCGGGTGCGGCGACCTCGGGTTCGGCGCGTTTCGCGGGGGGACGCCCGATGATGTCCGGGGTAACGGGCAGCGTGATGAGGTACTCGACGTAGCCGTCTTCGTCGTCGTCGATGTACCCCTCGGGATGGGCGCCCAGACCGTGCGCCGCGTCTTCGTAGTCAATGTGCGCGAAAAAGTTCGGCTGCGAGGCGAACTCACGCCGGTAGGGGCTGTCGAACAGGACATCGTCGGGTAGCTGCGGGATGATCTCGGTACGGGCGTCGGCTTTGTCGCCTCCGTTGTCACCCCTGGCCGGCCTGCCAACCGCCGTGCGCGGCGCGGCGACAGGGCCCGTGCGTGCCGGGCCGCGTCGCGCGCCGGCCGGTTTGACCATGCCCACCATGAACATCGCTGCGATCACCCCGAAGAGCGCGATGAAGGCCGGCAACAGCACCGACTGCGACAGGGCCACCGCGAACGGCTCGCGCAGGAACTCGGGCAGTTGCATCGCCGCCTGCCCCGGCGGGCGGGTCTGCCCGCCGGGCATCTCCGCACTGATCCGTGAGGTCATGAACGCCGCGATGCCCGCGCTGCCGAGCACCGAACCCACCTGACGGGTGGCGTTGTAGACACCCGATCCGGCTCCGGCCAGGTCCGGCGGCAGGTTGCGCGTCGCGGTCGCCGCCAGCGGTGCCCAGATGAACGCCATCCCGATGCCCATCATCAGGAACGGCAGCAGCAGTCGCCAGATCGCGGTCGTCGGCGTCATCTCGATCGACAACCACGTCAACGCGATCGCGAGCACCGAGAACCCGAACCCGATCACCGTGCGCGGGTGGGCCCGGTCGACGATCTTGCCGACCAATGGGGCGAGCACACCGGACATCACCGCCATCGGCGCGGTCAGCAGGGCCGACCGGGTGGGGGTCAGTCCGGACACCACCTGGGCGTAGAACATCAGCGGCACGATCATCGCGGTGACGGCGAAGCCGATGACCGCGACGCCGACGTTGGCCAGGCTGAAATTTCTGTCCCGGAAGATGCGCAGCGGGATGAGCGGTTCGCGTTTGTTGACCGCCTGCCAGACGACGAACAGCGCCATCAGGACGGCGCCGGTGGCGATCATCGCCCAGATCCACATCGGCCACTGCCGGGATTCGCCTTCCTGCAGACCGAACACGACCAGGAACATGGCCGCCCCCGACAACAGCACACCGAGGACGTCGAAACGGTGCCGTTGCGTCGGCAGCACCGGGATGAGCCAGTAGCCCAAGGCCAGGCCGATGACGCCGATCGGCACATTGACGAAGAAGATCCACTTCCAGCCGAGGTGATCCACCAGGACTCCACCGGCCAAAGGGCCGACCAGCGTCGCAACACCCGCGGTGGCGCCCCAGACGCTCATCGCGGCACCCCGCCGCTCCGGCGGGAAGATCCGCGTGATGGTCGACAAGGTCTGCGGGGTCAGCAGGGCCGCTCCGATGCCCTGCACGACGCGGGCCAGGATGAGGGTCTCGATGGACCCGGCCAGCCCGCACCACAGGGATGCGGCGGTGAAGACGAACAAGCCGATCAGGTACAGGTTCTTGGGCCCGAACTGGTCACCCAGCCGACCGGCGACAAGCAGTGGCACAGCGTAGGCCAGCAGGTAGGCACTGGTCACCCAGATGACCGCGTCGTAATCGGTCTGCAGGTGCTCCATGATGCTGGGGTTCGCGACCGCGACGATCGTCGAGTCGACCAGAATCATGAAGAAGCCGACCATCATGGCCCACAGCGCATTCCACGGCCGGGTCACCGGCGGCGGCGCGGGACGCTGAGGCTTCGGCACCGGCTGTTTCTGCGGCGGACGCTGACCGGTCGGTCTCTTCGCCTGCGCCTGCGCCGGCGCCTTGGGCGGCGGGCGCCTGGCGGCGGCCCGACCGGGTGCGGGACGCGGCGAACCGGCGCGTGTCGACGCGGACGGCCGGGTTGCGGGCCGCCCTCGTTTCGGCGCACTCATATCGCCACCTCGCTCCGGCTAACTTCCACGATGCCCCGGTTCGCAGGGGGCGTCGGCACGATGATTTCTACCGACTATTCCATCCGATTGCAGCCCACCTGGAACGACCCGGTCCAGTCGGGGCGACAATACGGTCAACCGATGCTCGCCACAACCGCGCCGACCTGCGGCATCCACCAATTTCAGCACAGTTACCGATGTCACTGTCGGAGTCGGGCACCTGATACCTCGCACCGTTCGTTGCAGTGCAGTTAGCCTGAAGATCAGGCCATGACGCAGGAGGCACACAGATGAGCTGGGGTCGCAACAAGTCCGCACCGGAGAATCTGCCCGCCGCTTCCGACGACGACCCCGGCACCTCGGCGCGAATCCTGTCGCATGTGCTCGAGACCGGCTCCCGGCTCCAGGCCCCGGCGATCCGTACCTACGTCGACCGGCTCCGCCGCAAGTATCCCGGCGCCAGCCCGGCTGAGATGGTCACCAGGCTGGAGAAGCACTACCTGGCCGCGGTGATGGCCAGTGGTGCTGCGGTCGGCTCGGCAGCACTGATCCCCGGTGTCGGCACGCTGATCGCACTGTCGTTGATCGCCGGCGAGACCGCCCTGTTTCTGGAGACCACGGCGGTATTCGTCCTGGCCGTCGCCGAAGTCCACGGAATCTCGCCGAACGACAAGGAGCGCCGGAGGACGGTGGTGCTGGCCGCGCTTGCCGGCGATGACGGTAAACATGTCGTCTCGCGACTGCTCGGCCCCGGCCGCACCAACGGTGCCTGGCTGTCCGAAGGCGCGGCCATGTCGCAGGTGAACGCCAAGCTGATGAAGTTCTTCGTCAAGAAGTACACGGTCAAACGCGGTGCGCTGATGTTCGGCAAGCTGTTGCCGGTCGGCATCGGTGCCGGCATCGGCGGGGTCGGCAACCGGATGATGGGCAAGCGCATCATCGACAACGCGCGTACGGCGTTCGGACCGGCACCGGCCCGGTGGCCCGGCGCGCTGCACGTGCTGCCTGCCGTCGGTGACAACAGCGGGCACTGAGTCGGCCCGGTTCGGCCGGAAGTGTGACATTCACGGATTCGCCCTGCTTACGTGGTCTGGCACACGGCACACGCGATAGCCTTGATCCGGCGGAAACAACCGCAGCCGGTGAGTTGTGGGTCGCCGAGAAGAGGTGGCAGGCACAACGCCGCGCCTGCCAGACGATGTGTAGTTACGAGATGAATTGAGGCGAGCAGCCGCCGTGAGCAGTACCACTTCACCCTTCGGCCAGAACGAGTGGTTGGTCGAGGAGATGTACCGGAAGTTCCGTGACGACCCGTCGTCCGTCGACCCGAGCTGGCACGAGTTCCTGGTCGACTACAACCCCGAACCGGTGGGCGAAGCGGCCCCGTCGTCGGCCAACGGCCAGCCCGGCGCACAGGCCGCAGCCCCCGCGCCTGCCGCACCCGCTCAAGCCCCCAGCGCTCCGGCGCCGACGCCGGCCACCCCGGCACCCGCGCAGCCCGCCCCGGCGACGGCCGCCGCACCGGCACCCGCTGCGGCCAAGCCCGCGGCTGCCGCACCGATCGAAGAAAGCCAGGTGCTGCGCGGCGCGGCCGCAGCCGTCGTCAAGAACATGAACGCATCGCTGGACGTGCCGACCGCTACCAGCGTGCGCGCCATCCCGGCCAAGCTCATGATCGACAACCGCGTCGTCATCAACAACCACCTCAAGCGCACCCGCGGCGGCAAGATCAGCTTCACCCACCTACTCGGTTACGCGATCGTGCAGGGGGTCAAGAGTTTCCCGAACATGAACCGGCACTTCGCCGAGATCGACGGGAAGCCCAACGCCGTCACGCCGGCTCACACCAATCTGGGTCTGGCCATCGACCTGCACGGCAAGGACGGTAAGCGCTCACTGGTCGTGGCGGCGATCAAGGGATGCGACACCATGGCGTTCGGCCAGTTCATCGCCGCCTACGAGGACATCGTGCGGCGCGCGCGCGACGGAAAGCTCACCGCGCGAGGACTTCGCCGGTGTGACGATCTCGCTGACCAACCCGGGCACGCTGGGCACCGTGCACTCCGTGCCGCGTTTGATGGCCGGGCAGGGCGCGATCATCGGCGCCGGCGCCATGGAGTATCCCGCCGAGTTCCAGGGCGCCAGCGAAGAACGCATCGCCGACATCGGGCTCGGCAAGCTGATCACCCTGACCTCGACCTACGACCACCGCATCATCCAGGGCGCGGAGTCCGGCGATTTCCTGCGCACCGTCCACCACCTGTTGCTCGACGACGAGTTCTACGACGAGATCTTCCGTGAGCTCGGCATCCCGTATGAACCGGTGCGCTGGCGGACCGACAATCCCGATTCGATCCACGACAAGAACGCCCGGGTCATCGAGCTCATCGCGGCCTACCGCAACCGCGGTCACCTGATGGCCGATACCGATCCGCTTCGCCTGGACAAGACCCGCTTCCGCAGCCACCCCGACCTCGACGTGCTCACCCACGGTCTGACGCTGTGGGATCTGGACCGCGAGTTCAAGGTCAACGGGTTCGCCGGGGCCGAGCACAAGAAACTGCGCGACGTGTTGTCGGTGTTGCGCGACGCCTACTGCCGCCACATCGGCGTGGAGTACACCCACATCCTCGAACCCGAGCAGCAGGCCTGGTTGCAGGCGCGCATCGAGGTCAAGCATGACAAGCCGACGGTGGCCCAGCAGAAGTACATCCTCAGCAGGCTGAACGCCGCCGAGGCCTTCGAAACCTTCCTGCAGACCAAATATGTTGGCCAGAAGCGATTTTCGCTCGAGGGCGCCGAGACCATCATCCCGATGATGGATGCGTCGATCGACCAGTGCGCCGAACACAGCCTCGATGAGGTGGTCATCGCCATGCCGCACCGCGGCCGCCTCAACGTGCTGGCCAACATCGTCGGCAAGCCGTACGCACAGATCTTCGGCGAGTTCGAGGGCAACCTCAATCCGTCCCAGGCGCACGGCTCGGGCGACGTGAAGTACCACCTGGGCGCCTCGGGCAATTACATCCAGATGTTCGGCGACAACGACATCCAGGTGTCACTGACCGCCAACCCGTCGCACCTGGAGGCCGTCGACCCGGTGCTCGAGGGCCTGGTGCGCGCCAAGCAGGATCTGCTGAACAAGGGCGATACCGCCGAGGGCTTCACGGTGGTGCCGCTGATGCTGCACGGCGACGCCGCATTCGCCGGTCAGGGCGTGGTGGCCGAGACGCTGAACCTGGCACTGCTGCGCGGGTATCGCACCGGCGGCACCATCCACATGATCGTCAACAACCAGGTCGGGTTCACCACCTCACCGGAGCACTCACGCTCCTCGGAGTACTGCACCGACGTCGCGAAGATGATCGGGGCGCCGATCTTCCATGTCAACGGCGACGATCCCGAGGCCTGCGTCTGGGTGGCCCGACTGGCGGTGGACTTCCGGCAGAAGTTCAAGAAGGACGTCGTCATCGACATGCTGTGCTACCGCCGCCGCGGGCACAACGAGGGCGACGACCCGTCGATGACCCAACCCGCGATGTACGACGTCATCGACCACAAGCGCGGTGTCCGCAAGACCTACACCGAATCGCTGATCGGCCGCGGTGACATCTCCATGAAAGAGGCCGAGGACGCCCTGCGCGACTACCAGGGACAGCTCGAACGGGTCTTCAACGAGGTCCGCGACCTGGAGAAGCACGAGGTCGAGCCCAGCGAGTCGGTGGAGTCCGACCAGGTCATTCCGGTCAAGCTGTCGACGGCAGTCGACAAGGCATTGCTGGCCCGCATCGGCGATGCCCACCTGGCGGTTCCCGAGGGCTTCACCGTGCATCCGCGCGTGCAGCCGGTGTTGGACAAGCGCCGCGAGATGGCCTACGAGGGCAAGGTCGACTGGGCATTCGGTGAATTGTTGGCACTGGGAACCCTTGTCGCCGAAGGCAAGCTGATCCGGTTGTCCGGTCAGGACACCCGCCGCGGCACGTTCACCCAGCGGCACTCGGTAATCATCGACCGAAAGACCGGCGAGGAGTTCACCCCGTTGCAGCTGTTGGCCCTGAACGAGGACGGCACCCCGACCGGCGGCAAGTTCCTGGTTTACGACTCTGCGCTCTCGGAGTTCGCCGCGGTCGGCTTCGAGTACGGCTACTCGGTGGGCAACCCCGAGGCGATGGTTTTGTGGGAGGCGCAGTTCGGCGACTTCCTCAACGGCGCGCAGTCGATCATCGACGAGTTCGTCAGCTCCGGCGAAGCCAAGTGGGGACAACTGTCCGACGTCGTGCTGTTGCTGCCGCACGGCCATGAGGGCCAGGGTCCCGACCACACCTCGGGCCGTATCGAGCGCTTCCTGCAGTTGTGCGCGGAGGGATCGATGACGGTGGCGGTGCCGTCGACCCCGGCGAACTACTTCCACCTCTTGCGGCGGCACTCGCTGGACGGCATCCACCGTCCGTTGATCGTCTTCACCCCGAAGTCGATGCTGCGCAACAAGGCTGCGGTCAGCGATATCAAGGACTTCACCGAGACGAAGTTCCGGTCGGTGCTCGAGGAACCCACCTACGAAGTCGGGGTCGGCGACCGCGAGCAAGGTGACGCGCATCCTGTTGTGCAGCGGCAAGCTGTATTACGACATCGCCGCCAAGAAGGCCAAGGACAAACGCGAGGACGTCGCGATTGTCCGGATCGAGCAGCTCTACCCGGTGCCGAACAAGCGACTGGCCAAGACCCTGGCGCAGTATCCGAACGCCAAGGAGTTCTGCTGGGTTCAGGAGGAGCCGGCCAACCAGGGTGCCTGGCCGACCTTCGGTCTGGCTCTGCCCGAGTTGCTGCCCGACTACCTGACGGGCCTCAAGCGGATCTCGCGACGTGCGATGTCCGCTCCGTCGTCCGGCTCGTCCAAGGTGCATGCCGTCGAACAGCAGGAGATCCTCGACGAGGCGTTCGGTCGTACCTGAGCCCTTTCGGACACAACTTCGGCGCCGGGGTGGAGGCGCTGTTCACCAGCATCACCGGCGGCGCCGGACTCAGTGCACGGGTGTGTGAGGTCATTGAATACGCGGCTGCGCTGAGCGACCGTCACCGCGTCGACGTGCACATCATGACCTTCTCGTTCACCGATGAGGCGATTGCCAGGCTCTTGCTCAGCACGGCGCGGACACGGCCGGCCATGTCGATCCGCATCATCGCCGACTGGGCTCAGGGCGCGGAGGGCTCAGGCCGACGGGTGCGGGAGCTGTCCGAGGCAGCACTGCCGAACCTCATCGTCCGATACAAGAACGACCAGCCCTACGTGTGGGACCCACACACGGACCGGATCCGGTGGTCCTATCGGGCGAGCCGGGGACTGTTGCACCACAAGACACTCGCGGTGATCGTCGACGGTGCCCCCCGCATCCTGGTGTGTGGAAGCTTCAACTGGACCGGCCGATCAGCCCGCAGCTACGAGAATCTGTTGGTGCTCGACGATCGCGACGCGCCGTCGGTCGACGTGATGAACGCGATGGAGCTCGAATTCGCGGCCATGTGGTGCGACGGAAGGACGACGCTTTCGCCACCGGAGGTCCGAGCGCATTTCGACGCGATTCTCGCCGAATACCGTTGCGATCCAGGCTGTCCGGCCACCGATGTGGTCGGTATCGGTCGTGGCGAGGACGTCAGCCCGCCGCTTGATGGCGACATCGCGCTGAGGAGCCGATCGGAGCAACTCGACGGCGAGGTGCGGGCGGTCATCGCCTTCAGCTCCCGCAGTTCCTGCGACTCCGCCGCCTCGGCCGGCTACGCCGGGCCGAACCGGGCCCGACGGTTCGAGTTGCGCAAGCCGTCCGGTCAGACCAAGCGAGTTCCCGTCACGCTGTCCAACATCGCGCTCGACATGATCGCCCGGGCGCAGCCCGACGAACGACTCATGGTCGCGATGTACGGCTTGTCGGCGCGAGTGCCCGAGTACGGGGCGCTGCTTCAAGCCGCTCGGCGGGGGGTGCGGCTGATGGTGATCCTCGACGGCCATGTCGGCCGGCCCATATCGTTCCGGCTGGCGGCCGCAGCTTACGAGGAGAGCCTCCCCATCTGGCTTCGGGCCGGGCACCGGATGATGCACCAGAAGTACGTCATTCACCCCGAGGGACAATCCGTGCTCACGGGCACAGCCAACATGTCGACGGATTCCTCAGGCCGGCACACCGAGCACCGGATTCTGTTCCGCGGGGACACCGACCTCACTTCCGCATTCCTCGCCGACTTCAACGTCATGTGGGAACGGATCTCGTCACCGTTCCGCACAGCTGCTGACGTCACCTGAACGCCCCAATCGGCACAGTGAACAGCGATTGACGAACCGTAGACGCCGCGTGAACTGCGGCGTACGCTCTCAAATGAGGCGGCCTCCGCGTCGTCCTCAAAGATAGGGTCGGTGCTCCGTTCCGTCACACAATTCAGTTTGAGTGTGGGCCGGTCATCGACCCCTCTTTGTGCGCAGGGTCCGGAGCGATGACATCGGTTCTCAGTGTTTTGCTGTACGGCAGCCGCGCACGTGGTGACCACGACCCTGATTCTGATGTGGACCTCATCGCGTTACTGCAGACGGACCGTCCGGCGAGACGGCAAGCGGGCCGTTCCAGGTATCCCGGTACCCCCTCGACCTCCTTCTGCGGTACGCGCGGTCGGGTGACCTGTTCGCGTTCCAGTTGACCGCCGAGGCGAAGATCGTCAGCGAAGTTCAGCCGGTCCTCACGGCGATGCAAAGTGCATTCCGCTTCCGGGTGGACTACTCCCCGGTCATCCGGGCAGCGTCGGACGTCGGGTGGTTTCTGCTCCATCACTGCGACGCCGTCACCGAGACCGCCCGGTTCAACCGCCGGATGGCATGGTGCACGAGAAACATTCTGCTGGCGCGGGCGGCAGACGAGCGCCTGAAAGTCTTCTCCGCGAGCGCACTTGCCGAGTACGCCGGTTTCCCCGAGGTGGAACAGATAATCCGCACAAAGCGCAGAACCGTCATAGACCCGTTCATCACGGAACACTTACGTCACGCGCTTCAATTTCGGGCATCGGAACCCGCACCCGTGGCATAAATCCAAGCGGGTTGCAGCGGTTTCGTGCCAATCGCAACCCAGCGGGGGTCGCCGCGATCGGGTTGATGCGGCGGAAGCCGGCGGATGCCAACCCATGAGGGGTGATGCACATGTCGCACGTTGCAGAACTGTTCGATCTCGACATCCGGCTCTCGGTCAATCCAGATGTGCAGCCGATCATTGGCGACGTGCCGGGCGGAGGCCTGTGGCCGCAAGCCGCCGCGACCGACGACAACACCTGCGGCTGCTTGACGCATGGATGTAATACCTCCGAGACCTGTGACCAGCAACTGGAGGAATGCGGCGGAATCTTCACCTTCCCCGGCCGGTACTGCGAAGACCAGTCGGACGGCTGCGGAGACGGGCCGGGAGGCACCGCTGACTGCGGGGATGACCCAGACCACGACGACGACGACTAGCTTCGCCCGATACAGCGCGCACTTTGGATGGGATCACCGGAGGCCTGGCGACACGTACTTCGTGACGACAAAGCAGGAGTCGCTCTCGAACTTGCGCTCGACACGGGCAGACGGCTGAGCGACCCGCGCCAAGTCGCAGACGCCGTCTCGACGGCGATGAGTCGCGCCGACGAACCGAGGCTCATGCGCTGGCGCCCGGAAAGTCTCTGGCAGGGTTGCGCGGGTTTGGCACTGATGTGTGCCGCGCTGGAAAGCGCTGATCCGGACGGCGGGTGGGCCCAGGTCGGACACGACCAGATGAGCTGGGCGGTACGGGGTCTAGAGAAAATTGTCGACCCCGCAGTCGGCCAACTCGGCCTCGTCGGCACGGCGACCGCCGCCGACCTTCTCGCTCGTGGGAGTGCCCGGTATCGAACACTCCTTCAGAAACTGGATTCCACGATTGCGGTGTCCTCCGAGAAGCAGGCGACCGAGATCCTCAGGTCATCTCCTCGTGGACTGGCCGTCTCGTGCTTCGACGTGATCGCCGGGATGACCGGGACCGCTCGATACCTGCTCGCGCGCCGAAGCTCGCCACCATGCCACCGGTCGCTGGAGACGGTGTTGCACGCGCTGATCCACCTCTCGGCCGAGGATGCTTCCGGGGTTCCGCGCTGGTATACCGACCCCGGAAACTCCAACGACTCCCAGAACGTGCTGCACCCCGGTGGCCACGTCAATCTGGGCCTTGCACACGGGATTTCGGGACCACTGACCGTTCTATCGATCGCAACCATCACAGGTGTCGACGTGGAGGGACAACGCGCGGCCATCGTGCGTATTGCCGAACGACTCCTGCGGTCGCAGTTCACCGACGAATGGGGGGTGAACTTCCCACACACATCCGCGGTGGGGGCGGCCGACGAGATCGACAACCGTCCGGCTGCGCGGATGAGCCGCACGGCGTGGTGTTACGGACCCCCGGGTATTGCACGGGCGCTGTGGCTGGCGGGAGTCGCTTGCGATGACGCCCAGTACCGAGAGGCCGCCGTTGCAGCCATGACGGCGGTGTATGCACGCCCCATACCCCTTCGGCGTATCGACTCGCCGGCGCTCTGTCACGGTGTGGCCGGCCTTCTGCAGATCACCCTACGGTTTGCGCACGACTGCGCCGAGCCCGTTTTCACCGACGCCGCACACGCGTTGACCACTCAGCTCATAGGCATGCACGAACCGGAATCCCGGTTCGGCTACCGCAATCTGGAGCCATCCGGTCACCGGGTCGATCACCCCGGCCTCCTCGACGGCGCGTCCGGTGTCGTGCTTTCGTTGCTGGCCGTCGCATCGTCCGCCGAACCGGCGTGGGACCGGGTCTTGTTGCTGTCATGAGGGATCAATCACCTGAGTCCCTCTACGAACCGCTGGATTTCACGGTTGTGCGGGCTCCCCTACTGCCCGCCGACACGATGGACCGATTTCGTGACGACCCTTCGCGAGCACTGTCGCGGACGTTCGGGCGGCCCTTGCCGCGGGGAGTCTCGTTTTCAGCGATGCATTGACGAAGAACGGCAGCGGCGTCCCCGCAGCCACGGTTCCGGCGCTGCGTCGCTATCTCGTCCGGATGTCCAGGCGCCCCACACCTCTGGGGCTCTTCGCCGGTGTTGGCCTTGCCGAATTCGGTGACCACACTACCCTCACGATCGCGCGCGGTCGCCGGCCTCAGCGCACCCGCCCTGACGCCTCGTGGTTGATGGCGATCGTCGATCGCGCAGAAGCCGATCCGGACATCCGTTCGCAGTCACGGCTCACCGCCAACCCCGCCGCATTCATTCGCGCAGGCCGGGTGTTCCTCACCGAGCGGATAGCCAGGAGCGACGACGCCGCCCCATTGTCGGTGTCGATCCGGGCAACCGCGGTGGTCCGCGCAGCACTCGCCGAGGCGCGCACACCCATCCCCTACGAAGAGCTTGCGGCACTCCTTCTCGACCGGACTCCCGGCGCGACAGCGGAGCAGGTGCGCGGCCTCCTGGACGAACTCTGCAGGCAAACACTGCTCATGACCGACCTCCGTCCCCCGCTCACGGTGAGCTGTCCTGCCCGCTACACCCTCGATCGCCTCGAGGCGATTCCCGCTGCGGGCAAGCATCGCGAGGCACTGGCATCTGTTCTCGAGGCCGCAGCCGAGTGGGATGGTGAACCCGAACCCGGCGAGGCCGGCTTTCGCAACGCCGTTGCGATCGCACGCGACGTGATGCCGACCGAGAACTCGCCGTTTCAAGTCGATTCCGCGCTGGCTTTCTCGTCCCGCACCGTTTCGCGAGTCGTCGCGGACGAGGCGGCCCGCGCGGCGGAGATCCTGCTGCGGGTCAGCCCGGCATCGCGGGGCACCTCGCATCTCGATTCGTATCGCCGATTGTTCGAGGCACGCTACGGCCGACACCGTGACGTCGCTCTGCTCGAAATGCTCGACCCGAATTTCGGCGTCGGCCCACTGCCGTCCAGGTCATCCGGAGGCGCGGGGTCGCACCGGCCTTTGCACAGTCGAACTCGCCTCAAGCTGGCGATCGACGCGCTGCGCGAGCGCACGCGGTGTGTCGTCCTTGACTCCGAGACCCTCGGCCACCTCGGAGCCGACAGCGTATCGCCGGCCGACATTCCCGTCAGTCTCGAGCTGACGGTGGTGATCGCAGCCAGATCGCGCGCCGCCGTTGACGCGGGTGACTTCCTGCTGACGATCGGCCCCAGCATCGGCAGCAATGCCGCAGGACGGATGTTGGGCCGTTTCGCCGACTTCGTCGGCGGAGCAGACGCGGCGTTGGCGCAGATCGCATCGATTGAGCAAGAGCGGATGCCCGGCCGCATCGTGGCTGAACTCGTGTACGCGCCGAGGTCGGCCCGCTTGGCCAACGTGTCGACCCGAACCCACCCGCGGCCCTATGAGATCGCGGTTGGTGTCACCCCCGGGGTGAAGCCTAGCCGGACGATCCCCGTCGACGAACTGGTCGTCGGCGTGGACGGCGGCCGCTTCAGCCTGAAGTGGGGCACGACGGGCGAGGAGGTGGTCATCACCGCGGGCCACATGCTGAACCCGGCAGGCGCGCCACCGGTGTGCCGGTTTCTGTCCGAGGTCGGACGCGATGGGGTACGGCAGCTGAGCGGGTTCTCCTGGGGCCGGCTTCGTCGTTCCCATTCCTGCCGCGGCTGCGTTATGGCCGAATCGTCCTGTCGCCGGCGCAATGGCGTTTACAGCGAGACGAATTCGACGGCAAGGTGTTCGACGATCCCTGTGCGTTCGGTGGTGCAGTGGATGACTGGCGCGCCAAGTGGGATGCGCCCGGACGGCTTGCGATCGCCGCGAACGACCGGATTCTTCCGCTGGACCTCACCCAACCGGCCGACACGGAGGAGCTGCGCCGCACGCTTGGTCGTGGCAATGGTTCGACCGTCCTCACCGAGGTGTTCCCCGAGCCCACGGACATGTGGCTGTCCGATGACAGCGACGGTCGATTCGCGGCCGAATTCGTCGTGCCTTTGATTCGACGAACTCCGATACCGGCACCTGGTACGACGCCGACAACCAGAACGTGCGACGTCGAACTGCGCACACCCGGTAGCGACTGGTTGTTCGTGAAGCTCTACGTCGGGCACTACATGGAGGAGGACCTGCTGAGGGGTCCCATCCGGGAACTGACCCGGGAGCTGGCCGACGTCGACTTCACCGAGTGGTTCTTCATCCGATACACCGACACAGGCCCTCACGTTCGACTCCGGTTTCACGGCGATCCCGCTCGCCTGGTGGCCGAACTGCTGCCGCGGATCCTGTACTGGGCAACCGGTCTCACGACGTCCGGCGCATGTCTGCGGTATGCGATCGACACGTATGAGCGCGAGACGGCGCGGTTCGGCGGACCCGGGGCGATGAGTGTCGCCGAGGACCTGTTCACCGCGGACAGCGGCGCGGTTCTCGACCTGCTGTCGCTGGACATGTCCGGTCAACTCTTGCCGGAGCCCTTGCCCATCGCCGCGCTGACGGTCGACGCACTGCTCAGCGGTCTCGGGCTGCCGGCGGGCGAGCGCGCCGAGTGGTATGCCATGCGCGCCGGCTCGCGGCGCGAGTCCGGTCAGGATTACCGCCGGTGGAAGGCGACGCTGCGGCCACTGCTCGCCGACTCGCATCCGTTTCCACCGCTGGACGCTGTACTGTGCCGCCTACGTGAAGCCGGCGCCAGCGCAAGGACAAGGCTCGCCGAACTCGTCGAAAGCGGCGGTATGACGGGTGCCCCGGCTGATCTCTACGGGAGCCTGATTCACCTTCACTTGAATCGGCTGCTGCGCGCCGACCAAGTGACGGAAAGGCGAATCTACGGCCTGTTGCTGCGGCTGCATCACGGCCTGGCGGTGGCCGGCGGCCCCAGACCGTCAGTGCCGATCAGATCCAGCGGGATGGGTGGCTGGCCGTTGGCCAACGAGGCAACGGCACCCGGGCAGAAGATCGAGATCGCCAGGCCGGTGAACATCGTCGCCGGGCCGAGCGGCCGGCCCATCTCGTCAGCCACCCTGGCGGCGACGTCGGCGACATCCTGGCCGGGTTGCGCCAACATCGGGCAGACCTGCTGCCCCATCGACGTGGCCGTGGCCGGGTCGATGCCGGTCAGGCCCATGGTGCCGAGATCGGAAAGGAACTGGTCGGTGCTGGGGTCCGCCTGTGCGGGGGCGGCCAGCGCAGCGGCTCCGCTGAACAGTCCGGCCGACATCCCCACGGATACCAGGAGCGACGCTAGGGTCGCGATGCGGTTGCGCTTCATATCGTGGCCATCGTAGGCGGAAGGCCCGGCGTTACCCCACACCAGCGCGCAGGGCGCACACACTGCACCTCGAGCGCCGGAATTCAGGTGCATATTCCTGCTGGTGCGGAGCCATTCGGCGTCGGCACCATGGAGGCCGCACCGCGTGGTCAACCCGCCCGACTGTGCGGTACCGCCGGTACTGGCTAAACTCGACACGAGTCGAAATAGAGGAGAGTGTTCATGGAAGGCTTCGCCGGGAAAGTCGCCGTCGTCACCGGAGCAGGTTCGGGAATCGGGCAGGCCCTGGCCATCGAGTTGGGCCGCTCCGGCGCCAAACTCGCCATCAGCGACGTCGATACCGAAGGTCTGGCGAAGACCGAGGAACAGCTCAAGGCCATCGGCGTCCAGGTGAAGGCCGACCGGCTCGACGTCACCGAACGCGAGGCCTTCCTGCTCTACGCCGACGAGGTCAAGAAGCACTTCGGCAAGGTCAACCAGATCTACAACAACGCCGGCATCGCGCACACCGGGGACGTCGAGATCTGCGAGTTCAAGGACATGGAACGCGTCGTCGACGTCGACTTCTGGGGCGTCGTCAACGGCACCAAGGCGTTCCTTCCGCATCTGATCGCCTCCGGTGACGGCCACGTCGTCAACGTCTCCAGCCTGTTCGGCATCTTCTCGGTGCCGGGCCAGTCCGCCTACAACGCGGCGAAATTCGCGGTTCGCGGATTCACCGAGGCGCTGCGCCAGGAGATGATGGTCAACAAGCATCCGGTCGCGGTCACCACGGTGCACCCCGGCGGAATCAAGACGGCGATCGCGCGCAACGCCACCGCGGCCGAGGGACTCGACGCCAAGGAGCTCGCGCATCTGTTCGACAAGCGACTGGCCAACACCACCCCGCAGCGCGCCGCCAAGATCATCATGTCGGCGGTCCGCAAGAAGAAGGCCCGCGTGCTGGTCGGTCCCGACGCCAAGGCCCTCGACGTCGTGGTGCGGCTGACCGGTTCGGGGTACCAGAACCTGTTCTCCGGCGCGATGTCCAGGTTCCTGCCGAACGCGCACTAGACCGGATTGTCCGGCTCCTCAACGGGCTCGTACCTCGCCCGCATCGTCGTCCGGACTAACGCCCGAGCGGGTTCTCGGCGAGCCACCCCTCGGCGACGGTCCGCGGATCGGCGCCGTCGGTGACCTGCCGGCGCATCTGCTTGAGCGCGGCGGTGTCGAGCACACCGGCGACCTGGTTGACGGCCAGCACCTGCTGCTGACTCAGTTCGTTGCGCCGGTACAGCGGCACCACGTTCTGCGCCTGGATCAGCGCCGGCTTGCGGTCGGCGAGCACCACCACATCGGCGGGCACCGCCGGATCGGCCGTCGTGGTCCAGGCCGCCTTGATCTGGCCCGACCGAAGCGCATCGAAAAGCGCTGTGTCATCGGCGAATTCACGGACAGTCGGCAGCTTGCACGTGCCCACTGCGGCCGGTGTGGGCGCGCGCCGCACGGCGCCGACGCTCACCTGCGCACAGTGGCCCACCAACGCCGTCAGGTCGCGGCCACCCCAGGCCGCCGCGGTCGCCTCGGTCACCGCGACGGCCGGCTTGTCCTCGGCCGCGGTGGTGTAGTCCCCCACCGACACCCCTTCGGGCAGAGTGCCGACCATGGCCTTGTACGTCTGTTCGTCGGAGCGCCCGGGTGCCCCGGGCTGGAAGGTCTGCAACAGCGCTCCGGTGAACCCGGGCACCACACTGACCTGTCCGGAGTCCAGGCCGGCCAGGGGGTCGGCCATCACCTCGACATGCGCGGGGGTGCCGTAATTCCGCAGTGCGGCGGCATAGAGGTTGGCCAGCAGCACCGACTCGGGATCAGACGACGCGCCGACCGGCAGCGAGCCGGATGCCGTCGGCTCGCCCTGGCCGCCGCAGGCCGCGAGCAGCACAACCAGCAGGCCCCACAACAGCGCGGAGCCCAGCCGGCGGATGCTTAGTTGTGGTCCTCATCAACCGCGGCGGCCACGGCCGCAGCAACGGCGGGCCCGACCCTTGGATCCAGCGGGCTCGGCACGATGTAATCCACCGACAGATCGTCACCGACCACGGAGTGGATCGCCTCGGCAGCGGCCACCTTCATCTTCTCGGTGATCCGTCGCGCGCCGGCGTCCAGTGCGCCCCGGAAGACGCCCGGGAAGGCCAGCACATTGTTGATCTGGTTGGGGAAGTCGCTGCGACCGGTGGCCACCACGGCCGCGTACTTCTTGGCGATGTCGGGGTGAATCTCCGGATCGGGGTTGGACATCGCGAACACGATGCCCCTCGGAGCCATCGTGGCGATGAGCTCCTCGGGCACCAGGCCTGCGGACACGCCCATGAACACGTCGGCGCCGTCGAGGGCTTCGGCGATCCCACCGGTCAGCCCGTTCGGGTTGGTCCGCTCGGCCAGTTCGGCCTTGAACGGGTTGAGGTCGTCGCGCCCGGCGTGCACGATGCCCTTGGAGTCCAGCACGGTGATGTCAGCGACGCCCGCGGCCAGCAGGATGTTCGCGCATGCCACGCCCGCCGCTCCGGCGCCCGAGATGACGATGCGCAGCGCCGTCATGTCACGGTCGAGCGCCTTGGACGCGCCCAGCAACGCTGCCAGCACCACGATCGCGGTGCCGTGCTGATCGTCGTGCATGACCGGGCAGTCCAGCGCTTCGATGACCCGGCGCTCGATCTCGAAGCAGCGCGGCGCCGAGATGTCCTCCAGGTTCACCGCGCCGAACGTCGGGCGCAGCCGGATCAGGGTCTCGACGATCTCGTCGGGGTCCTTGGTGGCCAACACAATCGGGATCGAATCCAGCCCGCCGAACGTCTTGAACAGCGCACTCTTGCCCTCCATCACCGGCAGCGAAGCCTCGGGACCGATATCGCCGAGACCCAGCACCGCGGTGCCGTCGCTGACCACCACGACGAGGCGGTTGGCCCAGGTGTACCGCTTGGCGAGCGTGACATCGCCGGCGATCGCCCGGCTCACCTGGGCGACGCCGGGGGTGTAGGCGATCGACAGGGCGCGCTGCGTGTCCAGTGGGGAGTTCAGCGCTACCGACAGCTTCCCGCCCTCGTGGGCTTTGAAGATCTCGTCGTCCTCGATGACGAGATGCGGGGTGCTCTCTGTTTCAGCCACGGCGTCAGGGTACTTCACCCGGGAATCTCACCGGGGCGGGTTCCCCGGTGTGAGCAGGACCGTCACCAGCGTGCGCGCGTAGCATTCCCGGCGGACCCACCGTCTGTCATCTGGGGAGGTCGGATCATGCCGTCGTTCCGCGCGCTGCCGCCTTCGCTGACCGGGGCCAGCCGGGCCCGCACCCCCGGTGTCGACGCCAAACGCATCCACATCCCCGTCGCCCGGGCGATGGTCGACTGTGCCATCTACGTCGATGGAGCCCGGCTGCCCGGCAAGTACACGCACGCGGCGGCCCTGGCGAAGGCCCGCGAACTCGAAGCCGGCGGCCAGACGGCCTTCGTGTGGGTTGGCCTGCACGAACCCGATGACCACCAGATGCAGGCGGTGGCCGAGGTTTTCGGCCTTCACCCGCTGGCCGTCGAGGACGCCGTGCACGCCCACCAGCGGCCGAAGCTCGAGCGCTACGACAACACCCTGTTCCTGGTACTCAAGACGGTCAACTACGTCGAACACGAGTCCGTGGCGCTGGCCCGCGAGATCGTCGAGACCGGCGAGATCATGGTGTTCGTCGGGCCCGACTTCGTCGTCACCGTCCGGCACGGCGATCACACGGGCCTCGCGGGCGTGCGAAAGAAGATGGAGGACGAGCACAAGCAGCTGGCGTTGGGGCCCTACGCGGTGATGCACGCGATCGCCGACCACGTCGTGGACAGCTACCTGGACGTCACCCGGCTGATCGAGTGCGACATCGACGCCATCGAGGAGGAGGCGTTCTCCTCGATGGCGAAGACCGATATCGAGCAGATCTACCTGCTCAAGCGCGAGGTCGTCGAGCTTCGCCGCGCCGTGGCCCCGCTGTCGGTGGAGTTGGGCCGGATCCACTCCGACCACAAGGACCTGCTGACCAAGGAAGTTCTGCGCTACATGCGCGACGTGATCGACCATCAGACGTTGGCGGCCGACCGAATCGCGAGCTACGACGAGATGCTGTCCTCACTGGTGCAGGCGGCGCTGGCCAAGGTCGGCATGCAGCAGAACACCGACATGCGCAAGATCTCGGCGTGGGTCGCGATCGCGGCCGTGCCGACGATGATCGCCGGCGTCTACGGCATGAACTTCGAGCACATGCCCGAGTTGTCGTGGAGCTGGGGCTATCCGGCGGTGCTGCTGTTGATGGCGTGCGCGTGCGGGTTCCTGTACCGCAACTTCCGCCGCAACCACTGGCTGTAGCGGCTCAGGAGGGCTGGACCGGCGGCGCGTTCGGGGTCGGTGACGTCGACGCCGTCCTGGCGCCACGCCTCCCGCAACGCGTCGACGCCCTTGAGGCGTACCCAGGCGGCCTCGTTGGCGGTGATCGGAATGGCCGTCAGGAACGTCACGTGCTCGCGTGGCGGGTCGAGGGTCAGATCGGCGATTCCGCTGGGCTCGAGCAGCACTGCGCTGAACGGCGGCAGCCCCGCAGGCCGCTCCCACAACGGCGAACCCAGGTCGATCAGCGCGTCTGCGACCAGGACCACACCGTCGACGGCCGGGGTCGCGGCGAGCACCGCGACGGTGCGGGCCAGGCCGGGCGTCGGCACGCTGTCATGCAGGCGGACAACGATTTCGGCCCGCGGACCACGCAGCGGATCGACGGCGAGCGCGGCCGGGTCCCCCATCGGATGGCGCGCACACCCCACCGACACGTAATGCAGCACCCCGTCGACCGGGCCGAACCTCAGCACATCGATGCGTTCCACGCCCAGGAACGTCACGCTCGCCGAATCAGGCTCGCTGTCAGCACCTTTCGCGGTGAAGTGACCGCGCAGGTGTGCCCGTACCTCGTCGAGTACCTGCGTCAATCCGGCACCGCGGGCGGGACGGTCAAGTTCGCGCCGGAATCCGCCTCGAAAACAACGAGTTTCGTGGTGTCGAGGGCCAGTTCCATCGTCTGGCCCACCGCCGCCCGGGATTTGGTGGAAACCCGCGCCACGCACTGATCGCCTGCGACGCCGGTGGCGGCCGCCAGTTCGGCGAGATGCTCGGACTGCGCTCCGGTGCCCGACGCGGTGAAGTAGACGTACTTGTCGGCACCCAGCGACTCCACGAGTTCGACCTGGATCGGGAACGTGAGCGAACTGATCCGCTGATACCCGTCGATCACCGCGGCATCCTCGAAATGCTCCGGGCGGACACCGACGATCACGCTGCGCGGCGTGGCGTGCATCGCGATGGTGTCGCACATCTGCTGAGTCAGCGCGACCTCCCCGAACGGCAGGTCCACCACCCCGCCATCCAGTGTCGCCGGGAAGAAGTTCATCGCCGGCGACCCGATGAACCCCGCGACGAAGATGTTCGCGGGCCGTTCATACAGTTCCTCGGGCGTGCCGATCTGTTGCGCCACCCCGGTGCGCAGCACGACGACACGGTCGCCCAGTGTCATCGCCTCGGTCTGGTCGTGAGTGACGTAAACCGTGGTGGTGCCGAGGCGTTGCTGCAACCGGGCGATCTCGCCGCGCATCTGCACGCGCAGCTTAGCGTCGAGGTTCGACAGCGGCTCGTCCATCAGAAACGCCTCGGGGTTGCGCACGATCGCGCGGCCCATCGCAACCCGCTGCCGTTGACCGCCGGACAGCTGCGACGGCTTGCGGTCCAGAAAGTCGGTCAGATCAAGGACTTTCGCGGTCTCCTCGACCTTTGTGGCGATGTCGGCCTTGGACATCTTCGCCAGCGTCAGCGGGAACGCGATGTTCTGCCGCACCGTCATGTGCGGGTAGAGCGCATACGACTGGAACACCATCGCGATGTCACGGTCCTTGGGCGGCTTCTCGTTGACACGCCGGCCGCCGATCCTCAACTCGCCCGACGAAATGTCCTCGAGTCCGGCGATCATGTTGAGCGTCGTGGATTTACCGCAGCCCGACGGACCCACCAGGATGACGAATTCACCGTCGCCGATCGTCAGCGAGAGATCCTTCACTGCGACGGCACCATCGGGGTAGTTCTTCGACACCTGGTCCAACACGATCTCGGCCATCGCCACCCTTCGTCACAGCGTCAAGCGCGCCAGCATGTCCCGTGCCTTCTCGGCGTTCTGCGGATCGCAGAGTACATCGTAGCGGCCGGCGACGAGTTGCATCGTCGAGCTGAAATCCCTTGTGCCCTTTGCCATCGCATACGGAATTGCCGAGGTGATCAGACCGAAGATGATGCCCGCGATCAGACCCGTCAACAACGACTGCATCGGATGTCCGAAGAATCCCAGCACCAGACCGACGAAGATACCCAGCCACGCGCCGGTGAGCACGCCGCCGCCGAGGACCTTGGGCCAGCTCAGACGGCCGGTCACGCGTTCGACCTGCATCAGGTCGACGCCCACGATGGTGACCTGCTGGACCGGGAACTGCTGATCGGACAGGTAGTCGACCGCCTTCTGCGCCTCGGCGTAGGTCGGGTACGAACCGATCGGCCACCCCTTCGGCGGCGTGGGAAGCCCGATCGGACCGCCGCGCCCCGCCCGCGGGTTTCCGGATGCCGGGCCCGGATTCTGGCCGGGTTGGAAAGGACTCGTCATGAGATGTCATCTCCTCTGCTCAGGTCTGCGATGTTACCCGTCGCAACCAGACACTCCCTGTGCTACCAGCACATACGCTAGGTTGAACAGCATGACATTTCCTGGCGGGGATCCGGGTGACAAGCCTCGCGATGAGGCCGGCCAGGTGCCGTCGGAGGGCACGTACGAGGCTCCGCCCATCGAGCAGATGGGGTCGGGAAGTTTCGGGGTACCGCCCGGCGCCGATTACCCGCCCCCGGTGAATCCGGCAGGCGGGTACCAGGTTCCGCCCGGCGGCTATCCGCCACCACCACCGCAGTACGGCGCCTACCCGCCACCGCCGCCCGGTTACTGCCGCACCTACCCGCCGTACCACCTCCGGACCAGTCCGGCACCTACGGCGCCGCACCAACCGGCACCAATCCGCTGGCCATCGGATCGCTGGCGGCGTCGGCGATCGGCCTGTTGTGCGGTATCGGTTCGATCATCGGGATCGTGCTGGGCTTCGTCGCTCTCAACCAGATCAAGAAGACCGGCCAAGCCGGCCACGGACTCGCGGTCGCCGGCATCGCGGTCGGTATCGCGTCGTTCGTCATCGGCCTGATCGCCGCGTTCTACTTGTCACATTGACGCCGATGCCCGAGCCCGACCCGTCGCGCAACGGCGGTGAGTTCGCACCGTTCGATCCGTTTGCACCGGTTGACTATCCGGCCGACTACCCCGGTCCCCCGGGCTACCCACCCGCCGCCGCCGGCGTATCCGGGCGCCTATCCCGCGCCGGGGTATGACCCGTACGCGCCGTATCGCCCCTACGGACCCGCAGTTCCGTCCGGCACCAACGGCAAAGCAATCGCATCGCTGGTGTGCGGGATCGCAGGCATCGCGCTGTGCATCTGTTTCCTGCCGTCGCTCGCGGCGATCGTCTTCGGCGCCATCGCGATGTCGGAGACCAAGCGCACCGGACAGTCCGGCTACCAACTCGCGGTGGCGGGCCTGACGATCGGCGTGGTGACGCTGCTGATGGGCCTGTTCTTCACACTTGTCACCCTCGCCAGGCGCCTGAGATCGGCCAAATCCCTAGCCCTTCGCGGGGATTCGTGATGCGCTTGCCGATATGTGTACGCGCGCGATGTATGTGGGTGACGACGACCTGGTGATCACGGGACGGTCCATGGACTGGGGCGAGGACATGTCGTCGAACATGTGGGTGCTCCCGCGCGGGATGGCGCGTGACGGTGCGTCGGGAACCAACACGGTCGGCTGGACATCGAAGTACGGCAGCCTGGCCATCTCGGTCTACGAACTCGCCACCGCCGACGGGATGAACGAGACGGGCTTGGTGATGAACGCCCTCTACCTGGTCGAATCCCGGTACGGCGATCCCGACGAACGGCCGACCATGTCGGTCCTCACGTTCGGGCAGTACGTCCTGGACATGTTCGGGTCGGTGGCCGAGGCCGTCGAAATCCTGGGCCGCGACGAGGTCCGGATCACCCCGTTCGTGTTGCCCAACGGCCAACCCGCCAGCATCCACATGTCGCTGTCGGATCCCACGGGCGACTCGGCGATCTTCGAGTGGCTCGACGGATCACTGACGATCCATCACGACAGGCGGTACCGGGTGATGACCAATTCGCCGCCGTTCGACGAACAACTCGCGATCGCGAAGTATTGGCAGGGCGTCGACCCGCTCACGTTCCTGCCTGGGTCGATCAACGCGGCGGATCGCTTCGCGCGGGTGTCGTTCTTCATCGACGCCATCCCCAAGGCGCTTGATCCGCGGACGATCAACGCCGTCCCCGGCGGCAGCTACCCGGAGCAGGCGGCCGCGAGCGTGCTCGGCGTGATGCGATCCATCGGAACGCCGCTGGGCATCGTGCATCCGACCAAACCCAACATCTCGTCCACGCTGTGGCGCACGGTCCACGACCACACCCGCAAGGTGGTGCTGTTCGATTCGGCCACCAGCCCCAACGCATTCTGGGTTCGGCTGGCTGATCTCGACTTCTCCGAGGGCGCGCCGGTGCGCAAGCTCACGATGGCCGGCGGCCGGGTCTATGCGGGCAACACCGCCGCGCTCTTCGAAACCACCACGCCCTTCGAGGTTCCGGTCAGTCCGGGGGGCTGAACCGTTCGGCCTGTCGTGTCATCCCGGCAGCCCGCCCCTTCGCCGAAATCACCAGCGCCATCTTGCGGCTGGCCTCGTCGATCATCTCGTCGCCGAGCATCACCGCGCCACGCGCACCACCGGCGACGGAGGTGTGCCACTCGTAGGCCTCCAGAATCAGCTCGGCGTGGTCGTAGTCCTCCTGCCGGGGACTGAAGATCTCGTTGCCTGCAGCGATCTGGTCGGGGTGCAGCACCCACTTGCCGTCGTAACCCAGCGCCGCCGACCGGCCCGCCACCCGCCGGAACGCCTCGACGTCGCGAACCTTCAGGAACGGCCCGTCGACCGCGGCGATGCCGTGGGCACGCGCGGCCACCAGGATGGTCATCAGCACGTGGTGGTAGGCGTCGCCCACGTCGTAACCCTCGGGCTGTTCACCCACGACAAGGGTGCGCATGTTCAGGCTCGCCATCAGGTCGGCCGGGCCGAGCACCAGCGCGTGCACCCGCGGTTGGGCCGCGATGGCGTCGATGTTGGTCAACCCGCGGGCATCCTCGATCTGTGCCTCGATACCGATGCGGCCGATCTCCAGGCCGTGGGTCGCCTCCAGTTGCGTCAGCAGCAGATCCAGCGCCTGCACGTGGGACACGTCGGTGACCTTCGGCAGCACGACGACGTCCAGGGCGGCTCCGGCGCCCGCGACCACCTCGATGATGTCCGCGTGCGTCCACGGCGTGGTCCAGTCGTTGACCCGCACGCCCCGTAATTGACCGGCCCAGCCGGGCTCGGCCGAGTGCTGCGGCCACCGTGGTGCGCGCCGAGGCCTTGGCGTCGGCGGCAACGGCGTCCTCGAGGTCGAGGAACACCTCGTCGGCGGGCAGCCCCTTGGCCTTCTCGATCATCTTGCGACTGCTGCCGGGGACCGACAAGCAGGTTCTGCGGGGTCGATACGCGTTCTCCACGGCTTCACTCCTACCCTTTGAGTCATGGCGTCGGTCAACAGGGTGTACGCGGCAAGGCTCGCCGGGTTGGTGGTCCTGGGCCCCGACGGCGAGTCGCTGGGCCGGGTGCGCGACGTCGTCATCAGCATCAGCATCGTCCGTCAGCAGCCGCGCGTGCTCGGATTGGTGGTCGAATTGCTCACTCGCCGAAGGATTTTCGTGCCGATCCTGCGGGTCACGGCGATCGAGCCACAGGCGGTCACCCTGAACACCGCCAACGTATCGCTGCGCCGATTCGCCCAGCGCCCCGGCGAGGTGCTGGTGCTGGGTCAGGTGCTCGACACCCGGGTGCGGGTCAACGACCCCGAACTCGAGCAACTGGCCGGCATCGACGTCGTGGTCGTCGACCTGGGCATCGAGCAGATCCGGTCCCGCGACTGGATGGTCACCCGGGTCGCGGTGCGCGGCCATCGCAGGCTGGGCCGCCGCGGAAGCATGCACGTCGTCGACTGGCAGAACGTCGCGGGCCTGACGCCCTCGGCGCTGGCCATGCCCGGACAAGGCGTGGCGCAGCTGCTGCATCAGTTCGAAGGGCAACGGCCCATCGAGGTCGCCGACGCGATCCGGGAACTGCCCGCCAAGCGGCGCAACGAGGTGGTGAACGCGCTGGACGACGAGCGCCTCGCCGACATCATGCAGGAGTTGTCCGAGGACGAGCAGTCCGACCTGCTGCTGCAGCTCGACACCGAGCGCGCGGCCGACGTGCTGGAGGCGATGGACCCCGACGACGCCGCCGACCTGCTCGGCGTGCTCAACCCGACCGAGGCCGAGGTGCTGCTGGCCCGGATGGACCCCGAAGACTCCGACCCGGTCCGCCGGCTGCTTCAGCACTCGCCCGACACCGCGGGCGGCCTGATGACCTCCGAGCCCGTGGTGCTGGCTCCGGACACGACCGTCGCCGAGGCGCTGGCGCGGGTCCGCGACCCCGACCTGACGCCGGCGTTGTCGTCGCTGGTGTTCGTGGTGCGCCCGCCGACCTCGACCCCGACGGGCCGCTACCTGGGCTGCGTGCACCTGCAGCGGCTGCTGCGCGAACCGCCCGCCACCCTGGTCAGCGGCATCGTCGACGCCGATCTGCCCACCCTGGAGCCCGACGTGTCCCTGGCGGCGCTGACCCGCTACTTCGCCGCCTACAACCTGGTGTGCGGTCCCGTCGTCGACGAGGAAGGTCACCTGCTGGGCGCGGTCACCGTCGACGACGTGCTCGACCACCTGCTGCCCCACGACTGGCGCGCAAGCTCGGAGGAACCCGAACTGGACCCGGCCCCATGAGCGACTCATCGTCACGCGGGCGCCTCGACACGCCCCGCACCTCACGCAACTTCACGCCGCGGGTCGACGTCGAGGCCGTCGGCCGGGTCAGCGAGTCGTTCGCGCGCTTCCTCGGCACCGGCCGCTATCTGGCCATCCAGACCGTGTTCGTGATCGTGTGGATTGCCCTGAATCTGTTTGCCGTGGGGCTGCGCTGGGACCCTTATCCCTTCATCCTGCTCAACCTCGCGTTCTCGACACAGGCCGCCTACGCGGCGCCGCTGATCCTGCTTGCGCAGAACCGTCAGGAGAACCGCGACCGGGTGTCGCTCGACGAGGACCGCCGGCGCGCCGAGCAGACCAAGGCCGACACCGAATACCTGGCCCGTGAACTGGCCGCACTCCGGTTGGCGATCGGTGAAGTCGCCACCCGGGACTACCTTCGCCGCGAGCTCGAGGAGCTGCACGAGAAGATCGACGCGATGCAGCCCAAGAAGGGGTCGGGTGGCAAGGCAGACTCCGCCGAGCGTCGCGCGAAGAAATCCGGTGGAGTGGCGGGGTGATAAGAGGCGCCCCATTGTTGCCACAGGCGTCCCAGGAGTATGTATGGTGACTTGGTTCACGAGGATTGTCCGGTGGGTAACCGGGCCACTGAGCAGTAGGACGGTCGAGTGCGCATAGGGAGAGGCTTGGGCACCCGCCCGGCCCTCACGACGGACCGGGAATCCGCACGCAGTCGGATGGCCCGCATGACCCGCACGCCCGCATTCGGCATCGCCGTCCTCACACCGCTGATGCTGGCGGCCGCCGTCGGCGCATCCGGACCGTCCGGCCCGGCGCTGGCGCCGATGCGCGCCGACGATGTGACCCCGCTGGCCGCCGTCGCGCCCTCGACGCCGGTGGACCTGACCGGGCCGTCGGTGGTCGCCATGGCCAAACCGCCGGCCGCGATGCACGTGGCCGCGGCGACGACGTCGGCGCCGCCGCCCGCCGTGGTGGTTTCGGCCCCCGGCGCCCTGCGCATCCCGGCGATCGCGCTGAGCGCCTACCGCAATGCCGAGGCCATGATGGCCCGCGCCTATCCGGGCTGCGGCGTCAGCTGGAACCTGCTCGCCGGCATCGGGCGCATCGAGTCCGGCCACGCCAACAATGGCGCCACCGACGCCCGCGGCACTGCGGTCCGCCCGATCTACGGGCCCGCGCTGGACGGCACGCTGCCGGGCAACGAGATCATCGTCGCCAGCAGCCAGCTGGGCCGGGTGAACTACGCCCGCGCGATGGGCCCGATGCAGTTCCTGCCCGGCACCTGGTCGCGGTACGCCTCCGACGGCGACGGCGACGGCAAGGCCGACCCGCAGAACGTCTACGACGCGTCGTTGGCGGCCGCGCGGTACCTGTGCAGCGGCGGGCTCAACCTGCGGGACCAGTCGCAGGTGACGACCGCGATCCTGCGCTACAACAACTCGGTGGCCTACGCCCGCAACGTCCTCGGCTGGGCCGCGTCGTACGCGACCGGTGTGGCGCCGGTCAACCTGCCCCCGATCACCGGGCCCACCCCGCCGATCGCCGACGCGCGTCTCGACGCCCACATGGCCGCAAACCCGGAAGGCCTCGGCCCCGGACTCGAGGCGAGTGACCCGCTGCCTCTTTTCAACCTGAACCAGCAGTCAACCTGAACCAGACCGGCGTGGCCAATCAGCTGCCCGTGCCGCCCGGCCCGGCCGATGCGTCCATGCAGGCCACTCCGCTCAATGCGCCGTGCACCATCTTCTGCATCAGCGAGAGCACGCCCGCGCAACCGGCGGCCGTGCCGCCGTGGGGAGCGCCGCCGCCGTGGGGGCTCCGCCGCCGTGGGCTCCCCCGCTCCGGCACCGTGGACCCCGCCGTGGGCAGTACCCGCGCCCGAAGCCGCGCCTGAGGCCCCACTCGGCCCCGCACCCGGGCCGGCACCGCCGCCGGCACCGCGCCCGCGGCCGAGGTGCCGGCACCGCAGCCCGCCGGACTGCTGCCGGCCCCGCCGGCCGGCGCTGTTCGGACCCGCGCCCGCCCCGGCTCCTGTGCCGTCCCCCGAGGTCCCCGCGCCGGTCGGGCCGCTGCCCGGTCCCGTCGCCTGAGCGACTTCGGCGCGCTCCGCGGCGCTGAGCGCCCGTAAGCGCGCCCACGTCACCGATTAGACTCGACGGTGATGTCTGAAACCACCGATCTGTCCCCGGCCGTACGCGCCGCGCTGGGCAAGGTGATCGATCCCGAACTGCGTAAGCCGATCACCGAACTCGGCATGGTCAAGAGCGTCGACGTGCGACCCGACGGCTCGGTCCACGTCGAGGTGTACCTGACGACCGAGGCGTGCCCGAAGAAAACCGAGATCAGCGAGCTGGTCAGCAGCGCCGTCGCCGACGTGCCGGGCACCGGGGCGGTGACCGTCGCCCTCGACGTGATGAACGACGAACAGCGCACCGAACTCCGCAAGCAACTGCGCGGAGATGCCGCCGAACCCGTCATCCCGTTCGCCCAGCCGGGCTCGCTCACCCGCGTCTACGCCGTCGCTTCCGGTAAGGGCGGCGTCGGAAAGTCCAGTGTGACAGTGAATCTGGCGGCGGCGATGGCCGCGCGCGGATTGGCGGTCGGCCTGCTCGACGCCGACATCTACGGTCACTCGGTGCCCCGGATGATGGGCACCGACGACCGGCCCACCCAGGTCGAGTCGATGATCCTGCCGCCGGTCGCCCATGACGTGAAGGTCATCTCGATCGCACAGTTCACCCAGGGAAACACGCCGGTGGTCTGGCGCGGGCCGATGCTGCATCGCGCGCTGCAGCAATTCCTCGCCGACGTGTACTGGGGCGACCTGGACGTGCTGCTCCTCGACCTGCCGCCCGGAACCGGCGACGTGGCCATCTCGGTGGCACAGTTGATTCCCGGCGCCGAAATCGTGGTCGTCACCACGCCGCAACTCGCGGCCGCCGAGGTGGCGGAGCGCGCCGGTGCGATCGCCCTGCAGACCCGTCAGCGCGTCGTCGGCGTCGTCGAGAACATGGCCGGGCTGGTACTGCCCGACGGATCGACGATGCAGGTGTTCGGTGAGGGTGGTGGCCGCCAGGTGGCCGAGAGCCTGTCGCGGACGATGGGCGTCGACGTGCCACTGCTCGGCCAGGTGCCGCTGGATCCCGCACTGGTGGCCGCCGGGGATTGCGGTGTGCCCCTGGTACTTTCGGCCCCCGACTCGGCCGCGGGCAAGGAATTGCTCGGTATCGCGGACGCACTGTCGGCGCGGCGGCGCGGTCTGGCCGGGATGTCGCTGGGCCTGGACACCAACCGGCGTTGAGCCATTCCGGCTGTTAGGTTCGCAGTATCGAATCCGACTCGGGGGGCGCTCGAATGCTCGGTGGTCGCGGACCTTCAGCCGTAGCGCTTCGCCGTCAAGAGGCACAGCGCATCCGGTACCTGGACGCGCCGGCATCGCGCGCGGAGCTGCCGGAAAGCACCTGGACGTCACCCGTGCCCTGGGCTGCGCTCGCGTTCTGGGCGTTGGCGCTCATCTGCCTCTGGCTCCTCGCTGTCGACATGATCGCGTGGGCCGTCACGGGTAAGCAGAACTGGTTCAACCCCGCCGCCGGGCCACCCGATGCCGTCGGATGGGGCTCGATCGTCTTCCTTGTGGCGATGGCCGCCGTCGTCACCGCAGTCGTCCTTCCCCTGGTTCTGCAACGCCCGTGGATGCGGCTGGATTCGACGGATCTGACGCATCGGAGCCGTGGGTTCCCGCGGATGAAGCGGCCGACGGCGTACCGGTGGGCGGACTGCGGGCCGTTCACCGTTGTCCGGGTTCCCGGCGGGGAGGGCGGAACTGTCCGTGTCGTCCGGTGCACGCATGCTGACGGGCCGTTCACCGTCGACGGCAATTTCGGTGATCCCGACGACGTCGCGGCGATCCTCAACGCCTATCGCCTGGCGTACGGGGGTTCCCGCGGGGCAGAGCGGGGTGGGCCGGAGCCCTCGTCGACGGACTTGGCGGACCGCACCTGGACCGCTTCGCGCCGCGGCGGCCTCGCCCCGCTGATCGTATTCGCCGTGTGCGGCGGGTTCATGGCACCGATGTTCGCCTACGCGACCGGCCCCAGAGACGCAGGCGTGGTTCTTTATGACCGTCGTCCTCGCGCCCATCGGCATAATCCTGGCGTCACGGCTGTACTACGTTGTCAGCCCGCCGTGGCTACGACTGGATTCGACTGGCGTCACCATCGGCGGTGCCCGCAGGGCGTGGCCATCACCGCAGCAGGTGCACCGCTGGGAGGACTGCGGTCCATTCACCAGCGTGGAAGATTCGACGGTCCAATGCAGGCTGGCCCAAGGAACGCTGACGCTGAGAGCCGAGGACTTCGATTACCGGGGCGATCTCGCGGCCGAATTGAACGCCTACCGCAGGGTCTACGGAAGCATCGAGCTGAGCTGACGCCCCCGGCGTCGAGAAGGACGCGAGGCGGACCGAGAAGGACGTAGTGGCGGAATCCACTCGAGGAATGTCAGGTGGCGTCGGCGTCGAACGGGGTGGGGCGGTTCGGATCGGGTTCGGCCGGCGTCGACGCGGAACGCTGTGCGGCCGCGGGTGGCACCACCGAATCGGCGGGAGTATCGAAGCTCCCGGTGAGGAACGAATCGTCGCCGTCGAGAAGGTGCTTGGTGATGGCGGCCCTCGGCGACATGCCCCGTAGCTTGTTCAGTTCGCTGAGCGGTTCGCGCAGATCCTCGAACTCCGGCCCGAGGTCCTCGCGCAGCGCGCTGGTGGCGCCGCTGATGTAGTCGCGTGCCTGCCGCAATGTGTTCGACGTCCAGCGGATGGCCCCGGGCAACCGCTCGGGACCGAGCACCACCAGGCCGATGACGACCAGCACCAGCATCTCGCCCCAGCCGATGTTGGCGAACACGGTGCTAGCTGTCCGACGACGGGGTCACGGTGAGCGTGACATGACGACCGTCGCGCACCACCTCGATCGGGGCGGGTTGCCCGATCTGCAATTGCCGCACGGCGACCGTCATCTCGTCGGAGTCGGCCACGGTCCGGTCACCGACCTTGACGACGACGTCGTTCTCGAGGATGCCGCCCTGCTGCGCGGGCCCGCCGGCCTTCACATTGGCCACCTGCGCGCCGGAGGCGACGTCATTGCTGACCGACCGCGCGCTCAGGCCCAGTGTCGGGTGCGCGATCTTGCCGTCCTTGATCAACGTCTCGGCGGTGGCCTTGACCTCATTGACCGGGATCGCGAATCCCAGGCCGCTGGCGCTGTCGGACAACGACTTTCCTGCGGTGTTGATCCCGATGACCTCGGACGCCATATTGATCAGCGGACCGCCCGAGTTGCCGTGGTTGATCGACGCATCGGTCTGGAGGGCGTCGATGACGGTGTCGGTGTCCGAACCGTCGCCCGACAGCGGAACCGGGCGGTGCAGTGCGCTGATGATGCCGTGGGTGACCGTGCTGCGCAGCCCCAGCGGCGCGCCCGCGGCGATGACTTCGTCACCGACGTGCACCTTGTCCGAATCGCCGAGTCGCGCGACAGTCAGGTTGTCGACGTTGTCGACCTTGAGCACCGCGAGGTCGGTCTTTGGGTCCCGGCCGACGAGGTTCGCGGGAACCTCTTTGCCGTCGTTGAAGACGACGGTGGTCTTGTACTGGCTCGGGTTGTTGGCGGCTTCGGAGATGACGTGGTTGTTGGTGACGATGTAGCCGCGGCCGTCGATGACGACGCCCGAGCCCTGCGAGCCCTGCTCGTCGCTGACAGCTTCGATGGTGACCACCGAATCCGCCACCGACTGCGCCACCTGGGCAAACTGTCCGACGGGCCGGTCACTGCCCTCGGTGGTCTCCAGCGTGACCTTCGACGTGGTGAAGGCCTCCACCACCTCGGCGGTCTTGCGGCCGACCCAGCCGCCGAGCATGCCGATCAACAGTGCGGTGATGCCCAGGAGCGCCAGCGCGCGGTAGGACACCCTGCCGCCGAACAGCACGTCGCGCACGCCGAGCCTGCCCTCGACACCCGCGGCGGGTGCGGGCTCGGGCTCGGTGACGGCCGGTGCGCCCAGCGCGGCCGGGGACGCGGGGTCGCGCCACGGATCGTCAGGCTCGTCGGCGTCGGGGCCGAGTTTCTCCGCGTCCATCGCGCCGGCGTCCACCGGGTGGCGCTGCAGTGATTCGCCGCCGCGATACGGCCGCCCGAAGGCCTCCGCGAGGACGGGGTCCGAGGGGCGGTCGTGCGGCGCGAACTCCTCGCCGTCGCGGAACTTCTGCGGCCGCAGGTCCTCGGCAACGAACGATCCGTCGACACCGTCGGGCCGCGAGAACACCTGCCGCGACGCCTCGTCCACGGGTGGGCGGGAGACGGGGCGGGGCGCCAGGCGTGGGCCGCTGGCCCCTTGGCCGGGGTTGTCCTGGTTCGAGCTCAAGTCATCCTCTTCTGCGGCTTCTGCGGCGGGCACGCCGGATCACCAAGGCAGCCGTGCCTCGGCTGTCCACCCTACCGGCGGCGGCGGCGGTCGCGCGTCGTGTCGTCAGCTAGTCGACCGGAGGCGGGGTCGCTGACATCGCCTGGTTCGGCGAACGCCGCGAACGGAATCTGTGACAGCCGTCCGACCAGCGATGTCGGCGGGTCGACCGGGTACGAGTCGCGCAGCGCGGCGCGGGCCTGTCGCTGGGCGTCGACCTCGGCACCGCAATCGGCGCACATCGACAGATGGGTCGCGGCGCGCATGTGGGCGTTCATCCGCAATTCGCCGTCGACAAAAGCCGCTACGGCCTCGGTGGAGAGGTGTTCGGTGGACCGGAACTGCCGAGGCGCGCCCACAGGTGCGTCGCTCTGGGAGGCGAAGTGGGCGGGTAGCCGGGTGAACCGGCGGAACACGTGGCCCCGGTCGAACATCACCCGACTCCTTCCTGTAACTGCCGCCTTCGAATGTAGCGCGTCAGTCTGCAACTCCATACCCCACGCGGCCGTGCGGTTCAGGCCGATTTGGCGGTGTACTCCGGATCCTGGGAGTGCGCTGCGAGGTAGTCGCGAATGCCCTGGCGGCCGCGGTGGATCCGGCTGCGCACGGTTCCGAGCTTGACGCCGAGCGTGGCGCCGATCTCCTCGTAGGACAGACCTTCGATGTCGCACAGCACCACCGCCGCGCGGAACTCCGGTGGCAGCGAGTCGAGCGCAGCCTGCAGATCCGCGCCGAGCCGTGAGTCGTGGTAGATCTGCTCGGGGTCGGGATCCTGCGGCCGGCACGCGGTCGTAGTCCTCCGGCAGCGCCTCCATCCGGATGCGGGCGCGGCGGCGGACCATGTCCAGGAAGAGGTTCGTCGTGATGCGGTGCAGCCAGCCCTCGAATGTGCCGGGCTGGTAGTTCTGCACCGACCTGAACACCCGGATGAACGTCTCCTGGGTCAGGTCCTCGGCGTCGTGCTGGTTGCCCGACAGGCGGTAGGCCAGCCGGTACACGCGGTCGGCGTGTTGACGCACCAGTTCGTCCCACGACGGCATGGTCGATTTGTCACCGGTCGCGTCGAACACGGCGGTGCCCTGCAACTCGTCGGATGGCTCCACCCAATCGCTGTCGCCGTGCTGCTCCACATGCGACATGGTGGTCGGTGCCATGAGCGTGCTGGTCGTCAGATCCTCCTGGTCGAAGCTGCCACACGGACGCGGCAGACCGTCGAATCCGGAAACATGAAAATGCTCATCGCTATTCCCGGACCAGCTACCGCCGAGTTCCATGCGACTACCGTCGTGCATCGGGGTATGGCAGGCATATGAGCGGACTTAACTTTTCCTGAGAAAGCCGTGCGCGACCACGTTGTGCTGCGGCAACCGGGCCGAAAACGTTGTTCGTGGCGGGCGTGTCGTCGCCGAGACGGCCCGGCATCACCCGGGTTGGCTCTACGCTGCGGTCATGGCAGCTGAGGAACCGCCCGGCCAGGTCCGGCCCAGTCGCGCCGAGGCGGTGGTTGCGCACGCCGAGGGCTCGATCACCGAAGACGCGGTGCTGGCCGCCGCCCGGGAACGCGCCGACGACATCGGCGCAGGCGCAGTGACCCCGGCGGTTGGCGCGCTGCTGAGCCTGCTGACCCGGTTGTCCGGCGGAAAAGCCGTGGTGGAAGTCGGTACCGGGGCGGGCGTCAGCGGACTGTGGCTGTTGTCGGGGATGCGCGAGGACGGCGTGCTGACGACGATCGACATCGAACCCGAACACCAGCGGATGGCCAAGCAGGCGTTCAGCGAAGGCGGGATCGGGCCGTCGCGCACCAGGTTGATCTCCGGCCGCGCGCAGGAAGTGCTGACCCGCCTGGCCGACCATTCCTATGACCTGGTCTTCATCGACGCGGACCCGGCCGATCAGGCCGACTTCGTGGTCGAGGGCATCCGGCTGCTTCGATCGGGCGGTGTCATCGTGGTGCACCGCGCCGCGCTCGGCGGCCGCGCCGGTGACCCCTCGGCCAGCGACGCCGAGGTCACCGCGGTGCGCGAAGCGGCCCGGCTGATCGCCGAGGACGAGCGGTTCACGCCGGTGCTGGTGCCGCTCGGCGACGGCATCCTGGCCGCCGCCCGCGACTGACCGCGGCACGTTACCAATCTTTACGGATTCTTGACCAGTGCGTGCCTTGACGCGATGCTGAACGCGCGTTTAGCGTACTAAACATGCGTTCAGTCGATGATCTGACGGCCACCGCCCGGATCCGCGACGCGGCCATCGAGCAGTTCGGCGAGCACGGATTCGGCGTCGGCGTGCGGGCCATCGCCAAGGCCGCGGGTGTCAGCCCGGCCTGGTGATCCACCACTTCGGCTCCAAGGACGGCCTGCGCAAGGCGTGCGACGACTACATCGCCGAATCCATCCGGGAATCCAAGAGCGAATCGCTGCAGACCCACGACCCCGCCGCATGGTTCTCCGCGATCGCCGAGATCGAAGCGTTCGCGCCGATGATGGCCTACCTGGTGCGCAGCATGCAGTCCGGCGGCGAACTGGCAAAGACGTTGTGGCGCAGGATGATCGACAATGCCGAGCAGTACATGGACGAAGGTGTGCGCGCCGGCACCGTCAAGCCCAGCCCGGACCCGAAGGCCAGCGCGCGTTCTATCTGGCCATGACCGGCGGCGGCGGATTCCTGCTCTACCTGCAACTGCACGACAGCCCAGCGACCTGCGCACCGTGCTGCACGACTACGCCCAGGACATGGTGCTGCCGGCACTCGAGGTCTATTCGACACGGCCTGCTGACCGATTCGACCATGTACGACGCATTCCTGGCCCAACACAACCAAGGCAGTTCCGCTGGCAACGGCTCCGGAGGAGAAACCGATGACGATCACGTCAGCACCCTGACACCGCCCGCCCCGCGATCGAGATCCACGGACTGACCAAGAACTTCGGCTCCGTGCGCGCGCTGGACGGTCTCGACATGACGGTGCGCGAAGGCGAGGTGCACGGCTTTCTCGGCCCGAACGGTGCCGGCAAGTCCACCACCATCCGCGTTCTGCTGGGCCTGGTCCGCGCCGACGGCGGCGTGGTGCGGTTGCTCGGCGGCGACCCGTGGCGCGATGCGGTGAACCTGCACCGGCAGATCGCCTACGTGCCCGGCGATGTCACCCTGTGGCCGTCGCTGACCGGCGGCGAGACGATCGACCTGCTGGCCCGGATGCGCGGCGGCATCGACGACGAGCGACGCGCCGAGTTGATCGAGCGCTTCGACCTCGACCCGCACAAGAAGGCCCGCGCCTACTCGAAAGGCAACCGGCAGAAGGTCTCGCTGGTGTCGGCCTTCTCGTCGAACGCCCGGCTGCTGCTTCTCGACGAACCGAGCACAGGCCTGGACCCGTTGATGGAGAACGTCTTTCAGCAATGCGTCGGAGAAGCCCGCGACCGCGGCGTCACCGTGCTGCTGTCCAGTCACATCCTCGCCGAGACCGAGGCACTGTGCGACCGGGTCACCATCATCCGCGCGGGCAGGACCGTCGAGAGCGGCACCCTGGACTCGATGCGCCACCTGTCGCGCACCTCGATCAAAGCCGAAATGCTCAGCAACCCGGGCGATCTCACCCGGATACCCGGCATCGAGGACGTCAGCTTCGACGGCACCACCCTGCACGCGCAGGTCGACAGCGCCAGCCTCGGTGAACTCATCCGGGTCCTCGGGCAGGCCGGCGTGCGCAGCCTGATCAGCCAGCCGCCCACGTTGGAGGACCTCTTCCTGCGGCACTACGGTGTGGACCCCGACGCCGCGCATCCGAGCGGGCAGAGGGTGAACGCATGAGTACCGCGGTACTCGACCAGCCGCATCAGCCCGCACGCCGGCCCGCACCCAGGACATCGAGTTTCACTGGGACACTGAACCTTCTGCGGCTCTATCTGCGCCGGGACCGGATCGTCGCGCCGCTGTGGATCCTGCTGCTGTCCGTGCCGCTGGCCACCGTCTACGTCGGCAGCACCGCCGCGGTGTACCCCACCGCGGCCGACCGGGCCGGCCTGGTGGCCGCCATCATGGCCAGCCCGGCGCAGCGGGCGATGTACGGCAACGTCTACAACGACAGCCTCGGCGCGGTGGGCGTCTGGAAAGCCGGGATGTTCCACGTGCTGATCGCCGTCGCGGTCATCCTCACCGTCATCCGGCACACCCGCGCCGACGAGGAGGCCGGTCGCGCCGAGCTTCTCGACTCGACGGCCGTCGGTCGCTACGCGGGCCTGACGGCCGCGCTGGCGTTGACCTTCGGCGCGTCGCTGCTGACCGGGCTGATCGCCTTCGGCGGTCTACTGACCGTCGACGTCCCCGCCGCCGGATCTCTGGCGTTCGCGCTGGCACTGGCCGGCTCGGGTCTGGTGTTCAGCGCCGTGGCCGCTGTCGCCGCACAGCTGTCACCGAGCGCGCGCACCGCACGCGGGGTGGCGTTCGCCGTACTGGCGGCCGCCTTCACGCTGCGCGCCGTCGGTGACGCCGGTTCGGCCACCGGCTCGAGCCCGCTGTCGTGGCTGTCGCCACTGGGCTGGTCGCTGCGAGGTCCGGCCGTTCGCCGGGGACCGCTGGTGGGTTCTGCTGCTGCCATCTGGGCGCCACCGCCGCGCTGACGGTGCTGGCGTACCGGCTGCTGGCGCGCCGCGATGTCGGTGCGGGGCTGCTGGCCGAGCGGCCGGGGCCGGGCTCGGCGGCGCCGGGGCTGGCCGGCCCGTTCAGTCTGGCATGGCGGCTGGACCGGGGCGCACTGCTGCTGTGGACGGTGGGGCTGTGCCTGTACGGCCTGATGATCGGCAGCGTCGTGCACGGTATCGGCGATGAGATCGGCGACAGCGGCGTGGCCCGCGACATCGTCGAGCGACTGGGCGGCACCGCGGCCATGGAGCAGGCCTTCATCGCGATCGCGTTCAGCATGCTCGCCATGGTGGCCTCGGCGTTCGTCATCTCGTTGACGCTGCGGCTGCACCAGGAGGAGACGGCCGGGCGCGCGGAGACCGTCCTTTCCGGTGCGGTCGACAGAACCCGTTGGCTGGCAAGCCATCTGGTGATGGCGCATCGCCGGATCGGGCGTCGCCATGCTGCTGGCCGGCCTGGTGGCGGGCCTGACCTACGGCGCTGGCCGCGGGTGACATCGGCGCGAAGCTGCCCATCGTGCTGGGTTCGGCCGCCGTTCAGTTGCCGGCGGTGTGGCTGCTCGCGGCGGTCACCCTCGTGTTGTTCGGACTGGCGCCGAGATTCACCCCGGTGGCCTGGGGTGTGCTGGTCGGGTTCATCGCGCTGTACATGCTCGGGTCGCTGGCCGGATACCCGCAGTGGCTGCAGGACCTGGAACCGTTCACCCACATCCCACACGTCGGCACCGGCAGCTTCACCGCGACGCCGCTGCTGTGGCTGCTGGCCATCGACATCGTCCTGATCATGTTGGGTGTCATCGCATTTCGCCGTCGCGATCTGCGCTGAGGAGGACACCTATGAAGCTTGCTCTGCAAACCCTGCGCGTCGGCGGTGCTCGGCCTGGTGTTCTTCGGAGTGCTGCTGTTCGTGCCCGCCGGCACCGTGAACTATTGGCAGGCCTGGGTTTTCATCGCGGTGTTCATTGCCGCGACCATGCTGCCGAGCATCTACCTGGCGGTGAACGACCCCGACGCGCTGCGCCGCCGGATGCATGCCGGTCCGACCGCGGAAACCCGGCCCGTGCAACGGACTGATCTTCTGCGCGATATACGTGTTGGTGGCGGCCCTGCTGGTGGTGAGCGCGCTCGATCACCGCTTCGGCTGGTCGACGGTGCCGCTGTGGCTCGTCGTGGTCGGGCGACGTCCTGGTGGCCGTCGGGCTCGTGCTCGCCCAGTGGGTCGTCATTCAGAACAGTTACGCCGCCGCAACGATCACGGTCGAGGAGGGGCAGCGGCTGGCCACCACGGGCCTGTACGGACTTGTCCGCCATCCGATGTACGCCGGGGCGCTCATCATGATGCTCGGCACACCGCTGGCGCTGGACTCCTACTGGGGACTGGCCGTGGTGATTCCCGCGGTGGCCGTGCTCGGCGTCCGGATCCTCGACGAGGAGAAGATGCTGACCGACGAACTGGCCGGCTACCGCGAGTACCGGCAACGGGTGCGCTACCGGCTTGATACCGAATGTGTGGTGACCGCGCGTTCTGACCCAGACGCCCGATTGACCCACCCATACTGATCGCGTGGAACAGTTGCTGACCGGCCTCGGACTGTCGACGGCCGCCGGGCTCAACGCCTACATCCCGATGCTGATGCTCGGGGTGCTGGCCCGGTTCACCGACATGGTCAACCTGCCGCAGGGCTGGAACTGGCTGGAGAACGGCTGGGTGCTGCTGATCGTCGCAGTGCTGCTTGATCGTCGAGATCGTCGCCGACAAGATCCCGGCGCTGGACTCCATCAACGACTCCGTACAGACCTTCGTGCGCCCGGCCGCAGGCGGCATCGTGTTCGGTTCGGGAACCGCGGCACAGACCGCGGCCGTCACCGACCCCGGCGAATGGGCCAAGTCGGGCGGCTGGATTCCGGTGGCGATCGGCGTCGTCGTCGCCCTGGTGGTGTCGCTGACCAAAACCGCGGTGCGCCCGGCGGCCAACGTCGCCACCGCGGGAGTGGCGGCCCCGGTGCTCTCCACGCTCGAGGACGTCACCAGCTTCGGGTTGGTGTTCGTCGCGCTGCTGATCCCGGTCCTGGTGCTGGTCATCTTGCTCGCGCTGATCTGGGTCGGGTTGGCGGCTGTGGCGTCGGATCCGGCACCGCAAGGCACGCGCCGTACGCGGCACCCACCGCGGCGCCGAACTGACTCGGCGCCAGAGCCGCTCTCGAGCGCGAGCCGTTCTAGATCCAGACGCCCTTGCCGACGGCGACGACGCCGCCCGAGCTGATCGCGAACTTCTCGCGGTCCTTCTCCAGATCGACGCCGACCATCTCCCCCGGTCCGACGACAACGTTCTTGTCCAGAATCGCTTTTCGCACCACGGCGCCGCGGCCGACCCGCACGCCGGGCATCAGCACGCTGCCCTCGACGATGGCGCCGTCGTCGATGGCGACGTTGGAGGACAGCACCGAATTGCGCACCGACGCGGCCGAGATGATGCTGCCGGCACCGACCACCGACTCCTGCGCGGAGCCGCCGTTGACGAACTTGGCCGGCGCGAGGTTCTCCGACCCGCCGCGGATCGGCCAGCGCCGGTTGTACAGGTTGAACACCGGGTGCACCGACACCAGATCCATGTGGGCGTCGTAGAACGCGTCCAGGGTTCCGACGTCACGCCAGTAGCCGTGGTCGCGTTCGGTGGCGCCGGGCACCTCGTTGTTGTTGAAGTCGTAGACCGACGCCCGCCGTCGGACACCAGCTGCGGAATGATGTCGCCGCCCATGTCGTGATCGGAGTGGTCCTCGTCGGCGTCGGCCTTGATCGCGTCGATCAGCACCTTGGTGGTGAAGATGTAATTGCCCATCGACGCGAATGTCGACTCAGGGTCATCGGGGGTTCCCGGTGGATCGGCCGGCTTCTCGATGAAACCGCGAATCCGGCCGGACTCGTCGGCGTCGATGCACCCGAACGCCGATGCCTCCGACCGCGGCACCCGAATCCCGGCGACGGTGGCACCCGCGCCGGAGTCGATGTGTTGCTGCAGCATCTGCTCGGGGTCCATCCGGTACACGTGGTCGGCACCGAAGATGACGATGTAGTCGGGATCCTCGTCGTAGATCAGGTTCAGTGATTGGTAGATGGCGTCGGCGGAGCCGGTGTACCACCGCGGTCCGAGCCGCTGCTGCGCCGGGACCGGGGTGATGTATTCACCGGCCAGGCCGGACAACCGCCAGTTCTGCGAGATGTGGCGGTCCAGCGAATGCGATTTGTATTGTGTCAGAACGCAGATCCGCAGAAATCGGGCGTTGACGAGATTCGACAGCACGAAGTCGATCAACCGGTAGCCACCCCCGAAGGGAACGGCCGGCTTAGCCCGATCCGCGGTCAGCGGATACAGCCGCTTACCCTCCCCGCCGGCCAGGACGATGCCCAGCACATGTGGCGCTTCCCTCATGGGACAAACCTATCGACACCCGCATGACGGGGCCAGCGCTATGGCTCGATTCGCCGATTTTGTACCTCCTGCCAAGTGAATTCGGCACAACCCTGCGGTGGCGCGCCGGTACTACTACCGTCGTGCGTATGCGGGTAGCGATGATGACTCGGGAGTATCCGCCGGAGGTTTACGGCGGCGCCGGCGTGCATGTGACCGAACTCGTCGCGCAATTGCGGCGCCTGTGCGAAGTCGACGTGCACTGTATGGGCGCGCCCCGGCCGGGCGCGTTCGTCCACCAGCCCGACCCCGCCCTCAAGGACGCCAACGCGGCGCTGTCGACGCTGTCGGCCGATCTGGTGATGGCCAACGCCGCGGGCGAGGCCACCGTCGTGCACTCGCACACCTGGTACACGGGCATGGCCGGCCACGTGGCGGCGCTGCTGTACGGCGTCCCGCACATCGTCACGGCGCATTCGCTGGAGCCGCTGCGCCCGTGGAAGGCCGAACAACTCGGCGGAGGCTACCGGGTGTCGTCGTGGGTGGAACGGACGGCGATGGAGGCCGCGAGCGCCGTGATCGCGGTCAGCGCGGGGATGCGCGAAGACGTTCTGCGGGTCTATCCGGCACTGGACCCCAACCGGGTGCACGTCGTCAAGAACGGGATCGACACCGAGGCCTGGTATCCGGCCAGGCCCGACCCGAATCAGTCCGCGCTCGGCCATCTGGGTGTCGATCCGGCGCGGCCGATGGTGGCCTTCGTCGGGCGGATCACCCGGCAGAAGGGGGTGGCGCACCTGGTCGCCGCGGCGCATCAGTTCGCGCCCGAGGTGCAGCTGGTGTTGTGCGCCGGCGCCCCCGACACGCCGGAGATCGCGGCCGAGGTGGCCGCGGCGGTGGAACAGCTGTCCGCGGCGCGCACCGGTGTGTTCTGGGTGCGCGAGATGCTACCGATCGAGAAGATTCGCGAAATACTCTCTGCGGCAAATGTTTTCGTATGCCCGTCGGTGTACGAGCCACTCGGGATCGTGAATCTGGAGGCCATGGCCTGCGAGACGGCAGTGGTGGCCTCCGACGTCGGTGGCATTCCGGAGGTGGTGGCCGACGGCACGACTGGCACGCTGGTGCACTACGACGCCGACGACCCGCGGACATTCGAGTCCGGGCTGGCCGATGCGGTCAACGCATTGGTGGCCGACCCGGCGCGGGCCGAAGCGTACGGGGTCGCCGGTCGCCAACGCTGCATCGAGGAATTCTCGTGGGCGCACATCGCGGAGCAGACGCTGGAGATCTACCGCAAGGTGTCGGCTTAGCCGCCGCACGGGCGGACGACACCGCCAGCCCGGAAGCCCTGAATTGCGAAACCCCGCGCACGGCGCGGGGTTCGACTCTCGCCGGTCAGCTTGTGACGTTCTTGAGTTCGTCGCCGAGTGCAGCGGCCTCATCGGGAGTCAGTTCGACGACGAGTCGCCCACCGCCTTCCAGTGGTACCCGCATCACGATGCCGCGCCCCTCCTTGGTTGCCTCCAGAGGACCGTCGCCGGTTCGGGGCTTCATGGCCGCCATCGAGTGCTCCCTCCACATCTGAGCCGGCCCGCCGCACGGGCCTGGTCGCGCCAACTGCCGATTTATCTGTCCATTGTTCCCTATGGGCGCGCGGACGTGTGCAAGACCCCGGTTCCTAACCCTTGTCAGCTGCAGAAACCCAGCAGGCCGCGATGTGGTCGTCGACCATCCCGGTGGCCTGCATCAACGCGTACGCCGTGGTGGGGCCGACGAACTTGAAACCTCGGCGTTTGAGTTCGCGGGCCATCGCTGTGGACTCGGGCGTGACTGCCGGGACGTCGGTCAGCGCCTTCGGCCGTGGGCGGCGCGCGGGCGCGAACGACCACAGCAGGTCGGAGAGATCGGTGTCGAGGTCGGCTGCCACCCGGGCGTTCGCGATCGTCGCCGCGATCTTTGCGCGGTTGCGGACGATGCCCGGATCTTCCATCAGCCTGGCCACATCGGCGTCGGTGTAGCCGGCCACGGTGTCGATGTCGAAACCGTCGAAGGCGCGCCGGAAGTTGTCGCGCTTGCGCAGGATGATGAGCCACGACAGCCCGCTCTGGAACGCCTCCAGGCTCATCCGCTCGAACAGCGGGATCACGCCGCGCAGCGGTTGGCCCCACTCGCTGTCGTGATACTCCCGGTAGAGCCTGCCGTCGGGCGTGTCGTCGATCGGCACCCAGTCGCAGCGCACCCGGCTGCGCTCGGGTGCGGTCACCGTGCTTCCTCGGCGGGCTCGTAGGCGTCGGCGTCGGCGGCGGGCTCGGGTCCGCGCAACATCGCAAGCTCACCGCGCAGCGAGTCGAGCTCCTGACCCAGCCGCTCCAGCACCCAGTCGACCTCGCTGGTCTTGTAGCCGCGCAGCACCTGGGTGAACTTGACCGCGTCGACGTCGGCGCCGGTGACATCGGACGGCGGCAGCACGGTGGCCGTGGTGGCGCGCGGAAGCGGTGGCAGTCGCTCACCCCGCCCGAATGTCAGGCTGGCCACGCCGAACAGCACGACCGCCACCAGAACGAGCACCACGAGGTAGAGCAGAACCAGGGTCACGCCACCGATATTGCCCGATCGGACCGACAGACGAACGCCGGGCGCGTCAGCGCAGGGTGTTCATCGGCGGACGGTCGGCCAGCGACACCGTCGACGTGCGCGCGGTGAAGTCGTCGCCGTCGGCGAAGAACTGCGTCAGCCCGATCCCGGAATCGGGCACGCCGCAGCGGCTCAGCAACGTGGCGATCACCTGCCGGCTCATCGCACCCAGTTCGGTCAGCGGACGGTTGCGGTGCGCCCGCACACCCAGGTTGACCTGGGCGATCCCGTCCAGACCGAGGCGGTCATAGGTGTCGATCAACAGGCCGATCTCCACGCCGTAACCCGGCGCGAACGGCACCGACGTGAGCAGTTCGCGGGTGGCCGCGTACTCGCCGCCGAGCGGTTGCAGGACGCCGCCGAGTTCGGGCCGCAGCGCGGCCAGCAGCGGCCGCGCCACCAACTCGGTGACCCGTCCGCCGCCGTTGGCGTCCTCGCCGCCGCTGACCTTGAGCGGCCGCCGGTAGAAGCCCTTGACCAGATGGATGCCGTCGCGGGTGAGCAGCGGACCCGACCAGCCGCGGCACGAACATCGGGTCGGGGTCGATGAGGTCGGAGTCGACGAAGACCACCAGGTCGCCGGTGGTCGCCGCCAGCGACCGCCACAGCACCTCGCCCTTGCCGGGGTTGGGCGGCACCTCGGGCAGCGCCTGTTCACGGCTGACCACGCGGGCGCCGGCCGCGATGGCGCGGATCTCGGTGTCATCGGTGGATCCCGAGTCGAGCACGATCAGTTCGTCGACCAGTCCACCGACCATGGGCGAGATGGTGTCGACGACCGACGCGACGGTCTCTTCCTCGTTGAGCGCGGGCAGCACGACGGAGATGGTCCGGCCCGCCTTGGCCGCCTCGAGTTGCTCGACGGTCCACGTGGGCCGGCTCCAGCTGTGCTCGGCCAGCCAGGCCTCCGTGGTCGGCGGGCAGTTGATACCGATTTCGGGTGTGGTCGTCATGCCAGTCCCCTCACCGTGCGCGTCGGTGGACGCACTCCCTGGATCGACGCGACCATTTCCAGTACGCGCCGGGTGGGACCGACTTCGTGCACGCGGAACATCCTGGCCCCGTCGGCCGCCGCCAGCGCGGTTGCCGCCAGTGTGCCGTCCAAGCGTTCGGTCAGCTCCACTCCCAGAGTCTCCCCGACGAAATCCTTGTTGCTCAGCGCCATCAGGACCGGCCATCCGGTATTAACAAGATCTTTTACGTGACGCAACAAACTAAGGCTCGTGATAAGTGTTCTTGCCGAAATCGTGCGTCGGGTCGATCAGAATGGCGTCCCGGGCGACCCCCTGGGCGACGGCGTGTTCGGCCGCGGCCGTGACGTCGGCGATGACCGCGTCGACGACGCCGCGGATGCTGGTCCCGTATTTCACCCGGAACGGCCGGGTGCGGGGCGTCGCGCCCCCGGTATGTGAGCACACCAGTCCTGCGCCGAACTCCGCGGCCACCGCCGGCAGCCCGGGATCCGCGCCGGCCCAGGTGTCGTTGATCAGGTCGGCGCCGGCGGCGCACGCCAGCTTGGCCACGCTCGCGCGCCAGGTGTCGACGCTGATCAGTTGCTCGGGGTATTGCGGCGCGCAGCCATTCGATGAACGGCACCACGCGGGCGGTCTCCTCGTCGGCGTCCACCTGCTGGCCGGGGCCCGCCTTGACCCCACCGATGTCGATGACGTCGGCGCCCTCTTCGATGACGCGGTGCGCGGCGGCCTTGGCGGCCTCGTCGGTGAATGTGGCGCCGCGATCGTAGAAGGAATCGGGGGTGCGGTTGACGATGGCCATGATCAGGGCGCGATCGCCGGCGACCGGCTTGCCCAGGAACGTCGACTGCACGCATTCAGGCTAATGGGCCGGTTGGTGCTGACGCTGAGACTGCGTGCTGCAGGGCTGGCGTACGGTCACCCGGACGCTTCGGCTGATGGGTCAGCCCTTTGGACGCCTGACCTCGGCTCGGTCGCGCATCCGCAGGCGCCTCAGCCCTTTGGACGCTTCCCGTCCGCCACCTCTTCGGCGTACTCCGTCGTAGTACTGCGACATAGCCCTCGTCACGACCGGCCAGCACGTACAGCGGATCGGTCGACATCGGGCCCGTAGGCCTGCTCGCGCAGGTCGACCTTGCGGCTCTTGAACGTCGACGTGTGCTCCAGCGACTCGACAACCCGCACGAACAACGGCATCGCGTAGGCGGGCAGCTTGCCGTACAGCGCCTGCGCCAGCGCCTTACCGTCGAACTCCGCGCCGTCGCGCAGCTTGATCGCGGCCATGCCGGCCCGGCCGCCGGTGCCGGGCACCTCGACGCCGTAGACAGTGCACTCCTCGACGTCATGGCCGTCGACCAGCGCGGCCTCCACCTGGGTGGTCGCCACGTTCTCGCCCTTCCACCGGAAGGTGTCGCCGAGCCGGTCGGCGAACGCCGCGTGCCGCATGCCCTGCGGGCTCATCACATCGCCGGTGTTGAACCAGACGTCGCCCTCGCGGAACGCGTCGCGCACCAGCTTCTTCTCGCGTGGCGGCCTTGTCGGTGTAGCCGTCGAACGGCGACAGCCGGTTCACCGGACTGATCAGCAGGCCGGGTTCCCCGGCGGGCACCCGGCGCACCCGGCCGGACTCATCGCGCTTGCGGGGCGCCGGTGTCGGCGTCGTACTCGACATAGGCCAACGGCATCGGGGCGATGCCCGTGCTCTTGGGGATGTTGAAGATGTTGATGAACGCGGTGTTGCCCTCGCTGGCGGCATAGAACTCGCACACCCGCTTGATGCCGAAGCGCGTCGGTGAACTCGTCCCAGATCTCCGGGCGCAACCCGTTGCCCGCGATCACCCGCACCTTGTGCGCGCGGTCGGTCGCCTTCGGCGGCTGGTTCAGCAGATACCGGCACAGCTCGCCGATGTAGATGAACGCCGTTGCGTCGAAACGGATCACGTCATCCCAGAACCGCGACGCCGAGAACTTCTCGCCCAGCGCCAGCGTCGCACCGGCGTTGAGCACCGACGACACCGCGACCGTCAGCGCGTTGTTGTGGTAGAGCGGCAGGCAGCAGTACAGGGTGTCGTCGGCGTTGAGCCGCAGGCCCAGCCCGCCGAACGCGGCCAGCGCGCGCAGCCACCGGTAGTGCGTCATCACGCTGGCCTTGGGATGTCCGGTGGTGCCCGAGGTGAAGATGTAGAACGCGGTGTCCTTGGCCTGCACCTCGCGACGCCGACGCCGGATTGGCGGTGGAGCGCCGACTCGCGCCAGGCTCTCGACCTCCCCGATGGTCACCGGCGCCGGACCGTCGGCGCCGCTGTCGGTGATGTGCTCGACGAGATCGCTCTCGGCCACCAGCACCTTCGCGTTGAGCAGACCGATGCTGTGGGCCAGCACGTCGCCGCGCTGGTGGTAGTTGAGCATGCCCGCGACGGCGCCGCATTTGACCGTGGCGAGCATCATCAGCACCGCGTTGGGCGAGTTGCGCAGCATGATGCCGACGACGTCGCCGCGCCTGACGCCGCGCTCGGCCAGCACCGCGGCATAGCGGTTGGCGGTGGCGTTGGCCTGCGCATAGGTCAGCGACCTGGTCGCCGAATTTGATGAACGGGCGGTCGGCGTACTTCGCGGCGCGGTCCTGGAATACCTTGCCGATCGACGCCTTGGATGTCGGTCGAGCCAGAAAGCCGGTGGCCACACCGCGCACGATCGACGGCGCGTCCATCAGCACGGCCGGGCACCTGGCCGGCGATGTCGAGCAGGCCGACGGACGTGCGGGTTTCTGCCATGCCGGCCAGCCTATCGGTGGCCGGTCACGCCCGGTGCGCACAGATCCAGCGCCGCCTCGACGTCGCGCACCACCAGCAGCCGGTCCAGCGCCGAGGGGTTGACGTAACCGGTGTCGACCAGCCCATCCAGCCAGGTGCGCAGACCGTCGTAGTGGCCGTCGGGGTCGAGCAGCACCACCGGTTTGTCGTGCATGCCGAGGTAACCGGCCGTCCACGTCTCGAACAGCTCCTCGAGTGTCCCGATGCCGCCGGGCAGCGTGATGAAGGCGTCGGCGCGGTCCTCCATGATCTGTTTGCGCTGGCGCATGGTGTCGGTGACGATCAGCTCGTCGGCGTCCACGTCGGCCAGCTCGCGGTGCACCAGCGCCTTGGGGATGACGCCGACGGTCCGGCCGGCGCGGGCCCGCGCGCCCGCGGCCAGCGCGCCCATCGCCGAGACGTTGCCGCCGCCTGAGACCAGCGTCCAGCCGCGGTCGGCGATCGCCTCACCGAGCCGGGTGGCCAACGCCAACAGGCTCGGGATGCGTCGGACCCGACGCGCAGTACACACACACCGCCATTTCGTCGCTGCACCCCAGAAGCGTATTTGGCGCTATTCGCCTGCCGACGCCCCGCCACCGCAATAAAATCCGGCGGTGTCGATGCGCAGTGGAGCGTCCCCCAGCACGCCGACGCGCTGGAGCAGCTGGAGGCCGCCCTCGCCGACCCGCCATCGCGCGGGGGCAGTTGTGCTGGGACCCGACGGCGTCGGCAAGTCCACCCTGGCGCGACTGGCCGCCGAGCACTACGCGACGGCCCACCCGTCCGCGGTCATCCGCCGGGTCACCGGGACGCCCACCGAGCGTGAGGTGCCGTTCGGTGCGTTCAGCCATCTCGTCGAAGCCGCCGACATCGGCAAGCCGGCCGCGCTGCTGCGCGCCGCGCGGCAGTCGCTGCGCGCCGGCGATGACGACGTGCTGATCGTCGACGATGCCAACCAGCTGGACCCGCTGTCGGCGACGCTGGTCTACCAGCTGGCGCTCGCCGGCGAGACGAAGATGATCGTGACCGCCCGGGCCGATACCGCGCCGCAGGCCATCCAGGCGTTGTGGGACGACGATCTGATCCGCCGTATCGAGGTCGGAACAGCTTCAGCGGCAACGGATCCCGCGCAGGTCGACGAATTTCTGGACGGGTTGCCGGGCCCGGCGCGCGAAGTGCTCGACCTGCTGACCGTTCAGGAACCGATCCCCCTCGCCGACCTGGTGGGCCTGACGTCGCTGGAGGCGGTGCGCGACGCCGAACGCCTCGGCGCGGTGGAGGAGTCCGATCGGGGCGCCGAGCGCGTGGTCTATACCGCGCATCCGTTGTTCGCCGAACGGGCCCGGGCCGCCCTCGGCGACGACGGCGCGCGACGGCTCCGCAGCCGGCTGCTGCCGCCTGCTGCGGCGCGCGCCCGTGAGCACGCCAGCGACCGGTTGCGGGTGGCGGAACTGGCCCTCGGCAGCGACACCCCGCAGACGGTGGAGCAGACCGTGGCGGCCGGCGAAGAGGCGCTCCGATTGGGCGATCTGGCTCTGGCCGAACGCCTTGGCCGGGCCGCACTGGGCCGCGCCGGCGCCTTGCCCGCCCGGCTGCTGCTGGGTCAGGCGCTGGCCTGGCAGGGCCGTGGCCGCGAGGCCGACGAGGTGCTGGCGGCCGTGGACTCCGCGGCTCTGTCCGAGCCGGAACTGATCGCATGGGCACTCCCACGGGCGGCCAACCAGTTCTGGATGCTGAGCGCGCCGGAGCAGGCCACCGCGTTCCTGCAGAACGCCCGCAATCAGCTGACCGCACCGACCGCGCAGACCACGATCGACGCGCTGGCGGCCACCTTCGCGATGAACGCGGGCAATCCGCAGCGGGCCCGGCAGATCGCCGACGAGGTGCTGGCCTCCCCGACGGCCGACGACACGGCGGTCGCGTGGGCGGCCAGCGCGGCGTCGCTGTGCGCCGCCCGGATGGGTCGGTTCGCCGACGTGGAACCGATGGCCGCGCGGGCTTTCGACGCCGAACATCCCGGGTTGTTGCGGTTCACCGTGGGCTTGGCCCAGACGACCACCCTGCTGATGGTCGGACGACGTGGATCAGGCGGCGCAGGTGGCCCAGCAGTACACCGATTTCGCCGAGTTGCAGCAGCCGGGCCGCGCGATCGGCGAGGTGCTGCTGGCCCACGTGCGGCTCGCCACGGGTGAGTTCAGCTTCCGCGGCAGAGCTTTTGGGCCCGGCGTCGGCGACGCTGGAGCGCACCGGTTACTCGTGGGGTCCGCTGTCGTTGACGTTGCTCGCGACGGCGCTTGCGCAGCTAGGCGATCTCGCCGGATCGGCAAAGGTGTTGTCGCGGGCCGAATCCCGGCACGGCACCAAGTCGGCACTGTTCGCACCCGAGCTGGGATTGGCGCGGGCCTGGCGGCTGATGGCGGGCCGCGACGGGCACGGCGCGCTGGCCGCCGCCCGGCAAGCCGCGGGCATGGCCGAACGCTCCGGCCAATTCGCCGTGGCGGTGCGATGCTGGCATGACGCGGTGCGGTTGGGCGACACCCGTGCGCTGGGACCGCTGGAAAGGGTCGCCGCGCAAGCGGACTGCGCCTTCTCCCGCAACGCCGTTCAGGAAGCCCGCGAACTGGGCACCACGCAATCCGGTGAATAACCCGCCCGCGAAGCCGCATCGTCGCACACTGGTCTGAGACACCGGGGACGATTCTGTTCGGGGGAATCATGGGTCAACAGTTCGAGGGCAAGGTCGCCTTCATCACCGGCGCCGCGCGTGGGCAGGGCCGCTCGCACGCCGTCAGGTTCGCCGAGGAAGGCGCCGACATCATCGCGTTCGATCTCTGCGCGCAGATGGACAGCATCGCCTATCCGATGTCGAGTCCCGAGGATCTCGACGAGACGGTGAACCTGGTCGAGAAGACGGGGCGGCGCATTGTCGCCGAACAGGGTGACGTCCGGGATTTCGCGCGGTTGCGGGCCGTGGTGGCCAATGGCGTGGCCGAACTGGGGCGCCTGGACTTCGTCTTGGCCAACGCGGGCATCTTCCCGGGCATCGGGGATCCGGCCCATACGCTGCCGGCCTTCGTCGACGCTGTCGACGTCATGCTCAAGGGGGTCTACTTCACCATCGAGGCGGCGCTGCCGGCATTGATCGAGACCGGCGACGGCGGAGCCATCGTCATCACGAGTTCGATCGCCGGCCTGACCCCCTTGCACGTCAACTCCAATCTGCAGAGCCACGGTCTGGCCGGCTATGTCGGCGCCAAGCACGGCGTTGTGGGTCTGATGCGCTATTACGCGTCTGCACTGGCCGAGAAGAACATCCGGGTGAACACCGTGCATCCCACCGGGCTGGCCAGCCCGATGCTGGTCAACGAACCGATGGGGCAGTACTTCGCAGAGAATCCCGACGCCATTTCGTCGATGAAGAACCTGCTGGATGTCGACCTCATCGAGGAGCAGGACATCACCGATGCCATGGTCTACCTGTGCGGGCGGTCGGGGCGCTACGTCACTGGAATCACCCTGCCCGTGGACGCGGGCTATGTGCTCAGGTAGGCGCGCAACATGTCGGCGGCCGCGGTGATCTGGGCGACCTCCACCCGTTCGTCGACGGTGTGGGCCAGGTTCGGATCGCCCGGGCCGTAGTTGACCGCCGGGATGCCCAGCGCCGCAAACCGTGACACGTCGGTCCAGCCGTATTTCGCCCGCACCTGACCACCGGCGGCGGCGACCAGTTGCGCGGCCGCAGGCTGGCTCAGGCCCGGTAGCGCCCCGGCGGCAGCGTCGGTCTGCTCGATGCTCACGTCGAGTCCGTCGAACACCTCACGCACATGTGCGAACGCCTGCGACGGGGTGCGGTCGGGCGCAAAGCGGAAGTTCACCGTGAGCGCCGCGGCGTCGGGGATCACGTTGCCCGCCACTCCCCCGTCGACCCGCACGGCCGACAGGCCCTCCCGGTAGGTACAGCCGTCGATGTCGACGTCACGGGCCCGATAGGCCGACAGCCGAGCCAGCACATCGCCGAGTTTGTGAATTGCGTTGTCGCCCAGCCATGATCGGGCCGAGTGCGCGCGGGTGCCAGACGCAGTGATCACCGCGCGCAGGGTGCCCTGACAACCGGCCTCGATGAAGCCGCCGGTCGGCTCGCCCAGGATCGCGACATCGGCGGCCAGCCAGTCCGGCAGTTCGCGTTCGATGCGGCCGAGTCCGTTGGCGGCGGCCTCGATCTCCTCGCAGTCGTAGAACACCAGCGTCAGATCGTGGGCGGGATCGGTGACGGTCGCGGCCAGGTGCAGGAACACCGCGTCACCGGACTTCATGTCGCACGTGCCGCAGCCGTAGAGGTTATCGCCGTCGCGGTGGCTGGGCACGTTACCGGCGGTCGGCACGGTGTCGAGGTGCCCGGCGAGCATGACCCTGCTGGGCAGTCCGCGATCGGTCCGGGCGAGCACGGCGTTGCCGTTGCGGACGATCTCGAACCCGGTGGTCTGGGCCCGCAGCGCGGCTTCGACCTCGTCGGCGATACGGGCCTCGTCGCGTGACTCGCTCGGGATGTCGACCAGCGCCGCGGTCAGAGCGATCGGGTCAGCACGGAGATCCAGCACAACTGTTGAGGGTAGCCGTCACTGCCCCAGAGTCAGTGCCTGCGCGCTCTGATAACGGTTACGCACGTCCGGTGTCGGCTCGGCGGTATAGGTGAGCACACCGCGGGGCGACCACGACGGGGGTGCGTCGCAACCGCTGAGCGTCCAGGCCGCCTGCCGCGCGGCACCGAGCGCGACGTACTCGGCGGGATCCGGAACGTGCACCGGCCTGGCCAGGACGGCCGGCGCGATTCGGCGCACCGCTTCCGAGCGGGCACCGCCGCCGATCAGGATGACCCGCTCGACATCGACGCCCTGGGCGCTGATGCGGTCCATGCAGAATGCCATCGAGCACAGCAGCCCCTCGACGGCTGCCCGGGCGATGTTGTCCGGCAACAGATTGTCGGCCGTGACGCCCTGCAGTGCCCCCGAAGCCCGGGGCAGATTGGGAGACCGTTCACCGTCGAAGTACGGCACCATGGTCAACCCGCCGGCCCCCGCAGGCGCCGAGAGCGCCAGCCGGTCGAATTCGGCGAAGTCGACACCCAGCATCGCCGCGACGGTGCTCAACACGGGAGCGCCGTTGAGGGTGCACACCAGCGGCAGCTGCAGGCCGGTGGCGTCGGCGAATCCGGCAACCAGTCCGGATTCGTCGTGGGGCGCGGCGTCGCCGACGGCACTCACCACGCCGGAGGTGCCCAGCGAGACAATGCAGTCGCCCGGGCCGGCGCCGATACCCAGTGCCGCGGCGGCGTTGTCCCCGGCCCCGGCCCGAGGATCGCGCCACCCGCTACACCTGCCGACTCGTGGGGACCCAGAACGGGCGGCACCGCCGGGCGGCGTCCGCGCAGCGCCAGCTCGAGCAGATCGACCTGGTAGCCGCCGCCGTCCGCCGCGAAGTATCCCGTTCCGCTGGCGTCGCTGCGGTCGGTGCGGATGTCGGCCAGATCCGCCGATCCGGACAGTCGCCACGTCAGCCAGTCGTGCGGCAGGCACACCAGTGCCGTGGCATCGGCGTTGGCCGGCTCGGCGTCGACCAGCCAGCGCAGCTTGGCGGCGGTGATCGCGGCCACTGGTACGACGCCGACCCGGTCTGCCCAACGGTGTGGGCCGCCGAGGTCGTCGACCAGATCGGCGGCCGCCGTGCTCGACCGGGTGTCGTTCCACAGCAACGCTTTACGAACCACGTCGGCGCGGTCGCCCAGGCAGATCATCCCGTGCTGTTGGCCCGCGATCGACACCGCGGCGACATCGTCGAGCCCGCCCGCCGCGCCGACCGCATCGGACAGCGCGGCCCACCACACCTCGGGATCCAGCTCCGTGCCGGCCGGGTGCGGCGCGGTTGCCGAGCGCACCGGCTCGCCGGTGTCGGCGTCGCACACCACCACCTTGCAGGACTGGGTGGACGAGTCGACTCCGGCGACGTGGCGTCGGACGGCCACCGTCAGTACTGGATTGCTTCGATCAGCGGTGACGGCTCGTCCATCAGCGCCCAGAACCGGTCGCGGATGGCGACCGTCAGCGGTCCCGGTTCACCGTTGCCGATCGGCTCGCCGTCGAGGGTGTTGATCGGGGTGACGCCGCCGGCGGTGGTGACCGCCATCAGTTCGTCGGCGTCGTACAACTCGTGGCTGGTGACGTCGCGCAGCGTGGCCTCGATGCCCATCGCGTCGGCGATCTCGTACACGGTCTTACGGGTGATGCCGGGCAACGCATTTCGCGACGGTGAGGCCAGCTTGCCGTCCTTGACGATGACGACGTTGAAGCCGGGCCCTTCGGCGACGCAGTTGTCGGAATCCATCAGGATCGCGGTGCGCGCACCACGGTCCTTGGCCTCGAAGCTGGCCGCGGTCAGATCGCCCCACTGGTAGTTCTTGATGGTGGGGTCGACGGTGTTTCGGCCGGCCCGGCGGACGTGGCGCGGCACGATCGCGGTGGTGCCGAAGATCTGCTCCTGCGGCGGGAATGCCCACAGGTACGGGATGGCATAGATGTACACCTGGTGGGTGAGCTTGGAAAGATCCTTCTCGCCCTTCTTCTTTCCGTATCCGCGGGTGATGGTGAGGTTGACGAAGGATTCGCGCAGCTGGGACATCGACACGCACTTCTTGGTAATTTCCGCGATCTCCTCCGTCGACATGCCCGCGTCGAGGCGAAGCTTGCGGGCACCGTCGAGCAGCCGGTCGATGTGGTCGTCGAGCCGGAAGATGTTGCCGTGCCACACATGCGCGACGGTGTAGGTGACGTCGGAGTGGCCGAACCCGGTGTCGAAGATCGAGATCCTGGCGTCCTCGGCGGGGATGAACTCGCCCTCGATCCAGGCGACCCCTCCGGCGAACGGGCTCGAGGTGTCGAGTTCGTAGTCGCTGTACTGGATCACCGAACCGGGCGGGGTGTCCTCGCGGATGGCGGCGCCGGGTTCGACGGCGACCAGGTTGCTGCTGAGGCTGGTGGTGGTGGCGGTCATGACGATCCTTTCGAATGTGTTGTTGAGCAGTGAATTTCAGGAGGAGGCGTGGGTCTTGGCGTAGTCCGGTCCGGCTTCGCCGGTGGCCAGTCGCTTGCGCAGCCCGGTCACCGCCCAGATGCCGGCCAGCACGATAAGGCCCAGGAAGACGTACCCGTTGCCGGCGAACTGGGGCAGGAAGATCAGCGCCGCGCACACCAGGGTGAAGCAGACCATCGCGAGCACGGCCACCGGCACGCGGGCCCGGCCGAGGTCGAACGTCCCGGGCTCAGGGGCCGGGATCGTCCCGCGGCGATTGGCGATCACCACGGCCACCGTCTGCAACAGGTACATCGCGCAGACCGCCAGCGAGGAGAGCCCCAGGATGAGGAAGAACGCCTTCTCGGCGACCAATGCGGAGAGCAGCAGGATGGTCGAGAAGCCGAAAATTCCGAGCACGGCGTAGGTCGGCGTGCGGTTCGACGGCGAAACGTGCCGCCACACGTGGGAGAACGGCAGCATGTTGTCGCGGGCCATCGAGTAGGTCAGCCGGGTGGCGACCAGGATGTTGGCCAGGATGCAGGCCAATACGTTGGTCAGGGCCACGGCGACGACGATCTTGCTGATGACCGGGCCGACCTGCTGCGTCATGATCTCTTCGATCGGCGCCGCGGTGGCGGCCGCAACGGCGTCCTGGTCCTTGATGGCGAGCACGTAGACGACGTACATCAGGAACTCGATGACGATCGAGGCGGTCAATGCGTAGAACATCGTGCGCGGTATGACGTGGCGGGCGTTGACGGTCTCCTCGGCGATGTCGGCGCTGGCTTCCACTCCGATGAGTCCGAAGAAGGGGCCGAGCGACGCGGCCAGCCAGGCCAGGACGTAGGGACTGCTGCCGTCAGACACGCCGCCGGTGAAGAGCACCGACACGGATTGGTGGTTGTTCGGCGAGGAGAACGCGACGATCGCGACGAGGATCGTGGCACCGACGGTGATGACGAACTCGAGGCTCACGCCGATGTTGTTCACCATGGTGGCGAACGCGCACGCCGTACATGTTGATGAGCATGCAGACGGCCATCACTCCGATGGCGACGAGGATCTGCGCGGTCTGGCTCATGTTCCAGCCGAACAGGCTGCCGAGGTAGCCCGACAGGATGAAGCCGACCCCGGTCATGCCGCAGATCCAGCCGGCGAGTGCCAGCACGCCGGTGAACCACGCGAGCATCGAGCCGTGGATGCGGCTGGTCCACTGATAGGCGTAACCGGCCAGCGGGATCTTCGCGGTCAGGTCCGCGGCGATCAACGTCCAGATCACGAACACCGCGGCGGCCAGCAGCAGGGTCCACACGAACGGTCCGCCCGCGGTGAAGTAGCCGGCGCCGAAGCCGGTGAACACCGCGGTGGTGGCGCTGATGGTCGCGAAGCCGATCGCAAACGAGGCGAGCCGGCCGACTGAGCGGTCGAGTTTCTGCGTATAGCCAAACTGTTCCAGTTTGGCGTCTTCGTCGTCGATCGATGGTTTACCGGTGGGGAGTGATGCGGTGTCTGTCATGGGGTGCTCCAGATCAGAAGGTACAGAACGGAGTACGACCTCGTAGTCGGATGCACCGAGGAAACTCCACTCCAGCCGCTGGGGGAAGTTCCAGTTTCTGATCTACTGATAACTTGCACCTATCAGTAGTACGTCGGGGGGCGTTCCTCGGACTGCCCTTCCTCGAAACTCCACTCGTCGCGAACCTGGCGGACCAGTAGTGCCGCGTCATGGCTCAACGCCCGGGGATTCCACGCCAGGGCCGTGTAGTTGCGCGGTCGGTCGGTGATCGGTACGTAGACGATGCCCGGCCTGCCGTACAGTCGCGCGCTGGCCTCGCTGGTGAAGCTGATGCCGAGGCCCCGCGCAATCATCGTCGTCTCCTCCTCATACGTAGCGGCGACGGCCGCGACCGTCGGCGGCCTCCCATCCCGCGCATCCGTCGCCATCCAGTAGTCGCGCCACCGGCCTGCGCTACCCGGAGCGACCACGATGGGATCGTCCAGTAGTTCGGTGATGCTCAAGTGGGCCCGCTGCGCCAGTCGGTGATCCCGCGGCAGGCAGGCCACCCAGTTCTCGGCGTCGAGGATCAGCATCCGGTGTTTTGGCAGATCCACCGGCGGCCGGATGATGGCTACTTCAGTGGTGTCATCCGCCAGGCCGGCAGTGGGGTCACTGAAGTCGAATTCCCTTGGCTCGACCCTGATCTCGGGATACGCAGTCTCGAAGTGTCGGACCAGTCGGAACAGCACGTCGGCGCCGGTACCGATCAGGTAGCCCAGTCGGATGTGCCGGTCGCGCCGAGACGCAGACACGAGTTCGTCGACAGCCGCATCCACGCTACGAAGGGCGTCTCGGACCGCTGGCAACCAGGCTGCACCTAGGTCGGTCAGCGTCACCTCCCGGGTGGTGCGGGTGAACAGGGCGACGCCGAACTGGTGCTCCAGCGCCTTGATCGCCGTCGACAGTGCGGGCTGCGTGATGTAGAGCTTCTCGGCCGCACGGTGGTAGTTCAGTTCCTCACCGAGGACGACGAAGAACCGCAGCTGGCGCAAGGTGACGTCGGCGCTCGTGGTGTCCTCCCTCGCTCAGGAGCGGAGCGGGTGCCCGCAGGACTGTCGGAGACATCTGACCTCGAGCATCACACACGGGCTCGGCCCGCGGAGCACGAGAACCGAGATAGGACCGGCGGAATCACGCCCGGTAGCCTTGGGCACCGTGACTGGAGCTTCGGGTATCGGATTGGCGACGCTGGCGGCCGACGGGTCGGTTCTCGACACCTGGTTCCCCGCCCCGGAACTGGGCTCGTTCGACGAGCCGGGCACGGTTCGGCTGTCGGTCGCCGAAATCCCCGTCGAACTGGCCGAACTGGCCGGGCGCGACGAGGACCGCGGCACCGAGATCGTCCCGGTGCGCACCGTCATCGGGGCGCTGGAGGACAAGGCCGCCGACGCCTACGACGTGTATCTGCGCCTGCACCTGCTCTCGCATCGCCTGGTCGCCCCGCACGGCCTGAACGCCGACGGCTTCTTCGGGTTGCTCACCAATGTGGTGTGGACCAACCACGGCCCGTGCGCCGTCGAGGACTTCGAGACGGTCCGGGCCCGGCTGCGCAAGCGTGGTCCGGTGACCGTCTACGGCGTCGACAAGTTCCCGCGGATGGTCGACTACGTGGTGCCTGCCGGCGTGCGCGTCGCCGACGCCGACCGGGTGCGACTCGGCGCGCACCTGGCCTCGGGAACCACGGTCATGCACGAGGGCTTCGTCAACTTCAACGCAGGCACGCTGGGCACCTCGATGGTGGAGGGCCGGATCTCCGCGGGCGTGGTGGTGGACGACGGTTCCGATGTCGGCGGCGGCGCGTCCATCATGGGCACGCTGTCCGGCGGCGGCAGCGAGGTGATCTCGGTGGGCAAGCGCTGCCTGCTCGGCGCCAACTCCGGGCTGGGCATCTCGCTGGGCGACGACTGCGTGATCGAGGCGGGCCTGTACGTCACGGCCGGCACCAAGGTGACGCTGTCGGACGGGCAGACGGTCAAGGCCCGTGAGCTCTCCGGCGCCAACAACCTTCTGTTCCGCCGCAATTCGACGAGTGGTGCGGTCGAGGTGGTGGCCCGCGATGGGCACGGCATCACCCTCAACGAGGCCCTGCACGCGAATTAGTTCGGACGACGATGCCGCGCGAGGCACGAGCGCGGAGGAGGAGCCGACCACGGGACCCCGTCGGACGACGATGCCGCGCGAGGCACGAGCGCGGAGGAGGAGCCGAACCACAGGACCCCGTCGGACCCCGCGGCACCGTCATCCACACGACGCCGACACCCGCAGCATCACGACGGCGTGCGGTGGGATGGCCGGTCGTGCAATGACACCCGTGGTCGGCGCACCGGTGTGTGACCACAGATCCCGCACGGTGTAACACGCCGCCGCGGGCAATCCGACCGCGCCGGTGTCGGTCGCGATGTCGGCGGGCCGGGCGCCGTCGTTGAAAAGGGCGACCGCCGCCGATCCGTCGACCAGAGGTTTGACGATCACCCGTGGGTCCTGCGGCAGCGCATGGCCCTGGACGGCCAGAGGGTCTTGGTCGACGGCGATCACCTCGCCGTTGGTCAGGATGTCGCGGGTCCGTGATGTCATGGCACGCAGATCGTTTCCGGCCAGCAGCGGCGCGGCCAGCATGGCCCACAGCGAGAAGTGCGCGCGCTGTTCGTCGTCGCTGAGGTCGGGATGGGCCGGGCTGAGCACCATGCCGGGATGGCCGGAAACGAACTGCGGCCAAGCAATACCCACCACCAGCATGTCGGGGTCGTTCCATCGGCCGGGGCGGCTGCGCGCGCCCAGCGGCGCCGCCGCGGTGAACTGCTGGCCGACACCGGTCAGGCCCTGCGCCCACAGCGCGTCATCGCCCCACGACGGCACCAGGTCGATGAAGTTGCGACTCAGGTCGGCGATCGCCGACCAGTCGTACCGGGTGCCCGCGTCCGGGACACCGGAACTGTTCGGATTGATGCTGTAGAGAATCCGACGACCGCTGGCGCGCAACGCATCCCGCATCGCGGTGAAATACCTGACCTGATCGCCGTGGTCGGCGTCCAGCCGGCACCAATCGTATTTGAGGTAGTCCACGCCCCACTCGGCGAACTGCCGCGCGTCGGACGCCTCGTGCCCGGCGCTGCCGATCCGCGGGTCCTGCCCGCAGGCCTCGTTGAAAGGGCTGTTGTACAACCCGAGCAACAGGCCCCGATCGTGCGCATAGCGGGCAACGGCGGCAATGCCCCCGGGGAAGCGGTCGGGGTCAGCGCGCAGGTTGCCGTCGGCGCCGCGGGTGGGAGCCGCCCATCCGGCGTCGAGATTGACGTAGCGGTATCCGGCGTCGCGCATGCCCGAGGACACCAGCGCGTCGATGGTCTGCTCGACCGTCCGCTCGGACAGGGGCATGCCGGAGTTCCACGAGTTCCAGCCCATCGGCGGTGCGCCTGTCGGCGACGGGATTGGACCGGGCACCGGAGCCGGTGCCGCACATGACACAACGCCGAGAAGCAGAGCGACGACCAGTCCGGCAACGACAAGACCGTACCGGTGCACGCGGTCCATCCTGGCACGTCCCAGGCCGCCCCTCCCCCGCGAACAGGGGTGGGTGCGGCAGTCGGTTCAACTAGCCGGCGGGCGCCGGCTCCGGGGACGCGGTTGCGCTGGCTGAGGCTGCCGCCGCTGCCGCGTCCGCGGCCGCCTTGCGGCCCACGGGGCTGGCCAGTGAATTGCCCGGAGTGGTAGCCGAAGCCACGCCCGCCTCGCAGTTGAGCGACACCAGTATCTCGTTGGTAGCCGAGCCACCGCTGTTCTCCGGCGGCTGCACCGTTTGTTCGACCTGATTGACGACCACGCAGTCCGCCGCGCGCCTTCCGGTCACCGAAGGTGGTGGAGACAACGGGGGTGAATCCGGCGTCACTGAGCGCGCCGGAGGCATCCGAGTAGTCCTGACCCACCACGTTGGGCGGAGCCGACGCCTCGGCGATGCCGCCACCCAGTGACATCAAGATGCCGGCCCCGGCAGCGACGGCGGCGATGGTGCGCTTCTTCAAAGCAGCACCTCCTTACTGAAATATGTTGTCATCCGCCGCCTTTGATTGCGGGGACGGCCACCGATGTGGCCATTGCAGAAGGCGCTGTTGTCGGCGTCTCGGTCGCGCCCAGGTTCATCGCCGAAACGGCGGGCGACACGAAGACGGTGTTGGTCGGTGCATCGCCGGAGCCCGCCAGGTTCGCGGCCACACCCGCGTTGCCGCTGTGGCTACCTGCGGTCAGCGCACCCAGTACGGCGAGCGCGCCCACACCGACCACAAATCCGGGTCTCTTCAACCGCATTGTGTTCGTTTGCATACCGCCATCGTGATCCGCCCACCCAAGAGTTCACTGGATCGGCGCTGTGACGTTGCTGTCTTCCAGGGGGCTGTGTGCGCCTATTCGGCAGCCAGCACACAGAATTCGTTGCCTTCGGGGTCGGCCAGCACCACCCACGACTGCTCACCCTGGCCGATGTCCACGTGCCGCGCGCCCAGGCCGATCAGGCGGTCGACCTCCGCCTGCTGATCGTCGGGCGTGAAGTCGAAGTGGATGCGGTTCTTGACCACTTTCCCTTCCGGCACCGGCACGAACAGCCAGTCGGGCCCGGCGCCTCCCGGTGCGCGGAGCAGAGCATCGCCGTCCTCCGTGTCCTCGGCGGGCCAGCCCAGCACCTGCGACCACCACTGCCCCAGCGCGCGGACGTCGGCGGCGTCGACGCAGATCTCACTGAACCTCAGTGCCATGTCAACAGCTCCTTCTTGAGTACCTTGCCCATGGCATTGCGCGGCAAGGAATCCACCACGTGCACCTCACGCGGTCTCTTGTGCGCCGAAAGCTGTTCGGCGACATAGCTGATGAGCGCCTCGGGCTCGGCGTCCCCGACGACGAACGCCACGATCCGCTGGCCCAGGTCGTCGTCGGGAATTCCCACCACCGCCGCCTCGGCCACGCCCGGATGGCCCAGCAGCGTGGTCTCGATCTCGCCGGCACCCACGCGGTAGCCGCCCGACTTGATCAGGTCCACCGACTCGCGGCCGATGATCCGGTGCATGCCGTCGGCATCGACGACCGCGACATCACCGGTGTGATACCAGCCATCGGCGTCGAAAACCCCGGCGGTGGCGTCGGCCCGATTCAGATACCCGTCGAACAGCATCGGCCCGCGAACATGCAGTCGCCCAATGGTTTCCCCGTCAGCGGGGACATCGGCGCCGGTGTCGGACACCAGGCGGGTCTCGACACCGCTCAGGGGCAGGCCCACCCAGCCGGGCCGGCGCTCACCGTCGGCCAGCGTGCTCAGGGTGATCAGCGACTCGGTACTTCCGTACCGCTCGACCGGAGCATGGCCGGTCAGCCCGACGAGGCCGTCGAACACCGGAACCGGCAGCGCCGCGCTTCCCGACACCAGTAACCGGGCAGCACGCAACGCGTCGGCCGCGGCCGTGTCGGCGACCACGCGGGTCCACACCGTCGGCACCCCGAAGAACAGTGTGCCGCCCGCCGAGCCGGCCTGCGCGTATGCCTGCGGCGTGGGTCTACCGGTGTGCACGAAACGATTCCCGATCCGCAGCGATCCGAGCAGACCCAGCACCAGGCCGTGTACGTGGAACAACGGCAGGCCGTGCACCAGGACGTCATCGGGTGTCCACTGCCACGCCTGTGCCAGCGCATCGATGTCGGCGGCGACCGCACGTCGGCTGGTCTGCACTCCCTTGGGCGCGCCGGTGGTGCCGGAGGTGTAGATGACGTAGGCCGGGGCGTCCGGCGACGGCTCGGCGTAGTTGTGCCACGACCGGGCGTGCAGCCGGACCGGAATATGCGCCAGGCCGGCGAGGTCGTCGGGGAGTTCGCCCAACCAGGCCCGCACGCCCGAATCGGTCAGGATGTGGGTGCGTTCGGCGGCGCCGGCGTCGGCGGGCACTGGGACGAATGGCACTCCGGCGATCAGACAGCCCGTCACCGCCAGCACCGTGGCCACCGTCGGTGTCGCCAGCACGGCCACCCGGCCGGGTCCCGCGACGCGTTCGGCCACCGCTGTTGCCGCCCCGACCAGGTCACTGCGGGACAGCACGGTCCCGCCGATGCTGACGGCGTCGGCGATATCGGGCGTCGACGAGGACTTGAGCGACGGCAGGAGCATTACAGCGACGATACTGGGGTGATGCCGCGGATTGACCTCATCTCGAGCCGTCAGGTGTACGCCAACAAGTGGATGACGGTGCGCGAGGACGCCATCCGCCGGCCCGACGGCACCGAAGGCATCTACGGCGTGATCGACAAGCCCGAATTACGCGCTCGTGGTCGCTCGCGGCGACGGCGCCGACGGCGGGCGTTTCGCCCTCGTCGAGCAGTTCCGCTACCCGCTGGGCCTGCGGCGCTGGGAGTTCCCGCAGGGCACCGTGGGCCTGACCGAGCTGGAGCCGGAGGTGCTGGCGGCCCGGGAACTGCGCGAGGAGACCGGCCTGCGCGCCGACACGATGACGCCGCTGGGCATGCTCGACGTCGCCGCCGGAATGAGCAGCCAACGCGGACACGTCTTCCTCGCGACCGGGATCACCGAGGGCGATCCGGACCGCGAACACGAGGAACAGGACATGCACTTCGCGTGGTTTTCCCGCGCGCAGGTCGAGCAAATGATGCGCTCGGGCGAGATCACCGACGCACAATCGATCGCGGCGTGGGCGTTGGTCCTTCTCCGGGAGCGCGACGCGCGTTAGTCTGCACAAAATCGTCTCGCACGGGGGGTGGCGTTGAAAGCCAAAACGATCGACGACGTACTGACGATGCTGGCCGTGATCGTCGCCGACACCAAGAAGCGCCGGGATCCGCTCGGCTACTTCGCCGCGCTGTATCGACAGGTCACCTTGGGGGTGAAGGACGGCATCGAGCAGGGTGCGTTCGACGACGGGCCCCGGATGTCGAAGTTCGACGCGGCATTCGCAAACGCCTACTTCACCGCCTACGACCAGTACCGCACGCACGGGCGGCCCAGCCGGGTATGGCAGTTCGCGTTCGATCGTGCAGCGTCCGGTCGGCCGATCATCCTGCAGAATCTGGTGCTGGCCATCAACGCGCACGTCAACCTGGACCTCGGGGTGGTCACCGGTACCGCCTTCCCGCCTTCGAAACTCGACGGATTCCACGCCGACTTCGATCGGATCAACGATATACTGGCATCGGTTATCCCGTTGGCGCGCAATGCTGTTGAGGAGTTTTCCCCGCTCCTGGCCGATCTCACCGAGGTGGGCGGACCCGATGTCGCCCAAGCGCTGGAGTTCAGCGTGGAGATCGCCCGCGACGACGCGTGGCGGACGGCGACCATCGTGTCCCTGATACCCGCCGAGGCACGGCCGCTGGTGGTGACGGCCGTCGACGCCAAAGCCAAGCTCGTCGGTCGCGCGGTCGCCGACCCGCCCGAACCGGTCGGCACCGTGGTGCGGCACATCCGTAGCGCCGAGAGCACCGACGTCGTCGCGATCATCACGGCACTCGACAACCTGGTGTAGACGCGTAATCCACGGGTCAGGTGTCTGCGCAGTCCGTCGTAGATAACGCGCGCAACACGTCTCCGACAAGACCCGGCATCAAGACCGTAACGACTTGCGCCGGGACCACGCCGATGGCGAAATGCCGTCGGACGGGGTCGCTACGGTTGGTGTAGCAAACAACAATCCACCGCAAAGGAACCCGATGACCGTACGCTGTCCGCGCGCACTGCGCGCCACGGCCGTTGCGGCAATTGTCATGGGCCTGTTCGCCTCTGCCGTCGTCACCGTCGCAGGCCGCGCCACGCGCGTGGACGGGTCCGTACTCGATGGTGACCTACGCGTCGCAAAAGGCCGGCACCAGCGCAACGATCCGTCGCCCGGAGTCCGACTTCAGTGCGGTTTTCACCATGGCCACCAGCTGCGCCACCGGTGCCTGCGTCGCAACGGCCAGTGGCCCCGCATCGTCGAACCCGACCGTCCCGAATCCATTGACCTACAGCTGGGACGGCCAGCAGTGGAAGGCCGTCTACGACTGGGTGTGGCAGTGCCCGGTGTCGATCGACGGGCAGTCGCAGTGGAGTCCGGCGCGGTCGTTCACGTTCTATACCCCGCAGCCCGACGGGTCGCTACAGGGCATGTGGCACACCGACATCGCCACCGGCGCGTGCCGGGGCAACGTCGTGATTCCGGTCGCGGCATACCCGGGCTGACACTCTCGAGCGCGCGGCCGCGAATCCTAGGTCCGCTCGGCCAGCGCGCGCAGGAAGAAGGTCAGGTTGGCGGGACGCTCGGCAAGCCGACGCACGAAGTAGCCGAACCACTCGGTTCCGAACGGTACGTACACGCGCATGTGGTTACCGGCCTCGACCAGGCGCAGCTGCTCGGCGGCGCGGATGCCGTAGAGCATCTGGTACTCGAATTCATCTACACCGCGGTTGGATTCACGCACCATTGCCGGAACGGCCTCGATGATCGCCGGGTCGTGCGAGGCGACCATCGGGTAGCCGGAGCCTTCCATCAGGACCCGCAGGCAGCGCAGGTAACTGTCGGTGACCTCGTCACGCTCGCGGAAGGCAACCGACGCCGGCTCGTCGTAGGCACCCTTGCACAGCCGGATCCGCGCGCCGGAGGCGGCGAACTCACGGCAGTCGGCCTCGGTGCGCGTCAGGTAGGCCTGCAGAACCGTGCCGAGCCAGGGGAAGTCGGCCCGCAGTTCACGCACGATGGACAACGTCGAGTCGGTGGTGGTGTGATCCTCGGCGTCGACGGTCACCCAGGCGCCGACCTCGCGGGCCTTCGTGCACAGGATGTGCGCGTTCTCCAGCGCGATCTTCTCACCGTCGCGCGGCAGCGCCTGTCCCAGCGCCGAGAGTTTCAGCGACACCTCGAACGGCAACGGGCCGGCCGTGTCCGTCGTCGGCACCTGTCCGACGGCGCCCAGCAGACCCAGGTAGGCCGCCACGGTGGCGTCGGCGGCGGCGCTGTCGGTGGTGTCCTCGCCGAGATAGTCGACAGTGACGAAGCGGCCCGAATCACGCAGTGCGGCAACGGCCTTGAGCGCCTCGTCAATCGTGACCCCGGGCACGAACCGGTCCACCACCCGTCGGGTGACCGACATCCGCTCGGCGGTACGGCGCAGACCCTGGGACCGGCTGGCGGCCAGGATCGCGGGACGTGCGACCTTGTCGAAAACCTGAGCCATCACTGCTCCTCCATGTGCGGGTAGGTGTGGTTGGTGGCCGGAACGAAGGTCTCCTTGATGGAGCGGGCCGACGTCCAGCGCAGCAGGTTCAATGGCGACCCCGCCTTGTCGTTGGTGCCCGAGGCCCGGGCACCGCCGAACGGCTGCTGGCCGACCACCGCGCCGGTGGGCTTGTCGTTGACGTAGAAGTTGCCGGCTGCGTTGCGCAGCCGCTCAGAGGTTTTCAGCACCGCGGCACGGTCGTCGGCGATCACGGCTCCGGTCAGGCCGTACTTCGAGCCGTTGTCGACCACCGTGAGGATGTCGTCGAACTTCTCGTCGGGGTAGACGTGCAGCGCGAGGATCGGACCGAAGTATTCGTCGCGGAAGGCCTCGTCGGTGGGATCGTCGGACAGCAATACGGTCGGACGAACGAAATACCCTTGGCTGTCGTCATATTCGCCGCCCGCGGCCACCGTCACGCCTGCGGCGCTCTTGGCCCGTTCGATGGCCTTGACGTTCTTGGCGAAGGAGCGCTCGTCGATCACGGCGCCGCCGTAGTTGGACAGGTCGGTGACGTCGCCGTAGGTCAGCGCCTCGGTCGCGCCCAGGAAGTCGTCGCCCATCTGCTGCCACACCGAGCGCGGGACGAACGCCCGCGAGGCGGCCGAGCACTTCTGGCCCTGGAAGTCGAAAGCTGCCGCGAATCAACGCGGTACGCAACACATCCGGGTTCGCGCTCGGGTGCGCGACGACGAAATCCTTGCCGCCGGTCTCGCCGACCAGTCGCGGGTAGGTGTGGTAGCGGTCGATATTGGTGCCCACCTCACGCCACAGATGCTGGAACGTCGCGGTCGACCCGGTGAAGTGGATTCCCGCCAGCCTCGGGTCGGCGAGCACCACATCCGAGACGGCGAGCCCGTCGCCGGCGACCAGATTGATCACGCCCGGAGGCAGGCCCGCGGCCTCCAGCAGCTGCATGGTCAGATACGCGGCAAACGTCTGAGTGGGCGACGGCTTCCACACCACCGTGTTGCCCATCAAAACGGGTGCGGTGGGCAGGTTTCCGGCGATGGCGGTGAAGTTGAACGGGGTGATCGCGTAGACGAAACCCTCCAACGGCCGGTGGTCGGTGCGGTTCCACACCCCGGGCCCGCTGACCGGCTGCTGAGCCAGGATCTGCCGCGCGAACTCGACGTTGAATCGCCAGAAGTCGATGAGTTCACAGGGTGTGTCGATCTCCGCCTGATACGCGGTCTTGGACTGCCCCAGCATGGTTGCCGCGGCCATCTTCTCGCGCCAGGGTCCGGCCAGCAGGTCGGCGGCGCGCAGGATCACCGCGGCCCGCTCGTCGAACGGCAGCGCCGCCCAGTCGGCCTTGGCCGACGTCGCGGCCTCGACCGCGGCGGTGGCCTCGGCGTGCCCGGCGTTGGTCAACGTGCCGAGCACCGCGCGGTGGTTGTGCGGCTGAACGACGTCGATGCGCTGACCGCCGCCCATCACGTGCTTGCCGCCGATGACGTGCGGCAGGTCGATCGGGTCGGCGGAGAGGGCCGTGAGAGCCTCGGTGAGGCGGGTGCGTTCCGGGGAATGCGGTGCGTATTCGTGAACTGGTTCGTTGGCCGGCAGGGGTACGTCGGTGATGGCGTCCATGCCGATAAGGATCGTCGACAAAGCGCCGTCAACTATTGGCTGATCGGACAACACTGCCGGATCTTGTTAGTAGCATCAGACAACATGGCGACTACCGGTGTCAGCCTCGGCCAACTGCTCCTCGCGCTGGACGCCACGATGGTCAGCCTGATCGAGGCGCCGCGCGGCCTGGACCGGCCCGTCGCGTCGTCGGCGCTGATCGACTCCGACGACGTCCGCCTGGGCCTGGCGGTCGCCGCGGGCTCGGCCGACATCTTCTTTCTGCTGGGCATCTCCGACGCCGACGCGCTGCGCTGGATCGACCGGCAGGTCGCCACCCGTGCGCCGACGGCCATTTTCGTCAAGGAACCGGCCGATGCGGTGGTGGCCCGGTCGGTCGCGGCCGGCACCGCGGTGGTGGCCGTCGAACCGCAGGCCCGCTGGGAGCGGCTGTACCGGATCGTCGACCACGTCTTCGAACACCACGGCGACCGCGCCGACCCGCTGTACGACTCGAGCACCGATCTGTTCGGCCTGGCGCAGTCGATCGCCGACCGCACCCACGGCATGGTCAGCATCGAGGACGAGGCGTCACACGTGCTGGCCTATTCGGCGTCCAGCGACGAAGCCGACGAGTTGCGGCGGCTGTCGATCCTGGGTCGCGCCGGGCCGCGCGAGCATCTGCAGTGGCTGGGCCAGTGGGGCATCTTCGACGCACTGCGCGCCCGGCCCGAAGTGGTGCGGGTGGACGAGCGCCCGGAACTGGGACTGCAGCCGCGCCTGGCGATCGGCATCCATCAGCCCACCGCCGACCGGCGCCGGGCCCCGGCGTTCGCGGGCACCATCTGGGTGCAGCAGGGGTCACGGCCGCTGGCCGACGACGCCGAGGAGGTGCTGCGCGGTGCGGCGGTGCTGGCCGCGCGGATCATGGCCCGCCTGGCCGCAGCACCGTCGACGCATGCCGTGCGCGTTCAGCAACTGGTGGGGCTGAGGGACAGCGCCTCCGGGGATGGCAGCGAGCCGGCCGCGATCGCCCGCGAACTCGGCATCGACGCGGACGCGCGGGCGGCCCTCATCGGTGTCGAGAGCGTCACCCCGCATCCCCGGCTCGCCGACGTCCTCGCGTTGAGCGCCAGCGCTTTTCACCGCGACGCGCAGGTTGCGGCCAACGGGCCGCGGGTCTACATCCTGTTTCCCTCGATCGGTAAGCCCGCAGCGGTGACCTCCTGGGTGCGCGGCGCCGTCGGCTCGCTGCACACCGAGCTGGGCCTGGAGTTGCGGGCGGTGGTCGCCGCCCCGGTGGCCGGGCTCGGTCAGGCCGCTTCGGCGCGCGCCGAGGTCGACCGTGTGCTCGACAGTGCCGGCCGCCACCCCGGCACGCTGCGCCAGGTGACGTCACTGGCCGAGGCGCGCACCACGGTGCTGCTCGACGAGATCGTCACCCTGATGGGCGCCGACGACCGGTTCATCGACCCGCGGGTGCGTGAACTGCGCGAGCACGATCCGATGCTCGCCGACACGCTGCGGGCCTACCTGGACAGCTTCGGTGATGTCGCGGCGGCGGCGCAGTGGCTGCACGTGCATCCCAACACGGTGCGCTACCGGGTGCGCCGGATCGAGAAGTTGCTTTCCACGTCGCTGGCGGATCCCGATGTTCGCCTGCTGCTTTCGCTGAGCCTGCGGGCCACAGGATGAGCCGGCCGCGCGCCGAGAGTGTGGTTATTGCACGCTTTTCGCGAGAATGCGTGCAATAACTACACTTTCGGCGAGGTGTTCAACGCGCCGTCGCACAGTTCGTCGAATTGCTCGATCGCTTCGTCCCGGTCGGCGTCGATGCCGCGGAGCGGTCCGCGGTCGGCGAGATACCGCTGCGCATAGAGGCGGGCGACCAACGCCTTGCGCTCGCCCCGACCGGTGTCGCGTGCCCAGGCCGCCTGCTCGGTGAGCAGCGCGCCGGCATAGACGTCACCGATGAACTGGGCGAGCGCGAACAGCCGCGCCTCGCCAACATCGCCGTCGAGTTTGGTCCATGCGGTGATCGCCAGGGCCAGGTCGTCGATCCGGCGCGACACCAGCCGGGTGGTGTCGTCATCGTCGGACACCGATACCGCGTCACGCAGTCGGGCCAGCAGCGGTTCGTGGGCCGCGTTGCGCTCGATGCCGCGCCGCACGTCCAGGCACAAGATGTTGTCGGGCCCCTCCCAGATCGTGTTGACCTGGGCGTCGCGCAGCAACCGGGCCACCGGCCAGGTCTCGACATAGCCGTTGCCGCCGTGGATTTCGATCGCATCCGAAGCCATCGCGATGCCCAGTCGGCAGACCTTGAGCTTGGTCACGGGCACCGCGATGCGCTGGCGGACCTTCTGCGGTTGACGATGGTTGACCAGGCCGGTGCCGTCGAACACCAAAGCCTGCGCCGCCTCCACGTCGACGATCATCTCGGCGAGCTTGCGCCGCATCAGGGGCTTGTCGATCAGCGCCGCACCGAACGCCTGACGTTGGCGCGCGTAGCACAGTGACTCGACCAGGGCGCGCCGGGCGTTGCCGAGTGCGAACGCCGCAATGCCGAGCCGAGCCGCATTGGTCAGCTCCATCATCCGGCCCAAGCCCTTACCGTCGGCGGGTCCGGTATCACCCTCCGGCTCACCGGACAGAAGGAAGGCCTCGGCGTCGACGAACTCGACCTCGCCGGAGGCCACGGACCGGGTGCCGAGCTTGTCCTTGAGTCGCCGGATGCGCACGCCGTTGGGGGTTCCGTCGCGTCGGGTGCGCAGCACGAGGAAGTTCGCGACGCCCCGGCTCGAGTCGGGCGCGCCCTCGGGTTTGGCCAGCACGACGAACACCTCGCCGTCGCAGTTCGACGCGAACCACTTGACCCCGTTGAGCGCCCACGCGTCGCCGCGTCGCGTTGCGGTGGTTTCGAGTGCGCCGAGATCCGAGCCGCCCGTGCGCTCGGTGAGCAGTTGAGCGGTTCTGCCCTCCCACTCCCCCGATTCGAACCTGGCCAGCACGTGGTCCCGCACATCGGCAGGTGCATAGGCGGCCACCAATGCCTTGACCATGCCGCCGCCGGTGCCCAGCGCGCAGGCCATGCCGATGTCGGCCTGGTCGAGCAGGTAGTTGGCGGCGAACAGCGGCAGTGCCGAACTCACGCCCGCCCGCCGCGCATCCTGGCGCAGTGCCGCGTAGGCATTGAGGACCGCGCGGCGCGATTCGGTGAATGACGGTGGCTGCACGACGCGGCCGGTGTCATGCCCCCAACGGTCGTAGCGTTCGAGCCTGGCCGGATGACGGTCGGTCTCCTCCGCCCAGCGCGCCACCTGGCCACCCATGAGCTCCCCGATGCGGGTCAGGTGGGGTTCGGCGAACGCCAACTCGGCGGGCTGCAGGTAGTAGGCCATGGTGAATTGCAGCGTCGGGTCGGTGCTGTACCAGTTGAGCCCGACGGCACCCGGGTAGTTCTCGGTGCGGTAGCGCTGCGCCTTCTCCGTAGTGGAGTAGGGACCGGCGTCGTCGCTCATGCGCGAACTCTGCGCCGGGCGCGAGCGTGATGCGCCGAAAATCACGAAAAAGCCGGTATGACGCCGACGCTGGGCCTACAGCCGGGAGACCGCCGCGGCAATCCGCTCGTCGGTCGCCGTCAGCGCGATCCGTACATGCTTGGCGCCGCGCGGGCCGTAGAACTCGCCGGGGGCCACCAGGATGCCGCGCTCGGCGAACCAGGCCACACTGTCACGGCACGGCTCGCCGCGGGTCGCCCACAGATACAGCCCGGCCTCGGAGTGCTCGACGGTGAACCCCGCATCGCGGACCGCGGGCAGCAGCGCCTCGCGGCGCCGGGCGTAACGCTCCCGCTGCTCGGCCTCATGGGCGTCGTCGTCGAGGGCGGCCACCATCGCCGCCTGCACCGGGGTGGGCACCATCATGCCGGCGTGCTTGCGGACCGCGAGCAGTTCGCCGACGAGCGCAGCATCGCCGGCGACGAAGCCGGCCCGATATCCCGCCAGCGACGACGTCTTCGACAACGAGTGCACCGCAAGCAATCCCGTGTGGTCGCCGTCGCAGACCGACGGGTGCAGCACCGACACCGGTGCGGCGTCCCAGCCCAGGCCGAGGTAGCACTCGTCGGACGCGACGACGACGCCGCGGTCACGGGCCCACCCGACGACCTTGCGGAGGTGGTCGACGCCGAGCACGCGCCCGGTCGGGTTGCCCGGCGAGTTGACGAACACCAGAGCGGGAGTCTGCGGACCCAACTGGGTCAGCGAGTCGGCGGCGACGACCTGCGACCCGGCCAACCGCGCGCCGACGTCGTAGGTGGGGTAGGCCAGTTCCGGGACGACGACGACGTCATCGGGACCCAGGCCCAGCAGCGTGGGCAACCAGGCGATCAGCTCCTTGGTGCCGATCACCGGAAGCACGGCGGCTTCGGCGGACAGGCCGGTGACGCCGTAGCGGCGGTGCAGGGCGTCGACCATCGACCGTCGCAGTTCGGGCGTTCCCGCAGTGGTGGGGTAACCCGGTGATGCGCTGGCGGCGGCCAGCGCGTCGCGGATCAGCGGCGCGACAGGATCGACCGGGGTTCCGACCGACAGGTCGACGATGCCGTCGGGATGCGCCCTGGCCCGGGCAGTGGCGTCGGCGAGGGTGTCCCAGGGGAAAACGGGCAAGACCGCCGAAACAGGCCGACGGCGTGGCATGGGGTCGGTCAGTCCTCACCCTGCGGCGGCAGATCCTTGACGGCCTGCGGATCGTTGTCCGTCTGGCCGACCTTCGACGCGCCGCCGGGCGAGCCGAGCTCGTCGAAGAAGTCGGCATTGATCTGCGTGTAGCCGCTCCACTGATCGGGGACGTCGTCTTCGTAGAAGATCGCCTCGACGGGGCAGACCGGCTCGCAGGCACCGCAGTCCACACACTCATCGGGGTGGATGTACAGCATGCGTGCGCCCTCGTAGATGCAGTCGACCGGGCATTCCTCGATGCATGCCTTGTCTTTGATGTCGACGCAGGGTTCGGCGATCGTGTACGTCACGAAGGTCTCCTCGGGCTTTCAGGCGGGCTGCTGCGTGTTCAGTTTCTGGTGGGCTGCTGACCAGTATCCGGAGGCTGAAACCGGACGCCTGTGACAGTGTGCCCTAATCTCTGCGGCCCCTGACAGGGGGACAGCAGTTACTGATACTAGACGTTTCATATACAAACCCGCGCCACGGCTCCGGTATGCATATTGGTGCAGTGCAACTTATTGCATACCGTCGTGGGTTTCCCTTAGTCTTCGCCGCGTGGCACTCACCCACGCGATCATGGTTTCGCTGTGCGAGCAATCCGGCTCGGGCTACGAGCTCGCGCGCCGGTTCGACCGCTCGATCGGCTACTTCTGGAGCGCGACGCATCAGCAGATCTACCGAACCCTGCGGGCCATGGAGAACGACGGCTGGGTGCACGGGACGCCGGTGGTGCAGCGGGGCCGCCCGGACAAGAACGTGTACACCGTGTCCGACGCCGGCCGCGCCGAACTGGCCCGCTGGATCGCCGATTCACGCGACGGACGAATTCGCGATGTCGCGGTCAAATTGCGGGGCGCCGAACATGGCGACCCGGCCGCGCTGCGCGAGCAGATCACCGTGCTACGCGCCGAACGCTCCGCGCTGCTCGACACCTACCGCGGCTACGAGAAGCAGCAGTTCCCCGACCCGTCCGGACTCTCGGGTTCCGCGCTGCACCAGTACCTGGTGCTGCGCGGCGGCATCCGCGCCGAGGAGGGCTCGGTGGACTGGCTCGACGAGGTACTCGCAGCACTGGAAGGCACCGAGTGAACAACGCACACCCATACCCGAACCTGTTGTCGCCATTGGATCTTGGCTTCACCACGCTGCGCAACCGGGTGGTCATGGGTTCGATGCACACCGGCCTGGAGGACCGTGCCCGCGATACCGGACGGCTGGCCGAGTACTTCGCCGAACGGGCCCTCGGCGGCGTCGGGCTGATCATCACCGGCGGCTACGCGCCCAACCGCACCGGGTGGCTGCTGCCGTTCGCCGCGCAACTGGTGTCGCCGTCAGAGGCCCGCAGGCACCGGCGAATCACCTCCGCGGTGCACGACGCCGGCGGCAAGATCCTGCTGCAGATCCTGCACGCCGGCCGCTACGCATACCACCCGTTCTCGGCGAGCGCGTCGTCGATCAAGGCCCCCATCAACCCCTTCCGGCCGCGCAAGCTGTCGTCGCGCGGCGTCGAACAGACCATCGACGATTTCGTGCGCTGCGCACTGCTGGCCCGCGACGCCGGGTACGACGGCGTCGAGATCATGGGCAGCGAGGGGTACCTGCTCAACCAGTTCCTGGCGCCGCGGACCAACAAGCGCACCGACGCCTGGGGTGGCACCCCGCAGAAGCGGCGCCGGATGCCGGTCGAGATCGTCCGCCGCACCCGCGCGGCGGTGGGCCGCGACTTCATCGTCTGCTACCGGATGTCGATGGCCGACTACGTCGAGGACGGCCAGAGCTGGGAGGAGATCGTCGCGCTGGCAACCGAAGTCGAGCAGGCCGGGGCGACCATCATCAACACCGGCGTCGGCTGGCACGAGGCCCGGGTGCCCACCATCGTCACGTCGGTGCCCAACAGTGCGTTCGTCGACATCAGCAGTGCGCTCGCCGAACACGTGGCCATACCGGTGGTGGCCTCCAACCGGATCAACATGCCCGAGGCGGCCGAGCACATCCTCGCCGAGACGCAGGTGCAACTGATCTCGATGGCGCGACCGCTCTTGTCCGACCCGGACTGGGTGGCCAAGGCATCGGCTGATGCGGCCGACGAGATCAACACGTGCATCGCCTGCAATCAGGCCTGTCTGGACCACGCCTTCGTGCACAAGACGGTGTCGTGTCTGCTCAATCCGCGGGCCGGGCACGAGACGCAGTTGGTGCTCGGCCCGACGCGGCGAGCGCGGTCGGTGGCCGTGGTGGGCGCGGGTCCGGCCGGGTTGGCGGCCGCGGTGAGCGCCGCGCAACGGGGTCACCGTGTGACGTTGTTCGACGCCAACGACGTCATCGGCGGGCAGTTCGACCTGGCGCGCCGCATCCCCGGCAAGGAGGAGTTCAGCGAAACCATCCGCTACTACACGACGATGCTGCGCAAGCACGGCGTGACGGTGCGGCTGGGCACCCTCGTCGCGGCCGCGGACCTGGTGGGCTTCGACGACGTGGTGCTGGCCACCGGAGTCGCCCCGCGGATGCCCGCCATCCCCGGCATCGATCACCCGATGGTGCTCAGCTACCCGGAGGCCATCTACGGCGCCACGCCCGTCGGCAGGCGAGTCGCCGTAATCGGTGCGGGCGGTATCGGATTCGACGTCAGCGAGCTGTTGACCACCGACCAGTCGCCGACGCTGAACCTCAAGGAGTGGAAGGCCGAATGGGGTGTCTTGAGCCCGCACGAGGCCCCTCAGGGGGTTCGCGGCGCACTGACGACGCCGATCCCCGCGCCGCCGGCCCGCGAGGTGTATCTGCTGCAACGCACCAAAGGCCCGCAGGGCAAAGGGCTGGGAAGACGACGGGTTGGGTGCACCGGGCATCGCTGAAAGCCAAAGGCGTACAGCAACTTTCCGGGGTGAATTACGAATGCATCGATGACGATGGACTGCACATCAGCTTCGGCCCGGACCATGCCCGCCCGCAGGTGCTCGCCGTCGACAACGTGGTGATCTGCGCCGGCCAGGAGTCCGTCCGCGACCTGGTGGACGGCCTGCGCCGCACCGGCGTGGAGCCGCACGTCATCGGCGGGGCGGCGGTGGCGGCCGAACTCGACGCCAAACGCGCGATCCGCCAGGGCACCGAACTGGCCGCCCGCCTGTGAGGGTGGTCCCCCAAGACAGCGAGCTGGGGTCCCCCGAGGCGGCGAGCGTGCGTGTCAGTTCACGACACACCGTGCTTCGTGAACTTCTGCGCACACTCGCCGGGGGCGGCGGCCCAACTCGTGCCGGGACGGCCGTCAGATCAGACCTGCCGCAGTGCCTCGATCTCCAGGGTGATGGTGACCTTGTCGCCGACGACGGCGCCACCGGTCTCCAGCGGCATGTCGATGTCAATGCCGAAGTCCTTGCGGTTGAGCACCACCGACGCCTCGAACCCGGCGACCGCGCCGTGGCCCATGCCGGGGTTGGTGCCGTTGAACTCGAGGGTCAGGCTGATCGGCTTGGTGACACCCTTCAGCGTGAACTCACCATCGAGGACGTAGTCATCGCCCTTGGCCTGCACGCCGGTGGACCGGAACGTCGCGGTCGGGTACTTCTCGACGTCGAAGAAGTCGGCGGACTTGATGTGGGCATCACGCTGCTCGTTGCCGGTGTTCACCGAGGCGACGTCGATCTCGGCGGTGACCGCCGGGCTGCCGTCCTCGGCGATGGTGATCGCGCCGGCGAAGGTGCCGAACGTGCCGCGGACCTTGCTGACCACCAGGTGGCGGACGGAAAAGCTGATAGACGAGTGGACCGGGTCGATGGCCCAGGTTCCGGTGCCGAGGTCGGTGGCGGTTACTGCAGCGGTCATGGTGTCTCCTGAAGTTCGGGCGCCGGACGTTCCGGCACTGTCACTCAGGTAAAGCGGACCACGGTCCGAATCTATTCCGGATCTTCCGCACCGGCCGGCGACACGCGCGCCCGGGAGGAAATCAGGCGGCGCGCTCGGCGTAGGTCGTGGTGCGCTGACGGGCCGGGCGTCCGATGCCGGCGGCGATCGCGACGAGTTCCTCGACGGTCTTCGCCGAACCGTTCTCCGAGCCGGCCATCCGCGAGATGGTCTCCTCCATCAGCGTCCCGCCGAGATCGTTCGCCCCGCCGCGCAGCATCACCTGGGTGCGCTCGACGCCCAGCTTGACCCAGCTGGTCTGAATCTGGGAGATCCTGCCGTGCAACATGATCCGGGCCAGTGCGTGCACCGCCCGATTGTCTCGATGCGTCGGGCCCGGACGGGACGCGCCGGCCAGGTACAGCGGAGAGGACTGATGCACGAACGGCAGCGGGACGAACTCGGTGAACCCGCCGGTGCGGTCCTGGATCCCGCGCAGCACGTTGAGGTGGCCCACCCAATGCCGCGGGGTGTCGACGTGGCCGTACATCATCGTCGAACTCGACCGCAGCCCGACCTCGTGCGCGGTGCTCACCACCTCGATCCACATCGACGTCGGCAGTTTTCCCTTGGTGAGCACCCAGCGCACCTCGTCGTCCAGGATTTCCGCCGCGGTGCCGGGAATGGTGTCCAGCCCGGCCTCCCGCAGGCTGATCAGCCACTCCCGGATCGACAGGCCGCTCTTGGTGACGCCGTTGGCGATCTCCATCGGGGAAAAGGCATGCACGTGCATCGACGGCACCCGCTTCTTGACCGCGCGCACCAGGTCGGCATAGCCGGTGACCGGCAACTCGGGGTCGATGCCGCCCTGCATGCAGACCTCGGTCGCGCCGACGACGTGGGCCTCCCATGCGCGGTCGGCGACGTCGTCGGCGGACAACGAATACGCGTCTGCGTCGCCCTTGCGTTGCGCAAACGCGCAGAACCGGCAGCCGGTGTAGCAGATGTTGGTGAAGTTGATATTGCGGTTCACCACGAAGGTGACATCGTCGCCGACGACGTCACGGCGCAGCGAATCCGCAAGGGCGGTAACCGCTTCCAATGCCGGGCCGTCCGCCGTGGCCAGTGCGAGGTATTCGTCGTCGCTGCAGCCGGCCGGATCGCGTTCGGCGCTTCGCAACGCGGCGAGCACGTCGGTGTCGATTCGCTCCGGGGCCCGCGCGGCCAACTCGTGCACATGCGCGCGAATGGACTCCCAGTCGCCGAAGGCGCTGTCGAGGTCGCTGCGCGTCTCGGTGAGTCGGCCGTCGGTGTCGATCGCGGTGTGCAGGTCGGTGCGGCCCAGCGACTCGGTGGCCTCGTCGGGTTCCTGCCACGGCAGCCCGACCGGGTTGACGTCGCGGGCCCACCCGGTGTCAGGGTCGGCCAGCGCATCGACGTGCGCCCGCACCCGCGGATCGATCCATGCGGCACCGGCCTGCACGTACTTCGGCTGTGCGGTCAGGCGTTGCACCAGGTCATAGCCGGCCTCGGCGGTCACGTCGGCCAGATCGTCCAGCGCCGGCCACGGCCGCTCCGGGTTGACGTGATCCGGCGTCAGCGGTGACACGCCGCCCCAATCGTCGACACCCGCGCCGATCAGGGCCAGACACTCTTCACGCGACACCAGATTCGGTGGTGCCTGGATACGCATCCCCGGTCCGAGCACCAGTCGCGTCACCGCGATCGTGGCCAGGAAGTCGTCGATCCCCGCGTCGGGCGATGACGCCATCGCGGTGTGGTCCTTGGCCCGGAAGTTCTGCACGATCACTTCCTGAACGTGGCCGAACTCCTTGTGCGACTTACGGATCGCATGAATGGTCTCGGCGCGTTCGACCAGCGTCTCGCCGATACCGACCAGCAGGCCGGTGGTGAAAGGGATCGACAGCCGGCCCGCGTCGGTCAGGGTGCGCAGTCGCACCTCGGGGTCCTTGTCCGGGCTGCCGTAGTGCGCCTCGCCTTTTGTTTCGAACAGTCGCCGCGACGTCGTCTCCAGCATCATGCCCATCGACGGCGCCACCGGCTTGAGCCGCGACAGTTCGGACCAACTCATCACACCCGGGTTCAGGTGCGGCAGCAGGCCGGTCTCCTCCAGACGCGGATCGCCATGGCGCGCACATAGTCCAGCGTGGAGTCATAGCCCCGCTCGTCAAGCCACTGCCGGGCCTCGGGCCATCGAGTCTCCGGCCGGTCGCCGAGAGTGAAAAGTGCCTCCTTGCATCCCAATTCACCGCCCTGGCGGGCGATGTCGAGGATCTCGTCGGGCTCGAGATACATCCCCTGACCCTCGGACCGCAGTTTGCCGGGCACGGTGACGAACGTGCAGTAGTGGCAGGTGTCCCGGCACAAGTGTGTGACGGGAATGAAGACCTTGCGCGAATAGCTGACCGGCAGCCTGCCGCTGGTTCCACGCCGACCGGCCGACTCCAGGCCGGCGTCTCGGACCCGGGCCGCGCTGGCGCACAGATCGGCAAGGTCCGCGCCGCGGGCCGCGAGGGCGACCGTCGCCTCGTCGACGTTGAGTGCCACCCCGTCACGGGCGCGGCGCAACACCCGCCGCATGGCCGCCGGACTGGGGGCATCCGCCTTGGGCGATATGACCGGACTGGGCAGATCAGACGGGTGCCGCGGGTTCAGTGCCACTCCCGTGTAACCGGTGGCGTCTCGATATTCATCCGCGTGTCTCACAATCTGGACGTGGCGTGGCCCTGAGGCTCCCACATTAGCCGTGCTCACCACCCCGGTGAACATGCCCTCGCCGCTGCGCAGAAATCCAACGATTCCGCGGGCCGCCACGTTAGGTTCGTCGGGAGACCAGCCAGTTCACAGGGAGTTGTCATGGACCTTTCACTTCGCTCAGTGCTCACCGCCGGAGCGGGCGTGGCGACGGCCACTGCCATCGTCATGGCGCCTTCGGTCATTCCTCCGACAATCACTTCCGCGGCACCGGCACACGCGCGCATCGTCACGCCGACCGAACTGGCCGCCAACGTCACGCCGATCACCCAGGAGTTACTGCAGTCGGTGGTTGCCGCCATCAACACGGTCGCCCCGGGGCTGGGGGTGCCCGCCGCACCGGCGCTGGCCGCGGCCCCCGAACCGCTCAATGCGACCTCCGACGTCATCAATTCGGTGTACTCGTTCACCCGGTACTGGGCCAACTACGCGACGCTGGACCTCACGCCGTGGGTGCTGCAGTTCATTCCGTTCGGCTGGGTGGTCACCGATCAGATCAACATCTGGTATCAGCCGTTCGTCCTGCGGACCACCGACGCCTTCGTCTACGACTTCCTGGACCCGATCGTCAACAACCCGCTGAACCTCAACGTCTGGATCAACAGCGGGATCGCGCTGGCCAACGCCGCGATCTCCGGGCTCATCAACGGCGTGATCGGGGAGATCAACTACCTGTTCGGCTGGATCCTCCCACCCCTCCCGCCGCTGCCCAATGTGGCGGCCGAGGACCTGACGACGCAGACCCTGGCAACCTCCGCCGACGTCACCGCGGTCCCGGCCCTCGCCAGGGCCGCGTTGGCTCCCCCGGACGAAACCGGGCTCGTCGCGGCCGACACCGTGGATGCCGAGGCTGAGCCGAACGAGGGCGCCGCCGCGGAGGCGCAGACCGCAGACACCGCCGCGGCCGATGTCAGCGCTCCCGCCGCCGACGTCACGACCCCGGTTGCCACGACGGAGCCCACGATTGATCCGGAGGCCACCGACGCCGATGGGGTTCCGGCGGCGGCCCAGGCCGACACCACCCCGGCCGACGCCGGCACCACCCCGGCCGACACCACCCCGGCTAGCGACACTCCGGCCGACACCACCCCGGCTCCCGCCGCCGACACGACCAAGGCCGGCGACACCACCAAGACCGATGCCGGGGCCACGACCGACCAAGACCCGGACAAGACCGACAACGCCAAGCCGGATAGCCCGGCCAAGCCGGCCAAGGCCGACAAGTCCGACAGCGGAAAGCCGGTCAAGCGAACCAAAGACACGCCGAGGGCCGGCGAGAAGGCCGCGAGCGATACGGCCCAGGCCCGCGACAACGCCAACCAGAAGGCGGACAGCGGCCCCGGCGACCACCGTAAAGACCACCAGAAGGACGACTCCGGCAACTGAATCCGACTGTCGGACAGTGCCTTACGCCGAAGGTCTGACCGGCTGACGATTCCTGCGGGTCAGCAGCCAGGCCGGCGGGACGGCGCCGAGCACCATCAGCAGGATCGGACCGCTTCCTGCGATCCCGGCGCCGCCCAGCATGATGTCACCACCCGGACCGCCGAGCACCAGTACGCCGACAGTGAGCATCCAGGTGATCAGCGGCAGTGCCGCCAGCCGGCCTGACGCCGTCCACTGCATCGCCGCCCACACCAGTGCGGCATTCACCAGACCCGCGACCACCGCGCTGATCGGGAACCAGACCACACCGATGTACGAGGGCAGCAGCAGCGCGGTGGCCACCGCACAGAGGACGCCGTCGACGGCGAGAAGAACAAGAACGACGACCCGCATCACCGGGTCGCCACGATGGTCGCCGATCAGGTCGGGACGCTGTCCAGCAACGACACCAGGGAACCCACCACCCACTGGAAATTGTCCAAGCGGTCCTGCCAGTGCTGCTGGTTGGGGTCCAGATCCGGGTCCATAGCCGTCCCTTCCGGTGTGCTGCGTGATGGGGAGCTTACCCGGTGCCGATACGCACTGACGGAACGCACAGGTAGCTCGCAAGTAGTCACTACCCCAATAGGGCGCGGGAACTACGCGAGTACCTCGCAGACGTTCATTCGGTCTCCTCCCCGCCGTAATTTCAGTTTCAACGAACTGAGTCACATCAGATCCAGGAGGGGAAAGAAAATGCACAGCCCGGTAACCGCCTCAATCATCGCGCAGATGGCCGTCAGCGACCGCGGGGGAACCACCCGCCGGCGCAACGCCGGCAAGCGCACCCGTCGGACCCGCACAGTGCAGCGGTCGCAGATCGACTGACCGCATATCGGACTCGCCGGCGGGGCTGCAGAGGGGGCAGCCCCGCCGAGGGCCGGGTGCCGTCAGAGTTCGAGACCGGCCAACAGGTCGGTTTCCCAGCCGAACTCGTCACGGTCCGATCCGGACTCACCGGACACCAGGATGTAGTGCTCGTGACCGAGGATGGGCAGCGCCAGGTTGTTCGACAACGCACAGGCCCGCCCCGTCGGGCCGACGACCACCTGGGTGGCATGGGCGTTGCAGCGCGTCCACCTTGGCGGGCAGCGCGTCGGTGGCGTCGACACGGGTGGTGATCTGATCGTCGTCGAAGCCGATTCCGTCGGCGCCCGCCGACGGTAACTGCCAGTGCGGCAGCAGGTCGTCAGCCGTGAGCGTCCCGGCGGCGGCCGTGAACGCACTCCTGGCGTTCACCGTCCAGTAGAACTTCGGCACCGCCCACGGCCGGCCGGGTCGGCCGTCGGCACCGGCCCCGGCCACGGCGGCGGTGGTGACCTCGTGCGCGCGGATGTGGTCGGGATGGCCGTATCCACCGTTCGGGTCGTAGGTGACGACGACGTGCGGGCGCAGCGTCCGGATGATGTCGACCAGGGCGGCGACGGCCTCCTCGCCGGAGTCGACGAACGGTTGGGTCCGCGAAACCGATTGGGTACCAGCCATTCCGGAATCGCGCCACCGTCCGGCCCCGCCCAGGAAGATCGGCTCTCCGATGCCCAGCAGGTGCAGGGCCGCCGTCAGTTCGCCGATGCGGTAGCCACCGAGCTGGTCGGCATGGTCGACGGTCAGCTGCGCCCAGTGGTCGCCGATGACCTCACCCTCCTCGCCGAGCGTGCAGGTGACGACGTGCACCGTCGGCGCCCCGGGTGGCGTAGTGCGAAATGGTGGCGCCGTTGTTGATGCTCTCGTCATCCGGATGGGCATGGACAAACAACAGCCGGGGAACCTCGGTCGCCATCGGCCCACCATATCGGTGCCGCTCGCATACAGTCAGCCGGTGAGTCGTCGTCACCTCGAATACGGCTGTGCCGTCATCCTGATCGGCCTGCTGGCCGGTGTTGCCGGCGCCGCGACGACGCTGCTGCTGCACTGGGTCGAGCACCTCACCTTCCACTATTCGTTCGGCTCGCTGCTCGAGGGCGTGACGGGCAGCAGCCCGGTGCGGCGCGTGGTGGGCCCGATGGTGGGCGGCGCGCTGGCCGGGCTCGGCTGGTGGTTGCTGCGACGCCGCGCCGACGTTCCGGCGCTCACCGATTCGATCCGGTCGCACAAGCCGATTCCGCGCGCGGTGCTCAGCGTCGACGCCGGTTTGCAGGTGCTGCTTGTCGGGTCGGGCGCATCGCTCGGCCGGGAGGGCGCCCCGCGCCAGTTGGCGGTCGCCATGGGCGACCTGGGCACATCACGGTGGGCCCTGACGGCCCGCGACCGCGAGATCCTGCTGGCGTGCGCGGCCGGCGCGGGGCTGGGTGCGGTGTACAGCGTGCCGGTGGGTGGCGCGTTGTTCGCGGCGCGAATTCTGTTGCGGTCGTGGCACCCTCGGGTGCTCGGCACCGCACTGATCACCTCCAGCCTGGGCGTCGCGGCGGCCTCGCTGGTGACCCACGACGCCACACCGCTGGCCTGGCCCGCGCCGTCGGTCACTGTCGTGCTGACGGTATTCGCGGTGGCAGTGTCACCGCTGGCGGTTGCGGTCGGGCTGGGCTTCAACCGCCTGATGGCGTGGGCCCGCCCGGCGCAACTGAAACGCTCGTGGGTGTTGATTCCCTCGATCGCCGGCGCCGGGTTGGTGATCGGCGTGTGCTCACACTGGTGGCCGGAACTGCCCGGCAACGGCAAGAGCATCCTGACCGTCAGCGTCAACAGTGCGATCACCTTGGGTACCGCGGTGGTGATCCTGATCCTGAAACCGCTTCTGACAGCATTGTTTCTGCGCGCGGGCGCTGTCGGCGGCATGCTCACCCCGTCCCTGGCAACCGGTGCGGCGCTGGGAACGGTATGCGCACTGACGGTCACCGCGCTCACGCATCACGCCGTCAGCGTTCCGGTGATCTCGCTGGCGTGCGCCGCGGGCGTGCTCGCGATCACCCAGCAGTCCCCGGTGTGGGCCGCGATCTTCGTCTGGGAACTGGCCCGCCCGCCGTGGTGGTTCCTGGTGGTGTTCCTGGCCGCGGCACTCGCGGCACACGGCGTGCGAATGCTGTACGAGCGCAGTGCTCCTACTGCGGCGTCTTGACCCAGGTTCCGGCGTTGCCGACGATGCCCACCGGGATCGGACCGGTCAGGTCGACGTTCTGCACGCTGGGACCGGCCGCGACGATCGTGTTGTCCTGCAGGATCGGTAGCACAGTCGCCATGCTCCACAGCCGTGGTTCCACGGCGTTGATGACGTCATCGACGTTCTTCGAACCATCAAGGGCGGCATCGATATTGGGCTGAATGCTGCGGTCGCACACACCGGTGATATTGGACGGCGCCTGTACCAGCGCACCGGCTTCGGAGGGGGGCGCCGGCGGCGCCGAGGTGGCCGGCGTGGTCGCCGCGGGAGTCGTCGGCGCGGGCATGGGCGCCGGTGCGGGAACCTGCGCGGTGGTCGGTGGCGGTTTCGCCGGGGATCCCAACGTCGACACCGGTGTGGCCTCCAGTGCCGGGCAGCCGTATCGAGACGCCAGTGCCGTCGCAAGGTCTCCCCCGGCGCGGTGCCAGCCCACGATCGCGTCCACCCGGTTGTTCGCCAGCGCATCGCCGTACAGCACGACGGGATCCAGCGCCGACACCGTCGCGGCGATGCCGACGTTGCGCAGTTGATCGGCCGCGGTGCTGGCCACCGCAACGGCGGCCGGATCGTTGACAGCCACCCCGATCACCAGGCCGAGTTGTTGGCCGTCCCTGCTGATGCGCCCGCGGGTGGGTGCGGTGCGGGGCGGCGCGGCCGTGGCGGCCGTTCCCGGTGACGGGAGCGGCACCGGCGTCGGGATCGGGGTGACATCGGTGTCGATCACGTACCCGGCGCCCTCCAGCAGTGCCAGCGCGGCCTGCTGGGTCAGGGGCGGCGGCGCGGTGGGCTGGTAGCCGGGATCGGACGGTGAGCGGACCTGCGCCTGAGCGAGTGTCACGGTGCTGTCGCTGCCGGAGCCGACCGAGGCCAGCAGTTCGACGTCGAGCAGACCCAGGAGGGCCCTGCGCACCTGCGGGTCGGTGAGCGCGGGTTGCTCGGCCCGCAGCGACAGTTGCAAGACGCGGGGCGTGTCGACGCGCCCGGTGCGCACCTGCGGGATGGCCGACAGTTGTGCGAACGCCACCCCGCTGCCGTGCACCTGGGCGACCTGCGTGTCGCCGTTGCGGATCGAATCGGCGAGCGCGGCCGGTGAGCCGGCGCGGCGGAACAGGATCTGATCGGGCTGGGCGGGCTGACCCCAGAACCGGTCGTTGCGGGCGAGCAGTATCTCGTCGCGCTGCGGATCGATGCTCTCGACGCGGAAGATGTCCGCCGGTAACCGGCATCGTCCGGGCCAGCCCGGCCCCGAAGCCGCCTGGCGACGTCCTTGACGATGTGGGCGGGCAGGATGTCGGTGAACAGTTCCCGCCACGCCGGGTAGGGCTGCGAGAACGTGACAACGGCCGTCTTGCCGCCGTCGATCGACTGCACGCCGGTGATCAGGTCGTAGCCCGCCGGGTCGACGACGCCGGGCTGGCTGACCATCTGTCGCCACAGGTACCAGAAATCGTCCGCGGTGATCGGCGCGTTGTCGGTCCACGACGCCTCGGGCTTGAACTTGTACGTGACCGTGAACGGGTTCTGACTGGTTACCGCTGCCGATAACAGCAGGGTGCTGTCGATATCCCAACGCGACCCCGTCGGACTCCTGGTGTCGGCCACGGGCCTGAACGCACTCGGCAACACCAGTGCGCTGATGGCGGCATTCACCGGCGACTGATCCGACAGCAGATGCGGGTTGAATCCGGGACCGATGTTGTCGATGCCCATGATGATCTGCGTCGCCTTGGGCAGCGGGGGCGCGCTGGTCTGCGTCGTGTCGGTGCTCTGCGGAGCGGGCGGCGCGTCGACCGTGCAGCCCCCCGTCACCAGCGCGGTCACGCAGACTGCGAGCGCACGCAGACGGACGGACGGGCACGGCACCGGTCAAGAGTATCGGGCCGCTGCCCGACCGCCGCCCGAGCACGCGAGGCCGGTGTCGGACCTAGCCCTTGGCCTGTTTGGCGCGGGAGCGGGTACGGGCGCGGGTGGTGGCGTCCAGGTCGGCCTTGCGCACCCGCACGATCTCCGGGGTGACCTCGACACACTCGTCGTCGGCGCAGAACTCCATGGCCTGCTCGAGGTCGAGTTCCAGCGGCCGCGCCAAGGTTTCGAAGACATCGGCGGTCGACGACCGCATATTGGTCAGCTTCTTCTCGCGGGTGACGTTGACGTCGAGATCCTCGGCGCGGGGGTTGATGCCGACGACCTGGCCCTCGTAGGTGTCCTCGCCCGGCTCGACGAAGAACTGGCCGCGGTCGGACAGCTGGATCATCGCGAACGGCGTGATCGCTGCCGGTGCGGTCGGACACCAGCGACCCGGTGTGGCGGGCCCGGATCTCGCCGGCCCACGGCCGGTAGCCGTCGAACACCGCGTTGGCGATGCCTGTGCCGCGGGTCAGCGTCAGGAAGTCGGTGCGGAAGCCGATCAGCCCGCGGCTGGGCACGATGAAGTCCATCCGCACCCACCCGGCGGCGTGGTTGGCCATCTCCTCCATGCGGCCCTTGCGCCCGGCCATCAGCTGGGTGATGGCGCCGACGAACTCCTCCGGGCAGTCGATGGTCATCGCCTCGAACGGCTCGTGCAGCTTGCCGTCGATGGTCTGGGTGACCACCTGCGGCTTGCCGACCGTCAGCTCGAAGCCCTCGCGGCGCATCTGCTCGACCAGCACGGCCAGCGCCAGCTCACCGCGGCCCTGCACCTCCCAGGCGTCCGGCCGGTCGATGTCGACGACCTTGATCGACACGTTGCCGACCAGTTCGCTGTCCAGGCGCGACTTCACCATTCGTGCGGTCAGCTTGTGCCCGGACACCTTGCCGGCCAGGGGCGAGGTGTTGGTGCCGATGGTCACCGAGATGGCGGGTTCGTCGACGGTGATCCGCGGCAGCGCATGCGCGTGATCGACGTCGGCCAGCGTGTCACCGATCATGATCTCGGGCATGCCCGCGACGGCGACGATGTCGCCGGCGATGGCCTCGTCGGTGGGCCGGCGGTCCACGCCCTCGGTGGCCAGCAGCTCGGTGATCTTGGCGTTCGTGATGACGGGGTGGCCGTCGACCTCACGCATCCAGGCGACGGTCTGGCCCTTCTTCGAATCGCCCCTTGTAGATGCGGATCAGTGCCAGCCGGCCGAGGAAGGCCGACGCGTCGAGGTTGGTGACCAGCGCCTGCAGCGGAGCCTCGGGGTCGCCCTCCGGCGCCGGGATGTGCTCGAGCAGCACGTCGAACAGCGCGTCGAGGTTCTCGCCCTCCGGGTTCTCCCCGTTGGCGGGTTCGACCGTGCTGGCGATACCGGCGCGCCCGGAGGCGTACAGCGTCGGCAGCCCCAGCGCGTGCTCGGCAGCCTTCTGCGCCTCGTCGTCCAGATCGGTCGCGACGTCCAGCAGCAGATCGTGGCTCTCCGAGACGACCTCGGCGATCCGGGCGTCGGGGCGATCGGTCTTGTTGACCACCAGGAGCACCGGCAGGTGTGCGGCCAGCGCCTTGCGCAGCACGAAACGGGTCTGCGGCAGCGGGCCTTCAGACGCGTCGACCAGCAGCAGCACGCCGTCGACCATCGACAAGCCGCGTTCGACCTCGCCGCCGAAGTCCGCGTGGCCGGGGGTGTCGATGACGTTGATCACCGTCATGCTGCCGTCGGGGTGATGCCGGTGCACGGCGGTGTTCTTGGCCAGGATGGTGATGCCCTTTTCCTTTTCCAGGTCACCGGAGTCCATCAAACGCTCGACGGCGTCGTCACCGCGGTGCGTCAGAGCGCCGGACTGCCGGAGCATGGCGTCCACCAGAGTCGTTTTGCCGTGGTCGACATGGGCGACGATGGCGACGTTCCTAAAGTTGGGGCGAGAATCCACGCTGGTCATTGTCGCAGTGCGGGTGCCCGATCACGAAAACGACGAGAACTCAGAGATGCGGGAGTGTGAAGCGCAGCAAGTTCGCCGGCCTCAAACCGAAGAAGAAGTGCTGCCGCAGCAAGCCCCGCTGCAAACGCTGCCCGCTGGTGCTGCACAAGGTGCACAAGGCCGAGACGATGGGCATCCGCGGCAAGGAATTGGACAAGGCGTACAAGCGTGCGCGCAAGGCCTGATCTCGGCGATGACGCTGCGGTGACCTCATGAGACGGCGTAGCGTTTAGGTATCCGGCTGGAGGTGCCTACAGTGACGGTCTACGAAATTCTCACCGTGATGGTGGCGATTGGGGTCGGTACGGTCGCAACGGTCGCGATCTACCTGGGTCTACTCAACTGGATCGGCGTCTTTCACATCGTGCGATGCAGCACCTGCCATCACCTGACGGCGTCGTCGGTGAACCGGCCGCAGCCGTCGTGCCCGCATTGCCGCCATCCGGCCCTCACCCATCCGCTCTACGCAGCGCATCATCGCGGTGCGCCGGTGCGGGTGCGTGTCGACCCGCTGAAGTACTGACCTTTCCGGAACTCGCCGGCCGGCCGGCCGGTCCAGCGGCGAAACGCGTGTGAGAACGCGGTGGTATCGCTAAGCCGCGATCATGGTGCGTCCGGCAGCTTCACGGAAAGGTCAAAGCCATGCCATCCGCGCTGCCTGCCGTCGGAATGACCATTCGCGACGCGGGCATCATGATCGCCCAAGGCGCGTGGGAGGACATCCGTCGCGCTCCCGCCCGCCGGGCCGGTTCGGCAGTGCCCCGCACCACCTTCGACCCGACCACCCCGGCCGCGATTGCCGACCCGTTCCCGGCATTGGCCCGACTGCGCGAACATCCGGTGCAGGTCAACGAGAAGCTCAACGTCTGGATGCTGGCCCGGCATGACGACGTGACCGCGGCCGCGCGCGCCCACGACATCCTGTCGTCGAGTTCGGGAATCCTGCTGCGGTCGGCGCCGATGCCCACCGTGGTCACCACCGACCCACCCGACCATGAGCGGCTACGACGGGTCACCGCGCCGTCGTTCACCCCGTCGGCGATCCGGCGACTCGAAGCCGCCCTCGACGAATTCGTCGCACCCGGTGTCGAGGCGCTGGCCCGCGGTGGAGCGGTCGACATGGTGCCCGCGCTCACCGTGCCGCTTCCCGTATCGGCCATCGCGGTCCTCCTCGGTGTCGACCGATCTCGTTGGCGGGACTTCCGGGTGTGGTCACACGACGTCACCACGCTGTTCGGGGTGCGGTCGCTGGCGGACCTGACAGTGCTGACCACCCGGGCACTGCCCAACATCCTGGCGCTGCGCAATCTGCTGGTCACCGAGCTTCGGCAACGGCGGGACGGCGACCCCGACGACATCCTCGGCCGGCTACGGCAGGCCCTGCACGACGGTCAGATGACGTCGATGGAGACCCTGTCGGCGGCCATGTTGTTCCTCGTGGCCGGTAACGAGACCACGACCAACCTGCTGGGCATCCTGCTGCTGGCGCTGGCACGTGATCCGGAACTGTATGCGCGCCTGAGAGACGACCGCGCGCTGATCCCGGCGGCGATCGAGGAGACGCTGCGCTGGGGGTCGCCGGTGCAGTGGGTGGGCCGCACGACGCTGGCCCCGTACGAAGCGGGCGGCACGGTCATCCCGGCCCGCTCCCGGGTGGTGCTGTTCTACGCGGGGGCCAACCGCGACCCGCAGCGCTTCGACCACCCGGATGTCTTCGATGTCGATCGGAAAGCGCTCGGCCACACCGGTTTCGGCCATGGGACACACTTCTGTATGGGTGCGCACCTGGCACGGCTGGAGGTGACGGTCGCGCTCAACGCGCTGTTCGACCGGATCTCACGTCTCGAACTGGCCGGCCCTGTGGCGTGGACGAAGACACCGTCGCTGTCGGGGCCGACGGCTCTGCCGCTGCGCGGCGTGGCGGCCTGATTCCCACGCCGAGGGTGGAGCTGTGGCACGCAAATCCCACCAAAAGTGCGCCATAAGTCCACATTCGGCACCCGAGGCGATCCGGTGTCAGGATCCCAGCACCGCGTGCAGGTCCGGCAACCACGCGGTGTCGGCGGGCACCCACTCGATGCCGCGGAGTTCGGTGCAGGTGATCCAGCGCAGCGCGCGGTGGTCATGCGGCTGCACGATGCCGTTCGTCAGCGTGACCAGGTAGGCGCGCAACGTCATCGCCGGAGTCAGTGCCACGTCGCCGCCCAGGCGTGCGCCCACGACCACGTCGACGCCGAGTTCCTCCCGCAGTTCACGGGCCAGCGCCTGGGCGTCGGTCTCACCGGCCGCGACCTTGCCACCGGGGAGTTCCCACAGCCCGGCGAGTTCGGGCGGGCGGGCGCGCTGCGCCACCAGCAGTGCACCGTCGACGATCAGCGCACCGGCGACCACGATCTGGACCGGCATGGCGAGTGACGGTATACCGTCAAGACATGGCTGTGCTAACCGATGAACAAGTGGACGCCGCCGCAAAGGATCTCGACGGGTGGGAACGCGCCGACGGCGCGCTACGACGCTCGATCAAATTCCCGTCGTTCCTGGCGGGCATCGACGCCGTGCGTCGCGTCGCCGAGCACGCGGAGGCCCAAGACCACCATCCGGATATCGATATCCGTTGGCGGACTGTGACTTTCGCGTTGGTGACGCACTCCGAAGGCGGTATCACCGACAAGGACGTCGCTATGGCAGCCGATATCGACAGGATCGTCGGCCGCCCGGGAACCTGAGCCGCACCGCCGCAATCCAGGCCAGCGTCACCATCGTCGCCACGATGTAGATCAGGCCCGCCCAGGCCAGGTACCAGGGGCGGCCGATCTCCCAGATGGTCGGCTGGGCGAAGCTGAGCAGCCAGGGCACCCCGATCAAACTGAGCGCCAGCCAGCTCCAGCCGAGCAGGCGAGCCTCAGTGAGGAAGCGGTACGGGCCGTGCAGCAGCCAGATCATCAGCGGCACCAACCACACCCAGTGGTGGGTCCACGAGATCGGCGACAGCAAGAGCCCGAAGAGTTGCACCACGACAATGAGCCCGAGCCGGTCGGCAGCACCGGATGCCGTTGAAACCGCCTGCCAGGCAAGCCAAGTCAATACCGCGGTCACCGCGACGGCGGCGAGCACCGGGGGGCCGTACCCGGCGTCGTGGCCCAGGATGCGCGAGATCCCGCCGCGCCAGGACTGATTGAACGACGTCCCGATCGGTCCGACCCGGCCGGCATCACCGAGCAGATCGGTGAAGTAATACCGAGCCTGATCCCCGACGGCCGCCCAGGAGATCCCTACGGTGGCCGCGAACACCACGGCCGAGAACACCGCCGTGGCCCAGCGCCGAACGCCCACGAAGTACAGTCCGCCGATCGCCGGGGTCAGCTTGACTCCCGCAGCCAACCCGAGCAGCAGACCCGACAGCCACCACCTGCTGCTGTAGACCGCGCACAGCACCATGAACACCAGCAGGACGTTGACCTGGCCGTAGTCGAAGGTGCTGCGCAGCGGTTCGATCCAGATGGACACCGCGGTCCACAGCATCGCGTTGCGCAGGCCGTCGGTGATGCCGAGCAGTCGCTGGCTGACCCGCACCACCCCGAAGAGCGCGCCCATGATGCCGAGTTGCCAGCCGAGTGCGACAACCCCGAACGGCAGCAACGTCAGCGGATAGAACACCACCGCGGCGAACGGCGGATAGGTGAACGGCAGCGGGAAGTCGGGCGTCTGGTCGGCGTAGGTGTAGCTGTAGAGCGTGCCGGGGTGGTTGAGCGCCTGCGCGCCGCCGAGGTAGACGTGCAGGTCGACGAAATTGGCGCCGTTGGGCACCAGGTAGGTCCAGCCCAGCCGCGCCGCGACGCTGGCCGCCAACAGAACCGGCGCCAGCCTGCTCAAAGTCACGACAGTTCGGCTGAGGGTCGCTATGCCCCGACCTTATCGGCCACCCGCCGGGTTCGACCGTTGGCGGGTCACCATCACCACTCGGCTCCGTAACGGTTGAATAAATGCCACACGTGTCACTTGAGTCCCACTAGTAACAGGCTAGCTTCGGGTTCATACCGGCTAATCCAGCGATTGGGAGACCCATGTCACGGTTCAGGAACGTCTTCACCACCACCGCCATCCTGGTGGGTTCGTCAGCGGCATTGCTGACGGGCGGCATCGCCAAGGCCGATCCCGCGCCCGTGCCGCTTCCGCCGATACCTGGTCTGAGCGTGATTCAAGGCCTACTCGACCCGGCCAAGGCCCCACAGTTGCTCCAGGCCGCCTCGTCGGTGCTGTCGGGTACGCCCGCCGCAGCGGCCGCGCCGGTGGCGGCCCCACCGATCGCCAGCGCTTCGGTCAACCTGCCGCCGCAGCCGGCCGCCGTCCCCGGCACCGCGGCGCTGCCCGCGACCGCGACACTGCCCGGTGTTGCGACGCCGCCCGGCCACCGCGCCGGCCGCCGTTCCCGCGGCACTGCCCGGCACCGCCGCACTGCCCGGCATTGCGCCGGCTGCCGTTCCGGCGGCGATCGCACCGGCCGCCACGCCCGAATTGATCCCGACGGGCCAGCTCAATCTGCCCTCGTTGCCCGGGCTGCCGGTTCCGCTGCCGCAGCATCTGTCGTTCCCCGGCGATCTCGATCTCGCTTCACTGATGCCGGGTACGCCCGGCGCGGCCATCGCCCAGCCGGGTGTGGCGCCGGCGCCGTCGGCGACCTCACCCATGCCGGGCGTCGGGGCACTCTTCCCGACGTCCGCCCTGCCCTGATCCGCAACCCCCCACGATTGGACGAACCGATGTCACGCAGCAGGTCCCTCTTGGTGACCACCACGATCGCGGTCGGCTCGTCGGCGGCCTTACTGTTCGGCGGTGTCGCGGGAGCCGATCCCGCGGCACCGCTGCCGATCGACAGCCTGCAAGCGCCCGGGCTGTCGGCCATCCAGACCCTGAGCCCGGCGATCCAGCAGGCCGCGTCCGACCCGTCGAACGCCGCGTCAATGCTGATGGCCGCCGCCGCGGCGTTCGCGGGAAACTCTGCGGCTCCGGCTGATTCGAAGAACCTGGCCTCCGCGGTCAGCCAGTTCGTGTCCGAGCCGGCACAGGCCGCGCCGGCGGCGGCCGTGGTCGAACATGTCCCGGCGGCCGGAGTGATCCCGGGCGCGGAGGCACACCTGCCCCCGGGCATCGATCCGCTGCACGCCGCCGGCCCGGCACCGGAAGCGGCACCTCTGGCCGCACCGGCCCCCGCACCCCAAGCTGCACCCGCCCCCGCTGGCACAGGAAGCCGCGCTGGTCGCACCGCAGGCCGCGACGGCACCCGCACCCGAAGCCGCCCCGGCTCCGGCACCCGCACCCGAAGCTGCGCCGGCACCCGCACCTGAAGCTGCGCCGGCTCCGGTACCCGTGCCCGAAGCCGCTCCGGCGCCTGCTCTCGAGGCCGCACCGGCACCCGAGGCCGCACCCGCTCCCGGCCCGGCTCCCGGCTTCGGCCCCGACGCCCCGGTCACGCAGGACTTCATGTACCCGTCGATCGGCAACGGCTGCCTGGTCGATGGTGGCAACTCCATCGCGACGGCGATCTCGGTGGCCGGGCCGGCCAAGATTCCGGCGCCGGGTCCCGCGGCGGGGCAGACGGCCTACGTGTTCACCGCGGTCGGCACGTCGGCGCCCGCCGCCGAGCAGAAGCTGCCGCTGAACGTCACGTGGGTGAACCTGACCACCGGCAAGTCGGGCACGGCGACGCTGAAGCCACGGTCCGACATCAATCCCGAGGGTCCGACGACGCTGACGGCGATCGTCGACACCGGCTCCGGCAGCCTGATGTCGACCATCTTCGGCCAGGTCACCACCACCGACAAGCAGTGCCAGTTCATGCCGACCATCGGCTCGACGGTGGTGCCGTAGCGGGAAATCCGTTGGGCGGGTGAGCGATCAGCCCTTCGCGGCCTTCGCGGCAGCCTTCATCTGCTTCTTGTAGCTGCGCACCTTGTCCAGTGACGCGCGGTCGCGGACGTCGGCGACGGACATGTGCGTGCCGGCCTTGCCGTAGTCGCCGGCCGCCTCGCGCCAGCCCTTGGCGGTCAGGCCGTACTGCTTGCCGAGCAGCGCCAGGAAGATGCGGGCCTTCTGGTCGCCGAACCCGGGCAGGCGCTTGAGTCGCAGGAGCACCTCGCGGCCGTCGGGACCGCCCTGCTGCCACACCGCGGCGGCATCGCCGTCGTACTCGTCGACGAGGACGCGCGCCAACTCCTGGATGCGCTTGGCCATCGAGCCCGGAAACCGGTGTACGGCAGGTGTTTCCGCGCACAAGCGCGGCGAACTTCTCGGGGTCGTAGTCGGCGATCTGCTCTGCATCGAGGCCGCCGAGACGGTCGGCGATCTTCTTCGGTCCGGCGAACGCCGTCTCCATCGGAACCTGCTGGTCGAGAAGCATCCCGATCAACAGCGCCAGTGGGCTCGCGGCAAGGAGTGCGTCCGCCTCCGGATCTTGAACTAGCTGCAGGTTCGGCATGGAGGTCAGTGTATTCGCGCCCAGATCGACGCTCTGGCGGCTTCCACTCATTGTTTTGCGCCCATTCGTCCGTTTGGGCGGTACTAATGTCACGGGCATGTCCGGCGAGTTCGCCGTCACGCTGGTGGCGGTCCTGCTGATCGCCGCGCTCATCGCGGCGATCGTCGTCGTCCGGACCCGGCGGGTGGTCGCGACACCCGCCGAACGCGCGGTACACACCACACTGCATACCGCGGCGATGGCCGCGCGGGCGCTGCGCAAGGGCCTCGACGCCGAATCCGCCCGGGCCGCCGTCCCCCACCTGCGCGCCCTCACCGGCGCCGACGGCGTCGCCCTCTATGCCACCGACGGAACACTGCTGGCCCACGATCCTGCCGACAGCCCCGTGTGGAACGCCGAAATCCTGGCCCGCAGTGAGCGCTCGGCACAGGGTGCGGCCGCGGGCGGGCGCCGGGTGTTGTCCGGCGAGGCGCCGTCGCTGGTCGCCCAGCCGCTGCTGCCCGATGACAGCGACGTCCTCGGCGTGCTGGTGGTGGTGAGCGCGACCCGGCCCGGGCCGGGGATGCTCGGGGCGGTGGGCGAAGTCGCCCGCTATGCCACGAGTCAACTGGAACTGGCCGAACTCGACGCCTCCCACGCCCGGCTGGACCGCGCCGAGGTGCTCGCGCTGCGGGCCCAGATCAGCCCCCACTTCGTCTACAACGCACTGAACACCATCGCCTCGTTCGTTCGCACCGACCCGGATCGGGCCCGCGAGCTGATCCTGGATTTCGCCGACTTCACCCGCTACTCGTTCCGCGCCGCGGGCCAATACACCCTGCTGGCCGACGAACTGAAGAACATCGATCGCTACGTGACGCTGGAACGCGCCCGCTTCGGCTCCGCACTGGACGTCCGGCTGCAGGTCGCCCCCGAGGTGCTCAACGTCGTGGTGCCGTTCCTGGCGCTACAACCGTTGGTGGAGAACGCCGTCCGCCACGGACTGGCCGGGCGGCACGGCGGCAGCATCACCCTGATCGCGCGCGACGAAGGCGGCGACTGTGTGATCAGCGTCGAGGACGACGGTGTCGGGATGGATCCCGAAGCACTGCGCTCCGCGCACGCCGACGCGCTGGACACCGACGACCGCCGACCAGACGGCGCACGTCGGCCTGACGAATGTCGATCATCGGCTGCGGGCGGCGTTCGGCAACGACTACGGTCTGGTGGTTGAGACGGCTCCCGGCGCAGGAACGAAGGTCGTGATGCGGGTGCCCAAGTTCCGGCCGGGCATCCATGTCTAGCGCGGCGGCGGAGGTGCGCGGGTGACCCGGACACTGGACGTACTTGCCGTCGACGATGAAGCCCCCGCCCTCGACGAATTGATGTACCTGCTGAACGCCCACAGCAGCATCGGGAACGTCTACGGTGTCGCCGACGCCAATGCCGCGCTGCGCGAACTGTCCGAACGCCACGTCGACGCGATCTTCCTCGACATCAACATGCCCGGCCTGTCGGGACTCGAACTGGCCACGGTGCTGGCCAACTTCACCCGTCCACCCGCGGTGGTGTTCGTCACCGCCCACGAGGACAAGGCCGTGGCCGCGTTCGACGTGGGCGCAACGGACTACCTGCTCAAGCCGCTGCGGCGGGATCGCCTGGACGAAGCCGTGCGCCGCGTGGCGGCGGCAGCGCCTGGCGCCGCCACCGCCGGGCCGGCGCCCGGTGACACCGACGAAGTGATTCCCGTCGAGTTGGCCGGTGTCACCCAGCTGGTGCGTCGCGACACCATCGGCTGGGTGGAGGCCGACGGCGACTACGCGCGGCTGCACTCGGCGACGGGTTCCCACCTGGTTCGGATTCCGTTGTCGACACTCGAAACACGCTGGCGCAATGCGGGTTTCCAACGTATCCATCGGTCCTACCTGGTGGCGCTCGGCCTGGTCACCGGGCTGCGCAACACCGACGGTGGGATCGTGGTGCGCATCCGCGAGAACGGCGCGTCGCCGGCGGTCGAGCTACCGGTCAGCCGGCGCCAGACCCGTGAACTGCGGGACCGACTGGTGCGCGACCCCATGCGCAACTACCGCCCGGGCCCCGATGACCACTAGTCCGCCGCCGCCGAGGCAACGGGTTGTGCTCGCGCACCGGCGCGGCGCGCGAATGGTGCGTACCCGTGTCGAGGTTCAGGAACAGACCGAGGTCGGCGACGCACTGGTGCGCGGACTGGTCCGGGCGCAGCTGGGCCTGGCCCTGCGCCTGGCGGCCGTCGTGACATGCATCGTCTTCGCAATTCCGTTGCTGGGTAACGCCTTTCCTGAGCTGGAGGCACTGACGGTGTTCGGTATGCGGGCCAACTGGCTCATCCTCGGCGCACTGCTGTATCCGGTGTTCTACCTGGTGGGCCGGCTGTACGTGCGGCTGGCCGAACAGGGCGAGCGCGATTTCGTGGGCATCGTGGATGACGGAGCCGACGAACCGTGACCTCCATTTCTGCGACCACAGTCGCCATTGTCGCCGCGGCGGTGGCGACCGTTCTCGTCGGCGCGTACGGCGGCCGGCTTTCGCGCACCACCTCCGACTTCCTCGTCGCCTCCCGCACCGTCGGCCCCCGCTGGAATGCCGCCGCCATCTCGGGCGAATACCTCTCGGCAGCATCGTTTCTCGGTGTCGCCGGACTGGTGGCCAAGTACGGCGCCGACGCGCTGTGGTACCCGGTCGGCTTCACGGCGGGCTACCTGGGCCTGCTGCTGTTCGTGGCCGCGCCACTGCGTCGGTCGGGTGCCTACACGGTGCCCGACTTCGCCGAGTTCCGGCTCGGCTCCGCACGGGTACGCACGGTGGCGATGCTCGTCGTGGTGGTGATCTGCGTGCTGTACCTGGTACCCCAGTATCAGGGCGCGGGCCTGACCCTGAAAATCCTTCTGGGCGTGCCGGTATGGGTCGGTCCGGTGGTGGTGGGCGGGATCGTCATCGCCAACGTCGTCGGCGGTGGCATGCGCTCCATCACGTTCGTGCAGGCGTTCCAGTACTGGCTCAAGCTCACCGCCATCGCGGTCCCCGCCCTGGCGCTGACCGCGTTGTTCCTCGCCGACCGCCCCACGCTGGGCGGTCCGCTGCCGCCGACGGTGACACAGCACACCACCGTCGCCATCGACGCCGACGTGGTGGTGCAGGTCGCCCAACCGGCGGGCGTCACCGTGGACGGCGCGCCACTGCACGCTGCCGGCCGTTACACACTGCACCGGGGCAGCACCCTGTCGCTGGCCGCCGGTTCGAGCACGCCGGTGGTGGCGGGCGCCCCCGCCAGCGGCGACGAATGGCTGTCATCCGGCGACGGGCTCGGCGGTAAACACCCTCTCTACCAAGTTCTTTCGCTCATCGTCGCGACGTTCCTCGGCACCATGGGCCTGCCGCATGTGCTCGTGCGGTTCTACACCAACCCCGACGGCCGGGCGGCCCGGCGGACCGCGTTGGCCGTCATCGCGCTGCTGTCGGTGTTCTATGTGTTCCCGACGCTGCTCGGGGTGTTCGCGAGGCTGTACGTCCCGCAGTTGCTCATCACCGGCGCCGCCGATGCGGCCGTGCTCCTGTTGCCCGGCGCCGCGATCGGCGGTGCGGCCGGAGCCGCGCTGGCGGCGCTGGTGGCGGCGGGCGCGATCGCCGCGTTTCTGGCCACCTCGTCGGGGCTGCTCGTCAGCATCGCCGGTGCGCTGGCCACCGATGTGCTGCGGGGACGCGTCCGCGACTTCCGGTTGGCAGCCCTTGTCGGCGGCCTGGTGCCGATTCCGCTGGCGCTGGCGGCCTCGTCCCTGGAGTTGTCGCGCAATGTCGGACTGGTGTTCGCCGTCGCCGCGTCCACGCTGTGCCCGCTGCTGGTGCTGGGCATCTGGTGGCGGGGACTGACCGCCGCGGGGGCAATCTGCGGCCTGATCGTCGGCGGTGCGCTGTCCGGAACCGCGGCCACCCTGGCCGTGACCGGAGTCGTCGGCGAGGATCTCCTCGGCGGTTGGGTCGCAGCGCTGGTGGGCTACCCCGCGGCGCTCACGGTGCCGATCGCGTTCCTGGCGATGGTGGCGGCGAGCAGGCTCACCCCGTCGACCGCGCCGGGCGATGTCGCGCGCATCTTCGCGCGCATGCATGTGCCCGAGCGCCTCGGCATGGGGGTCGAACGGGTCCCAATCTCCGACGACGAAACCCGGGCCGGCGCCTGACCGTTTAACGGACCTCACTTACCGCTCACCGCACGCCTCCCCGGCTTCGGCGTGTCGACCTGGGCAAACGCTGGGTATGTGACATCAGTCTCAATAGGCTTACCGCGATATCCAGAACACAACCGAGGTCAGGAGCATCTGCGGTGCCCACTACCGACAGCCCGCCGGCACCCACCGGCCAGCAATTTCTCGCCACCCAGGCCAGCCCGGAGTTTCAGGAGCTCCGAACGAGGTTGCGCCGCTTCGTCTTTCCGATGACGGCCTTCTTCCTGGTGTGGTACGGCCTCTACGTCCTGCTGGGTGCGTTCGCCCATGACTTCATGGCCATCAAGGTGTTCGGCAACGTCAACGTCGGCCTGCTGATCGGACTCGGTCAGTTCCTCACGACCTTCGTCATCACCGGCCTCTACGTCCGGTTCGCCAACCGAGAACTCGATCCCGCGCGCCGCGGCCATCCGCGAGCGCCTCGAAGGAGAGATCCAGTGACCCGCTATCTGGCCGCCGAGACAGTCGGCAATCCGGTCGCCAACATCGCCATCTTCGGGGTGTTCGTCCTGGTAACGCTCTTCGTGGTGATCCGGGCCAGCAAGAAGAACGCCACCGCCGACGAGTTCTTCACCGGTGGCCGCGCCTTCTCCGGACCGCAGAACGGCATCGCGATCGCCGGCGACTACCTGTCGGCCGCAAGCTTCCTCGGCATCGCCGGGGCCATCGCCGTCTACGGCTACGACGGCTTCCTCTACTCGATCGGCTTCCTGGTGGCGTGGCTGGTCGCGCTGCTGCTGGTCGCCGAATTGCTGCGCAACACCGGCAAATTCACCATGGCCGACGTGCTGAGCTTCCGGCTCCAGCAGAAGCCGGTGCGGCTGGCCGCGGCCACGTCGCACGATGACGGTGTCGCTGTTCTACCTGCTGGCGCAGATGGCCGGCGCCGGCGGACTGGTCGCCCTGCTGCTCGACATCCGCAGCCGCACGGGTCAGTCGATCGTGATCGCGGTGGTCGGCATCCTGATGATCGTCTACGTCCTGGTCGGCGGGATGAAGGGCACCACCTGGGTGCAGATCATCAAGGCCGTGCTGCTGATCACCGGAGCCGGTCTCATGACGGTGATGGTGCTGGCCAAGTTCGGCCTGAACTTCTCCGAGATTCTCGGCTCCGCGCAGACGGCCATCTCCGGATCATCCAGCGAGGCAGTCGCCGCCCGTGACGTGCTGGCGCCCGGTGCGCAGTACGGCGGCTCGCTGACCGCGAAGATCAACTTCATCTCGCTGGCGATCGCGCTGGTGCTCGGCACCGCGGGCCTGCCGCACGTGCTGATGCGCTTCTACACGGTGCCCACCGCCAAGGAGGCCCGGCGTTCGGTGGTCTGGGCGATCGCGCTCATCGGTGCCTTCTACCTGTTCACCCTGGTGCTCGGGTACGGAGCGGCGGCGATCGTCGGCCCGGACCGCATCCTGGCCGCGGCCGGCGGGCAGAACGCGGCCGCTCCCCTGCTGGCCTTCGAACTCGGCGGGGTGATCCTGCTGGGCGTCATCTCGGCGGTGGCGTTCGCGACCATCCTGGCCGTCGTCGCGGGCCTGACCATCACCGCGTCGGCGTCGTTCGCACATGACGTCTACGCGAACTTGGTGCGCCACGGCGAAAGGCAAGTGAGCGAGCAGGAACAGGTGCGGGTATCCCGGATCACGGCGGTGGTGCTCGGCCTACTCGGCATCGGGCTCGGCATCCTGGCCAACGGGCAGAACATCGCATTCCTGGTGGCGCTGGCGTTCGCGGTGGCCGCGGCCGCCAACCTGCCGACGATCATCTACTCGCTGTACTGGAAGCGGTTCAACACCCGCGGCGCGCTGTGGAGCATGTACGGCGGACTGATCTCGACCATCGTGCTGATCGTCTTCTCCCCGGCGGTGTCGGGCGCGAAGACGGCGATGATCCCGAGCGCGGATTTCGCCTGGTTCCCGCTGGCCAACCCCGGCATCGTGTCGATCCCGCTGGCGTTCATCCTCGGCATCGTCGGCACGCTGACCTCGCGGGACAGCGGCAACCCGGAGCTCGAGGCCGAGATGGAGGTGCGCTCGCTGACCGGGGTGGGCGCCGAGAAGGCGGTCGTTCACTAGATTCCCGCCGTCGAGACTGCGGTGAGCGTGCGGTGCCCTCGCACTTCGTCACGCTCACCGCAGTCTGAGCGCAGAAGTTGTCGGGAAGGGTCGTGCGTTGCGTAGCGTTGAGGGCCAGGTGACCCGCTACAGCTTCGCCCTGCTCGCCTATGCCTTCGCGGCGATCATGCTCGGCACGACGCTGCCGACGCCGATGTACGCGCTCTACGCCGAGCGCATGCATTTCGCGGTGCTGACCACGACGGTCATCTTCGCCACCTACGCCGTCGGGGTGCTGTTCGCCCTGCTGGTGTTCGGCCGCTGGAGCGACGCGGTCGGGCGCCGGCCGGTGCTGCTGGCCGGCGCTGCGTGCGCACTGCTCAGCGCCGCGGTCTTCCTGATCGCCCACTCGGTGCCCGAACTGCTGATCGGTCGGTTTCTGTCGGGATTGTCGGCGGGCATCTTCACCGGGACGGCCACCGCGGCGGTGATCGAGGCCGCGCCCGAGTCGTGGCGTACCCGCGCCGCGGCGGTGGCCACCGTCGCCAACATCGGCGGTCTCGGCCTCGGCCCACTGCTCGCCGGACTCCTGGTGCAGTACGCACCGCAACCCCTGCACCTGGCCTTCGCGCTGCACATCGTGATCGTGGTGCTGGCGGTGGCTGCCATTCTGCTCGCCGCCGAGACCTCGCAACGCAACGGCGGCGTCGGCCTGCAACGGTTGTCGATCCCGCCGCAGACCCGGTCGGTGTTCGTTGTCGCGGCCACCGCGGCGTTCGCCGGTTTCGCGGTGATGGGTCTGTTCACCGCAGTGGCGCCGTCGTTCGTGTCCGGTGTCATCGGTATCGCCAACCACGCTGTCGCCGGCGCGATCGTCGCGTCACTGTTCGCCGCTTCGGCGGTGGCGCAGCTACTGACGCGCCGGATGGATCCGGCCCGCGCCGTCGCCGTCGGCTGCGCCGTCCTGGTCGGCGGCATGGCGATTCTGGCTGTTTCGCTGCAGCTTTCGTCGCTGCCCGGGCTGATCGTCGCGGCTCTGATCGCCGGGTCGGGCCAGGGCATGAGCTTCGGGCGCGGCCTCGCCGCGGTGGTCGAACGCACCCCACCGGAACGCCGGGCGGAGGTGAGTTCGACGTACTTCGTCGTCGCCTACGTCGCGATCTCGCTGCCGGTGATCGGCGAGGGCCTGGCGGCCCAGCACTGGGGTCTGCGTAGCTCGGGGATCTCGTTCGCGATCGCCGTCGCGGTGCTGGCGGCGCTGTGCTTGGTCGCGGTGCTGGTCGAGGAGCGCCGCCAGAATGTGAGCAGTGCCGTCAAGTAGGTTTCCGAGAATTCAGGTGTCATAACCCCACACCCGACGGGCGCTCGCTCAGAGCATGCCCGTCAGCGCACCGACCGTCACCGGATCCACCAGGCAGGTGAAGTGATTGCTGTCCGGCGTCTCGACCACCCGCACCGACGGATTGACCGCGCGCACCGCAGTCACGGCGCGGTCGGGCACGATCAACGCGCCGTTGAGCGGCCGGGTCGCCCGCACCAGAACCGCGGGCATGGTCAACGCGCGCCAGTGGTCGCTCCAGTCGCGCGGCCACGGCTGATCGAAGTCCTCCTCGGCCGCGACGCGTGAGGTCAGCGGACTCCACGAACCATCGGCGCGCTGCTGCGAGTTCGTAGCTGTAGAACGCATCCCAGAACGGCGACCACGGATCGATGAAGCCGCCCCCGCGGATCTTGCCCAGATAGTCCACGGGAGTGGCAGTCACCAGGTCAAGCCGCCAGAGCCACTCGCGGATGGCAACCAGTGCGGCGGACTGCGCCGGCCCGGCATGTTCGATCAGGGTGACGCTGCGCAACCTCGCGCCCGCATGCAGTGCGACGTGCATGGCGATCAGCGCGCCGAGCGACCAACCGGCGATGTCGAATTCGTCGGCCCCCAACGCGTCGGCGACACCGAGCACATCGGTGACGTGGCTGTCCATGCCGTAGCTTCCCGGCGCCGTCACCTCGCTGCGGCCGCAGCCACGCAGGTCGAAGGCGACGACCTGACGGTTCTCGCCCGCAAGTTGTTCGGCGAGGTGGGTGTAGGCGGTGAGGTTCGCCGACAGGCCGTGGACGCACAGCAGCAGCGGCGCGTCGTCGGGACCCCACCGCCGCGCCCGGATGCGGCCGGCGGGCAGGCTCAGGTCGAAGTCCACGCGTATCTGGTTGGCGCGCTGCTTAATTGGTTCGCTAGATGCTCTTGCGGCGGAACTCGCGGCGGCCTTCGACCGGGCCGTGCGATTTGGGCTGCTTGGCGCCGCCGTCCTTGTGGTCGGAGCCGGACGCCGCCTTGGCGTTCTTGCGTTCCAGCGCTTCGCGGAACTTCTTCTTGTTGTCGTCCTCCGGAAGTTCGTCTTTGGCCATGCGGTCAGCCTATCCCGACGCGTCTTACCGCGAGCGTGCGCGATCCCGCGAAATGGTCGGCGCGTCGGCCGGGGATGCGCACGCTGGGCAGGAGGAGTCAGCGCATGCCCGGTGGCATGCCGTACAGGTGCGAGATCGGCATCGTCAGCACCACCCGCCGGTCGGTGACCATGGCCTCGCGGTAGTCGTCCCAGTCGGGATGTTCGCCGGCGATGTTGCGGTACAGGGCGATCAGCGCCTCGACGGTGTCGTCGTTCAGACCGGCGGCCGGTGGGGTGAGGATCGCGTTGCCCTCGGCCACCGCATAGGACCATCCGTCGTCGGAAGCCACCAGAATCGATGCCCGCGGATCCCGGCGCAGGTTGCGGGTCTTGGCCCGGGGTTCGGTGATCGACACCTGGATCGCGACGTTGCGTGGATCGAAGTAGTACGACACGTTGGACAGCTGCGGACGGCCGTCCCGTTTGATCGTCGCCAGCACCCCGAGCGCGTTACCGCGGATGACGGCCAAGAGCTTGTCGTCGAAAACCTGGCGGGTCATCTTGAGAGCCTACGTCGCTACGCTCGGCACAATGGCGGTGATTGACGGGAACACCCTGGAAGATTCCGGGCGTGCGCGCCGCCCGGGTCGTCCCGCATCTGTCCGGACCACTGCGGAACGTCCGACCCACCATGAGGCTGCTGGAATCCGGCTGTGCGATCCATCGGTAGGGTTGGTGAAGATGAAACACAAAGTCGACCTCTCCGGCGTCTCCGAGACCGCACTGATGACGCTGCAGGTCCGCGCCAGCGAGGCGCGCCGGCCCGACGGTGTGATCGACGACCCGATCGCCGTCTCGCTGGTGGATTCCATCGACTTCGACTTCGCCAAGTTCGGTTACACCCGGCGGCAGGACATGGCGCTTCGCGCGATCGGCTTCGACGACCACACCCGCCGTTATCTGGTCACGCATCCGGAGGCCACCGTCGTGGCCCTCGCCGAGGGTCTGCAGACCAGCTTCTACCGCTTGGACGGTTCCGGCGTGAACAGCCAATTCCGTTGGCTCACCGTCGATCTGCACGCCCATCATCGAGCTCCGCAGAAAGCTGCTGCCCCCGTCGGACCGGGTGACGATGCTCGCGCAGTCTGCGCTGGACTACAGCTGGATGGACCACGTCGACGCGTCGAAAGGCGTCTTCATCACCGCCGAAGGCCTGCTGATGTACCTGCAGCCCGAGGAGGCCATGGGGCTGATCGCCGCGTGCGCCACGCGTTTTCCCGGCGGTCAGATGATGTTCGACCTGCCGCCGTCCTGGGCCGCAGCACTGACGCGACGCGGGACGCGGGCCTCACGGCGCTACCGGATCCCCCCGATGCCGTTCAGTCTGAGCCGCGCCGAGGCCGACGACCTGGTCACCACCGTCCCGGGTGTCCGGGCGGTACACCATGTGCAGATTGCAGCCGGCCGCGGCGTCGTAGGCAAACTCGTCCAGACCGTGCAACGGTTCTCCCGGCTGCGGCCTCTGCTGCCGGTCTGGCTCGTGCTGGAGTTCGGTTAAACCGCAACCCGATTCGCGCTGACAGGCTCTCGCGCCGTGTCCTCGGTGCACATCGCCGAGGTTCCGAACCGCAGATTCGGGTCGGCTACCTCGCCGGCACGGAGCCGCTTGGCATCGGCGAGATAACTCATCTCCACCGACCACGGCCCGTCGGCACCCTTGCGCGGTAGCTCGTCGGCCACCCGCTGCACATAGTTGGCGCTGACAGATCCAACAGCGGGCTTGGTCGGCATCGACGGGTCGTCGAGTTCGGCACGCACGGAGTCATAGCCACGGCTGTCCATGTGGGCGAGCAGCCGGCAGAAGTGCTCGCAGATCAAGCCGATCTTCAGCGTCCACGACGAGTTGGTGTATCCGAACGCGTACACGAAGTTCGGGATACCCGTGAGCATCATGCTCTTGTAGGCCACGGTGTCCGGAAGATTCACCGGCTCACCGTCGACTGTCAGCGTCACGCCGCCGAACAGCTGAACGTTCAAACCCGTTGCGGTGACGATGATGTCGGCGTCGAGGTGGCGACCGGACTCCAGCTGGATGCCGGTCTCGGTGAATGTCGCGATCCGGTCGGTGACCACCGAGGCGGCGCCGTCGGCGATCGCGGCGAACATGTCACCGTCGGGCACCGCGCACAGCCGCTGATCCCACGGGTTGTAGGCCGGGTGGAAGTGCTCGTCGACCGGGATACCCCTCGGGCAGCCGGCTGGCGTTCATGTGCCGGATCACCCGGCGGGCGGCCTGCGGGAACCGCTGGCAGAACTCGTAGATGCCGCGCTGCTTGAGGATGTTCTTTCGGCGGGCCAGCGCGTAGCCGCGATCGGCGCCGAGCACCTTCTGGGCCGTGTTGGCGAAGGTGTCCTTCGACGGCACCGGCATGACGTAGGTCGGTGAGCGCTGCAGCATCGTGACGTGTCCGGCGGTGCCGGCCATCGCGGGCACCAACGTCACCGCGGTCGCGCCGCTGCCGATGATGACGACCTTCTTGCCGGTGTAGTCGAGATCCTCCGGCCAGTGCTGCGGGTGCACGACCTGGCCGCCGAAGCGGTCGCGGCCCTCGAACTCGGGGGTGTAGCCCTCGTCGTAGCGGTAGTAGCCGCCGGCGCAGAAGATCCAGTTCGCGCGGAACTGCACCAGTTCACCGGTGTCCGCGCGTTCGACGTCGACGGTCCAGCGGGCGTCCGCTGTCGACCACGCGGCGCCCAGCACCTTGTGGTGGAAGCGGATGTTGGCGTCGATACCGTTCTCGGTCACCGTCTCGCGCAGGTAGGCCAGGATCTTGTCGGCCGAGGCGATGGCGTCCTCGTCGCGCCACGGCTTGAACTCGTAGCCGAAGGTGTGCAGATCCGAATCCGACCGAATCCCGGGGTAACGGAACAGGTCCCACGTACCACCGGTGGCGCCGCGCGCCTCGAGGATCGCGTAGGACCGGCCCGGGTGCTCCTTCTGCAGGTAGTAGGCCGCGCCGATGCCGGAGATGCCGGCGCCGACGATCAGAACGTCGACGTGTTCGATGTGGCTGCTGGTGCGCTCCATGACTGACTCCTCGGCGGTGGGGCGAATCTCGATGCACTGATCGTCCCGCCCGGAGCATCCCCGGCCATAGAGCATTACAACCCGAAACTACCGACTCGATGGTGCACTTTGCACCACGGCTCTAGGCTGATCGGATGTCGTGGAAGCCACCGTCACCCCGGGTGCAGGAGCTGATCAGGCAGCTGGCACAGATCGCCGTCAACGCCCGGCTGGAATGGCTGCAGGACCTCGACCGTGCCGTGCTGCAGGCGCACCCGGCCGTCGCCGCCGACCCCGAACTGGCCGCGGCCATCAGCCGAAGCAACCAGGCGAATCTGGACTTCTGGGCCACCGCCAACGTGCGCGACCCGGGTGCACCCGTGGCACCGAACACCGGATCGCAGCCGATCTCCGTGGCACGTGAGCTCGTCCGAAGGGGACTCGACGCCACCACCCTCGATGCCTACCGCGTCGGCGAAGGGGTGGCGTGGCGCCGGGTCATGGAGATCGCGTTCGATTTGACCTCCGATCCGGCCGAACTGCGCGAGATGCTCGACGTCTGTTCACAGTCGATCAGTGCCTTCGTCGACGCCACACTCGCGTTCATCGCCGCACAGATCGACCTGGAGCGGGACGAACTCACCCGCGGCACCCACGCCGAACGGCGCGAGACCGTCGCGCTCATCCTCGACGGCGCGCCGATTCCGAGATCGCGCGCAGAGAACCGGCTCGGCTACGCGCTGACCGGAGCCCATACCGCGGCCGTCATCTGGAGCGACGACCCGTCCGCCGACATGGCCCGGCTGGACGCCGCCGCCGAGGCGTTCGGTCAGGCCGCCGGCGCACGGCCGTTGAGCGTGCTGGCCAGCGCGGCCACCCGGTGGGTCTGGGTGCCGGGCTCGGCGACCGGTGATCGGATCGACACCGCCGCACTGCAGGTTGCGGTCGCGGACATGCCCGACATCCGCGTGGCGATCGGGTCCACCGCTGAGGGCATCGACGGGTTCCGGCGCAGCCATCTCGACGCCATCACCACCCAGCAGATGATGGCGCGCCTGCATTCGCCGCAGCGCATCGCGCTGTTCACCGACGTTCAACTGGTCGCCTTGATCACCGCCGACACCGACCGCGCCGCCGACTTCGTCCACCACACCCTCGGCGATCTCGAGACGGCCGGGCCCGAACTACAGGACAGCGGTGCGGGTGTTCGTCGACGAGCAGTGCAACGCGTCGCGGACCGCCGCACGCCTGTACACCCACCGCAACACGCTGTTGCGCCGGCTCGCCCGCGCTGACGAACTTCTTCCGCGCCCACTCGCGGAGTCCAGCGTCAACGTCGCGGTGGCGCTGGACGTGGTGCGCTGGCGTTCGGGGTGACAGAACCGTTCGCCCCCAACGCTTCTCAGCCGAACGCCGCCTCCACGTAGCGCAGCGCCGCGGCTTTGCCCACACCCATCGAACGCGCCGTCGCCACATAGGTGTGCGCGGCGTCGGCCATTGCCGCGTCGGCCGGATCGGCGCGGGCGACGAAGGTGCCGAAGCGACCCCGCGTTTCGAGGATGCCCGCCGCCTCCAACTCCCGGTAGGCGCGCGCAATGGTGTTGACCGCCAGCCCCAACTGGCCGGCCAGCTCACGCACCGTCGGCAAACGGGTACCCGGCTGCAACTTGCCGTCCCTGACACTATCGATGATCTGGGTCCGCAATTGGTCGAAAAGCGGCTTGGCCGCCTGCGGATCGACCGTGACCCACTCCCCCAACTCCACGTACCCAGTATCCAACAGGGCGGCTAGTTTGGTGTAGTGCGAATAGCGGTGCTCAGCGGCGCGGGAATCTCCGCGGAGAGCGGCGTGCCCACCTTCCGCGATGACAAGAACGGCCTGTGGGCGCGGTTCGACCCGTACGAACTGTCGAGTACCCAGGGCTGGGCCGAGCATCCCGAACGGGTCTGGGCGTGGTACCTGTGGCGCCACCATCTGGTGAACCGGGTGGACCCCAACGACGGACACCGCGCGGTGGCGGCCTGGCAGGACCACGCGAACGTCACCGTCATCACCCAGAACGTCGACAACCTGCACGAGCGGGCCGGCAGCACGGCGGTCCACCACCTGCACGGCAGTCTTTTCGAATTTCGTTGCGATAGATGCGGTTGGCGTACACCGGTGAACTTCCCGACATGCCCGAACCCGAACTCGAGGCAACGCCACCGCGGTGTGCGTGCGGCGGCCTGATCCGCCCCGGCATCGTGTGGTTCGGCGAACAGCTGCCCGACGGCCCGTGGACGGCCTCCGTGGACGCGGTCCGCTCCGCGGATCTGCTCGTCGTCGTCGGCACCTCCGGGATCGTCTATCCCGCCGCGGGGCTGCCCGAGCTGGCACTGGCCCAGGGCACGGTCGTCGTCGAGGTCAACCCCGAACCCACACCGCTGTCCGAGGCCGCGACCGTGACGCTGCGCGAGAGCGCCAGCACCGCGCTACCCACCCTGCTGCAGCAGCTGCCGGCGTTGCTGGGCTGACAGCGCGGACTCAGATCGGCTTGACCGCCCGGCCCAACGCGAATTCGCCGGACGGCAACGGCACCCAGCGCGGTATTGCCCATTGCCTGCGGGCGGTGCCGACCGTGAACCCTGCCGCCGCGATGGTGCGCTCGGTGTCGCGGTGGGTGTGGCAGTTGCCGAACAACCTCGGCCAGACCGTGGCATCGGCAACACGCTGGATCCGACCGCGCCAGCCGTTGCTGGCCACGTGCTCCATGTAGCGCAGTTCGCCGCCCGGCTTCAGTCGCGAAAACAGCTGCCGAACAACGGAATCCGCATCATCGACGGTGCACAACACCAGGGAGCAGACCACCGCGTCGAAGGGGCCCGGATCGGTCAGGGCCTCGATGGACTCGCCCGTCACTCGCACCGGGACCGGCGCCGTCGCGGCCGCGGTCCGGGCGTGCACGAGCAGGCTCGCTTCGGGTTCCACCGCCACCACCTGCCCGACGGTGTCGGGGTAGAGCGCGAAGTTGGTGCCGGTGCCCGCGCCGACCTCGAGCACCCGGCCCGACAACCCGGCCAGATTCTCCTTGCGCAAGCGGGTCAGCGCCTCGGTTTCATGTGCGGACAACACGGTCCACACGCGGGCGAAGAACGGGTTGGACACTTGCCCCGTCGTCGAGTTCACTATCGGACTCCCTTTCGATCGGACAGCCACTCCAGAGTCTGCGCCTGCGTCGCGTCCGGTCCGACGAGACCTGCCACGATCTGTCCCGTGCACACCGCGGTCAATACCCGGTCAGCGAACGCCTCGGTCTCGCCGAACGGCAGGTAGGGCTTGGCGATCAGCAGTGCAGCAACACCATGCGCGGCACTCCACAACTCCAGCGCCAGCGCCGTGGGGTCCGCGGACACGTAGATGCCCTCGTCCATCAACGCCTGCACGGAACCACGCATGTGCACGAACGCCGAGGTCGCCAGGGTGGTGTCGACATCGCTGCCCAGCGTGCCCTCACTCATCGTGGCGATGCGGTACAGCTCCGGCGTCCGGGTGGCGAACCGCACGTAGGCCAGCCCCTGCGCACGCAGCACGTCGAGCATGGTCGGCTGGTCGAGCGCCGCCCGCTGCATGTGTTCGTCAAGCTGCTGGAAGTAGCGCGCGCACACCGCATCCAGCAGCGCATCCTTGTCCACGAAATGCAGATAGATCGACGGCGGAGTCACGCCCACCCGCTGCGCGACGGACCGGATGGACACCTCCCTGGCGCGCCCGGTGTCCAGGAGCAGCTCGGTGGCGGCGTCGAGGATCTCGTCGCGCAGCTGCTCACCGGACCCGCGGGGGGCCCGCCTGCGTCGGCCGGTCAGGGACACGGTCGCCTAGCCGGTTTCCGACACCGGGACCGCCGCGGGCTCCGAGCCGGCTGTGCGGGCGCGCGGTGGGTCGTCGCCGGACTCGCTGATACCGATCTGCTCGTGCAGGCGCGCCAGCGGCTTCGGCGCCCACCAGTTCCAGCGCCCGAGGACGTGCATGAACGCCGGCACCAGCACCATGCGAACCAGCGTCGCGTCGACGAGCACCGCCAGCGCCAGCCCCAGCCCGAACATCCTCATGAACGACACCTGCGCGGCGATCAAGGCGGCGAACGAGATGGACATGACCAGCGCGGCGGCGGTGATCACCCGCCCGGTGCGGGCCACCCCCAACGCCACGCTCTCGTCGTTGTCGGCACGCGTCCGACCGCTCTGCAGCCAGAACTCACGGATACGCGAAACCAGGAACACCTCGTAGTCCATCGACAGCCCGAATGCGATACAGAACAACAGCACCGGCAGGTTGGCCACCAGGGTTCCCGTCGATGTGGTCCCCAACGCTCCGAGATGGCCGTCCTGGAAGATCCAGACCAGCGCACCGAATGCCGCGGTGAGCGAAAGTACGTTCAGCACAAGTGCTTTCAACGGCAGCACCACACTGCCTGTGAGCAGGAACAGCAGCGCGAAGGTGATGACGGCGATGACCCCGAGCACCACCGGCAGCCGCGACGTGATCGCTTCGACGCTGTCGCGGTTGATCTGGGCGACACCGGTGAACTCCACGTCCCGACCACCGGGCCCGGCGACCTCGTGCAACCGGTCCAGTTGCTCCTCGGAGGCGTCGGAGAACAGTGGCGCGTTGCTGCCGACCGTCAGGAACACGCTGCCGTCGGCCAGCCCCGTCGGCGCGGCGGGCGGCCCGACCTTCTTGCCTGCCACGAATGTCCCGGTGGGTGCGGTCACCGCGGGAACATCGTGCACCCGGGACAGGTCGGCGGCGTAGCGCTCGAAGTCCACGGGCATGAGACCGTCCGCGTCGGGCACGACGACGGTCACCGCGGTCTGGGAATTGTCGGCGAAGTTCGACCGCAACTCGTTGCCGACCTGATGCGCCGAAGCCGACTGCGGCAGCACCCGATCGTCGGGGAAGCCCCATTTGACGCCCAGGAAGGGCAGGCCGAGAAACAGCAGCAGCGCGACGCCGGCCAGACCGATCGGCACCGCACGACGCATCACGAACTTCGTCGAGCGGTACCAGAACAATTGCTCGACGGGCTTGGGCACCGGGTCGGGGCGCCGAAGGACCCGACGAACCAGACGACGCACGTCCAGCGAGTCCAACCTCGGACCGAGCAGCACGATCGCTGCGGGCGTGACCACGATCGCCGCCAGCGCCGCGAACGACACGGTCGCCACACCCGCGTAGGCGAACGACCGCAGGAAGTACATCGGGAACAGGACCATCGCCGCCATCGACAGCGCGATCGTCACCGCCGAGAACAGCACGGTGCGACCCGCGGTGACCATCGTGCGGATCAGGGCCGCCTCACGAGTGGCGCCGTCGGCGAGTTCGTCGCGGTAGCGGCTGATGATCAACAGTGTGTAGTCGATGGCCAGCGCCAGACCCAACGCCGTGCTGAGGTTCAGCGCGAACACGGAGACGTCCGTGGTGAAGGTGATGAGCCGGAGCACCGACATGGTGCCCACGATCGCCAGACCGCCGACCGCCATCGGCAGGGCCGCGGCCAGCAGGCCGCCGAACACCCACACCAACACCAGGAAGCTGAGCGGAACCGCGATTGACTCCATCAGCAGCAGATCGTGCTCGTTCTGACCGTTGATCTGCGAGTACACCATCGCTGAGCCGCCGGGGCGCACCGTGACGCCCGGGTGTCCGGGCAGTACCGAATCCCTGACGGCGTCGGCGAGCTCCTGGGCGTGCCGCTGAGCGTTGTTCTCGCCACCGGTGACGCCCACGATGACGAGGCCGGACTTGCCGTCCCTGCTCACGAGGTCCGCGGCGGCCGACGGTGGTGACGTCCACGCCGACGTCACATTGGCGACGTTCGGCGAAGCCTTTGCCTCGTTGACGATGTCCAGTCCGGCAGCGCGCGCCCCGGCACTGCTGACACCGTCCGGAGTGGTGACCGTGAACACCAACTGCATGTCGCCCTGGTGGAACTTGTCGGTGAGCAGCTGGGTGGCCCGGGCCGATTCCGAGGTCGGGTCCTGGAACCCGCCCGCCGACAGGCTCTTGGCCACCGGAATGCCGAAGATCGCCGCGCCGACCATCGTCAGTGCCGCGATGCGCAATGATGCGCCGCGGTGCCGCGATGGCCAACAGCGCGATTCTGTGCAGCACGTCGCATCCCCTCCATGTCGTCCTATCGGTGTCCCGATCCGCGTCCGTGGGCCGCCCGCGCGATGTCAGCAATAACTTTCCGACGATAACTTATCGACGTAAACATCATGCTTCGACACCGGCGGCGTCCCGCGCACACCTTGGTTACGAATTCGGGGTTAACCGCGTTCACCGTTAACGCCGGGTTGCCAGGCAAGCCTTACGTTGTTTACCGCCCGCTCATAGGATTACCTGCCATGACCGCCGACCTCGATACTCGTTTGACCACGTCAGCACGCGACTTCGGCCTGCTCACCCTCCGCATCGGCGTCGGAGCCCCGATGCTGCATGCCGGCGTGAGGAAGTTCGTCGATTTCGACACCACCACCGGATTCATGGAGAGTGGCGGCTGGAGCGCGCCGACCCTCGCAGCGTTCATGGTGTCCTTCGCCGAGACCGTCGGCGGCCTGGGACTGGTCCTCGGTCTCCTCACGCCACTCGCCGCCATGGCGGTCGTCGCCGCAATGATCGACGCCTGGTTGGTGAACGTGTCGGGCGCGGCCTTCTGGTCCGATCCCTTCAACCTGCCGTTCGCGCTCGGGTTCGGCGCGGCGGCCCTGCTTCTCACCGGTGCCGGGGTCTATTCGATGGACGAGCGCCTGTGGGGACGCGCCACCTGGCCCCGACTGGTTGCTGTCACGCTGCTGGCGTTGGCGGTCGTTGCCGCGGTGGCCACCTGGGTGGTGCTCAACGGCACCAACCCGATCCACTTCACGGCCCCCGCCAGTTAGCTAAAAGTGCGCCGACCTGGGGACATCGCGACGCCGATACTACTGGCCGGTAGCCCCGATCTACGTCGGACGGAGCCGAATCCGGCACTGGGTGGCGGACGCGGTCCAGCCGGCATCCCTACCGCGGAGTAATAATTGCCACCATTTTCCGAACCGTGACTCAAAGATCTCTTAATAGTTACCCATACAGTCAGTGTCATGTGGATCGACGACACCAACGCTGATGTCATCAAGGTTGACTTCGACGCCCTCTATCACGGCGATGTGCTCGTGGAGGGTGACACCTCGGAGCAGCTCGAAGACTGGCATCCGATCGCCAGCTGATCGGTCCGGCGCGCCCCCGTCGCTTCGACGATGACGGAGTTCACCGGTAACGCCGCTTCAGACCATGGCCCGGCCCTTCGGGGCCCCTAACGCCAATGAAAAATGCCCGCCTGCACGGCGGGCATTTTTCTGTGCTGAGGCACTCAGGCGGCCGATTCCTCTTCCTCGACGAACACCATGCCGGCCAGCCGTCCGGTGATCAGGTCCTCGGCCTCGGCCACGATCCGCGCCACCAGATCCCCGACCGTCGGGATGTCGTTGATCAGGCCCATTGCGGTTCCGACGGTCCAGATGCCCGCGTCGACGTCACCGTCGTCGAACACCCTCCGCCCGCGCACACCGGCCACCAGATCCTTGACGTCCTCGAACTGGCCGCCGTCCTTGAGGATCTGCACCACCTCACGCGAGACCTCGTTGCTGGCCACCCGGGCGGTGTTGTGCAGGCTGCGGAAGATCAGCTCGGTGCCGCGCTCGTCGCCGGCGACGATGGCTTCCTTGACGTTCTGGTGAATGCACGACTCCACGGTGCACATGAACCGCGAGCCCATGTTGATGCCGTCGGCGCCCAGCGCGAGCGCGGCGACCAGGCCCCGGGAGTCGGCGAATCCGCCGGAGGCGATCATCGGGATCTCGATCTTGTCGGCGGCCGCCGGGATCAGCACCAGGCCCGGGATGTCGTCCTCACCGGGATGCCCGGCGCACTCGAAGCCGTCGATGCTGATGCCGTCCACGCCGAGGCTCTGCGCCTTGACGGCGTGGCGCACCGAGGTGCACTTGTGCAGCACCTTGATGCCGTTGTCGTGGAACATCGGCAGGTGCGGCGCCGGGTTGGAGCCCGCGGTCTCGACGATCTTGATACCCGCGTCCACGATCACCCGGCGGTACTCGTCGTAAGGCGGCGGATTGATGCTCGGCAGGATCGTCAGGTTCACCCCGAACGGCTTGTCGGTCAGATCCCGCGTCTTGGCGATCTCGTTGGCCAGATCCGCCGGGGTCGGCTGGGTCAGCGCGGTGATGAAGCCGAGCGCACCCGAATTCGCCACGGCGGCAACCAGTTCCGCGCGACCGACCCACTGCATACCGCCCTGGGCGATGGGATGCTCGACGCCGAACGCCTCGGTGAACTTCGTGTTGATCGTCAAAGCTATCTCCTCTTGGCGAAATCGCTCGGGTGTTACCTGGGGGCCATGCGGATCGCGCCGTCGAGGCGGATCACCTCGCCGTTGAGCATCGGGTTCTCGACGATGTGCACGGCCAGCGCGCCGTACTCGTCGGGGTCGCCCAGCCGGGCCGGGTGCGGCACCTGCTTGCCCAGCGACTTCTGGGCCTCCTCGGGCAGCGAGCCCAGCAGCGGCGTCTTGAACAGACCCGGCGCGATGGTGCACACCCGGATCAGCTCACGCGACAGGTCGCGGGCGATCGGCAGCGTCATGCCGACGACGCCGCCCTTGGACGCCGAGTATGCGGCCTGACCGATCTGGCCCTCGAAGGCGGCGACCGAGGCGGTGTTGACGATGACGCCGCGCTCCTCGTCATTGGGCCCAACCGGGGTCGGTCCTGGCGATCCGCTCGGCAGCCAGGCGCAGCACGTTGAAGGTGCCGATCAGGTTGACCTCGATGACCTTGCGGAAACCGTCCAGCGGGAACGGGCCGTCCTTGCTCAGCGTCTTCGCGGCGTTGCCGATGCCGGCGCAGTTGACGTTGATGCGCAGCGGCCCCATCTCTTCGGCGGCGTCCAGCGCCGCGGCGACCTGCTCGGGGTCGGTGACGTTGGCCTGCACGAAGCGGGCGCGATCACCCAGTTCCTCGACGGCCTCCTCACCCCTGAGGTCGATCACCACCACGGATGCGCCCTTGTCCAGCAGGCGCTTCGTGGTGGCCAGCCCGAGACCGGAGGCACCTCCGGTGACGACGGCTACCGCGTCCTTGATCTCCACTGCGCGTTGTCCCTTCTCGAACCGATTCGCGACCGACCAACTGATTGGTTGGGAGAGTAGCAGGCGCTACTTCCAGTCCTGCAGGACCGCCTCGGTATCGGCGCCGGGCACCCGAGGTGGCGTCGGCGTGCCGGGTTGGCTGCGGGAGAAGCGCGGTGCCGGCCGCGGCTGCAGGCCGTCGGTGCCCGAGTCGTAGAACGTGTCGCGCTCGGCGATGTGCGGTTCGTCGAGCACCTCACCGAACGACAGCACCGGCGTCGCGCAGGCATCGGAGCCGGCGAACACCTTGGCCCAGTGGTCGCGGTCATGCTCGCCGATGGCCTCGGTCAACGCCGCGCGCAGTTCCGGCCACCGGGAGACGTCGTTCTGCGCGGGCAGTCCGGCGCCGCCGAGGCCGAGCTTGTCGAGCAGTTCGGCGTAGAACTGCGGCTCGATCGCGCCCACGGCGATGTATCGGCCATCGGAGCACTCGTAGGTGTCGTAGTAGGGCGCGCCGGTGTCGAGCATGTTCACGCCGCGCTCGTCGGACCACGCGCCGCTGGCGCGGAACGCCCACATCATCTGGATCAGGACGCTGGAGCCGTCGATCATCGCGGCGTCGACAACCTGTCCCTTGCCGGAGGTCTGCCGTTCGTAGAGCGCCGAGAGGATGCCCACCAGCAGGAACATCGATCCCGCCGCCGAAGTCACCGGCGATGTTCAGCGGCGGCACCGGCCGCTCGCCCTTGCGGCCGACGGCATGCAGCAGGCCGTTGAGCGAGATGTAGTTGATGTCGTGCCCGGCCTGCAGCGCGCGCGGACCCGTCTGACCCCAGCCCGTCATCCGGCCGTAGATCAGCCGCTCGTTGACCTTGGCGCAGTCCTCGGGCCCGAGGCCGAGCCGCTCGGTGACACCCGGGCGGAAGCCCTCGATGAGCACGTCGGCCTTTTCGATGAGCCGCAGGACGAGGTCGCGGCCCTCCGGCGACTTCAGGTCGGCGGTGACCGAACGCCGGTTGCGCAGCATCGCGTCGCGGACCGGATTCGGGCTCTTGGACGGCCGCTCGACCCGTACCACGTCCGCACCGAGGTCACCGAGAATCATCGCGGCGTGCGGCCCCGGGCCGATGCCGGCCAACTCGATGACACGCAATCCTTGAAGTGGTCCCGCCACGATCTGCACCTCCATTGGCTCCGCGAACGTTTGCATCCTCTCAACCGCGTTCAACCAACCGACGGGTGGGCTGCTCATTGCCCCGCACTCCTTATCTATGGTGTCTGCATGACGATCACCGAAACGGGGTTGGACGCGCTGACACCGGTCGACGGCCTCATCGTGAATCTGGCCGACGGCGTCCTGTCGGTCACCATCGATCGACCGGAAAGCCTCAACTCGTTGACCCCGCGGGTGCTCGACGGCCTGGCCGACGCGTTCGAACGCGCGGCGACCGACCCACGCGTGCGGGTGGCCCGGCTGGGCGGCACCGGCCGGGGCTTCAGTTCGGGCGCGGGGATCGGCGTGAACGAAACCGGCGACGGCCACGAGCCGGTGGAGACGCTGATCCAGGCCAACCGCGCGGTGCGCGCGATCGTGAACCTGCCGCGGCCCGTCGTCGCGGTGGTGCAGGGTCCCACCGCCGGCGTCGGGGTGTCGCTGGCTCTGGCGTGTGATCTCGTAATCGCTTCGGAGAAGGCGTTTTTCCTGTTGGCGTTCACCAAGATCGGGCTGATGCCCGACGGCGGCGCGTCGGCGTTGGTGGCCGCGTCGATCGGTCGCGCCCGGGCGATGAAGATGGCACTGCTGGCCGAGCGGTTGCCGGCCGACGAGGCGCTGGCGGCGGGCCTGGTCACCGCCGTGCACCCCGCCGGGGATCTCGAGTCGGAGGCCGACAAGGTGATCGAGCGACTGCTTGCCGGACCCGCTGTCGCCTACGCCAAGACCAAGCAGGCCATCAACGGCGCCACCCTGTCGGACCTCGACGCCGCGCTGGCCCGCGAGACCGCCGGCCAGCATGTGCTGCTCAACTCGCACGACCTGCGCGAGGGCATCAAGGCGTTCCAGGAGAAGCGGGACCCCACCTTCACCGACACCTGAGCCCCGCGTTCTTTTCGCCCAACCGTACAAACGGGCGCGAAAGCCCGAGTGGGTCGCGCCATTTCGTCGATCTCGGCGCAGTCGCCGAAAATTCGTTGGACGTCGAGGGGTCGGCTCGGCCACCATCGACAGGTGAGTACGCACATCGAGCAACAGCCGGCACCGCGCGTGCCCGGCGGTTGGCGGGTACTCGCACCGTTCCAGTTCCGTGAGTACCGGCTGCTGATCGCGGCGCTGTCGATCCTGATCTTCGCCGAGGGCATGTGGACCGTCGTGATGGCGCTTCAGGTCATGGAACTCGACCACGATCCCACCGCACTGTCGCTGGTGGCCACCTGCATGAGCGTGGGACTGGTCGCATTCGTTCTCGTCGGCGGTATTGCCGCGGATCGAATTCCGCAGCGCATCATCATCATTGCCGTCGAAGCCGTGAACACCGTCGCGGTGAGTGCGGTCGCGGTGCTCGGACTGCTGGACCAGTTGCGGGTCTGGCATGTGGCCGTGGCGGCCGCACTGCTGGGCATCGGCGCGGCGTTCTTCTTCCCCGCCTACAGCGCCTATCTGCCGCGGATCCTGCCGCCCGAGCAACTGTTGGCGGCCAACGGCATCGAGGGTGCCGTGCGCCCGGTGCTGCAGCGCGCGGCCGGCCCCGCGGTGGCCGGCATCCTGGTGGGTGCGACGTTCCCGTCGCTGGGTGCTGTCGCGGTGGCCGTCCTGTGCGCCGTCGGCCTCGTCCTGCTGGTGGCGACGCGGCCGGTGACCAACAGCTTCGTCGCGGAGTCGGCGGACGAGCGGCCGCACATGCTGGCCGATCTGCGGGCCGGGGTCAGCTTCGTGGTGCGCACGCCGTGGCTGCTGTGGACACTGTTGTTCGCCAGCATCTTCGTGCTCGTGGTGATCGGACCGATCGAGGTGCTGTTGCCGTTCATCGCCGCGGACCGCTTCGAGGACGGCGCCCGCATGTACGGCCTGGTGCTGGCGGCCTACGGCGTCGGCGGGGCACTCGGCGCGCTCGGAGTGTCGTCACGCCGGCTGCCTCGGCGCTACCTGACGGTGATGCTGCTCATGTGGGGGCTGGGTTCGCTGCCGCTGGTGGTCGTCGGCTGGACGAACTCGTTCCCGCTGATGGCGGCTGCGACGTTCCTGGTCGGTGTGACCGACGGGGCGGGCATGGTCATCTGGGGCACGCTGCTGCAGCGCCGGGTGCCGCCGGCGATGCTGGGCCGGGTGTCGAGCCTGGACTTCTTCGTGTCGCTGGCGTTCATGCCGGTGTCGATGGCGATCGCCGGCCCGCTGTCGAAGGTGCTGTCGATGCAGACGATTTTCCTGGTCGCCGGTGTGGTGCCGATCGTATTGGCGGTGATCGCGTTGTTCGCCGCGCGGATGCCCAGGGACGAAATCGCCAACCCGCTGCGGTAATCCGCGTCGCCGGGCAACGGCTACCGCTACAGCCCGAACAGCGGCGGCAGCGCCAGCACCATGATCAGGCCCCACACCAGGTGGGTGAGCACCGGCGCGAGCACTCCCCCGGTGGCACGCCGTTCCAGCGCACACACCGTGCCCAGGATGACGGCCGCGAAGCCGAGCATCGGGTTGCCCGACGCCGACGTCGCCACGACGTAGAGCAACGTCGAGATCAGCACCGGATGACGCTTCTGCAGCACGGTGTACAGCGCGCCGCGGAAGAACAGTTCCTCGGCGACACCGTTGACCAGGGTGATGACGACGATCAGCAACAGGCTGCCCTGGTTGGCGAACAGCAGCACCCGGGTGATCGGTTCGGCGAGGACGTCGAACCGGCGGACGATCAGACCGCCGACCACGAACAATCCGCCGAGCAGCAGTCCGATCATCAGGCCGGTGAGCACCGGCCGCTGGTTGCGGCCGCGCCAGCAGATGCTGCCCAGGTGCAGCGGACCAGACAGATACGCCACCCCGGCCCACACCGCGGCCAACGCGAACGTGAGCCAGTAGAAGCTGGCTTCCCCGGGCCTGCGGGTCAGCGAAACACCCAGCAGCACAGCGCCGATCACCAGTCCCGCGATGACCGAAGCCTGTCGGCGCCGCGCCACCGACGGCGTCTCCTGATACGGTCCGGCGACGTTGGTGATCACCGAGGCGATCTGCGTCCCGTAACCCGATCATGCCGGCTGCACCTTCGGCCAGCGTGCGGTAGCCATGTCCAGACCGCTACGCAGCACGCCCGCAACGGGTTTGGGAACGGCCGACAGCAGGCCCAGGGCCGGATGTGCGACGGACGGCAGGACTGCGGTGGCCAGTCGCCGGATGCGCAGTGCATCGCCACCGGCCCATGCGGCATCGGTGTCGGCCAGGTGGTGCGGGTCGGCGAGGCGGTCGACGGGCCGGGGACGACCACCCGACAGCGAGCGCGCGATCGCCGCCTCGATCCCGGTCAGGCCGCCGGCCGGGCCGGGCACCAGATCGCGACAACCGACGTTCGGAGGCGGTCATCGGAAACTCAAGCGATGCAACAAGATCGGTGGCCAGGCCGTTGGGCATCGGCAGCAGGAACCCGCTGAGCCGGGTGAGTACCGCCAGGTCCACGCCGGGCACGCGCAGTCCGGCCCGCCGGGTGCGGGTCACCCGCGCGTAGGCGTTCAGCAGCCCACCGTAGGTCGTGCTCTCGGGACCGGTGATGTCGTAGCCACCGGCAGGCACGGCGGTGTCGGCGGCCGCGACGAGGTAGTGCAGGACGTCACGGATCGAGATCGGGTCGATCGGGTTGTCCGTCCACCGCGGCTGCGGCAGCAGCGGGAATCGGTCACCGACGTAGCGCAGCATCTCGAACGACGTCGACCCCGCGCCGATGATCATCGCAGCGCCGAGCCACACCACCTCGGCGCCGCCGTCGACGTGCAACGCGCCGGCGACTTCGGCGCGACCGGCCAGGTGTTCGGACAGTGCGCCGCCGTCGGGCACGAACCCACCGAGGTAGACGATGCGCGCCACCCCCGCGCGCTTGGCGGCCCCGGCCACCGCCGCCGCGGCCAGCTTGTCGGCCGCGCGGAAGCCCGGCTGCCCGATGCCGTGCACCAGGTAGTAGAGGACATCGACGTTCCCGGCCACCGCGAGCGCGCTGTCCGCAGAATCCGGGTCGGCGGCGTCGAGCACCGTCGGCGTGACTCGGTCGAACCAGCCGTATCGGCCCAGTTTCTCGGGATCACGCGCGGCGACCACGACGTCGTGGCCGTGGCCGAGCAGAGCGGTGACAAGCCGGGAACCCACATAACCGGTGGCCCCGGTGACGAGGATGCGCATCACTGCCCACCGTAGGCGCTGAAGCTAGCCGACGGTGTCGCGGTGCACCTCGATCAGCCGCTGATAGACCACGGCGTTGTGCCGATTGTGGGTCACCTCGGCGTCGCTGAGCTGGCGCCGGATCCGGCCCGGCACCCCGGCGACCAACGACTTGGGCGGGACGATCATGCCCTGCGGGACCACCGCACCGGCGGCGACCAGCGACCCGGCCCCGATGACAGCCCCGTTCAGGACGATCGCACCCATGCCGATGAGGACGTCGTCCTCGACGGTGCATCCGTGCAGCACCGCGTTGTGCCCGACGGACACGCCGGCTCCGATGGCGGCCGGGAACTCGGGGTCGACGTGCACGGTGACACCGTCCTGAATATTGCTGCCGAACCCGATCTCGATGGGTTCGGCCTCGGCGCGCAGCGTCGCGGAGTACCAGACGCTGGCCCGCGCGGCGAGGCTGACCTGACCGATCAGCGCGGCGTTGGGCGCCACCCACGACTCGGCGTGCAGTTGCGGGCGGCGGCCCTTGATGGTGACGAGAAGGGGCTCAGACATGGGCGTCATCGTAGATCCGGGCTGTCAGGCGCCCTGAAAGACCTTCCGGTAGCTCGACGGCGACATCCCCAGACCGCGACGAAGATGGTGGCGCAGGTTGGCCCCGGTGCCGAGACCGGAAAGCCGGGCAACCTCGTCGACCGGGACGTCGCGCTGCTCGAGGAGCTCACGTGCGCGCTCGAGGCGCCGTTCCCGCACCCAGGTGCCCGGCGCCTGTCCGGTCTCCTCGCGGAACCGGCGGTTGAAGGTCCGTGGACTCATCCCGGCGTGCCGGGAGAGATCCCGGACGCTCAGCGACCGGTCGAGATGATGCATCGCCCACGCGCGAGTCGGGCCGGTCGAGGCCTCGTCCCCGGCGGGCAGCGGCCGGTCGATGAACTGCGCCTGGCCGCCCTCCCGCCACGGCGGGACCACACAGTAGCGGGCGACCGCATTGGCGATCTGTGATCCGTGGTCGGCGCGAATCATGTGCAGGCACAAGTCGATTCCCGCCGCCAGCCCCGCCGAGGTGAGGATGTCACCGTCGTCGACGAACAAGACGTTCTCGTCCACCAGCACCGCGGGGTGCAGCGCACGCAGGTCGTCGGCGAACTTCCAGTGCGTCGCGGCCCGCCGCCCGTCGAGCAGTCCCGCGGCGGCGAGTACGAATGCGCCGGTACATATCGACACCAGCCGGGTGCCGGGCCGCACCGACGCCAGGGCCGCCGCGGCGTCCGCGGGCAACACGCCGCGCACCCGCGCCGGCGGGAACCGGGTGCCCGGGACGATGACGGTGTCGGCGCGGGCCAGGATCTCGGGGCCGTCCTGCGCGACGATGCCGAACCCGGTCGTGGACGCGACGGGTTCTGGGGTCAGCGCACACGTCACCACGTCGTAGAGCGGGCTGCCGTCGCCGTCGACGGCGGCACCGAACAGCGTCGTCGGAATCGTGGCGTCGAATCCCACGACGGGTGGCAGCAGCAGGACGGCAACGCGGTGCACCCCACCAGTTTGGCACGTTATTGACGAATATTGTCATTCATGCCACTCGCCGCCGGCCGGCTGCGGCGGCGATAGTTGACCCGTGACGCTGACCACAACGCCGCCGACCCGGTCCTGGCTGCGTCCGCACTGGGCCTGGGTGGTCGCCGCGGTCAGTTTCATCGCGATCCTCGGCGCCGCGGGCTTCCGCTCGGTACCCGGCGTGATGATGCAGCCGCTGCACCACGAGTTCGGCTGGTCGCATGGCACGGTCGGGCTGGCGATGTCGGTGAACATGACGCTCTTCGGTCTGACCGCACCGTTCGCGGCGGCGCTGATGGACCGCTTCGGCGTGCGGCCCGTGCTCGCCGGGGCCCTGACCCTGATCGCCGCGGGCAGCGCACTGAGCGTGACGATGACCGCGAGTTGGCAATTGGTGGTGCTGTGGGGTGTCCTCGTCGGCTCGGGCACCGGCGCGATCTCGATGGGTTTCGTGGCGACGATCGCGACCCGCTGGTTCGAGGCGCGTCGCGGACTCGTCACCGGTGTGCTGACGGCCGCCAGCGCCACCGGGCAGCTGATCTTCCTTCCCGTGGTCGCCGCCATCACGGTGCACCACGGCTGGCGCTGGGCCTCGCTGGTTGTCGCGGCGGCCGCGTTGGCGGTGATCCCGCTGGTCCTGATATTCATCCGGAACTGGCCGCAGGACAAGGGAATTCTTCCGTACGGCGCCCGGGCCGACTCGCCTGCTGCGACGGTCTCGCCACCGGGCAGCACCTTCGGCGCCGCGTTCGGCGGGCTGCTGGTGGGCGCGCGGGTGCCGGCCTTCTGGCTGCTGGCCGGCAGCTTCGCGATCTGCGGCATGACGACCAACGGTCTCATCGGCACCCACTTCATACCCGCGGCGAACGACCACGGCATGCCGACCACCGTGGCGGCCGGCCTGCTCGCCACGGTCGGGGTGCTCGACGTGGCGGGCACCATACTGTCGGGCTGGCTGACCGACCGGGTCGATCCCCGGGTACTGCTGGTCGTCTACTACACCGGACGCGGACTGTCGCTGGCTCTGTTGCCGGCGTTGCTCTCGCCGCACGCCGCGCCGGGAACCTGGGTGTTCATCATCTTCTACGGCCTGGACTGGGTGGCGACCGTGCCGCCGACCATGATGCTGTGCCGCGAATACTTCGGCGCCCAGACCCCGATCGTGTTCGGCTGGATCTTCAGCCTCGCACCAACTCGGGGCGGCCGTCGCCGCGGCGGGGGCGGGTTGGCTCCGCGACATCCGCGGCGACTACGACCTTGCGTTCTACCTGGCGGCCGGGTTGTGCGGCCTCGCGGCGCTGCTCTGCCTGAGGGTGCGACGGGCGCCCTCCCCCGTCCCGGCCTGAGCCGTCTACCTGCACGTTTTGGGCGGCCGTGGCGGCTGTGCTTACGCTTTCGGGCGGCGTGTCGTGGCGTTACGCGGCCGGACTCGATATCGGTCCGGTAACGATCAACGTTGATGGAGCGACGTAACGAGACGACACACGGCGCACCAGGAGCCGCCCAAAGCCTCCAGAAATCCTCCAGAAATCCTCGAAAGGGACCCATGAAGACTCGTATGAAGACGGTGGGCGCCGCCGCGGCTTTTGCCGCCATCGCCCTCTCCATCCCGACCGCTGTCAGCGCCTACGCGGACGAGCCGACTCCGGCGCCGGCCCCGGCCCCGACGACCACAATCTCCACCCCGGTGGCGCGGATTCCGGACCCGCAGGGGCCCGGCTGCGACGCCTACAAGACCGCGGTCGCCACCGGCGCCGGCTCGTTCGCCAGCCTGGCCAAGGAGAACGCCTCGGCGGCCATCGCCGCGAACCCGGATCTCAGCGACTTCAACGCGGCGATCTCCGGCCAGTGGAACCCGGCCGTGAACCTGGTGAGCGTGCTCGACAACGGCCCGTACAACGTGTTCGCGCCCACCAACGAGGCGTTCGCCAAGATCGACCCGGCCGAACTCGAGGCGCTGAAGGCGAACCCGGCCGAGCTGACCAGCGTTCTGTACTACCACATGGCGCTGGGCGTGCTGGGTCCCGATGACATCCACGGCAAGCTGACCACCCAGCAGGGCAAGCAGATCACCGTCACGGGCAAGGGCGGCGACCTCAAGTTCGATGACACCGCCAAGGTCGTCTGCGGCGGCATCAGCGCCGAGAACGCCAAGCTGTACATGATCGACACGGTGCTCAACCCGAACAATGCGCTGGCGGCCGACGCGACGACCACCACGTCGCCACGACCACCGCCACGTCGGAGACCGCCACTTCGGAGACCGCCACCACCACGTCGGAGGCCCCGGCCACGACGTCTGCCGCGCCGGCCACCACCTCTGCGGCACCGGCCACCACGACGGTCGCACCCGCGGCCTGACGCGACCCGAGCACAGCTTCGCCCCCTCGGTTCTCCGAGGGGGCGAATCTGTGTCCGGTCGCGCTGTCGGAGGCCGCTGCAGGCCCGCTAAAGACCCAAGTCGCGGCCGATGATCTCCTTCATGATCTCGGTGGTGCCCCCGAAGATCGTCTGGATGCGCACGTCGACGTAGTCGCGGGCCACCTTGTATTCGTTCATGTAGCCGTAGCCGCCGTGCAACTGCACGCAGTTGTCGACGACCTTCTTGCCGAGCTCGGTGCACCACCACTTGGCCTTGGACGCCTGCACCGCGGTCAGATCCTTGTCGACGGCGGCGCGCAGACACCGGTCGATGTACTGCTCGGCGATCTCCAGTTCGGTGTCCATCTCGGCCATCAGGAAACGGCTGTTCTGGAAGCTTCCGATCGGTTGACCGAATGCCTTGCGGTCCTTGACGTATTGCAGGGTGTCGGTCCAGGTTTGGCGCGCGCCGGCAACCGCGGCGACGGCGATCGACAGCCGCTCGGACGGCAGGTTGGCCATCAGGTGATAGAAGCCTCCGCCTTCCTTACCGAGCAGGTTGTTGCCCGGCACCCGGACATTCTCGAAATTCAGCTCGGCGGTGTCCGCCGCGTGCAGACCCATCTTGTCCAGCTTGCGTCCGCGGGTGAACCCTTCCATCCCGCGCTCGACCACCAGCAGCGAGAACCCCTTGTGTCCCGCATCGGGGTCGGTGCGGGCGACCACGATCACCAGGTCGGAGTTGATGCCTGCCGAGATGAACGTCTTGGAGCCGTTGAGAATCCAGTCATCGCCGTCACGCACTGCCGAGGCCTTGATACCCGCGAGGTCGCTGCCGGCGCCGGGCTCGGTCATCGCGATGGCGCCGATGATCTCGCCGGTGACGAAGCCCGGCATCCAGCGCTCCTGCTGCTCCTCGGTGGCCAGGTCCCGGAAGTACGGGCCGACGATGTCGTTCTGCAGGCTCAGCCCCGGGGTGGCCGGCCCGAACTTGGACAACTCCTCGACCACGACCGCGTTGAACCGGAAGTCATCCGAGCCACCGCCGCCGAACTTCTCGGGCATGTTGAACCCGATCAGCCCGTACTTGCCGGCGGCCACGAAGGCTTCCCGGTCGACGAGCCGCTGACTCTCCCACTTCTCGACGTTGGGCGCGCACTCCTTCTCCAGAAACTGGCGGGTGGTTGCCCGCAACTGTTCGTGCTCGGGTTCAAAGACAAGCCGTTTCATGTACTCCTACTTCGCTTTCCAGACGGGGGGCCGCTTCTCGGCGAACGCCAGCGGCCCCTCCTTGGCATCTTCGGACCGCAGCACCGCGCCGATCTCGCGCATCGTTCTGGTCCAGCCCGGCTCGTCGCCGGTGATCACGCCGTCGTCGACGCCGTTGGCGACGCGCTTGCTCGCCCACACCGCCAGCGGCGCGTTGACGGTGATCCGCTCGGCCAGCGCCAGCGCGGCGTCGACCACGGTGCCGTCGGCCACCACCTCGTTGATCAGGCCCCACTTGAGCGCGTCGGCCGATGAGATCGGCTCGCCGGTGAACAGCAGTTCCATCGCCACCTTGCGCGGCAGGTGGTCGACGATGCGGAACACCCCGCCGGCGGCCGCGATCAACCCGCGTTTCACTTCGGGCAGGCCGAACTTTGAACGCTCCTCGGCCACCACCAGATCGCTGGCCAGTGCCAGTTCGGTGCCGCCGCCCAGCGCCGTGCCGTTGACCGCGGCGATGGTCGGCTTGTCGATGTAGTGGTGCACGTACCCGGCGAACCCCCACTCGCCACGCTGCGGGTGGAACAGATTCTCCCGTCGGGATATCGCCTTGAGATCGGCTCCCGCACAGAAGCTTTCGCCGGCACCGGTGATGACCACCGCACGCACCTCGGGATCGTCCTGCGCGGCCTGCAGCGCGTCGCCGACTGCGGTGGACACCGCCGCGTTGACGGCGTTGCGCGCCTCCGGACGATTGATCGTGATGATCATGACGTTGCCCCGCCGCTCGCTGAGAGCGGCGGGGGCGGTCACGTCAGATACCCCGACTCGGCCGTCACAGCAGTTCGAGGATGGTGGCGTTGGCCTGGCCGCCGCCCTCACACATGGTCTGCAGACCGTACTGAATTCCCTTGTCCCGCATGTGGTAGAGCATCGTGGTCATGATGCGGGCGCCCGAACCGCCGAGCGGATGGCCCAGCGCCACCGCACCGCCGTTGGGGTTGAGCTTCTTCTCGTCGGCGCCGATGTCCTTGAGCCAGGCCAGCGGCACCGGCGCGAATGCCTCGTTGACCTCGAACACGCCGATCTCGTCGAGCGACAGACCTGAGCGCTGCAGCGCCTTCTGAGTGGCGGGAATCGGGGCGGTCAGCATGATCACGGGGTCGGCGCCGGCCAGCACCGCGGTGTGCACCTTGGCAAGCGGCTTGAGCCCCAACGACTTCGCCTTCTCCGCCGACATGAACAGCAGCGCCGCCGAACCGTCGGAGATCTGCGAGGAGTTGCCGGCGTGGATCACGCCGTCCTCCTTGAACGCCGGCTTGATCTTGCCGATGGACTCCAGCGTGCCGCCACGGCGAATGCCCTCATCCTTGAGGACGACGGAGTCCTGAGCCTCCCCTGTTCTGATGGCCACGATCTGATCGTCGAACGCACCGGAATCCTGTGCGGCGGCTGCCTTTTCGTGCGAGCCGAGGGAGAACTGGTCCAGATCGGTCCGGCTGAAGCCCCACTGCTCGGCGATCATCTCGGCGCCGGTGCCCTGGTTGGGCGTCTGGGTGTACCGGCCGCGGAACGCCTCCGGGTAGGGATGCCCACCGTTGGCCAGCGAGGCGCCCATCGGCGTGCGCGACATCGACTCCACGCCGCCGGCGACCACCACGTCGTAGTGCCCGGCGACCACACCGGCGGCGGCGAAGTGCACCGACTGCTGGCTCGACCCGCACTGCCGGTCCACGGTCACGCCCGGTACCGACTCCGGCCAGCCCGCGGCCAGCACGGCCGTGCGCGCGATGTCGAGTGCCTGCTCGCCGGCCTGCATGACGCAGCCCCAGATGACGTCGTCGACGAGCGCGGGGTCGACACCCGCACGCTCCACCAGGCCGTTGAGCACCTGGGCGGACAACTCGCCCGGGTGCACCCCCGACAGACCGCCGTTGCGCTTGCCGACGGGCGACCGGACGGCCTCGACGATCACGGCTTCAGCCATGAATTATCTCCTCTCAACTAATCAGTTGGTTGATGGATCGTTCATAGCATCACCTGGCCGGCCCGCGACGCCGGGGTCAGCTTTCCAGTGGCCGACTGCCCCGTACGAGCACTCAGGCGAGATCGCCACCAGGGCTGCGGAAAACCGTGAATCCGTTCAGCGGCACAGCCCAGGTGGCGATCTCGCCGTAGCACCGTGGGACAGGTGTTCCTAGAGTCGCAGCCACCGCGGCCGCGCGGCCTACTGTCGAGGAATGTCTGACGTGATCATCTTCGGCGGCCACGGCAAGGTCGCCCTGCACCTGGCCCGCATCCTCAGCGACCGCGGCTATCGGGTGACGTCCGTATTCCGTAACCCCGACCACGCCGACGAGGTCGAGGCGACCGGCGCGCGCCCGGTCGTCGGCGATATCGAGACCCTCGGCGTCGACCAGCTGGCCGACCTGATCGCCGGGAACGACGCCGTCGTGTTCTCCGCGGGCGCGGGCGGCGGCAATCCGGCCCGCACCTACGCCGTGGACCGCGACGCGGCGATCCGCGTCATCGACGCCACCGGTCAGGCCGGCACCCGCCGGTTCGTCATGGTGTCGTACTTCGGCGCCGGGCCCGATCACGGTGTCCCCGAGGGTGACTCGTTCTTCGCCGTACGCAGACGCCAAGGCCGCCGCCGATGCCCATCTGCGGGCCAGCAACCTCGACTGGACGGTGCTGGGCCCCGGGGCGCTGACGCTCGACCCGGCGACCGGCCGCATCGCGGTCGGGCCGTCAGCCGCCGGTGGGCACGTGTCACGCGAGGACGTCGCGCAAGTCATCGCAGCGGTTTTGGAGGACAACCGCACGCTGGAGCGCACCATCGAATTCAACAACGGGGACACCCCGATCGCCGAGGCGCTCGGGGCCTGACGCGCTATCCCGGCAGACCCTGTTCCTCGGTGGGAAGTGGTGCGGGCCCGGTGATTCCGGGCACCGCGATGGGGAGCCCACTCGCGGTCGGCGCTACGGATTGCGTCAGGGTGACGCCGGTGGTCATCTTGGAGCTGAGCGCCTCGCCGTAGCCCGTGCGTTCCTGTCCGATCGTCACGCCGAGTGCACCGACGGCGACCAAAGCGCTGCCACCGATGACTGCCAGCATTCCTGCCTTCTTGTTCATGTGCTTAGTCACGTTCAACCGTTCCTCTCGGTTCATACCTACAAGATGCATAGCAAAGCTATGCATTCGTTGTATTCCCGATCGGAGCGAGCGTTTTTCAGACGTTTCGGCGGCCCACTGCCGTGCTCGTCGACGTGCACCGGCACGTCGTCGGCCCAAGGTTGGCGGGTGACCGCGTCGGCGACATTGATGTAACCGGACTCGAACTCTCCGGTGGCGGCGTCGACGAGGCGGTATCGCTGGGTCTGGGTCTGGATGGGCTGGGCGTCGATCAGCACCACCCGCACCTCGCCCGGCTCGAAGTGGCAGCGCTTCTGCATCGCGGCGATCAACTGCTCGTTGTGCATGTGGCCGTCACCGAAGTTCCAGCCGATCGCCGTCGAACAGATCCGCTCCCCGTCGGTCATCACGTAGTCGGCTTCCCGCTCGCCCGCCATGGCGCGGTGGGCCAGCGTGAACATCATCCGGCCGTGGGTGTTGAAGGATCGGAACGCGTAGCCGAGATACAGCGGGATCTGCGCGGCCTCCGGGCTGCCGTAGACACGCTCCAACTGCGCCTGCGGCATGCTGGCGATCGCCACCAGACCTTTGGCGATCTTCTCCGACGCCGACGGCTTGACGCACCACAGTGAGCTGTCCCAGTTGCCCGCGTAGTAGCGCATGCCGGGCAGGAACGACACCTTGCGCGGGAACAGGTTTCCGGCGACGACGGTGCCGGCCAGCACCGCGAACAGCACGATCGGCCACGGCGTGGTCAGGTCGGCCAGCCCGATCTGGGCGTGGCCGACGAACAACGACAGCACGCAGAAGATCATGAATACGTTCCACTCCAGCGGCACCCCCATCGGGATCGACGTCAGGATGCCGAGGTGGAAGCACACCATCACGAAGGCGGCGATGGCGGTCGGCCAGCCGCCGTGGGAGAAGAACAGCGCCAGCGGCACCAGCATCTCCACCGCCGTGCTGAAATGGGCCACCCAGCGCGAGACCCGGCCCGGTCGCAGGTCGTCGGGGAAGCGCTCGAAGAACAACCGCTTGAGCGCGCGCGGGCGCACCACCGGACTGTTGGACATCATCGTCGAGATGACGAACGGGAAGTGTTTGTTGAGTTTGGAGGTGGCCGCGCCCATCCAGATCACCAGGCACACCAGCTTGGCCGCGATGATCATGTCGACGCCGTAGCCGACGAACAGGAACGCCACCGTGAACGACGCGTACACCTCGCCACGGGCGGCCAGGAAGATCACCTTGTCGCGCAGGCCCGCCAGCGCGAGCAGGATCGAGGATGGCCCAGATCTGCCACACCGGCAGCACGCCGACCTCGGTGCCCAGCGCCGGGACCGGCCCGGTGCCGTCGGAGAACAGCGCCACCACCAGCATCACCAGCAATGCCGCGTAGAGGGCGACGTCGACGGGGGTGCGGTTGTCGCCCTTGGTCAGCGGCACCCGGTCCGGCCACGGGGGAAGGCGAATGGTGTTGGGCCGCAACCAGTACAGGATCGACCCCATCGGCGGCAGGAACCGGTTGTTCAGCGGCCCGAACCCGCAGCCGAGGCCGATGACCTCGAAGAGCATCGTGTACAGCACGACCTTCTGGAACACGATGGGTTCGGTCCACCACGACGCCACGTTGGTGAACCCGTCGATGCCCTTGGTGGCCAGCGCGAACAGCCAGGCGCCCAGGATGTACAGCAGGATCTTGACGACGTAGAACAGGTGCAGCACCACCGGTGTGCCGAAGCCGACCTCGGCCCAGTGCCGGGCCATCGGACGGATCTTCTCGGCCCAGGTACCCCTGCTCCACTCGTCGAAGTCGACGACCGGAAGCTCGGGCTTCAGGAATCCCATGCGGGCAAGACTAGAACGTGTTCCTGTTTTGGCGCGGGCGGTTCGCATCATGCCGGCGCGGATCAGACCTTGGCGGGCGGGCGGAAGAAGATCACCAGCTGGCCGATGCCGCCGGCCAGGCCGAGGCCGAGCGCGATCGCGAGTCCGCACCAGCCGTGCAGCAGCGGGTAGATGCCGGTGTCGCGGAACAGCGCGTAGTCCAGGCTGTAGCGGCCCGCCCCGATGCCGGCGATGGCGACCGCCGCCACCGCGAGCACCAGGTTGTACTCCCAGCCCTCCTTGACGATGAAGAAGCCGTTGTGCCGGTGCACCGTCCAGGCGGCCACCAGCATCAGCGCCACGAACCCGGCGGCGGTGACGGGCGTGAACAGGCCGACGGCCAACCCGAGGCCCGCGGCCATCTCGGTGGTGGCGGCGACGCGGGCGTGGAACGTGCCCGGCTTCATGCCGATGCTCTCGAACCAGCCCGCGGTGCCCTTGATGCGCCCGCCGCCGAAGAACTTGTTGTAGCCGTGCGCGGCCATCGTCAGTCCCAGCACGACCCGCAGCAGCAGCAGCCCGAAATCAACAGCAGTCATGCAACAGAATTTAGGCCATGTGTTAACCCGGCGTGGGTTCACCCCAGCGCGGCGTCCAATCGGGCGACGTAAGTCAGTCGATCGCGATCGCAGACTCGGCCGCGTGCACGCTGACCGCCACCGTGTCGCCGATGCCGTGTACGCCGTGGGTCAGTCCCATCATCGGCGACAGTGCGGGGTACCCGGCGGTCAGCAGCACCGGGGCCGCACCGAACCGCAGATCGGCCGGACCCCGGTTCACGCTGGACACCACCGTGTTGCCCGTGACGGCCGGAGCGCGCGCGGTGGGATCGAACTTCGTCACGCCCCAGCGCAGCAGCGGCGCAGGGATCGCCGCCAGTGACACGGCTCTCCGCGAGCATCGCCGGATGTGCGCCGCGGACGCGCGCGTCCCGTAGTTCGCGCGCAATGCGGTCTGCCCGCTCGTCGGGCGCGGCATCGGGGTGCAGGTCCACGCCGACGTTGTGAAAGTGATTGTGCGCGTGCCGGATTCCAGGGTTCGCCATCGGGACCTCGGCGCCGAGCCGACTCGGGTCGTCGCCGGCTTTCTGACAGGTAGCCGGCCAGCGCGCCGCCGATCGCGGCCAGCGCGGCGACCGTGACCGTGGTCCCCGCCGCCGTCAGCTCACCGCGTCCGCGCAGCAGGGTGCGGATCCGGCGCGGGCCCTGCGGCGCGGCGTTGGTCAGCAGCGCGGGCCTCGCTCCGGCGGGCGCGGGCACCGTCCCGGCGGCGGTGTCGGCGACCAGTTGCCGGTGCGCCCGCGCGGCGGCCACGCCGCGCAGCAGCAGACTGCCGCGCCGGCCGGGTGCGATCGGCGCGACCGGACCCTCGCGGCCGAACAACCACGCCGCGAGGTCGGCGCTGCGGGTTCCGTCGGCCAGCGCATGCGCCATCTGCAGCACGGCCACCGTCACCGTCGAGTCGGTCCGCGGCGCCCCCCGACACGGCGGGGAACACGTGCAGTCGCCAGGCCGCCCGGGTCGGGTCCAGTTGGTCGTCGGCCAACCGCGCCACCTCGTCCAGACACCCGGTCCAGTCCAGGCCCGGCGTGCGCGCTGACGAACTGCGTCGCGTCGACATCACCGTGCACCCAACGCGGGTAGCGGGCCGCGCAGTCGTCGGCGATACGCAGCCGAAGATCGGCACAGGCGCGCGCCCTGGCGCGCAGGCCGGCCAGAATCTCGGCCAGGTCGCCGGGCTCCCCCGCGAACGCGTACAGCAGGAACTGGTCGCTGGGGATCTTGGCCGACATCCAGAAGAACTGGGCGTCGACGGCGGCAAGCCGCGTCATCTCGAGCTCCTCGTGCCGTAGACCGACGCAATGGCGGATTCTCTCAGCAATTCCCGCACTCAAACGTAGTCTCGGCGCAGTGGACTCAGACCGGGTCGAACTCGGAGATCAGCCAACGGTCGCCGACCTTGTCCAGGGTGACCTTGACGCTGGAGGCCGTCGACGTCGGTGCGCCGTCACCGACGGTCACCGTCTGGTTGACGAACACCAGCGCCACCGCATGGTCGGGGTCGGCCGAAACCGACGCCACCGCAGGCACATTGGCGATCGCCGCGATCTGCTTCTGCTTGGCGCCGGGGATCACCACGTCGTTGGTCAACTGCGTGTAGGAGTCCCGGAAGTCCCCGGTCAGCAGATCCCGCGCCGAGCTGAGATCCTGCTCGACGGTGTCGGGCTTGTAGGACAGCAGCCTGATCGTGGAGTCCTTTGCCACCTGCAGAGATTCGGTGCGGGCCGCGTCTGATTGCCCGCACTGATGCGTCCTGCCAACTTCAGATAACGCCGCCGCGGCGCCCAGCAGCAGCGCCAGGACCGGCAGCACGACGAAGGCCAGCACCCGCGACCAGTTGATGCCACTCTTGGCCTCCGGCTCGGCGAAGCGACATCGCCGGCGTCTTCGTCCTCGTCGGCAGGCCGTCGGCGGCGTCCGCCGGACGTCGGCGTCGGCCTCGGTCGCCTCGGTGACCTCCTCGCCACTGCTCTCGGTGATCTCGTGCGTCAGGTCGTCGGATTCGACGGTCACGGCGGATGTTTCCTCATCTGTCTTGCTTGCCTTGCTCGTGGTCTTGTCGGTCACGGCACGAACTCCACGTTCGACACCTTCGCGTCGTTGTCGACCTTCTTGACCGAGATCCGCATCCGCCACGCCCGCGGTTCCTGCTCGGGCGCACCGGCATTGGATGTCTTGACGGTCACCGCGACGAGCACCTGGGCGCTGTCGCCGGTCTCGGACTCCACACCCGCGGCCGTCACCTCACCGGTGGACTTCGACTGCGCCTGCTTGACCACGTCGACGAACGGCTGGGACCGCTTGGAGAAGTCGTCGTAGAACGGTGTCGGTCGCCGAATCCAGGATGCGCTTCACGTCGGTGTCGGCGTGCTCGAAGTCGATGGTGGTCAGGTTGATCGCGGCCTGCTTGCCCACCTGGAGGAACAACGCCCGCTGCTGCTCGGCCTCGTGCGACTGGTAGGCCCGCCAGCCCAGCCAGCCCACCAGGCCGCCGAGTGCCAGCACCACCACCAGGCCGAGTGCGGTCGCCAGCCCCACGTGGGACACCGTCCGCTTCGGCTTGGCGACGGACGCGTCCTCGTCGAGCGAGCTCCTCCACGTCGGCGAGGTCACCGTCTACGAGATCTGGGTCGGTTGCTTCCGGCGATTCCGTTGTCCCTTCGGGGAACTCTCGGGCGAGTTTTCGGTCGCCTCGGTCAGTTCCCCTTCGGGGGCAGCAGCATCGTCTGCCATGTTTGCTCTCCTTCAGCACGCGCCGCCAGATTGGCCTGGGTGTAGACCTGGCCGTCTGGTCCAACGTACGTGCCGGAACTGGGGTCGTATTCAGCGGCTGCTATCGGTGGGGGTGCCGGACCCGGCGCAGGTGCCGCTTGCGCAGGTCGCGACGCCCGGACCCAGGTCGCGGAACGGCCTGGCCGGACAGCGTGGCGTTCGGGTCACCCTTCCAGTTGAACCCGTCGTTCAGCGGCTGGTAGACCTGGTTGCTCTCGCACAGCTTCACGGTGGGCGCACGTTTGCCGGGGACCGTCTCGCACGGCAGGTTGCGGGCACCGCGGACGTTGAACGCCGAGTCCTGCGCGATCCGGCAGTACAGGTCGCCAGGCGCGCGGTCCGGGTAGTCGACGTCAGACGGCACTCGCTTCTGCTGCGCCGGCAGGAACCCCGTGACGCATGGTGGCGGCAGGTTGAGGTTCAGGTTGAAGCTCAGGTAGGCGCCCTGATAGTCCTGGCGGGTGTGCCGGTTGGCGACACCGGTGGCCGAGGTGACCGCGGCGCCCTGCGGCAGCAGCACCAGCAGCTGTTCGAGGCTGGGCTGGTAGGTGACCGCGACCTCGCCCACGCTCACGAGGTTCGCCAGCACGATCGGCAGTGTCGGCTGCAGCCGGTCGAACAGGGCACGCACCTCGTCCGCGGCGGGTGCGCCCTTGTTGATGACGCCGGCCAACGCCTGGTCCTGCTGCTGCAGCTGGCCGGTGATGTTGTCCAGATGCGCCGCCCAGGCCTGGATCGCTCCCGAGGTGTCGGTCTGTGAATCCAGCACCGGCTTGGACTGGTCGATCAGGGTGGTCAACTCGTCGAGGTTCTTGCGGGCATCGATGGCCAGCGCCGTCGAACCCTTGACGAACCGGGAGATCTCCGGCCCCAGTCCGCCGACCGCGGTGTACGCCTCGTCGATGACGGTCTTGAGATTGTCGTGCGGAATCGACTGCAGGCCGGTGTTCGTCGCGGACAGAACCGAGTTGACGTCCGGCGGGATGTAGGTCCGGTCCACCGGAATGACGTCGCCCGCCTTGAGGTACGGCGTGTTGCCGTTGCGCGGCAGCAGCGCGACGTACTGTTCACCGACCGCCGACACGCTGAGCACCTGGGCATCGAGATCCGCGGGAATCTTGAACTTCGAGTTCATCGCGAGGTCGGCCTCGACGCCGTTGTCGGTCAGTTTGACGCTCTTGCACACGGCCGACTTCGGTGCCACGCCAGGTGACGTTGCCCCGCGGGTACAGTCCGCCGGCCTCCGGCAACTGCAGGGTCACCTTGTACTGGCCGATGCCGAACAGCATGCCGGGCAGCCCGATGAAGCTGAAGATCATGACGGCGCCGGCGGTCAGCGCGACCACCGTCAGAATGATCATCTGGATGATGGTCTTGCGTTTGAGATGGAGATGGCGCATCTACGGCCCCTGATCCCAGTGGTACGGCACGACCAACGGGTTGGCGCTGGGTGTACGGGCTGGGCAGCTGACCGATGGTCCGGCCCCACTGCAACTCCAGTGCGGTGAGGTCACCCTCCCAGCGCGTGCCGGTGAACAGGCCGCTGTCGATCCGGCTCAGCGTCAGATCGAAGATCAGGCTCAGGTTGGCGAAGTCGCCGCGGAACATGTTGTCGATGGTTTCCTTGGGCCACGGGAACGTCAGGTACAAGCTCAGTGCCCGCGTCATCGCCGGACCCGCGTCCGCCAGCGACTGCAGCACCGGACCGAGGTCCCTGAGTTCCTGAACCAGGGCCTCTTTCGTCTGGTTCACCGAGTCGGCGGCCAGCGCGCTGAACTTGCCGAGTTGGGTGAGCGCGTCGGCGAGTTGATTGCGCTGATCCTTGAGCACCACCAGGGCGTCCGGAATCGTCTTGAGCGCCTTGTCCACGACGGGCTTCTGCCCGGCGAACTGGCCGACGAGATTGTTCAGACTCTCGGTGGCGGCTGATGATGTCGCCTTTTTGGTCGTTGGCGTAGCTGATGAACTTGTCCAGCTGCTCGATCAGGCTGCGCAGGTCGCCCTCGCGGCCGTTGAAGGCCGTCGCAAGGGCCTTGGTGATGTCCTGGATCTGTCCGACGCCACCGCCGTTGAGCAGCAACGAGATTGCCGCCAACGTCTGCTCGGTGGTCGGGTAGGAACTGCCGGACGACAGCGGGATCAGGGAGCCCTCGTGCAGTCGGCCCTCCGGTGCGACGCCGGTGGGCGGTGCCAGTTCGACGTGCAGCGACCCCAGCAGGCTGGTCTGGCCGACCCGGGCCGTCGCGTTGGCGGGCAATTGGACATCGCCGTTGAGCCGCATCGTCACCAACGCGTTCCAGCCCTGGCGTTTGATCTGGGTGACGTTGCCGACGGTGACGTCCCCGACGCGGACGCGCGAGTTCCGCTCGAGGTTGCTGACATCGGGAATCTGGGCCTGGATCGTGAACGCGCCCGGCCCCTTACCGGCGGTGCCGGGCAGGTTCAGGCGTGTTCAGGCCCTGCCATTCACTGCACGCGGGCAGTGCCGCGACAGCGAGCGCGATCAGGCCGCCCGCCGGCGGCGCGCCTCCAACGACTCGTCATGACCCACCTCCCGGCCGGCACCATCATGCCCTGCAGACCGTCGGCCGGATTGGTGGCTTCCGCGGCCATCGGAGACGGCGGCGGCCCGGGCGGCGGAGCCTCCGCGGGCAGCGGCGGGGTATCGGCCGGCATCGGGGCGGGCGCGAGCGGTGCGGCCATCGGGTTGGGTCCGCCCGGCGGAACGTAGTCCGGCCGCAGCCAATCCTCGCTGTAGGTGATCTCGTTCGGCCGCGCCTGCGTACCGACGAACAGGTTCTGCCCGAGCGGCAGGAAGTTGTACTGGCGGTTCTTGACGATCGGCGCGAGGTACTGCGTGCACAACTTCGCCGACTGCTCGGCGCCCAGCCGCGAAGCCGCCTGAATCGCGCCGCAGATGAACGACACCGGGTTCTGGAAGTTCGCGATCGCGAGCACGCTGGTGGCCGCACCCTGCGCCGGTTGGTAGATGTTGATGTAGTTCTGCAGCGTGTTCGGCGCGACGTGCAGCAGCTGCTTGATGTCGCCGAGGCTGTCGTTGAGCGCCTGCGTGATGCCGGCCAACTTGTCCGACGTCGTGCCGAGGGCCTCACGATTCTCGGCGACGAACGACTGGACCTCGCCCACGGCCGAGTTGAGATCGCTTACCGCCGAACGCGACTTCGCCCGGGTCATCGGCCAACAGGCCGGTCACGTCGGCCAGGTTCTGGTTCAGCTGGCGCATCAGGTTGGTGCTGTCCTGCAGGGCCGACACCAGGATCGACAGGTTCTTGACCGTGCTGAAGATGTCGGTGCTGTGGTCACCCAGTGCGGAGAACGCCTGCGACACCTTGATCAGGGTGTCGCGGATGTTGGCGCCCTGCCCGCGCAGGTTGTCGGCGGTGGTGTTGACCAGCGAGCCCAGCGTGCTGACCCCGCCGGGTTCGGTGGGCTGCAGGTTCTCTGCGATCCGCTCGAGCTGTTCCCGGAGGTCGTTCCACTCCACCGGAACCGCGGTGCGCTCCTGCGGGATGACGGTGCCGTCCTCCATGACCGGTCCGCTCGAGTAGACCGGGGTGAGCTGGATCGAGCGGCCGGTCACCAGCGCGGGCGACAGGATCGCGGCCTTCGCGTCGGCGGGCACCTTGTACTTGCCGTCGTACCAGAACGTGATCTTGGCGCGTTGCGCCTCGGGTTCGATCTTCTCGATCCGGCCGACCGGCACACCGAGGATGCGGACGTCGTCACCGACGAACACCATGTTGCTGTTGTCGAAGTACGCCACGACGTTGACCCGGTTCATCGGGCCACCGGACCGCATCAGCACCGCGACGCCGGCCAGCAGGGTGAGCACCAGGACCACGGCCACGCCCAGTTTGGTGTTGCGGGACACCGTCATTGGCCTGCCTCCCCACCGGCGGCCGCGGGGCCGGGCAGCGGCCCCATGGTCTGCGTCACCGCGGGAACCTGGCCGGGCGCCGGCAGTTGAACGGGCGCAACGGACGGCACCGGGGTGGTTGCCACTCCGGGCGGTGCGACGGCCGGCGGTCCCGGCGGCGGGCCGCCGGGCGGCGGCGCCGGCAGCGGCTCGCGGTAGGGGTAGCAGCCAGTGGGGCCGGGCAGGGCAATCCCGGGCGGACCGCACCCCTGCTGGCCCGGGTTGCCGGTGATCGCGTCCGGCAGGTTCAGATGCGGCTCGCCACCCTGACCGGTACGCGGGTACGGCACCGGCAGCGCCGGCGTGCCGGGCTGACCGGTCTGCGGGTCGACGTTCTGCGACGGCGTCAGCACGTTGGGATCGAGGCCGAGATCGGAGAACGCGGCATCGATGAACGGCTGCACGAACTGGCCGGGCAGCAGGTTGGAGATGTAGGACTTGAAGAACGGTCCGGCGGCCACCGACTCGCCCAGCGCCATCACGTAGGTGCCGAGCATGTTGATGGACTTCTGCACCCGCTCCTTGCGGTTGTCGATGATGGTCAGCACACCGTTGAGCTTGTCCAGGGCCGGTTTCAAGGTGGCGCGGTTCTCGCCGATGAAGCCCTGCAACTGCCGGCTCAGCACCGAGATGTTGCCCGAGATCTGATCCAATGCCGCACTCTGGCTTTGCAGTTCGGCCAGCAGCGCATTGGAATTGGCGATCAGCTTGACCACCTGGTCGCTGCGCTCCGAGAGCACGCCGGTGGCCTTGTTGGCGTTGGTGAGCAGTTCGCGCAGCTGCGCGTCCTTCTCGTTGAGGGTCTCCGAGAATCGGGCCACACCCTCGACGGCAACCTTCAGATCGGGCGGCGTCTGGGAGAACGTCTCGGCGAGCACCCGCAGCGACTCCGACAGCTGATCGGTGTTCAGCCCGCTGATCGTCGTGGCCAGATCACCCAGGGCGTCGGGCAACTGGTACGGCGACGTGGTGCGGTCCACCGGGATGGTCTGCGACAGGCGGCCGTCGCCGCGCGGGGTCACCTCGAGGTACTTGGTGCCCAGCAGGCTCTTGGTCTTGATGGCCGCCTCGGTGCGGTCGCCGAGCCGGATGTTCTTGTCCACCTTGAATTCACCAGCACGTGCTGGCCGTCGAGTTCGATGCTGGTGACCTGGCCCGCGTGGAAACCCGACACCTGCACCTCGGCGTTGCCGGCCAGACCGCCGGCCTCGTCGAAGTACGCCGAGTACGTCTTGCCCGGGCTGAAGAACGGCAGCTTCTGATAGTTCAGCGCCGTCAGAATCAGCGCGGTCGTACCGAGGATTCCGACCAGGCCGATGACGAAGAGGTTGCGCTCAGCGAATGATTTCATCGCGGTGTGCACCTCCCCGTGTCCTGACCGGCGACCTTCACGTACACCGGCTGACCGCCCTTACCGTTGAGCTTGAGTACCACATCACAGAGATAGAAGCTGAAGAAGTCGCCGTACAGACCCTGGCGGTTGAGCGCCTGGTAGGCGTCGGGCAGCGTGTTGAGGAGGTTGTCGAAGTAGTCGTGATCGGCGACGACAATGCCTGCCGCGCGGTCGGTTTCGTGGACGACCTTCTGCAGCGGCGGGCGCGCCTGGGCCAGCAGATCGGAGATGCTGCCCGCCGAGGCGTTGGTGTAGGCCACCCCGTTGGTGATGTCGGTCTTGCGTTCGGCAAGACCCGTGACCAGATCCGCCAGCGCGTCGACGCCCTTGCCGAACTGATCACTTTGTCCGGCAAGCGAACCCAGCACCGTGTTCAGGTTGACGATCACCTCGCCGATCAGCTGATCCCGGTCGGCCAGCGTGTTGGTCAGTGCGGCGGTCTGCGACAGGAACGACGAGATGGTCGCGCCCTGCCCCTGCAGCGCGCTGATCAACTGACCGGACAGCTGATTGATCTCGTCGGGGTTCAGGGCACGGAACAACGGCCGGAAGCCACCGATCAACGCATCGAGGTCCAGCGCCGGTTCGGTCTGGGCCAACGGGATGGTGTCGCCCGGGTTGAGCTTCTTGGTGCCGCCGGCACCCTCCACCAGTGCCAGGTAGCGGCCACCGATGAGGTCGTCGTAGCGGATGACGGCCCGGGAGCCCTCGGTCAGCACCACCGTGTCGTCGGCGGTGAAGTCGACGGTCAGGGTGCCGTCGTCGTTGACGCCGATCTTCTGGACCTTGCCGACCTCGACGCCGGCGATGCGGACGAAATCGCCGCTCTCCAGGCCGGTCACGTTGGCGAAGTGGGCCCGGTAGTCCTGCGCCTTCTCGAAACGCAACTGCCCGAACACCGCAAACAGCGCAAACATACCCAGCAGGCAGACCATCACGAAGATGGCCAAGCGCCAGATGGCGCCTCCCAGGTTGTCTTTCACTGCGGGTTACCTCTCGGTGCACGTAATCGGTTGTCGGGACTGGACGTTCGGGGTCACGGCGATGGCGCCGCCGGTACGGGTAGCGGTTGGGGTGGCAGCGGTGTGGGCTGCTGGCCGGGGAACGGCACGACGAACGGCTCCGAACCGGGGGTGGCGCCCGGGTCACGCGGTGCGCCCGGCGGCGGCGCCGGCGGCAGGTTGTTCCAGATCGGTGTGCCATCGGGGTTGTACATCGGCGCACCGTACGGATAGTCGCCCGGCGCCGGGATGACCGCCTGCGGGTAGCCGGCGTTCGGGCCGGGCGCGGGCCCGCCGAACAGGTTGCGGATGCTCGGCGGTTCGGGCACCCCGCGGGTCACCGGAAGGTAGTTCCCGTAGCCGGGGAAGCCGATACCCGGGTTGGGCCGGATGTCGACGCCGGTACCCCAACCGGTGTTGGTGACCAGCTGACGCACGGGCCAGTTGTTGTCGACGATCGGCAGCGAGCCGCAGCCCGGCTTTCCGCCCGGACCGCCCTTGGCGCCGGTGATCGGCAGGTTCTGCGGATAGCGGTACTGGTCGTCGCCCGCCAGGATGCCGCCGTCGACGAGGAACGACTTGCCGTTGCCGCCGGTGGCGTCGTAGGCGCCGTTGTCCAGCAGCCACTTGGCGCCCACCAGCATGCAGGTGTATTCCGGGTTGTACTTCATCAGCAGGTTGGTCGTCGGTTCGAGGACGTTGATGGCCTTGATCAGGTTCTGCTGGTTCGGCGCCAGCAGCGCGATACCGCTGTTGGAGAATCCGATCACGTTGAGCAGCAACGCATCCAGCGGCTTGGCGTTGTTGGTGATCGTCACGCTGGTGGTGCTCAGCGCATCGAGCGTGTTGACGATGTTGGTCGCCGCCCCGCCGTAGGCGTCGCTGAAACCCTTGAGCGCCTGCCAGTCTGCGCGGATCGTCTCGCTGCGCGGGTTCAGCGCCAGCAGCACCTGATTGGCGTCGGTGGTGGCCTGGCCGATGCGCTCGCCCTGGCCGCGGACACCTTCGGCCAGCGCCGTGAGGATGCGCGTTCAGCTTCGAGGTGTCGATCTGATCGAGCAGGCCGACGAGGTTCTCGAAGACGGTGTTGACCTCGACGCTGACGTTGCTGGACTTGAGTACCTGGCCCGCCTCCAGCCGCTGCGAAACCGGGGCGTCGGGATAGGTCAGGTCGACGAACTTGGCGCCGAACACGGTGGTCGCCCGGATCTGGGCTCCGACGTTGGCGGGGATGAACTTGACCTGGTCGCGGTAGATCTCCAGGCGGATGCTGACGGGATCCCGGCCGCCCTGGATGGCGCTGACGCGGCCGACCTGCACACCGCGCATCTTGACCTTGGCGCCCGTCTCCATCACCAGCCCGGAGCGGTCCGAGGTGACCGTGACGTCCACGTACTTCTTCAGCGTCCCGGTGAACAGTGCCGCGGTGAGCCACACCGCGGCGACCAGGAAGGCGACAAGGATCGCGGTCCACCATGCCGGGTGCAGGCCAGTGTCTTTATCGTCCATGCGCTTATCCGGAAAGGTTGAAGTTGCCGGACTGGCCGTAGACGGCCAGCGAGATCATCACCGTGACAAGTGCCGCGACGATCAGCGAGGTGCGCACCGCGCGGCCCACGGCCTCGCCGACGCCGGCGGGTCCGCCCGACGCGGTGAACCCGTAGTAGGTGTGCACCAGCATGATGACCAACGCCATCGAAACCGCTTGCAGGAACGACCAGATCAGGTCGGTCGGATTGAGGAACGTCCGGAAGTAGTGGTCGTAGACGCCGGTGGACTGGCCGTAGATGAACGTGGTGCCCACGCGGGCGGCCAGGAACGACATCAGCACCGCGACGCAGTACAGCGGGATCACCACGATGACGCCGGCGATCACCCGGGCCGAGGCCAGGTAGGCGATCGTCCGGATGCCGATGACCTCCAGCGCGTCGATCTCCTCGTTGATGCGCATGGCGCCGAGCTGGGCGGTGGCGCCGGCGCCGATGGTGGCCGCCATGCCGACGCCCGCGGTCAGCGGTGCGATCAGCCGGACGTTGAAGAAGGCCGACGCGAAACCGGTCAGGGCCTCCACACCGATGGACGAGAACTGGTTGTAGCCCTGCACGGCCACCAGGGCGCCCGTCGACAGCGTCAGGAAGCCGACGATCGCGATGGTGCCGCCGATGACGGCCAGCGCTCCGGCGCCCAGCCCCATCTGCGCGATGAGCCGGATCACCTCGCCCGGGTAGTAGACGACGGCGTCCCAGATGCCACGAGGGTGCGGCCGTAGAACTTGGTCTGCCGGCCGATCCGGTTCCAGCCGTCGCCCCAGCCGGAGACGGTGTGCCGCAGCCGGACGAACGCGTCCCCCTGTACCGCGGTCATGCCGGTCGCCTGCACGCCGACGGCCGTCGCGAGCACGTTGATCACGAACAGCGCGATGAAGGTGAACACCACGGTTTCGTTGACCGCGTTGCCGACACCGGCCGGGCCGCCGCCGACGGAAATGCCCTTGTAGCAGGCGATCAGGCCGGCCGACAGGCCGAACAGCGTCGCCTTGACCAGGGCGACGACCACGTCGGCCGGACCGGTCAGCAGGGTCAGCCCGGCCACGAACGCACCCGGGGTGACGTGCTGGACGAACACCGAGAAGAAGAAGCCGCCGCGCGATGCCCACCACGACCACCGACGCCGCCAGCAGCAGCGCGACCAGCGTGGCCGCCAGCACGCGCGGAACGACAAGCGTCTGAATCGGGTTGATGCCCATGACGCGCAGCGCGTCGAGTTCGTCGCGGATGGTGCGTGCACCGAGGTCGGCGCACATCGCGGTGGCGCCCGCGCCCGCGACGACGAGCACGGTGACGATCGGACCGATCTGCGTCACCGTTCCGATCGCCGCCCCGGTTCCGGAGAAGTCCGCGGCGCCGAACTCGACGAGCAGGACGTTGAAGGTGAAGACCAGCAACACGGTGAACGGGATGGACAGCATCAGGGTCGGCACGATCGACACCCGGGCCACAAACCAGGTCTGCAGGATGAACTCGCGCCAGGCGAACGGCCGCCTGAACATCGCGACGAAGGTGTCCAATGCCATGGCGAAGAAACCGCCGAACGAGCGGACGGGTTTCGCGAATGAATCAGCAGTGACCACTGCGCACCCTGCCGCTGCGCCCTGGGGTCCCGCGCTTGCAGGGGCGCGTTCCACCGGTACGCACTTCAGCCAGCGAGGCGGTCTGCGGGACCGCTCCCAAAGGCATCATCCGCTGATATCCCTCCACCCAACTGACCTGCTACCTGCGTTACAACTGTGACTCCTGACACAGAACTGCCGACGAACGTACACCACCGTTTTCCGGCCGAGCAACGTTTCCGCAATCCTCGTGACAGGCACTGCCGGAGCGTCTTACGGCACCGGCAGCCTCGTGATCTTTGCACACCCCACGGATCGCGGTACCCGTTCGCAAGGTTCCCTTAGACGACGCACCCGATGGTGGCCGTACGGCAAATGAGCGACGGCATTACAGAGCGCGGGAAGGACTAAATTCGCTCCCCGCCATAAGCGCGTGACATCAACGCTATCCGAGCCGGAATTTCTTCGGGTTTGTTTCCCCAACTCGGTGCGGCAGACCGCGTGGCCAGGGCAGTGCTGGGCTAACGTTAATTCTCATGAGCACGTCGCTGCACGCCGAGGATCCGGTGAGTGACAGCGCCCCGGTGGGGGCGCCGCATCCCAGGCGGCGCTGGGCCAAAACCGACGCGACGCAGCAGCGCATTCTCAACGCCGCGATTGCCGTCTTCCGGGAGCGCGGTTACAGCGCCGCCACCATCGGCGAGGTGGTCGCGGCATCCGGTGCCAGTATCGGCAGCATTTACCACCACTTCGGCGGCAAATCCGAGTTGTTCCTGGCGATCTATGAGCACATGGCCGCAACCATCGAGTCCCGCATCGCCGACGCCGAGCGATCCTTCGATGCTCAGGTCCGTGCCTACCTCGATGCGCTGTGGGAAAACCGCCACACCGCCGTCGTGCTGGGTTCCGACGACGTGCCGCCCGGTTTCGAGCGGATCTACCGCGACGGCATGCGAATGTGGTTCCGGGACTGGCTGTCGGTGCTCGACATCGATCACTCGACGCATGGCCAGCTGTTGGCGCGCGTCATCATCGCTCTGCTCACCGAGTCATCGGCGATGTTGATGCCGTGTGACACGCCTGCGGAGGCCGCACCGGTGATCGATGCGGCCCTCATCTGCATCAACAAACTGATAGAGGTGTAGCGGCCGGGGCTGCAAACCTCATCGCGGGTGGCCGTGGGTAACGTCTGCTGCACGCGTTACCGAGAGGATGCCCGTGAGCACAGCACGCATCGTTGAATTCGCCGGCGTCGACGGAATCACCCTGGTCGGCGACGAGTGGAACCACGGCGACGCAGACGCGTCGGCCGGACGGCCGACGATCCTGATGCTGCACGGCGGCGGCCAGAACCGGCACTCCTGGAAGAACACCGGCCAGCTCCTGGCCGACCAGGGTTTCCGCGTCGTCGCGGTCGACACCCGCGGCCACGGCGACAGCGACCGCGCCCCCGAGGCCGACTACGCACTGGAGTCGCTGACGGGCGACGTGCTGCATGTCATGGACGAAATCGGCACACCGGTGGTGCTCATCGGCGCGTCGATGGGCGGACTGACCGGCATCATGGTGGCCGACGAGGCCGGGCCCGACAGGGTGACCAAACTGGTCCTGGTCGACGTGGTCCCCCGGTTCGAGAAGACCGGGAGCGCGCGCATCCGCGATTTCATGTTCAACCACGTGCACGGGTTCGACTCGCTGGAGGAGGCCGCCGAGGCGGTGGCCGAATATCTGCCGCACCGGACCAAACCGCGCAGCCCCGAAGGACTCAAGAAGAATCTCCGGCTGCGCGACGGGCGCTGGTACTGGCACTGGGACCCGAACTTCTTGACGAAACCCCGCGACGACCCGTTCGAGCGGGTGGACAAGATGGAGAACGCCGCGATGCGGCTGCAGATCCCGATTCTGCTGATCCGCGGCAAGCTCTCCGATGTGGTCAGCACCGAGGGCGTCAACGATTTCCTGGCCAAGGTGCCCCGCACCGAGTTCGTCGAACTCTCGGAGGCGGGCCACACCGCTGCCGGAGACGACAACGACGCGTTCAGCGAGGTCGTCGTCGAATTCGTCAACAGGTAGGCCGGCCCAGCTCCGAGGCCACATAGGCACGCGCGATGTGCTTGAGTTCGTCGGCGGGCACCGCACGCACCACCTGCTGGGCCCCGAGCCCGTCGATCATCGTCAGCACGCGGCGCGCCGAGACGTCGGCGTCACCGCGCCGGAATTCCCCCGCGGCCTGACCGGCCCGCACAATGTCGGCGATCCACGCCAGCCACTCATCGGTGAGCGCATTGGCCACCTCGGCCAGCGCGGCGTTGCGCCGTCCCAGGCTCCAGGCGTCGAGCCACAGCGCGCTGGCGTCGACGCTGCACTCGTCCAACACGTAGTCCAGCAACACGTCGAGTTTCTCGGAAGGCGCACCGACGGCGGCCACCCGGGCCTGCGCTTCGGCCAGGTCAGCGGTCGCGGCTTCGCGAAACGCCGCGATGATGAGTTGTTCGGCGGACGAGAAGTAATGACTCACAAGCCCCGGAGTGACACCCAGGTCGGCGGCCACCTTCCGCAGCGTGACAGCGGAAAGTCCCTCGGCCGCAATGATTTCCACCGCCCTATCGAGTAGTTCGCCGTGTCTTTCCGCCGGCAGCTTGCGCTTTGCGTCCCGCACGGGGGCCGATACCACTTTGCGTCCTCCTCTTGACGAATCCGGATTCCTATTGAACACTACATCAACACTATTGATTTACCCATCAACAAGAAGGCCGACATGACCGTGACCACCCTCGACAACACGCCGGCACCGGCTCCCCCGGCCGCCGTCGACCGTGTCGGCGCCATCGAATCCGCCGGCGTCGAATACCTGCCCGAATCGGAGCGCGACTCCAGCCCGCGCAACCTGGGTGCCGTCTTCCTCGGCGCCAACCTGACCTGGACGAACGCCGTGTTCGGCGCGTTCGCCGTGATGTTCGGCTTGAACTTCTGGCAGACGCTGACGTCGATGGCCGTCGGCACCGCCGTGGGCACCCTGGCGGTGTTGCCGACGGCGATCATCGGACCGCGCACCGGCACCAACATGACGGTGTCGTCGGGGGCGTTCTTCGGCATCCGCGGCCGTTTCATCGGTTCGGGGCTGGCGTTGGTCATCGCGCTGGGCTTCGCGGCGGTGACCGTCTGGACGAGCGGCGACGCCCTGGTCGCCGCCGGACACCGATTGCTCGGCACACCGCAGACCGGCGTCGTACACGCCGTCGCGTACGCGGTGGTCGCCGCGCTCATGGTGACGGTCGCCCTCTACGGCCACGCGACCATCGTCGCGATGCAGAAGGTGGTGGTCCCCGTCGTCGGCACACTCATGGTCGCCGGGGTGGTGGCCTTCTCCGGCGGGTTCCACCCCGGATCATCCACGGGCACTTACGAACTCGGCGGCTTCTGGCAGACCTGGATGCTGTGCGCGGTCCTGTTCGCCGCCGCACCGCTGAGCTACGGGCCGACGATCGGTGACTACACCCGGCGCATCTCCCCCGCGAAGTTCACCGACCGTCAGATCACCGCCGCACTGGGCGCAGGCATGTTCGTCGGCGTGCTGCTGCCGAGCCTGTTCGGCGCCTACACCGCAATGAGTTTCGCCAACCCCACCGACTCCTACCTCGACGACCTGGTGACCGCATCGCCCACCTGGTTCGTCCTGCCCATCGTGGTGATCTCGGTGCTGGGCGGCTTGAGCCAGGGCGTGCTGTGCATCTACGCCAGCGGCCTCGACCTGGAGGGCCTGACCCCGAAACTGCGACGCACGCAGACCACCGTCATCACCGCGGCGGTGGCGATCGTGCTGCTCTATCTGGGCGTGTTCGTGTTCGACGCCGTCGACTCGGTGACCGCGATGACGGTTGCCCTCAACGCCGTGATCACCCCATGGGTGGCGGTCCTGGCGATCGGCGCGCTGCGTAACCGGTTGCGCGGCAACGGATATGACGCCGTCGACCTGCAGGCCTTCACCCAAGGCCGGCGGGGCGGGCGCTACTGGTTCACCGCCGGCTGGAACATCCCGGCCGTGCTGGCGTGGGTGGTCGGCGCGACGTTCGGGATGATGGCCGTCAACACCAGCCTCTACGTCGGCCCGCTGGCCGGCATCGCCGGCGGGGTCGACCTGAGCACCTTCGGGTCGGGCGTTCTGGCGGCGGTCATCTACGCGGCGGCAACACGGGTGTCACCAGCTGTCCGGTGCTGAGGTAACTGTCCAGATTCCGTCGCGTCAGCAGCGCCATCGCCTCACGAGTCCGGGCGGTGGCGCTGCCGACGTGCGGCAGCAGTACGACGTTGTCGAGTTCGCGCAGTCGCGCAGGCACGTGCGGTTCGTCGGCGAAGACGTCGAGGCCCGCGCCGGCCAGACCGCCCGAGGCCAGCAGGTCGATCAGCGCGTCCTGGTCGACGACGCTGCCGCGCGCGACGTTGATCAGGTAGCCCTGCGGCCCGAGCGCCCCCATCACGTCGCGACGCGACCAGCTTCTCGGTTCCCTTGCCGCCCGCGGTGGCGACCACCAGGACGTCGACGGACTCCGCGAGCTCGTATGCCGACGCCGCATACCGGTACGGCGACCCGTCGATCTCGTGCCGGTTGTGATACGCGATGGCGCAATCGAATCCGAGCAGCCGCGTCGCGATCGCCGAGCCGATCCGGCCCAAGCCGAGGATGCCCACCTGCAGACCGCTGACATCGCGCGCGTGCGGAAACTCACCGTCGTGCTCCCAACGGCCGCTCCGCACGTAGCGGTCGGCGGCGCCGAAGCGCCGCAGCGTCATCAGGATCAGCCCGAGTGCGGTGTCAGCGGTGGTATCGGTCAGCACGTCGGGGGTGTTGCTGACGGCGATGCCGCGACGGCCGGCCTCGTCCAGGTCGATCGCGTCGACGCCCGCCCCGTTGTTGACCATGACCTCGAGGTTGGGCAGCCCGGCCAGGAGCACCGCGTCGACGCTGCCCGTCCCGGACCGCACGATGGCGCCGATCGACGCGCCGTGCTCCGCCAGGAAGGTGGCCCGGTCAGGACTGTCCGGAAGCCGAACCAGGTCATCCCGGTCCGCCAATGCCGTCACGAGAACCGGCTCGAAGTCGCCGACCTGAAGAATCCGCATGCCGTTCACTGTGCCGGGTTCGGCAGGTATACACGAGGGATGCCCGATTCAGCTGGTGAAATCGTGACCGAATTCTGTGCCCTGTGGGCCGATCCCGATCCTGGCCGACTGGCCGGATACTTCACCGAAAACGGCGTCTACCACAACATTCCGATGGCGGCCGTGCAGGGCAGAGCCGCCATCGAGGAGTTCATCTCAGGATTCACCGCCATGTGCGACGGCATCGACTTCATCGTGCATCGACAGGTGGCCGACGGTGATCTGGTGTTCAACGAACGCACCGATGTCATGCGGCTCAAGAACGGAAAGACGGTCGAGCTTCCGGTGACCGGAGTGTTCGAGATCCGCGACGGTCGCATCGCGGCGTGGCGCGACTATTTCGACATGGCCGCGGTGACCGCGGCGTTCAGTTAGACGGGACCCCGGTCGGCGGGCTCATGTCACGGTCGGTTGTCGCGGTCGACTTCCGCCGCGCGTTCGTGCAGCCGGGCGCGGATGTCGTCCGGCGTGTAGGCGTTGCGGCGGCGCTGGTCCCGTCCGACGAGCACACCCCCGGCCGCCACCCCGACGACACCGGCCAGTCCGAGCCACTTCCAGACGTTGTGCATACCGACAGTGTGCCTAAGCTGCCATGGTGACCGCGAGCGTCTCCCTGGATCAGGCTCTGGAAGCCACCCGAACCGGCGACATCTGGCTGTTCCGCGGCGGCACGGGCCCCGACCGCGCCATCCAGACGCTGACCAACAGCCCGGTCAACCACGTCGGTATGACGGTCGCCATCGACGACCTGCCACCGCTGATCTGGCACGCCGAACTCGGCGACAAGCTCGTCGACATGTGGACCGGCACCAACCACCGCGGTGTCCAGCTCAACGACCTGCGGGCCGCGGTCGAGCAGTGGATGGACAAATATGGCCAGCGCTGCTGGCTGCGGCAACTGAGCCCGTACGCCAACCCCGAGCAGGAGGATCGCGCGCTGAAGGTGATCGCCAGGATGAACGGCACACCTTTTCCCACCACCGCGCGGTTGACCGGCAGATGGTTTCGCGGTCGGCTGCCCACCGTCAGCGACTGGACGCGCGGAATACCACTCGTACACAAGCGTGTTCGCGAGTCCGCCGAACACGACAAGCAGCAGCGCCGGGCGGTCGGTTTGGAAACCGCGTACTGCGCCGAAACCGTTGCCATCACCTACGAGGAGATGGGCCTGCTGACCACCGAGAAGCGCGAGTACTACTTCGACCCGGGTTCGTTCTGGAGCGGGGACGAACTACCGCTGATCCCGGGATGCGAACTGGGGAAAGAGATCTCGATTATTCGTTAGCCGCGTCGGCGGACTTGTGCAGCTTCTTCTGATGTTGCTTCAATTTCGGGGCGTCGTCCTTGGCCTTCTTGGCCTTGGCAGTGTGCTCGCTCCGGGCCTTGCCCCCGGCCGTATCGCCGGCCTTGTCCGCGGTCTTGTCCTGAGCGTTGGCTTCGTCCTTCGACGTAGCTTTCTTCGGGCCGTTTAGCGCGTCGCGGATCTTCGCGAGCATGTCGCGGATGGGTCGCTTCGCCACATCGTGCTTGATGGTCGTCGTCGCCGCGGTGGCGGCGGACTTGTCCTGGTTCACCGGTTCATCGACAGTCTGCGTAGTCACGTCCATGGGCGATTTCTCGACCTTCTGACCGAGGGCGTGCGCGCTCGGGGTGGAGGCAGTGGTGGCTGCGGCCAACGTGGCGGTGTCGTTCGCGGAGGAGGTCGTCAACTTCTGTGCGGTGACCGGATCATGCAGTGCCGCAGCGATATTGACAGCTGCGGTGTGGCTCGCAGTGGCGATGTAACCGAGCGTCTTGCCGAATGACGCGAACGCCGCACTTTCACCGGCGACGAAGGCCTTCACCGGGTCTCCGGTCTGGGCGAGCGTCGTCGCGGCGGCGTCAGCGGTCTGCACAATGCCGAGCAGGCCCTCCTCGAACGCCTGGAAGGCGATCGACGACGCGACGTTGATCGCTTCGACCGCGACAACCTGGATCAGTCCGCGGGGGTTGGGTGAGGTCAATGACGGCGGGATGGTGTCGTTCAACGCGTCGAAGGTGTGCTGGCGGGCGGTCTGGATCGCGCCGAGGACGCCCAGCGGTCCCCCGGTGGCGATGTTCAGCAGGCCCACCACGCCGACTTCCAGGGCGTTCTGGGCTCGCGGCAGCACGAGGTTCAGGTCGTTGGTGATGATCGGGTCGAACGCGGCGTCAAGAGGATTCGTCACGGAGGCGACCGCGGCGCCGAGCGCTTTGAGCGGATTTCCCGACGCCAGGGTGGTTACGAACACCACTGGCGCAGCCACGGCACCCACCGGAACCGTGGCAGCCAGCTTGACCACATCCGGACAGATGATCGAGCAGTAGATGAGCTGGTTGCCCAGAAAGCTCGTGACCAGCCCGCCGATCGGAACCGGGTCGGCGGCCAGCCGGTATTCGGCAACGACCGGCGCCGGTGCCGACACAGCCGGCGGTGGGGCGATCGCCACGGCCCCCGCAACAGCGACAGCGACTCCGGCGGACAGCGGTGAACGGACCAACGTATGCATGGCGCCCCCTTGCGTCGACGAACGATGCGACACAAGGCACACGAGCGACGGACACGCGGGGTTCAACGCCACCTCGGCGAAACGGCTTCGGCCACACTGCGCCCGGTCTGACGTGGGGTTCTCGACCGGAAGCGAGTAGACGATTACGCGCGAGAAGTTTGCAGTGCTGCGAGATGGTTGAGTTCAGCGACCGCTCGGTTGAGGTAGCGCCGCACGAGAGGAATCCATCGATGAACCGGATTACGCGGTTGGCAACGACGGTGGTGCTGTCTGGCGGCCTGGGGCTGGCCGGTCTGGGGCTGGGTTCGGGCCCTGCTCAGGCCGGCCCCATCTTCGGCCCCAGCTATGAAGGCGGCAACTGCCCAGGTGGCATCACCTGCACTCACTGGTGCCCCGGGGACCCCTTGATTCCGGGGAGTTCGGTCATCACGTGGGACTGGAATGTCTGCCACGACTGGTACTGGAACTCGGAGGGTGTCGTCGACGTGGGCAGCAACGTCATCTACCCGTGGCATGGTGTTCCGCATGAGGCTCCGCCGGTGGCTCCTGTGGGCCCGCCGCCTCCGCCCGCGCCGCCGCAGCCTCTACCCGCGGACTGTCCTCCGTGGTCTCCCATCTTGGCCCCCTCCCGGTGCGGCGGCCTCTAGCAACTCGATGGGGACGCGCGGGTCAGTCGGGTGGTTGAAGCGGAACGGGACCGAATCACGTCACCGGTAAACGTCACAGCGATGCGCGATGTGGATGACCCGAACGACAATTCTGTTGTCGAAGATCTGGTAGATCACCCGGAATTCGCCCCGCCGGGCCGAGTATCGACCCTCCAGCTGGTCGCGAAGCGGCTTTCCGACGCGATAAGGACTTTCCGCGAGCGGACCTCGAATGAACTCCCAGCACGCCACGGCCACCGCCTCCGGCAAGAGATCGGTCAGCGCGTTCTTCGCAGCTTTCGTCAACTCGATCTGATAGGTCAACGCGGAAGCCGCCCGGTGGCGCGCATCTCCTCTGTCACGTCGTCGAGTGTGTAAACCTGACCACTCGCGGCCTCGGCCTCCGCTTCACGAACCTCGCGCATGAGCTCCTGATCGCCCAGTATCGCCAGTGTTTCCATGATCGAGTCGAAATCGTCTGCACTGAGGATGACCGCAGCCCGGCGACCCTGCCGAGTGACCTCGATTCGCTCATGGGTGCGAACAGCCTCATCGACAAGCTTTGACAGGTTCGCCCGCACCTCAGCTAGCGGAAGCGTCGTCATGTACAGAATTCTAGCGCGCTGTATTGGCCGCTGTCGGGTGTCGTCGCGCCCGTTGATTACGGGCGGTCCCCCCAAAAGGGCGTGACACGTTCGAAGCGGAACTGCACCACGTTGCCGTCACACCGTCCCGCGGGCGGCCCACGCGGCAGCGGTAACGGTGAACGGCCCACTACCCAGACGGTCGCGAGCCACTGATTCGAGACGTGCGCGACCATCATCATCGAGTCGCTGGACGTAGTCACCGGCAGGACCCACACCGTATGTGTACGGCTCCCACCACTCCTCGAAGGTCGGATGCACAACGTCTACGGCAATGGCGTCTTCTTCGACATCGTGCAGCCCGGCTGCTTCGAATAGCTCACTCAGGTGACCCATGCGCGCCCCGGAGCTGAGCGCTTCGTCCTCGACTTCAGGGTCGATCATGTGCACCGCGTCCCAGAACGGCGCCAGTGCGCCGGTCGGCCCGTCCCACACACATGCTCCGACGACACCCCCACCGCGAGTCACGCGCGCCATCTGCCTGAGGCCGACCACTGGATCCGTCATGAAATGCACAACCAGTTGCGCGAGAGCAGCATCGAAAGCGGCAGTGTCGTAGGGCAATTCCTCCGCTGTACCGCGTCGCACGTCAACGTCGGGGAAGCGCACACGGATTGCGTCGATGAACGGCGGTGAAGGATCGATCGCCGCCACCTCGGCTCCGACCGACAGCAAGTGCGCCGTCAGCGCGCCCGGCCCACAGCCCACGTCGAGCACCTTGTCGCCCACGCCGACCCCGGCAAATGCTACGAAGACGTCCGCAAGAGGTTCGGCGTATCGGCCCATGAAACGGGCATACGCCTCCGGCGGGACGACAAAGCTCACCAGGAAATGCTATGTCGCCGGCCGCGTCCCGATTGGCGACTTCGACACCCGGCGCTTCGTCGATCAGTCCAGGCAGAACTCGTTGCCCTCGACGTCCTGCATCACGATGCAGGACTCTTCTCCGTCGCCGGCGGGCAATAGTCGCACGCGGGCCGCACCGAGTTCGACGAGCCGTGCGCACTCGGCCTCGAGTACGGCGAGGCGATCCGCGGCTACCAGCCCGGTGCCGACCCTGACGTCGAGATGAACCCGATTCTTGACGACCTTGCCCTCAGGAACCCGCTGGAAGAACAGCCGCGGCCCGACACCTGTGGGATCGACGCAGGCGAACGCGGACCCCTGCTTTTCGACGGGCAGCGCACGGTCGAAGTCGTTCCAATCAGCGAACCCCTCGGGCGGAGGTGGTACGACGTAGCCCAGCGCCGCACACCAGAAACGAGCGACGCGCTCGGGCGCTGCGCAGTCGAAGGTGACCTGAAACTGCCGGACCGCCAACATTTCCCCACAATAACCGCGCGAGGCGCGCGTCCGGTCAGACGTTGAAGCGGAACTCGACCACGTCGCCGTCGGCCATGACGTAGTCCTTGCCCTCCATCCGGACCTTGCCCGCGGCCTTTGCGGCGGCCATCGACCCGGCCTCGACAAGGTCGTCGTACGAGACGATCTCGGCCTTGATGAAGCCCTTCTCGAAGTCGGTGTGAATCACTCCGGCCGCCTTGGGTGCGGTGTCACCCTGATGAATTGTCCACGCGCGCGACTCTTTCGGACCCGCCGTCAGGTACGTCTGCAGCTTCAGCGTGTGAAAACCCGCCCGCGCCAACGCATCCAGACCGCGTTCGGTCTGGCCGATGGACTCCAACAGCTCGGCGGCCGACTCGTCGTCGAGCTCCTGCAACTCGGCTTCGATCTTGGCGTCCAGGAACACCGCGTCGGCCGGGGCCACCAGCTCGCGCAGTTCGGTGATCTTCGCGGCGTCGGTCAGGACCGACTCGTCGGCGTTGAAGACGTAGAGGAACGGCTTGGTGGTCATGAGGTTGAGCTCGCGCAGCAGCGACGCGTCGGCGCCGGCCGCGAACAGCGTTGTGCCACCGTCGAGTATCTGCTGGGCGGCCACCGCGGCCTCGTGCAACGGCTTGCGGTCCTTGTTGTTGCGGGCTTCCTTCTCCAGCCGCGGCACCGCCTTCTCCAACGTCTGCATGTCGGCGAGGATCAGCTCGGTCTCGATGACCTCGATGTCGCTGCGGGGATCGACCTTGCCGTCGACGTGCACCACGTCGTCGTCGGCGAACACCCGCACCACCTGACAGATCGCATCGCACTCGCGGATGTTGGCCAGGAACTTGTTGCCCAGCCCGGCGCCCTCCGACGCGCCCTTGACGATGCCGGCGATGTCGACGAACGTCACCGGCGCCGGCACGGTCTTCTCCGAGCCGAACAACTCGGCAAGCTTGTCGAGCCGCGGATCGGGCAGAGGCACCACGCCCTCGTTGGGTTCGATCGTCGCGAACGGGTAGTTCGCCGCCAGCACGTCATTGCGCGTCAGCGCATTGAACAGCGTCGATTTGCCCACGTTCGGCAGGCCGACAATTCCTAAGTTCAGGCTCACAGGGTCCAGAGTCTACGAGAAGCGACATGCCTGCCCTACCACGCACGCTGGCAGTCGCCCCACGGCAGCAGCCGGTACGGTCTACATGTGTCAGCGCAGCGGGCGAGGTCGACGGTCGCGGCCGAGAATCGCTCGGCCCACCCGGACATTCCCGGTGTGCCGTGGTGGGGCGCCATTCTCATCGCGGCGGCGGCCACCCTGCTGGGCATCGCGATCGACGCGGGATCCGGCCACCGGGAGCTGACCTTCCTGTTCGCCGCCTTCTACGTCATCGGCTGTGTGGCCGCGGTGCTCGCTGTCCGCCAGTCCGGCATCTTCACCGCGGTCGTGCAGCCTCCGCTCATCCTGTTCATCGCGGTGCCCACGGCGTATTTCCTGTTCCACCGCGCCGAGATCGCCGGAATCAAGGACGTCCTGATCAACTGCGGCTACCCGCTGATCGAGCGCTTCCTGCTGATGTTCACGACGTCGGTGGTGGTGCTGCTGATCGGGATGGCCCGCTGGTATTTCGGCGCGGCCAACCGCGCCGGCAAGGCCACCCCAAAGGACGCCGGAACGGCGGTTGGAGCCGGTCTGGTCGCCGGGCTCGGGGCCAAGGTGGCCGCGTTGCTCAACCGGCGCGCGGCCGACGATGCCGAGGCTCGAGGACGCCGAACCGGTCAGACGGCCGCGCAAGCACACCATCGACCGGCCGGCCACCGCAGCCAGACCGCCCCGGGAGCGCCGCACCACCAACCGGGAGGCGCCGAGCAGGTCCCGGCATGCCCGGCCGCCCATGGACGACCCCGACGGACCGGCGCCCACCTCGCGCCGGCGCTACGCCGCCCGCACACGCGACGTCGACGACGTTCCCGGGCCTCCGCCGTCCCGTCGGCGGCGCACGCCGCGCGAACCGGGCGTCAAGTCGACGCAACGCGAGTACCGGCCGCGTGAGTGGGAGCCGCCGGAACCACCGGAGCGCCCCAGACGGTCGAGCCGCTATGAGGACGCCTACGAGCCCCAAGCGCCGTATGGCTCGTACGAGTCGCCGGAGCCGCCGCCACCGCCGAGCACGCATAATCCGTTCTCGAACGTGCGCTACCGCGGCAGTGCAGACGACGAAGACAGCAGCCGCTACCGGCGGCCTCCGCGCAGCTGATCAGCGACGGGCAGGGCGGATTTCGCGCGGCAGCGCGAACACCAGCGTCTCGTTGGCGGTCGTCACCGGTTGCACGGTGTCGTAGCCGTATTCGGCGAGACGCTCGAGCACGCCACGCACCAGTACCTCGGGCACCGAGGCGCCCGACGTGACACCGACGGTGGTGACGCCGTCGAACCAGGCCGGGTCGATGTCCTCGGCATAGTCCACCAGGTAGGCGGCGTCGGAACCGGCGCCCAGCGCGACCTCGACGAGGCGCACCGAGTTCGACGAGTTGCGTGAACCCACCACGATCGACCAGCTCGCACTCGGGCGCCATCGCCTTGACCGCGACCTGGCGGTTCTGCGTCGCGTAGCAGATGTCGTCGCTGGGCGGGTCCTGCAGTTTCGGGAAACGTTCCCGCAGCCGGTGCACGGTCTCCATGGTCTCGTCGACGCGACAGCGTGGTCTGCGACAGCCAGATCACCTTGTCTTCGTCGCGGACGGTGACGTTCTCGACCGCGCTCGGGGCCGTCGACGAGCTGCACGTGGTCGGGTGCTTCGCCGGCGGTCCCGACGACCTCCTCGTGGCCTTCGTGACCGATCAGCAGGATGTCGTAGTCGTCGCGGGCGAACCGTTTGGCCTCGTTGTGCACCTTGGTGACCAGCGGGCAGGTCGCATCGATCACCTGCAGGCTGCGCTCGGCGGCCGTCTCGTGCACAGTCGGCGCGACCCCGTGCGCGGAGAACACCACGATCGAGCCTTCCGGCACCTCGTCGGTTTCGTCGACGAACACGGCACCGGCCTTGGCCAACGTCTCGACGACGTGCACGTTGTGGACGATCTCGTGGCGCACGTAGACCGGAGCGCCATGCTTCTCGAGCGCACGTTCGACGGTTTCCACGGCGCGGTCGACTCCGGCGCAGTATCCGCGGGGCTCGGCGAGCAGCACCCGCTTTCCCCCTGAGTGCGACACCGCCGACACCTCAGCTGATCGCGAGGCACCTGGAATGCCCATGTTGACGGTTGGCGGCATGCTACCCAGGGTACTTTCCCACGACGGTGCGAGGCCACCGGACGACCCGGAAGTAGGCTGGCAGCCATGTCTAGTGCACCGTATGGGGTCCGGCTGCTGGTGGGGGTGGCGGCGACGGCCGTCGAGGAGACCCTGAAGCTGCCGCAGACGATCCTGACGTACCCCATGACCGTCGTAAGCCAGCTGGCCCATCTGGTGATGAAGGTGCAGCAAGATGTGGCCGACCTCGTGATCAAGGGCGACGCCACCCTGGAGAACCTGTTCCCGCCGAAGGACGAACAGCCCGAGTGGGCGACGTTCGACGAGGACAAGGAAGACGCCGGCGGCGCCGCGGGCGACGACGCCACCACCGCGCCGGACAGAAGGCCGGTTCGCGTTGTACTCGATGCCCGACCCGTCGGACGCCGAGGAGAACGGCAGCAGGCCCGCGGCCGGTGCCGACACCCCCGCCTCCACTGCCGATGTTCCCGCGATCGCCGGCCGAGATCGACTACGACGGCCTGACCCTGGCCCAGCTGCGGGCCCGCCTGCAGTCGCTGTCGGTCGCCGATCTCGAGAGCCTGCTGGCCTACGAGGAGGCCGGCAAGGCGCGGGCCCCGTTCCAGACGCTGCTGGCCAACAGGATCACCCGCGCGTCCGCGAAGTGACCTCCGGCGCAGGCTCCGCAGGGTCAGTCCGCGGAGAACCCGTTCCCGGTACGCGCCGTCGCGATCCGGGTGGCCGGTTGGATCGACAAGCTGGGCATGGTCTGGGTCGAGGGCCAGATCACCCAGCTGAACATGCGGCCTGGCTCGTCGACGGTGTTCATGGTGCTGCGAGACCCCGCGGCCGACATGTCGCTGTCCATCACCTGTTCACGCGACCTGGTCCTAGCCGCCCCGGTCAAGTTGACCGAGGGCACCCAGGTGGTCGTGCTCGGCAAGCCCAGCTTCTTCACCGGCCGCGGCTCATTCTCGTTGCGTGTCAGCGAGATTCGCGCCGTCGGGGTCGGCGAGCTGCTGGCCCGCATCGAGCGGCTGCGCCGCCTGCTGGAGGCCGAGGGTCTGTTCGATCCGCGGCTCAAGCGCCGGCTGCCGTTCCTGCCGACCACGATCGGCCTGATCACCGGGCGTGCGAGCGCGGCCGAACACGACGTGACCACGGTGAGCGCCAACCGCTGGCCGGCGGTGCGGTTCGCCGTCCGCAACACCGCGGTGCAGGGGCCCAACGCGGTGGCGCAGATCGTCGAGGCGCTGCGCGAACTCGACGCCCGTCCCGATGTGAACGTCATCGTGATCGCCCGCGGCGGTGGCAGCGTCGAAGATCTGCTGCCGTTCTCCGACGAGACGCTGTGCCGGGCGATCTCCGCGTGCACGACACCGGTGGTCAGTGCCGTGGGTCACGAACCCGACAACCCGCTGTGCGATCTGGTAGCCGATCTGCGCGCGGCGACCCCCACCGACGCCGCCAAGCGGATCGTGCCCGACGCCGCCGCCGAGCAGGCGCGCGTCGGCGAGTTGCGGCGCCGCGGGGCGCAGGCCCTGCGCAACTGGGTGTCTCGAGAGGAACGCCACGTCGCACAACTGCGCAGCAGGCCGGTGCTGGCCGACCCGCTGCGGATGCTGGATGCCCGGTCAGACGAGATCCATCGGGCCCGTACCGCAACCCGTCGCGACATCTACCGGTTGATCACGACCGAATCAGATCGGGTCGGGCACCTGTCGGCCCGCCTCGGCACCTTGGGACCGTCGGCCACACTCGCCCGGGGTTACGCGGTCGTCCAGGTAGGTTCCCGGGTGTTGCGGACGGTGGCCGATGCACCAAAGGGCGCTGAATTGCGGATCCGCGTGTCCGACGGTGCCGTGACGGCTGTGAGCCAAGGGGAATCTGATGCCTGACAACGAACCCACTAGAGACATTAGTGAGCTCGGATACGAGGAGTGCCGCGACGAACTCATCGAGGTGGTGCAGGCACTCGAACAGGGTGGACTCGATCTCGACGCATCGCTGCAGCTCTGGGAAAGGGGCGAGAAACTGGCTAAACGCTGCGAAGAGCACTTAGCCGGTGCGCGCAAGCGAGTCGAGGACGCGTTGGCCGTTGACGGCGCGGAGGGCGACTCGGGGTAAAGCCGACTTCGGGCACGCGGTCGAAACTGGAACACGTTTCAGTTATGCTCGCGCGATGGGTGATCCAGCACTGACCACCGACCTCGGCCGCGTCCTGGTAACGGGAGGATCCGGATTCGTCGGCGCCAACCTCGTCACCGAGTTGCTCGACCGCGGGCATGACGTGGTTTCGTTCGACCGCGTCCCATCGCCCCTCCCCGAGCACCCCAGATTGCGGACACTCGTAGGCGACATCACCGACGCCGACGACGTGGCCAAGGCGATCGGCACGGCGCAGGACCGGGTGGACACCGTGTTCCACACCGCGGCGATCATCGACCTGATGGGCGGCGGTTCGGTCACGAAGGAATACCGCGAGCGCAGCTTCGCGGTGAACGTCGGAGGCACCGAGAGCCTGGTGCGCACGGGCCAGGCGGCCGGTGTCCGGAGGTTCGTCTACACCGCCTCCAACAGCGTGGTGATGGGCGGCCGGCGCATCTCGGGTGGCGATGAAACCCTCTCGTACACAGCACGTTTCAACGATCTGTACACCGAGACCAAGGTCGCCGCCGAGAAGTTCGTACTAGCCGCCAACGGCGGTGCCGATGGCGCGGGCATGCTGACCTGCTCGATCCGGCCCAGTGGCATCTGGGGCCGTGGCGATCAGACGATGTTCCGCAAGGTGTTCGAGAGCGTGCTCGCCGGGCACGTCAAGGTCCTCGTCGGCGGCAAGCACGTCAAACTCGACAACTCCTACGTGCACAACCTGATTCACGGCTTCATCCTGGCCGCCGAGCACCTGGTGCCGGGTGGAACCGCGCCGGGGCAGGCGTACTTCGTCAACGACGGCGAGCCCATCAACATGTTCGAGTTCGCCCGGCCGGTGGTGCAAGCGTGCGGACAGCCGTGGCCGCGGCTGCGGGTGCCCGGAAAGCTGGTGCACCGCGCGATGACGGCCTGGCAGTGGCTGCACTTCAAGTTCGGTCTGCCCAAGCCGCTGCTGGAGCCCCTCGGCGTGGAGCGGCTGTATCTGGACAACTACTTCTCGATCGCCAAGGCCCGCCGCGATCTCGGCTACGAGCCGCTGTACACGACCGAGAAGGCCCTGGACGAATGTCTGCCCTACTACGTCGAGTTGTACCGCGCCATGGAGCGGGCCGCCAAGACCAAGGCACTGCCCCAGGTGGATTCGCTTACCAACGCTTAACGACCGGGCAGGGACTGCACCGGGACGTCCGGGGTGCCGAGCCGGCCCGCCAGCCACGGCAGCGCGGTTTCGAACGCCTTTCCCGCGGAAGTGAAGTCGTGCGAACCGCCGTATCCGACCACCGCGCATTCGACGTGGTGGCCGGACAGCAGGGCGCACAGTTTCTTGGCGTTGGCGGCGTGCTCTTCGGAATACTGATTCCAGTCGGCGATCTCGTCCGGCGCGGGCGCTGTGTCGCCGGCTGCGCGGTACTCGGCCGGAATGTCATCGGAAACGCCCAGCCACGCGGCCATATCGTCATAGCGGCCGCGTTTCTCGATGACCGTCTTGGGATCGAAGGCGGCCCAAGCCTGCGCGTCACCGCCGAAGAGGCGGGCGATCGTCTGCCGCTGGGTGCCGGTGTTGGGACCGAGCTGGCCGTCGAGAGCGACGAACGCGCCGAACAATTCCGGATGCATCACCGCCGTCATCAGGGCGCAGGTGCCACCCGACGACCACCCCACCAGTCCCCAGTGCGCCGAATCAGGACTGACGCCGAATCGGGAAATGATAGCGGGCACAACATCTTTGATCAGATGGTCGGCGGCGTTGCCGCGCGGGCCGTTGACACACTCGGTGTCGTTGCTCAGGCTGCCGGTGGTGTCGGGGAAGACGACGACCGGCGCGTTACCACCGTGGGTCGCCGCGAATCGGTCGAGCATTACCACGGCGTCCGCGGCCACCGGCCAGTCGGACGGTTGACTGAACTCCCCGCCCAGCATCATGACTGTCGGGAGACGGGGTGGCGGATTGGAGCTGAACCAGGCCGGCGGCAGGTACACCAATTCCCTGCGGTGGTCGAAACCCGATGCGTCGTTCGGAATGTCGAGCCACACCATGACGCCCTCGGCGGGCCGTACACCGTCGCGCACCATCTGCTCCAGCGTCGCTTCGTTGACCCAGTCATCGGGGTGCGCATTGGTGACCTGGCGCCACAGCGCCGCGACCGTCGGAAAGTAGCCGGTGGCGGTGTTGAGCGCCAGCCCCGCCGACAGCACACACAGCAGCACCGACACCACCGAGGCCGCACGTCGCCACCAGGGCGAACGGGGCCACCCGAAGATCGCGATGGCGACCGCAAACCCGGTGACCGCCGTCCAGAAAACCGCCTGCCACGACGCCGCCCGCTCGGTCCAGCCCTGGTATTTCACAAACAGCCGGACCGCGGCCGCCGTGGCAAACCCGACCATCAGTGCAGCCAGTACCCAGCGCAGTCGCCAGTCCCGTGACCGCCAGCCGACCGCCGCGGCCAACACCGCCATCGTGACGAGTTCGATCGTCAACGGCAGCCAACCGGTGGTCAGCGACAACCGGGTGTCGGTCGGCAACGGTAGGACCGCGGAGGGCTCCGCGTCGTGAGCACTGGACCGCGCGCCACGACCTGGTGCACCGCCGGGTGGCACTTGGTGCTCGGCAAGGAACGACGCGCAGTCGTTGGCCGAGGGATTCGATTTCAGTCGGTCGACGAGCCAGCCGACCGCAGCGAGCGAATCGATGTCCCGGTGACCCTTGTCCGGCCAGTTGGCGATCTGGATGACATCGCCCATCTGGCACGCCCGGCCGAGGGCACGTTCGGTCCACGCCGCGGGGATCATCTGGTCGCGGCCGCCGTGGATCACGTACATCGGTGCCGCCGTCGGTCCCTGGGGCAACGTCGTCTTCTGCATATAACCGCGCAGGCTTGCGAGTGCTTGCCCGCTGGCGGGCTTCAGATCCTCGGGAGGAATCTGCCCGGCCAACGCCATTCGGTCCGGCCCACGACAGGACAGCAGTGCATCCCAGTTCTGTTGCGCCACACCGCGGCGGTAGTCGTCGAGATCCACGTCGTACTCGTGTTCACTTTTCACGGCCGCCAGATACGCCACGTAGACCAGCTTCTGCTCCGGGTTCAGCGTGCCGGCCATGGCCGCATCGGCGAGCCCTTCGAAATCGGCGAGGGGTGACAGACTCGCGGTGGCGACCAGATCCAGGCCGGAGCCGTAGTTGTCGACGAGTTCGTTGGCCGCCCACGCGGCCTGCCCGCCTTCCAGGCTGCCCAGCGCGGCCCACGAGTCCGACGTCGCGGCGGGAACGAGCGTCTTGGCCGCCCGCACACCGTCGATCACGACGTAGCCGGCGGTCGTCGAGTCCAGGTACGGGTGATAGACCGTCTTGCCATCCGACGGTTTGCCCAAACCCTGGTAGTCGGGCACGAACACGACGTATCCGGCCTTGAGTAGGGCGACCGCCGCTGCGGAGCTGCCGAGCGGGTCCGGGGAGAGCGACGCAGCGCAATCGGCAGCAGTCCCGACGACCTGCGGCGCCAGGGCCACGACCGGAAACCCGCCTTCGGGCGGGCCGCCATGCGGGACGAAGACCGAACCGGTGACGTGGGTGTTGTCGTCGTCGATCCCGGAACGGGATCGGTAGGTCATCCCCTTGGCGAATGAGGCCGCATCGCGTAGCACAGGGTCGAGGTTGGGCAGCGGGGCCTCGGACACCACGGTCCCGGCGCCCGGCTCACCCTGAGTGTCGCCGCCCCCCGTCGAACGATCCTCCGAAGACACACCACAGCCGGAGATGACAAGCAGAATCACCGACAGCAACACGCGTGAAAAGCTGATCCGTGTCAGTAGTCCTTTGCCGGCCATGAAGCGGTGGGTCGATCCCGTGGCCGACCGCCCGCCTCGGCGTCTATCCGGTTCCCGGCACATCCGACGGCACCGTGGCGTCCCGGGGGCGTGGCAACTGGTCACAGGGCGACGCTCGCGTCAGGGCGTGACGATGTTGGACCAGAACCGGAACGTGTCGAGCAGACCCATGAACTCGTCGAACGATTCGCGCGACGGCCCGGACTCGGCCTGGTAGCCCATCTGCTCGTAGCTGTCGGCCGGCAGGTTCGTGCCGTGCACACTATCCGGGTTGGCGAAGACCACATGCTTGAGCGCCGACGCCGTCCAGCGGTAGTTGCCGTTGTCGAAGTCGTGCCGAACATCGACTACCTGAGATGACTGAAGTTCTGCTTCAGGATCCATGTGGGCGAATTATGCCTAAGACAAACGACATTGGTTGGAGGAACGAGACTATTGTTACAGTTCGGCGACCGCCTTTTCGGTACCAAATGTAGATTCCACGCAACAGCCTGGTGAGTCATTCGATCCATCTCGGACTTTCGACGACGTGAGGGATCGGACGCCGCAACGCGAGCCAGTCGTGCGGTGATACGGCGGGGACGGGCGCGCGATCTCGCGTTCGACGCCGCACAGCAGTGTGGCGGTGACTCGCGCCGAGCCCAGGCCCTTGTGCTGAAACTTGCCGAAGAATTAGCGACCGACTGCCAGAAGATCGCAATCTCAGGATGTTTCGACGAATGACCGCAATCGAGTCCAAGACATCCTCTTCGAGACATGCCGGCCGTTCACAGATGTCTCGCTCACGGCATCGCCCTATTAATGCGATCGCCCGTAATTCGCAGAGATGCCAACAACTTGTCGACAGCAGCCGCACTTGGTGGAATGCGGCGAACTCGTTGCTGGGTCCAACCATCTGATGAGGCCGAACCAGCCGCTGCCGGGGACCCGCCTTCAGCCAGTTCCTCGCGACGTCGCGATCACCGTTGAAGGCACAGCGCATACCAAGCGAGGAGACCGCGGGTCAAGGGCACACCGGTAATGAAAATCGTTGCGGTCTAACGCTGTTCACATAGTAGGCACCGCTTAATTTTCGCTGAGAACCGGTGAGATATCGGCCAATTCGGTCGTCCGTTCGCCTATCGTTCCCAATAGAACGCCAATGACCACCCGCCAGCGAAAGCGAAGGGGCATCACATGCCTGACGGTAAGCCGAACATCCTCGTCATCTGGGGCGACGACATCGGAATCAGCAATCTGAGCTGCTACAGCGACGGCGTGATGGGCTATCGCACACCGAACATCGACCGCATCGCCGATGAGGGCATGCGATTCACCGATTCCTACGGCGAGCAAAGCTGCACCGCGGGCCGCGCAGCCTTCATCAGTGGACAAAGCGTGTACCGGACCGGAATGAGCAAGGTGGGGGTGCCCGGCGTCGACATCGGCTGGGCCGCCGAAGACCCGACCATCGCCGAACTGCTCAAGCCGCTCGGGTACGCGACGGGTCAGTTCGGCAAGAACCACTTCGGCGACCTCAACAAGTACCTGCCCACGGTGCACGGCTTCGACGAGTTCTTCGGCAACCTGTACCACCTCAACGCCGAGGAGGAACCGGAGCAGTTCGATTACCCGCACGAGGACCGCTATCCCCGGTTGTACAACCTGGCCAAGCCGCGCGGCGTGCTCAAGTGCAAGGCGCTCGACAAGGAGTCCACCGAACCGGACGACCCCAAGTTCGGCCCGGTCGGCAAGCAGACGATCGAGGACACCGGGCCGCTGAACACGAAGCGGATGGAAACCATCGACGATGACATCGCCGACGCCACGGTCGACTACATCAAGCGTCAGCACGACGCGGGCAACCCCTTCTTCGTGTGGTGCAACTTCACCCACATGCACGCGTTCACCCACACCAAGCCGGAGAGTCGTGGGCAGGCGGGGCTGTGGCAGTCCGAGTATCACGACACGATGGTCGACCACGACAAGAACGTCGGCACGGTGCTCGATGTGCTGGACGAACTCGGTATCGCCGAGGACACCATCGTCATCTACTCCACCGACAACGGCCCGCATCGCAACTACCTGGCCGGACGCCGGAACCACCCCGTTCCGCAGCGAGAAGAACACCAACTGGGAGGGCGCCTTCCGGGTGCCGGAGCTGATCCGCTGGCCCGGCAAGATCAAGGCCGGCACGGTGTCCAACGAGATCATCCAGCACCACGACTGGCTGCCGACGTTACTGGCGGCCGCGGGCGACCCGGACATCAGCGACAAGCTGAAGAAGGGCGTCAAAGCCGGCGCGGACGGGAACACCGAGTACAAGGTCCACATCGACGGTTTCAACCTCTTGCCGTATCTGACCGGCCAGGACGAGCACAGCCCGCGGCGCGGCTTCTTCTACTTCTCCGACGACGGCGACCTGGTGGCCCTGCGCTTCGAAAACTGGAAGATCGTGTTCCAGGAGCAGCGTTGTCGCGGAACGCTACAGGTGTGGGCCGAGCCCTTCACGTCGCTGCGGGTTCCCAAGATCTTCAATCTGCGCACCGATCCGTTTGAGTACGCCGACATCACGTCGAACACGTACTACGACTGGCTGATGCGGCACGACTTCTTCATCTTCTACGCGACGGCGATGGCCACGAAGTTCCTGGAGACGTTCAAGGAATTTCCCGCCGCGGCATCCACCGGCGAGCTTCAGCGTGGATCAGGTCGTCGAGAAGCTGCACGAGTTCCTGGCCAAAGACTGATGCTGGACTCCTGGAACGACGGGCCCACGAAGTCGGCGATCGTCGACTTCGTGGGACGCGTCACCGCTGAGGGCGGCCCCGACTTCGTGGCCGCCGAAGCCCGGGTCGCGGTGTTCGACAACGACGGCACGCTGTGGTGCGAGAAGCCGATGTACATCCAGCTGGACTTCCTGCTCCGCCGCTTCAAGGAGCAGGCCGAGGCTGACCCGTCATTGCGGGACAAGCAGCCGTACAAGGCGGCGGTGGACGGAGACTACGACTGGCTCGGCGACGCCGTCACCAAGCACTATCAGGGCGACGATGCCGACTTCAAAGTGCTTGCTGGAGCGATCCTTACGGCTCACAATGCCATCACCGTCGACGAGCACGCGGGCAGGATCAACGCGTTCTTCGCCGATGCCGTGCATCCGACGCTGGACAGGCCGTACACCGCGTGCGGGTACGCGCCGATGGTGGAACTGATCCGATACCTGGAAGGCAACGGGTTCACCTGTTACATCGTCTCCGGCGGCGGGCGCGACTTCATGCGTCCGATCACCGGGCCGCTGTACGGGATACCGCCGGAACGGGTGGTCGGCAGTGCGGTCGGTCTGGTCTACAAGGACGCCGACGTGTACACCACCGCGGAACTGGAGTTCTTCGACGACGGGCCGATCAAGCCCGTTCGGCTGTGGAACCGGATCGGGCGCCGGCCGATATTCGCGGCGGGCAACTCCAACGGCGATATCGAGATGCTGGAATTCACCGACGCTTCCAGCCATTCGTCGCTGCAACTGCTGGTCCTGCACGACGACGCCGACCGCGAATTCGATTACACGGCCGGGGCGGAGAAGTCGCTGGACGAGGCCGCCAAGGCCGGCTGGACCGTGGTCAGCATGCGCGACGACTGGGTGACCGTCTTCAGTGACTGACCAACACCCTGCGCCCAAACCGACACACGGGCGCGAAAAGGCGAGTAGTGGACGACCATTACGTCGATCTCGACGCCGATCTGGTGTGGATCCCCGCACAGACGACCACCGTGGGCGCCGACAACGACTACCCCGAGGAAGGGCCGGCGCGCGAGGTCGCGGTCGACGGGTTCTGGATGCAGAAGCACCAGGTGACCAATGCGCAGTTTGACGAATTCGTCTCGGCGACAGGCTATGTCACCGTGGCGGAGCGGCCGCTGAACCCCACTGACTATCCGGGCGCGCCGCCGGAGAACCTGCAGCCCGGCTCGATGGTGTTCCATCGCACGCCCGGACCGGTGGACCTGCGACACCTCAACCAGTGGTGGACATGGACGCCGGGCGCGTGCTGGAACCACCCGCGGGGCGCACGCTCGTCGCTGCACAATCGGGACCAGCACCCTGTCGTCCACATCGCATTCGAAGACGCTGCGGCGTATGCGGATTGGGCGGGCCGCGAGCTACCCACCGAAGCCGAATGGGAGATCGCCGCCCGGGGCGGACTCCCTGGCGCGGTGTATACCTGGGGCGATGACCCGGAGCAACCCGGACAACGGCTCGCCAACTACTGGCACGGCGAATTCCCCTATCTGCCCGACACCGGATACGGGCAAGCAGCACCCGTGGGTAGCTTCGCACCCAACGGCTACGGGCTTTTCGACATGGCCGGCAATGTCTGGGAGTGGACCGCCGATTGGTACGGCGATACCCGCGATGTCCAACCGTGTTGTGCCGCAGATACTTACGACCCGAACCAACCTCAGTTCCAGATCCCGCGCAAGGTGATCAAGGGCGGGTCGTTCCTGTGTGCCGACAGCTACTGCCTGCGCTACCGACCGTCCGCGCGCCGCCCGCAGGCAGTCGATACCGGCATGAGCCACATCGGTTTTCGGTGTGTCGTGCGTTAGTCCGATGACGGCTTTGCGCTGGGTGGCGGCGCATCGCGGTGACCTTCGATCCACTGTTGCCCGCGGTTGAGTGCCATTTCGACGCTCCCGAACACCCGGTCGGTGGCCGGCACGACGCCGTCCTCACCCAGCACCTCTGTCAGGCCGCCCTCCTTGAACACCTTCGCCGTCGACGGGCTGACGCCGGCGATGATGAGCCGGCCGCCGTTGGCCTTGAGCTGCTCGGCCCACTTGCGCATTGCCTTGAGCACCTTGGACGACGGCACATCCGGCAGCGTCCGCAGGCCGAGCACCACCACGGCATTGTGCGAGTCGCTGACCCTGGGCCACTCCTCGTCGATGCGCGGTACCTCGGCGAACAGTCCCACCCCGGTGTACTCCAACACCGTCACCGCGTTGCTCTCGACGGCATCGGGCACCGGTTTGACAACCCAGCCGCCGTCCTCCGGGACCAGCGCGTACAGGCGCGCCGACTCGGACGCCTTCACGCAGTAGAGCACCAGCGACGTGATCGCACCGATCAGGATCGCGGTGTGCAGCGGCAGCTGGGTGGTGGCCAGGAACGTCACGATCATGGCGACGGCCGACCAGGGTGCGGCCCGCAGCACCAACTTGATATCGGCCCAGCGGCCGATCACCAACTCCGCACCGATGACCAGCATCAGGCCACCGATGACCGGCATCGGAATCAGTTCGGCCACCGATCCCGCGATCAGCACCAGCGCCGCGAGCCACACACCGGCGAAGATGCCCGCCCAGCGGGTCTGCGCACCGGCGGACACTGCGACACCGGTGCGTGACAGCGAGCCACCGGTCGGCAGGGCACCGAAGAACCCGCCCGCCAGGTTGGCTGCACCCTGGGCGACGAAATCGCCGGAGGTGTTCGGCCGGCTGCCGTCGGGATTGGCGACGGCAGCCGAGATGCCTGCGGCCTGGGCCAGTCCGACGAGGGCGACCGCCAGCCCGCCGACCAGGAGTTCGGGGATCGCCGCGAAATGTGGAACCACGAAGGGCGGCAGGGCGTTCGGGATCGAGGCGATGTCGCCCACGGTTTCCAAGGCCAGGTGCATGGCCGTCACGGCGGCAGTCACCACCACCAGCGCGATGAGCGTCGCGAACGCCTCGAGCGGCTTGATGAAGTGGAACACCGCCCACACCGCCACGGTGGCCAGCGTGACCAGACACGGCGCCAACTCCCACGAGCCGAGATGGACGAACGCGTCGATGAACTTGCCGATGGTGTTGTGGCTGTCCGGTTTATAGCCGGTGGCGTCCTTGATGACGCCCGCGAGGATCTGCAGGGCGATACCCGTGGTGAAGCCGGTCATCACCGCGTTGGAGACGAAGTTCATGATCGACCCGAACTTCAGCAACCCGAACACCAGCATGACCACACCGACGACGATCGCCAACGCCGCGATATTCGCCGGGTCCGCCGGATCGAGGCCCGCCTCGGTGATCACGCTGCGCGACGACAACGCGAGCGCGCTGGTAAGCGTCGTCACCATCAATACGGTGCGGGCGAACAGCGAACCGACAATGGTCGACACGACACCGGAGTACAGACCGGCGACCGGGTTGAAGCCGCCGATGCTGGCGTAGGCCATACCCTCTGGAATCGAGAACAGTCCGGTCACCAAGCCGGCGATGACATCGCGAAACCGGGGCCGCCCCAGGGAAGTCATTGTGCGTGCCGCGCGGGAGCCAGGCGACGCATCATTCACGGCGTCAACCCTGCCACGAAGCCCGGCAACGCACAGCAAGATTCGGCCCCGGCGCGGCGGCCCCTTCGGCCGCCGGGCACACCGAATGACATAGTGGACTAGAACACGTTCTAGTGTCGAGGGAGATCACATGACCGTATTGGTCACCGGCGCGTTCGGCCTGGTCGGCTCGGCGACGGTCAAGCAGCTGGTCGCAGACGGTCAACGCGTCGTCGCCACCGATCTCGACCTGCCCGGCAACCGCAAGGCTGCCGACAAGCTCGCCGACGTCCAGGTGCGCTACGCCGACCTGACCGACCCGGCGGCCGTCGACGCGCTCATCACCGAAGTCGCGCCCACCGCAATCATCCACCTGGCGGCCATCATTCCGCCGGTCTGCTACCTGCGTCCGGAACTGGCGTACCGGGTCAACGTCGGCGGCACGGCGAACCTGCTCAGTGCTGCGGAGAAGCTGGAGAAGCCGCCGCGGTTCCTGCAGACCTCCAGTATCGCCACCTACGGCGCGCGCAATCCACACAGGATCAGCGACCTGCTGACGGCCGACACACCCGTCAACCCATCCGACATTTACGGTGCCCACAAGGTGCAGGCCGAGAAACTGGTCCGTGCGTCGGAACTGGACTGGGTGATCCTGCGCCTCGGCGGAGTGCTGACCGCCGAGATCGCCGGGCTGATGAATTTCGACAACATGTACTTCGAGCAGTTGCTGCCCATCGACAACCGGATCAACACCGTCGATGTCCGCGATGTGGCGCGCGCGTTCTCCGCCGCCGTCACGGCCCCCGTTATCGGCGAGACCCTGCTCATCGGGGGCGACTCCACACACCGACTGCAGCAGGGCGATATCGCCCCGGCGATGGCCGGGGCACTGGGCCTCGTCGGTGGCCTGCCCATCGGCCTGCCGGGTAACCCCGACAACGACACAGACTGGTTCGCCACCGACTGGATGGACACCACCCGCGCACAGGAAGCCCTTGGCTACCAACATCATTCATGGCCCGACCTGCTGGTCGAAACCGCGGACAAGGCCGGCTGGGCACGGCCGCTACTGCGGCTGGCGTCACCGCTGAGCCGTGAGTTCCTCAAGCGACGCTCCCCCTATCACGGCCGTAAGGAGTCCTACGCCGATCCGTGGGGTGCCGTCACCGCCAAGTGGGGCGACCCACGACCCGAGGGAAGCAGGACATGACCGGTACCGCGGTCGTCATCGGTGGTGCATCCGGAATCGGTTGGGCCACAGCGCAAACGCTGGCCGCAGACGGCTACACCGTCACCATCGCCGACCGCAACGGCGACGGCGCCCGTGACCGTGCAGCCGAACTGGGCGCACCGCACGCCGCCGCCACCGTCGACGTCACCGACGAGGATTCGGTGCGCGCGCTGTTCGAAGGACTCGAGCACGTCAACGTCGTCGTCAACTGCGCGGGCTACAGCGGCTTCGGATTGATCGCCGACCTGCCCGCCGAACAGTTCCGCGAAGTGCTCGACGTCTGTCTGAGCGGGGGCTTTCTCGTGATCAAGCACGCCGCTCCGCACATGGGTTCCGGTGGCGCGATCGTTTCTCTGACATCGCTGAACGCCCGGCAGCCCGCGATCGGAATGAGCGCGTACTGCGCGGCCAAGGCCGGCCTGGCGATGCTCACCCAGGTCGCCGCACTGGAATTGGGGCCGCGTGGCATCCGCGTCAACGCCGTGTCCCCCGGCTTCGTCCAGACCCCGTTGACCGATCCGGCGGCGATGATCCCCGGCGTCGTCGAGGAATACACCGAGAACACCGCACTGGGGCGCACCGGCGTTCCACAGGACATCGCCGACGCGGTGGCATTCCTGTGCTCGCCGAAGGCGTCCTGGCTCACCGGCGAGGTGCTGGACCTCAACGGCGGCGCGCACCTCAAGCGCTACCCGAACATCTACGAACACATGATGAAGCTCGCGGGCCAGTAACTCGCAGGCCAGTAAAACGTCCTCCGCGCCGCCCGCTTCAATAGGATCAACGGCGATGCTTGAAGAGTTCACCGTCACGCAGAAGCGGGCGCTGGCCATCCTGACGGTGGTCGCGCTCTTTTTCGGTGCCTATTTCCTGCGCCGCTACCTGATTCTGATCGCCGTCGCCGCGCAATACGTGGTACTGGTGCTGCTCTTCTTCGACGAGTACGTATTGCTCTCGAATCGCTGGCCGAATGGACCAGCTACCCGCTCTACTACGCCTTCGACGGCGCCCCGCCGCCGCCGCGCACCGGCGCTGCGCACGCGACCATCTACCCCTACGGGCCGTTCCCGACCGGCGACGGCGGCACGGTGATGATGGGGCTGCAGAACGAGCGCGAGTGGGTCAACTTCTGCGAGAAGGTGCTGCAGCAACCCGCGCTCGCCAAGCGACCCGCGCTTTACCGGCAACGCCAAACGCGTCGCCGAACGCAGGCGCTGCGCGAGCTCATCGTCGAGGCCTTCAAGCCGCTGACCGCGCCGCAGGTCGTCGAGCGGCTCGAAGCCGCGCAGATCGCCAACGCCCGCGTCAACACGATGCACGAGGTCTGGGCGCATCCGCAGCTGAAGGCGCGCGGGCGCTGGCGCGAGGTCGGCTCGCCGGCGGGCATGCTGCCCGCGATGCTGCCGCCCGGCACCTGGGACGACGGCCCGCGCATGGACCCGGTGCCGGCGCTCGGCGAGCACACCGACGCGATCCTCGCCGAACTCGGCATCGATGCGGCGAGCGTGCATGCGCTGCGCGCGGCCGAGGCCATCTGACAGAGCGGGCAATCCTCGACGCATTCGCCCCACCGCGGAGCGTTGCCGCACCTATCTGTTCGTGCCGGGCAACCGGCCCGAGCGCTTCGCCAAGGCGCTGGCCAGCGGCGCCGACGCGGTCGTGCTCGACCTCGAAGACGCCGTCGCCGCCGAGGCCAAGGGCGACGGCCCGCGACGCGATCGCCGACTGGGCGGCCGCGGCCGGCCCTGCCGAGCGCGCGCGCATCGTCGTGCGCATCAACGACGCTGCTTCGCCATGGTTCGCCGACGACCTGCGCCTGCTCAGCGACAGCCGGCCTTGCCACGGTGATGCTGCCCAAGGCGGAAGCGCCCGAGCAGGTTGGCGCGGTGCGCGCCGCCGTGCCGCATGCGAGCGTGCTGGCGCTGATCGAAAGCGCGCGCGGCGTGGCGCGAGGTCGACGCCGTGGCCGCCGCCGCTGGCGTGACGCGGCTCGTCTTCGGCACGCTCGACTACGCGCTCGACCTCGACCTCGACATCGCCGAGGGCTCGGACGGCCTGGCCTACGCCGCGAGCCGGCATGGCGATCGCGTCGCGTGTCGCCGGGCTCGCGGCACCGGTGGCCGGCGTCACGCCGCAGACTCGACGACGAGGCGCGCCTGCTGGCCGACCTGGCCTGGTCGCGCCGCCACGGCTTCGGCGCCAAGCTGTGCATCCACCCGAAGCAGGTCGCCGCCGATCCACGCCGCGCTGGCACCGAGCCCGCAGGACGCTCGACTGGGCGCGCCGCGTGCTCGCCGCCGAAGCGGCGTCGCCCGGCGCCGCCCGGCTCGACGGCCGGATGATCGACCGTCCCGTCGTGCTGCAGGCGCAGCGCACGCTGCACCGCGCCGGCTACTGAATCCCTCCATCCACTTCGAGAGAGAACACACCATGGCCTCCACCATCATCGACTCCGCGATCTTCCAGGGCATCTTCAGCAGCGACGCGATGCGCGAGGTCTGGTCCGACGAAAACCGCACTCAGAAGTACCTCGACATCGAAGCGCGCGCTGGCCAAGGTGCAGGGCCGCCTCGGCCTGATCCCGCAGGAGGCGGCCGACGAGATCGTCAGCCACTGCCAGCTCGACGCAGATCGACATGGGCAAGCTGCGCCAGCAGACCGAGCGCATCGGCTACCCGATCCTCGGCGTGGTCTCGCAGCTCAACCTGCTGTGCCGCGACAAGCTCGGCGAGTACTGCCACTGGGGCGCGACCACGCAGGACATCACCGACACCGCGACGGTGCTGCAGATCCGCGAAGGCGCTGGCGATCGTCGATGCGCGAGCTGGCGGCGATCTCGGCGGCGATGGCCAAGCTCGCGCAAGAAGCACCGCGACACGCCGATGATCGGCCGCAGCAACCTGCAGCAGGCCATTCCGGTGACCTTCGGCTACAAGATGGCCGGCCTGCTGTCGGCGATCGAACGCCACCGCGAGCGGCTCGCGCAGCTGCGGCCGCGCGTGCTGGTCGGCGAGTTCGCCGGCGCGGCGGGCACGCTCGCCTCGCTGCAGACCGGGCGCGATGGAGACGCAGGCCGGCCTGTGCGCGGAGCTCGGCCTGGGCCAGCCGGTGATCGCCTGGCACACGATCCGCGACAACATCGCCGAGGTCGGCGCCTTCCTCGGCCTGGTCGGCGGCACGCTCGGCAAGCTCGCGATGGACGTCAAGCTGATGATGCAGACCGAGGTCGGCGAGGTCTACGAGCCCTTCGCGCCACGGCCGCGGCTCCAGCAGCACGATGCCGCAGAAGCGCAACCCGATCTCCAGCTGCTACATCCACGCCAGCGATCTCGGTGGTGCGCCAGCATGCCGCCGCGCTGATGGACGCGATGGTGGCCGACCACGAGCGCTCGCACCGGCCCGTGGGAGATCGAGTGGATCGTGCTGCCCGAGGCCTTCTGCCTGATGGCCGGCGCGCTGAAGCAGTCGCGCTTCGTGCTCGAAGGGCCTGGAGGTCGACGCGACAGGCGATGCGCCGCAACATCGACCTGACGCACGGCCTGGTGATGAGCGAGGCGGTGATGATGGGCCTGGGCCCGTACATCGGCCGCGAATACGCGCACGACCTGGTCTACGACATCTGCCGCGAGGCGGTGAAGCAGACAGCGCCCGCTGCTCGACCTGCTGGCCGAGCACCCGGAGATCAACAAGCACCTCGACCGCGCGGCGCTCGGCGCGACTGTGCGACCCGGCCAACTACCTCGGCCAGTCCGGCGTGATGGTCGACCGCGTGCTGGCCACGCTGCGCTGACGCCCGCCAACGTCCATCCGCCCCGCGACGAAGCCGGCGCAGACCGGCACGCCGCCGTGCGCCCACCCACCGGAGACAACCCATGCACACCCGCCAAGCTGATCAAGCTCCTCTACGTCCAGGTCCTCATCGGCCTGGCCCTCGGCATCACCGTCGGCCACTACTGGCCCGATTTCGGCGCCGCGCTCAAGCCGCTGGGCGACGGCTTCGTCAAGCTGGTGAAGATGATGATCGCGCCGATCGTCTTCTGCACCATCGTCAGCGGCATCACGTCGCTTGGCGACTCGAAGGAGATCGGCAAGACGCTGCTCAAGGCGATGGGCCTGTTCTACGCGCTGACGATCCTCGCGCTGCTCACCGGCCTGGTCGCCGTGTTCCTGCTGCAGCCGGGCGCCGGCATGCACATCGACCCGAAGCACCTCGACGCCGCCGTCGCCGCGAAGTTCACGAGCCAGGTGCCGCCGCGCGGCTTCGTCGACTTCGTGCTGCACATCATCCCGAACGCGTTCTTCGGCGCCTTTGCCGAAGGCGAGGTGCTGCCGGTGCTGCTGCTCGCGGTGCTGTGCGGCTTCGGCCTGACGCGCATCGGCGGCGCCGGCAAGCCGGTGCTCGACGGCATCGACAGCTTCGCCCACATGCTGTTCGCCGCCTTCGGCATCATCATGCGGCTCGCCCCGCTCGGCGCGTTCGGCGCGATGGCGTTCACGGTCGGGCGCTACGGCATCAAGTCGATCGGCTCGCTGGGCCTGCTGATCGGCACCTTCTACGTCGCCTGCATCTTCTTCGTCGTCGTCGTGCTGGGCCTGCTGGCCCGCATGCACGGCTTCAAGCTGTGGCAGCTGATGCGCTACATCCGCGAGGAACTGCTGGTGGTGCTCGGCACCTCGTCGAGCGAGCCGGTGCTGCCGCGCCTGCTGATGAAGCTCGAGCGGCTGGGCTGCAAGAAGGGCGTGGTCGGGCTGGTGCTGCCGACCGGCTACTCGTTCAACCTCGACGGCACGGCGATCTACCTGACGCTGGCGTCGATGTTCATCGCGCAGGCCTGCGACATCCACCTCTCGTGGGGCCAGATCGCCGGCATGCTCGGGCTGATGCTGCTCACCTCCAAGGGCGCGGCGGGCGTCACCGGCAGCGGCTTCGTCGCGCTGGTGGCCACGCTCACGGTGATGCCCGATCTGCCGGTGGCCGGCGTCGCGCTGATCGTCGGCATCGACCGCTTCATGTCGGAAGCGCGCGCGCTCACCAGCACCATCAGCAACGCCGTGGCCTGCATCGTCGTCTCGAAGTGGGAGAACGCCTGCGACCACGACGTGCTGCCGCGCGAGTTGGCGACAGGGCTATGCGCAAGACCGAGGAGGCGCTGGAGGAGCGGCGAGGACATCACCGTCGTTGCCGCCGGGCGGCGTCGTGCACGGGCGCGCAGTCCGCGTCAGCCGGCGATGCGGTCACTGAGCGGCGCGGCGCTCGGGCAGCCTTCCTGCGCGCCGGTTTCATCTCCAGGAGAAAATCGTAGAGCTGCTGCGCCGACGGCGACAGCGAGCGCCCCTTGCGCCGGATCAGGCCGACCTTGCGCGTGACCACCGGGTCGGTGAGCGGCACGCTGACCAGCAGCGGGTGGTCGGCGGCCGGCATCGCCAGCGACGGCACCGCGGCGACGCCGAGGCCCGCCTCGACCAGGCCGATCATCGTCGTCACGTGCTGGGTCTCGTAGATGCTCTGCGGCCGGCCCGGACACGTGCGCCAGCGCCTGGTCGAGCAGCAGCCGGTTGCCCGAGGACTTGCTCACCGAGATGTAGTCGTACTGCGCCAGTTCGCTCCAGGTCGACGTGGCGCTTGCGCGCGAGCGGATGGTCGCGCCGGCATGCGGCGACGAAGCGGTCCTCCAGCAGCGGCTTGAACTCGATGTCGGTCTCCTGGCCGCCGATGAAGTTGAGGCCGAAGTCGGCCTCGCCGCGCGCCACGGCCGCCAGCACCTCGTTGGCGCCGGCGTCGAACACCTTGACGCGGATCTTCGGGTAGCGCTCGTGGTAGCGGCGGATCACCTGCGACAGGAAGTAGTAGACGGTCGACGGCACGCAGGCGATCGTCACCTCGCCCATGCGCGTGGCGGCCACGCCGCGGATGCCGAGCAGCGTGTTGTCGAGGTCGTCGAGCAGTTGCTCGCACCTTGCGCGCGAAGTCGCGGCCCACCGCGGTCAGGCTCACGCGCCGCGTGGTGCGCTCGAGCAGGCGCACGCCGAGTGCCTGCTCGAGCTTGTCGATGCGGCGGCTGAACGCGGGCTGCGAGATGTGCACCGCCTCGGCCGCCTTGCGGAAGTTGCTGAGCTCGGCCACCGCGCGGAAGGCCAGCAGGTCGTTGAGGTCGAAGTTGATGGCCATCGCGTCGCCTCCCGGCTGGATTCACTGATGCCCATTCTGGATCAATCGTTCGCCAACATGCAATTCACAGCAGCGAGTCACCGGCGCCGATCATGAGCGTCATGAGCCGAACCGTTCCTTGTGTCCTGATGCGCGCCGGCACCTCGCGCGGGCCGTTCTTCCTGCGGGAATGGCTGCCGCCGGACGAGGTGGCCCGCGACGAGGCCCTGATCGGCGCCATCGGCGCTTCCGATCTGCTGCAGCTCGACGGCGTCGGCGGCGGCAGCACCCTGACCAGCAAGGTGGCGATCGTGTCGCGCTCGACCGAGCCCGGCTGCGACGTCGACTACCTGTTTGCGCAGGTCGGCGTCGGACAGCGGTCGGTCGACACGCGGCCGAACTGCGGCAACATGCTCGCCGGCGTCGGGCCGTTCGCGATCGAGCAGGGCCTGGTCGCCGCCGATGACGGGACGACGACCGTGCGCGTGTTCAACGTCAACACGAGGTCGCGCATCGACGTCACGGTGCAGACGCCCGGCCGGCGCGTGACCTATGCCGGTGACACGCGCATCGACGGCGTCGCGGGCACGGCGGCGCCGATCCGGCTCGAACTTCCTCGATGCCTGGGGCGCGGTCACCGGCTCGGTGTTCCCAACCGGGCGGCGCATCGACGTGATCGACGGGACCGAGCTCACCTGCATCGACGCGGCGATGCCGCTGATGATCGTGCGCGCCCGCGACCTCGGCGTGAGCGGGCGCGAATCGCCGGTCGAGCTCGATGCGAACGCGGCGCTGCTCGCAGCGCCTGGAGTCGCTGCGCCGCGCCGCCGGCCGCCTGATGGGCCTGGGCGACGTGTCGGACAGCGTGGTGCCCAAGCCGGTGCTCGTCAGCGAGGGCGACAGCGCGGCCAGCCTGACCTCGCGCTACTTCACGCCGCGGCGCTGCCATGCCTCGCACGCCGCGACGGGCGCGATCGGCGTCGCCACCGCCTTCGCGCTGCCCGGCACGGTGGCGAGCGCCACGGCGCCGATCACCGGCACGCACGACGTCGCCGTGCTGCACCCGCAGGGCCGGATCGACGTCGAGGTCGAGACTCGGCGGGCACGGCGACGACGCGCGCGTTCAGCGCGCCGCGCTGGTACGCACCGCGCGAAAGATCCTGGAGGGCGACCTGCACCTGCCCGACTACGTGTTCTCGAAACCGATCGACCAGGAGACACGAGACAAGTCGATCGCCCCGCTGGTCGCTGCAGCCCTGACTGCCGCAGCCCCCGCCGCTGACCGATGGCCTTCCCCGCCAAGACCATCACCATCGTCGTGCCAACCGCGGCAGGCGGCGCCAACGACGCGATGGCGCGCACGATCGCACAGAAGCTCGGCGCCGCTGCTGGGTCAGACCGTCATCGTCGACAACCGCGCGGGCGCGAACGGCTCGATTGCGAGCGAGTACGTCGCGCGCGCGGCGCCGGACGGCCACACGTTGATGCTCGGCTACATCGCCACGCACAGCATGAACCCGGCGCTGCAGAAGCTGCGCTACGACCCGGTGACCGACTTCGCGCCGGTCGGACTGGTCGGCTACTCGCCGACGCTGATGGTGGCCAACGTCAACGTGCCGGTGAAGGACGTCGCGGGACCTGGTCGCGCAGCTGAAGGCCAAGCCCGACAAGTACACCTACGCCTCGGCCGGCAACGGCACGGCGCCGCACTTCGCCGCCGAGTTGTTCAAGCTCAGCGCCGGCGTCGTGATGCTGGGCGTGCCGTACAAGGGCTCGGCGCCGGCGGTGATGCGACACGATCGGCGGGCAGACGCAGTTCATGTTCCCGAGCCTGTTCACCGCATATCCCTATGTCAAGTCGGGCAAGCTGCGCGCGCTGGCGGTGGCCGGTCCGAAGCGTGTCGCGAGCCTGCCCGACGTACCGACGCTGCACGAGGCCGGCGTCGAGGGCGTGGACGTGACGCAGTGGTACGCGATCTTCGCGCCGCCCGGACGCCGGCGGCCATCGTCGAGCAGATCAACGAGGCGCTCAACCAGGTGCTGGCCGACAAGGACGTCATCAGGCGGATGGAGGATCACGGCGCGCACGTCCAGTCGAGCACACCTGGAGAGCTCGGTGCGTTGGTCAAGAGCGAGTTGGCGAAGTGGACGCGGGTCGTGGAGAAGGCGAAGCTGACCGACTGAGCGCGTCTCACGGCATCGAAGGCGCATATGTCGCGCCTGCCCGGCGCGAGGCCGGGCCGTACCCGTCTGTTCCCGATCGCTGGCATTCCGGCTCGCGCCGGCGCTGGTTCCACAGTTCGATTCATCAAAGAGGATGAGGCATGAAGAAGTCAGTTATCGCCGTGGCCGTCTCGGTCACCCTCGCAGCACCGTCTTTCGCGCAGTCCAGCGTCACGATCTATGGAAAGGTCGACGTGGGCCTCGTCCTCGACAGCGGATCCAGCGCCGGAAAGTCCGTCCGCGTTTCCTCCGGTGTGAGCGGCGGATCGAGACTGGGTTTCAAGGGCGTCGAAGATCTCGGCGGGGGATACAGCGCCAGCTTCCAGCTCGAAACCGGCTTCTGCGCCGACAGCGCCGCAGGCGCACCGAACTTCTGCACGGGGAGCAATCAGTTCATGGGTCGTCAGGCACATGGGGATCTGTCCGGCCCATTCGGTGTCATGAGTGCGGGCCGTCAATACAGCCTGGCCTACAACAACGTCTCCACGATCGACCCGTTCGGAGCCGGCCTCGGCCGGGGACTTCACCAATTTCATCGACAACTCCGGTTCGCGGATCAACAACTCCGTGCGCTACAAGACGCCGACCATGCTGTCGGGATTCGCGGCGGGCGTCGAGGTCGCGTTCGGCGAGCAGACTGGAAACTGGGAGGCAGGCCGGGAGCACGGTGCTTCGGTGACTTACGCGAACGGTCCGGCTACGCCGGGATCTTCCCTCTACGACACCCGCAACACGAATGGCGCGGGAAGAGCCAAGCGAAACATCTCGGCGGGTGGCACCTACGACTTCGGCGTCGTCAAGGTGCACGCGCTATACCAGCGAACCGACGGCGATCCGACGACCGGCAACAAGCTGGACGACGTCAACCTGCTCGCTGGCCTGACCGTCCCTCTGGCCAGCGGCTCGCTGCTCGTCTCGTACATCCTACAAGGACGACAAGCCTGGCTGAACCAGGACGCCTCCCAGATCGGGCGGGCTACCTCTATCCGCTGTCGAAGCGCACGTCGATCTATACGTCGTTCGCGCACATCAGCAATCAGAACGGCGCGACATACACGGTCGGCAATGCGACCGAGACGGGTACCGGGAACAAGTCCTTCGACCTCGGCGTCGTCCACAACTTCTAGCCGATCCCGCCGGCCGCGCGCCGGTCAGAGGTAGACGGTTTCCCCACCGGTGTTCGCACCGAATACCCGGCCGAGCGCGCTGCGCAGCCCGCATGAAGCGCCGCGGCGTCAAGCCGGTGAGCCTGCGTACGACGCGCGACATGTGTGCCTGGTCGGCAAAGCCGACGTCGGCGGCGATGTCTGCCAGCGTGGCACCCGCCTGCGCCTTGCGCGACACGGCCTGGACGCGGGCGACCTGCGAAAGGTGCCGCGGCGACGTGCCGATCCACTGCCTGAAGTCGCGCTCCAGCTGGCGTCGCGAAACGTGCTGTTCGGCCGCCAGCGTCTCGACCGCCGCGCCGGGCTCGTCGCACAGCCGCATCGCGGCGCGCCCTGCCCGCAGCGCGGCCGCATCGAGCCGCCGATGCGCGAGCGCGCGCTTTTCGAGCCAGGCAGCGAACGCCTGCAGGCGGCGATCGAGCGTGGGCTCCATCGCGATGTCGCTTTCGAGCTGGCGCGTCAGCCGGTCGTCGAGAAGCTCGGCGACGCTCGCGCGGATGCGCGGTGCCCGCTCGAGCGGGCGACTTTCCGAGCAGTTGTACCGACCCCAGCGGCGTCAGCAGCGCGAACAGGGAGACGCAGTCCCCGGCGCCGCAGAACGCGCCGGTCCAATGACGGATGCCCGTCAGCCAAGTATTGCGACCGGGGTGGCCCTTCTTCTCGATGGGGTCGCCGCCGCGACCGAGCTGGACGCACAGCATCAGCGACTCGTGGGGCACGATGGCGAACGGCAGCGGCCCGGCCTTCGCGACCTCGACGCCCTACCAGGGCCCTGACGTAGGGCTGCATGGGGCCGGATACGGCGATCGAATGCTGGCGGAGGCAGTGCTGGGGTCTCATCGTCTCTGGGATTCATGGCATGAACTCGCTGAGCCGGCTTCGCGCGGGCGATCGCCGTCGAGGTGGTCCTCGCCATTCTTCGAACCAGCGCGTCCGCGGCCCATGGGACTCGCGTCCTGCATCAGGAGGTTGCGTGACCCGAGCGGCCGTCGGGGGCGGGACGGCAGTCCCGCGCCCCCCTAACTCATCGCTCCAGGTAGACCACGGTACCTCCCCCGGGTTGCCCGGTCGGTGCTGTCGACATCGCGCCCAGCGCTCCGCCGACGCGGGCCAGCAGCCCTTGCAGCCTGGCATTCGATGCCTCGCCGTCGATCTCGATGCGGCAGCTTCGAGTGCGGCAATCGATGCTGCGTACTCCCATGGGTTCGTCGCCCTGGCCGCCTGCCAGCGCCTGCCGCAGGGCCGAGGTCTCGGCATTGCCCACGCCCGGGTCCACACGCTCCTCGCGATAGCGTGCTTCGCGCGCCGCAGCGTGCTCTCTCGCCTGGGCCCTTTCCGCTCCTTCGTCGCGGCGGCATCGAGCGGTGGATGCGGCGCGGCTGCATCCGCAGGGTCCCTGCCGGTGGGGCGTGCCGCGAGCTGTCGCTGCAATTCCTCGACCTCCTGCTGCAGCTTCGAGACCTTCCTGGCGAGCCGGCGCCAGTCCGCCGGCGACGCTTCGGCGTGGAGCGACGACTGCGATCGCGGAACCTGCACGGGCTCCCCGACGATGGCGACTCCTCTGTCGGCGGCGGCTCGGCGCCGCCCGGCACCAGTGTGCCGGGCGCGATGCCGAGGCAGAGGGCCGCCAGGCCGACCGAGCCGCACAGCGCGGCGAGCCACCAGCCGCGGCCCGACGGGCGGTGGACGACGATCCTCGCGTGCGTGCTCACGATGCGTCCCGCCTCATTCCTGCTCGGCGCCGAAGCCCTGGATCGAGCCGAAGACCGGCAGCGGCAAGTGGCGACCACGTAGTCGAACGCCCCGATGTCGCCGGCGCCGAAGTCGACGTGCCTGTCGAATCGGCCGCCCGCGGCCGGCAGGTCGAAGATGCGCGCGGCCCGAACCCCGCCCAGGAACGAGAACACGCTCGCGCCGCAGCTCACGGGCGAGTTCGTCGGCGACGTGCCGTCGATCCACAGCCGCAGCCCGCCGGCGCCCCGCGTCATCGGAATCGAGCAGACGATCGGCACGTTATGGGTCGCCTTGTTCACGACCTCGCCGAATTGTTGAATTGGAGATGGCGGCGTCGCTGCTGAACTGCTGACCGGCAACTCGCGCCGGCCGGCGTCGTGACCACCGGCGTCGCATTTGCGTTGGCGCCGAGGCCGGACGCCAGGACGAGCGCAAGGGAAGAGAGGAGCCTGGTTTTCGAGAGAGTCATGATGAGTCGTGGGATGAATGCGTTGAATCGGGAGCCGGCAGCGCGAATCGCTTCCGGCCCGGCCTTCATCGAAAGCCGTAGTCCATTCTTCGAATGCACGACTCGTCGGTCTTGGACATTCACGACAAGTTGAGGATTGCCATCCCGATACGCCGTGGGGCATGGCAGGCATCCGCCCGACTCACGCGCTTGACGATCCGGTCGCCAGGCTCACGCATCGCCTGGCCAGCAACTCCGTCGGATCGACGACTCTCACGGCCGTGCCACGCACCTGGAGCTCCTCGCTCGCCGCCAGCAGCAGTGGCAGCTCGGTGCATCCGAGGATGACAGCCGCCGCACCTCTGTCGACCAGGTGCTCCAGCACGGATTGGAGCTGCTGCGCACAGAGGCCGGAGGTATGGCCTGCCTTCACTCCGGAGGGGCCGTAGATGGCCGACATGACCAGTTCCTGATGCTGCGCGTCGGGAACGAGCAGATCGAGCCCCACCCTCGCGATGGCGTCTGCGTAGATGCCGCTCTGCACGGTGCCCGTCGTCGCGAGAAGCCCGACCTTTGCCGAAGCAGGCAGGAACGACCGGAGATGCTCGACCGTGGTGTCGAGCATGCTGATGATGGGGATCGATAGGTAGGGCTGGATGCGCTCGACGAAGGCATGCGCGGTATTGACGGGATGGCGATCATGGCGGCGTCCGCCGCTTCCAGGCGTTTGCACGTGGAGTACAGCGACACCGTGCGGGTCCGTCCCCTCCCCCACCAGGTTCTCCGTCCGGTCAGGGATCTGGGGGTTCTGCTCGACGACCACCTTGATGTGATCCTGCCTTGCCCGACGGCGTGTTCCTGACGATCTTGCCGAGGAAGTCGACCGTCGCAGCCGGCCCGACGCCACCCACCACCCCGACCTTGATGGGCCGCGATCCTCCCTGGTCGTGAGACATCGCGGCCCGCACATACGCCTGATTCGAGTCGATGACCGGAAGGCCGCGGCTGCGGAGGGCGTCGATGACGACGGGGATCTCGGAAAAGCCGGGCGCAATGAGTTCGGCGCCCTGCGCGACGAGGTCGCGGCAGGCCTCCGCCAGCAACTCGACGGAGCCGGCGCTCAGGTGACCGGTCTTCAAGCCGTCGGGGCCGTAGATCGCCGCCATCACGCAGCGCTCCTGCGTCCGCTCGTCGGGGTAGATGAGTTCCCAGTCCGAGGCATCGAAGTAGCTCTCGAAGAGGCGTCTGGAGCGAACGTAATCCGAGGTCAGCACGCCGATCCTCCTGGCGGCGGGATGCCTGCGTGCGATGTCCGCCCTCAGGGCGGCCATCATGTCGACGATGGGCACACCCACCTCCGCGCGCAGCTCTGCCAGGAACGTATGGCTCACGAAGCAAGGCAGCAGGACAGCCTCGGCACCACGCGATTCGAAGCTGCGGAGCATGTCGAACACGTAGAGCTTGCGGCCATTCTGGGAAGCGTTCGCCGCCCCTGGATGCAGGCCTTCGCGGAACGGTCGCTGCTCGAAGATCAAGCCGGTCTGACCTTCGCCCGGCCTCGACGGCAAGGCCTGCGCCAGCTTGAAGAACAGGTCGGCCGGCCCAAGGGTGCCCAGGCCACCGATGATGCCGAAGCGGACCTGCGGGTTGTTGAACTGCATGGCTGGTTCCTTGGGTTGCCAGGTCGAAGCTTCTTGCAGCTGCCTCTTTCACGCAACTGGCTCGGCTTCCGGAACGCGGCTGGGAATGTTGGGAGCGCCGATACCGGTCGCGCGCCCGGCTGCTCCTCCGGTTGACCAGCGTCCTCCAGCTTGCCTTCCCACTTCGCGATGACCGACGTTGCAAGGCTGTTGCCGATGACGTTCGTGGCCGTACGCCCCATGTCGAGAAACACGTCCACGCCCATGATGAGCAGGAGGCCGGCCTCGGGCAAGCCGAACATCGGCAGCGTTGCGGCGACGACCACCAGCGAGGCGCGCGACACGCCCGCCATGCCCTTGCTGCTCACCATCAGGAACAGCAACAGCGTGAGCTGCGTGGCGAAGGACATCTCCACGCCATAGGCCTGGGCGACGAACAGTACCGCGAAGGCCTGATACATCATCGACCCGTCCAGGTTGAACGCGTACCCGAGCGGGAGGACGAAGCCCGTGACCTCGCTCTTCACGCCGAACTTCTGGAGCTGCTCCATCGTCTTCGGATAGGCCGCCTCGCTGCTCGCCGTCGAGAACGCGATCATGGTCGGTTCCTTGACCAGCCCCAGCAGCTTGAACACGCGCCCCTTCAGGACGAGGTAGCCGGCAAGAATGAGCACCAGCCAAAGCGACGACAGGCCGATGTAGAAGCTGGCGATGAACTTGGCGAACGTGCCCAGGACGCCCACCCCCTGCACGGTGATGGCCGCCGCCACGGCAGCGAAGACGCCGATCGGCGCGAACAGCATGACGTAGTCCGTGACCTTGATCATCACGTGAACCAGGCCATCGATGGCGGACACCATGGCCTCGCCGGCGCGCTGCCTCACCGCGCGCAGCGCGAAGCCGAAGAACAGCGCGAAGATGACGATCTGCAGGACCGAGTTCGATGCCATCGCATCGAAGACGCTCTTCGGGAAGACGTTGACGATGAAGTCCTTGAAGTTCAACGACGAGGTCTTCAAGTTGGTCGCGGCGTGGGCATCCGGAAGCGGCAGGTTCATGCCCTTGCCGGCGTGCAGCAGGTTCGCCCAGAGCAATCCAAGCAGGAGCGAGACGAGCGACGCCGTGATGAACCATCCCATGGCGCGGGCACCGACGCGACCCACGCTCTTTCCGTCCGACATTCCTGCGATGCCTGTGACCAGCGTCGCGAACACGAGCGGCGCGATGATCATCTTGACCAGGCGCAGGAAGATGTCGGCCACGGCGCTGAAGTAGCTGCCGATCTCCTTGGCCGCCGCGGCATCGGGAGCGAGCGCGTGGCACACGGTAGCCCGTCGCGACGCCGAGCAGCAGTGCCACTCCGATCCAGGTGGTCAGTTTGTTGAACTTCACGGTTTGTCTCCAATCTCGATGCGCGAGCGGGTAGCGGCGTGGGTTCGCCGCCGGTGTGTGTGTCGACAGGGCTCTACAAGGCCCGTGGTGCCTGACTACTGCAGTCGCAGAAGAACCCGAGGCTGCGTCGAGGACCTCCGGGCGCAGGATCTCGGTCGAGCTGCTCCGGCGGGAGCAGCCCCTTCTCGAGCACGAGTTCGGCGACGCCGCGGCCGGTGGCGAGCGCCTCCTGGGCGATGTCCGTGGCGTTCGCGTAGCCGATGTACGGGTTCAGGGCGGTGACGAGGCCGATGGAGTTGCTCGACGCGTGCGGCGCAGGCGCTCGGTGTTGGCGGTGATGCCCCGGACGCAGCGGTCGGCGAGCGTGCGGCAGCGCGGCTGCGCAGGTGGGTGATGCTCTTGAGGAGGCTGTGCACGATGATCGGCTCGAAGGCGTTGAGCTGGAGCTGGCCGGCCTCGGCGGCCATGGTGATGGTGACGTCGTTGCCGATCACCTCGAAGGCGACCTGGTTGACCACCTCCGGGATCACCGGGTTGACCTTGCCGGGCATGATCGAGGAGCCGGCCTGCACCGGCGGGCAGGTTGATCTCGCCGAAGCCGGCGCGCGGGCCCGGAGGAGAGCAGCCGCAGGTCGTTGCAGATCTTGGAGAGCTTGACGGCGACGCGCTTGAGCACGCCGGAGAGCTGCACGAACGCGCCGCAGTCCTGGGTGGCCTCGACCAGGTTCGGCGGCGGTGACCAGCGGCAGGCCGGTGATCTCGGCGAGGTGCCGGCAGGCGGCCTCGGCGTAGTCCGGGGGGGGCGTTGAGGCCGGTGCCGATCGCGGTGGCGCCGAGGTTGATCTCGTGGATCAGCAGCGTCGGCCTCGCGCCAGGCGCTGCCGGTCCTCGCCGAGCATGACGGCGTAGGTGCGAGAACTCCTGGCCGAGCGTCATGGGCACGGCGTCCTGGAGCTGGGTGCGGCCCATCTTGAGCACGTCGCGGAACTCGACGGCCTTGGCGGCGAAGGCGTCTGCGCAGCTCGGCCATCGCCTCGAGCAGTTCGCCGGACCGCCGAAGATCGTGCGCGAGCTTGACCGCGGTCGGGTAGACGTCGTTGGTGGACTGGCTCGAGGTTGACGTGCTCGTTGGGGTGCAGGTCGCGCGTAGTCGCCCTTCGGCGTGCCCGAGCAGCTCCAGCGCCCGGTTGGCGATCACCTCGTTGGCGTTCATGTTCGTCGAGGTGCCGGCGCCGCCCTGGATGACGTCGACGACGAACTGGTCGTGCAGCGACCTTGCCGGATCTCCTCGCACGCCTGCTCGATCGCGTCGGCCTTCGCGGGCTCGAGCAGGCCGAGCTCCTCGTTGGCCCGGGCGGCGGCCTGCTTGACGGCGGCGAGCGCGTCACCAGGTGCGGGTAGGCGGAGATCGGATGCCGGTGATGGGGAAGTTCTCCACGGCCCGCAGGGTGTGGACGCCCCAGTAGGCGTCGCCGGGGACGTCCCGGTCGCCGAGCAGGTCGTGTTCGATGCGTGATGTATCATGGTGCCCCGCGAGGTGGATTACAGAAAGTGCATGGATCCTATGCGTACATGGCTGCACGCTGACCTTTTGATTCACAATCTGCATAACGCGCAGCGATATTCCGGATGGGGGCGGCCGACATGCAGATCAGGTGGATCGAAGACTTCCTCACCCTGGCGGACGCCAAGGGCTTCGCGAAAGCCGCGCAACGTCGCAACGTGTCGCAGCCCACCTTCAGCCGGCACATCCAATCGCTGGAGGAGTGGATCGGCGTCGAGGTCATCGACCGCAGGGTGCAAGGCGTTCAGTTGACGCCGTCGGGCCGCATCTTTCGGGAGTTCGCCATCGACATGCTGCGCAGGACGTACGACATGCGCGCGCTCCTCCGTGGGCAGACGTCGACGGCGGAGAGCCTGGTGCGGTTTTCAGTGGCTCACACGCTATCGGTGACGTTCTTCCCTCAGTGGCTGAACGAGCTGAAGGCTGCCGTTGGCAATGTCCTCGCTCATGTGAACGCGGTCAACGTCGCTGACGGAGCGCGCGCCCTGACGGAGGGCGCCACCGACCTGCTGATCGTGTATCACCATCCCCAGCTCCCCGTTCTCCTCGACCCGAAGCGCTTCCCTCACCTGACGCTCTCGACCGAGCGCATGGCGCCGTTCTCGGCACCGCTTCCCGGCGGTGCGCCGAAGTTCAAGTTGCCCGGACGGGACGGCAGCCCGGTGCCGTTCCTGTCCTACTCGGCCGGAACGTATCTTGGCCAGGTGGTCGAGACGATCCTGCTCAATGCCGGCGAGCCCATTCACCTGGCCAGATCGTTCGACACGCACATGGCGGAGGCATTGAAGGCCATGGTGCTGGCGGGTCATGGACTCGGCTGGCTCCCTCGGAACTCGGCGACCCGGGAAGTAGCGAGGGACGGTTGGTCGCGGCCGGCTCCGCGAAGTGGTCATGCGAACTGGAAGTGCGTCTCCATCGCCTGGCTGACCGCGGCAACGAGATGGTCGAACGAATCTGGGAGCAGCTTGCCGGGAAGAAGTGACGGCGGTCCGACTTCATTGCATCCTTCAGCACCAGGCGTGGTGGCAGCTTTCGTGCACGATCGGCGGCCGGCGACGGGAGATCAACTGCTCAGACGGATGCGCAATCGCTACGCCTCTCGCACCTCCATCCCGGTGCGTGTCGACAGTTCGTGGACGACGACGCCCTCCAACGGGTCGACGGGATCGTTCCAGGGCGCTCGCTCGATCATCTGCAGCGCGTCGCGACCTCCGGCTTCCCACCGGTCGTGGATGCCGCTGCTGCTGAAGTCGATGTCCTTGAAAAGGGCCTCGCTGGCAAGCGAAGGGGCAAGGAGCCGGACGATGTGCATCGTCGTGCCGCATCCGTAGGCGGCCAGTTCGCGGCAGCCGGTGCTGTCTCTTTTCGATGCAGTCAGCTGGCTCGCAAGCTCGCGGATGACGTGGCGGAGCTGGTGAAGTTGCTTCTGCCTGGCGATGTGCGTGTCGTCGCGGCTGGCATATTGAACATCCTTCTGCCGGCCCATCACCTCCCAGATCGAATTCGGCTCGGCACCGCTCGCCTGCCAGACGTTGACCGCGAAGATGACCGAGCTGCGCCGAGGATTGTCATCGAACACCGCCTCGATCGGCGTGTTCGAGTAGACGCCCCCGTCCCAGTAGGGCTCGCCATCGATGCGAACCGCCGGAAATGCGGGCGGCAAGGCCGCAGAGGCCAGCACGTGGTCGATCCGAAGCGGGACATCGCGGCTGTCGAAGTATTTCAGCGCGCCGCTGCACACGGCGACGGCACCCACCGTCAAGCGCATCTTCGCCTGGGCAAGAATCCTCAGGTCGATCAGCGACTCGAGCGACCGCTTCAGCGGCTCGGTGGAATAGTAGGACGCTTGATCGAGCCCGATGGGGACAAGCGGTCCTGCCCAAGCTGTCGGGCGAGGACGAAAGAAGCTCGGGATGCCCTGGAACACGGTGGCCCAGTTCCCGCCGACCGAGGCGCTGCCCAGACCTTGCCAGATTCGCGGAGGCGCGGCACACGTTTGCCGGCGTGTTTCCAGCGATCAGCGCGCCGTTGATTGCGCCGATTGAAGTCCCGATCACCCAGTCGGGCTCGATGCCTGCGTTCGAGAGCCCTCGAAGACACCTGCCTGGTAGGCGCCAAAGAGCGCCGCCGCCTTGAAGGAGCGAGGACGACCTGTCCGGGAAGCGTGTGTCGTTGTGTCTTCATATCCGCGTGCATACGAGAGGAGGAAGCAGGAAACGAGTATGTCTGTCTCTGGCTGTCGACGTGCGCGGAGGTCTATCGGGCCATTGTTCGGATGTCGTCGACGGCCCCTCGTTCGAGCTCTGCCATACTGCCGCGCCGTGTCTCGCCGGCATTTGCACGATGACTCTCGCAGCGCATGCGATTCGAAAAGGGACTCGGATGCTGATGAAGACTCGTCGGTTCCTCATGGCCGCGGCAATGGTGTTGATGGGGCCGTGGTCGCCGGCTTGGGCAGGTGAACTGGCAATCGTGGGTGCCAGGATCTACACGGCGCCCGACGCCGTACCGATCGAGCGCGGCACGGTGTTGATGCGCGATGGACTCATTGCCGCGGTCGGCTCGGCCGACGAGGTCAAGGTGCCCGCGAGCGCGCAATTGCTCGATGGCACGGGCACGGTGGTCGTTGCCGGGTTCTGGAACAGCCACGTGCACATGCTGGCGCTGCCGCTGAGGGAGGCGGCGAGCCGGCGAGCCGCCGAGCTGAGCCAGGCGCTCGAGGCCACGTTCACGCGCTGGGGCTTCACCACGGTGTTCGACATTGGCTCGATACCAGGCAACACCTTCGCGTTGCGGCGCCGTGTCGACGCCGGCGAGGTCTCGGGGCCGACGATCCTCACCACCGATGGGCCGTTCTTCCCAAAGGACGGCACACCGATCTATGTGCGTGATCTGTTCCAGCAGGTTCACGCACCGAACATGGAAGTCGCCAACGTGCAGCAGGCCACGTCGCGCGCGCAGCAGCAATTGGACAGCGGTGCCGACGGAGTCAAGCTGTTTGCGGGTGCCATCGTCGGCGGCAAGGACGGCGTGTTGCCAATGGACCGGGCCATTGCCACCGCCATCGTGCAGGTGGCGCATCGGGCACGGAAGCCGGCGTTCGCCCATCCGACCAACATGGAAGGGTTGGAAGTCTCGATGGCCAGCGGCGTCGACGTGCTCGCGCACACCACGCCGACCGGCGGCCCCTGGTCACCACGTTCGCCGCCCGGCTGGTCGCTGCACACATGTCCCTGACACCCACGTTCAGCCTCTTCGAGGAAGGGCTGAGGCAGGAAGGTGCGCCGCCCGACGTGGTGCAGCGCTATATCGATGCCTCGCAGCAGCAGGTGGCGGCGTTCGTGAAGGCCGGCGGCGAGGTGCTGTTCGGCACCGATGTCGGCTACATCGACCTGACCGACACACGGCGCGAATACGAGCTGATGGCCGGTGCCGGCCTCGATTGGCGGCAGATCCTCGCCAGCCTGACGACCCACCCGGCCAGGCGCTTCGGCCGTGCCGATCACAAGGGCCGCATCGCGCCCGGCATGGATGCCGATCTTGCGGTCCTGTACAGCGACCCGGCACGCAATGCCACGGCCTTTGCCGACGTGAAATACACGATCCGCGCCAGCAAGGTGATCTACCAGGCAAAGGCGCAGCCCGTGAGGTGAATCGTTCAAGCCTTCTCGGCCGCGGATCGGGACGACTGTCCCGGTTCTCGCCGCCTCGCTGATCGCCTCGACGACACGAAGGTTCTGCACGCCGTCCCGAACCGACACGAGCGGCTCGACGCGACCGCGGATCACGTCGCAGAAGTGGGCCAGCTGATGCACCAGCGGATCGTCGCGTTCCACGTCCAGCGTCGAGGTGCCGAACGGCTTGAGCCAGGAGCGGTCTTCCGCCTTCGGATAGACCTTCAGGCGCATCGTCGGCATGGACAGCGATCCGAGCGTGCCCGCGATGACGTAGCAGTCCTCGTCCGGATAGGTGGCGTAGGTCTCGTTTTCACGGGAGGTCTGCTCCCAGCTTCGTGCCGAAGCAGCGGCGTCGGAGAGCAGGAACGTTCCGAGCGCCCCGCTCTCGAAGCGCAGGTTGATGGCGACCGTGTCCTCCACGGCGAAGCCGCGGGTGTCATTCGATGCCATGGCCTGCACGGCGACGATCTCGCCGCACAGCGAGCGGAGGTTGCCGATCTCGTGGACCATGTTGATCAGGATCGGACCGCCCCCTGGCTGGCGCCGCCAGGGCGCCGCGTCGAAGTAGTCGTCGGGCTTGCAGAACGTCGCGCTGCCGTTGACGGCGACGAGCCGGCCCAGCAGCCCGTCTCGAATCACTTCGCGACCCCGAGCCAGGATGGGACTGTGCGCGCGGTGGTGCCCGACCAGGAGCTTGACGCGGGACACCTCCGCGGCCTCGAGGAGCCGCTCGCCTTGCTCGAGCGTGTGCGCCACCGGCTTCTCGATCAGCGCCGGCACGCCGCCTTCCAGGCAGGCCAGGGCCTGCTCGACATGCAGGTGATTCGGCGTCGCGAGGATCATGCCGTCCGGGCGCCGGGCCTCGAACAGCGCACCAAGGTCGGCGAAGAAGGGCACGCCGGCTTCGGCAGCCAGGCCGGCCGCGGCCGGTGATGGGTCGACGATCGCCGACAGCTCGCACGAGGCGTTCGCCTGCACGAGTTCCATGTGGCGCCGGCCCATCGTTCCAGCACCGGCGATCGCGATTCTCAGTCTCGACATTTCCTGTCTCCCTGGTTCAGTACGCCGGGACGGCCGCACGTTGGACGCTCGCCCCGGCCGTCACGCCCGCCGCATGGCGCCCCGCGATGTAGCCGAAGGTCATCGCCGGGCCCAGGTTGATGCCGCCGGACGGGTAGAAGCCGCCCATGACGCTGGCCATGTCGGTGCCCACGGCGTACAGGCCGGCGATCGGCCGTCCGTCGCGCGGCGAGCACCTGCGCCGAAGCCGTTCGTCTTCAGGCCGGCGAAGGTGCCGAAGCTGCCCGGCAGCACCTTCACCGCATAGAACGGGCCGTGCTCGATCGGCGCGACGCAGGGATTGGGGCCGCTGCAGCGGGTCGCCCTGCTTGCGGTTGTACGGCGTCGAGCCGCGACCGAACTCGGGATCCTCGCCGTGCCGCGCGTGCTCGTTGAAGGCCTCGACGGTCGCGGCCAGGCCGGCGGGTCGATGCCGCACGGCTCGGCAAGCTCCTCGATGGTGGCGCCGCGCTTCAGGTAGCCGCTGCGGAGGATACGGCGCGAGCGGAAGCGGGAACGGCTTCGCGAATACCGAGGCCGTATCGGCGCTGGAAGCGGTGGTCGCAGATCGAGCCACGACGCCACCTCCTCGCCCTCCGGCACCGCCGCCACCATCGCGGCCGTGTAGTCGTAGTAGCCGTCGGCCTCGTTGACGAAGCGCTTGCCGTTGGCCAGCACGCCGATCACGCCGGGCTTGGCGCGGTCGATGATGTGCGGGAAGTGGCCGACGTGCCGTCGGAGTGCTGCACCTTCGACACCGGCGCCCACGCGACGGGCGACGCCAGGTCGGTGACCAGCGAGCCGCCGGCCGATTCGCCCAGCGTGATGCCGTCGCCCGAACAACTCTTCGGCGGCAACGCCAGATGCTCCTGGCCGGTCGGCGTGCGCGGGAACAGCGCCCTGCGCCGCTGCACGTCGTTCGGGAAGCCGCCGGCGGCCAGCACGACGCCTTTGCGCCGCGCGGATCTCGATCTCGCCCTGGGGCGTCGCGACGACGGCGCCGCGCACGGCGCCGTCCTCCATGATCAAGCGCTTCGCCGGGGCCGACTCGATGAGCTGCGACGCCGAGCTTCTCCGCCGACTTCGCGAGCCGCGCGACCAGCGCGCACGCCGTTGACCAGTTGCATCGCGCGGCCGTGGATCGCGAGGTCGAGCAGGTGCCGGCAGAAGCGCCGGTCGACGTGCAGCAGCGACTTGAACGAGCGCGTCATGCTGAGAAACGCCGTGAGGTCCGCGCCGGCCATGATCGGCATGCCCATGAACGAGGTCTCGCGCATGTCTTGCGCAGGCGACGGATCAACGGCCCGACTTCGCGGCCGTCGTACGGCGCGGCGATCACCTGATGCCCCTGCGTCGCGGCGCCGGCCACCTTGCCGTGCACGTCGGGGATGGCGTTGCCGTCGACGAACTGCAGCGCGGTGTGCTCTTCGAAGAACGCCACCATGCGGCCCGCAGTTGTCGAGGAACGCGTCGACCCGCGACGCGTCGTAGCGATCGCCGAGTTCGTTCTTCAGGTAGGTGCGCGGCTGCTGCGGATCCTCGTGGATGCCGGCGCGCTTCGCGAGCGGATTGCCCGGCACCCACATCCATCCGCCGGACCAGGCGGTCGCGCCGCCGAACACCGGCTCCTTCTCGACGACGACGACCTTGAGGCCGTGCCACGCGGCGGTGACGGCGGCGGCGAGGCCGGAGGCGCCGGAGCCGATGACCAGCAGGTCGCAGCTCATTGCCGCAGGCGGGGCTTGGAGCGCGATTCGGCCGCTCATCGCGCACCCTGGCGAGCGCGTGCGCCGCGTCGGATCAGTGCGTCGAGTTGCGCCAGCACGCGCTTCGTCGCCGCGAGCGCGCGGCGTGCGCGCTCGACCGCACCGACGGTGCGCGCCAAGGAGCGTCGGCACCTCGACGCTGAGCGGCAGGTCGCGCGGCACGGCGCGCAGCAGCCCGACCAGATCGACGCCGCCCTCGCCCGGGAACAGCCGCTCGGCGCGCGCCTCGGCGAGGATCGCCTCCATGGTCGGCGGAATCGCGGCGGGCACGTCGCAGAACTGCATGAAGCGCAACCGCGACGGCGGAATCGTCGCGATGTCCTCGATGCGGCTGCGTGAGCGGCTGAAGTGGAAGGGGTCGATCAGCACGCCGGCGTTGTCGCGGCCGGCGCGCTCGACGATGCGCGCTGCCTGCGGCAGATCCTTCGCATCGGTCCACGGCATGAACTCGAGGCCGGCGCCCAGGCCGTAGCTGTCGGCGAGGTCGCAGAACGCTGCGAACGTGTCGATCAGCCGGCGCTTCGTCGGGATCGTTGCCGGCGACCAGCAGCTCGCGGCGCCGAGCCGGGCGGCGGTCGCGATCGCGGCTTCGTAGTCGGCGACACGGGTGTCGGGCTTCATGCGGAAGATCTCGACGTCCAGCACCTTGACGCCGGTGTCCGCGAGGCGGCGTTCGACTTCGCGCAGCAGCGGCGTGTCGCCGACGATGTCGTATTGCGGTTCGGTCGGCGTGGCCGGCAGCAGCCGGATGCCGACGTGGCTGTAGCCGGCTTCGGCGGCGCAGGTCACCATCTCGGGCGGCGTCAGTTCGAGCACCGTCAGGGCGGCGAGTGAAATGGGGCGCGTCATGTCTTTCAGCCTTCTGTCTGCTTGCGATGGTCGGAATTTATAGATTCCGAACCGTGAGATAAACGGCCAATCGTGGTGTTACGATTCACGAATCGTGAACCTCAAGTTCGAGCTCGAAGACCTGCGCGTGTTCTGCCTGGCGGCTCGCAAGGCCAGTTTTGCGGCGACGGCGACCGAGCTGGGCGCGTCTCCGGCGTTCGTCAGCAAGCGGATCGCCATCCTGGAGAAGGCGCTTGGCGTCACGCTTGTTCCACCGCGCCGCCCGGCGCGTCACGGTGACGGACGACGGCGAGCGCGTCTATGCATCGGCGCAGCAGATCTTCGAGGGCGTCGATCACATGGGCGAGACGGTCGCGGCCGGGCGGCTCGACCCGCGCGGCGCCCTGCGCATCACGACGAGCCCTCGCCTCGGGCGCAAGCACCTGGCTCCCGCCCTGTCGTTGCTGGCACAGCGCTATCCGGCGCTCGATATCACGCTCGAGACTGTCGACCGCCGCGTCGACCTGATCACCGAGAACATCGATCTCGACGTGCGGGTCGCCGAAGTCGACGAGCCCCACCTGGTCGCCCATCGCATCGCGGCCAGCCGCCGGATCCTTTGCGCAGCCCCGAGCTACATCGAGCGTCGGGGCCATCCGGGCAGCGTTGCGGAACTGAGCCAGCATGACTGCCTCGTCCTGCGCGATCGCCACCAGGCCTTCGGCGTATGGCGCCTGACCGGCCCGGGCGGCGACGAGAAGGTCAAGGTCACCGGGCGGCTGTCATCGAACAATTCGGAGATCGTGCGCGGCTGGGCGAAGGACGGGCACGGCATCCTGCTGCCGTCTCGCTGGGACGTGCACGCCGACCTGCTCGCGGGACGCCTGGTCCCAGGTCCTGCCGGCCCACTTCGCAGCCCGCCGACATCTGGGCCGCGAGCACCGTGCGCCTGAGTCATTCGGCCAAGGTGCGGGTATGCGTCCGCTTCCTGCAGGAGCAACTTGCCACGGGCCGTTCGCGCTGGCGTTGTGATGCTCACCGATGATCGCCGCCCAATACCGCGGCGACAAGCCGAGCTCGGACGCCGATGTAAAGAAGGTGCGCCGGCTGTCGTCGAATCGAGGCGATTCCCGAAATCTAGAGAGAAGACACGCGGTGCAGCATGCAGCACTGCCGCCGCATTGCAGATATCGATGCGCTGCAGTCTAGACTCGGGCGCCTGCGTCCATGCATTCGATGAATTTCGGCTCTGTACCCAGCGTCGGGTCCTGCTTCGGCACGACAGCGAGGTCAGGCTTCGGCGCAAGGCGTACGAGTGCCTGCGCTACCTGATCGAGCAAAGCCCGCGCGCGGTGCCCAAGGACGAACTGTGCGACGTCGTCTGGTCCCCGCGAATCATCAGCAACGAAACCCTGACCAGTACCATCAAGGACATTCGCCAGGCCCTGGACGATCGGCGTCAGCCCCGCCGCTACGTGCGCACGCTGTCCGGCTTCGGCTATCGCTTCGTGGCTCCCTGGTCGACGAGTCTGACACTTGAGGGCGGGCCGTGAGCATGAAGGGCCAGGGCCCGTGCGGGCCCGCGGCCCCGTTCGCTCAACCCTTCGAGCACACGTAGTTGCGAATCTCGAAGCGATTGGTCTCACCATCGAAATCGCTCGGAATCCGCCTGGTTGACGAACAGCGCGGTGTTGTCGGCCGTGATGGGGCCCAGCCAGTAGCCCACGGGCGGCATCACGCCGTCGCCGAACAGGATGCGATAGCGCCATGGGCCATAGCCCGCGACCGTTCCGCCCAGCGACTGGCAGACGGCCAGCGCATTGGCGAAAGAGTCCGGCCCCAGGGCGCCGGTCATGCACAGATTCGTGCCGACCCGGAAGTAGCCCGCGGGACACAGCTTGGCCGTGACCGCGTTGCTGCCGCCGTGCCGCCCGCGGCAGGCGCGACGGCTGCCGGGTCTTCCTGGACGGCGTAGGCCGAATTAGCGCACACCGCCAACATGCTCGCGGCCGCCAGGGCCTTTGTCAATCGATCGAATTTCACTGGAACCTCCTTGAATGGAATGAGAAGCAGGGTCGGCATTCGTTGCCACGCTGCGCGCGACACCCGATGTCGACGTGAATCCGGATCGATTGGGGCCGCGATTGGCCAGGATACCGCCGATCGATTCACGCTACGGAGCTTAGGTTTCCACCCTCGGGGCGACATGAAATCAGCTCGACAAGTTTCGGGGAAGAAATCGGTACGGGAAGCGGCCAGTGCTTTCCCGCGACTTGATCCAGCGGGGTCGCTCCTGCCGTCAAGCAGGCTGAGGCGCGCCCCGCGTGGCAATCCCGTTCGCGATGTGCGTGAACAGTCGTCGCAGTTCTCCGCTGCTCAGGTTGCCGAGTCGGCTGTCGTCGTTGTCCAGGAATGCCTCGAGGACCTCCGCCCAGTCGTCGTCGCCCAGGCACTCGAAGCGAGCGGAAGGACTTGCGTCTCTTCGAGCCTCAGGTGCGCGACACATGGTCCGTGAATCGGCGCACCGCGTCCTGCAATGCCTCGAAGCGATCGCCGCCGGTTTCCAGGCACGCGCTGACCTGCTCGATCAGCCGGCGTTCCGTGTCGTGCTGCGACTCGACGTCCGCCAGCAAAGCCTCGCATGACGGATTCCTCGCTCGCATCAGCCGGTGCAGGTGCGCCTCTTCCTTGGGGTGATGCACCTTCTCCGGGAAGCCTCGCAGGTACGACACCATCCCGGCGAGGCTTTGCAGGTCCGCATCCTCATGCCGCGGCGTGGTCAGGTCATTCGCGATGTCGCGCATGGCGCTCACGACGACCGCGATGGAGCGGTGCTCGTCACCGATGATGTCCAGCGCACGCTCGCGGTCGCTGAGCGGCCGCTCCGACTCCACCCGCGTCACCAGCAGCGCCACGGGCGCATGCCGCAGCACGCGCTCGGTCTGCGAGTTGCGAAGCCAGCTGCTCCAGGCGGACTCCGGCCCGTGGGAGGCCATCACGATCAGATCGCAACCCTGGTCCTGTGCCGCCTGGACGATCGCGGTCGCCGGATGGTCGCTGGTGCGCGCGATCGCCCCGCACGGCACACCGGCGGCCTTCGCGGCCGCGGTCGCCTTCATCAGGACGGCGTTCATTTCGCCGAGCGCCACCTCCGAGTACAGGGCCGGATTCATCACCATCAGCAGCGCCCCGTCCCCGGTCGAGCCCCAGTCCGGATTGGCGTGGAAGAACGTGATCCGGGCCCCATCGATCTGGCCAGCGCGATGGTGCTCGTTACGTGGGCGGTCGACAGGGGCGTCTCGTCCAGGGGACAGAGCAGATGCTTGTACATGGTCGCTTCCTTGCCTCAAGCGTGTTGGGTGAAACCGGCCTGCCTCGGCTTGCGGTTGGGCGCGAAGCCGTTCTTCGCCAGCGTCTCGTCGGCGTTCTCGTAGAACGTGCCGATCTTGTAGATCTGCCGCGCCTCCTTGCCGTTGGCGATGTCGCGGCCGAACTCGCGCGAGATGCGCACCAGCTGCTCGATCTGCTCGACGGTGCCCATCTTGGCGGTGCGGCGCTGGTTCCAGATGTTGTCCTCGATGCCGCAGCGCACGTGCAGGCCCAGCGCGATGGCCATCATGTTCAGCGGCAGGACGTGGCGCATGGAGGTTTCGAGCGTCAGCACCGAGCCGTCCGGGCAGGCGCGCACGAAGTTGGCCAGGTTGTACAGGTTCGGCGCCTCGAAGCCGCCGCCGATGGCCACCCAGGTCAGGATCAAGGCACGTTGCAGACGCCGCGCCGCATCATGCGCTCGACCGTCTCCAGCTGCGAGATGCCGGCCAGCTGGAAGTGGGTCTGGATGCCGTTGGCGGTCAGCCGGCGGATGTGCTCCTCGACCCACCCCGGGCCGGCCGGGATCGTCATCTCGCGGTAGGCCTCGGTCAGCGCGGGATCGGCCAGCGAGGTGCCGGCCACGTCCGCGGCCGTCATCTGCTCGACGACGTTCATCTGGTTGGTGTTGATGGCGATCGTCACCTGGTCGGGCGTCGGCTTCAGCTCGGCCAGCATGTGGCGGGTGTCGTCGGACAGCCACTTGGCCGCGTCGCCCTCGCTTTCCGGCGCGAACGAGATCGAGCCGCCCACCTGCAGGATCATCTCCGGGCAGGCCTCGCGGATGCCGGCCAGCAACTGGTTGAACTTGGACAGGCGCTTGGAGCCCTTGCCGTCCTCTTCGCGCACGTGGATGTGCAGCACGGTGGCGCCGGCGTTGTAGCAGTCCACCGCCTTCTGGATCTGCGCGTCCATCGACACCGGGATGTCCTCGGGGAAATCGGACGGCATCCACTCGGGGCCGTAGGGCGCGGCGGTGATCACCAGCTTTTGCATGTTCTCGACGAACAGCGATCCATCGATGAAATTCATGTCGGTCTCCTGAAGTTGCGGTCAGACGGCGAGCGCGGCTTCACGCGCAGGGGCGGGCTTCTCGCCCACGCCATAGGGCTTGTCGCCGACGATGCCGGCGCGCTCCATCTTGCGGTGGCAAGGGGCGTAGTCCATCACGGCGTAGTGCTGGGTGCTGCGGTTGTCCCAGATCGCCATGCTGTTGGGCTTCCAGCGCCAGCGCACCTGGTACTCGGGGATGAACGCCTGGCTGATCAGGTAGCGCAGCAGATCGGCCGCGCCGGGGTTGAAGTCCTGGCCGAAGCGCACGCGCTCCGGCGTGTGGAAGTTGGTGAAGTGCGTCGTGAAGGCGTTGACGAACAGCACCTTCTCGCCGGTTTCCGGATGCTCGCGCACCACCGGGTGCTCCGGGTCCGGGTACTGCGCCTTCAGCGCCAGGCGCTTCTCGATCGGCATGGCGGCGCCGAAGCTGGCCTCGATGCTGTGGCGCGCGCGCAGGCCGGCGATCTCGTTCTTGACGTGCTGCGGCAGCCGTTCGTAGGCCAGGACCATGTTCGCCCAGATCGTGTCGCCGCCGACGGGCGGGCATTCCACGCATCGCAGCACGCAGCCCAGCGGCGGGCTCTCGCGCCAGGTGGCGTCGGTGTGCCAGGCGTTCTCGTAGCGGTCGATCGGCTGGTCGGGTTCTTGTAGATCTGCACCAGGCCCGGGTGCTCCGGGTGGCTGCCCGGCCACCGGGTGGTCCTCGAGCTCGCCGAAGCGCCGGGCAAAGGCCACGTGGTCGGACCGGCTGATGTCCTGGTCGCGCAGGAACAGCACCTTGTGCTTGAGCAGCAGCGAACGGATCTCGTTGAAAAGGCCGTCGTCGTGCGCGGCATCGGCCAGGTTCACGCCGACGAGCTCGGCGCCGATGCTGGCGGTCAGTGGTTCTACTCGCATTTCGCAATCCTCAGTGGCTCGGGTGGGCGGCAAGGCCGCAGGTGGCGGGTGTCGAGCAAGCAGGGTCTCAAGTCGTCTCCTGCTGGATCGAATGCGCGAGGCCGAAAGTTAAGGCCCAGGGCGTCGGTGGTGGTTTTCATTCGACGACAGAAGTTTTTCATTTCGCGACATCACCTATACTGGCCGACGACCCCGGTTTGACGTGGATCAAATGCAGATGAATGCCAGCCGCCGTCCATGCCCGCCGGCACATTCGCGCTGCAGCGCTGGCCCACTATTTCGAAGTCGCCGAAGCCGCGGGCCTCAACCCGCAGCCGCTGCTGCGCCGGGCGGGGCTGTCCCGCCGGATGCTGGTCGACCCGGAGCAGCGCATCCCGCTGGCCGCTGCGCTGCAGTTGCTGGAGGAGTCGGCCGAGGCCAGCGGACTCGCCGACTTCGGCTTGCGGATGGCGCAGGCCAGGCGGCTGTCCGATCTGGGAGCGCTCAGCCTCTTGCTGACCCACCTGTCCAGCCTGCGCGCCGTGCTTCAGACACTGATCCACAGCCGGCAACTGGTGGGCGGCACGCTCGCACTGGCCATGGTCGAAACCGGCAAGTCCACGGCGATCCGCGAGGAGCTGGTCGGGCCCGCAGCGGCCCGTTCGCGCCAGGCGACCGAGCTCGTGCTGGGCGTCCTGTTCCGCCTCTGCGCCACCTTGCCCGGCCAGCGCTGGAACCCTCAGAGCGTCAACTTCCGCCATGCCGCCCCGGCCGACATCCATCGGCACCGGCAACTCTTCAACTGCAGATTGAAATTCGGCAGCGAGTTCAACGGCATCGTCTGCGCGACGGCCGACCTCGACAGCCCGAACCCGCTGGCCGACCCGGTGCTTGCCGCCTACGCGCGGCGCCTGATCGACGTGCCCGGCGAGGCGGGGGAGGACACCCTCGCGCAAACCGTGCGCAAGGTCCTGTACGTGCAGCTTCCGCTCGGCCGGACGTCGATCGAGCAGGCGGCACAGGGCCTGGGCCTGCACGTTCGGACGCTGCAGCGCCAGTTGTCTGCGGACGGAGTCGCCTTTTCAGAGTTGGTCAACGAGGTCCGGCGCGACCTGGTGCTGCGCTATCTGGCCCAGCCCGGCCACAGCCTGACGCGGGTGTCGGAGCTGGTCGGCTATGGCCAGCTCAGCTCGTTCACCCGCTGGTTCATCGGCCAGTTCCAGGAGACTCCTTCCGAGTGGAGGCGCCGGATGCGGCAGGGCGGGGCGGGCGCCGGCAGGTAGGTCGAGTCTTGCCGGCTCGCTGCAGCGTGCGAAGTAGAAGACGCGATCGATTCGCCGGGTCGGTCAGGGGCGCACGCGGGCCCGCTGCCGCCAGGCAGGATCCGGGAATCGGCCCTCGCGGGCTTGTTGTGCATCGGGACGCGCCGACCGCCATGCATTGCCATTGGCGTCCCTGAGTTTGCGCTAGGCTGCTTCACCGACCATGCAGAATGGGCGGCTGAACACATTGCACGGTGCCCGTTCGATCACATGTCCGTACCTTCCGCGCCAAAGAAAAGTCTTGCGCTGACCTTTGCCATTGCAGCCTTCGGCGCCGTTGCTGCTCCCGATGAATCCGTCTGCAGCGATCAACCGACTGCGATGGCCAGACACGCTGGCGTCTATGCTCGCGGCGACCTCGTCGACAGCGTGCGAAGGACTCGTCGATGGGACAAGGGACAAGACGATACCGGCGCGGTATCGGAGCTACGCATCGCCGCCAATGGCTCCGTCAGCGTCTCGTTCAACTGGCACGAGGGAGCGACCCTCGAACAAGAGCTGGGACACGAATGCCTCTCCTTCGTCGGGAATCAACTCGAGATGCAACCTGGAAAGCTGCGACCCGCGGGTCCGTTCGTGCGGCTATCCGACGTGCCGCCGGCGGGGAATGAACGCTCCCTACTTCGACATGTTGTTCCACGGCTGCTTCGCCGAGGCGCTGGGGGAACGCTGGTGCTTCAGACCCAATCAGGTAGTGATTGGAGAGATTGCGAAGCGGGCCCATTTGCGCTTGGACGAGTCGGAGCTTCCTGTCGGAGGTTCGATATTGGAAGTCTCGGGCGAGCCAGGATTCGGCTATTCGTTCCTCGGGCGAGTGGCTGGGCTGTCTACCAGACAACCTGGGCGACGGCGGAAGGCTATCGAGAGCCCGCGTGGGAGTCCCCTTGGAAGGTTCTCACGCCCGTCAAATAGCAAGGAGGTCTCCTTCGCTAATCGGCTGCCGTGTCAGGTCGCTTGCGCCGAGACTGGCGCCGGTGCCCAAGCAATCAGCGGTGCAACGGGCTCGGCGGCAGGGGCTGCCCCACTTGCCGGAGCACGACTCCAGTCCGCCCGGATCGTCACCACCCCTTGTCGGTTTCGGGCCCGCGTTCTCGATTCTCCGTTCATGGAGCCTCGCACCGACCGTTGCCTGCGACGCGCGATTGGCGGCGTCCTCGTGCTCGTCGCGAGTTGCGGCGACGGGGGCGACGCCGGTCCACCGCTCGCGCCGCAGAGATTTGTGACTCGCGTGCACATCAGCGGGCTGGTAGGCGGGGGCCTGGTGCTGGAACAACTGGGCCGACCTTCTCGTCATCGCCAACAACGGCGTCGCCGACTTTCCCACCCAGTTGCCCGACGGCGCCGGCTACGCGGTCACCGCCGACACCGAGCTCGCCCGGCCGCCGCAACTGTGCACGCTGATGCCGGGCAGCGGGATGATCGCTGGCGCGGACGTGACGGTCGAGGTGCAATGCCGCGCTGGCGTCCATTCGGCGTACGTGGCCGACCTGTCCGACGCGGTGTCGCAGTACGCTGTCGGACCAGGCGGGCGGCTGGCGGCCGCGGCGCCCGCGGCGGTTCCCGCGGGTCCAGGCCCCTCCGACGTGACCGTCGATCCGCTCGGCCGCCACGCCTACGTGGCCGACGGCACGGGACACGCCCTCTCGCAGTTCAGCATTGCCGACGACGGCACCTTGTCGCCGGTCGGGAACCCGCTCGCAATGCCGGACGACCAGGTGCCGGCGGCGGTCGCCATCGATCCGTCCGGGCGCCACGCCTACGTCGCGCTGCGCAGCTCCAACGAAGTCGCGCAGTACGCGGTCTCGGGCGACGACGGCAGCCTCACGCCAATGAACCCAGCGACCGTTGCCACGGGCTCCAGCGCGTTCGCCGTCTCGACGCGCCTGGCGATCGATCCGTCGGGTCGCCATGCGTACGTCGGCAGCGCGGTGGACAACATCGTCTGGCAGTTCGCGATCGGGCCGGACGGGCGCCTGTCGCCGGCGGCCACTCCGGGCGTTCCGACCGGCGGGCAGTTCCCGTCGAGCATCGTGATCGCGCCGTCAGGCCGCACCGCCTACGTGACGAACGCGGTCGGCGGCGAGATCTCGCAGTACACCGTCTCGCCGGTGGACGGGCATCTCGACCCGATGACGCCGGCCAAGGTCCAGACCGCGAGCGGTGCGCTGGCCGTGGGGATGACGATCGAGCCGTCGGGCCGCTACGCGTACGTCGCGCTCGCCCAGCCGGAGTTGGCGGGAAGCATCCTCGCCTACGCGATCGCGGCGGATGGCACCCTGCAACGCCTGCCCGATGCCGCGTCGGCGAGCGGCTTCACGCCGTCGTCGCTGGCAGTCGCTACGTCGGGCCGCTACCTGTACGCGGTCACCGAGACCGACAACTCGGTGCGGCAATTCGAGATCGCCGACGGCGGCGGCCTGGTGCCGGTGGAGGACGGGACGGTGGCGACCGAACCGAACCCCGCGGGGATCGCGGTGAGGTAGCTGGGGAAAAAGGCAGTCCCTCGAGAACCCCCACGTCCGCAACAATGCTCGAGCAGAACGACGCAGGCGCTCAAGGGCGCGAGCGCGCCCGCGCGTCGCGCCGCACCTCCCGCAGCATGAACAGGTACAGCCGTTCCACCTTCTCCCGCGCCCACGGCGTCTTGCGCAGGAATTTCAGGCTCGACTTGACGCTCGGCTCGAAGGCGAAGCAGCGCAGGGGGATGCGCGCGTCGAGGCCGTCCCAGCCGTACTCGTCGACCAGCGCGGTGACGATGGCTTCCAGCGTCAGGCCGTGCAATGGATTGCGGGGCTGCGCAGGAGGCGGCGAGACGGGGTCGGTCATTGGGTGATTGTCGTCACACAACCAAAACACTGAACATCTCGTTCGCTGCGGCCGAGGCTGCGGGCGGCTCTTTGGGGCATGAGCGCGAGTATTCCGCCCCGGCCCGCGCTGTGGCACATTGCGCGACAGCCCCCAAAGGAGCTCACGCATGTCAGCGCCATCGCTGTTCGCCGCTGCGGTCGCCGGCCTCACGGGAGACCTCTCCTCGCCCCTGGAAGTCCTTGCGCTGAGCTCGGCTCTCGTGGCGGCCGCCCTGGTGGTGGTGAGCGCCTTCGTCAAGACGATGATTCCGCTTCGGTGGCTGGCCGTGGGCGGCAACCTCGGCTTCCTCATCTACGGCGCGCTCCATCCTTCGCCGGTGATGGTGCTGCTGCACGGCGCGCTGCTGCCGATCAACGTCTGGCGTGCCACGGACATGGTGCGATTGACCCGGCGCGTGAGCGCCGCCGCCGCCGCGCAGGACCTGTCAGGCGTCTGGCTCAAGCCCTACATGCGCAAGCGGCGCTACAAGGCAGGTCACGTGCTCTTCCGCAAGGGCGACGCCGCCACGCACCTGTACTTCCTGGCCGAGGGCCGCATCGACTTCGACGAGATCGGCGAGACGATGGAGGCCGGGCGGCTGTTCGGCGAGATCGCCTTCTTCGCGCCCGACAAGCGCCGCTCGCTGACCGCCCGCTGCGTCACCGATTGCACGGTGCTGCGCATCGACGAGACCACCTTCCAGCAGCTGTACTTCCAGAACCCGTCGTTCGGATTCCAGATCGTCACGCTGGTGGCCGGCCGGCTGATGGCCGACCGGCGTCGCTTGCAGGATCAGCTGGCCGACGCGCGCGCGTCGGCACCGCAGCTCATGCCGCAACCAGGCGCGGCCGCGTCGAGAATCGTTTCCTCGCACGGCAGCTTGCCGATGCCGGCCAGGCCCTCGTCGGCGCATTCGATGTCGGCCCAGCGCACGATGCCGTCGCGGTCGATCATGAACAGCGCCTTCAGCTGCGGCCATTGCCGGTCGACGTCGCGCGTGGTCGTCGGGCGTGTCAGACGTAGCCGTCCAGTTCGCTGCAGCACCTTGGCGGCCTGGCGCGATCGGCAGCGGCTCGGGCAGCTCGCCGGTGGGATTGACGCGTGATCTGCATCCAGCGCCTGCAGCAGCTCCGGCGTCGGCTCGGGCTTGGGCACGCGGTAGGCGCGGTGCGTCGACAGCGTCGGGGTCGGACGCCAGGCGCAGCCGCGTCGGCCGGAACTTGAAGTACAGCCGCGCATTCTCGGGCTCGGTCGCCACCACCGCCAGGCTCTCGACGCCCAGCGCCTTCAGCTTGCCCTCGAGGCGCCGAGCTGCACCAGCTGGCGGCGGCAGAACGGGCACCACAGGCCGACCATCAGCGCCAGCAACAAGGGGCTGCGGCCGCGGTAGTCGGCCAGCGAGACGGTCCCGGGGCCGGCCACCGCCGGCAGCGCGAAGTCGCGGGGCCGGCTTCGCCGGGCGCGACGGGTGGATGCATCGAGGAGTCGTCATGTCGAGGCTCCTTGCGGCAGGTATCAGCAGAGGAACGGAAGCACCATCAGGGCGTCGGGCTCGAGGCCGGCGCGCTCGCAGACCGCCTGCGCCTTGGCCAGGTAGGTCTCGGCCTGCGCCAGGCGCCCGGCATCGAGGTACAGCGTCGCCAAACCATCGTAGCAGGGGAAGAGCAGTTGCGGCTCGTCGATCTGCTCGGCCAGTTGCAACGCTTCCTTGTAGGACGCGAAGGCGCGCGCATGGTCGCCGTGGCACTGGTGGATCTGGCCCAGCACGATCAGCGGCACCGCCAGGTGGTCGAGCAGCCCGAGCCGGCGGTCGAGGCTGGCGGCGGCGCGCGCCGCCTCGATGCCTTCGGCCTCGCAGCGGTTGGTCAGCGCGCAATAGGCCACCGCCAGGTTGGCGTACAGGCGCGACTGGAAGCCGAGGTCGCCGACCTTGCGCGCGGTCTCCAGCCCGCGCAGGCAGGTCTCGATGCTGCGCTGCGGGTCGAGCGACGCATACAGCACGCCCGAGGTTGGTGTAGCCGCGGCAGGCCGCCTGCAGCAGCTCGTGCGCCTCGGCCTGGGCGACGCTGCTCTCGATCTGCTCCACCGCCTCGGCGGGCCGGCCCAGGCGCGCCAGCGCGACGCCGAGCGTGTTGCAGGCCTGCGGCGCGCACGACGCGCGGCTTCGCGCGCGCGGCCCGGCGCGTCGGCGGGCAGCTCGGCCAGCGCGCGCTGCGCCAGCGCCAGCGCGGCGGCGTTGTCGCCGGCGCGGAAGGCGAGCCGCCCCATCTCCTGGAACAGGTGCGCGCGCTCGATCGGCGTCGCCGTCCTCGCCCAGGCGCGCCAGGCCCGGCGTCGAAGCAGGCGCCGGCGCGCTCGCGCTCGCCGGCTTCCCAGTGCAGGCCGCCGGTCTTGCGCAGCACGCGCGCGGCGCGCACGCGGCTCGCGTCGCGCGCTCGACGGCGCGCTGCACGGCGCTCGTATTGCGCCAGCGCTTCGGCGCGCCGCCCCTGCAGTGCCGAGCAGGTCGGCCAGCCGCTCGCGCGCGTCGAGTTCCGATGGCCTCGACTCGGCCGTCGCCGGCGTGTCGCCGGCATCGGCCAGCGTGCGCAGCGCGCGCTCGTAGTGGCGCATGCGCGTCGTCGTTGGCATAGACGGCGCGCGCCCAGTCGCCGGCGGCCAGCAGGTAGCGCGCGCCGCGCGCCTTGTCCGGCGACAGGCTCCAGTGGTGGCCCAGCGCCTCCAGCTCGGCCAGGCGCGCGGGCTGCGGGCCTCGCCGTCGGCAGGCGCCATGCCGCTCCGAGCACTGCTTCGAGCGCCGGCCGGCGCGCTGGTGCAGCTCGGTGCGCCGCGCCAGCAGCAGGTTCTGGTAGACCACCTCGTGCAGCAGCGCGTGGGTGAAGCGCCAGCGCGTCCTCGCTGCCGCTCGCGGCGCGGATCAGGTCGGCCGCCGCCAGCCGAGCGCAGCGCGGCCTCGATCGTCGCGGGCTCGCTGGCGATGCGCTGCAGCAGCGCGCGCGTCGAATTCGGCGCCCAGCACGGCCGCCTCCTGCAGCGCGCGGCGGTCGTCGGCGCGCCAGCCGGTCGATGCGCGACAGCAGCAGGCCGTACAGCGTCGGCGGCACGTCCAGCGCCTCGCACGTCGCGGCTCGCATGCCCAGCGCTCGCCGCTGCGCGCACCAGCAGGCCGCGGCCGGCCAGGCTGCGCACGATCTCCTCGACGAACAGCGGATTGCCGCCGGCGCGCGCCGCGACCAGGTCGCGCACCGGCGCCAGGCCGTCGCCGGCGGCGCGCCGAGCAGGTGGATCGACCAGCGCGCGCGCGTCCTGCTCGGCCAGCGGGCTCGAGCTCGATGGCGGATGGCTCGGCACGCGCCGGCGCGCAGCGCGCGCGCGTCGGGGCGCTGCGAGGCCAGCAGCATCAGCGGCCGGTCGGCGAGCTGGTCGACGACCTCGCGCAGCAGGTCCACCGAGGCCGCATCGGCCCATTGCAGGTCGTCGAGCACGATCATCAGCGGCTGCTGCGACAGGCGGCGCTCGATCAGCGCGCGCGCGGCCAGCGTGATCTGGCGCTGCAGCTGCTCGGGCTCGATGTCGCGCGGGCTGCGCCTCCTGGATGCCGAGCAGGTAGTTCAGCACCTGCGCGACCGCCTCGGCCTCGTCCGCGCTCGGCGCCCAGCGCCCGCAGGCCCTGCTGCAGCTTGTCGCCGCGCCACCTCCAGCGAGTCGTCGCGCCTCGACCCGGTAGGCCGTCGCGGAACAGCGCGCCGAAGGTGCCGTAGGTCGGCTCGCCCAGCGACGAGCAGGCTGGCGCGGCGCACGCCGGTCGCGGCCAGGCGGCCGTCGGCCTGCGAGGCGCGCGAACAGCTCGGCCAGCAGGCGCGACTTGCCGGCGCCGGCCTCGCCGACGACGCTGACGACCTGGGCGCGGCCCCGCTGCATGCGCTCGAATGCGGCCAGCAGCGCGCTCGATCGCGTCGTCGCGCCCGACCAGCGGCGCCGCCAGCCCGAGCTCGGCGAGGCCGCGCGCCGAGCACTGCGTCGCTGCGCGCACGCCGCGCAGCCGATGCACCTGCAGCGGCTGCGCCTTGCCGCGCAGCGCCAGTTCGGCCGGCGCGGCTCGAACGTCGAAGCGATGCCGCACCAGCGCGCGCGTCGCTTCCGAGCACCAGCACCGTGCCCGGTCGCGCCGCCGACAGCAGGCGCGACGCGGTGTTCACCGTGTCGCCGGTGACCGCGTAGGCGCCGCCGGCGCCGCTGCCCCAGGCTGCCGGCGACCACCGGCCCGGTGTGCACGCCGATGTGCAGCGTCACCGCCCGGCCCGAGGCGCGCGGCCCATTGCCGGCTGAGCCGGTCGATGCTCCTGCAGCATGTCCTGCGCGGCCTGCAGCGCGCGCAGCGGGATCGTCCTCGTGCGCGCGCGGCGCGCCGAACACCGCCATCACCGCATCGCCGACGAACTTCTCGACGAAGCCGTCGTAGCGCTCGATGGCCTGCGCCATCGCCGCGAACGAGCGCGTTCTGGAAGGCGCGCACGGTCTCGGGGTCCAGCCCCTCGGCGAGCGATGTGAAGCCGGTGAGGTCGGCGAACAGCACGGTCACCTGGCGGCGGTCCGCCTCGGGCTCGGGCGGCGGCGCTGGAGCTGCTTCGGCGCGCGAGTTGCCGCAGCGCGGGCAGAACGCAAAGCCCGCGTCGCAGGCGAAGCCGCAGGACGAGCAGGGGCCGGCCGGGCGGAGGAGGGCGTTCATCACGCCTGCAATGCTGCTCTCGTTCATGCGCGGCCGCCATCCCGGAAACTCTGGTGGGCCGCGGCGTTCCAACGCGCCATGGCCATGCGTCTCGAGCACGCGCCGGTGTAGTTTGACCTGTGAGAATCGCGCCGGCGGCCGGGCGCCGGACGCCGAACGCTGGGCGTTAACATGAAAGTCTCGAGGGGCAACCGGCCCGTCGAGCCATGCAACCATCGTCGCGTATCGATCGATGCGACGCCATTTCCCGGGGAACGGCATGCCACTGAAGTTGGGCCTGGTAGGTATCGGCAAGATCGCCCGCGATCAACACATTCCGGCGCTCGCCGCCGACCCACGCTTCGAGCTCGTGGCCTGCGCCAGTCGCCATGCGCGCGTGGACGGCGTTGCGAACTTCGCCGACATCGAGACCCTGCTGGCCGAGGTGAAGCATCTCGATGCCATCTCCATCTGCACGCCGCCCCAGGCGCACTTCGAGGCCGCCCTCGCCGCGCTGCGGGCCGGCAAGCACGTCATGCTCGAGAAGCCGCCCGCCGCGACGACGAGGCACATCGCCCTGCTGCAGTCCGAGGCGGCGCGGCATGGCTGCACCCTGTTCCAGACCTGGCACTCGCGCTTCGCCGCCGGCGTGGACGCGGCGCGCGACTGGCTGCGCGGGCGTACCCTCACCGGCGGCACCATCACCTGGAAGGAAGACGTGCATCACTGGCACCCCGGCCAGCAATGGATCTGGGAGCCCGGTGGCCTGGGCGTATTCGACCCTGGCATCAATGCCCTGTCGGTGCTGACCGAGGTGCTGCCCGATGAAGCCTTCGTGCACGAGGCCGTCCTCGAGTTCCCGGAGAACCAGCAGGCTCCCATCGCGGCCCGCCTGGCCCTGCGCACGGAAGCCGGCGTCACGGTGAACGCGGAATTCGACTTCCGCCAGAAGGGCGAGCAGACCTGGGACATCGAGCTCGTCACCACCTCCGGCCGCCTCAGGCTCTCCCGCGGCGGCGGCGCGCTGGAGATCGACGGCCGGCCGCTGGGGAGCGACGAAGCGCTGGCGGGCGAATACCCTCGGCTGTACTCGCGCTTCGCCGAGCTGTGCGCGGCCGGCGAGTCGGAGGTCGACTGGCGGCCGTTCCAGCTGGTGGCCGATGCCTTCCTGGTCGGAGAGCGGCGAATCGTGGCGGCGCACCAGGTCTGAGCAAGCCGGCACCAGCGCGGAGTCGTCCGGCTATCCTGGGGTTTCGGGCGGCAGGAGCACGAGCTGCCGGTCATTACCGACCGCTTCCGAGAATGCAAAGTCGATCGTGGCCAACTTGTTGGTCTACCCTATCGGCGATACGCTTGCGCAATGCGACCCCTTCGGTATTCCATCAATATCACATTGGACGGGTGCTGCGATCATCGTGCAGGGATCGCGGACGAAGAATTGCATCGTCACGCTGTCGAGAACCTCGTCCAGGCCGATGCCCTCCTATTTGGCCGCGTGACTTACGAAATGATGGAAACAGCGTTTCGGCCGCCGGCGCGGACTGGAGCGAGGCCTGATTGGATGGAGCCCTTCGCTCGAACGATCGACGCGGCAAGGAAGTACGTCGTGTCACGCACCCTGGACCAGGTCGATTGGAACGCGGAGCTCGTGCGCGGGGATCTGGGGAAGGCCGTTCAGCAGCTCAAGCGGGAGTCGGGTAACGGGCTGTTGACAGGAGGCGTGACGCTCCCGCTTGCGTTGGCGGAGCTGGATTTGATCGATGAGTACGAGTTCCTGGTGCATCCCGGCTTGGCGGGCCACGGGCCGACGTTGTTCGCGGGGCTGTCGAAGCGTGTCGACTTGAAGCTCGTAAGCCGGCTGGAGTTCGGCTCGGGGGTGGTGTCCATGCGCTATGAGCCTGGAAGGCATAGCCGAACTGCGTGAGGCGATAGCCAAGCCGGGCTGCCGCCGGCTCGGTGGACAGCCGCAATCCGGTCACTCGCGGGAGACCGGTACTGGCCGGGAGCGCCGCTTCGCGGCGGCGACCTGAACTTCCGCCCCGCTGCATTCCAGACCGCCGACGCAGGCCAACAAACGAGCGAATTGCCCGGGAGTCGGACGCTCGCCCGATGTCACTTCCGTCGGCCATGCGCCTTCAGCGCACCCCCTCCGCCTGTACGCCCGGACCCGGCCCGATCGCGCGCACCGTCAACTCGTAAACGTAATCCTGGGTATCGAGGTGCGAATCCATCAGCAGCACACTGCCGTCCGGCGCTATTGCCGGCGCAGAGAAGACCGCTCGCAGGTTCAACTTCCTGGCCCAGCGAATCGACCCGTCAGGGGCCAGCGCGTGGACAGTTCCTTCCACCTCCGATCCATAGATCGTCCCATCCGCCCCCACAGCCGGCCGTCGCAGCGCGCCGATGCCCTCCGGCAAGGTCGTCCGCCAACGCAGTGTGCCGTCGGGCGCCACGGCATGCACGACCTTCGCCCGGTTGCCCCCATGGTGTCGACATACACGGTGCCATCGGGCCCGATCGCCGGCGGCGACACGTCGCAGCAATCGAGCGTCCTGCTCCAGCGCGGGCGACCATCGGGGTCGAGGCCGTATAGCACCTCCTGCGACCCCGCGATCGCCGCGACATAGATCGCACCATCACTGCCGATCGACGGGCTCGCGAAGCGGCTCGACGGGCCCTTGACCGATGCGAAGGCGACGTGCGGCTGGCGCTCGTCCGGCCCCGCCGCATACAGCAGTGCGCGATATTCGACGCACTCCAGGACTTGGTCGAACCAACGCCACCTCGTGCATTGGCGCGCCGGCACGACGACGCCTGCGTCCGCCGCGAGCGCGGGGGTGGCCGTCGGGCCGCCGGGCACTTTCACGCGCATCACCTCGCGTCCAGTCGCGTCGATGACGACCACCGCTCCATAGCCCAGGCTTTGGCGGAGGTGCGGTACGGCCAGGCTGCTCGCGACGATCCGGCCATCCGGTGCGACAACCGGCCAGCGCAGCGGCATGCCCGCGGCGTAGTCCCAACGCAGCGTGCCGTCGGGATTCAGGGCCAGCATGCCGTTCTCGTGCCCGGCGTAGATCGCGCCGTCGGCGCCGAGCGCCACGGCTGACGCTGCATGCGCGAGCGGGTAGACCCAGCGCAGGCTGCCGTCGGCATTGAGTGCGACCACGCCTTGCCCGTCGGCGAAGTAGACGGCGCCGTCGGTGCCGATCACCGGTGAGAAATCCTCCAGGTCGGGAAGGAAGTCGAATCCCGAGAAACTGCGCGTCGCCGATGCCCAGTTCAAGGTCGGCGCCTGCGCGCCCACCACGGCGCTGCGCCCACGATGTGCGGCGTCGTGGCCGAACATCGGCCAGTTCGTCGGCGCAGTTCCAGCAGTTCCGGAAGTTTCGGCGGCTGCGGCCGTCGACGCCGCCAGCAAGACAAGCAGAGAGAGGGCTCCAGGTCGTGCGGACATGTCGAGTTCCTTTCCATGCAGGATGACGGTGCCCCAGTGCGCCCCGGCTGCGATCCGAGATGGGGTGACGTTGATCCGATCAGGTCAGCATGACACGACGCTCATTCGGCGAGGGAGAAACGTCAGAAGATCCTTGCGTTCGCAGGCTCGTGAACTCCGGCGCCGATCCGACGCATTCACCCTGTTCGCCCGCATGGCGCCCAGGTGACCGGGCGCCACCGCGGATGCGTCACTCGCTATCGGCGCCCGTCGCGTTGCGCGCGCAATCGGCGAACGTGCACAACGCGTCGAGCGGCCTTGCGATCGGGTCGTGATCCGGCCGTCGCTGTCGAGGTCGCGCGTGTCGTCGGCGGCGCAGGCCGGCCGCCGCGCGCGGCGTCGACGATCTTGCCGTCGTCGATGTCGACGACGCCGTCGCAGTTGATGTCGCCGGCGATCGGCGCCGTCGCAGCGATAGGTCGGGCCCGCCCAGGTCCAGGTGCCGCCTGCGCGCCGGCGGACGCCGCCGAACAGCACCATGCGGCCGCGCGCGCGGTCGTAGGCCATGCCCGGGCCGTCGCAGCGCGTCCCGGGGCCGTGCCGATGGCGACCTGTTGCCAGTCCGCGCCGTCCCATTCCCAGGTGTCCGTCCGGGTCGTGGCCGCTGCAGCACCCGTTGCCGCCGTACGAGGACGACGCGGTGGCGCGCGCTGTCGTAGGCGAGCGCCGGCATCACGTGCGCGGCGTCGGCTGCGCGCCGCGCGCCTGCGACCAGGTCGTGCCGTCCCACGTCCAGGTTTCGCGGGTCGGGCAGGCCTGGCCGCCGAAATGCACGGTGACGCCGCGCTCGCGGTCGAAGGCCATTTCCGTGTTCGCCCGTTCGCCCGGGCCGCCGGCACAGGCGGAGTTCCAGTCGGTGCCGTTGCGCAGTCCAGGTGTCGTCGAGGGCTATGCCGGCCGTTCAAGAAGCCGCCGAACATCACCATGCGTGCCGCAGGCTGTCGTAGGCGATCGCGGCCCATGCCGCTGTTCGCGGCGACCTCATTGGCGTCGGCGTCTTCTGCCAGGCGACGCCGTCCCATTCCCAGGTGTCGTTGAGTCCTCGAAGCCGTCCCCTTGGCCCGCCGAACATACACCAGGCGCCGGCGATCGTTGTCGTAGGCCAGGGCCGAGTAGGCGCGTGGTGCCGGGCCCGCGTCCGCGCGCTGGCTCCGGGACGGCACCGTCCCACTCCCAGGTATCGCCAGCCAGGTAAATATCCACGAAGCCGCCGAACAGCACGACGCGCTGGCGCGCCTCGTCGTAGGCCATTCTCGTGTGCGAGCGCGGCGCCGGCGGGCCCTCGGCGGCGACCAGCCGCCACTTGCCCGGGCAGAGGATGGGTGCGCAGGCTCCGGGCGCGCAGGCGAATGCCAGCGCGAGCGCCGCGGCGAGCGGCGCGAGCTTCGTCGATGTCGTCATGATCGTCCTCCCTGGCGGCGAAGTTCTGCCGCATCCGGCCGCGACGCCGCGCGCGCGTTCCCGGATCCCTCTCGCCGGCCTCGCTGCCGGCTGGATGCCGTCGCAATGTAGGACGATCCGTCGATCCCGTGCTGAATGCTCGTTCCTCCGCGTCGCCGTCAGGAGGGCCGTCGCGCGCATGCGCGGGCCGGCGAGTGCGGGCGTCACAGGATCTTCATCTGCCTCGCCTGCTCGATCAGTTCGGCGCGGAAGTCCGGGTGCGCGATCGCGATGAGTTCCAGCGCCCGCTGCTTCGCCGACTTGCCGCGCAGCTGCGCGACGCCGTGTTCCGTGACGACGTAGTTGATGTCGTTCTTGCTGTGCTGACGTGGGTGCCGGGCGTCAGGGTCGGCACGATGCGCGAGATGGTGTCGCCCTTGGCGGTGGAGGGCAGGACGATGAAGGCCTTGCCGCCGCGCGAACGGTTGGCGGCGCGCACGAAGTCGCGTCTGGCCGCCGGTGCCCGAGTACGGGCGCAGGGCCGAGGCTTTCCGAGCCGCATTGGCCCAGCAGGTCGATCTGCAGGGTGGCGTTGATGGCGACCAGGTTGTCGTTCAGGCCCGCCAGGGACGGGTCGTTGGTGAAGTCGACCGGGTGGATCTCCAGCGCCGGGTTGCGGTCCATGAATCGGTAGAGCTTGCTCGAGCCGAGCGCGAACGTGGCCACCATCTTGCCGGGCAGGTAGTTCTTGCGCCGGTTGGTGACGGCGCCGCACTCGACCAGGGTCAGGATGCCGTCGCCGATCATCTCGGTGTGGATGCCGAGGTCGTGCTTGTCGCGTGAGCTGCATGACGACCGCGTCGGGAATGCCGCCGTAGCCGATCTGCAGGGTCGAGCCGTCGTCGATCAGGTCGGCGACGTACTTGCCGATGGCTTGCTGCACCGGGCCGATCTTCGGCAGGCCGACTTCGAGCACGGGGTCGCTGCTCTCCACCAGCGCCGCGACCTGCGAGACGTGCACGTGGCAGTTGCCGAACGCGAACGGCACGTTGGGGTTCACCTCGAGCACCACCGCGCGCGCCCGGGCGACGGCGGCCATCGTGTAGTCGGCGCCCAGGCTGAGCGCGAAGTAGCCGTGCGCGTCCATCGGCGAGGCCATGCGAACACCACGTCGGCCGGCGATCTGCCCGCGCTCGATCAGGCTGCGGGATCTCCGAGAAGTAGTTCGGGATGAAGTCGATCCAGCCCTCCTGTCCGCCGGCGCGGGTCGCGCCGCCGATAGAAGAGGGCGACGTGGCGAACGTGATCGCGCGGTCGCGGGATCGATGTAGCCGTACTTGCGCATCGCGAGGATCTGCGCGACCTTGACGTCGCGGAAATCCCGGCGCTGCTCGGACAGCGCGGTCAGCAGGGTCGGCGGCTCGCCGACGCCGGTGGGCACGATGATCGAAGTCGCCGTCGCGCACCTGGCGCACGGCCTCCGCGGCGGAGGTACGGCATTGCAGGTACTGCGATTGGATCGACATGGTCTTGTCCCTCAGTGACCCGAAGCCCCGGAAGCGCCGATGCCTGTCTCCGACCGCACCTGCTGCGCCAGGAAGCCGGCGCGATCCTGCGCGGCGCGCGTGCTGTTGTCGTGATGGAGAACAGCCAGATGCCGACGAAGCCGATGGTCATCGAGAACAGCGCCGGTGACGTGTAGGGGAAAAGCGCCGAACCCTTGGGGTGGCCGAACGTCACTTCCCACACCGCGGGCGACACGACACGTCAACACCACCGACGAGATCAGCCCGAGAAAGCCGCCGACGACCGCGCCCGTGGTCGTGCAGTCCTTCCAGAGCACCGACATCAACAGCACCGGGAAGTTGGCCGACGCCGCGATCGCGAACGCCAGGCACCATGAAGGCGATGTTCTGCTTCTCGAACGCGATGCCGAGCACGACCGCGACGATGCCCAGGCCGACGGTCGTGAGGCGCGAGACCTTCAACTCCTCGGCGCTGTCGGCCTTGCCCTTCTTGATCACCGTCGAGTAGAGGTCGTGGGACACCGCCGACGCTCCCGACAGGGTCAGGCCGGCGACGACCGCCAGGATGGTCGCGAATGCCACCGCCGAGATGAAGCCGAGGAACACGTTGCCGCCGACCGCGTTGGCCAGATGCACCGCCGCCATGTTGCCGCCGCCGAGGAGACCGCCCTTGGCATCGAGGAACTGCGGGTTCGTCAGCACGAAGATGATGGCGCCGAAGCCGATGATGAAGGTCAGGAGGTAGAAGTAGCCGATCCAGGTCGTCGCCCACAGCACCGACTTGCGCGCCTCCTTCGCGTTCGGGACGGTGAAGAAGCGCATCAGGATGTGCGGCAACCCGGCGGTGCCGAACATCAGCGCCATGCCGAAGCTGATCGCCGAGATCGGGTCCTTGATGAAGCCGCCGGGGCCCATGATCGAGAAGCCCTGCGGCGGCCGCTTCCTCGGGCGACTTTCCTGCCCGTCGCGATGCCCGCTTCACCTCCACCGCCTTCGCGAACATCGCCTCGGGGCTGAAGCCGAATTGTACAGCACCATGAAGGCCATGAAGCTCGCCCCGGCCACAGCAGGCCGGCCTTGATGATCTGCACCCAGGTCGTCGCGGTCATGCCGCCGAACAGCACGTAGACCATCATCAGTGCGCCGACGATGACGACCGCGATCCAGTATCCAGTCCGAACAGCAGCTTGATCAGTTGCCGGCGCCGACCATCTGCGCGATCAGATAGAACGCGACGACGACCAGCGTGCCCGATGCCGCGAAGACCCGGACGGGCGTCTGCGGAAGCGGAACGCGGCCACGTCGGCGAAGGTGAACTTGCCGAGGTTGCGCAGCCGCTCGGCGATCAGGAACGTCACGACCGGCCAGCCGACGAGGAAGCCGATCGAGTAGATCAGGCCGTCGAAGCCGCGCGACCATCCCGCGGCCGAGATGCCGAGGAACGACGCCGCCGACATGTAGTCGCCCGCGATGGCCAGCCCGTTCTGGAAGCCGGTGATGCCGCCGCCGGCGGTGTAGAAGTCCGCCGCCGACTTGGTCTTCGCCGCCGCCCACTTGGTGATGAACAGCGTGCCGACGACAAAGACGACGAACATGCCGATTGCCGTCCAGTTGGTCGGCTGCTTCTCTGCCTGGCCGAGGTCCGCGCCGGCGGCCATCGCCGCGGCGCAGGTGCCGAGAAGCGCGACGTGCCGAGGGCCTTGCGAGAGTCCGGCCGCTCACTTCAGCGCCTCCTTGGCGATCTGCTCGGTCAGCGCGTCGAATTCGCTGTTCGCGCGGCGCACGTAGAGGGCGGTGATGACGACCGTGAAGACGATGACAGCCAATCCGATCGGCATGCCGATC